>NZ_MOAD01000001.1:2747286-2800235 GCF_001931655.1 Acidithiobacillus albertensis | reverse complement strand
TTTATCTATCCCTGTAAAGCTCAATATTAATAGTTTATCATCATGTTTTTTAAATGATTTATTTGTTTATTCTGTTTTATATGATTTATAAAGATATAATTAATTAACAGTGATAAAAATAATTTTTTATGATATTTTTAATAATAATTCATGATCCGATTTACATATGAAACAGGATAAGTCATTAACTGTGGTATCTCGCTGATCTTACAAAGGAAGAATTTTTATGGCGAAGGGATCTGTCGTAATTACCGGAGCGGGCAGTGGGATCGGACAGGCCTTGGCACTGGCTTATGCGGAACCGGACCGGCCGCTGTTACTCCTGGGGCGCAGTCTGCAGAACCTCGAAGCTACGGCGACTCTGGCGCGGTCCCGAGGTGCTATTGTGCGGGTGCTGAAAGTTGATGTGGGTGATGTGACAAGTCTGGATCTGGCCGCGTTAAATTTTTCGGATGAATTTGGTGAAATCAAGGTGTTGATTGCCAATGCAGGAATCAGTCATGGGACTCTGGCCAGAGAGCTGAATGATCGTCCGGTTTTTGCCGAAATCATCACCACCAATTTGCTCGGGATGGATAACACCTGTACGGCCTTTCTGCCTTATATGGCGCAGGGTGGGCGCATTGCCGGAATTGCCAGTGTCGCCGGGTTTCGCGGCCTGCCTGGAGCAGCTGCCTATTGTGCCTCCAAGGCGGGGGTGATTGCCTATCTGGAAAGTCTGCGACTGGAATTGAGGATTCAGGGTATCCGCGTCTGTTGTATCGCTCCAGGTTATATTGCCACCCCGATGACGGCAGCCAATCACTATCCCATGCCCTGGCTGATGGCTCCGGAGAAGGCGGCGCAGAGAATGCGCAGGGCCATCGACCGTGGTCAGGCCTGGCTGGTTGTGCCCTGGCAGATGGGGATAGTGGGAATGATTTTGCGGCACTTACCCATTGCTTTTTATGACCGCCTGTTTGCCCGGGTTGCAGGGAAGGCTCGGAAAAGCGGCTCTCCGAAAGGCGTTTGAGTTCTGTGCGGGCACTCTGAAACCGCAGCGGGATGAATAAGTTTTCCACAAAGTGTTTATAAGGAGCTTATGGCGCTTTGTTCTTAATATGCTTTCGGTATGTTTTTTAATATATTGTTTTTAATGTAAAAATAAATTTAAAAAGGGAGAAAAACCGTTTCAAAAATGTAACAGGCCTGAAAATTCGGGACTCTATGTTTTATATCCACAAAGTTATCCACAGAAAATACAGCACAATCTGACGAAAAAGCCCCCATGCGGGGGCTGACCTTTCTGGGGGATACAATTTGATCAGGCAGCTTGAAGTCGCGGCTTCACAAACCACATCTGGATCAGGCTCAGGAGCATTTCCAGCAAGGCAATTGGACAGGACAGTGCTCCACCAATCAGTACCAGCCAGACGAAAGCCGGATTCTGATGGGTCAGGAACCAGCCACTGAAATCCACGAGCATGGCAATAAAAGGAATTATAATTAATGGATATTTGATGCTGTTGGGGAAGCGCGATTTGCTGAATATCCAGCCAGCCACCCAAAAGATTACGCCGAGCATGGTCAGGTGAATCATACCGTTCAGCAGCATGGTACTGAGGCTCATGCCCGTATCGACCTTAGCCACGGTTTTGACGTCACCGTAAGTAACCAAAGGCGGGTTATGGAGGACCTTGGTCATGGCAACACTGTGACACTTCAAACAGTTTCCGGCGATCAAGGGTTTGATGGCCTGATTGTAATCCGCCTCGGTTTCGCCCGAAGCAATCCAGTGATTGACGGCGGCAACCATTTTCGGTTTATCAGCTGCCGACATCCCTGCGTAACCCATCATGCGCGGCAGGACGGTTTGCAGCGTGCTGGAACTGCGATTGCCATAATAATGTTCGGCAACAGCATGTACTGTAAGGCCATTATTACCACCTACTGTAACGTATACATAGGCTTCTGCGACCAAAAGGCCCAACCCCACCAGGAAAATAAATCCCGTATGGACCAGTTTTTCTGCTAGACTCAACTCCGGCAATTGCCGCATGTGGTTTTCCTCCATGAATGATGTCGTTAGGATAGGATTTGCGTGGCAAGTGAAAGCAATTTTCCTGCCGGATTTGAGGTTTGTCCATGCACAATATGTTAATGCCCGAACGCGCTGAAATACCTCCCGTTGTGCTCAGTATTGCCGGTTCCGACCCCAGTGCTGGCGCAGGCATACAGGCTGATCTGTTAACTTGTGCCCGTCTTGGTGTCCACGCCTGCACTGCCATTACTGCGCTGACCATTCAGGACTCAGTCAATGTTCGGCGTTTTAGTCTGGTGAACCCGGCGGAATGCCTGCAGCAGGCCCGGGTCATTCTGGATGATATTCCAGTACGGGTGATCAAGATCGGGATGTTGGGCTCCGCTGAGATGGTCAGAGCCTTGGCCGGACTCCTGGATGCTTACCCGCAGATTCCTGTGGTGCTGGACCCGATTCTGGCCGCTGGTGGAGGGACTTCCCTGGCGGGATCGGGATTGCTGGAGGCGATGCGCAGCGAACTTTTGCCAAAGGTCAGCATTATCACGCCCAACGGTCCTGAGGCGCTGGCTTTGACGGGTGCAGCAGACGTGCGGGCTGCCGCCGTCCTGCTCAATGCGCAGGGTGCCCAATGGGTTTTATTGTCCGGGGGGCATGGCGAAGGCCCGAGGCTGGAAAACCTGGTTTTTCAGGGGGGCATTTTGCGGCAGACTGTTATTCAGGAACGCCTCCCGCATCAATATCATGGTTCAGGCTGTACCCTGGCTTCAGCGGTTGCTGCGGGTCTGGCCAAGGGCCAGGCGGTGATGCAGGCTATAGAAGCGGCCCTGGCTTTCACCCATGACGCGCTGCTGCATGCCTATCCTCTGGGGAGTGGCCAGTTTTTCCCCAACCGTTTTTATCATCCTGAAAGCAGTTCATGAAATGCCTGTAAAAACACGCAAAGCCATTGCCGGTTTATATGCTATTACCGATCCGCACTGGATGCCGGAAGCGGTTTTCCTGGACAAAGCCGAAGCCGCTTTACGGGGTGGGGCAAGGATCCTGCAGTATCGGGATAAGGGCGACCCTTGGCAGGAACATGCGCGGCGACGGCGGCAGGCGGGTGCCTTGCGTGAACTTTGCACCCAGTATAGTGCGCTGTTTGTGGTGAATGATGACCCCGATCTGGTGAGAGCGGTTCAGGCTCCGGCTTTGCATGTCGGCGCAGAAGATGCGCCTTTGGCCGAGTTACGCCAGGCCTTTGGTCGTGATCTGTGCATTGGCGTATCCTGCTATGCTTCGCTGGATAAAGCCCGGGAAGCCGTGAAGGCAGGGGCGGATTATGTGGCTTTTGGTGCTTTTTTTGCCTCGCCGAGCAAGCCGCAGGCCCCTCGCGTAGATCTGCAGGTTTTGCGAAAGGCCCGAGCGGAACTGAATATTCCACTGGTCGCCATTGGCGGCATTACCGAGGATAATGGAGGAGCGCTGATTGCTGCAGGTGCTGATGCCCTGGCGGTGATTTCCGGGGTATTTGCATCGGAACAGGTGGAAGCGGCCGCTCGGCGCTTTGCGGTATTATTTGATCATCCCAGGAATATTCCCAAGGAGTAATGATGACCCAGACTTCTCACGATTTATTCAAGGCAGCCCGGCAGTGTATTCCCGGCGGTGTGAATTCTCCGGTACGGGCTTTTCGTGGTGTGGGCGGAGATCCCATCTTTATGGACCATTCCGAAGGCGCGTATTTTTGGGATGTGGAAGGCAAACGCTATATAGATTACGTAGGTTCGTGGGGGCCGATGATTCTCGGTCATAATCATCCTGAGGTCCGGGCCGCCGTTCATGCCCAGGTGGACAAGGGTTTGGGTTTTGGTGCCCCCACCGCTATTGAAGTGGACATGGCCGAAATGGTTTGCCGTCTGGTTCCGGGTATTGAGTTGCTGCGCATGACCTCCAGTGGCACCGAAGCGGTGATGTCGGCTATTCGCCTCGCCCGGGGTTATACCGGCCGGGATAAAATCATCAAGTTTGAGGGGAATTACCACGGCCATAGTGACAGTTTGTTGGTCAAGGCCGGTTCCGGCGCCCTGACCTTGGGGCAGCCCTCCAGTGCCGGGATCCCCCGGGAAGTCAGTCAGGATACCCTGGTCCTGCCTTACAACGATTTGTCTGCTGTAGAGCAAATGATGCAGCAATATGGTTTTGATGTGGCCACCATCATCGTCGAGCCGGTAGCGGGCAACATGGGTTGTGTGCCACCAGAGCCAGGTTTTCTGGAAGGCTTACGAGCGCTTTGTGACCAGTATGAAACGATCCTGATATTTGATGAAGTCATGACCGGTTTCCGGGTGGCGTTGGGAGGTGCCCAGAGCCTTTATGGGGTGCGCCCGGATTTGACGACTTTCGGGAAAATCATCGGCGGCGGATTGCCGGTGGGAGCACTGGGCGGTTCCAGGGAAATCATGGAATATCTGGCCCCTAACGGCCCGGTTTATCAGGCGGGGACCCTGTCGGGGAATCCGGTGGCGATGGCGGCGGGCCTAAAGACTTTGCAGTTGCTGAGCGAGCCGGGATTTCATGACAAACTGGCCGTGCAAACCCGAAAATTATGTGACGGACTGGCGGAGCGCGCCAAGGCTGCCTCTGTTCCGTTACAGATTAATCAGGTTCCGGCCATGTTTGGCTGGTTTTTCAGCGACGAACCTGTACGCGGGTTTGATGCGGTCATGCGTGCCGACAGCCAGCGCTATGCGCGTTTTTTTCATGGGCTTTTGGCGCAAGGCGTCTATCTGGCACCCAGTGCCTACGAAGCCGGGTTTGTTTCTGCGGCGCATGGTGATGCTGAAATCAAGGCCACCCTGGATGCTGCAGAATTGGTTTTGGCACAATTGAAGGAGGAAGCATGACCACTTTATTTACCCGTATTATCGCCGGCGAGATCCCTGCCCAGAAGCTGCTGGAAGACGAACATTATCTGGCTTTTCTGGATATCCGCCCAGTCCGTCCCGGACATACCCTGGTTATTCCCAAAAAGGAGCATGATTATATTTTCACCCTGGATGATCAGACCCTCGCCGGACTATTACCGTTTGCCAAACGCGTGGTTCCGGCGCTGGAAAAAGTCACCGGATGCAAACGGGTCGGGATTATGGTTGCCGGACTGGAAGTTCCCCATACCCATGTCCATTTGATTCCCATGAACGCTATTCCGGACCTGAATTTTGCCCATGCTACGGATACGCCGGCAGCGGAGCTGGCTGCCATGGGAGATCAGATTCGGGCGGCCTTACAGGGCTGAGGCTAGCATGCCGTCGTTGTGGCGCTATGTTTTGGTGCTGTTTCTGACAACTTTGCTGGGCGTCAACATGGCCTGGGGTAAAGGTAAAAACTGTCCACCCCAAGTGAATATCAATCAGGCCGGTATTGAACAGTTGCGTTGTTTGAAAGGTGTGGGAGAAAAGCGTGCTGCGGCCATTGTCGCTTTTCGCGAAGCACATGGTCCCTTTCCGGGACCGGCCGCCCTGGGTGCCGTATTAAGCGCGAAAATTATTGCCCGCCTGCGGCCACAGATTATCACGCAAGGTCCAGATTGAGGGGGTAGGATTAGTATTCACATCAAAATGATGTCGTACTGCTCCTGGGTATAGGTGGCTTCTGCCTGTACCTTGATGGGGCGGCCGATGAATTCCTCAAGCGCCGCAAGGCTGGTGCTTTCTTCGTCGAGCAGTTTTTCCATAACCATGGGTGAAGCCAATACGACAAAGCGCTCGGCAGGATAAGCCCGGCTTTCCCGGACAATTTCCCGCAGGATTTCGTAGCAGATGGTTTCTGCCGTTTTCAGAAAACCACGACCATGACAATAAGAGCAGGGTTCGCACAGGGTCTGGCGGAGGCTTTCGCGGGTGCGCTTGCGGGTCATTTCCACCAGGCCCAAGGCTGAAATCTGGGTAATATTGCAGCGGGTGCGGTCATTCTGAATGGCTTTTTCCAGGGCGCGCTGCACCCGTCTTTTGTGTTCTTCATCATCCATGTCGATGAAATCAATGATGATCATGCCGCCAATATTGCGCAGACGCATTTGTCGGGCAATGGCAGCGGCAGCTTCCAGATTGGTTTTGAAAATGGTGTCTTCCTGATTGCGGCGCCCGACAAATCCCCCGGTATTTACATCCACCGTTGTGAGGGCCTCGGTCTGGTCAATGATCAGGTAAGCGCCGGATTTGAGGGTGACCCGGCTTTGCAAGGCCCTTTCAATTTCATCTTCCACATTATAGAGATCAAAGAGGGGGCGCTCGCCGCTATAGTGCTCCATGCGGTCGGCGACTTCCGGAATGACGCGTTGGCAAAAACCCACTGCCGCCTCATAAGTCTCACGGGAATCAATGCGCACCTGCTCGATGTTGTCCGACATGACATCGCGCATCATGCGCATGGCGAGATTCAAATCACTGTGAATCTGGCAGGGCGCACTGCTGTTTTCCAACTGGCGGCGGATTGAACTCCACAGGCGGCGCAGAAAATCAATGTCCCCGACAAAGTCCTGATGTTCAACTCCTTCTGCCAGGGTACGGATGATGTAGCCACCGGCTTCATCAGCAGGAATGGCGGCTTTGAGTTCGTCCTTGAGCCGGGATCGTTCTTCCGGCGACTCAATGCGGGTGGAAACCCCGATACGGGGAACAAAGGGCATGTAGACAAGGTATCTTCCCGGCAAGGTAATCCGCGTTGTCAGCCGCGCGCCCTTACTGCCGACCGGATCCTTGATGACTTGGACCAGAACTTCCTGACCTTCGTGCAACAGGGTACAAACATTGCGGACTTCATGATGACCGGGGCGTGTTTCAATGTCGGTTTCGCCGTTCAGTTCCTCGCTGTCATCCTGAATGTCGGCGGCATGCAAAAAGGCGGTGCGATCCAGTCCGACATCGACGAAGGCGGCCTGCATGCCGGGTAATACCCGGCGCACGACGCCTTTGTATATATTCCCGACCAGTCCGCGATGGCCGCTGCGTTCTACCTGCAGTTCCTGGAGTACGCCGTTATCTACCAGGGCGACGCGGATTTCCTGGGGAGTGACATTGATGAGAAGTTCTTCGCTCATGTGGATCCTGAAAATGCGGGTGGCGGAAAGCCGCATTGAGATAAAAGCCGGGCTGTTTCAAAAAGGGGCAAGCCCATGACGCCACTGAACGAGCCCTGAAGATGTTCGACAAAAATCGCACCCAGGCCCTGTATGGCATAGGCCCCCGCCTTGTCTGCGGGTTCCCCGCTGGCCCAGTAATCCGCCATTTCCTGGGGGCTCATGTTGCGCAGGCGCACGGTGCTGCTGTGCAGGATTGCATCGACCTGTCCATCATGCAGCAGGGCAACTGCCGTATGGACCTGATGGTCTTTCCCGCCGAGTTTCGCGTACATGGCATAGGCGTCGGCAGCGTCGCGGGCCTTGCCAAATGCTTGTCCGGCCAGGGCAACCACCGTATCGGCGGCAAGAATCAGATTTTCTGGATGACTTCCGGCCAGGACCGTGGCTTTGCTGCGCGCCAGGCGCTGCGCCAGATGTTCCGGGCGTTCACCGGCCTGTGCGGTTTCATCGACATCCGCAACCTGCACCTGCGGGTCATAGCCCAGTTGCCGGAGCAGGGCCAGTCGCCGGGGAGAAGCCGATGCCAGAATCAGCTTGCTCACGAAGTGGGGCTGGCATTCACCAGAAGCAGCTCGGCGGTTCCCGCTGCCAGGCCGGACCCCGTCGCTAGGGCCAGAGACTGGTCGGGGACGCCATTACGCCGCAGATTGCGCAAAATGGCTTCGGCGCGCTGGGTGGCCGCATTGGCTCCCAGCGGCTGGGGCGCTACCCGCACCAGAATTTCATGGGCATTACTTTGTTTGAGAATGCGGGAAATAGCCTGCAAACGTTGTTCACCATCACTACTGAGGCGGTTATCGCTGCCAAAAAGACTATCGGCAGGCATGGAGACATGCACCCCATCGCTGGCGGCCTGCACCCGGGCATATACGGTCAAAGCCTTGCCATAAGCAGGCAGGCTCGTGGTGCTGGTAATGGCGGTACTGCTAGATAAGCCGTTTAGCGAATTTGGCGCTTGTTTTGCAAGGCTGGCGAGATGCTTTTCTTCAGCCTGTAGCATCTGTTTTTGTTGTTGAATTTCTGCCTGCAAATGTTGGGTTTGCGCGCCGGTCATGGTTTTGCTGGCCAATTGCTGGCGTAATTGCGCATATTCATTTTGCAGGGCCTGATGCTGCCTGGTCAGGGACTGCACCTGCTGTTGTAGCTTATTCAGGCTGGTCTGTTGATGAATAGATTGGCGCTGTTCCTGCAGGCCCGCCATCCGGGCGTCAAAAATGGCTTTGTCGACCTGAAATATTGCCGGATTGACCTGATCACGAGTCATCATTTGCAGGGATTCCTGCAAGGCCGATAAAGTAGCTGGCGGAATGGCTGGGCCGCTGCGCTGGGCATTGTGCAGGCGTTGCAGGGATTGTTGTAATACCCGGGTGGTTGCGACATCAGCACTGGCCAGCGCGGGAAATGACAACAACAGGGCGGCAGCAATCAGAGCGTGGGCGCGCATTATTGAGACTCCTTGGCGATTTGTGCCTTGGTGGCATCTATTTGCTGGTGGGTTGCGGCGATCTGGCTTTGCAGATTGGCGATCTGGCTCTGCAGGGCCTGACGCTGGCTGCTGCCGGGAGAGCTCTTGAGACGAACCTGAATATTATCCAGCAATACTTTCGCCAGCAGGGTCTCACGCTCTGCCAGGAGATAATCGCCCCGGGACTGCGCGGATTGAGCCGCTGTCAATGCGCTTTTAACCGGTGCCAGCTGGGCATCATTGACGGCGGGTGAAAGGGCCAGAATGTGCTCCCGCCCTGCCTGCACGGCAATGGCATCCGAACTGCTCTGCTGGGGGCTGACTTCCACCATTTGCGCACAGGCGCTCAGTCCGAGACTCAGGGTCAGGGCAATACTTATCCGGATGACTCCCGGTTTTATCCACATTTGCTTCACGTCAGCGTCACTCCTCTGCGCCACGATGATAAGGTAATCCGGCCTGAATGCTCCAGGCCCGATATAATTGTTCCGCTAAAACTACCCGCACAACAGGATGTGCCATGGTTAATGCCGACAGTGACCATTGCCAGTCAGCGTGTAGTTCGGGGTCCAGTCCATCCGGCCCGCCGATCCAGAAGGTGACGTCGCGGCCACCCAGAAACCAGGCATCCATCCGCTGCGCCAAGGCTTCACTGCTCAGAACTTTGCCACCCACTTCCAGAGCGACTTTCTCGGACCCTGCAGGCGTGGCACTGCGTATTCGCTCGCCTTCTTCACGCCGCCACCGGATCGGGTCGCCACTGCGCCCCCTTTTGGCCATTGGCAGGGCGCGCCATTCCACCCGACACTGCGGCGGCATTCTGGCTGCATATTCAGCGACACCGCTTTCCACCCAGGCCGGCATTTTGTTGCCGATGGCAAGAATCCGGAGCCGCATCAATAATCAGCGGCGTTCGTTTTGCCCACGCATCTGGGGAAGTTCTCCCCAGAGCCGTTCGAGCTGATAAAAATCGCGCACCTCAGGGCGCATGACGTGAACTACCACATCGCCGAGATCCACCAGTGCCCAATCACCCACGCTGAGCCCTTCTTTTCCTAGTGGCCGGACGCCCTCTTCGCGCATGCGGGCCATGACATGATCAGCCAGGGCCTTGAGATGACGGTCGGAGGTGCCGGAGGCAATAATCAGATAATCCGTAATGTCGGTCTGTTTACGGACGTCGATGGCTTTGATATCGAGGGCTTTGTGTTCATCAAGAACAGTCACAATAATGTCGCGGAGATTTTCTGCTGTCGCCAAGTGCAATAATCCTTTGTGTCGAATTACGGGCTTTGGTAGAGCCCCTTGCTCTCAATATAATCCAATACTTCGTCGGGTAACAGGAAGCGCGGACTTTGGCCGTTGGCCAACAGGCTGCGAATACTGGTCGCGGAGATTTCCAGTGCGGTGATGGTCTGAAAAAAAATGAAGCCGGCGGGTTGTTGGTGGAGCTGGTGGATATCGTCGCAACGCCGTTGATAGAGGGTCTGCCGCAAGGCTTCGGGGAGTTCGGCAGCTGGCCAGCCCGGTCGTCCGGTGACGATAAGGTGGGTTAATTCCAGAATCTGTTGCCAGTCGCGCCAGGTATCAAAACGCAAAAAGGCATCCATGCCAATGACCATGGCCAGCAAGGCATCCGGGCGTTCCAGACGCAGGGTGCGGAGGGTGTCCACGGTATAGGACGGCCCCTCACGTCCCACCTCTCGATCACTGACGACAAAACGGGGGTGGTGGGCGACGGCAATGCGGGCCATGGCCAGACGATGTTGGGCGGCAGCCCAGGGACTTTTACGATGCGGCGGGTGACCTGCAGGAATCAGCATCACCTCGGCAGTCTTGAGGGCCTGACGGACTTCCTCTACGGCGCGCAGATGCCCGTAGTGGATGGGATCGAAAGTCCCCCCCAGAATAACCAGATCATTGTTGGTGGAAATCTTCATACCCCGAATATAACGAAGGGTGGAGGTGGGGGGAAGACAGCGACAAAAGACCGGTCCCGCGTTTATGATGTGCGCTTTGCGGAACAGATCAGGAATCAGGTGACTAAATCATCAGTCGAATCCTCCAGGGCAAGCCCCGGACAGCGGTTGCAGGTGTGGTTGATTGTCGCCCTGCTGCGTGGTGCAGCCGTTTTGCCGGGTTCATGGCGGGCGGCGTTGGGTTCCGCGCTCGGCGATGTCGCCCGGCGGATTATGCGGCGACCCCGCCAGGTGGTGGACGCAAATCTGGCCATTGCTTTTCCCGATCTTTCTTTGGTGCAGCGCCACGATTTGCAACGCCAGCATTTTCGCACATTGGGCCAGGCGGCTTTGGAACTGGGACCCCTGTGGTTCTGGCCCCTGCCCCGGGCTTTGCGGCTGATTCGTGAGGTGCGCGGTGTGGAACAGGTGGATGCTGCGCTGGCAGAAGGACGCGGTGTCATTTTGTTTACCGCCCACCTGGGGGCCTGGGAAGCGGCCGTACAATATATTGGTCATCGCTGGCCGGTGACGGTGCTGTATATGGACACCCGCAACCCGGCGTTAAATGCATTGATGGCTGCAGGTCGGGGACGCAGTGGCGCACGGTTGACGTCCAAGGAAGAGGGCATTCGTCCTCTTTTGCATACTTTGCAGCAGCATCAGGTGGTGGGTATTTTGCCGGACCAGAATGTGGATCCCCGGGAAGGAGACTATGCCCCTTTTTTTGGGCGACCCGCCTGTACCACTCCTTTGCTGGGGCGGCTGGCCCTGCGCCGGCAGAGCCCGGTATTCGGTCTGTTTGCCTACCGTCTGCCCCGTGGTCAGGGATTTCGACTGGAGTTTGTGCCCATGCCCGAAAATTTTCCTGCGGGTGCAGCGGTGGCAGACGCCACGGCCATGAATACCGTGCTGGAAACTGCCATTCGCAAGGCCCCGGAACAATACTGGTGGGTGCATCGTCGTTTCAAGGATCAGCCGGAGGGCTGGGATTATCCATACTGAATTATTTCTTCAACAATATTTCTCTCAGGGCTTGAAAATGGTTTTTCGCAGCCCCATTAACTGGAGCATGGTGATTAGGTCACCGGGATGAATTAAGGAGATTATTCCATGGTTGATGAAAAGAATTCTTCAGTACAGTCGGTGCGTTCGGTGGATCCGGTAGAGCAGTTTTTTGATTCCCTTTTGCCCGGCGTTTTTCGTCCGGTAAATAACGGTAATCAGAATGGTTCAGTGCGCGCACATATTGCTCATATTGATGTCCTGGACCGGGATAACGAAATAGTCATTCGCGCCGAAGTACCCGGTATGGATAAGGAAAAGCTGGATGTCCAGGTTCATGGTAACCAGGTATATATCAGCGGCAGCAAGGAAGAAAACAATACGGAAGAAGAAGGTAAGTACATTTATCGTGAACGCCGTTATGGTGATTTTTCACGGACGGTACAGTTGCCTGTTGATGTGGATGCCAGCCAGAGTAAGGCAGCCTATAAAGATGGCGTTCTGGAGCTGGTCTTACCCAAGGCGGAATCTGCCAAAAGACGGAAAATCAGCGTCGAATGAGGTTTAGCAATAGTTGAAAAAATAAAAGGGCTGGAGGGTTATCCAGCCCTTTTTATATTATGAAGATCTGCGTTTATTTACCGATACAGAAGCGCGAAAAAATCTCTCCGAGAATATCTTCCACATCAATTTTTCCGGTAATTTGCGCCAGGGCATTGGCCGCTTCCCGCAGCGCCTGAGCCAGCAGTTCCGGGGAGGCTGCGCTATGGTGCATGTGCACGGCCTCTGCCACTTTTTCGGTCGTGTCGGCCAGTGCCTCCACGTGGCGTTGCCGGGCACTGAACACACAGGCGCTGTTTTCCATACCCATCTGCAGCATGATTTCTGCTTTCAGGGCATCCAAACCATTTCCGACCAGCGCAGAAATGGCCAGGCAGGCTTCGTGGGCCGGTGCTTTGGGGAGGCGGGTTACCAGATCCTGCTTGTTCCAGATAATTAATCTGGGTATGGATGGCAGGGCATCGAGAATGGCCTGGTCTTCTGCTTGCCAGCCAGCGTGGGCGTCCGCAACCAGCAATATCAGCTGGGCACTTTGCAAAATCTGCCGCGCCCGGGAAATACCTTCTGCCTCAACCAGATCCTGAGATTCCCTGAGACCTGCCGTATCAATGAGTTCTACGGGCAGGCCGTCGAGCAGGATTTCCTCGCGCAGCAGGTCACGGGTAGTTCCGGGAACCGGTGTAACAATGGCCGCATCCCGTTGGGCCAGCGCATTCATCAGGCTGGATTTGCCAACATTGGGGCGACCGGCAAGAATGACGCGACCACCCCGGGCGAGACGGGCACCTTGCCGGGCTTGCTGTTGCAAGTGAAGCAGCTGCTTCTGCAAGGTTTCGAGACCATGATGAACAGCGCTGTCGTGCGCAGTGCCGAGGTCTTCCTCGCTGAAATCCAGCCCGGCCTCCACCAGGGCAAGAAGTTGTAATAATTGCCCATAGATGGCGTCGACAGCCTTGGAAAAAGCGCCTTCGAGACTTGCCGAAGCGGCACGTACCTGCGCTTCGCTGCGCGCATGAATGAGGTCTGCCACGGCTTCCGCCTGGGCCAGATCCAGACGGCCATGGAGAAAAGCGCGTTCGGTAAACTCACCTGCCCGCGCTGCACGGGCGCCATAAGCGACCGATTCTTGCATTAAGGCGGCCAGTGCCAGAGGACTCCCATGTCCCTGTAATTCGACCACGTCTTCACCGGTATAGCTATGCGGTGCCGGGAAATAAAGGGTAATACCGTGATCTATGCCCTGGCCATCGCGGCCGTAAAAACGCCGGAAATGGGCATATCGGGCGGGCCAGTTCGGGCTTTCCGGGGCCAGTCCGCAGAGGGCCTTGGCAATGCGTAGGGCGGCTGGACCAGAGAGGCGCAAAATGCCGACGCCCCCCTCTCCGGGCGGCGTCGCAATGGCGACGATGGTATCTCCCTGCTGATAGCGCATCTATAAGAACCTCGCCACGATTCAGGAACCGATGAGACAACCCGGCTGCGAAAAGCCGTGCCGCCCTAGTCTTTGGCGGCCATGATGTGTCGGGTGATCAGATATTGCTGACCAATGGAAACGACGTTGTTGGTCAACCAGTAGAGTACCAGACCTGCCGGGAAAAAAGAGAAAAACACCGCAAAAATGACCGGCAGAGCCGACATGATTTTTTTCTGCATTGGATCGACGGGCGCAGGGTTGAGACGCTGCTGAAAAAACATGGAAATGCCCATGAGCAGCGGCAGGATGTAATAAGGATCGGGCACCGCCAGATCATGAATCCAGAGGATGAAGGGCGCCTGGCGGAGTGATACGCTTTCTACCAGAACCCAGTAAAGGGCAATGAAAAAAGGCATTTGCAGAAGAATGGGCAAACAGCCCGCCATCGGATTGACCTTTTCCGTACGGTAGAGCTCCATCATGGCCGCGCCCAGTTTCTGCTTATCATCACCACATTCTTTTTTCAGTTTTTCCAGTTTGGGCTGAAGCTTGCGCATGTTGGCCATGGACCGGTAACTGATGGCCGAGGGATAGAAAAATATCGCCTTGATGACAATAACCAAAAGGATAATGGCCAGACCCCAGTTGCCAACCAGACCATGAAACCATTTGAGTACCAGGTGCATGGGTTCGGCAATAATGGCAAACCAGCCATAATCCACCGTCTGCTCCAGACCCCGACCCAGTGCCGCCAGGCGACTTTGCTGTTTGGGACCCAGAAAAATCTGCTGGGTAATGGTGGTACTCTGCCCCGGAGCCAGGGTGGGTAGAGGCGTATTTACCCCCGCCACATAATTACTGCCGGAGGGTCGGGCATAAACCTGCACATGCTGCGCCTGTTCGGCGGGCAGAACGGCCGCGAGAAAATAATGGTCCATCATTCCGGCCCAGCCAGGCCCTGCTTCCGTGTGGGGGTGGTCACGCATGTCGCCAAAACTGACTTCACTGAAGTTTCCGCCATGCATCAGTACGGCGCCCGTAAAAATGGACATGAACATGTGACTTTCGGCGCGATCATTGCGCAGAATCTGATCAAAGTAGCTGCCGTTCCAGGGCTGGGTTCCGCTGTTGGTTACCTGGATGTGTTCTTCAGCAAGATAGCTATCGGGCTGGAAAACCCAGGTTTTGGTGATCGTCAAAGGTCCGGCCTTGCCCTTCAGGACGATCGGGCTGTTCGTATCCGAAGAGGGCTTCTCTTCTGCGAACTGGGGAATGAGTAATTGTCCGTCGCTTCCCAAAAACCCGCTTTGTTGGGTCGTCAGTTTGGCGGAGCTTGTGTCCAGAATAGGGTAAGGAGCAGGATTATCGGTGGCTACGGGGTAGGCACGCAGGCCAAGATTCTGGATATCTCCACCATGCAGGCCGATATGACCGGTAAATACCTTGGTGCTGAAAGGCACGGAGGGACCGCGCGCCGGAGCCATGGCCTGACTGACGGCTGCAGGTATTGTCATGGTACTGGGTGAAACCGTCGGGGCGGTGACGGGAGCGGCCCTGGGAGTGACCGCTTTGCTGACGGTGCTGGTTGCGGGCGTCACGGGTTTCGGCGCATTTTGCGCCTGCCAGGCCTGAAACAACAGAAAAAAAACCACGGCAAGTGCAATGACAAGAAAAGTTTTCTGATTTTCCATGGAGCCCCAGAGTATTAAGGAACGGGATCAACACCGCCCGCGTGCCAGGGATGGCAGCGGCCGATGCGTTTGATACCCAGCCACGAACCCTTGGCGATGCCATAGCGTTCAATGGCCTGACAGGTATATTCGGAGCAGGTCGGATAAAAGCGGCAATGATGGCCCAGCAAGGGACTGATGGCATATTGATAGGTACGAACCGCCAGCACGGCTGCGCGGCGCGCGCTCATGCTTTCTCCAGCAGTTGCCGGAAATAACCACCCATAACGCGCATACTGAGTTGTCTGGCCCCATTCCGGGCAACCACCATGACATCCTGTCCTGCCGAGCGCGTTTGCTGCAGGCGAAAGGCCTCGCGCAGACGACGTTTGACCCGGTTACGAATGACGGCGTTACCTACCTTGCGGCTCACGGCCAAACCCAGCCGGGGATGAGAAACAGTATTGGGGAGGGTATACATGACCAACTCGGGAAAAACTTTTTTGCGCCCTTGTTTAATGGTGCGCTGAATCAACGCTTTCTGACGGAGGCGATCCTCGCGGGTAAAGCGATGAGGATGCGCCTGCGCCGGATGCATAAACTTACGGACAGAGACGCTGACGGCCCTTGGCGCGCCGACGTTTCAGAACAAGACGCCCGGACTTGGTCGCCATGCGGGCACGAAAGCCGTGAGTCCGCTTGCGATGGGTAATGCTGGGTTGAAAAGTACGCTTCATTGGAACACTTCCTGCGGGTAAATCCTAAGGGCTGAGAAGATAAGGAGATGCTGTCCGAAAGTCAAGGTGTCGAACTCAACCAAATCCATTTAAGATGCTGCCGAACTCTAAGCACTTTAATGCTGGCTAACGTGGCATCACATTGATATGTTTTACAACGATCCGCATTCAACCAGAAGTTGGGCACTAGACCTTAAAAGGCAAACAGCTAAATTCAATGACTCCAGAAACTAAGGCACGTCAACAGATCGACCAGAAGCTGGAGCAGGCCGGTTGGGTGATCCAAGACGTGAAGCAGATCAACCTCGGCGCAGCGGTGGGTGTCGCCGTGCGCGAATACCCTACCGATACCGGCCCTGCGGATTACGTGCTGTTCGTCAACCGTAATGCCGTGGGCGTCATCGAGGCCAAAAAAGACAGCGCGGGTGAAAATATCACTGTCACCGAAAAGCAAACCGAGCGCTATGCCACCGCCGCCCTCAAATGGCGCAAGGACAACACCCCGCTGCGTTTTTTGATTGAGGCTACCGGCCAGATCATCCGCTTCACCGACAACGCCGACCCCGCGCCACGTTCTCGGGAAATTTTCCATTTTTTCAAGCCAGAAACGTTCGCCGCATGGTTGGGTCAGCCGGAAACCCTGCGCCGCCGCCTGGCCGAGCGCATGCCCGTCTTGCCCGAACGCAACCTGCGCGATTGCCAGATCAGCGCCGTCACCGGACTGGAGCAATCGCTGGCGCTGAACAAGCCCCGCGCCTTGGTGCACATGGCCACCGGCGCGGGCAAAACCTTCACCGCCATCACCGCCGTGTATCGGTTGCTCAAGTTTGGCGGCGCCAAGCGCATCCTGTTTCTGGTGGACACCCGCAACCTCGGCAAACAGGCGCATCAGGAATTCATGGCCTACACGCCGCCGGACGACGGCCGCAAGTTCACCGAGCTGTACAACGTGCAGCGTCTCAGCAGCCCCAGCATCGACCCGCACGCGCAGGTGTGCATCAGCACCATCCAGCGTATGTATTCCATCCTCAGCGGCGAACCGATCGACGAATCCGCCGAAGACCTGTCGCTCAACGAGGTGCAGCAGACGGCGGCGCAGCAAAAGCTGGTGCGCTACAACCCCGCCGTGCCAGTGGAAACCTTCGACTTCATCGTCATCGACGAATGCCACCGCAGCATCTACAACCTGTGGAAGCAGGTGCTCGACTACTTCGACGCCAGCCTCATCGGGCTCACTGCCACGCCGGACAAGCGCACCTTCGGCTTTTTCAACGAGAACATCGTCGCCGAATACACCTACGAGCAGTCCGTGGCCGATGGCGTCAACGTCGGCTATGACGTGTACGAGATCGAAACCGACATCACCCAAAAGGGCGCCGAGCTGAAGGCCAAAGAATGGGTGGACCACCGCGACCGCGCCACGCGCAAAAAGCGCTGGAGCGAAACCGAGGAAGACACCGCCTATACCGGCAAGGAACTCGACCGCTCGGTGGTCAACGTCAGCCAGATTCGTCAGGTCATCCAGGCGATGAAAATCGCCGTGGAAACGCAGATTTTCCCCAACCGCCGCGAGACGCCCAAAACCCTCATCTTCGCCAAGACCGACAGCCACGCCGACGACATCATCAACATCCTGCGCGAGGTTTACGGTCAGGGCAACGCCTTCTGCAAAAAGGTGACCTACCGTGCCGAAGAAGACGCCGACAGCATCCTCAGCAGCTTTCGCAACGACTATAATCCGCGCATCGCTGTCACCGTGGACATGATCGCCACCGGCACCGATGTCAAACCCTTGGAAGTACTGCTGTTCATGCGCGATGTGCGCAGCAAGGGCTACTACGAACAGATGAAAGGCCGTGGCGTGCGCAGCCTCGACGGCGACAGTCTCAAGCGCGTCAGCAACAGCGCGGACGGCGCCAAAGCCCGCTTCGTGCTGATCGACGCCGTGGGCGTGGAGAAGTCGCTGAAAACCGAAAGCCGCCCACTGGAGAAAAAGCCCGGCGTGGCGCTCAAAGACCTGCTGCAAGGCGTGGCCATGGGCAGCCGCGACGACGACACCGTGCTCAGCCTCGCCAACCGCCTCGTGCGCCTGGCCAAGCAGCTCGACGACAAGGCGCAGGCGCGCATCGAACAAGCCAGCGGCGGCATTTCCGTGGCCGCCCTCGGCAAAGGGTTGATCGCTGCGCTCGACCCCGACGCCATCGTGCAAACTGCGCTGGCCAACGCCGAAGCCCAAGGCATCACCCGCAGCGAAGACACCCTGCTGCCCGCAGAAATCGACGCCGCCCGCGCCCAGCGCGTGGCCGCCGCCTGCGCCCCCTTCGACCGCCCCGAACTCCGCGACGCCATCGACAACGCCCGCCGCGAGCGCGAGCAGCTCATCGACCACATCAACCTCGATCAAGTCACCTTCTCCGGCTTTTCCGAGCAGGCCGAAGGCGAAGCCCGCGCGGTCATTCAACGCTTTGCCGACTACATCCGGCAGCACAAGGACGAAATCGCCGCGCTCGATTTTTTCTACCAGCAGCCCTACCAGCGCCGCGCCCTCACCTTCGCCATGATCGAAGACCTGCACGAGTGCCTGAGCAAGCCGCCGCTGATGCTCACCACCGAACGCCTGTGGAGCGCCTACGCCCGCGTGCAGGCCGGGCAAGTGAAAGGCAGCGAGTCCCGCCGCCAGCTCACCGACCTCATCAGCCTGGTGCGCTTTGCCCTGGGGCTGGACGGCGAACTCAAACCCTTCGCCGACGAGGTGGACAAGCGCTTCCAGACCTGGATCTTCCGCCACAACGCCCAGCGCGCCACTGCCTTCACGCCCGAACAGACCGACTGGTTGCGCCTGATGAAAGACCACATCGCCAGCAGCTGCAGCATCGCCCGCGACGACTTTGATTACGCCGAACTGGCCGACAAGGGCGGGCTGCAGCGCGTGTGGCAGGTGTTTGGCACCGAACTGGATGGACTGATGGACGAGATGAATCGGGAGTTGGTGGCGTGAGTGAGTTGCCGCATGGATGGGTAACTGCCCGCTTGCCTGACCTTGTGGGACAGCAGGGCGTCTTCGTCGATGGCGACTGGGTCGAAAGCAAAGACCAAGATCCTCACGGAGAGGTTCGACTTGTTCAGTTAGCTGACATCGGTGATGGCCGATTTCTCAACAAGTCCAATCGCTATTTGACGCAGGTGAAAGCGACGGAATTAGGCTGCACCTTCCTTGAAAAAGGCGATGTACTGATCGCTCGTATGCCTGATCCATTGGGTCGTGCATGCATTTTTCCGGGCGACAAGAAGCGCGCAGTTACGGTTGTCGATGTGTGTGTGGTTCGTGGCAAGGGCGAAGGCTTTGACCATGCTTGGTTGATGCACTTCGTCAACTCAGCACCCTTTCGAGAGAGCATTCATTCACTACAGAGCGGGTCAACCAGAAAGCGTATCTCGCGGGGAAATCTGAGCACTCTTGAGTTGCCCGTTCCGCCCCGCAAAGAACAAACCCGCATCGTCGAAAAACTCGAAGAGCTGCTCTCCGACCTCGATGCGGGGGTGGCCGAACTCAAGGCCGCGCAGAAGAAGCTGGCGCAATACCGCCAGTCGCTGCTCAAGGCCGCCGTGGAAGGCACGCTCACCGCCGAGTGGCGGCAACAGCACCCGCCTGCCGAGACGGGTGCGCAACTGCTGCAACGCATCCTCACCCAACGCCGCGCCCGCTGGGAAGCCAAGCAGCTCGCCAAGCTCAAGCAGCAAGGCAAGACCCCGCCCAAAGACTGGCAAAAGAAATACCCCGAGCCGGTGCAGCCCGACACCAGCGGTTTGCCGGAACTGCCGCAGGAGTGGGTGTGGGCGAGTGGCGAGCAGTTGTGCGAGTTCATCACCAAGGGAACAACCCCGCCTAAGGGCTTGGATGCAGGGAAAGCACAGACAATCCCCTTTCTGCGCGTCACTAACCTTACCGACGAGGGGCGCTTGGACTTAACCGACAGGGTGTATGTGTCGGAAGAAACGCACACGGGCTTTCTGGCTCGCTCGGTGGTCTACCCCAAAGATGTGTTGATGAATATCGTTGGACCGCCGCTTGGGCAAGTGTCTGTCGTTCCGAACACATTTCCCGAGTGGAATATCAATCAGGCAATTGCCATCTTTAGGGCCGTGGACGGAGTCATGCCTGAGTTTGTCTGCGCCCATCTACTGTCACCCATCGCACAGCAATGGCTCAAGGCAAAAGCCAAGACGACCGCTGGTCAAACGAACCTCACCTTGGAGGTATGTCGAGCCCTTCCATTTCCATTCCCGCCACAGAATGAGCATCAATCGTTAGTGCTGCATCTGGAGGAGACTCTGGCTGTTATTAGCGTTCAGGCGGAAGCCATTGAAATTGCCCTCAAACAATCCGCCGCCCAACGCCAGAACATCCTCCGCGCCGCCTTTGCTGGCCAACTCGTCCCGCAAGACCCGGCCGACGAACCCGCCAGCGTGCTGCTGGCTCGCATCCGCGCCGAGCGGGCGGAGCGTGATACATTGAAAACGCCACGTAGAAGCAAGGCGAAGGAGCCAGCGTGAATACAAATTTTGATGGGTATATTTTTTACACAACAAAGACTCAGCTGCCATTCGGAGGAATTCTATGATCCGCAGCGTTCAGATTGATGGTTTCAAATCCATCGTGTCGCAAACCATAGAACTGGGGCGGGTGAACTGTTTTATCGGTGCCAATGGGGTGGGGAAAAGTAATATCCTGGAGGCAATTGGTGTGCTCGGCGCGGCCGCTAGCGGCAAAGTGGACGATGAATCCCTGCTGCGTCGCGGGGTTCGCCCAGGTGTACCCCGGCTCTACAAGACTTCATTTGAATCGGCGAGCGTCCCAGTGCATATCGGTTTGAGTGCGGAAAGTGGTAGCAACGCCAATACGGCCAGCTATCGGGTTTCGCTGCTGAACCCGCTGGATAATCCGGAGCCCGCTTGGTCGTTCAAAACTGAGCGACTGACCAGCGGGAATGATGAAATTGTCTCCGATGGCGTGCGTAACAGGCGCAACCTGACGCCCACAGCAGGATTAGCTGCGTTGAAACTGGTGGAGGTGCCGACCGACAGTCCAGCTGCCGAATTGATGCAGCGGCTGCAGAACTTCTCAATTTACTCGCCTAATACGCCGACCTTGCGGGCGATGGTGAGCGATCCGCAATCGCGCAATCCAGTGGGACTGGCGGGCGGACGCTTGGCCGAGGGATTTGCCGAGTTTCGTAAGTCGGTGCTCGACAGTGACGATGAGTTATTGGATAGCGTCTTCGAGCTGGTGGATTGGGTCGCCGATATTCAAACCACTTCATCTGCCGGATCACTCTTGTCGCCCTCTGTGGCACGCACCAAGGAGGTGCTGAAGTTCACCGACCGATTCATGCGCAAAAGTCGCAATACTTTGACGGCTTATGATGCGAGTGAGGGGGCGCTATATGTGTTGTTCTGCGCCATTCTGTGCCTGTCGCCCCATGCCCCCAAATTGTTTGCTATCGATAATCTGGATCAGGCATTGAACCCCCGGCTGGTTGGGCGTTTGACGGCCAAGCTTTCCGGTTGGTTGGCGCGAGGCGATGCGCAGAGGCAATTGTTGTTCACCGCGCACAATCCAGCCGTGCTCGACGGTTTGGATTTGACTGACTCAGAAATCAGATTGTTTGCAGTGGAGCGTAACAGTGAGGGGTACACGGTCGTGCGCCGAATTGAAATCAGCGTCGAATTGCAGGCGATGAATAAGCAATATCCTTTATCACGATTGTGGCTGATGGGTAATTTGGGGGCCATGCCGAATGTCTGATCCCCGAATTGCGCTGGTGGCGGAAGGATCAACCGACTTCATCGTGATTGAGGCGGCGCTAAAAGCCATTTTGCAACGCCCCATTGTGCTCAATCAGTTACAGCCGGAACCAACAAGGCCAGAAATGGGCGGTGGCTGGTGCGGCGTTTTCAAATGGTGTCAAGAGTTTCGCCAGCGCGGTGCGGCGCACATCGAATCTGACCCAACCCTGAGCAATTTTGATCTCGTGATGGTGCATTTGGATGCAGATGTGGCCGACAAAAGCTATGCGGATTGTGGAGATGCCGTTGTGCAGGCGGCACTCGCGCTTCAACCATTGCCCTGCGCTCAGCCTTGTCCTCCACCCTCAGATACTGTGCTTGCACTGGAGGCTGTGCTGCGGAGTTGGCTGGGCATTTCAGCGACTGGGTCGAAGAGCTTGTTTTGCATTCCCTCGAAAGCTACCGAAGCTTGGCTTGCTGCAGCTACACTTCCGGCGAATCACGCGTTGCTGACTGGACTGGAGTGCAATCTGCATCTTGAAACTCAGCTTGCCCAGTTACCCCGTGGGCAGAGAATCCGCAAGAGTGTTCGCCAATACAGAAAGCTGGCTGGAGTAGTAACAGCGCAGTGGACACAAGTTATATCCCATTGCTCGCAAGCTGCGTTGTTTGATCAACGAGTCCAGTCTATTGCACAGGCCTTTCTACCATGAACACCTCCACACTTGTCCAGAAAGTCTGGAACTTCTGCCACACCCTGCGCGATGACGGGGTGGGCTATGGCGATTACCTCGAACAGCTCACCTACCTGCTGTTCCTGAAGCTGGCGCACGAGTACGCGCAAGAGCCTTATAACCGCGACACGCAGATTCCGCCGGGGTTCGACTGGGCTAGCCTGCGCGGCAAGACGGGTGAGCCGCTGGAGGCGCATTACCTCGCCACCCTGCACAAGCTGGGGCTGGAGCCGGGTATGTTGGGTGCGATCTTTTTCAAGGCGCAAAACAAGATTCAGGACCCGGCCAAGCTGTCGCGCCTGGTGCAGATGATCGACGCGGAAAATTGGATCAGCCTGGACACCGACACCAAGGGCGACCTGTACGAAGGGCTGCTGCAAAAGAATGCGGAAGACACCAAAAGCGGCGCGGGGCAGTATTTCACGCCGCGCGCGCTGATCGAGGCGATGGTGACCTGCGTGCGCCCCGAGCCGATGAAGACCATTGCCGACCCGGCCTGTGGCACCGGCGGTTTTTTTCTGGGTGCCTACAACTGGCTGACGCGCCCGGGCGCGCAACTGAACAAGGCGCAAAAGGAGTTTCTGCGCGACCAGACCTTTCACGGCAACGAGATCGTGCCCAATACGCGCCGCATGTGCCTGATGAACCTGTTCTTGCACAGCATTGGCGAGCTGGATGGCGAGCCGCTGGTGGCGCGTTCCGATGCGCTGATTACCGAGCCGAGCGCCAAGGTGGACTATGTGCTGGCTAATCCGCCCTTCGGCAAGAAGAGCAGCATGACCATTACCAACGAGGAGGGCGAGGAGGACCGCGACGCACTGACCTACGAGCGCCAGGATTTCTGGGAAACCACCTCGAACAAGCAGCTCAATTTTTTGCAGCACATCGTCAGCATGCTGAAGCTGGACGGCAAGGCCGCCGTGGTGCTGCCCGACAATGTGCTGTTCGAGGGCGGTGCGGGCGAAAAAATCCGCCGCAAGCTGCTGGAAACCTGTGATGTGCACACCATCCTGCGCCTGCCGACGGGCATTTTTTACGCGCAGGGCGTAAAGGCCAACGTGGTGTTTTTCGACGCCAAACCCAAGGACGGTAAGGTACATACCCAGGGCGTGTGGTTCTACGACCTGCGCACCAACAAGCATTTCACCCTGAAAACCCGCACCTTGAAGCTGGAAGATTTGCAGGATTTCATCGCCTGCTATCATCCAGAAAACCGACACGCGCGCGTTGCCACCGAACGGTTTAGATTTTTCAGCTACGAAGACTTGATGGCCCGCGACAAGGCCAGCCTGGACATTTTCTGGTTGAAGGACGACAGCCTGGACGACCTGGCCGAACTGCCACCGCCGGATGTATTGCAGCAGGAGATCATCGACCATCTGGAAGCCGCATTGGCTTCGTTCCGGGATGTGGCCCTCAAACTTCGCTGAGAAGCTTGTATGCGCTTTGGGTCTAGCCTGCCATTCAGCGAACAATCGGCTTGAAGCGCAAGCGATGGGGTTTGGCCCCCTCTTCACCTAGGCGACGCTTTTTGTCGGCTTCGTATTCATGGTAGTTGCCGGCAAAAAATTCGACATGACCATCGCCCTCAAAGGCGATGATATGGGTGGCGATGCGATCCAGAAACCAGCGATCATGAGAAATGACCAGGACGCTACCGGCAAATTCCAGCAGGGCATCTTCCAGGGCCCGCAAGGTTTCCACATCCAGATCATTAGACGGTTCGTCCAGCAGCAGCACGTTACCACCGGCAATCAGCGTTTTCGCAAGATGCAGGCGACCGCGCTCCCCACCCGACAACTGGCCCACCAGTTTCTGCTGGTCGTTCCCCTTGAAATTGAAGCGACCACAATAGGCGCGGGACTGGATCTCGAATTTACCAACGGTGAGAATATCCAGGCCTCCCGAAATTTCTTCCCAGACATTGTTTTTGGCTGCCAGGGCATCGCGGGACTGATCCACGTAAGCCAGTTTGACGGTAGCGCCGATGCTTACTTCACCGCTGTCGGCCTGTTCCTGACCGATGATCATCCGGAAAAAAGTGGATTTGCCGGCGCCATTCGGACCAATCACGCCGACGATGGCACCCGGAGGAATCTTGAAGCTGAGATTCTCAAACAGGAGCTTGTCGCCGAAGCCTTTGCTGACCTCCTTGAATTCAATGACTTCATTACCCAGTCGCTCGGCAACGGGAATGAAAATTTCCGAAGTTTCATTGCGCGTCTGGTATTCGTAGGAGCTGAGTTCTTCAAAGCGGGCCAGGCGCGCCTTGCTCTTGCTTTGCCGGCCCTTGGCATTCTGACGCACCCATTCCAGTTCCTGTTGCATGGCTTTGAGGCGCGAAGCTTCGCTGCGTGCTTCCTGTTCCAGACGTTTTTCTTTCTGCTCCAGCCAGGCTGAGTAATTACCTTTATAGGGAAAGCCACGGCCGCGATCCAGCTCCAGAATCCATTCGGCAGCGTTGTCCAGGAAATAGCGGTCATGGGTGACCGCCACCACGGTCCCGCTGAAGCGCTGCAGATACTGTTCCAGCCAATCGACTGACTCGGCATCCAGATGGTTGGTGGGCTCGTCGAGGAGAAGCATGTCGGGACGGCTGATCAGCAGGCGGCACAGGGCAATACGGCGCTTTTCCCCACCGGAAAGCGGGCCCACCAACGCATCCCAGGGGGCCAGGCGCAAAGCATCAGCGGCTACTTCCATCTGCAGTTCTGCCTGGTGCCCGTCACTGGCGGCGACAATGGCTTCCAGTCGTCCCTGCTCGGCGGCCAGGGCATCAAAATCGGCGTCCGGTTCGGCATAAGCGGCATAGACAGCTTCGAGCTGTTGCTGCGCATCGATGATTTCGCCGAGTCCTTCCTCCACCACCTGACGCACGGTCTTGTTGGGATCTACATCGGGCTCCTGAGGCAGATAGCCAATTTTCAGGTCCGGCATGGGCAGGGCTTCGCCCTCAAACTCCCGATCCACGCCGGCCATGATTTTCATCAAGGTGGATTTCCCCGAGCCATTCAGCCCCAAAACCCCGATTTTCGCGCCGGGGAAAAAAGACAGAGAGATGTCTTTGAGCAGCGCACGCTTGGGCGGTACGGTTTTACTCAGGTGATTCATGGTAAATACATATTGGGCCATGGCGGGTTCCATCCGGGAGCGTGGTGGGTTGATTGCGGGGCAGTGTAGCGCAGACCAGGGAACTTGTGGACACCCCCAGACAGGTTGCTTTAGCCGGGGTGTTTGTTCCTTTATGACATTAGGTGTAACATTTTTGATAAGAAAGTGTCTAGAATTTTTAAGCGTAAATTTTCATTGAATTTTTCTGGATTGCCCTGGTGTTTGCTCATCCGGATCATGGGGCCTATCCATTTATTTCTGGAGGGTATATGGGACTGACTTCTGACGATACGGAGTTGGGTATGATGCTGCCGCTGAGAAGCGGGCTCAGTATTGCAGAATATCAGCAAACTCTAGTGGAGGAGTTTGGTGAAGCTGTCTTTGAAAATATTCCGGCGATGCTCTGTTCTGAGCGGTCTGCGGAGGGGCTGGGAGACGCCGTAATTTTTTCGGCTGACAGTAATGATTCTGGCGCACACTTTTATTTTGATGGCTGTGAATCGGAGAGTCTGCTTTTCCGCTTGAAGGGTGTCCTGGCTCGGGAAGACTATAAGAAAGCCCTGATTTTTGTTGAATTGGGTGACTTTATTTTTATGTTTTTTTCGGATCTGAAATACTTGTTTGAAGGTCGCTATTATTTTGATGTGCCGCGTATGATCTACCGCAGAGCCTCGCGCAGAGCCAAACGGGTACGACTGGAAGGCGCTATTACCTTACGCAAGGCGGGTGGTGCTGAGATGGTGGGACAACTGCACGATTTCAGTCCCAGCGGTGCCAGCTTTTATGCGCCCAGAGATTCATACAAGCCCGGTGATAATGTGCTTGCTGAGTTTACCATTGCGGACTGCGGAACCTGTGAAACGGTGGTTACGGTTGTTCGCGTTCAAGAAGAAGGGGCTCCAGCAGGTCAATGTTTGGTCGGAATCCGGATGTCTCTCACCCGCGATCAAAAAAAACGTGCCGAGCACTTGTATTTATGTAAAAAGGCCGAGGAAATTCAGAAGCGACCGGAATACTCCAGAAACACACGCATTTTTTAATAAAAAATTTTGAGTGCTTAATATTTTCTGAGAATTCTTTAAATATCTTATTAAGAAAATAATGTATTATTATGTGTCGTTGTTACTTATCGTTACATTTTTGATATATAAGAAAAACCTTGGGTTCTCTGTTTGCTCTTCCCTCCCAGAAGCTGTATCATTTTCGTTACAAGTCCAGGCTGGTTTTCTGGAAAAAATATAATAGTCATCAGAATAAATGAGTGAGGTTGAAGTAAAATTTATGTCTACTATAAAACCTGATAATGATCAGATCGGGCAAAAAGCGGCGGTAATAAAACAAGTGGCACTCTCAGAGTGGGCATGGGTAATGCTCAAGGAGCTGAGTGTTTTCTATGGGGTAAGCCCGACGGAAACACTGGAAAGCCTGGTGCTGGATGCGGTTCTGTCTAAACAGGGGAGTTGTACGGCTTTTTGCAGCGATGAATAGCTCCCTTAAAAGGCCAGATAGTCTGGTCAGTTTTTTGGGACTGGATAGTGAAGATTTCACTTTACTAGACCAGTATTGGGGTTTATTTGCCCAAAGTGCAGAACAGCTGGCCCGGGATTTTTATAACTATCTGTTTTCACATCCGGCTACCGCCGCAGCTTTCAGAAACTTTTCAGAAGCACAAATTGAAGCCCTGGTTCAGCGTCAGGCAGAGCATGGATATGGTCTTCTGAACAACCAACTGAACCCATCCTGGCAGATTGCCATGCAGCAACTGGGTGCCAAGCATCACCATTTAGGCATTGATCCTGCCTGGCTGGCCGGTGGCTACACCATCTACTGGCGGCATTGGCAGCCGATTTTGGAAAAGCACGTCCCAACCGAACACCATTCGCGTCTGGGACAAATCCTCATTAGCCTGCTGATGGGTGACTTGATGAGTCAGTTAAGCGGCTACGCCCGGGCAGCGCGGGAAACGGATGGTGAGCGAAGCGCCGTTTTTGATGTATTGCTCGATACCCTGGCAAGCACCCGTATTGAAAAAGATACGGATAACACCAGTCTTTTACAGGTGTTATGTGAGCGCTTGCCGCGTAAAAGTCGTTATATCACCCTGGCTGGCTATTTTCTGTGCTCCAGTAGAGTCAATGATCTATTGACTCTGGAAGCTTCGGCCGGTTTGCGCTTGTCCATGCCCTATCTCCCTTATTCTGCAGAAGATCCCTGTTGGCAGGCCTTGCAACAAAACCAGGTCCTGGTTTACTCAAGTGATGATCCTGCAGCACCGGAGTGGATCCGGAAATTGCGACCCCGCGTTCAGGAGATGGTGTTTCTGCCCTTTTCGTCGGGTGACTTGCAAGGTTTAGGTTTTATTGGCGCTCGGGCAAAAGGATATTTCAACAGAATCGGGTCAGATTATTTTGAGGCGTTTGCCCATCTCGGCGAGATCGTTTTGCAATTACGTAATCGCATGCTCCGGGATCCCTTGACTCAGGTACCCAACCGCCTTTTATTTATGGATCGCTTGGAAATCGCCCGCCGGCAGGCCAGTCGAGAGGAGACTTTACTGGGGGTGGTGCTGCTGGATCTGGATGGTTTCAAGCCGGTTAATGACCGTTTTGGACATGGTGCCGGTGATCGTTTGCTGCTTTCTGTCACCCAGCGGATTCGGCAATGTTTGCGTTCTGGCGATACCTTGGGAAGGTTGGGAGGGGACGAATTCGGGCTGCTTTTTCCGTCGCTGAGTTCCACAGACGACCTGGACTTCATTTGTGGCCGGATTTTGGAAACCGTGCGTACGCCCGTGGAAATCGATGGCGAGTGGATTCATGTGAGTGCCAGTCTGGGCGTGACGTTATATCCTCTGGATGAAGTATCCGTAGAAACCCTTCTGGCGCATGCGGATATGGCATTATATGCGGCAAAAAAACAGGGAGGGGATCAGCTCAGCCTGTATAGTCTGACTCTGGATGAGGCCGCACAAAATGCGGCCAATATGCGGCTGCTGCTCGAAAGGGGACTTAAAAATCATCAGTTGCTGTTGTATTACCAGCCAATCGTCAACAGTTTTGGTGGCGTATCGGGGGTTGAGTCTTTACTTCGGATTCTTGATCCTGAACGGGGTTTGCTGGGTCCCGCAGCTTTCTGGGCCGGTCTGGATCATCATCGCTATGCCCGGGATGTGGGTATTTTTGTGATGGATGCTGCCTTTCGGCAAGGGCAAATCTGGCAGCAACAAGGACTTGCCTTGCGCGTTTCCGTTAATATCAGTGCCCATCATTTACTGGATGCACGTTTCCTGGACGATCTGGAAAAAGCTCTACGAAAATATCCCGATTTACCTGCTGAGCAGATCGAAATCGAAATTACCGAATCGGCACCACTGAACGATCTGCTGCATGCTCAGGAGCGTCTGGCTGCCTGCAATGATCTGGGAGTACGGGTGGCGCTGGATGACTTTGGAACGGGGAACGCTTCATTGACCTATCTTCAGCAGCTCCCCGCCCAGTCCGTCAAGCTGGATCAAAGCTTTGTCCGCGACATGATCAACGACCCCAAGGACCTGGCTATTGTAGCAGCCGTTATTACTGCCAGTCGTATGTTGGGTCTGGATGTGATAGCGGAAGGGGTGGAAACAGAAGCCCATGCTAAATTATTGGCGAAAATGGGTTGCGGTCACTTGCAGGGATATTTGTTTGCCAAGCCCATGCCCGGAGAAGATATTCCCCTCTGGTTGCGGCAGTTCAAGAATCTGAATTTGAGTGTGCTCAGCCATGCTTCCATTGATATTTTGCCGACTTTGCTGGAAGGTCATGGACAACGGACCGAGAATTTTCTGCTGGCCATGCGCGAGCAAAAATCCATCCCGCAACATGTATTGGAACAGGATGCCGAAGAAAAATGCCATCTGGGTCGCTGGCTTAAGGGGGACGGATCTCTGCGTTTTGGCGAACAGTCCGAGTTTTTACAGATTTTGCAGCGCCATGAAAAAATACATCATCTGGCACGCCAGGCAAAACTGGCGCTGGATAACGGAGATGTAGCCAATGCTCTTTATCTGGGCTCCGTTCTTGAATGTGAAAACAACAAAATGATTAAGGAGTTGCGTAATCTGGTCTATGACGAAGAGAGTGCGTTGAGTTGTAGCCATGGTACTCAGCATTAAGTGCCAGAGACGCGCTTGTACACGTTACTGAGTCGCAGCGGCGCCATCGACAAGCGGCGGATGCCGCAATCCACCAGCAAAGGGGCAATTTGTGGATCCCCGGCGGCTTCTCCGCAAATCGAAACCGGGGCATGACTGTCCTGGACCATTTTCCGGCATAACTCAAGGACCGCCGGGTGTGCGGCATTACCCAAGGTCTGAAGTAATGCATTACTGCGATCGCTGGCCAGTGTGTATTGAGTAAGATCATTACTGCCAATGGACACAAAATCCGACAGACCATTGAACTGCTTCATGCACAGCGCGACCGCCGGAACTTCTGCCATGATCCCGAGCGGCACGGGCCAGCGATGCGCCAGACCTGCAGCCTCCAGTTGCTGATGCGCCTGCTCCAGAATCATTCGGGCACTGCGTAATTCTTCCGGGTTGGTGACCATAGGCAGCATGATACGGAGATTGTGATCCCGGCCGGCACGCAGCATGGCCCGCAGTTGCAGGGCAAAAATGTCGGGATACGCGAGCAGAGCGCGCAATCCTCGTCTGCCGAGGGCGGGATTGGCTTCGGCACCCAAGGCCATAAAGGTCAATGGCTTATCCGCTCCGGCATCGAGCGCTCGCACCACAATAGGCAGACCCTGCATGGGGGCCATGACCTGTCGCAGGAACTGACACTGGCTTTCTTCATCTGGAAGTGTTTGCTGATCGAGAAAAAAGAACTCGGTACGCAGCAAACCAATACCCGTAGCACCAAGGCGCCTGGCCGCAGCTGCTTCCGCAGTGCTGGCCACGTTTGCCCAAAGCTCCAGCGTGCTGCCATCGCTCAGGGTGATTTGGCCGTAAGAACCCGCTGAATTCTGGTCCTGATGCATTTGTTCCCGATCATGCAAGGTTTCGAGAATCCGGGCGTCGGGGTCGGGCCATAATTCGCCAGTTTTTCCATCCATGGCCACATATTGAGTGTTCGCAAAAATAACGGGGTCCGCGTTGATGACGTAGGGAATACCAGAGCCACGCAAGAGAATGGCGGCATGCGAGTTTGCGCTGCCATGTCGATCTATCACGCCAAGAACCTGTTCGGGGTCGAAGCGTAAGGCTACGGAAGGAAGTAGTTCATTGACCAATAAAATAGCGGGTGGCCCCTGCCAGGGCTGCAAATCTGCGGTCACTCCCAAGGCCTGGAGAACCCGATTACCCAAATCCCGTAAATCTGCAGACCGGGCGCGGAGTATGGGGTCACTGAGGGCGTCGATTTGGGAAGCGGCCTGCGAAATACTTTGTGCCCAGGCAGAGGCGGCATCCAGATGCTCGTTCTGGATCAGGGAGGTGGTTTTTTTCAGCAGAGCAGGATCACTCAAGAGCACATTTTGAGCCTCCAAAATAGGGTGATCGCTGAGTTGTCGCCGCACTTTAGCGACGGCCTCAAGAAATGTGTGAAGGGCTTCTGCACAGTCATCGCAATAGGACCGGGGAACTGTCGTCAGGAGCTCATCATGGATGATGAGGGGTCCTTGGGCGAAGCCGGGAGCCGCCCCCTGAGAGTGCTTTGTGGCTTCATTTTCAACAGGGACTGGCATTTTTGCAGGAGGATGCAGATCTTCCTGCAGGCAGGCTGCTGCCCTGTCCAGGAATGCATCGGCATCCGGCCCTGAAGTCTGGAGATAAATTTCATCTCCCTGGCGCAGGTCCAGTCCCAGAATGGCGGTCAGACTGGAAGCGGAAACCCGATTATCCGGGTGTTTTGCTGCTGCTATGAAGCTGGGCGTGCTGCGGGCGAGGGCGAGTTTTGCCAATGCGGCTGCCGGGCGCAGATGCAAGCCAGCGGGATCTGCCAAGTACAAACTGAGCTGATGTTCCGGCGAGTCAGCTGGTATTTGCGGATTTTCTTTGGCCGTTGCGTTATCGGGAGCCAATTGTTGTTGTTTCATGCGCAGCCCGTTTTCGGCTTCCTGACGCACCTCGGACAGAGCGGCGCCGCCGCTGGCGGCCATGGCAGCGGCCATGGCGCCCTCCACAAAGGGGCCGCTACTCATCAGGACCCGCGCCCTGACCGGTTCTGACAGGAGTCCCAAGGCGGTTTCTGTACTCAACAGCGCACTACCCATGTCCATGAGTACCAGGGTTCCCATGGGATCATCCAGCGATTCAATGGCGGCCAGAATCTGCAAAGCATCTGTGCCCAGATCTGCTCCCTCATCACCCGCCCCTGCTGCAATGGCCATCCGTACGTTGGAACCGGTGACCTGACGAATGAGGGTTTCTGTGGCCATGGCCAGGGCACGACTGTGCGAAACCAGAACAAGGCCGACGGTATTCATTCTGGATTCGGCAGTGCTCATGGCGGCTTAGAGCTTTGCCAGACAGTCAAAAAGCAGGCTCGCAGACGTGGCTCCCGGGTCGGCATGGCCGATGGCGCGTTCGCCCAGATAGCTGGCCCGGCCTTTGTGGGCGATCATGGGAATCGTTGCATCCCGACCTTCCCGGGCTTTTTGTGCAGCCATTTCCAATCCGGCCTGGTGGTTCAGGGCGCTGACGGCGGGACTGAGGGCATCGACCATGGTTTTGTCTCCCAGTTCGGCCTTGCCGAGTCTCTGGATGCCAGCCAGTCCGGCCTGCAGACAAAGAGCCAGCCCGGCATCGTCCAGCTGAAGCTGATCCCCGGCAGTCTTGGCGGCCTCGAGGAAAAAGGTTCCATACAGCGGCCCTGAAGCACCGCCTACGGAACTGATCAGGGTCATGCCTACCAGTTTCAACAAAGCTGCGGGGGTTGCTGGCTTCTCTGCCTGCAACTTTTCGACGACCTTGGCAAAGCCACGGGCAAGATTGCTGCCGTGATCACCGTCACCAATGGCTGCGTCCAGCGCATTGAGCTCGGCAAGTTGCGCTTTGAATTGATGCTCTGCGCAGACAATCCACTGATTCAGTGCATTGAGGCTATATTCCATGTTAAGGCTCCTGTTTTATAAACCCCAGCGCAGCGCCGGGCTGCGGACCGGGGCGTCCCAGTACTGACGCATGGTTTCGTCAAGACGCAACAGGGTGATGGAGATACCGGCCATATTTAGGCTGGTCATGTAGGAACCCACCAGGCGCCTGGACACTTTGAGGCCGTGTTTTTTTGCAACTGTTTCAGCGGCGCGATAAACAATATACTGTTCCAACAAAGGAGTAGCGCCGAGACCGTTGACAAATAACAGGATCTCATCGCCTTTTTTGAAAGGTAAGTCCTCGAGAATGGGTATCATCAGCATTTCCGTCAAAGTATCTGCAGATTGCAGTGGAATACGCTGCCGCCCGGGCTCCCCATGAATACCGATACCAAATTCAATTTCGTTTTCACCCAAGGTAAAGCTGGCTTGACCCGTTTCCGGGTTGGTACAGGGGCCTAACGCCAGACCCATGGAACGGGCAGAAGCATTGACTGAACTGCACAATGCGGCGATTTCATTCAGGCTGGCGCCGGCCTCGGCAGCGCCCCCACAGATTTTTTCGGCGAGCACCGTGGCCCCGACTCCGCGCCTTCCGGCTGTATATAAAGAGTCTTTGACGGCCACATCATCGTCGATGATGACGGTGCGCACCTCTATCCCATCGCTCTGCAGCAGTTCTGCAGCCATCTGAAAGTTCAGTACATCACCAGTGTAGTTTTTGACAATATGTAAAACGCCTTTGCCAGCATGTACAGCAGCAGAGGCTTCCTGAATCTGGTCAGGGGTTGGGCTGGTGAATACCGCGCCAGGACAGGCGGCATCGAGCATACCCAGACCCACAAAACCGCCATGCATGGGCTCATGTCCTGATCCACCCCCGGAAACCAGGGCGACCTTACCATTTTTGGGCGCATCGGCGCGTACAATGTAATGCGGGTTTTCATGGACACGGATCATGTCAGGATAAGCCAGGGCCATGCCCTGCAAAGCTTCCGTGACAACCTGATCCGGAGCATTGACCAATTGTTTCATGACACACCTCCCGGGTTTATTTGTCGGCACCATCAATTTGAGTTTTGACTTCATCCAGAGCTTTCTGCAGTTTTTCCAGCTTGAAGCCGAGGCCCTTCTGTTCAACACGGGGCTGACGTTCTTTCAGCAGCCTGGCACGCACGCAGAGGGTTCTGCTGATGCACCAATCGTAGAAATAGACAGCAATGGCGGCACCGATAAGCGGACCGACAATGGGAATCCACCAGTATCCATGGGGTCCAGGAAAAGCGTTGGGTCCCCAGCCCTGTAGCCAACAAAACAGACGAGGCCCAAAATCACGGGCGGGATTGATGGCATAGCCTGTACCTACACCAAATGACAGGCCGATAGCTGCGACGGCAAAGCCAATCATCAATGGCGCTAGGTTGGACCCTGGTCCCACGTTCATGTTGTCGATGATGGCAAAAACAAAAAGCACCAGGAAAAAAGTCGCGATGATCTGATCAAGCAGCATCAGACCGAGATGGCTTCCGTAATACGCGGCAGGAAACGTCGCAAATATGCTGAATGTGGTCAGGCCCCCAGGATCCGCTCGGGAGACGACATGGTTGGCCAAATTCCAGGCATTGATAGCCCGGAAATAATCGTAGTAGACAATAGCAGCCCCAGCAAAACAGCCCGCTACCTGAGCTATCCAGTAGGGTATGACTTTTCGCCAGGGGAAATTACCCTTGAGGGCAAATGCCAGGGTGACTGCCGGATTGATGTGCGCTCCGGAGACCCCGCCTGCCACATAAACGGCCATGGCCACGGCAAAAGCCCATCCCCAGACGATGACCATCCAGCCCCCTGCCCCCTGAAAAATAACCATGGTCCGGTGGGATTCCGTAAGACCGACTACGGCAACCGCCACACAGCCCGCTCCAAATGCCAGCAATACAAAACATCCCACAAATTCTGCCAGCATTTCTGACCAGACAGACTGGGCGCGCCACCCTGCCTTGACACCGAATTTTACAGAAGTATCTTCAGCCATTTTTAATCTCCTTCTCGGCTTTCAGTCCACCCAGGCAAAAGAACGGGAAACGGCCTTTTTCCAGGACTGATAATAACGGTCGCGATCAGCGTCGGGCATCTTCGGCTCCCAGGTCTTATCAATACCCCAGTTGGCGCGGAGATCTTCAATATTACTCCAGTAACCTACGGCCAACCCGGCGGCGTAGGCGGAGCCCAAGGCCGTGGTTTCGATCATTTTCGGGCGCAGGACAGGTACTTTCAGCATGTCGGACTGAAACTGCATGAGTAACTCATTCACTACCATGCCGCCATCCGTGCGCAGGCTGCTGAGAGGAATACCGCTGTCAATTTCCATGGCTTCAACCACGTCGCGCACCTGATAGGCCGTCGATTCCAGCGCTGCACGGGCAATATGGGCTTTATTGGCAAAGCGGGTCAGGCCGGCAATGACTCCTCGCGCATCATCTTTCCAGTAGGGGGCATACAGGCCCGAAAAAGCCGGAACCACATAAACATCGCCATTATCCGGTACGCTCCGCGCCAGTGGCTCAATCTGTCCGGCGACATCAAAAAAGTGGAGGTTATCCCGTAACCACTGCACCAGGGCCCCGGTAATGGCGATGGCGCCTTCCAGTGCGTAGCGGGGTTTTTCATCACCAAACTGATACGCCAGCGTAGTCAGAAGTCCGGCATTGGACTGTACCGGTTCGGTGCCGGTGTTCATGAGCAGAAAAGAGCCGGTACCGTAGGTATTTTTGGCTTCTCCCGGAGCGAAGCAGGTTTGTCCTACCAGCGCGGCCTGTTGATCGCCGAGCATTCCGGCAAGGGGCGTACCGCGCAGTGGTGCGGTCTTGATTTCTCCATAAGGCGCGGAAGATGGCACGATTTTGGGAAGGCAGGCTTCGGGAATATGGAATTGATCCAGAATATCCGGGTCCCAGGCACAAGTCTGCAAATCCATCAGCATGGTGCGGCTGGCATTACTCACATCCGTAACATGCACGCCGTCGTCAGGGCCTCCTGTGAGATTCCAGGCCATCCAGGTGTTGATGTTGCCGAAAAGCGCGTCACCCTTTTCGGCCTGACGTCGGGCTCCTTCCACATTTTCCAGAATCCACAGCAGTTTCAGGCCGGAAAAATAGGTGGCCAGTGGCAGTCCGGTCTTGCTGCGAAATCTTCCCTGGCCGCCATCCCGGGCAAAGCGTTGTACCAGTTGGTCAGTGCGGGTATCCATCCACACCAGAGCGTTACAAAGGGGTTTGCCGGTATGACGATCCCAGAGTACGGTGGTTTCCCGCTGATTGGTGATGCCTACCGCCGCAAGATCGCTGGCGCTGAGGTTTGCCCTGGCGAGGGCGGCCCCGATGACCTCGTTGCTGTTCGTCAGAATCTCCAGCGGATTATGCTCTACCCAGCCGGGTTTGGGATAAATTTGTTCATGTTCTTTTTGCGCTATGGAAACAATGTTGGCTTGTTTATCAAAAACAATAAAACGGGTACTGGTTGTCCCCTGATCAATGGCCCCTACATATTTTGACATTTTGATATCCTCCTCAAAAAAGATTGTCACAGTATGGTCTCAGGCTCCTCCTTGTCCGATTTTTGCGATGATTTCTGGTGATTGCAGGTATGCTTTGAGTTTCTCGTTGGTGTCAGCAGGCACATGCAGGGCCATTTTGGAGCGCCGCCACAAAATGTCCTCTGATTCCCGCGCCCACTCCTGGGTGACCAGATAATCTACTTCTGCCTGGGTCAGCTCTTCGCCAAAGTCTTCACCCAGATCCGTCATCTGACGGGCATCACCTAATATTTTCAAAGCTCTTGTGCCGTAGGCACGTGCCAGACGGTAAGCCAGGTGCGCCGACAAAAACGGGTACTGTTCAGAGAGCATACGGACGAATCCGGCAAAATCCCCGTTGCTGATATCGCCCCCGGGAAGAGGCGCTGTTGCTGTCCAACTGTGATCCTTGGGGTGCCCGAGAACGGGCTGAAGCAGGGACAGGGCGTGTTCGGCGAGGCGCCGATAAGTCGTAATTTTACCCCCGAAAACAGAAAGCAAAGGCGGAATATCATTGCCGCCTTCCATATCCAGCACATAGTCCCGGGTGACTGCGGAAGCATTGGCCGCATGGTCATCATAGAGAGGGCGTACCCCGGAATAACTGCGGACGACGTCGTCTGGATGGAGCGGGGTTCGGAAATAACGGGAAACACTTTCACATAGGTAAGCCGTTTCCTCCGGGGAGATGCTGACCTGGGCTGGATCGCCATCGTAGGGAATATCTGTGGTGCCAATCAAGGTGTATTCATACTCATAGGGAATGGCAAATACGATTCGCTTATCGGGATTTTGCAGGATAAAGGCGTAATCACCCTGGTAAATGCGAGGCACAATGATGTGACTTCCCTTGACCTTGCGGACGGTTTTATGGGTCTGAATGCCGAGCTCCTTGACCAGCACATCACCGACCCAAGGTCCGGCAGCATTGACCAAAGCCTTGGCGAAAACAGTGGTTTCCTTTCCGGTTCCTTGATCTTTCAGTTGCGCTTTCCACAGCTGCTTTTCCGGATGCGCAGCAAGCAGCCGCGTATGAGTCAGGATTTTTGCACCCCGTTCAGATGCATCCAAAGCATTGAGGGCAACCAGTCGGCTATCTTCCACCCAGCAATCTGCATAGGTGAACCCCTTGGCGAATTCGGACTTCAGAATTGCCGCTGCTGGATGTGGTCCGAAATGCACGGCTTTTGAACCGGGCAAACGAGAGCGTGGGGCGAGATGGTCGTAGAGCATAAGCCCCGCACGAATCCGCCAGGAAGAACGACCATCTGGGCTTTGGGGCAGAACAAACTCCAAAGGCCAGATAATATGGGGGGCAATGCCGAGAAGCCGTTCGCGTTCCATGAGGGCCTCACGGACGAGGCGAAATTCGTAGTATTCCAGATAACGCAAGCCACCATGTATTAGTTTGGTGCTGGCAGAGGATGTATGTGCGGCAAGATCATCTTGCTCAACTAGGAGCACGGAGAGTTTTCTACCGCTGGCATCGCGGGCAATTCCAACGCCATTGATTCCACCGCCTATAATCAGTAAGTCATAGGAATTAGACATCAAGCTCCTCCTGATAGTGATTATAACGCATAGAGTTTGAGAATTTGGGAAAATCGAAATAAGCAGATACAACCAATTTCTTTATAGATAGTTCATATGACGGGATAAATCAAGGTAAGTGCAGGACATAATGATGCCAAAAGTATTTTATGCTGAATGGCTTTATCGGGTAGATAGAAGCATACCATAAATGACACAAATATGAACAGAATATTACTTTAAGAAATAGGGGGTTATTAATTGAAAAGGCTGAGTTTACTCTTTGTTGATGCTGATCAGGAGCAGTTCGTAAAAATTGCCAAACCTGTTTATTTTCATGACCTTAATCTGGATAAGGTTATCAGTCATATTGTTGACGGCAGGGAAGAATATAAATTAAATCAATATTTTTATAATTTAAATAAAAATCTGGAACAAATCCAGTATCGTCAGGAAATTATGAAAGACTTCGAGGAGGAAAAGGTTTATAAAACTATATTATCATATTCTAAATATTTGGCAGATATTCGCAACACGTTAGATCGCATAGAGAATTTGTATTACCCACTGCAACAGCAACGTTGTTATCTGGAACTGGCGTTGCGGTATCAGAAAAATCTTGAAGACTTTCTGGAAGGCTTGAAATCAGTACAAGTAAAATCAGTAGGATTGAAAGAGCTAATCAATCAATTCATAGAAATTTTATGTACAAGTACATTTGTTGAGTTTAAAAATAAAACTGCGAATCTTTGCGAAAGTCTAAAAAAAATTAGATATTGTGTCGTCATTGTAGAAAATAAAGTATCTGTCCGCCACTGTGAGGAAGATAACTATGCTGGAGAGGTGGCCAAAAATTTATATTTATCGGATATTCCGCTTGATGATGATAATATAGTAGGCAATCAGACAGTTGATTTAAACCATGTTGAAGCACAGATATTGGAAGGGGTGGCTCAATTGTATCCAGAACCTTTTGCTCGACTGGATAGTTATTGTAAGCAGTATATGCGGCCACTTGTGGCGAGTGAAGTTGAATATCCATCTGACTCGCTGAGAGCCTCCCGGTATCCTTTTATGGATCATAATATCCTGATCTGGGAGCGAGAATTACAATTCTATCTGGCTTATCTGGAATATATCGCTCCCTTAAAACATCTGGGATTAGCGTTTTGCATTCCAAATATAGACATAAGCAATAAACAAGTGCGGGCCGAACAGACATTTGATCTGGCGCTGGCAACCAGACTTATGGAAGAAACCGGGCAGAAGGTTGTGGTTAATGATTTATCTCTTATCAATGACGAGCAAATTTTCGTGATCACTGGACCCAATCAAGGAGGAAAAACCACTTTTGCCAGAATGTTTGGTCAACTGCACCATTTGGCCGGGTTGGGATGTCCAGTGCCTGGTCTGAATACACAGCTTGATTTTTGCGATGCAATTTATACGCATTTTTCATATCGTGAGGATATTCGTGCTGGACATGGAAAGCTGGAAGAGGATTTAATCCGGATACATGATAACCTGAAAGAGGCTACTGCCTCCAGTATTTTTATAATGAATGAATTATTCGATTCGACAACCTATGATGATGCACTGTATTTAAGCGAACAAATAATCCGTAAATTGCTAGCAAAAAAAATAGTTACGGTGTGGGTAACATTTATTGATGCGCTGACTCTCATCAGTCCGCAGATTGTCAGTTTGATGAGCATGGTAGAGACTGAAGACCTCACTCGTAGAACATTCAAAATATGTCGAAAGCCCGCAGATGGCCTGGCCTATGCTTTGTCTCTTGCTGAAAAGTACGGTTTGACGTACAACAGATTGATGGAGAGAATTGATGAATAAAATCAGCTTGCTATATCCTGATAACAGGATATATGATTTTAATACTATTCCTGATCATTCAGAACAGTTGATTGCTGATTTGGAATTGTCCGTATTATTTTCTGTAATGGCCAATCAGGATGAAAAAATTCTTGAGGCTGTACGCAAGTTATTGCTTGGTCAACGTAGCAACGATAAGTCGGTTATCCTTTTTCGACAACAAATTCTCAAAGATTTCATGCGTCATCCGCTGTTGGTATCCGAGATTTATCAGCTCAGCCTTGACACCTTGGAAGCCTATCGGGATTCTTTGAGGTTCTGGTTATCTGCGAAATCCGCCAGCCGACGCTTGCGCACTAATGTGGAATTGATGGATATGCTGCTTGCGCAATTGGTCAAAATCCGCAATCTGAGTACTCAATATGCAGATGCCGAATCTACCGGTTTGCAGTTATTTTTTAAGTTTTTGCAAACAGATTTCAGTAACGAAGTATTGAATAAGCTTCGTTTACAGAATTCCGTATTACGTTTTAATCATGGTTTTTCTGTCAATGCAAGGTTAGATCATAATAATCGCAGTAGCGAATTTTTACTGAATAGAGAGCAGCCATCAACCAGTTGGCTACATAAGATTTTCTCATCAAATAGTTCTACAGAGGAGTATTCCTTTACCATTTCCCAGCGTGATGAAAGCGGTTTAACGGCATTGAGCGAATTTCGCGACGCGGCTTTGGAGTCGGTAGCGTTAATTATGGATGTTGCTGTTCAGCAGTTTCTCAATTTTTTTAGTCGATTGCGTGATGAGTCGGCTTTTTACCAAGCAGCTTTGAACTTGTGCGCGGCGCTGAAAAACAGGGGTTATGTTTTCTGCCTTCCAACACCGCTGAGCGGACAGAATCCCGTTTGTGTGGCCAGCAAACTTTATGATCCCTGCCTTGCCCTGTTACAGCAGGAGAAGCTGATTTTGAATGATCTCCAGGCTGAAAATAAGTCATTTATCCTCATAACAGGTGCCAATAGTGGCGGGAAAAGCACCTTTTTGCGAGCTTTGGGCGTCAATCAGTTACTGCTTCAGAGTGGATTTCCAGTAGCCGCTGAACAATTCACAGCGAGTCTTTGTGATGAGGTTTATACCCACTTCAAGCTGGAAGAGGATACGAATATGCGTAGTGGGAAATTTGATGAAGAGCTTCTCCGCATGGCTGCTCTGGTCCCTAAACTCAAAGCGACAGCTATGGTTTTGTTTAACGAGTCGTTTGCCGCAACCAATGAACGTGAGGGCTCCGAAATTGCCTGGCAGATTTGTAATGCTCTGCTGGAAAAGGGCATAAAGGTTGTTTTCGTTACACATTTATATACTTTTGCACGCAAGCTTTATGCGAAGAAAAGCCCTGAAGTACTTCCTTTACGAGTCGCCTCCAATGAGGAATCAAACAAAAAATTCAAGGTCTCCGAAGCCGAGCCGTTAAGCACGAGTTTCGCAAAAGAAATTTATCAAAAGGTTTTTGCTGATTAAAATATATAATGGTTTGGGTAATAATCTCTGAAAAATCCATTAAAACTATCCACTATTAGATAAAATTAAAATATGTTAATTGTCTTGATGCCTTTCTAACTTGCACTTCGTGAATTCTCAGACTATACCTACTGTCACAAAGCGTTAGATTCTGAAAAAATAGCCTGGGTTTTCATTTCGGGCTCGGGGGTGTAGGTGAAAATAATTTTTATAAAGAACAAACTTTTTCATTCTCTTATTGCGCAGTCGTTTAAACCTCGTGGCAATATTCAAGAGGTTGTGCAATGATTGTTGTCGGGAGCAGCAATATGGACATTGTCCTGCGCGTAGCCCGTGCCCCCGATGTTGGTGAAACAGTGCTTGGTACCGATTATGTGATGTATCCCGGTGGTAAAGGGGCTAATCAGGCGGTTGCGGCGCAAAGATCGGGTGCTTCGGTGTGCTTTGTGGCCTGTTTGGGTTGTGATGCCTATGGTGAATTCCTCCACGACAATCTAGTGCAAGAGAACCTTGAACTTACCGCGCTCGTCCGTTCAGATACACCTACCGGTCTGGCTTTTATTTTACTGGAAGAAAGCGGGCAAAATCGGATTACCATCATATCCGGTGCAAATGCTGCTCTGACTCCAGAACAGGTACTGCCTGCCATTCAGCAACGAGATATTCTTTTGATGCAACTGGAAGTTCCTTTGGAAGTTGTTAAGGCTAGCGCTCAGCAAATGCACAAGATGGGTGGTTTAGTCATCCTCAATGCTTCACCAGTGCAACAAAAAATGGAAGAAATTCTTTCTCTTGCGGACATTCTTCTGGTTAATGAATTGGAGGCGATGCAATTACTCGCCTTATCTGAGCCAGTTAACGCGCAAAACGCTATTGCCATGGTTGAGAAACTGGCATCAGGACGGCAGTCGGCAGTTATTACACTCGGTAAAGCTGGCGCTGCGTGGGCGATAAGGCAGGGGAAATCCGGTCTGGTTCCCGGGTTTAGCGTCGATGTCGTCGACACCACAGGCTGTGGAGATGCTTTTGCCGGTGCCTTCAGTGCTGCTATTGCCAGCGATCATTCTATGGAATCTGCCGTCATTTTTGCCAACGCCGCAGGTGCGTTGGCTGCAACCCGTGAAGGTGCACAAGCTTCGTTGCCGCTGCGCGCGACGATAGAAAGTTTTATTGCGCAGAATATTTCGACAAATTCCAATAATTACTTGAGGGCTTTACCATGAAAAACAAAACGACTTCGGTATTGATGGCTGCAATGGCTTTATCTTTGGGGTTTTCTGGCATGGCGAGTGCGCAGGATGCCGCCCCCCAGCATTATACTTTCGGTCTGATGTTGTCCGCCATGACCCCTTATTTTGCCACCATTAAAAGTGGTGCAGAAGCGGAAGCTAAGAAGCTTGGCGTACAATTACTGGTTGAAGATGGTAATAATAATTCAATTACACAAAGTAATCAAATAGATACATTAATCGCCCGCAAGGTGAATTTATTACTGATTAATCCCACCGACGCCAAAGCTTTGGTCCCTGCCGTTGAAAAAGCCAATGCCGCACATATTCCCGTCATTTATATTGATCGTAAGGCTGATGGTGGTCATGCCATTGCCTATTTTGCTTCGGATAACAAACAGGCGGGAGCACAAGCCTGTCAATATATTGCCAATAAACTCCATGGACAGGGTAATTTGTTCATGCTTCTGGGAATATCCGGAGCCTCTGCAACCAATGAGAGAACCGCCGGTTGTGAGTCGGTTCTGAAAAGTTACCCGCATATCAAGGTGGTGGCCAGACAATCAGGCGGGTTTAGTCGCGAAGGTGGGCTCACGGTTATGCGCGACGTCCTGATTGCCAACCCGAAACTCAACGCCGTGTATTCGGAAAATGGTGAAATGGCCATTGGCGCCATGCGTGCTGCAGCGGCAGCTGGTCGTTTAAAGGGACTTACCATCGCCATGATCGGCAGCGGCAGTGTCGGTGAAACGCAATTGGTAAAACAAGGGAAAATTGCCCTGAGTGTGGCGCAGCAACCGGCAGTCATGGGAGCCCTGGGCGTCCAGGCCGGTTACAGTTATCTATCTACGGGTACAGTTTTTGTTCCGGTACCTTTGCATATGGATCTTGCGCCGAGCCATTCATGAAATCTGCAGACAGGGTCAGTGAAAGAGCTGGCCAGGCACCTCTGCTGAGCTTGCGCGGCATTGGTAAACGCTTTGGAGCAGTCCAGGCTTTGCGGGACATTGATCTGGACATCTGGCCGGGAGAAGTCCTGGCCTTGCTGGGAGATAATGGTGCTGGCAAATCTACCCTGGTAAAAATCATTGCCGGTGCCCAGGCGCCGAGCGCGGGGACGATGCATTTTAATGATCAGACCGTGCGTCAGTTTGATCCCCGGTATGCCCGGGATCTGGGTATTGAAACCTTGTATCAGGACTTGGCAGTTGCTGAAAATCTGGACGTTGCCGCTAATATTTTTCTGGGCAGGGAGCGCAAAAGACGTCTGCTTGGTATTTTCCCCATCCTGGCGCGGCGGGAAATGCGTAAACAATCGGCGCTGGCACTCCAGAAACTTGCTATTGAACTGCCCCTGCGGCAACCGGTTGGAGAGCTTTCGGGGGGACAAAGACAGGCCGTAGCCATTGCCCGAGCCGCTTACTGGCAGGCGAAGCTGGTAATTATGGATGAACCCACTGCCGCCATCGGGGTTGGCGAGCACGCTGCCATCCTCCATTTGATTCAGACGTTGGCGGCTTCGGGTGTAGCGGTGATTCTGATCACCCACACCATGACCGACGTCTGGCAGGTGGCTTCGCGCATCACGGTACTTACACGCGGTGAAAAGGCGCTGGATGGGAAACCAGAAAGTCTGGATGAGAACACGGTCGTCAAAGCCATGCTGGTGGGTAAGGGGGTGGCTGCATGAACGCCCCGGAACTGAAGGCGCACGCCCTGCGCCAGTTTCTGATGGATCAGGGGGTTTTGTTGGCTTTTATTGCCCTGCTGATTTTCTTAGCGTTTGTCGCCCCCCATTTTGTTTCCACCAATAATTTTTTCAGCATCTTGACTGATGCGGCGCCATTGGTGCTGCTGGCATTAAGTGAGTTGATGGTGATGTTGGTCGCCGGAATTGATCTTTCTGTTGGCGCCGTGGCCGGGCTCACGGGTGCCCTCGCCGCAACCATGATGTTGCTGGGTTTTCCTTGGCCCCTGGCGCTGTTCCTGGCGCTTTTGGCGGCCACATTAGCGGGGCTTTTACAAGGCGTCATCATCAATTACCTGCACATTACGGACTTTATAGCCACACTGGCCGGACTTTCCATTTTTTCGAGCCTGACCCTGATTGTCACCAATGGGGAGCCCCTGAATATCAATGACAATGGTTTTAACGCCATTGGCGAAAGCCACATTCTGGGTATCCCTGATCAGGTCTGGATTGCGGGTTTGATGGTCATTGTGGTCGCGCTGTTTCTGGGTCTGAGCGCTTCTGGCGCTTATTTATACGCCATCGGTGGGAATCGTGTCGCCGCCTATCGTGCGGGAATTCGGGTACGCCGCCTGCGCAGTCTGGCCTATGCTTTTTCCGGATTTTCCGCAGGGCTTGCCGGTGTGATTTTCGCTGCCCAATTGGCCACTGCTGACCCCAATGCTGGTCGCGGCGACGAACTGCCAGCTATTGCGGCGGCAGTTATTGGCGGCGTCTATCTGTTTGGCGGCCGAGGCACCGTCTGGGGTGTACTGCTTGGCGCGCTGTTACTGAGCACTATTCTGGATGGTCTGGTTTTATTGAATATTTCACCCTTCTATACCGAGCTGGTGGAAGGTGTTGTCATTTTGCTGGCGGTCATGCTCGGTTATTTGAAGAAACGCAGTACGGTTTGATGAACCCCCGAAAGATCGGGAAAGAGAAAAAGGAGTGGTTATCGCAAATACACCCTGCATAAGGGCGCTATAAATACTGAAAATAAGGAGAGTGCCATGATTAAAAAATATAATTATAGTAATTATCCATCATTGTCTGGAAGGATTCCATCCAGACGCTTTCTGGCCTGCAGCCTGGCCGTTTCCTGTGCCATTGCCCTGGGCGCACCGGCATTGTCCCAGGCGGCCACCCCGACCAATTCGCTGATTCCTGCCAATTCCATTCTGGATAAGGCTATTGCTAACACTAAAATATCGGCCATGGTTGGCCTGCTTAACTTTAGCTACCTCAATCATGCCCATACTGGTCAGGATACGCATTCCCTGGCGTTGGGCGGGCATTTGTATGTGCATAGTCCGCAACTGGCAGGGTTCAGTCTGGGAGTCGGTGGAGACTTTGCCACCTGGACCGGTTTTTACCAACATGAAGACCCGGAGCTTACCGGTCCCTATCCCAGCCATGGCATAGCCATTGTTCGCCAGGCATATTTGCAGTATCACTACGGACCTTTTGTCATTCGTGGCGGCCGGCAATTTATAAATACTCCATATGCCAATTGGGATTATTACACCTACAACCCCCGGGCTTTTACGGGCGTCAGTGCGGTGGTGGACATTATTGGCCATCCCAAGGTTGGACAATGGTCCGGTAATAGTCCAATGGCTCTGGGTGGGTCGCCAGCAACCCTGAGCTTCATGGCTGCGCGCATGTACAGTTATGCCAGTCGTTACAGTGCCACTTTTACCACGGGGAATCGCTACACCAGCGCCCATACCAATGGTTTTTATGTGCTCGGTGCCCGCTATCAAACCCCGTTTTTGGGTAGTCATGTTGATTTGCAGGCCTGGTATTACGACTTTTATGGGTTTGCGAACATGTTTTACGGACAGGCCGGTATCAGTCATCCGCTTACCAAAAATGTTTCCCTGTTCGGAAATTTTCAGGTGGTTTCTGAAGGAAACTCTGGAGCCGGTACGAGTTATCTGAATGCCCTAAATGCCGACTCGGTAGATGCCCAGGTTTATGGGGGGCGTATTGGTATAAAATTTGGCAGCAATCACGATGATAATGTTGCCTTGGTGGCAAGCTATAGTCCTGTAAATTATAACTCCTTTCGTCATGGTGGCATGATTCACCCCTACAACGATCTCAGCGGTACCAGTTATACCACCACCATGCAAACGGGCATTTCCGATTTTGGACCGGGATATGCTTACGGAATTGCCTCCAACTTTGGTTTTTTAGCCAACAAACTCAAATTGAATGCCAGTTTCATTCGTTATCTTGTCCGTTATGGATTTGGTGGCAGTGTTTATACTTATAACGGCGATTACGGTTTTCCAACGGGAACAGCCATTCCCGATCAGCATCTCTGGTCCATGGATGTCGGTTTATCCTATGATCTGTCCAGCATCCTTAAAGGTCTTTATGTGGCCGATTATACGGATATTTCCATGGCGCAAAATGAGGCGGGTTATCCACATTATCAAAACCCGTATTTCAGCAACCGCTTTTACTTCAAATATCGTTTTTGAGGAGAATAAAATGAAATCTATGCATAAAAAAATGCTTGCCGTATGTGTAGGGCTGGCTCTGGGTAGTGGTTTGTCGGGAACGGCGATGGCGGCTTCGGCCCCCAGCCTGAGTGTGATCAACTGGTGGACAGCAGGATCGGAAGCCAAGGCTATGCATGTTCTGGTCGAAATGATGAAGGCCAAAGGGGTGGATATTCAGAATGACGCCATCGCTGGTGGCGGTGGCGCCCAGGCCCGCACCATTTTAAAAACGCGTCTTATGGAAGGGCAGATTCCGGGTGCCGCGCAAATCAAAGGGGTGGAAATCCAGCAATGGGGACATACGGGTCTCTTGGCCAATATTGACGCTGCCGCTCAAGCTGAAGACTGGAATAAAAATGTCCCAGCAGTCATCAATGATTACATGAAGTACAAGGGCAATTATGTGGCGGCTCCCATGGATCTGCATCGTCTGAACTGGCTTTGGTACAATCGGGCCATTCTCAAAAAGTCCGGAATTGCCACCGCTCCGCAAACCTGGCCAGAACTCATGGCGGATCTTGCCAAGGTCAAGGCTGCAGGTTTCACGCCTATGGCTGGTGGCGGTAATGGCTGGATGATTGCCACTGAATTTGACCCGATTGCTTTGGAAACGGGTGGACCGACCTGGTACAAGGATGTTTTTGTCAAGCTGGATCCCAAGGCTATTGACAGTCCAACCATGGTCAAGGCGTTGGAACGCTTGCGCGCCATTGAAGCCTATACCCCCAAATCCCTGGCGGGCCGCACCTGGAATTTTGATACGGCTTTAGTCGCCCACGGAAAAGCCGCATTTCAGATCATGGGCGATTGGGCCAATGGCCAGTTTGAATTCCTCCATGTGACTCCGGGTGGTCCACAAGTGGGTTGCGTGGCCTTTCCCGGTACGGCCAAGGAATTCATCTACAACGTCGATAGCTTTATTTTCTTCCGGCAGAATACTCCCGAGAAGCGGGCGGCGGAAATCAAGCTGGCAGAAACCATGGTCAGCCCGAAATTCCAGTTGCTGTTCAATAAGTACAAGGGCTCCATCCCGGATTTGATGAATGTTTCCCTGAATGGTTACAATGCCTGCCAGAAAAAATCCCGGGCACAGTTTCTGGTTGCCCGTAAGGATAATGGTTTGGTGCCCAGCTTTTCCCAGAATATGTCCACCTATGGTCCGCCCACCGGTGCATTTATTGACTCCCTGGATAAATTCTACACTTCCAACGAAAGCCCGCAGGCTGCGGCTGCAGCCATGGCCAAACGGGTAGAAGTGGCCAAGAGTCAGGATTAATACTTAGGTATTGCCCGGCCATGCCTGTACAGGCCGGGCTTGTTCCATTGATGTATGCTGCAGAAGGATCCTCACATGCCATTCACCAAGGCAGAGTTCAGTGGACGCGATCGGTTGATGGCAAAAATAGTGCTTTCGCCGACTATTTTGGCTGCTACCTTTTTTATCTATGGTTTTATTTTATGGACGATATGGTTGTCCTTGACGCGCTCAACCATTTTGCCCAGTAATCATTTTGTCGGACTGGCCAATTATTATGATCTTTTCGGGAGCTCACGCTGGTGGCGCTCATTAAGCAACCTCGGAATTTTTGGCGGTCTGTATGTTCTGATTTCCCTGTCTCTCGGTCTTGGTCTGGCTATTCTTCTGGACCAGCGTATCAAGGGCGAAAGGCTTTATCAGGTGGTTTTTCTTTATCCCATGGCGCTTTCCGCTGTGGTTACCGGCGTAGCCTGGCGCTGGCTGCTGGACCCCGGTTTTGGCTTACAGGCCATTGTCCGTTCAATGGGGTTCCCGCATTTTGCCTTTGCCTGGATAGATGATCCAGACATGGCCATATATACGGTAGTCATTGCGGCAGTGTGGCAGACGACTGGCTTTATGATGGCGATTTTTCTGGCGGGATTGCGTGGCGTCAGTTCGGATATCGTCAAAGCGGCACAGATTGATGGTGCCAGTAATGCGCGTATTTATCTGCGCGTAATTCTGCCCAGTCTTGCGCCCACTTTTTTTGTGGCGTTGGTGTTATCTGTCGGATTAGCGATCAAAAGCTTCGGTTTAATTATTGCCCTGACGGGCGGTGGGCCCGGATACAGCACCAATGTGCCGTCCATTTTTATGTACGTTTTCTCATTTCAACGCGGTGAAATGGGTGTGGGCGCAGCCAGTGCCCTCATGATGCTGGTCATCATGATGATTTTTGCCTTGCCTTTCCTGTATCTCGACTCAAGGAGGCAGGCCTGATGCGTACTTCATCCGTTTTAAGCCCGAGAAGATGGGTTATTTATAGCCTTTTATCTCTGGCCGCGCTGTTTTTCCTATTGCCCTTTTACGTCATGTTGGTGACTGCCTTCAAGACCATGCCGGAAATTTACTCAACCGGTATTCTTGCTTTACCCAGCAGCCTCAACTGGTATGCTTGGGTGCATGCCTGGAGTGCCGCCACAATTGGTGCGGCCAGTTCAGGGATTCATGGTTACTTTCTGAACTCTTTTATTTTGGTGATTCCCGCTGTAGTCATTTCTACGGCGATTGGTGCCTTTAATGGTTATGTACTGACGCATTGGCGTTTTCGTGGTTCCAATGTGTTTTTTTACATGTTGTTACTCGGCACCATTATTCCCTTCCAGATAGTGCTGTTACCCATGGCCTGGGTAGAAGGTCGTCTGGGCATCGCCGGCACCTTGGTTCCGGGTCTGATGTTGGTGCATGTGATTTATGGTCTGGCATTTACGACTTTGTTTTTTCGGAATTATTACGTCGGCATTCCGCATGATCTGGTGAAGGCGGCACGCGTGGATGGTGCCGGATTTTTCAGTATTTTCTTTCGGATCATGTTGCCGGTCAGTACGCCGATCATCATGGTAACGGCGATCTGGCAGTTCACCATGATCTGGAACAATTTCCTTTTTGGGGTGGTATTTACTCAGGGAGGACAACAGCCGGTCACTGTGGCTATCAATGACCTGGTCGATACGGTCACCAGCGTTCATATGTGGAATGTCGATATGGCGGCTGCCATTTTTGCGGCATTACCCACCCTGTTGGTGTATTTGATTGCCGGTAAATATTTTGTACGTGGATTAACGGCTGGCGCCGTAAAGGGATAAGAATGGGACGCCTGATACTCAAGGATATTCATAAAAAATTCGGTAAGGATGAAGTACTTCACGGCATTAATATAGAAACCGAGGAAAATCAGTTTCTGATTCTGGTTGGACCTTCGGGCTGTGGAAAAACGACCTTGCTGAACATTATCGCTGGCCTTGAGCAGGAAAGTGCTGGCGATATTCTCATTAACGATCGGCGGGTGAACGATCTCAGCCCTAAAAATCGGGATATTGCCATGGTCTTTCAGTCCTACGCCTTATATCCATCCATGTCAGTCCGCGACAATATTCTTTTCGGACTGGTTAACCGCCATGTTCCCAAGAGTGAACGCGAGCAGATTTTGCAGGATGTGGCGCACATGCTGCAGTTGGACCACCTTCTGGATCGTCGCCCACGGCAGCTTTCAGGAGGGCAGCAGCAGCGCGTGGCCATTGGCCGGGCCATCGCCCGGCGCCCTGCACTATTTTTGTTTGATGAACCACTGTCCAATCTGGATGCCAAGCTGCGCGTAGAGATGCGTACAGAAATCAAACGGTTGCATCAGCAACTAAAAACCACCATGGTTTACGTGACCCATGATCAAATTGAGGCCATGACCATGGGCGATCTCATTGCCGTGATGAGTGATGGAATTATACAGCAGCTGGGCACCCCCGATGCCATTTACAATGATCCTGCCAATCGTTTTGTTGCCGGGTTCATGGGTTCTCCTTCCATGAACTTTATTCCAGTTACCGTCTGTCAGGGTGACGGCACCGTCTGGCTGGAACTGCGGGGAGAAGGACAGAGCGTCTCGCGTTTGCCGCTTCCACCAGTTCTGCAGTCAGGTCTGAAAAGTGCTGTAGATCGCCAAGTGATTCTGGGTATTCGCCCGGAGCAAATCACCGATCCGGGAAGTGCGCGCGAAGGGAGTGCCTTACACACCATGGAGCTTATGGTGGAAATGACAGAACCTACGGGTGCTGACACCCTGGTATTTACCCGGCTTAACAAAACCCCGATAGTAGCCCGTGCACACCCCTCCACGAAGCTGGTGCAGGGTACCAATACGCCCCTTTCCTTCCATATGGAGCGTGCCGTATTCTTCGATCCGGATGACGGGCGACGCTTGGCGTAAATAAAATTCATAAAAATTGGGGGATGGCATGCTGCAGCCCGAACAGTCTGTAAAATCTCGGGATTGGCGATTTGTGCTGATTGCCGTGATAGCTGGTCTGGGTGGTCTCCTGTTTGGTTATGGAACCGGGGTGGTGGCGGGGGTTTTGCTCTTTCTGGCGCATGACTTCCAGCTCAATGGCAGCATGCAGGGATTGTTCGTGGCGGTGGCCTTGGCTGGTGCCGCGTTGGGCGCAGCTATTTCCGGGTTGCTGGCAGACCGATGGGGACGGCGCCGGATTGGCCAACAGTGTGGCACTCCTTTTTCTGGGGCGCGCTTTTCTGGGACTGGCTATTGGGATTGCTTCAACCGTGACTCCGCTTTACCTGGCCGAAATTACCACGCCAGAGCGGCGCGGGGCCATTGTCACCATTAATCAGCTTTACATCAGCATCGGGATTTTCATTTCCTATGGGGTAGATCTTCTGTTTAGCGACTTTGGCAGTGGCTGGCGCTGGATGCTGGGCTTAGGAGCCCTGCCCGCGCTTATTCTTTTTGTGGGAATGTGGATATTGCCGGAGAGTCCGCGCTGGCTCATCAGGCAAGGGCTCATCGATCGGGCTAAATCCGCTTTGCAGTATTTGCGCAGTACGGCGCTGGTGGCAGAAGAGCTGGAGTCCTTACAGCAGGGCAATGCGAACACCGAGCCTATGGCTTTGCGTAGCCTGTTCAATAACTGGAAACTGCGGCGCCTGATGGTCATCGCTGTGGGCCTGGCCGTTTTTCAGCAGATCACCGGTATCAATATCGTTTTGTACTATGCGCCGAAGATTTTACAGGAGACTGGCTTGTCTTCTCCTTTCATGGCCATTCTGGCGACGGGCGGCATCGGCTTGGTGAATGTCCTGGCAACCATTATTTCCATGCGCTTTTTGGATAGTCTGGGACGTCGTAAATTGTTGTTATGGGGATTGTGGGGGATGCTGATCAGCTTGCTGGCCCTCTCGCTGGAGTTTTTAACCAATTTGCAGGGAGCCTTGGGGGCTGCGCTCATCGTTGTGACGTCGGCAGTGTTTGTCGCTTTTTTCGCGATGAGTTTAGGGCCGATATTCTGGTTGTTGATTTCTGAAATTTTCCCGCTGGCTATTCGTGGTCGCGCCATGAGTCTGGCCACGGTGATCAACTGGCTGTCTAACATGCTGGTGGCCGGAGTTTTTCTGGATCTCGTTGGCGCTATTGGCCGTGGTGCGACATTTCTGATTTACGCCCTCATGACTTTTTTGGCCATACTATTCACGCTGAAGCTGGTGCCAGAAACCAAAGGCTTGAGTCTCGAAGAAATAGAGCGACAATTTATTAGTATTCCTTAATAAATGAATATGGATTATTTGTTGTGTTCTTTTAAGCACAATTCCTTGTGCTATTTTGTCCGCATCAGCTGATCCTCTTCACCAATAAGCTTGGATTTCATGGTGGCACGAACCTTGCTGCCATTTTTTGTAAGGCGAAGGTCAGCGGTATTCCCGAGTTGTTGGTCGTCGCTTATTTCATAATATAAAAATTCAGCCAAAACATTGCGAGGTGATGAACATGTATCACGGCCATAAAATTTCCAGAAACACGCTTATTGTCGCAGCAGCCATGCTTGGTTTATCACCGTTAGCCCATGCCGCCAACTGGTTTGAATTGCAGGGGATATCTCCTGCCAAAGCCCCGATATTTGGTGTTTCTGGGTTTATTGAGCCCAGTCTTTATGCGCAACCCGGTAATGAAGACAGCCTTGAAAATAACCAGATCCCGCACATTGATCTTATAGCGCCCGGATTTTCGCAAAGCACTACCGCTAATATTCTGCGAGCACGAATCATGTTGCGCGGAAACCTGAACAAGCATATTTCCTATTTTTTTGGTGGGGAGTTTGGTGATAATGGTTTCACGCATGTGCGTGGCGGTTATCAACCTGGTCTTATTGATGGGCATTTTACCTTCAGTTATATTCCAGGGGCCAGAATTGAAGCGGGTTCCTCGTCATTTCAAGTGGGTAGCCTGAGATCCAGCTTGCCCAGGATCAGGTAGGCCATGTTGATAAAGTTCTTGTGCGTGCGGTAACCCCGAGCCTTGGCCTTGGCGGATTGAATGAGGCTGTTGAAACCTTCCAGAATTCCATT
>NZ_MOAD01000001.1:2666531-2747186 GCF_001931655.1 Acidithiobacillus albertensis | reverse complement strand
CCCGCCATGAGGGGAATGGCCAGTGGTACCACGGCTACTGCTTCCTTGCTCATGCCCTCGGCCGTTTCTTCCGGAGTGTGGCGGTAACGGCTGGATTTTGCCTGTAACATGTTGAAGGCCAGCAACATCAGAACCATGCCCCCCGCTACCTGAAAGGCGGCGATACTGATGCCAAAAAACTGAAGAATGTACTCACCCAAAAAAGCGGCGATGAGCAACACGATAGCAACGGTTCTGGAGGCCAGTTTGATGGTAGCCAGTTGCTGGACCGGATCTTCGTCAGCTGTCAAGGCAATGAAAATAGGAATGGCCCCGATGGGATTCAGAATGGCGAGCAGGGCAATCAGGGTTTGCAGGGCGTTATGCAGTTCAGGCGTGATAGACATGTAAAATTACCGTGACAGACTGTGCAGTACACAGAACGCTTGAAAAATGGTGCCTGAAGACGTATTTAATAGGCATATTCAGTTACAACCTAATACGGAGTGGATACGATGCCAACTTATGAGTATGTATGCAAGGACTGTGGACATCATTTGAGCGCGGAGCAGCGCATGAGTGATGCCCGCCTGACCGATTGTCCGGTCTGCGGCAAACCGGGCCTGGAGCGGCAGCTCAGTGCTGGCGCTTTTGCGCTGAAGGGGTCCGGCTGGTACGAGACAGATTTCAAGGGCAGTAAGGGGGGGGCGACAAAAAGCGAAGCCGCCAGCAGTGCCGCGCCCGCTTGCCCGGGCGGCAGTTGCGCCTGTCATTGACGCCGCGCCTGCAGCGGGGCTAGATTGTGCGCGGGCCGCCGGTCGGGCGGCCTTTTGTTATTTGATGATGTAATTTGACACAACTATACGGGACGCAGCATGCGGACACATTATTGTAATGGCATAAACGAGAACCTGATCGGACAGACCGTGCGTCTCTGCGGATGGGCTCAACGCCGTCGTGATCACGGCGGTGTGGTTTTCATTGATCTCAGGGACCGGGAAGGGCTGGTTCAGGTGGTTGCTGATCCTGATCAGGCGGAAGCCTTCGCGGCGGCTAATGAATGCCGGAGCGAGTTTGTTTTGAGTGTCGAAGGGGTGTTGCGGGCCCGCCCTGCAGGTACGGAAAATCTGCAGATGCCCAGTGGCAAGGTCGAACTCATGGCGACGCACATCGAGATTCTGAACCGCTCCGAGCCGGTTCCGTTTCCCTTGGACGAAGAGGACATTGCTGAAAACCTGCGTCTCAAATACCGTTATCTGGATTTGCGCCGCCCGGAAATGCTGGGACGCCTGCGTTTGCGCCATCAGGTCACCAGCTATGTGCGCCGTTATCTGGACAGTGGCGGTTTCATGGATGTTGAGACGCCGGTTCTGACCCGCTCGACACCGGAGGGTGCCCGCGATTATCTGGTCCCGTCCCGAACCCAGCCGGGTCATTTTTTCGCTTTGCCGCAAAGTCCCCAGCTGTTCAAACAACTGCTGATGGTCGCGGGTATTGATCGTTATTATCAGATTACCAAATGTTTTCGGGATGAAGACTTACGCGCCGACCGGCAGCCGGAATTCACCCAGATTGATATAGAAGCCTCTTTTGTGGATGAAGAAGCCGTCATGGGTATTGCCGAACCGATGATTCGGGGCCTGTTTGCGGAAGTGCTCGGTATTGATCTGCCCAATCCTTTCCCACGCATGACCTACGCGGATGCCATGCACCGTTTTGGCGTGGATCGCCCCGATTTGCGCAATCCCCTGGAGCTGACCGAGCTGAGCGACCTGATGCGCAGCGTGGAGTTCAAGGTATTTCGGGAGGCCGCTGAGCGCCCACGGGGTCGTGTCGCCTGTCTGCGGGTTCCCGGTGGTGCCCAGCTCAGTCGTGCACAAATTGATCAATACACCCAGTTTGCGGCCATTTATGGGGCCAAGGGTCTGGCCTGGATCAAAATCAACGCGCTGGATCAGGGTGCCGAAGGGCTCCAGTCGCCCATCGTCAAATTTCTTGCTCCCGAGGTGCTGCAGGAAATTCTCCAGCGTAGTGGCGCGACTGTCGGCGACATTCTCTTTTTCGGCGCCGACAGTGCCAAGGTGGTCAACGAAGCGCTGGGAAATCTGCGCAACCGCGTCGCGGCCGACCTGAATTTGCTGGAAGGTGAATGGCGACCCGTATGGGTAACGGATTTTCCCATGTTTGATTACGACGAGAAGGATAATAGCTGGACTTCCACCCATCATCCATTTACGGCACCGCAAAGCGCACATCTGGAGAGTCTGGCGGAAAATCCGGGGGCAGCATTGGCCCGCGCCTATGATCTGGTGCTGAACGGCAATGAAATTGGCGGCGGCAGTATTCGTATTCATCAGGAAAAAGTTCAGGAAAAAGTGTTTGCGGCCCTGGGTATTGGCGCTGAAGAAGCGCGGGATAAATTCGGCTTCCTGCTGGACGCTCTCCATTATGGTGCGCCACCCCATGGCGGCCTGGCTTTCGGGTTGGATCGTCTGGTCATGCTCATGTCTGGCGCGGATACCATTCGCGATGTCATTGCTTTTCCCAAAACCCAGAAAGCCGGTTGTCTGTTGACCGAGGCCCCCGGCGTGGTGGCCGACAAGCAATTACAGGAGCTGGGTATCCGCCTGCGTCCCGGAGTAGGAGCCGATGTTCAAAATTCCTGAGTCGATTCTGGTCATGATCTACGCCGGTCAGCAGGTTCTGTTGCTGGAGCGTGCCCAACCGGAAGGATTCTGGCAGTCGGTAACCGGGAGTCTGGAACCGGGAGAATCCTGGCGGGACGCGGCCGTGAGGGAGCTCCGTGAAGAGACGGGATTTGCGGCGGAAGGACTGGTGGATACCGGGGTACGGAATCGCTTTCCCATTGTGCCACCCTGGCGGGAGCGTTACGCGCCGGAGGTGGCGTTCAACGAGGAACGCATATTCACCCTGGCTTTGCCCGAGCCTCAGGTTCCACAACTGCGTCATCAGGAGCATGTGAACTTTGCCTGGTTGCCGGCGGTCGAAGCGGCCCGCCGTACCGGATCGTGGACCAACCGGGATGCGATTTATCGCCATTTTGGGGCGCGCCTTGACGCACAGCAGGCGGCTTCGTAACGTAAGGAACATTTTGCACGCGCAACAGCGCCTGAGAGGGTGGTTATGGGTGTAGAGACAGTGATGGTGCAGGGGTTGCGGCGCAGTGAAGCAGCCGACCTGGATACCCGCATTCGCCGGGCAAAAGCCGCTTTGGGAAAACGTGCGGTTATTCTCGGGCATCATTACCAGCGCGAAGAAGTCTATCGTCATGCCGATTTCCATGGGGATTCCTTGCAGTTATCCCGGGCGGCAGCCGAGCAGGAAGCGGAATTCATTGTTTTTTGCGGTGTACACTTCATGGCCGAAGTAGCGGATATTCTCAGTCGTCCCGATCAGGCCAGCATTCTGCCCGATCTGAACGCCGGTTGTTCCATGGCCGACATGGCTGATATCCCGCAGGTCCAACGCGCCTGGGACGAGCTCGCGACGGTGCTGGATGTGGAGACGGAAATCACCCCGGTCACCTATGTGAACTCATCGGCTGCCATCAAGGCCTTTTGCGGGGCGCATGGTGGTACGGTCTGCACTTCTTCCAATGCCCGCAAGGTGCTCGAATGGTCTTTTCAGCAGCGGCCCAAGGCGTTATTTTTTCCGGATCAGCATCTGGGCCGCTGGACCGGGCACCAGTTAAACATCCCCTTGCGGGATATGCCGGTTTGGGACCCGGCGCTGCCCCTGGGCGGATTGACGCCCGAGGAAATTCGCCGTGCCCGGATTCTGCTCTGGAAGGGGCATTGCTCCGTGCACCAGATGTTCCAGCCCGCGCATATTGAGCGCTGGCGCCGGGAACACCCTCAGGGGCAGGTCATCGCCCATCCCGAGTCGGCCTTTGAAGTCTGTCAGATGTCCGATGCAGTCGGATCTACGGATTTTATTTTGCGTACGGTCAAAGCCTCTCCCGCAGGCAGTGAATGGCTGGTAGGCACCGAAATCAATCTGGTGACCCGTCTGGCTGACGAAGTACGGGCGGAAGGAAAAACCGTGGAATTCATGTCGCCCATGGTGTGCATGTGTTCCACCATGTTCCGCATTGATCCCGAGCAGTTGGCGGTGACCTTGGAAAATCTTCTGGAAGGGCAGGTACGCAACCGGATTCAAGTCGAGCCGGAAACGGCGGCCCAGGCGCGTCTGGCCCTGGAACGCATGCTTATGGTGTCCTGACGGCCGCCATGTCCTCTGTCGCTGTGCAGCCGGCTGATGTGATTGGCGAATGGTCGCTGACCCAGCGCAATCTGCATCGTCTGTTGACTGCCTATCTGCGCTTTTATCAGGGCGCGCATTGGGAGCACAGTACCGTACCGGCTGAGGGCGCGGCTATTCTGGTGTGTAATCATGTGTCGGTGTTGGATCCCCTGCTGCTGGTCGCCAGCAATCAACGCGTGGTGTCCTTTCTGGTGGCCCGGGAATACTACGACAATCCATTGATGCGCCAGTTGCTGGAGCAAACCTACAGCATTCCGGTACGTCGGGATCGTCGTGATGTGCGGGCACTGTTGCAGGCTCGCCATGTTCTTGAAGAAGGTCGGGTACTCGGCATTTTTCCCGAGGGCGGCATCAATCGCTCGGAGACCCAGAAAGGTGTCGCCTGGCTGGTGCGCGAAAGTGCCGCGCCGGTGGTCCCGGCTCATGTCGGCGGCGCCCGGCAGGCCGCTTCTGACTTGCAGACCTGGCTGCGGCGCCAGCATCCCCTGTTACGCTATGGGGTGCCCCTGCATTTTCATCGTGATGCTGACGCCGCCGAAGTCATGGGGGCGACCATGAGTGCTATTGCCACACTTGCATGACGGCATCCTTGCCTTTGCGTTATCATGGCCGATATTTCAACCAAAATAAGTCAGTTATAGAAGCAAGGAGTGGGTTATGTCCGGGCATAGTAAATGGTCCACCATCAAATTCAAGAAAGCACTGAAAGACGCCAAACGCGGCAAAATATTTACCCGTCTGATTCGCGAAATTACCGTTGCAGCGCGCGCCGGGGGCGGAGATCCGGGCAGTAATTCACGACTGCGCCTGGCTCTGGACAAGGCATATGGTGCCAACATGACCAAAGACACCATTGAACGCGCCGTCAAACGCGGTACGGGTGAGCTGGAAGGCGTGGATTACGAGGAAGTGACTTATGAGGGCTACGGCCCTGCGGGTGTGGCTATCCTGATTGAAACCATGACCGACAACAAGGTTCGTACCGTCGCAGAAATCCGCCATATATTTTCCAAACGCGGCGGTAATATGGGAACCGCCGGTTCTGTTGCCTATCAGTTCAAAAAGCTGGGCTTAATTGTTTTTCCCGGCGATGCTGATGAAGACAAAATTCTCGAAGCGGCGCTGGAAGCAGGGGCCGAAGACGTGGTCAATGAAGGTGAGCGGATTGCTGTCTATACGGCGGCCACGGACTTGCACAGTGTGGTCCAGGCACTGGAAGCCGCCGGTTTGCAGCCGGAAGAAAGCGAATTGACCATGATTCCGGAAAACACGATTGAGGTGAGTGGAGAGGAGGCAGAAAAACTGCTGCGTCTCATCGACTTCCTTGAAGAAAACGATGACGTGCAAAATGTGTACGCCAACTATGAAATCAGCGATGAGGAAATGGCCCGCCTGGAAGCAGCATCCTGAATTTTTCAGTCCATCAGGAAACGGCCTTGCGCATCATCGGTATTGATCCGGGCTCTCTGCGCACCGGCTATGGCATCATCGAGTCGGATGCGCGTGGCGAGTTGCGGCATGTGGCTCATGGCTGCCTGAATGTGGCTGGCCGGCCCTTTCTGGAGCGCATCGGCGCCATCTACCGGGATCTGGCGCAGGTGTTGGCCGAGCATCGACCCGATACGGCAGCCATTGAGCAGGTTTTCATGGCCCGCAATGCGGATTCTGCCCTGAAACTGGGTCAGGCCCGGGGTGCGGCGCTGGTGGCACTGCTGGAAGCGGGGCTGCCGGTAGAAGAATACACCGCCCTGCAAATCAAAAAAGCGTCGGTGGGAGCTGGACATGCAGACAAGGCGCAAGTTCAGAGCATGGTGCGCTGGCTGCTTCATCTGGATAAAAACCCTCAGGCCGATGCGGCTGACGCCCTGGCCTGTGCCATTTGTCATGCCCATCATGCCCGGACTCAACAGCGCTGGCAGGCGGCCGGCCATGTCTGATTTTTTGGAAAAAGGACGCCCATGATTACCTCATTGCGCGGGATCATTCTGCAGAAGCGTCCACCCTGGCTCTGGCTGGAGGTCCAGGGGGTGGGTTATGAGCTGGAAATGCCCCTGTCCAGCTTCTACCAGATGGCAGACGCGGGCGAAACCCTGTTGGTGCATACCCATTTGACCATTCGCGAAGATGCCCATCTGCTCTATGGATTTATGAGCGTGGCTGAGCGCGATACTTTTCGTCTGTTGATTCGTGTCAATGGTATTGGTGGCAAAGTGGCACTGGCCTGCCTCTCGGGTCTGCCGGCAGAAAAGCTCGGTCAAGCGGTGGCGGAAGGCAATGTGGCACAGCTGACGGCCATTCCCGGTATCGGTCCGAAAACCGCAGAAAGACTGGTGGTCGAGCTACGCGATAAAATGGGTGGAATCAGTACCTTGCCTACCAGCAAAGCCGTGTCGGGTGATCCGCGCCAGGAAGCTATTGCAGCACTCCTGACATTAGGGTATAAGCCTGCACAGGCCAGTCAGACGATTGGCAACCTGGGCGATGGATTGAGTCTTGAAGACCTGATCCGTCAGGCTTTGCAACAACTTTCACGCCATTGATTTTATGGAACCCGCCAGCATCGCGATGGTCACAACCCCATGATGGACAGAGGCCCTCTCAATCCCCAGGAAGCCCACACCGACGCAGTGGATCGTGCCCTGCGCCCGCGTTTGCTGGCGGATTATATTGGCCAGGCGCGGCTCCGCGAATCCCTTAGTCTCTATATTGATGCGGCCAAAGGGCGTGCTGAAGCCCTGGACCATGTCCTGCTCTTCGGCCCCCCCGGCCTTGGAAAAACCACCCTCGCGCACATTATTGCCCAGGAAATGGGTGCGGGTCTGAAAGTTACCTCGGGACCGGTTCTGGATAAGCCGGGAGATCTGGCCGCCATTTTGACCAATCTGCAACCTCATGATGTGTTATTTGTCGATGAAATTCATCGCCTCAGCCCCGTGGTCGAAGAAATTCTCTATCCGGCGCTGGAAGATTATGAGCTGGATATTTTGATTGGTGAGGGCCCTGCCGCCCGTTCCATTAAAATCAGCCTGCCGCCCTTCACCCTGATCGGGGCTACCACCCGGGCGGGTTTGCTCACCTCGCCATTACGTGACCGATTTGGCATCAGTTTTCATCTGGAATTTTACAGTGACGCAGAGTTGACCCAGATTGTGACCCGTTCGGCCAATATTCTGGGGACTACCCAGGATTTGCGGGGCGCCCAGGAAATCGCCCGGCGTGCCCGGGGAACCCCGCGCATTGCCAATCGCCTGCTGCGGCGGGTACGGGATTTTGCCCAGGTGCGGGGCAACGGGGAAATTGATCAAGGCACTGCAGAGGCCGCGCTGACCTTGATGGAAGTCGATCAACATGGCTTTGACGGTCAGGATCGTAAGCTACTGCAAGCCGTCATCGGGCGCTTTGCCGGCGGTCCGGTGGGGGTGGAAAGTCTCGCCGCAGCCATTGGTGAAGAGCGCGGAACCATCGAAGATGTGCTGGAGCCCTTCCTGATTCAGCGTGGTTACCTGATCCGTACGCCGCGTGGACGCTGCGCCACGGAAATGAGTTATCTGGCGTTGGGTTTACCGATACCTAAGGCTGGCGGGGGACTTTTCGATGCACTCTGAGGCCGCTGACAGTGTCTTTCAGGTCCGCGTTTATTATGAAGATACGGATCATGGCGGGGTGGTGTATCATGCCAACTACTTACGCTTCATGGAGCGCGCCCGTACGGAAATGCTGCGCGAAAAAGGTTATGAACTGGATGTGCTGGAACGCGATCCCGGTATTCTTTTTGTGGTGCGTCGGGCGCATCTGGATTTCCGCGCCCCGGCTCGTTTTAATGACCTGCTTCAGATAAAATCGGCCATCATTCACAAGACCCCGGTTCGTATGCATTTTCAACAAGATATTGCGGTGAAGGAAAAGCACTTGTGCAGTGGCGAGGTGGAAGTGGTCTGCCTGGAAGCCGAGACTTTTCGTCCCCACGTCATTCCTGCAGAACTTCTGCAGGCCTTTCCCCTCAGTGTTCACCCGTGAGATTTTATGGATCCTCAAACTGTCACCCATCCCGCAGCTTCTCTTTCCGTAGCCCATCTGGTTCTGAATGCCAGCCCTGTTGTCCAGATCATACTGGTACTTTTGGTCATCGCCTCCATTGCTTCCTGGACCATCATTTTTGAAAAATGGGCGGTATTTGCTGGTGCTTTCAAGGCCCTGACCCGTTTCGAGAAACGCTTCTGGAGCGGCGGTGAAATGAGCCAGATTTATCAGCACGTTTCCGGCAACACCAATCTGGAAACCGGAGCCGGCAGTATTTTCTGTGCGGGTTATGAAGAGTTTCAGCGGCAGCGCGGCAAAATTCGTCCCAGTGATGCCCTCGATGCCGCCCGCCGCGCCATGCGTGTGGCCCAAATGCGCGAGGTTGGCCGTCTGGAAAATCGTCTGGCTTTTCTGGCCTCGGTGTCTTCGGTCAGCCCCTTCGTTGGTTTGCTGGGCACCGTCTGGGGCATCATGACCGCTTTCATGCATATTGGTGTCGCAGGGCAGGCTACCCTGGCGACTGTCGCTCCCCCGGTTGCCGAAGCCCTCATTGCCACGGCGGCTGGTCTTTTTGCGGCCATTCCGGCAACGGCTGCCTACAACCGCTACATTCACAAACTGGACAAGCTGGATGCCCAGTATGAGGTGTTCATGGATGAGTTCACCAACATCCTGCATCGTCAGGTACCCGAGACCAAGCCATGAAAAGAAGGCGTTTGATGGCGGAAATGAACGTTGTTCCCTATATCGACGTGACCTTGGTGCTGTTGGTGATTTTTATGCTCTCGGCGCCGCTCCTGACCCAGGGCGTGAATGTGAATCTGCCTAAGGGCGTCACTAAACCGGTCTCGGACAAAACCCCGCCGGTGCTGATTTCCGTGACTCGGCAAGGGACCATTTCCGTACAGTTCAAAGACAGTCACAGTTCGGTAGCGCTGGATGATCTGGCGACGGATGTACGCCATATTGCCGCTTCCAGTCATGGTCAGGTGCAGGTATTGGTAGGTGGTGATGCCCATGTGGATTATGGCAAGGTCATGGCCGTGATGGCACGGCTGCAGGAAGCCGGTATTTCCCATGTCGGCCTGCTGACCCGCCCGGAGGGTCATTGAAAGAGCGTCAGCCTTTTTGGCCTTTGCTGCTGGCCATTATTCTCAATGCGGCCATACTGTTTGCCCTGTTCTGGACTTTTCATGTGCAGGTGCCACCGAGTAGTGGCAACAAACCCATGCAGGCACAACTGAGCAGCAGTATGCCTATGGCCGCCATGCCTGCCCCGGTTCAGCAACCGGTTCCTGCCCCTCAGCCTGTACCCAAACCGGAGCCTAAACCCGTTCCTGTTCCTAAGCCAACTCCCAAGCCTGTTCCCGTTCCCAAGCCGGAGCCCAAACCGGTGACGCCACCACCACCTACTGCGGCGCAAATTGCTGCTGAACAGGCGGCAAAGGCTGAAAAAGCGGCCAGACAGAAGGCGGCACAAATTGCGGTGGCACGCGCGGCGCAGGAAAAGCATGCCGAAGAGCTGGCCGCACGACAAAAAGCCGCTCAAGAAGCCAAGGCTGCGGCCGAAAAAGCCGCTCAGGAAAAAGCTGCTCAAGAGAAGGCTGCTCAGGAGAAGGCCGCGCAACAGGCTGCCGCTAAGGCCGCCGAGGAAAAAGCAGCGGCAGCCCGCGCTGCAGAAGTCAAAAAACAACTGGCAGCCCAGGCGGCCCAAGCAGCGGCTGCCGCACGCGCCAAAGCCTTGCAGCAGCGCATGGCTGAAGCAAAAGCCAAGTTGCAGGCTGAAGCCAACATGGCCGCTGCCCGCGCCCAGCAGGCTTCGGAAAATCAGCGGATGATTGGTATGCTGATAAACACCATAAAAACCCAGGTGTCGGAGCGTTGGGTTCCGGTGTCTTCTTCGGCCCTTGCTTGTGAAATACAGATACGCCTTGGACCCCAGGGACAACTGGTAGGAACGCCCGTTGTTATTCGATCCAGTGGTGATGCCCACTTCGATCATTTGGTGATTGCTGCCGTGGAAGCCGCCGCACCTTTTGTTCCGCCGATCGGTTTGCCCTATTCAGCCTTCAACACACCTATTAACCTCAAAATGAACGCGGAGGATCTCAATCATGGCTAAACGCTTCTGGGCTTTGGCCCTGTTTCTGCTGGCTTCAGCATTTGTGTTGCCTGCCCAGGCCGCACTCACCGTAGAAATCACCAAAAGTGTGGCTTCGGCTCTGCCCATTGCCATACCTTCTTTTGGTCCGGGCGTGCCCGGACAGCCTTCAGTAGCCGATGTGGTGCGCAATGATTTGCGCCACAGTGGTTTGTTTCGGGTGATTGAGCCAGCGGGTTATCCCAGTGATCCCCGCGCCCCGGGAGCCGTCAAGGCTTCCGAATGGACTGCCGTGGGAGCTACCGGTCTTGCAGTGGGTTCGGTGCAGCCCCTGAATGGCGGGTATGCGGTCAGTGTCTATGTCTACAATGTGAGCACGGGGCAGGAGTTGACGGCGCGGCGTTTCACCTGTTCGGCCGCTGAATTGCATATGACCGCGCATCACGTCGCCGATGTCATTTATCAGGCTTTCACCGGAAAACCCGGTCCCTTTGCCAGCCGTATTGCCTATGTGCGGCAGACCGGTAATACCTATGAATTGCTGGTGGCTGAATCAGATGGCTGGAATCCACATCCCATTGTTCGGGGCATCATGCCGGTATTTTCGCCGGTCTGGTCACCCAACAATCACCGTCTGGCTTATGTCACCTATGCCAATGCCCGCGCCATCATTTACGTGCAGAATCTGGCGACGGGACAGCGCCAATCTATCGCGCCGGGTGGTGAAATTGTCAGCGCTCCGGCTTTTTCACCCAATGGCCAGGAAATTGCCTACGCACGCTCCTCGGGCGGACATACCGAGCTGTATGTGGCCAATCTGCAGACCGGGCAGCGGCGGCAATTGACCAATGATGATGCCATCAATACTTCGCCTACCTGGTCACCTAATGGCAGCCAGATTGTGTTTGTCTCGGATCGCGCGGGTGGGCCGCAGATTTATGCCATGAATGCCAATGGCGGCAACATCCATCGCCTGACTTACAGCGGCGGCTATAATGCCGGACCTGAGTACTCACCCACGGGAAATGCCATCGCCTTTATTCATCGCACGGATGGCGTTTATGCCTTGGCCGTGATGGATCCCAACGGCAGCGGCCTGCGGGTGCTGGATGCCCAGGGCAACTGCGATCATCCGAGCTTCGCGGGTAATGGTCAGATGATTTTGTATGGCACCCATCGGGGTGGCCGCAAGGTTCTGGCAGAAGTCAGTCTGGATGGTAAAACCATGGCCATATTGCACAGTGACGTCGGTCAGGACAGCCAGCCCGCCTGGTCACGGTAGACGAAACCGGCACTCTGTGTCAGAGCCGTGACTTGGCTAAGGAGCCGTCCAATGGACGAAATGAGCGTATTTATTTCGAGACTACGCCAGCCACAGCACACTCCGCCTTATCCTAAAAACGGCAGTTGCCGTGGGTGCTTTTTGCTCCGTTGTTCCTCGCCTGTTGTTCTAAGGCGCATCCTGCTGTCAGGAGAGAACTCGCCCTGCGGGCTCAGACAGCTCTCCTGACGGGCGCAGGATTTCGCCAAGAACAACAACGGCTCGGAACAAAAGTCGCTGCAAAGCACCCACGGCAACTGCCGTTTTTAGGCTTATTGATAAGGCGTAGGATCAGCAATTCCGGCGCTCAGGAATCCGGCATGGCGCAGGCGGCAACTGTCGCAGCGGCCACAGGATCGGCCCTGATCATCGAGCTGGTAACAGGAGCGGGTCAACCCGTAATCGACGCCTAACTGGGTTCCCAACTGGATGATTTCGCTTTTGTCGAGATGCTGGAGGGGCGCGTGGATGCGTGGTCCTCTGGATTCGTCGCCGAGGCGGGTAGCTACCTGGGCCAGTTTTTCAAAGGCGCTGATGAATTCCGGACGGCAGTCAGGATACCCGCTGTAATCCTGGCTGTTGACCCCGATGAAAATGTCCTGTGCCCCCGTTACTTCAGCCAGAGCCAGGGCAAAAGATAAAAATATGGTGTTCCGCGCCGGGACATAGGTTATGGGAATACCGGGGACGACGCCACTTTCGGGTACCGCAAGCTGGGTATCGGTCAGGGCCGAACCGCCAAACGCGGCCAGATCAATATGCACGGTGCGATGACTGGCCACCCCCATAGCCTGTGCCACCAGTCCGGCGTAATGCAGTTCCTGCTTGTGGCGTTGGCCATAATCAAAGGACATGGCATGAATGGCATAACCATCGCGACGCATCAGGGCCATGACCGTGGCGGAGTCGAGGCCGCCGGAAAGCAGCACAATGGCAGGTTTTGTTTCAATCATGTCTGGCACCATTCAGCGTCCCGGGACATCGCCCCAAATGAGTTTGTGCAGTTGAATCTGGAGGCGCACCGGAAGCTGGTCGGTGAGTATCCAGTCGGCCAGGTCACGGAGCGGCATTTCTCCCTGGGAAGGGGAAAACAAAACCTCGCAGATCTGGCTCAGGTCTTCCCGCGCCAGAACTTCCTTGGCCCAGTCATAATCCCGGCGACTGCAAATGACAAACTTGATTTGATCCTGGGCATTCAGCCGGACTAAGTTTTCCCAAAGGTTACGGTCTGACTCGCCAGAATCCGGCGTTTTGAGGTCAAGCACTTTGATAACACGGGGGTCTACCGCTTCGACGGATAGGGCGCCGCTGGTTTCCAGAAAAACTTCGTAGCCGGAGTCGCATAGCCGGGTCATGAGCGGCAGCACGTCCTGCTGGGCGAGTGGTTCGCCGCCAGTTACGACGACCAGACGATTACCACCTGCCCGCACCGCATCCATGATGACATCCAGAGTCTGCCATTCACCACCATGAAACGCATAAGCCGTATCACAGTAGTGACAACGCAGAGGACAGCCGGTCAGCCTCACAAAAGTTGCAGGACGGCCTACGCTGCGGGTCTCCCCTTGCAGGCTATGAAAAATTTCGGTGATGCGAAGCCGTTCGTCCATCCTTACTGAGACGGCAAGGCCTGTAACTGTGCTTCCGCTTTTTGTGCTGACGGGGTGCTGGGATATTGTTTGAGGACCTTATTAAGGACCACGGTTGCCTGCTTCTTTTTGCCGATGGCCTGATAAATCTCGGCCATGCGTAACATGGCTTCGGGAGCCTTGCTGCTCTGGCTGAAACGGGTAGGCACCACATAAAGGCTTTTCAGTGCCGCATCATTTTGTCCCAGTACGTACTGGGCTTGCCCTAACCAGTAATAGGCATCCGGCACCAGACTGCTTTGTGGATATTTCTGGATGAAACCCTGCAGGCCGGTGACGGCATCACCATATTTACCCTGACGCAGAAAATTGAAGGCATGCTGGTAATCCGCTTGTCCCAGTCCTTGAATGGATGGTGCGGAAGTATTGCTGGCTGCACTGGCCACCGCTGCAGCAGGCGTGCTGACTGGAGAAGTGCTGGTCAGCACGCTGCTGGTGCTGGCGGTTATGCCGGTTGCTGGAGTAGCCACCGCAAGTTGTGCGGCCAGAGCCTGCACCTTGCTGGCCGTAGCTTGCTGTTCTGTCTGCAGATCATGGGTTTTGGTGTCTACTTCCCCACGCAGATTGCGAACCTCCTGCTCCAGACGTTGAGTACGTTGAAGCAGACTGGCCAGAGCGCTTTGTGAGCCTTTGTCCGCTTGCTGAACCGCGACGAGACTGCTCAATTCGCCCTGCATGACCGCCATTTGCTGCTGAAGCTGGAGCACCCGGTCACTCGTGGATTCTGCCTGGGCAAAAGGACTCAGACATAATAACGGTAGAACAGGCAGTAATTGCCAGCGTTTCATCAACATATACTCCTTGGCTGTTTAGCCGTTGTAGCCACCACTATACACAAAATCAACGCGGCGGTTTTTTGCCCAGCACTCGGCATCGTTGGTAGTGCAGAGGGGGTTATCCTTGCCGAAGCTCACGGTGCTGATGCGCGCGGCATTGACTCCCTGAGCTTCCAGGAACTGCTTCACGGTTTCCGCGCGGCGTTCGCCGAGGGCCAGATTGTATTCCTGAGTACCCCGGTCATCGGTATTGCCTTCCAGGCGGACCTTGACATGGGGATGATTGACCATGAACTGGGCATTCTGGGTGGCAATCTGCTGGGCATGGGCATCCATGTTTTCACTGTTGAAGCCGAAATGCACACGCAATTGCTGCGGCAGGGCAGCCAGTTCAGCCGCCGTCAGGCCGCTGTTGCCGCCGCCGATGGGGCCATTGGCATTCAGATCCTGGCCATTGACGCCTTCGCCATTGTAACCTGCGGTGGCAGCGGAATTGACAGGGGCCACAGCACCCACAGTGCTGGGTTTACCACTACCTACATTATGGGCGCAGCCCGTCAGTGCCAGGGCACCAGTCATTGCAACGGCTATCCAGATTTGATGGTGACGCATGTTTTCGAGCTCCTGTTAAATTTGCAGCGATTGTATCTTGTAGTTAAAGAGTATTTCAATGTTATTTGCTGCTTTGCTCAAACATCATTATCCTTGACGGGAAAAGTTGCCCTGCCAAGGGGTCTAGCTCCTGCTTTTTTGTGTTATTCCAGGATGATTATCCCGCCATGATGCCGCTGATTCGAATTGGTACCCGCGCCAGTCCTCTCGCTGTCTGGCAGGCTGAGCATGTCCGGGATGCCCTGCATGCCGCCCATCCGGATGTTCAGGTGGAAATCATCCGCATGAGTACCAGTGGGGACGTGCTGTTGGACGCGCCCTTGCATTCTCTGGGCGGCAAAGGGCTGTTCGTCAAGGAAATAGAAGAAGCGTTACTGGCGCGCCAGGTGGATATTGCCGTGCATTCCATGAAGGATGTGCCGGCCCTGCAGCCGGAGGGCCTGGAAATTGCGGCCATCATGGCGCGGGAGGATGTCCGTGATGCCTTCGTCAGTAACACGGTCCACCATCCGGAGGAACTTGCGCCGGACGCCAGAGTGGGGAGTTCCAGCTTGCGGCGCCGCGCACAATTATTGCAAAAATATCCGCAAGTACAGGTGGATGATTTACGGGGTAATGTAGCTACCCGGCTGCGCAAGCTGGACGAAGGTCAATATTCGGCGATTATCCTGGCTGTGGCGGGGCTGAAGCGTCTGCAGCTTCATGAACGGATTACCTACGCTATTCCCGTTGAGCAGTCCTTGCCTGCAGTGGGGCAGGGCGCGGTAGGCATTGAAATCCGCACAGACGATATAGCAACGAGGGAGTTATTACAGCCCTTGATGGATCAGCCTACCTGGCAGTGTGTGTTGGCGGAGCGCAGCATGAACCGGATTCTGGGTGGAGATTGTCGCTTGCCGGTTGCCGCGCTGGCACAATGGCAGGAACAAAAGCTGCTCCTGCGTGGGTTAGTAGCTAGTCCAGATGGTTCCCGCCTGCTGCGGGCAGAAGCCAATGGTACGGATCCGGTGGCGCTGGGCCGGGAGGTGGCTGACCAGTTACTGGCCCAGGGTGCTGCCGCAATTATCAAGGAAATTCAGACATGATGAGTAGTGGATTACTACAGAACAAAGGGGTGGTGGTTACCCGTCCCCGCGAGCAGGCAGGAGATCTGGTGGAAGCGCTGAAAGCGGTTGCTGCGCGGCCGATTCTGTTTCCGGCAGTACAAATTGAAGCACCGGAAAACTGGCAGTCTCTGGATGATGCCCTGCACCAGCTTGATACATTCGACTGGGTGATTTTTACCAGCCGCAATGCGGTAGCTTTTGCCCTGAGTCGTCTGCAAAGCCGGAATTTAATCTGGCCCCAGGGGCCGCGCGTTGCGGCGGTGGGGAGAGAAACTGCCAAGGCCCTTCGGGAATTTGGCCTGCAAGTGGATCTGGTGCCCAAAAAATTCAGCTCTGAGGGGTTGCTCAACAGTGCTGAACTGGCGGAAATGCAAGACCGCCACGTCGCCCTCTTTGTCGGCGATCAGGGTCGTGAATTGCTGGAAAAGGTGTTGCGCGAACGCGGCGCGCAAGTGGACAAGGTCCTGTGTTATCGCCGCACCCTGCCGGGTGCCAATCCAACCCCTCTCCTGCACGCCTGGGCCCGTGGTGAACTGGATGCTGTTACCCTGACCAGTCCTGAAATTTTCAATAACTTTTATCAAATGATTGGCGGGCTCGGCCAGCGCTGGTTGAAAAATACCCCCCTGATTGCCATCAGCCCGCTTACCGCAGAAGCCATTACTGCGGTGGGTTTACCGGACCCCTGGGTAGCTGAAGAAGCCAGTACCGAAGGGATTATGGCGGCTCTGGAAGTCTGGGCAAAAAGCCGGGAGCAAGTTGCCGATGTCTAGAAATAGTCTTTCCTTACGACATTCGCCCCGACGCTTGCGCCGCCATCCGGCCATGCGCGCCATGCTGCAGGAAAATCAGCTGACTCCAGCGGATTTCATCCTGCCCATTTTCCTGGTGGAAGGTGAAGGGATCCACAGCGATATTGTTTCCATGCCCGGGGTATTCCGCCATAGTATTGATTCAGCCCTGAAGCTTTGCAGAGAAGCGGTCTCCCGGGGTATTTCGGCGGTTTTGTTGTTTGGTGTTATTGCTGAAGGCTGCAAGGATGCCTGTGGCTCTGCCTCCTGGGAGAGTGAGGGGTTGGTGCAAAAGGCCACCCGCGCAATCCGCGCTGCCTACCCCGATCTGCTGGTCATAGCAGACGCCTGTTTTTGTGAATACACCGATCATGGCCATTGCGGTATTCTCAATGCCGAAGGGGATCGGGACGATAATGCGACCCTGGAAAACCTGCAGCGTCAGGCACTTTCCTATGCCGAGGCGGGTGTGCATGTGGTGGCACCATCGGGCATGGTGGATGGCATGGTGACGGCCATCCGTGAGGCGCTGGATGCTGCCGGTCATTCCGAGGTCAGCATTTTGTCCTACGCGGTCAAGTATGCCAGCGCCTATTACGGGCCGTTCCGGGATGCAGCCGATAGTGCCCCCCAGTTTGGCGATCGTCGCGGCTATCAGATGGATCCAGGCAATCGCCGCGAAGCTTTCCGCGAACTGGATCTGGATATTGCCGAAGGTTGCGACATGGTCATGGTCAAGCCTGCCATGCCATATCTGGATCTGGTGCGGGATTTGCGCGAGCGCTGTGATCTGCCGGTGCTGACTTATCAGGTGTCGGGAGAATACAGCATGTTGCAGGCAGCCGCGCGGGCGGGATGGCTGGATTTGCAGCGCAGTGTGCTGGAATCTTTACTGGGCATGAAGCGCGCCGGGGCAGACGCCATTATTACTTATTACGCCCTGGATGCGGCGGAATGGCTGGAGTAAAAGCGTCCTCAGCGCGTCCTGGCCGGAATGTGCGCCAGAAAAAATCTGAGAGCCTACTTGAAGATGGGTTATTTCGGCTGCGCTGGTATGGTGCGGTAGGTATTATCGCCATTGGCCGGATTTTCCGGTTGCGCGCCAGTGACATGGACCAGTTGTTTCCCTGGCTGTTGTTTTCGTTGTTTGTCAATTTGCTGGTCTGGATGTATCTGTTATTGGGCCTGGCCGCACCCCTGGCCAAAAAAAATCCGGTTACCTCGTTAGTGGAAATTTCCCTGACTCCCACTTTTCATCAGCCCCGGATCAGTGCCCCGATAGAGCCGCGCGTGTCGCGTCCCCAGGCGGATGTGGACGCCGTGACGCATAAAGCGATGCCAGCTGTTTCTTCAGCAGAGCGCCAGGCTGCCTATAACTTCTATCTGAAAAACTGGGAAGGACGCATCATGGCGCTCGCCCAGAAAAAGCTGTTTGCGCCGGGGCATGGGCCGCTGCCGCAAGGACGGGTGGTCGTGGCAGTAACCATTGCTCCAAATGGACATTTATTGGAAATTTGCATGTTGCAGGGCTCACGCAATGTTGCCCTGGTGGAAGCGGTGGAAACCCTTATTCGTGCTGCGTCACCTTTTGCAGCCTTACCGGCTCTGTGGCAATCCCCGCCGACGCCTTTGCGTATCGTCCGCACCTGGAGTTTTGAGTAGCTTCAGTTTTTAGCGGCCAGGTTTTCCAGTTCTTCCAGGCTTTTCATACGTGATTCCACGCCATAAATCAGGGTGGCCAGCAAGCCGAGCAGGGCAACAACTGACATAAATACCAGCACCAGAGGAATCCCCCAGCTTTTTTCAAAAATCGGAAACAGTACGGCGGAAAAGAAGGCCCCCAGCCGCGACAGGGCCGTTGCCAGACCAGCGGCGCTGGCCCGCAATTCAGTGGGGAAGATTTCCACTGCCAGAGCAAATACGGTGACGCCGGGACCAATGCCCACCCCGAAAGAATATACGGCAGCGGCCAGATATACGCCCATAATCCAATGGTTCCAGGAGCAGAGCGCGAATACGGCCAGTCCCAGGGACATCAGAGCAAAACCCGCACTTTGCAGGGGAATGCGCCCCCAGCGATCCAGACGGGAGACAATGAAAACGATCCCGAGGGCCGAAATAATCAGAAAAGCCGCATTGATGGCTGCAGCAGCGGCATTACTGCTGGCCAGACCATTATCACGCAGTACCATGGGGAAATAGAGACCAATCCCGAGGCCGACCACGTCCAGACAAAACCAGGGGAAAACGCTGAGAAAAAGGCGTCGTAACCAGGCTTTACGGAGCAGAATACGCCACGATTGACGCTGAATCTGAAAACTTTCGAGTTCCGCCTGCCGCTGCGCTGGCGAATAAGCTGGCTGTAGCTGCGCCAGGGCTTCCTCCGCCTGCTGATGCTGCCCTTTGCGCACCAGCCAGCGCGGTGATTCCGGCAGGCCACGACGCAGCCAGAGCAAGGCCAGGGCGGGGACGATGGCGCTGCCCAGCATCCAGCGCCAGGAGTCGGGTCCGGTGGATAGCAGTGCCCAGCCGACCAGGGTGGAGAGCAATGCGCCTACATACCAGGCCAGATTGACCCGGGCAAAGCGATTTCCGCGCTGCGCCGACTGGCTGTATTCGGCAACGATGGTGGCCACCAGTGGGTAGTCGAGGCCAATGGCGAGACCGGTAATAAATCGGCCCGCGAAAAGCGCTGCGGTATCCGGACTGAAAGCACTGATCAAGGCTCCCAGTACATACAGAAAAATGTTGGGGAAAAGCAGTCGGCGGCGACCAAAACGATCCGTGAAAAATCCACCGAATAATCCGCCGATCAGGGAGCCGAGCAGGGCCATGGCCATAAGAATGCCGGTTTCCGTAGCCTGCAGATGCCAGGCGCTGCTCAGCGGCAGCAGAACCACCGCCATGATGCTGAGGTCATAGCCGTCCAACAGCATCCCCAACATGGCTGCACCCAACGCATGCCCCCGGCTGTCAGCCATCGGCTAAAGGCTCTGCTTGGTAGAGACTAGGCCCGTTGTGCGGGTCCCGGAAATCAGTCATGAGCAGGTGATCTGGGTACAGCGCCCAGATGGCGGGCATGGAAATTCAGATGTTCTCCGATGAAGCTGCTGATGAAAAAATAGCTGTGATCATAGGTTTCATGCCAGCGCAGGATGATTTGCGGGTCATTCAGAGTCTCCAGATATTCGGTTTTCAGCTCTGCCTCCAGAAAGGGATCGGCACGTCCCTGATCTATCAGGATGGGTGGGTGCTGTTGGCCCGAACTTTTGAGGAGTTCCAGACTGTCATAAGCCAGCCATTGCCGGGTATCGTCACCGAGGTAGCGACTGAAGGCTTTTTGTCCCCAGGGCGTCTGACTGGGGGCGGATACCGGGGCGAAGGCCGACAGGGACTGATACTGCCCGGGTCGTCGTAATCCGCAGACCAGAGCCCCGTGACCACCCATGGAGTGCCCGCAAATGCCCTGGACGCCTGCGCTCATGGGAAAATTCCGGGCAATGAGGGCGGGAAGTTCTTCGGTTACATAGGAAAACATCTGGTAGTGAGCCTGCCAGGGGGCTTGCGTCGCGTCCAGATAAAATCCGGCACCGCTGCCGAAGTCCCAGTCATCATTTTCTCCTGCAATTCCGGTATTACGGGGGCTGGTATCGGGGGCTACCAGGATAAGGCCCAGTTCTGCCGCATAGCGCTGAGCTCCCGCCTTGATCATGAAAGTTTCTTCGCTGCAGGTCAGTCCGGCAAGAAAAGTCAGCACCGGAAGCTTTTCCCCTGGTTGATGCGGGGGGATAAAAATCGCAAAACGCATGGGTCCCTGACAGTGCCGGGATGGATGTTCATAGCGCGCCATGCGCCCGCCAAAGCAGGCATGCGATTCGAGGATCTCCAGTTCTTGAGCGGGCATGAAATACCTCAGAAAGTCAGCACGGTGCGGATGGATTTACCTTCGTGCATCAAATCAAAGGCGGTATTGATGGATTCCAGTGGCAGGGTATGAGTGATCATCTCATCAATCCGGATTTTACCTTCCATATACCAGTCGACAATTTTGGGCACGTCCGTACGACCTTTGGCGCCGCCAAAAGCAGAGCCGCGCCAGTTACGTCCAGTCACCAGCTGGAAGGGGCGCGTGCTGATTTCCTGGCCAGCCCCGGCGACGCCAATGATAATGCTGGTTCCCCAGCCCTTGTGGCAACATTCCAGAGCCTGACGCATCAATGTGGTGTTACCAATGCATTCAAAGCTGTAGTCTGCTCCGCCTTTGGTGAGGCTGACCAGATAAGGGACCAGATCCTCTTCTACCTCTTTGGGATTGACGAAATGCGTCATCCCGAATTCTTCGGCCAAAGCTTTTTTGGAGGGATTGATATCCACGCCGATGATCATGTCGGCTCCCGCCAGGCGGGCACCCTGCACGACATTGAGGCCAATACCACCCAAACCAAAAACCACCACCTTGTCGCCAGGGCGCACCTTGGCCGTATAAATCACCGCGCCAATACCCGTAGTTACGCCGCAGCCGATATAGCAAACCTTGTCAAAGGGTGCATCCTCGCGAATTTTGGCCAGGGCAATTTCCGGGAGCACGGTGTATTGCGCGAAAGTGCTGGTTCCCATGTAATGGTATAGAGGCTTGCCCTGACTGGAAAAACGGCTGCTGCCATCAGGCATCAAGCCTTTACCCTGAGTTTCACGAATGGCCTGACATAAATTGGTTTTACCACTCAGGCAATATTCGCATTCCCGGCACTCCGGGGTATAAAGGGGAATAACATGATCTCCGGGTTTCAGAGAGCGCACGCCCGCGCCCACTTCAACCACCACGCCTGCACCTTCATGACCAAGAATGGTAGGAAACAGTCCTTCCGGATCCATGCCGGAAAGTGTGTAGGCATCGGTATGGCAAACCCCGGTCGCCTTGATTTCCACCAGCACTTCCCCGGCGCGTGGACCATCCAGCTGCACAGTCTCGACGACGAGGGGTTGATTGGCGCCATAGGCGACAGCGGCACGTACATCCATAAGGTGATCTCCTGAAAGTTGGCGAACAAAAAACAGCTTAACCGCTAATCACAAAGCGGGGAAAGTGCGGGCATCCAATCCTTCTGGATACGTTCGGAATGAGCATACAAAGTCATGCGATCGTCGCGGGCGTAACCAATCAGGGTTACTCCGTGGCTTTCAGCCAGCTCGATGGCGAGACTGCTGACTCCGGAAATGGCTGCAATCACCGGAATGCCAAAGCCAATGGCCTTGAGCACAATTTCAAAACTAAGACGCGAGGAAATCCCCAGCACATTGACTTCGCCGGGCATCAGTCCTTGCTGAATGGCCGCACCAATACCCTTGTCCACGGCATTATGGCGACCAATATCTTCGCGCACCAGATAATCCCGGCGATAGCCGAGAATGGCGGCATGGGCCGTGCCGGTACTGTGATTCAGCGCCTGTTGCTCCTGCATCTGTAGCATGAGAGTACGGATGGAGACCGGGTTGCAGCAAAAGCTGCTCTCCAGTGGCGCAAAAGGAATGAGCCCGGCCAGGAGCGGCGTCCCGCACAAGCCGCAGGCACTTCCGCCAAGGACTTGGCGACGCTTGTGTTGCGCGCGTTCTGCTGCTGCTGCCGTGAGCTGGAGGTAAACGGCCCAGGCACCATTTTCGGTCACCCACTCCCAGGTGATAATTTCCTCAGGGTCGTGAATAATGGCTTCGCTCCACAAAAAACCCATAAAGAAATCATCCAGGTGTTCCGGCGTCACCATCATCACTGCGTAAGCCTGACCATTGAGGACAATGGAGACTGCGCGTTCTTCAAGGACCGCTTCCTGGTGGGCAACCGGTAATCCCTTTCCCGTCAGCAGGGTTGCTGCCGACCAGCCGATGCCCGCACCTAATTCGCCATTGATGCGCATAAATCCTTTCCTTTTTGAGTAAGAAGGATCACGGTGCGACCACGTTGTTCGCTTTGGGTCAGATATCCCATACCACCCCAGCTTTCATTTTCACCAAGCAGTAACAACAGACGTTCCAGTTGGCTCCGCCGCAAATTCATCTGTTTGCCTATTTTCGCCAGAGAAATGACCGGTTCATGACACAGTGCCTGCAGCAGGGCGATGACCAGATCTTCCGTGGCCGATTCTGGAGCAGACTCAGACGTCACGCTTGCTCACCGCGTGAAAGGTCACCCGAATGGATTTGGAAGTCGGGGTGTTGGCCCGGTCTGCATGACTGGACAGAGGCACCAGTACATTCAGCTCGGGATAGTAGCCAGCCACACAGGAGCGGGGAATATCATAGGGTAGCAGGCGAAAACTCCGGGCAACGCGCTCGCCGTCAGTCCAGTGCGAAATAATATCCACCAGCGTATTTTCGATAAAACCCAATTCAGCCATGTCTTCAGGATGCATGAAGCAAATATTGCGGGCACCCGATACTCCCCGGTAGCGATCTTCGTAACCATAAATGGTGGTGTTGTATTGATCATGGCTACGAATCGTCATGAGATTGAAAACCCGCTCAGAACTTTTGGGAATAAAGCGGTCTTCGGTGATGTGATGCAATGGCTGGGCAATAAACTGAGCCTTGCCCGATGGGGTCGTCCAGCGCCGGGAGCGTGGCGGCAGATCGAGATGAAACCCTCTGGGTTGATGGACCCGGGCATTGAAGTCCTCAAAACCTGCAACTACCCGTGAGATGCGATCGCGAATCCGGTCGTAATCCTCTATCAGTGCGCGCCATGGGGTTTTGCTGTCGGGCAAGGTGGCTTCAGCCAGTTCGGCGATAATGGCACATTCGGATTTCAGTTGGGACGATGCCGGTGCCCGCATTCCCTGGGAAATGTGCACCATGCTCATGGAATCCTCAACGGTAATGCCCTGGGGCTGACCATTTTGAATGTCTATTTCTGTTCGACCCAGACAAGGAAGAATCAGGGCGTTTTTTCCGTGGACCACATGAGAGCGATTGAGTTTGGTGGTTACATGCACGGTCAGTTCACAATGGCGCAAGGCTTCATGCACGCGCCGGGTATCCGGGGTGGCGTTGGCAAAATTGCCCCCCATCCCGAAAAACACCTTGGCCTCACCTTTTTCCAGAGCGGCAATGCTGGCAATGACGTCATGGCCGGGTTCTCGGGGCGGCTCAAAACCAAACTCCTTGCCCAGACGATCCAGAAAATCGGCAGCGGGACGTTCCCATATCCCCATGGTGCGATCACCCTGAACATTACTGTGTCCGCGAATGGGGCAGGCTCCCGCTCCGGGCTTACCGATATTCCCTTTGAGGAGAAGCACATTGACCAGCATCTGAATGGTAGCCACGGCATGCTTGTGTTGGGTGATGCCCATGCCCCAGGTGATGATACTGGCTTTGCCCGAATCATAAATTTTACCGATTTCCATAAAATCGGCATGGCTGAGACCGCTTTCCGACTCAATTTCTGCCCAGGGGGTATCCAGGGTAATTTTTTTCAGAGCAGTGAAACCCTCAGTATGCGTATCAATAAAATCCTCATCCAGAGAGCCTTGCTCCAACAGATAACGCACTATGCCGAGGGCAATGGCATAGTCGCCGCCAATGCGGGGCTGATAGTAATGGGTAGCGATTTCGGTCCCATGATTGGTGAGCATCTCGCCGGGATCCTGAGGGTTAACAAAACGCTGCAGGCCACGTTCCCGAAGCGGATTGAAAACCAGAATCCGGCAGCCACGTTTGGCCGCATCTCGCAAGGTGCCGAGCATGCGCGGGTGATTGGTGCCGGGATTATGGCCAAAGAGGAGCAGTGTATCGGCGTGGTCAAAGTCTTCCAGGGTGACGGTACCTTTGCCAATACCAATAGACTCAGGCATTCCGAGACTGGTAGGTTCGTGACACATGTTGGAGCAGTCCGGCATGTTGTTGGTACCAAACTCACGGACAAAAAGCTGATAGAGAAAAGCAGCTTCGTTGGAAGTTCTGCCGGACGTATAAAAAATAGCCTGGTGGGGGGAGTCGAGCACCTGCAGGTGATGGGCTATCTGGGCAAATGCCTGCTCCCAGGAAACGGGTTGATAATGGTCGCTGGCGGCATCATAGATCATCGGTTCGGTCAGGCGGCCGAATTCTTCCAGATCATAATCACTTTGCTGGGCAAGCCAGCTCACGGAATGCCGGGCAAAAAAATCCGCTGTTACGCGTTTGCTGGTGGCTTCGGCAGCAACCGCCTTGACGCCGTTTTCACAAAATTCAAAGGTGGAGTGGGCATCGGGATCAGGCCAGGCGCAGCCCGGACAATCAAAACCTTCGGCCTGATTGGACTTCAGCAGCAGGGCTGTACCTTCCGAGAGAATACCTTGCTGGCGCAGGCTCTGCATGGAAGCACGAAGTGCTCCCCAGCCTCCTGCTGGTTGATGATAAGGACGAAATTTCAGTTCAGACATGGTTTTCTCCTTGTGAAGCATCACCGATATTCAGGGCAGAAGACCGGCATCCTGCGCGGCCAATGCCCCTACGGCAGACCAGTCACGGGTGGTGCCGCCTTCGGCAGCGAGACGAATAAAGCGATCACGCAGGAGGCTTGCAAGAGGCAGCGGAACATCCAGATGTTCCGCTGCTGCCAGAACCAGACGCATATCTTTCTGGCCCAGCGGCGCGGCAAATCCTGGCGGCGTAAATTTCCGGTCGGCAATCAGTGCGCCATAATTTTTGTAGAGGGGCACATTGAACAGGCTGGAGGTCAGCAAATCCAGATAGGCATGGCGGTCTACTCCCCCTTTTTCCACCAGTGCCATGGCTTCACCCAGCGACTCAATGACCGAAGCTATCAAAAAATTACCACTGAGTTTGACCAGATTGGCCTTTTCCGGCGCATCTGCCACCACAAAACTACGTTGACCCATCACATCAAAAAGGTTTTGCAGGCGGGAGATGATCTCCGGCTTTCCTGCCAAGGCCAGGAACAGCTTGCCGGCAGCCGCCGCATCGGGCCTTCCGAAAACCGGGGCGGCCAGATATTCCTGCCCGGCTCGGGCATGGGCTGCGGCCAGCTGCGCTGAAAGGTTGACACTGATGGTGCTGCAGGACACATGCACGGCCCCTGTCCGCAAATGCGTTATCAGGCCGTTTTCCTCCAGAACCAGGGATGTTACGGCTGGATCATCGGCGAGCATGGTGAATACCACATCGGCATCGGCAAGATCCTGAAGGCTACTGGCGGCTTTTGCGCCCTGATCAACAAGCGCCTGTATTTTCTCGGGAGTGCGGTTAAATACCTTCAGACTTACTCCGGAAGTGAGCAGTCTGGCTGCCATTCCCGAGCCCATCTGCCCCAGTCCTACGAAACCCACTTGCATGGTGACCTCCTCGTTTTGCATCTGCTACATACCGGACGGTTGGTTCTAACCTTAGTCAGAATCCCTGTTTTCGTCAACATTGAATGATTTGGCGCGAAATTTTTGCGAAATGCCTTGCATGTCTCAAGAATAGTCCCTATGCTCGCTCATGGACACGTGGTCCGAATTTACGCAATAGGAAGTGCATCAAATGGCAACAGGTACAGTAAAGTGGTTCAACGATAGTAAAGGTTTCGGTTTCATTACTCCTGAAGATGGCAAAGAAGATGTATTCGTACATCACTCCGCCATTCAGGGCAGCGGCTTCAAGACCCTGGCAGAAGGCGCACGTGTATCGTTCAACAGTGTTCGCGGCCCCAAAGGCATGCAGGCTGAGGACGTGCGCGAGATCTAATCCCTAGCGGATGATCATCGCCCAGGGCGCCGCAATTGCGGCGCTTTTTTTTTGGGCTCGTGAAATTAGGCTCAGGGCGCGCATGGCACCCAGCACTGCGTATGTCAGATAACCCTGGCCAGCAATAAATCCTGAATACCTTCAGATAGAGACCAGGACGGTTGGCATAAGTCCTTGCGCATTTGCTCGTTATCCGCAATGGAACAGAGGATGTCTCCTTCTACGGGTGGAACCCATTCAATACGGGATGGCGCATTGACAAGTTCTTGGATGGTTTTTGCCAGATTGAGAATGGTAGTCGCTTCTCCTCGGGCAATGTTAATGCTTCCCTGCACCTTTCCTGTTAGAGCCGCCACGTTGGCCTGAGCAACATCTTTTACATGAATGAAATCGCGTTCCTGGTTGCCATCACCACGGATGGTCAGTGCCTGCCGGGATAGCGCCTGGGCCACAAAACGGGAAATCACCCCGCTATAGGGGGATTGGGGATCCTGCCGGGGGCCATAAACATTAAAATAACGTAGGCCTAAATGCGAAAGTTGATGCGTACGGCCATAGAGGTCTGCATATAACTCGTTCGTATATTTTTCCATTCCATAAGGAGAAATTGGCAAAGCTGGTTCATCTTCATTCAGAGGCAGTTTTGTGGGGTTGCCATACACGGCTGCCGAAGAGGCGTACACAAAGCGCGCATGGTGTTTCCGCGCCTCTTCGAGAACACCAACATAAGCCAGAATATTCTGCTGACAGGAAAAAACAGGATCCTCCTGACTTCTGATGACGGAAACCTGGGCGGCGAGATGTAATATGTGGGTCACCCCTTCACAGGCGCTATGCAGTAGTGTGCGATCAGTCATGTCGCCCAATATAAAATCCAGGCGTTCATGGCTTACGGGTAAGTTATCCCTTTTCCCGGTGGAGAGATTATCCAGAACACGGACGTGATAACCTTCAGAAAGCAGAAGTTCAACCGTGTGGGAGCCGATGAAGCCGGCACCACCAATAACAAGCATTATTGTAGGCTCTATGCTGAGCGTATCCATCCATTCTCCCGAATTTTAACTTATGGCCAAGCCTGAAAATTTACCTTTACGGGCATATCCTTCACAACATCATGCAATTGTAATGGGTACTTAAGACGGAGTTTTATCCGTAATGTATTTCCTCGCGTCGAGGAAAACACAGAAAACTGAGGGGGCAATCTACTCGCTTCAGCTGAAACACTCATAACGACACCCGGAATATGTTGTCCATTACTAAAAATAATGGTTGCAGGTGTGCCAGGATGTGCATAGCGTATGTCTTTTGGGCTAAGAAATGCCTCGATCCATGGCTGACTATGGCTAAGTAGAGTCAATATTGGGGTATCATGGGACACCCATTGGCCTGGATAGACAAGTGGACGGATAACCTGTCCAGCAAAAGGTGCCCTGGATGCCTCCGTGACCTGTGGAAGGACAGAAGTTTGCGCAGCCAATCGCTCCAAAGCTGCTTTGGATTGATCAGCCGATGATTCAGCGGATAAAAGTTGCTCTTGAGCCTCAGTAAGGTCCGCTGTCGTAGCTGCACCCTCATCCAAAAGTTTTTTTAAGGCCTTAACTTTGTTCTGCCGTATAACAACCACTCTTGCCTGCAGATTCAGCGCTGTCTGCAAGGATCGTAGAGCACTTTTGGAAATTCTATTGCTTCTGGAAGCTGCAATCGTATCATTCTGTTCATAGGGTTGGATACGGCATAAGGCTTCTCCGCTCTTTACGGTTGCTCCACTAGTTAAAACAAATAAAACATGCCCAGCGGTACCTGCAGTGATAGTGACTTGCTGCATTTGCACAAAACCTGGAGCGCTCACGACCAGTAAATCGTGGATAAACTGAATACCGTAGTATACTGGTAGGGCTAGCACGGCGAGCACAATAAGATACCATCGCCAACGTGGTACATGACGCCTAGAAGCTGCATACCGCACCGATAGATCGTTACTAGAATCGGGAGTTGCAGGTGGCGTATCAAAACTGATTTTCAAAGGGTTATCCTCATCGAAGTGAAGCTTCGCGAAGCTGTTTCAGTCATGGTTTTGCTTTGTAAAAATCTTCCCATGATTGTATATCTATGCCGTCAAAGTTTGGGAATGCATTAAGTGAACGTGATAAGTTTTGCCAATGAGTCATCGCAGCACTTTGTCCCTGTGGATATAGACTTTCAACCGCTGGAAGACCGGGTTCAATACTTTGCACGATACTGATAGACAAATTTGAATATTTTTGTAGTATTGGTATCACAATCTGTTTAACACGATTCGGATTGCTTATATAAATCATTATCGCAGCATTACTAAGTCCTGCTCCTATCAACTGATTGATTAGATTTTTATTTTTGAATTCTTTATAATTAATAGTCAAAGTGATAGGTCGTCCAGTTTCACTGTGAATCACAGCTATAGTTTTGATAATCCCAGATTTCCAGATATTTTGTTTATTCTTCGGAAGTTGACTGCGTTCAACATCAAGGTCTACACCATCGAAACCAAGTGCATAAATTGCCGGTAACCATTGCATTAATTTTCTGCGTCCATTTGCTGTAACTAAATCAGGCTCACCAATCAACCAATTCACAGTAATTCCCATATCTTTGGCTTTTTCCAAAAAATTTGCCAGTCCTGGTAATTTATGTAGCTCCATAATAGTTTGCATCTGCGAGGGAGTAAAAGATAATTCAACCCGTCTTGTTTGGTATAGAAATTTTTCATTATTGTGCCACTCACGAATAAAATCTGCAGCGTTCCAAGTGTACCATCCATAAATTTTAGCACTTCTATTGCTTATGGTTTTAATTGGCTTGTGACCAAGATATAGGGCAGCTTGGACTACTTTTTTCCAATTATGTTTCAGTGAATTAAGCGCGCTGTTTACATTATTATTTTGTATGTTTTCTAGTTGAATATTGGACGTTTCTGATTGTTCTTTGTCTATTAGTTTATTTGCAGATAACTTTCCCTCGAAATTTTCAGCATGAATAATGTTTTTTGCTAATAATTCTTGACTATAGCTGTAGTTTATTGCTGCTTGATAGAGCAAGTAAGTTTTTTTTAAGTCTTTCTCTATGGCATCATCAGGAATTGCCTGAGCGCGAAGATGGGCTATCTGCCAAGCTGAAAATGCGGCTTCCAATTGTCGCCATGACGCTATTGTATCCATGTCACTTTTTTGTACGTTATTTAAGGCTATTTGTGTATCCTGATTTGCTTTTAGTTGAGCTTTTCTTAAAGATAACTGCGCCTGATCGATCAATGCAGCTTTCTCGCGATGAATTACAGAACGTTCATGCAGGATATCTATAGGCATATCGACTTGTACACCAATGGTCGTAGCAAAGCCTGAAGGTACACCAATGCCTTTTGTGAGTGATTGTGAAAGTATAAGGTTTCCATTTATCCCTTCCCAATTTAGCTTTTCAGCAGAATTTTCTGAGGCAGCTAGTACAGCCTCAGCACTTTTCACGGAAGCAGCACTTTGAGCGGCACTTGAAAGCACCTTTTCAAGATCTGTTGGAGGAGAAACAGTCGGGGCTTGTGGCTGATAAGTGGTGAGGGTTTTTTCAGTGAGTTCCTGCAAAACTAACATGGCCTCACTTTTTTCGGCTTCGTTTTTGATCAGTTCCCTCTTTGCAATGTCGAACATTGAATCAAAATCTAGTTGCCTTGATTTAAGTAAGTAATGCTCTTTTAATCTATAGGAAAGAATTTTTTTTGCGTTATCCTTCCTTGACAAAAATGAATTGTCAAATTGAATTCGCTCTTCGGCGTAATATAGTTGTGCATTAGCAGTAAAAAGAAGATTTAAAACGTCCCCCTCAATTCTCTTGTGATTTATCTGAGCTAGTTTAAGTGAAAGTTCAGTGTTCATTACCTTCTTTTCTAGTTTCTCTGCGGAGCCCAATAATGGTAGAGTCAATCCTAATTGCATATTTGCAGACTGATATGTGAGAGTGGATGTATTAGAAATTACCGCACGGTTATTTCCAAAACCTGATCCCAAAAAAAGATTTAAACCTTGATTGGCTTGGTCAATTTTTAATTGCTGTTGCAAAACGTCTATGTCTGCTTTGGCAAGCTGATTATCAATAGCCGAATAGTTTGCCCAATGAACAAGATCATCCACTGTTACTTCGGCAGAAGCTGGAGTGCAGATTACCAGGAGCCACATCATAATTAATCTAATTGGCAGTGTTTTCATGTTAGAATTTTGTTTTACGTAATACCCACCATGGTGCCATGGCAGAATCATAATGAGTACCGATAAATATTTCTTGGATGATTGCAAATGCACTGTTGACTCTGGTAATGAATGCAAAAAATGGATATAATAATAAAAATGGTAAGTATTTTATATCTTGACTAATGCGTTCTGATATCCCAATGATGTAAAAAATGAATAGTATTAATAGTGCAATAAGGTATACGCAGTATATAAACATGAGAAGGCCTACTATTACCCCTGTATCAAATAATATGAAAAGTGCTACAGTATAAAAAGTGATTATGAAGGGCATTAATATCTGCTGGATTAATCCGGAGTATAAGATAAAAAAGAAATTCTTCCAGCCTAATAGTTTTGGACGAATATTGTAACGGTATTTTCGTATAAAAATATAAAAAAGATCACCGTCCCATCGCCATCGCTGTTTGATGAAATCTTTAAAAGTCACTGGTACATCCGTGTGGCCTATAGCCATCGGATCGAAAACTATTCTTAAACGGCTATGCCGTCCAAAGTGCTGCTTAATTCGCAGAGTCATATCCAGATCTTCCGCAGTACCAGCATCCCAACCTCCAGTTATTCGAATAAAAGATGTGCGAAAAACTCCAAAAGCGCCAGATATATTATTGACTACATTGAATTCGGAAAGTCCAGTTTTTCCCGCTGCGATGGAAAGCATGTATTCGATATTTTGAAATATGGTTGTCAGTGATTTATCTCTGTTGCGTACACGTAAACAACCAGCTACACCAATCACATTCGGATCGTCAAAATGCTGCGTAGCATTTTGTATCATATCATTATCAAAAGAAGTATCGCCGTCTAAAGCCATTATTATTTCCCCGGTGGCAAACATCAGGCCTGTATTCAGAGACGATACGCGTCCACCTCGTTGCCACTTCGGTATCACCTGTAGGTGTCTATTTGGTAATTTGTTTACCTCTTGTATGCAACTAAGGGCTGCGCTTAGAGTGTTAGCATTTTGCAGTGCGCCATCAATAACAGGAATTATTTGAATGAATCCAGGATATTCTTGATATGCGAGAGAAAGAATGGTTTTTATAACATCTCTTCCTTCTGAGTAGCAAGTGATTGTGCATGATACAGAAGGATATTTTTCACGCCATAATACTGGGCGAGTCTTAGCCAGAGTGTAACGAATTATTCCAATTAATACAAGTAGGTACAGTGGAAGTTCAAGTATGATAGCGAACGGAAAAAACTTTAATGCGAGATTCAGTGCGGAACCGTGCTTCGTTGTATCCATCAATCGCATAAATGTCCATACCGCTTCAGCCCACATGCTTTTGTACTTTTTTGCTGAGTTTTGCCATAACATCATTTACCGTAGTCTTAGGTATGATATCTTGTGGACATTGTAGTGAATGTATTTCCGCCTGAATATTTGATTGTTGGGGTATATTTAACGTAGATAATATGCCTTTAAGCCTATTCGCAAAGCCTTCTGCTGATGACATAGGTAAAAATATCCATAATCCATATTCACCAAACCGAGTTGCCAGGTCAGAATCTCGTTGCAATTCACTAATTCTCAATGATATTTCATCAAATAATGCATATGCACGCAATGCTCCAATCTGTTCCATGATTTCTTGAGCGTTTTGAATGTTAAAAAGTACAAGCCCAAAGCCTATATCTGGATGGCGTTCTTGGATGCTGAGTGACCATGCGATTGTTTGGCGAAAATAAGCACCTACTACATAGTTTGAAGTCTTCACATTGGTGAAGCTTTCGTTTGAGGCTCCTGAGCGAAGTAGCATCCGGCCTTGTACTGATAGTACTAGGGTCGATATATCATGGGGAATCAGTTGTTCAGGAAGATTTTCTGATCCACAATCCAAGCAATTCGCTCTGATCTTAGGCTCGATAAATATATGATGGCAACTTTGACACGCGTATTGAGTCAGTGGCCGATCATAGTCTACACCGATGTGTCGGAGTCTGGTGTTACATTGAGGACAAAGCATTCCACTGGGTGACTGAAAGTCTGTTTCCGGACCGACATGCCCGCAAGTAAAACAGTGTAGAGCTGCTGTTTTGTGAATTTCTATACTTTCGCATTGTGGGCAAACATCAATAAAGTGCGGGTGTGCGCTTCCGCAATGCGGGCATTCTCTGGTTCGATCCAGCAATGTTCTTGGAATTAGTGTTTGCCTTTTGAGTAGATCGATTAGTACGATGTCTGCTAATTCTTCTGTTTTTGAAAGAACGTCTATCACAGGATATCGGTACAGTCGCTTGCTGTTTCGATCGAGTACCGGTCGAAGCTCAGACTGCTCACGAATATATTGGTAGAGCATTATTTTTTCATCAGTCTGCAGGGCTTGCGGGTCAAGCTTGAGGCTTATAAGTAATTCTTGCATTTGCTGTGCAGAACTCATCGCTTCAACAAGTGTTTTATGACCATCTAACAGAGGATTCTTGTTGTTGGTGTTATCTGTATATACAGGATGGACCCAGTACTGAGACTGACGGATATGCGAAACGGCCTTGTTTTGTTCAGCTTCAGAAAGCCCCTGTAACAAGAAGCCGAATAGATTGATATTCCCTTCAACTACAGCGGTCTGGTCTGTGACATGAATTACGTTTTCTGGAAGCTGGCCCGGCTTGTCGGGGCTGATCAGTACCAAAAAAAAGCGTTTTGAAGTTGGAAAGGAAGTCATACTCGAAACTGACTCATCTGAAGCTGTCATTTTGGTTTCAGGGGATTTCATAGGCTAATATCCATTGGACACAGCGAATAAAAATTCGAAGCATGGAAGCAACATCTAGTTTTCTCTTGAAAACTATACACGATTTTCATGGTAATTTCTATGGGTTATATAACTAGCAACTCAGTGGATAACGCCCATAAAATCAAAAGGATGATTACAGTAAAATGTAACAAGATAAGAAAAAAGCTCAGACCGAGGTCTAAGCCTTTGTAATATTTGGTGGCGCTTCAGGGATTCGAACCCCGGACACGCGGATTATGATTCCGCTGCTCTAACCGACTGAGCTAAAGCGCCAAGAGCAGCAAATTAAAGCGTTTGCAGTCGCTGTTGTCAAGTTAACAATAGCGAACGAAGCAGGAAAATTCTCCATCCCGATGACCCGGTGCAGTCTTTTTATAATTCGCAATTAATTGATTTTAAATTGTTTAAAATATATTTACTGGTGGGTTGGATCAGGATCCCCGGCTTGTAACTGTTTTGCGAGCGCATCCAGTTTTTGCAGGGCAGGTATGACCGGTTTCTGTAGTTGCTGCAGGTTCGCTTCAGGAAGTTTTACCGGGCAAGTTGCTGATATCCAGCGACCTTGTTGAGTGAAGTGATCGCCGAGTTCAGGAGAGGAGGAAAAAGTCAGTCTGCCGGAACCCGACATGATGGCGCGGTGCAGGACACTACGATTGTCACTGAAAATCATGGTGATATTTTGTGTTGCCGTACCGTTGGGGAGATTTTGAAAACTGTGGAGATGCACCGTGGTACGGTGTGGAGAGTTGATGACGGCATTGTCGGTCTCCAGATTCCGGCTATTTCCAATGCTTGGGAGAAAGGCCTGCAGGCTGCCTGTTTGGGCGTTCCAACATTCATATTGAGTCATCTTACTCTGCTGCTGCCAAGGCCCCTGGATGATCGATACTATCCGCCACAGTCCCGATGCAATCATGGGCTGGGTATCGGGGCTAGCCGCAGCCGGCGACAATGACAGTGTGATAGCCAGGCCTAAAAATGAGAGTACCCATAGCCTGAGGGCTTTATTCATATACGCTCAATGGTAAGAATATTCTAATTGATTCAAAGTATAAACAGGCATACCAAAAAACGCAAAAAACCTTCCCGCGTTTAAAATCGGGAAGGTCTGCGAAATTCCGGCCTAGGTACTCAAGCCATGGCAGGCTTTTGAAAGCGTCGCCGCAAATACGGGGTGAGAGACATTCCCATTATCATAGTCAGGAAAAATACGATGCCACTGATTCCGTTCAGGCCCAATCCAGCTACGGCCGGTCCGGGACAAAGACCGACAAGTGCCCATCCGGCACCAAATAAGGCAGCGCCGAAAAATAGCTCCCTATCAATACGAACCGAGGCTGGTCCAGGCAGGACGTTGCCCAGCAGGGCTTTGCCTCGACGGGCGCTTAAGGGCCATGCGAGGAGCATGGGCAGAATGGCACCCCCGAGAACAAAGGCGAGGGTCGGATCCCAATTACCCAGAACATCCAGCCAGCCCTGGACCCGATCGGCATTGAGCATATCAGAAACAATCAATCCCAGGCCAAAAAGAGATCCTGCAAACAAGGCGCTGATCAGTCGTAACATTAAATCACCCCCAAAAGTTGCCGGAAAATAGAAATGGCGATGACCCCGCTCATTAAATAAACTGCCGTTGCGAAAATACTGCGTATGGAAAAGCGCGAGATCCCGCAGACACCATGTCCGGAAGTACAGCCATTGGCCAGACGACTACCGATACCGACCAAGAGGCCGGCGATGATGATCAGGCTGAGGTTGTTGGTGACGTGAGTTTCGACCGGGGCAATAAAGCGGACCCAGAGCACCGGAACCATGAACAGGCCGAACAGGAAAACGATTCGCTCCCGGCCATTTCCCCAACCAGAACGATCAATAAGACCGCCAATAAGACCACTGACGCCCATAATGCGACCGTTGACCACCAGAAAGATCAAGGCCGCAGTGCCAATCATCAAACCTCCGATAAAACCTATGAGCCATTCATGTTGCATCAGAATTTCTCCAGTCTGCTTCGGGGCAAATTAAACCGCATTGAGAGGAATGCGGAGGTAGGCGACGCCGTTATCCTCCTTCGGGGGGAGCTCGCCAGCGCGGATATTGACCTGAAGTGCTGGCAAAATCAGTTTGGGCATGGCCAGGGTTGCATCCCTTTTTTGGCGGAGTTCAACAAAATCGGCCAGACTCCGATGATTGCCGAGATGAATGTTGTGGGCTTTTTCCTCGGCGACTGTGCTCTCCCAGCGGTATTCGTCACGTCCCGGAGCCTTGTAATCATGGCAAACAAACAGACGTGTTTCCTCCGGAAGCGCAAATATGCGTTGCACCGAATGGTACAGTGTCTCGGCGCTACCACCCGGAAAATCACAGCGGGCAGAGCCGTAGTCCGGCATGAACAGGGTGTCGCCGACAAAGGCCGCGTCGCCGATGACGTAAGTCAGGCAAGCGGGTGTGTGGCCGGGCGTATGCATGACCTGCACGGACAGTTTGCCGATGGTAAAAGTCTCGCCATCGGCAAAGAGATGGTCAAACTGTCTGCCATCCTGAGGAATCTGATCGGACTCGTTATAGATCTGGGCGAAAGTTTTTTGCACCCGGGTGATGTCAGCCCCGATGCCTATTTTGCAGCCGAGTTCCTTGCGGAGAAAATGTGCCGCACTGAGGTGATCGGCATGGGCATGGGTATCGAGTATCCACTCAACCTGCAGATTTTCCTCGTGGACGCGCGCAAGGAGTTTGTCAGCCGAGCTGTGCGAAGTGCGCCCGCTGGCATAATCAAAATCCTGGACCGGATCAATAATGGCGCAAGAGCGGCCCTCGGGCTCTTTGACCAGATAGCTGGCGGTGAACGTGGCTTCATCAAAAAAGCATTCAACAATGGGTTTCATACGCTCGCTCCTCATTTAGATCATATTTGTATATTTAATTATTCTAATTCTATAGTCAATATGGTCGCGAGTCCACAAGCTGTTGCCAAGGAGCAACTTAATCTGTCAGCGCAACAGGCGTCGGACCAGTAAACGCCAGGCGATCAGGTAGGGAATTACGGTATATAGCAGTAGAACGCCGAGATGGTAAGGCACTTGCCGGGGGAGTTGTCCGGTCAATAGTGGGCGCATCAAGGCTACTGCATGGGTCAGCGGCAATACCTGGGCAATATCCTGGGCAAAGGCGGGGAGTGAGTGCAAAGGATAAAATACCCCGCAAAATAAAAACATGGGGGTGACAGCCAGGGTGAAGTAGTACATGAAAAAGTCATAACTGCGGGCCATGGCGGTCATGACCAGGGCGAGGCTGCCGAAGCTTAATCCCGACAGCAGAATGACCGGAATGCTCAGCCATACCCAGGGTCCCTGAATAGCCCCGAAAAAGCTGGCCACGATGATAATGGCGATAGCACTGATCAGGCCTTTGATGGCAGCCCAGAGCACCTCGCCGGCCAGAATGTCGCTGACCCGTAAGGGGGTGGCCAGCATGGCGGCATAAGTATGTTGGGCGCTCATCCGGGTAAAAGCCGAATACAATCCCTCAAAACTCGCCGTATTCATGACACTGCTGGCAACAATGCCCGAAGCAATAAAAGTGATGTAGGGCATGCCGTCCATGTGTCCGACAAAATGCCCGAGTCCATAACCCAAAGCCAGTAAATACAGTAATGGATCACCGAAATTGCCAAGCATGCTGGGGAGCAGGAGTTTCCGCCATACCCCGAAATTGCGCTGTACCACAGCCAGGGCTCCGGGATTGGGAATGGCATCTTGCCAGGACATCAGTGCTCGTCCTCACGCAGATTGCGGCCTGTGAGTCTTAAAAATACATCTTCAAGACTGGCGGGACGCTGCAACCATCGGTAATCCGGGTTATGGACAAAATGCGCCAGCACTTGCTGCAGGTTCTGCCCATAACAAATGAGGGTGTCCCCGACTCTTTCACTGAGCGCTACCTGCTGTTGATGCCAGTTTTCGGGATCCGGGGTGCTGCCATCCAGGCGGCGCAACTCCAGCACTTCACCGGGAATATGAGATTCAATCAGACCTCCGGGGGTGTCCTGCGCGAGAATGTGACCCTGATCAATAATGCCGACCTGATCGGCAAGTCGTTCTGCCTCGTCCATGTAATGGGTGGTGAGCAACAGGGTGGTTCCCTGCCGGCGTAAGTCCCGCAGACGTTGCCAGATCAGGTGCCGTGCCTGCGGGTCGAGTCCGGTGGTCGGTTCATCCAGCAGCAGGAGCTGCGGCGCGTTGATGAGCGCGCGGGCAATGGTGAGGCGACGTTGCATGCCACCAGACAGGGCGGAGATAGGTTGCCGGGCGTAGCCGCTCAGGGCCATGAAATCCAGCAATTCCGCACTGCGTTGACAGATTCTGGTCTTGGGAAGACGAAAATAGCGTCCGTAGGTCCAGAGGTTCTCTTCTACAGTAAAATCCGGGTCGAGGTTGTCCATTTGCGGAACGACGCCGATTCTGGCACGGCCCGCTGCCCCCAAGGTGGAAAGGGCCTGTCCATCCATGCGGATTTCTCCGCCGTCCAGGGGGGTGAGGCCCTGGATAGCCCGTACGGTGGTGCTTTTGCCCGCGCCATTGGGTCCTACCAGGGCATAACAACTACCCGCAGGAATGGAAAAATCCACCCCCCGCAGGACTTCACGGTTACCGTACTGCTTGTGCAGATGTTTCAGTTCAAGAAAAGCGGGATTGAGCACAGGGGCTTGTTCCCGTATAGCGCATTTTGGCTACGTCGTCTGCAAGGGATTGCAGCAGCGCTGTCTGCAGGGTGTTGAGTTGACCATGAAAAAAATGATCCGCAGGCAGCAGCAGGGTTGTGGGGTTGACGGGTAAGGCTGCCAGCCACTGTTTGACGTTGGCTGCGGGTACCAACTCGTCCTGCTCACCCTGAATCAGGGTCCAGGGACAGCGGGGTGGCGACAGGTGCTGGAAGTCGAACAGATTGACGGGCGGGGCCACCGTCAGCAGGCGCGTGATATGGGGATGACGGTGTACGGCCCGATAGGCCACGTAAGCGCCAAAAGAAAATCCGGCCAGCCAGATATCAAAACCCGGACGTCTTTCCTGCACCCAATTCAGGACGGCCAGACAGTCTTCTGTTTCCCCCCGGCCGTCGTCATAACTGCCGGCGCTTTCGCCAACGCCCCGAAAATTGAAGCGCAGGGAGGGAATCCCCAGCAGGTTGAAGGTTCTGCTGAGATAGTGCACCACCTTGTTGTGCAGGGTGCCGCCATAGAGCGGGTGCGGGTGGAGAAGGACGGCCACTGCCCCCCGGGTTTCCTTTTCAGGACAGGCGGTAAGGCCTTCCAGATCACCTGCCGGGCCGGGGATGAGGACTTTCTGGCCGACGCATTCCAGGCCCGCCAGCTCCCCTCCGTCATACAGGTGACTGCGGTCTATGGGCAGCATCAGATGCGCAACCTGTCTACGGGAACCCCGTCACGCAGATGGGATTCGACAATTTCCCGCACATCATCTCCATCGACAAAAGTGTACCAGATGGCGTCCGGATAAACGACGGCCACCGGGCCTTCCTGGCAGCGTCCCAGGCAGCCACAGCGATTGACGCGGACCTGATGATCACCATGAATACCCAGGGATTTGGCATGTTTCTTGGCCAGATGAAACATTTCGTCGGCCAGCCCGCTGTTGTTGCAGGCCTGTTCACCATTGTCGCGATGATTCAGGCAAATGAACATGTGCCGTTGATAAAAACCTTCTTCCATAAGCGTTGACCCTTTCTCTGCTCAGGGACATCATACCCGAATCAGCTTTTACAAACAGCGTACGGAGAAATCATGCTCAGCGATTTGCTTGTCGCCAATCTGGATAATGCCCTGCGTACCCTGACCGGTCAGCACGTCGGGAGTAATCGCCCCTATCCCGGCCGGGCGGTGCCCGATACCTTGCTGCGTCCCTGGGAACGTCAGGAGGCAGGGCGAATGATGCGGGTCAATCATGCCGGTGAAGTGATGGCGCAGGCCCTGTATACGGGCCAGGCGGCAGGTACCTCTGATCCAGAATTACGCGCGCAATTGGAACATGCCCGCAGCGAAGAAGAAGATCATCTGCGCTGGTGCCAGACCCGGCTGCAAGAACTCAACAGTCGTCCCAGTCTTTTATCCCCTCTTTGGTACGGAGCGGGCTGGAGCATGGGCTTTCTCGCCGCCCGCCAGGGTCGTGCAGCCAATCTCGGTCTGGTGGTGGCGGTGGAAAATCAGGTGGAAGAGCATCTGAACGGGCACCTGGATACCCTGCCGGCTGATGATGATCGCAGCCGGGCCGTGGTGGCGCAGATGCGGGATGATGAAGTAGGACATGCCGAGACTGCAGAATCCCTGGGTGCCGGGAAACTGCCCATGCCGGTGCGGATGGCCATGGCGGCGTTTTCCAGGGTGCTGACGCAGGGAGCACTCTGGATTTAAGCCTCCCGAAAACTCAGGATGCCTGGTTTTTGGTGGCCAACGGCCGGATATGGAGTTCTGAACCCCCCGGCAGATGAATACGGTAACGACCGGCCCGTACGGCTTCTGCCATGCTGCCAATGGTTTGCTTGCCGAGTAAACTCATGACTTCGGCCTTCAGAGGCTTCCACTGATAGTGGACCGGGCAGGCGGTTTCGTCGGCACAGGCCTTGAGTCCCAGCACGCAACCCTGGCCGAAGGGTTGTCCTTCCACCACTTCGACAATATCCAGAATGTTCATCTGGTCGGCTCCCGGCCTCAGCACAAAGCCACCACCACGGCCCTTAAAAGAATCCAGTACCCCGCGTTTGGCCAGATCCTGAAGGATTTTTGCCAGATATTGGGCCGGAACCCGCAGATAATCGGAAATATCCCGGCTCAGCACCGGTTCGCCCTCCGGTTGGGCGGCAAGATAAATTAATGCTTGTAAAGCATATTCGCTGGTTTTACTCAGTAGCATGAAAACATCCTCAGGATTCGTCGACGACTGTAAAGTCGTGGGTGATTTCCGCTGTTTTCCCCAGCATGACGCTGGCTGAACAGTATTTTTCCGCCGACAGGCTGATGGCGTGTGCTACTCGCTTGGGATCCAGTGCGTTGCCGGATACCATAAAATGCAGGTGTATTTTGGTGAATACCTTGGGGTCGGTATCCGCCCGTTCGGCCTGGATGTCAACCACACATTGCTGGATGGCCTGCCGGGATTTTTGCAGGATCATGACCACGTCAATGCTCGCGCAACCACCGAGACCCATGAGCAACATTTCCATGGGACGTGCGCCGAGATTGTGTCCACCAATTTCTGCGGATCCATCCATGACCAAGGCATGACCACTGTCAGCATTGGCCACAAAACTCATTTGACCCGGGCCCATCCATTGTACGCGTGTCTGCATGCGTCGCCCCCTTTTACTTTTGAACAACAATCTATCATTAGATGACAATATGGGCGTCATGTAAACCAAACAGCTTACTCAAAGCCGCACCGGGTTGCGCTTCGCGCATGAAGGCTTCGCCGACGAGGAAAGCGTTGACGTCCGCCGCACGCAGTTGCAGGACATCCTCAACCTGGCGAATGCCGCTTTCGGTGACCACAATGCGGTCTTCGGGTATCTGTGGAAGTAACTGCAGGGTGGTTTCAATATCGGTCACGAAGCGATGCAGATCGCGGTTATTGATGCCAATCAATGGAGTACGCAATTTTAGGGCACGCTGGAGTTCTGCGCTGTTGTGTACTTCGACGAGTACGGCCATACCCAGGTAATGTGCAGATTCTTCCAGGGTTTGCAGTTGTTCATCAGACAACGCCGCGACAATGAGGAGGATGGCATCTGCGCCAATGGCGCGTGCTTCCCAGACCTGATAGGGATCAATGCAGAAATCCTTTCTCAGCACTGGAACGGAACAAGCTTCCCGGGCAGCCGTCAGATAAATGTCGGCGCCCTGAAAATAATGTTCATCCGTCAGTACTGACAGGCAGGCAGCGCCGTGGGCTGCGTAATCCTGGGCAATGCTGACGGGATTGAAATCTTCCCGGATAATGCCTGCGGAAGGGGAGGCCTTTTTGATTTCGGCGATGACTGCGGCTTGCCCGGCGCCGATTTTACTGCGGATAGAACCGATGAAATCACGCGCTGGCCCGCTCAGGGCTACAGATTCCTGCAATTCAACCAGGCCAAGGCGAGCCTTGCGTTCAATGATTTCAGCGTGTTTGCGGGTAATAATTTCCTGGAGTATGTCCGTCATACGGATCCTTTATTGGTTTTTGCCCAGTAATTCCTGCCATTTATTCCAGGCAGCTCCTGACTTCAAAATGTCTCTTGCCAACACCACACCAACCGCCATATCGGGTACCACATCTGCCGCATAAAGTGCCGCCCCCGCGTTCAGTAAAACCACATCCAGGCGCGGTCCAGCCCGGTTTTGCAGGACCTCTTCAGCGGCCGACAATGCTTCTGCTACGCTGTTAATTTGCAGGCTGGCAAGCGGTGCGCGCGCAATACCGAAGTCCTCCGGCTGAATACGGCTGCGCGAAATCACCCCATCCTTCAGTTCGGCCATGTCCGTGGGGGCAGAAAGACTGATTTCATCCAGGCCGTCATGACCATGAACCACCAGTACGTGACGGGAGCCCAGTTCCCGTGCCGCTTCGGCCAGTGGCATCAGCCAGCGTTCGGCATATACGCCGAGCACCTGATGCGGGGCTCCCGCCGGGTTACTCAGGGGACCCATCAAATTGAACAATGAGCGAATAGCCAGTTCCTTGCGCGGACCGACGGCATGGCGCATGGCACCATGATGCGCCGGTGCAAACAGGAAGCCGATGCCGATTTTTTCGATGCTCTGGGCCACCGCTTCGGGGTCCATATCCATGGGCAGACCCGCAGCTTCCAGAACATCTGCACTGCCACTGCGACTGACCATGGAACGGTTGCCGTGTTTGGCTACCCGGGCGCCCCCCGCTGCTGCGACGACGGCAGATACCGTGGAAATGTTGAAGGTGCTCAGGGCATCTCCGCCGGTCCCGCAGGTGTCGAGCAGATGATCGGTGGAAACTTCTACCCGGGTCATGCAGGCGCGCAGCGCCAGGGTGGCACCAACCAGTTCTTCGACCCGTTGTCCCTTCATGCGCAGGCCCATGAGGAGGGCACCAATTTGCGCAGGCGTCCAGTCATCGGCCATGATTCCGGCAAATACATGCTGGGCTTGCTCTCGGGACAAATCCTGCCCGGCGGCAATTTGTTCAAGAATGTCGCGGACCATCATCGGGTTGCTTCTCCCTGTAAGAAGTGCTGGAGGAGGGTTTTACCACATTCGCTGAGAATGGATTCAGGGTGGAACTGCACCCCTTCCACGGCCAATGCGCGGTGACGTAAGCCCATGATTTCTCCCGCTTCCGTCCAGGCCGTAATTTCCAGACTCTCTGGCAGACTGTCGCGTTCGACAATCAGGGAATGATAACGGGTGGCGGGAAAGGGATCGGGCAGGTCGTGGAAGATTCCCTGACCATGGTGATGGATGGGCGAGGTCTTGCCATGCATCACCTGATCGGCGCGGATCACCGTGCCACCAAAAGCCTGACCGATGGCCTGATGGCCGAGACAAACGCCCAGCAGCGGGATTTTTCCGGCAAAGTGCTGGATGGTGGCAATGGAAATGCCCGCTTCATTGGGGGTGCAGGGACCGGGCGAGATGCAGATATGGCTGGGAGCCAGTTTTGCAATGCGGGCAATATCAATGGCGTCATTGCGTTCTACCCGTACTTCTGCACCAAGCTCACCAAAATACTGCACCAGGTTGTAGGTGAAGCTATCGTAATTATCGATCATGAGCAGCATAATTTCACCATCCTATTGATTTTTATGCATTCAACCATAAAACACTCGCGAATCATGCCCTTTCATACCCTCTTTAGCGACGGCTACTTGGCAGGGACAACGACTGCAGGTGTAACACCAAGACGTTTGGCGCGGCGCGCAAAGCGACGGTCATCAAAGCTTATGAATTCCGTGCAGTGGCTGCTGGCCAGCAAGTGCAGGGCATCGGCGAAGTCCAGCCCCTCTGTGTGCCAGGCCAAGGCATCGGCGATGCGCGACCATTCCTCGACATTGACGTTGGGCAGACCAAGCAGATGTTTGACGACCCTGACGAAATCCTCGTCCGCGAAGCCATAAAAGGCGCGCAAGACCCATTCGAGCTCAAGGATTACGGTCAGGGGCACGAACACCTGGGGAGATTCGGTCAGGAGTCTATGGGCAATCGGTCGTTGTCTGGCGGCCTCGGGGTCAGCCGGGTCAGCCACATAGAAACGTGCCAGAATGTTGGTATCAAGGGCGATCATCTTTGCTTTCCCGCATGGCGAGGGCGACATCAAAATCGGCAAGACGGCGCTTGCCCGGCCGCGTGCAAACCAGCATGCCAAAGCCGTCTTCGGCAGCGGTTTGAGTGACTTGGCGCTTCACCTCGGCGTGGATGACATGACCTTCCAGGCTGAAATCGAGTTGACAGCCGGGGGTGATGCCCAAGCGGCGACGGATTTCCACCGGAATGACAACTTGGCCTTTATCGGAAACAGTTGTTAACATGGCAACATTCCCCTCTTACCTAGTAAGAATATTTTAGCACAAGGCATTACTCCGACAACAGAATGCAGGTGGCGTAGTCTGTAATTGTCAATCATGAGCAGCATGATCTGCCCTCCCTTCGGGGTCGAGGCCGTTTTCGGCCAGTGCTACAGCCCGGAACATGGCGCGGCGCTTGTTCATGGTTTCTTCCCACTCTGCTGCGGGTTCGGAGTCGGCCACAATGCCTCCTCCGGCCTGAATATGCAGGGTGCCGTTTTTGATGACTGCAGTGCGGATGGCGATGCAGGTATCCATGTTGCCATTCCAGCCCCAGTAGCCCACGGCCCCGGCATATACGGCTCGGGATACTGGTTCGATTTCCCGGATGATTTCCATGGCACGAATTTTCGGCGCTCCTGATACGGTGCCCGCCGGAAAGCTGGCACGCAGGGCATCCATGGCATCCAGCTCCGGGCGCAGCCGACCAGTGACCTGGGAAACAATGTGCATGACATGGGAGTAGCGTTCAATGCCAAAGGAATCCGTCAGCGTGACCGAACCGACTTCGGCAATTCGGCCCACATCATTGCGGGCCAGATCAATCAGCATGAGATGTTCGGCACGTTCTTTGGGGTCTGCCAGAAGCTCTTTTTCCAGGGCTTCATCTTCTGCCCGGGTTTTGCCCCGGGGACGGGTTCCGGCAATGGGGCGTACGGTGACCTGCTGGTCTTCCACCCGGACCAGAATTTCTGGCGAAGAGCCCACCAGATAAGTGTCGTCCAGATCTACATAAAACATGTAGGGAGAAGGATTGACGCCCCGCAGGGCCCGGTAAAGGTCCAGAGGATGGGCACTCAGTTCGGTGGACAGGCGTTGCGAAGGCACGACTTGCATGACGTCGCCAGCAGCGATGTAGTCCTTGATGTGATCCACTGCGGCCATGTATCCCTCACGGCTGAAACTGGCGGTGAAGTCTTCTTCCCTCACCCTGCGGGTTTGCACGGGGGGGGGCGGCGGCATGGCGCTTTGTCGTAGCCGCTTCTGCAGCGCATCCAGGCGCTGAAGACCCTGGTGATAGGCCTTGTCTTGACTGGGATCCACATGAACCAGAAGACGGATGGTTCCACGTAAATTGTCAAAAATCAGCAGTTCATCGGCCACCAGCAACTGGATTTCCGGCAGATCGAGCGGATCAGGGAGGGTTGCGCTACGCGCAAGACGCGGCTCAATATAGCGAACAATATCGTATCCGAAGTAACCGACCAGTCCGCCACTGAAACGGTCATCAATGGCTTCTTCCAGGGGCGCGACCCGAAAGCGCGCGCGAAATGCACTGATCCATTCGAGCGGGTCTTGCGGCTGGACCCGTTCCGTTTCGACCCCCTCATTATGAACGGTCACCAACCCGTGATGCACGCGGATGATCTGCCGGGCAGGGAGCCCGATGATGGAGTAACGCCCCCATTTTTCACCGCCCTGAACGGATTCGAGTAGATAGGCATAGGGACCATCCACCAGTTTCAGATAGGCGGAAAGAGGGGTATCGAGGTCGGCAATGACCTCGCGGGAAAGGGGAATGCGGTTATAGCCCTGGTTTGCCAGGGCAGCAAAAGTGGCTTCAGAAATCACGGATCACCTCGTTGGAACGATAAAAAGAAGGGCACTGCTTTTCAGCAGCAACGCCATCGTTTTCCCGCACGTTCCAATTTCCGCATAATTTCCGTTACTCCTGTCTCAGGCGAGAATATCCAATAATTCACTCATATTGTCCAGTACAGCATCGGGATTGAGCGTGTGTACGGGTTCGTCACCATGATATCCATAGGTTACACAAGCTACGGGCATGCTAGCTGCGCGGGCTGCCTGGGTATCATTGCAGGAATCTCCGACCAACAAACAGTCACCTACCGGCTGATGAAAGTGGGCAGCAGCATGCAGGAGTTGCAATGGATCCGGCTTCTTTTTGGGAAGGCTGTCACCAGACAGGACCAGGCCAAAAAAGTCATATAACTCCAGACGTTTTAACAGGGGTTCGGTAAAAGCCTTGGCCTTGTTGGTGATGCAGACCAGCTCCCGGCCTTGCGCCTGAAGGGCTTTGAGGGTGTCGCTTACGCCTGGATAAATCTGACTGTGATCCAGCAGATGCTCTCCGTAGTATCGACTGAAATCGACCATGGCGGCGTCCAGTTCTGCTTCGCTGGGTTCCTGCTGAATACTCAGGGCCCGGCGCATCAGTTCACGTACGCCATTGCCGATGAAGCCGCGAATCACCGGCATCCCGGCAGGTTGACGCCCCAGTTTGCGAAGGGCGTGGTTGGCGGCTCCCGCCAGATCCGGAGCGGTATCAATGAGCGTACCGTCCAGATCCAGCAGTACCACTCGCGCCGTGAAGGGTGCGCTGACGTTCAGTTGCACCGTCATTTAACCCGCCAGTGCCTTGCGGAAAGCCGCAATGGTAGCTTTATAGTCTGGAGTGTTATAAATGGCGCTGCCGGCGACAAATACATCGGCACCAGCATCGGCGACCCGGCGCACATTATCGACTTTAACGCCACCATCTACTTCCAGTTCAATATGCTTGCCGGTAGCGTCAATGCGCTTGCGGATGGCTTCGATCTTACGCAGGGTGTAGTCAATGAAACTCTGACCGCCAAAACCGGGGTTGACGCTCATGACCAGTACCAGGTCCAGATTTTCCAGGACGTAGTCCAGCACATCGAGGGGCGTTCCGGGATTGAGCGACACGCCAGCCTTGCAACCGAGGCTATGGATCAACTGAATGGTGCGATCCAGATGAATGGTCGCTTCCGGATGCACGGTGATGATGTTGGCACCGGCCTTGGCAAACTCGGGAATGATGGCATCCACCGGGGCAATCATCAAATGCACATCCAGAGGCTTCTGGGTATGGGGTTTGATAGCCGCAGCGACCAGCGGTCCAATAGTCAGGTTGGGTACAAAATGGTTGTCCATGACGTCAACATGAATATAGTCGGCGCCAGCTTCATCCACTGCCCGCACTTCTTCACCCAGGCGGGCAAAGTCAGCAGAGAGAATGGAGGGTGAAATCTTGAATTGTGTCATACGGCCTCCAAAACAGGGCGAGAGCGCCGTGCGCCCTCGCCGGTTGCAAAAACCGGAATCGCTTCAGAGACCAGTGACGCGGGGATCCAGTTCACCTTTCTTGTAGCGTTTGAACATGTCATCCAGCTGAACGACCTTGATCTTGCTGGCATTGCCGGCCGTACCAAAGGCTTCGAAACGCTGACGGCAGATGTCGCGCATAGCATCCAGAGAAGCCGTGAGGAACTTGCGGGGATCGAAGTTCTTCGGGTTTTTGTAAAGGCTCTGGCGCACAGCACCCGTGGCGGCCAGACGCAGGTCGGTGTCTATATTGACCTTGCGCACCCCGTTTTTGATGCCTTCCTGAATTTCTTCGACGGGCACGCCATAGGTTTCGCCAATGTCACCACCAAATTCGTGGATGATTTTCAGCCATTCCTGGGGCACGGAACTGGAGCCATGCATGACCAGGTGAGTATCGGGAATACGGGCGTGAATTTCCTTGATCCGGTCAATACGCAGTACCTTGCCGGTTGGCGGCTGGGTAAATTTGTAGGCGCCATGACTGGTACCAATGGCGATAGCCAAGGCATCCAGTTTGGTGGCCTTCACAAATTGGGCGGCTTCTTCCGGATCGGTCAGCATCTGGTCGTGGGTCAGGCAGCCTTCGGCGCCGACGCCGTCTTCTTCACCAGCCATGCCGGTTTCCAGGGATCCCAGACAACCCAGTTCACCTTCCACAGAAACGCCTACAGCATGGGCCATTTCAACCACTTTGGCAGTGACGGCGGTGTTGTAATCGTAGCTGGCCGGGGTTTTGGCATCTTCCATCAGGGAGCCGTCCATCATGACGCTGGAGAATCCGGAGCGGATGGCCTGAATACAAACGGCTGGGCTGGCACCGTGATCCTGATGGAGGACGACAGGAATATCGGGATATTCTTCAATGGCCGCCAAAATGAGGTGGCGCAGGAAGGGTTCACCAGCATATTTGCGGGCACCCGCAGATGCCTGCAGGATAACCGGCGCATCCACAGCAGCGGCGGCTTCCATGATGGCACGAACCTGTTCGAGGTTGTTGACATTAAATGCGGGAATTCCGTAGCTGTGTTCTGCAGCGTGATCCAAAAGCTGGCGCAGTGAAACGAGGGCCATAGCACTTCTCCTAAACGTGAATGAAAAATGGTTGGTTTCTAATCAATCCTATAGACGGGATAGGCAAACTGCAAGCCGCCCGTCATACCGGTGTTTTTGTCTAACCGCGATGGGTGACATCTCCTACGCGGACCAGTTTCAGGGTGTTGGTTCCGCCCGGAGAGCCAATGGGCTCACCAATGGTAATCAACATAAGATCTCCGTCGCGTACTGCACCACGACGACGCAGCTCATCTTCGGCAGCGCGCATCACCTGCACAGGATCATCATGACGGTTTTGGGGGAAATTCACCGGATGAACGCCACGGTACAAAGTCACCTTACGGCGGGTATACACCTGGGGCGTCAAAGCATAAATGGGTACCTTGGGATTAGCCCGCGATAACCACAATGCGGTAGAGCCACTTTCGGTAAAGGCGGCAATGGCGGCGATAGATGAGCGCAGGGTAGCCAGAAGCGCGGCAGCTGCGATGGTTTCATCCACTCCGGCCAGCGGGCGATCAATAATCTGCAGGGTGTTGGTGCTGGGGGCATGCCGTTCAACTTCGCGACAGGTACGGTCCATCGCCGCCACGGCCTCTACCGGATAAGCGCCGCTTGCCGTTTCTGCCGACAACATGACGGCATCTGTACCATCAAGAACCGCATTTGCCACGTCGGAAACTTCGGCACGCGTGGGTATGGGCTGATGAATCATGGACTCCATCATTTGGGTGGCGGTGATACTCAGGCGATTATGTTTTTGGGCCAGAGCGATAATGCGCTTCTGGACTGTAGGAACGGCTGCATCGCCAATTTCCACCCCGAGGTCTCCCCGGGCGACCATGATGGCCTCGGATACTGCCAAAATTTCTTCAATCGCATCAACCGCTTCGGCACGTTCTATTTTGGCAACCAGGGCACCATGTCCTCCGGCTTCACGAAACAGGCGACGTGCTTCATCCATATCTGCTGCACTGCGCGGAAAGGAAACCGCCAGATAATCGGCTTCCAGTTGGGCGGCCGTGATGATGTCGGCCCGATCCTTATCGGTCAGGGCCGGCGCGGTCAGGCCACCACCGGCGCGATTGATCCCCTTGCTGTTGGACAATTCACCACCCTGTACTACCCGGGTATGAATTTCGCCGCCCTGAACCTTCTCGACCCAGAGCACAATCATGCCATCATTCAGCAGCAGTGTGGCACCACGATCAACATCGCTGACCAGCTGCGGATAAGTCACCCCCACCCGGGTTTGATCTCCCATGCTGCAGTGAATATCCAGAATAAAGGGTTCGCCTTCTTGCAGATGAATTTTGCCATCAGCAAATTTGCCGATGCGGATTTTCGGGCCCTGCAAATCGGCCAGGACCCCAATGGCGCGACCATGGGCACGTGCCCGTTCGCGCACCATTTCCGCTCTTTGCACGTGGTCTTCGGGGGAACCATGAGAAAAATTGAGGCGGACGACATCGACGCCCGCCTCGATCAGACGATCGATGACCTGCACATCAGAACTGGCAGGGCCTAGGGTTGCGACGATTTTCGTCCGGCGTATCAAGCGTTGTTACCTCGTGCACGTTCTTCAAGTATGGCAACGGCCGGTAAGGTTTTGCCTTCCAGAAATTCCAGAAAGGCACCGCCACCGGTACTGATGTAAGAAACTTTGTCTTCAATATGGAACTGATTGATGGCCGCGATGGTATCGCCACCACCGGCAATGGAAAATGCCGTGCTTTCGGCGACAGCCTGGGCAATGGCCTTGGTTCCCCCCGCGAAACTTTCAAACTCAAAAACGCCTACCGGGCCGTTCCAGACGATGGTCCCCGCTTTTCTGAGAATCTCGCCCAACGCTTTGGCGGTATCAGGCCCGATATCCAGAACCATGTCGTCTTCGGCAATGTCGGCTACTGTACAGGTACGAGCTGGTGCCGTGGCCGAAAATTCCTTGGCAACGACCACGTCCGTAGGCAGGGGAACCGCGCCACCCTTGGCTTTGGCAGCGGCAATGATGGCTTTTGCCTCGGGGACCAGATCAGCCTCGCAGAGCGACTTACCCACTCCATGACCTTCGGCAAGAATGAAGGTATTGGCAATACCACCGCCTACCACCAGCTGATCTACCTTATCGGCCAGTGATTTGAGAATGGTGAGCTTGGTGGATACTTTTGAACCCGCAACAATGGCCACCAATGGTCGTTTGGGATTCTGCAGGGCCTTACCGAGCGCATCCAGTTCACCCACCAGCAGGGGGCCAGCACAGGCAGTCGGTGCATACTTGGCGATGCCATGGGTACTGGCTTCGGCGCGATGGGCGGTACCAAAAGCGTCATTGACGAAAATGTCACATAGTTTTCCGTATTTCTGCGCCAAAGTATCGTCATCTTTCTTTTCGCCCTTGTTGATGCGGCAGTTTTCGAGCATAACCACATCACCTGGCTTGACTTCAAAACCACCGTCCACCCAGTTCGCCTGCAAACGGACTGGACGACCGAGCAACTCGGAAAGTCGCTTGGCCACCGGTGCCAGAGAGTCTTCGGGTTTGAATTCACCTTCCGTGGGGCGACCCAGGTGTGAGGTGATCATGACGCCGGCACCGGCATCCAGAGCCATTTGGACCGCAGGTGCAGACGCCCGCACCCGGGTGTCGTCGGCAATGGCCCCTTCCTTGCTCAGGGGAACATTGAGATCAGCGCGGATAAAAACCCGCTTGCCTTGGGCAAGGCCACGCTTGCACAGGTCTTCAAAAGTCAAAACATGCATGATGCCATCTCCAGTTTGCAGTGATAATCAGTGACTGGCGACGTGCTTGACGAAGCGCATCATGTTGCAGGTATAACCATATTCGTTGTCATACCAAGACACTACCTTGACGAAAGTCGGATCCAGCTGCAAGCCAGCACCAGCGTCAAAAATGGACGGGGTCGGATAGCCACGGAAGTCGGTGGAAACCACTGAGGCTTCAGTGTAGCCCAGAACGCCTTTGAGCGGACCTTCACTGGCGGCTTTCATGGCCTTGCAGATTTCTTCGTAGCTGGTTTCCTTATTCAGCTCGGCGGTGAGGTCAACCACCGAAACGTCAGAAGTGGGCACTCGGAAAGACATACCGGTCAGTTTTTTGTTCAACTCCGGAATCACCTTGCCCACGGCCTTGGCAGCACCCGTGGAAGAAGGGATGATGTTTTCGAGAATGCCACGGCCACCGCGCCAGTCCTTGGCAGAAGGACCATCAACGGTTTTCTGGGTCGCGGTAGTAGCATGCACTGTACTCATCAGGCCGCGTTTGATGCCGAAATGATCATTCAGCACCTTGGCGATGGGCGCCAGGCAGTTGGTGGTGCAGGAAGCTGCTGATACGATTTTTTCACCGGCATACTTGCTGTGATTTACCCCGTAAACAAACATCGGGGTGTCATCCTTGGAGGGCGCAGACTGCACCACTTTTTTGGCGCCGGCATCCAGATGCTTCTGACAGGTCTCGCCCGTCAGGAAAAAGCCGGTAGACTCAATGACTACATCTACGTTTACATCGCCCCACTTGAGATTGGCAGGATCGCGTTCGGCGGTCAGGCGGATGCTCTTGCCGTTGACGACGAGATCATTGCCCTCAACCTTGACTTCACCCTGAAAGCGGCCGTGAACTGAATCATACTGCAGCATGTAAGCCAGATAGGCAGGTTCAAGTAAGTCATTGATGGCAACGACTTCAATGTTGTTGAACTCTGCTTCCTTGGCGATGGCGCGGAAAGCCATGCGGCCGATGCGGCCGAAACCATTAATACCTACGCGAATGGTCATTATATTTACTCCTCAAAATTGCAAATGAATTCAAAGCGCCTGGAACTGGGCAATAATGTTGTCCACAGTGAAGCCGAATTTGGCGAAGAGCGTCGCTGCCGGAGCGGAAGCCCCGAAATGATCAATACCGACGACGGCTCCGTGCAATCCGACGTATTTGTACCAGAGTCCCGTGGTGCCTGCTTCAATGGCGACCCGCTTGCTGATGCTGGCCGGCAAAACACTTTCCTGATAAGCAGCATCCTGCGCGGCGAAGATGTCCATACAAGGCATGGAAACCACGCGAACGGCGTGACCCTGTTCAGCCAGTTTCGCCTGGGCGGCCAGAGCCAGTTCAACTTCAGAACCGGTAGCAATCAAAATGCCTTGCGCCTTACCACCCTCGGCATCCTTGATGACATAGCCACCACGACGGGCATTGGCTACGGTTTCATCCGTATGGGGCAGTGCCGGCAGGTTCTGACGGCTGAGCGCGAGCAAGGAAGGCGTACGCTGCAGCTTGACGGAAGATTCCCAGGCAATGGCGGTTTCCACGGCGTCTGCAGGACGCCAGACGTTGAGGTTGGGGATCAGGCGCAAGCTATTGACCTGCTCGACCGGCTGATGGGTGGGGCCATCTTCACCCAGACCAATGGAATCATGAGTCATGACATAGACGACACGAATACCCATCAGGGCTGACATGCGGATCGCGTTGCGGCTGTAATCCGAGAAAATCAGGAAGGTGCCACCAAAGGGCAGGAAGCCGCCATACAATGACACACCGTTCATGATGGCCGACATGCCGAATTCACGCACGCCGTAGTGAATGTAATTACCCATCAAACGGTGCTTGCCGATGTCAATCGCTTCTTTCCAGCGGGTATTGTTGGAAGGCGTCAAATCGGCGGAGCCACCGAGAAACTCGGGCAGTGAGGCCGCAATACCCTGAATGGTTTTACCCGAGGCAACACGGGTCGCAATTTTCGGATTTTCCTTGCGGAACTCGCTGATCATCCGGGCAATGGCGGCGTCAAATTCGGGGCTGGCTTCGCCGCTCAGGCGCCGTTCAAATTCGGCCGCTTCCTTAGGGAAGTTGGCCTTGTATTTGGCAAACTTTTCCTTCCAGTCGCTCTCCGCTTTTTCGCCCTTGGCCTTGGCATTAAAGCCGTGGTAAATCGCTTCCGGAATTTCAAAGGGTGCACCACTCCAGCCGAGATTCTTGCGCGTCAGGGCAACTTCTTCAGCGCCCAGCGCGGCTCCATGTACATCGTGGGTGCCGGCTTTGTTGGGTGAGCCATGACCAATGACGGTCTTGCAGCAAATCAGGGTCGGCTTGGTGGTCTGTTTGTGGGCCTGAGCAATGGCCTTTTTGATGGCTTCAGGATCATGACCATCCACATGACGAACGACATGCCATCCGTAGGCTTCAAAACGCGCCGGGGTATCGTCCCCGAACCAGTCATCCACATGACCATCAATGGAAATGTTATTGTCATCGTAAAAACAGACAAGCTTGTTCAGACCCCAGACCCCGGCCAAAGAGCAGGCTTCATGGGAAACCCCTTCCATGAGGCAGCCGTCGCCGAGAAACACATAAGTGTAGTTGCTGACGATTTCATGGTCGGGGCGGTTGAACTGGGCAGCCAGCATACGTTCCGCCAGGGCCATACCCACTCCGTTGGCAACACCCTGACCCAAGGGGCCTGTGGTAGTCTCGACGCCGGGCGCATCGCGATATTCGGGATGACCGGGAGTTTTGCTGTGCCACTGACGGAATTGCTTAAGATCATCAATGGACAAATCGTAACCGCTCAGATGGAGGAGCGCATACTGCAACATCGAACCATGACCGTTTGAAAGAATGAAACGGTCACGTCCGGCCCAATGCGGATTGGCCGGGTTGTGTACCAGAAAATCATTCCACAAGACTTCGGCGATGTCCGCCATGCCCATGGGCATTCCGGGATGGCCGGAGTTCGCTTTTTCGACGGCATCCATGGCCAGAACGCGAATGGCATTGGCCAGATCAGTACGGGTTACAGTCATAACTCACTCCTTGGATAAATGAAAATGTCAGTCGGCGCGCTGGTGGGTGCGGACCCGACGTAAAATACCGTCGTGACCGGAAATGACCAGGGTTTCGCTCTCTACAAAGTAGTGGGAACGGGTAACGCCATCAAGAATGTCGCCGGAAGTCAGGCCAGTCGCGACGAAAAGCACGTCGTCGCTGGAAACCAGTTCATCACGGCTCAGCCATTGACCTACTTTCAGGCCTGCTTCGGCAATCGCTTCGGCTTCGCCGGGTTTTTGCGGGGCCAGGCAGCCAAACATATCTGCGCCCATGGCACGGGCGGCGCAGGCCGAGATGACGCCTTCGGGTGTGCCGCCGATGCCCATCATCGCGTCCACTTTGGTACCCAGGGCTGCCATGATGCCACCACTGACGTCACCGTCTGTCTGCAGGCGAACCGTCGCGCCTGCGGCTTGAATTTCCCGGATCATGGCGTCATGACGGGGCTTCTTCAGAAGGAAAATACGCAATTCTTTAACATCTTTGCCGAGAGATTTGGCCAGTGCCTGCAGTTTGGCTTTCATAGGTGCTTCGGGATCGATTTTGCCGCGTGCCGGGGCGGGGACAATCAACTTGTCCATGTAATAGGCGGGGCCGGGCTGGAACATGCTGCCTTTGGGGGCTGCAGCCAGTACACAAATGGAACCGGGCATGCCCTGGGCTAAGAAGGTGGTGCCTTCGACGGGATCCACGGCGATTTCCACTTCCGGACCGGTGCCCGATCCGACCTGCTCACCGTTGTAGAGCATGGGCGCTTCGTCTTTTTCGCCTTCGCCGATGATGACCACGCCGCGCATGGGGACTAGAGCAATGGCAGCGCGCATGGCATCCACAGCGGCCCCATCTCCCAGTTCTTTTTCACCTCGCCCAATCCAGTCGCTGGCAGCGCGGGCGGCAGATTCGGTAACGGGGAGTAGAGACAGCGCAAGACTACCTATGGATGACATAAGCTTGTTCCCTTCAGTGGCGGAATTAGATAGAAGACATAATTCGTTTTAGCATAAATCAATGGGCCGCGTTTGGGAACTCGGGGGCAGGTCGCTAACATGCTCCAGCCAGTTTCGCCAGGTCTGGTGCAAATTCGGATCCAGTGTGGCCAGAACAGAGCGTGGCTTCAGGTTTTTTTCCTGAAGAGCCTGACCATTGAACTGGGAAATTTGACCCCCGGCTTCCTGGAGAATCAATGCGCCTGCGGCGCGATCCCAGAGTTGCTGGGCACCATGCAAATAAAAATGATAGCGCCCCGCCGCCAGCCAACACCATTCCAATACGGATGAACCGAAATTACGTTGGCTATGAAAGGGGCGTTCATCAATGATGCGCAGGGCCAGATTTCGATCCAGTCGCTTGTAATCCACCACCCCTACGCAGTGTTTCAGTGTCGGCGCTTCGCGCGTGTGGAGCATAGCCCCATCAATTTTAGCCCCTTTTCCCTGTACGGCTGAAAAAAGTTCAGCGCGTACCGGATCATAAATCCAGCCCATGACCGAGTGCCCCTTTTCCAGCAGGGCCAGAGAGACACCAAAAACCGGCACCCCGGCGGCAAAATTACTGGTGCCGTCCAGAGGGTCCAGGCACCAGAGTGCATCACTGTTTTCCAAAAGGGATTGTTGTTCTGCGCGGGGCATCTCTTCACCCAGCAAGGGAATATCGGGATAGCGGGCGGCCAGCATATCCTGAAGAAAATTCTGGCTGTCTATGTCGGCGCTGGTAACGATGCTGCCGTCAGGCTTGCGACTGCTGACTACGGTATGAAAACGCGGCAGAACAAAACGCTCGGCACTGGTGCGCAGCAATTTCCCCACCCATTGCTGGTCGATTTCATTGATTCTGGACATGCCCGTCTCCGTGAATTTTGACCCACTACTACGGCGCTGCGATGATATGCGGGTTATTTCTTGCTGAAAGTCTACAGTGATGCCGCGCATTCATTTATACGCTGATTCCGAATTGCCCGAAAGCGGTGCTTTTCTTTTGCCCACGGAGCCCAGCCATCATTTATTGAAAGTACTGCGCGCGCGCATTGCTCAGGAGCTGACCCTCTTCAACGGGGATGGTTGCGTCTATGCCGGCACATTGAAAGGCATTTCCGGTAATCGCGCCGAAATCCTGATCAGCGGGCGTTTTGTGCGGCAAACACGTTCTCCGCTCATGATTCATCTGTGGTTGCCCTTGATGCGCGGGGAACGTTGGGACTGGAGCCTGCAAAAAGCCGTAGAGCTGGGCGTGCAGACGATTCAACCAGTGGCTTGCCAGCATGCCGTCGTGCAGATTAAAGAGACGCGCGGCGAAAAACGCCTCCAGCGTTGGCAGGATATGGTGATTGCAGCCTGTGAGCAGAGTGGCGCGACAAGCATTCCGAAGGTGCTGCCGCCTATGGCTCTGAGTGATGCCTGGTCCTTGTGCCGGGGGCGGGGTCTGGTTCTGGACCCTGCGCCGGAGAATGCGAAAATGCGTGAACTGCTGCACCCCGAGTCGGAAGTGACGTTGTTAAGCGGGCCTGAAGGTGGACTGAGCAGTTCAGAACTGGCGGCGGCAAGTGCCCATGGTTTTCAAAAGGTGCATATGGGGCCACGCATTCTGCGGGCGGAAACCGCTGCTGTTGCAGCAGTCGCCGTGTTGCAGGCGTTGTGGGGGGATCTCTGAAAACTAAATCCAGCCGGCTTTTTTGAAGCGACGGTAAAGGTAATAGGAGGATCCGGCCATGACGGTCAGGGCCATGGGGTATCCGAATTTCCAGTGCAATTCCGGCATGTATTCAAAGTTCATGCCCCAGATGCCCGTAAAAATGGTAATCAGCACCAGAATGGCACCCCAGCCCGCCAGTTTTTTATTGACCTCGCCGTGGTCGATGGCAATCAGGGAAAGATTGACCTGAATGGCTGTGGAAATGGTGTCACGGATGGTATCCAGTTGGCTGTTGAGCAACATGATGTGATCATGAACATCTCGGAAGTAGTTTTCTGCACCATCTATCTGGGCGGGGACCCGTCCGCCAAACAGTTTGCTGAAGCCGTCTGCCAGAGGCAGTAATGCATGGCGTAACACATTGCTTTTGTATTTGAAATCATATAGACGCTCCATGTTCTGGCGCGCATCCTGATTGTGAAACATCACGGTTTCCAGTTGTTCCAGTTCATCATCCAGCATATCTACGACCGGGAAAAACAGGTCGACAATGGCGTCAGACAGGGCATAAAGCACATAGGCAGAGCCGTATTTGAGCATATGCGGCTCGCGTTCGGCCCGGGCACGGACGCCCAGCAGGGTTTGCTCACACTCCTGACGGACGGAAAGCACAAAATTGCTGCCGACAAAAATATTGATCTGCCCCATATGCAGATCTTTGCCGTGGTAGGCCGGAGCCTGAAGTATGACGAAAAGATGTTCGTCGTACTCTTCCACCTTAGGCCTTTGCAAGCCATTAAATACATCTTCCACGGCCAGTTCATGCAGATTGAACTGCTTTTGCAGAATGCGCAGTTCCGGTTCCGTCGCATCCTGCAGGGCAACCCAGACAAAGTTACCGGCTTGCTGCAAGTACTGAGTAACGTCCTCCAGTGTGCTGTCTGCAACTTTATGTCCATCGTTATATACCACACAGTTGACCAGCATATATTTACTCCTTTGCGGAAGTTGTGGTCGTTTACCTCATAAACGGTTCCGCCGGAAACGCTAACAGCCATTTCCGGCGGAAAAACAGGCCCGCAAGCTGCGCGGACCCATAAGCAAAACCCTCAGACCTGGGGTTGCACGCGCGCCTGTTCAATTTTTTCGAGGCTACCACGGGTTTCGACCCGGAAAACCCAGGTCAATACGGCCCCCAGTATTGACGTGCCCACCAGAATGATCAACAGGGTTTGGGTACCAATGGTGTGGAGCAGGATGGGGAACAAAAAGGCCGTCATGACCGCCCCAATTTTGGCGAAAGAAGCCGCAAAGCCGGCACCATAGCCGCGAATGGAGGTCGGAAACACTTCACCGGCCAGCAGATAGGTCTGGGCGTTGGGGCCGAGATTGGTCATGAAGTTGAAAAGCATGAATCCGGCAAAAAGCAGAATGGTTTTGTCCCCATCGGGCAGATTCAGAGAAATGGCGGCCAGACCCAGACCGACTGCACAGCCGATAAAGCCGATGATCTGCAACTTGATGCGGCCGGTCCCTTCCACGAAGAAAATGGCAGCAAGCACCCCCAGAATCAACAGCACATCGAGCAGGGCGGTTCCCTTGGCAGAGAGCATCACGTTTTGTGCCAGGTCAGCAACGCTGTGTACATCCCTGGAAGCACCCAGGGTGGTGGCCAGAATGATCGGGGTAAAAATACCGATACCGTAAGTACCTAAATCCTGAATGAACCAGGGGATGGCGGCGAGGAAAGTGGCGCGCCGGTTTTTGTTGTTGAAAAGCACAGCAGGACTGACTTTCTGGTGATGATGGGCGTGTTCTCTGTTGAGGACCACTTCCTTGGGGTATTGGGGAACCCGCTTGAGCAGGCGGCGGGTTTCCTTTTCCGCTTCTTCCATACGCCCCTTGCTGGCCAGCCAGTGGGGGCTGTCGGTGATAAAAAACCGGCCGACAATCACCAGAATGGCCGGGATAACCGCTGCAGCGTACATCCAGCGCCAGGCATCCACTTCGGGATAAACATCGAGAATGATAATGCCCAGACCGGCACCGACAATTGCACCTACCGCCTGAAAGGCAAAGGCGCCAAGCACCAGGCCGCCGCGTCCCTTGCTGGGAACCGCTTCAGAAATGACCAGATGGGCGGTGGGGTAGTCACAACCCAGAGCCAGCCCAATCCCGAAGAGGCAGATCACCATCCAGAGATAACTGGGGCTCAGGGTGAGACCGATGAGAAACACCACAAAAATCACCATTTCGGCAATAAACATGCGTTTACGTCCGAATATGTCGGATAATCCGCCCAGCATGGTGGCACCAATCAGGATACCGAAAAGTGCTACGGCAGTGACTACCCCTTTTTGGGCTGCCTGCAGGGTAAAGTCCCGGACAATGAGGGGTAAGGCAATACCCGTCATGAAAATCACCAGGCCTTCAAAAAACTTGCCGGCCACGGCAAGGCTCCAGATGCGCCACTGCATGGCCGTCATGGGGGTTCCCTTGAGGGACGTGCCATCGGACCAGACAGGTGTTTCGTCAATATATTGCTGGATACTTTTCCCCGAAGGCGGGGTGTGAATTTTTTCTGTGCTCACGGTCAGGTGCTCCTTGGAGTGGATTTAGCCAGCGGATTCCGGTGAATGGTTACCATTAAAGGGATTGAGTTCCTGAGAATTGGTCTCGCCGTACATGACGTGGGCGCGGCTGACCACCAGTCCGTCGACGGAACCAATGGCATGGAGGTCCTTATTGTCGTAGGGAATGACCTGGAGCAGATGCCGCAAGGCATTTAGTCGAGCCCGTTTTTTGTCATTGGATTTGACCACCGTCCACGGCGCATAAGCGGTATCTGTATGAAAAAACATGGTTTCCTTAGCGCGGGTATAATCTTCCCAACGATCCAGGGAGGCGAGATCCATGGGAGATAGCTTCCACTGCTTGAGGGGATGCACTTTACGCTCTTCAAAACGCCGGTGCTGCTCGTCACGGGTCACCGAAAACCAGAACTTGACCAGATAGATGCCGCTGTAAATCAGGTGTCGCTCAAATTCCGGAACCTGGCGCATGAATTCCTGATAATCAGCTTCATTGCAGAAACCCATGACCCGCTCGACGCCCGCGCGGTTGTACCAGGAGCGATCGAAAAATACCATTTCACCAGCAGTAGGCAGTTGTTCCACATAACGCTGGAAGTACCACTGTCCCTTTTCTCTTTCAGAGGGTTTATCCAGCGCAACCACTCTGGCGCCACGTGGATTGAGATGTTCCATGAAGCGCTTGATGGTGCCGCCCTTGCCCGCCGCATCCCGCCCTTCAAAAATGACGACAACTTTCTGACCGCTGGATTTTACCCAGGCCTGTAACTTGAGCAGTTCTACCTGCAGGCCATATTTATCGTGTTCATAGTCCCGGCGCGTCATCCTGAATTTGTAGGGATAACCGCCGGTTCGCCAGTCATCATTGAGGGTATCATCCGTGTTGGCGACGTGCTTGCGCGGATGGATGGCTCCACTCTCATGCAGATGCTCCAGGTCTTCCGGGCTGACATCCGAATGAATCACCCGAATGGCGTCATCCAGAGACTGGGCGGCCTGGGGATGGCTGTTGACATAGTCGGTGACGATGGCACTTTGCTGAGCCTGGGCTGCTTCTACGGCTTCATGGATGACGAAATCACGAATACCTTCAGGACTTAAATCCGGGGCAATATCTCCCGAACTGGTAAGGCTATGGGCGCTGTCCTTTGCGGAGAGAGCTTGTTCCTGCAGATTTTGGGTGGATTTGGAGCTTTCTGCCATGATGACCCCTGATAAGTGATTGGAATTGCAAAAGGATAATATCAGGTAAATATGACACTTTTATGACAATCGTTTGAGTTTTATCGGCCCGGATGAAATTCCGGTGAGATGAATTTGAGCCTTGGTCAGACGGTGCCGCTTGGGTTGACAGCGCCTGCGGCAGGATGGACCATTCCCTTAAATCGTTTAGAGAACTTCAATATGGAAATTCTGTTAGCCAATCCGCGCGGTTTTTGTGCCGGGGTCAATCGTGCCATTCAAATTGTGGACCGCGCCCTGGAGCTTTTCGGGGCACCGATTTATGTACGTCATGAAGTGGTGCATAACCGCCATGTCGTCGAGGACCTGCGTGCCCGTGGGGCGGTTTTTGTGGAGGAACTGGACGAAGTTCCCGATGCGGCAACGGTGATTTTCAGTGCGCATGGGGTACCCATTGCGGTACGTCAACATGCGGCCGCCCGGGGGCTGAGCGTATTTGACGCGACTTGCCCGTTGGTCACCAAGGTCCATATGGAGGTCAAGAAATACAGTCGGGACGGGATGGAAATGGTGCTGATTGGTCATGCCGGGCATCCGGAAGTGGAGGGCACCATGGGGCAGGTGGAAGAAGGAATGATGTATCTGGTCTCCAATGTGACTGATGTGGCCAGCCTGACTCCGCGAAACCCGGAAAAGCTGGCTTATATTACCCAGACTACCCTGAGTATGGATGATACCGCCGAGGTGATTCAGGCCTTGCGTGCGCGTTTTCCCCATATTCAGGGCCCCAAAAAAGATGACATTTGTTATGCCACCCAAAATCGTCAGGATGCCGTCAAAACCCTGGCTCCCGAGGTGGATATTTTGCTGGTGGTCGGTGCGCCCAACAGTTCCAACTCCAGTCGTCTGGCCGAGCTGGGCGGAAGGCTGGATACCCCAACGCATCTGATTGAAGATTCGAGCCAATTGCGTCGGGAATGGTTTGCTGATGTCGGCAAAATCGGGATTAGTGCCGGTGCGTCGGCACCGGAAAGTCTGGTGAAAGGTATTATCGACCAGTTACAGGAATGGGGTGCTACAGCGCCGCAGGAAACGGCGGGGGTTGAAGAAAAGGTCATTTTCAGCTTGCCTCTGGCGCTCGTGCAGGCACAATCCCGTCGGCAGGATGCCGGGCAGGTGACCGGGGACTCCGCCTAATCGCTGGAGTCAGGCAGCTTTTCGCCGATCAGTTCGTCTGCCTGTAATTGACGCGGATTGAGTTCTACCGGCTCCGAGACAGATAATTCCTTGTTGTCTGCTATCGCCTTGAGGTCCCGGAACTTTCTGGCAGAACTGAGAACACGACCTTCCAGTGAGCCGGTGGCCTTGTTATAGGCATCAACGGCCTGTCCCAGATTTTTCCCTACCCTGCTCCAGTGTCCGGCAAGCGTATGAAGACGATCATAAAGTTCTTTGCCAAGCTCGCTGATGGCTCTGGCATTTTCTGCCAGAGACTCCTGCCGCCATCCGTAAGAAACCGCGCGCAGCAGGGCAATGAGGGTGGTTGGGCTGGCAACAATGACTTTTTGTTCGACGCCAAATTCAATCAGCGCAGGATCGGCCTGGAGCGCCGCGCTGAAAAATACTTCTCCGGGGACAAAAAGCACCACGAATTCAGGGGTGGGCTGAAATTGTTCCCAATAGGACTTTTTGCCGAGTTGGGTCATGTGCGTGCGCAGTTCCTGGGCATGCTTGAGCAGGAACTGCTGACGTTTTTGCTCATCCTCGCTTTCCATGGCTTCCAGGTAAGCGTTAAGGGGCGCCTTGGCATCTACAATCAGGCGTTTGCCGCCGGGCAGTCGGACAACCAGATCGGGGCGTTGCTGCCCGGTTTCCGTCTGCACGCTTTCCTGTTCAGCAAAATCACAGTAGGCCAGCATTCCTGCCATTTCCACGACGCGTTTGAGCTGCATTTCGCCCCAGCGGCCTCGCGCGGCAGGTTGACGCAGTGCCTTTACCAAGGCTGCTGTTTCCTGATGCAGGCGGGGCAGATGGTCCTGAACGAGGCCACGCAGTTGTTCATTTAAAGCGCCATAAGCATCAATGCGCGTTTTTTCCATGGCATCCATGCGCTGGCCCACTTTTTCCATGGATTCACGAATGGGCTCGATGAGTTGTCCCACGGCTTTCTGGCGGCCATCCCAGTCAGTTTTGGCATTTTCCTGAAAGCGTTCGAGGTTTTCCCTGGCGAGATCCAGAAAAGATTGATTATTGCGGCGCAGGGCATCGGCAGAGAGGGACTGGAAAGTTTCGGTGAGGCGCTGCCGGGCTTCTTCCAGCAAAGTCAGTTTCTCATTACTGCGCAAGCGCTCCTGTTCCAGGCGTTCCTGTAATTCTGCCTGCTGACCGCGTATCTGATTGAGATTATTATGCAACTGATTGATTTCATCCTGAGCAGTTTTGAGTGCTTGATTCAGCAAGGGGATCTGCTGGTTTTCTGTCTCTGCCCGGACCCGGTTTTCATTTTGTTTCAGCAGCTCGGATTGTTGCGCCTGAATATGGGCGCGCAATTCGGAGATGACTTGTTCCTGACGTGCCTGGACAGCTGCTGCCTCGTCCTGCTGGCGACGTAAGTTTTGCCGGCTCAAAAAAAACAGAATACCCAGACCGAGCAGCATCCCGGCCAGAAAAACCAGAAAAAGTTCCCAGATCACATGATCCACCCGTGTACATAATGAGTCATGAGCATACGGCAAGTGCGCAGGAAAGGCGAAGGGGCTCTCAGTGAGCGGGCTTCGCCAAAGTAATTACCTGATCAGGATTCCAGTTGGGAGGTACAACTGGGGCAACGCGTAGCCGCCAAAGGGATGGAGGAAAAGCAATAGGGGCAGTTTTTGGTGGAAACCGGTGCAACAGGCTTGGGGTAGAGTTTGTTGATGACGCGGACAATGGAAAATATGACCAGAGCAATGATGAAAAAGCTGATCAGGGACATGATGAACAGGCCATAATTTAGGGTGACTGCGCCTGCTTTTTTCGCCGCAGCGAGGGTCAGGTAAGGACCGGGAGTGCTGCCCTCTTTCAATATGACGTAAAGATTGGAAAAATCGACCTTGTCGAGCAGCAGGCCGATGGGCGGCATGATGATGTCGCCTACCAAAGCGGTGACTATGGCAGAAAAAGCCGTACCAATAACAAAAGCGACCGCCAGATCGATCACATTCCCACGCTGCAGAAATGTTTTGAAGTCTCCTATAAAATCCTTGAACATGGTTTCTCCCTTTTTGAGTTATGGGCAGGAAAATCTTTTAGTTAATTGTAAAGTAAGTGTTTTCTACCGATTTTTATCCTACTCAATTTCTCCAGAGATGCCTATAGAGCTTCGCCTTAAAAAGTGGCCTGGATCATTATTTATTGGTGCATGCAAAACTGATTCACCTGCTTCTTCTCCTGATCCATTTGCTGATGACCTGAGGCTTGGGTACATGCAGCACCGCCATCTTCGCAGGTCATGGCCCAGCTTTGGGCCAAATCGAAAAAGTGTGCGGCATGCCCTGCGGGTTCCGCGTAGGGGCTGTGGGTGAATAAAGGATGCAGGGCATGAAAATATTGGCTTTCTTCGTTGGCCCATTGGGTAACCGCCTGCCAGCAGGCGGATTGGGCATTGATCGGCATTTGGGCGCAGCCGATAGCATTATTACGGGCGTGTAGGAGTGCCTGTTGCCAGTTGGGACAAAACTGCCGTTCTGCAGTAGCCCGTTGGCCAGCAATGGCTGCCAGGTGCCGTTCGGCCAGTTCAGCTTTTTGTTGCGCGAGTTGGGCGCTTTGGGTAGCGGCGCTGCTCGTCAAATGGTTGGGCCCGGAGGGCGTTATAGTGGCGCAGCCGGCCAGGCTGGCAAGGACCAGTAATAACAGGATTTTTGCAGGCATTACGGACTCGCTATTCTACGGATAGTCGTTCGTTGTATATCACAATTCAGTGATAATGCAGAACTTATCCATTCAGATGTCATACCGAAACAGGTCCGCGCAGTCTACGGCGCGGACCAAGGTCGCTGCAAAGCTTCCCGCCCAAGCGCCGTTTTGAGGTTTATGGGTGATCCCCGGAAATCGCCGAGCTGCTCTGTGCCGGCTGAGGCTGGCGTCGCCAGCGTCCTTTCCAGTTTTCAAAAAGTACATAAAAAGCGGGAGTGATATACAGGGTCAAAAATTGTGAAACAACAATGCCCCCGGCTACCGCAACACCCAGCGGAACCCGCGATTCTGCACCAGCGCCGATGCCGATGGCGATAGGCAAAATACCCAATACCGCCGCAAGGTTGGTCATCATGATCGGGCGAAACCGGGTAATGCAGGCATCGACAATGGCATCTTCTGCACTGGCACCCTCGCGCCGCCGATGGACGGCAAAATCCACCATGATAATGCCATTTTTCTTGACCAGACCCACGAGCATAATAATGCCCACAAAGCTGAACAAATCCAGTTCCTGATGGAATATCCACAAAGCCAGCAGCGCGCCGAAACCTGCCAGTGGCAAGGCGGTCAGAATGGTCAACGGGTGGATGAAGTCTTCGTAGAGAATGGCCAGAATCGCATAAATCAGGGCGATGGTGGCAAGAAGCAGCAAGGGCAGCGTGTTCGTGGATTGAGAAAAGGCCGCTGCCGAGCCGCCAAACTCACCCTGCACGTTGGCGGGAAGAATTTGTGCGGCAGCCTTTTGCACCCTTTGGGTGGCCTCTCCCAGGGAGACACCGGGGGCCAGATTGAAGGAAATGGTGACACTGGGCAGGCCATCATAATGACTGATACTCAAGGGCCCTACGCCATAGGCAAAATGGGCGATGGCTGCCAGGGGGACCAGACCGGCAGTACCGGGAATGGTAATTGCCGAAAGGGCTCCCAGATTTTCCTGAAACTTTCGCTCCAGATCCAGAATGACCTCGTACTGGTTGGTGGAGGCATAAATGGTGCCAACCTGGGTGCCACCGAAGGCAAAGTTGAGGGCCTGCTCAATACCTTGGGGTGTTACCCCGAGGGCCTGGGCACGTTGGTGCATTACATGGACCTCGATTTCGGGATTGGCGAGCTGCAGATCACTATTGACGGCCTGGAGTCCCGGCACTTTGCGCAGGGCTTTTACCAAATGGGGGACTGCTTCGTTGAGACTGTCCTGATCTTCGCTCTGGAGAATGTATTGGTAGTGAGACTGCGACGATACCGGCCCCATCTGAATGGCTGGAGGCAACTGGAAGCTGGCCTCGACACCATTAAAGTGACTGACAATTTGGCGTAACTGGATGATGACCTGCTCTCCGGAAGCTCTTTGTCCCAGGGGCTTCAGACGGATAATCAGGCGTCCGGTATTGGCGGACCCGAAAGCGCCCGCTCCCTGCCCGGCACTGGACATGACCGCCTGTACGGCCTTGTTGTGACCTACGGCCGTGGCGATACGTTGCTGGGTATCTTCCAGTTGACTGAAGGAAATACCCTGAGGGTACTCCAGATTGCCCATGATCATGCCGCTGTCTTCGCTGGGAATGAACCCTTTAGGCAGAATGACGAACAGGCCGATCATGCCCAGCAGACTGAGCAGTGCAGCTATATACACCCAGCCGCGATGCTGCATGGTTTTGCGCAAACTGCGTCCATACCAGTTGCGCAGCCGCGAGAAGCCCGACTCAAAGCGGCTGGGACTATGATGTTTTACCCGCAAATAACGGGCGCAGAGCATGGGGGTCAGGGTCAGCGAGACCAGTCCGGACATGAGGATGACGATGGCTATCGTGACCCCGAACTCCCGGAACAAACGACCAATAATGCCACCCATAACCAGAAAGGGCAGGAACACCACAGCTAGCGAAAGCGTCATGGAAATGACGGTAAAACCAATTTCCCGGCTGCCGGTAATGGCCGCATGGAAAGGTTCTTCACCATTTTCTTCGTGGCGGGTGATATTTTCGAGCATGACCACGGCGTCATCCACCACAAATCCGACGGCCAAAGTCAGGGCCAGCAGGGTCAGGGTGTTCAGGGTGTAGCCCAGCTCGTAGATAATGGCGAAAGTGGCCAAAATGGAAGTTGGAATGGCTACTGCCCCAATCAGGGTGGGGCTACCCCGGCGCAGGAACAGCCAGAGCACGCCCGCTACCAGCAGGGAAGCCAGAAGCAAGGTGATTTCCACTTCTTCCACGGCGGAGCGGATATAGTCCGCCTTGTCATAAACCACCGTCATTTTCGCCCCGCCGGGCAGACTGGCAGCAAGCGTCGGCAGGCGCTTGCCGATGGCATCGGAAATGGCGACCGTATCGGCGTCGGGCTGACGGACGACCGCCAGAATCAGGGCGCGCTGGTTACCAATCCAGCTGGCAATCTGGTCATTATCCACCCCATTGCGCACCTGAGCGATGTCGGAAAGGGGGACTACAGCGCCGTTGGCAAAAGTTACGGGCATGTTGGCAAAAGCCTGGGCGTCCTGTAGCTGACCATGAACATTCACCGCGTAATTACGGACGGCGCCCAGAACCGTTCCCTGGGGTAAATTCACATTGTGATTGTTGATGGCCGTGCTGAGATCCTGCAGGGAAATACCATGCGCCTGCATGGCAAATGGATTGGCATGAATGCGTACGGCGTAATTCTGCTCACCAAATATTTGCACCTGCGCTACCCCGGGAATCCCGGAAATGGCTGGCACCACCTTGTCTACTGCGTACTCATTGAGCTTGTAGATGGGCATATTGGGTGCGGAAAGGGCGATGAATTCGATGGGGGCCGCAGAAGGATTCAGCTGTTTGACAAAAGGCAGGCTGGTCATGCCGGGTGGCAACAGATGACTGGCCTGGGTGACGGCATTGGATACATTCTGGGTGGCTACGTCGATATTCTGGCTGAGATCAAACTGCAGAATGATGCGTGTGGAACCCTGATTATTCACGGAACTCATCGAAGACAGTCCGGGAATGGAAGAAAACTGTTTTTCGAGAGGCGTGGCGACGGCACTGGCCATGGTCTGAGGGCTGGCGCCAGGCAAACTGGCCGATACCATGACGGTTGGGAAATCGACGCTGGGCAGGAGGGCGACGGGCAGATTGGTAAAGGCAAAAATGCCGTAAATCACCAGCCCGAGAATGATGATAACGGTCATCACCGGGCGCCGGATGAATAACGCCGAGAAATTCACGAGGGGCTACCTTGATGCTGCTGCTTGGTAGAGTGCCCGGCCGCACCGGTTTGTACGGCGGCACCGGGATATAGTCGCGCCGGGAGCGGGAAAATGACCCGGGTTTGGGGCGTAATACCACTGATCACCGCCTTTTTTCCTGTTTCCCAGAGAACCTGAATGGCCTTGTCCGTTGCTTTGCCCTGTTCGACGGTATAAACGAAAGGACCGGAACTACCCTGCTGCACAGCTCCTACGGGCAGAACCAGAGCATTAGCGATGTGCTGGACCGGCATTTGCACCAGCACGTACTGACCCGGCCAGAGTTTATGGTTGGTATTGGGTACCGTGACCTGCAGGCTGACCGTGGCGGTGCTGGCGCTGACGGTGTTATCAATAAAAGTCAGCTTGCCTTGAGCCAGTAGGGTCCCGCCTTTTTCTTCCTGGATGGGCAGGTTGGTGTTTTGGGATTGTGCCTGTCTGGCGGCCCCCAGTTGTGCTTGAGGAACACTGAAGTTGATGGTGATGGGGTTGATTTCATTGATGGTGGTTAATTGGGTTTGATTGGCGACCACCAGATTCCCGGCTTTGACCAGCGCCAAGCCGATGCGACCATTGATAGGTGCGGTAATCCTGGTGTAAGACAGATTAATCCGAGCCTGCTGAACAGCAGCTTGATCCTCGGCCACCTGAGCCGCCGCCGCCTGCGCCTGGGAAACCGCCTGGTCAAAACTCTGGCGGGTAATAAAATCTTTTTCCGCCAGGGGGCGATCCTGATCAACCAGATTGCGGTTGTAGCGGGCAGTAGCCTGATCAGCAGCCAGTTTGGCCAGAGCCTGGGCAAGCTCCGCTCGGGTTTGAGCTGGATCAATGGTAAACAGGGTTTGACCCTTGCTGACCATGGCCCCCTGCGTGAAAGAGATGTTTTGTAGCAGTCCCGAAGTCTGGGGAATGACGGTGACGGTCTGGATAGGCGTCACGGTTCCAAGATAACCGACGTAGTGGGTCATATTTTCTTGGGTCGGAGTGGTCAACTGTACCTGAAGCGGAGGCATTTCATGGCGGGCTTTGCCCTGACAGCCCGTCAGACCCAAGGTAACAGCGGTCAGAAGAAAAATAAGGGGATAACGCATCACGGTTGTTGTGCTCCCAAAGGCATGCCCACGGCCTGACTGAGTTGCGCCAGTGCCACGTAACTGCTGACCAGATTTTGAATGAGGGTGTAACGCGCCTGCGCCAGGGTGGATTCTGCCAGTAACACATCCTGGATGGTGGCTTGCCCAACGCGATATTGTGCCTGTACTACTTCCAGAGCTTTGTCGGCGTTTTGCAGACCACTGCGAGCTCCTGGCCATGCTGCCGTCGCACCCTGAAAATTATGATAATCCTGCCAGACTGTACTTTCGGTGCTGTTTCGGCTACCAGCAAGATTGGCTTCAGCCTGATCACGCAAGGCCTCGTTCTGGCGAACCTGATAGTGGTTATTAAAGCCCGTAAACAATGGAACGGTCAGAGTAAAACCAACGGTCCAGGTGTCGCCGGGCCGAAAGCCACCCTGAAACAGGTAGCCATAGGAACTGCTGGCCCCCAGAGTGGGCAAGCCGCTGGCCTCAGCACTCCGCAGATTGGCCTGGGCTGCAGCCACCTGGGCTCGTGCTTCCTGCAAGGCCGGGTTGGCGCTTAGTGCGGATTGCATCAGGGTGTCTGCCGCATCGTGCAGTTGCGGGGGTGTTTGATTGAGTTGCAGCGGGTGAATTTTCAGAACGGTTTTGGGGCTCAGGCCGAGGGTGCTGGCCAATACGCCCTGACTGCTACGCAGGGTCTGCTGTTGGGCGGCAAGGGTGGATTGTGACTGAGCCATGGCCGCCCGCGCCTGATACAAGGCTCCAACTGTTGCTTGACCGGCGCGGTGCATAACTTCTGCGGCTTCCAGGTTTTTCTGATTTTCGGCAACGGTTTTTTCATCGGCAAGGAGCAGGGACTGGTTGCCGAGCACCTGATAATAGGCCTGGGCCACGCTGAAGGCCACAGATTGGATTTCCTGATTCTGGGTGAAGCCGGCTACCCATTCCTGGGCTTTTGCCGCATCGGTTTTGGCGGAGCGCAGGCCAAAGTCCCAGAGGGTGTAGCTGAGGGTCAGATTCGGATTGACGCTGTTGCGCGCGGGTACGGTAAAGCCCGCCGTAGAAGCCGACTGGCGACGTGAAGCCGAAGTGCTGAGGGTTAGAGTCGGCAACCAGGCACTTTCTGCTACACCCACTCCTGCTGCTTCGGCACGCAGGGAGTCCCAGGCGGCCGCTGTTTGCGGATTGTGGGCAAGGGCATAGGCGGTCAGTTGCGGCAGGCTCCAGACCTGCTCCTGTTCAGCCTGAGCAAGCGTATGGGCATCGGGTATGGTCGGCAGTTTACTGGGGCCGGTCCACGGCTGTCCGGGTTGCTGGCTGATTCCGCCATCGGTATCAAAGGGATCTGCCAACCAGCCCATCACCCTGGCATCCGCCTGAGTCAGTCCGGTGACCGCCAACAAGACGCCAGTGACGGCGCTTAGCACTTTATGGGGCACGCTCAAGCTCCTCATTCGTGGAGCCTGCATTCTCCTGAAAAAGCGTCAGGGAGGGAAGTAGGTTTTTGTGCAAAATTGTTGTAAAGTGTGAATGGATTCGGTGCCTTATTCACAATTATTGACAATTTGTCGCTGGCAACAGAGGGGGCAAGCCGTTAACGTGTATTCCACGGAAAGGGACGAACCTTTTCCCCCTGAGAGACGAGGAGCAATACAATGTCGAAACTGAAATATGCAGTATCCGGTTTGATGATTGCCGCATTCGGTATGACTGCTTTGCCGGCATTTGCCGAAGATGCACCCCCGCCGCCCATGGCCGGACATGGCCCCATGGAACCGGGGATGATGCATGGCCATCACGGACCCTGGCAGCATGGACCCATGCGTGGCCCCTGGATGCAGAATATGCCCGTTCCCATGTTGATGCCTATTGTCTGGCGACACGCGATTGACCTGAAATTGACCCCGGCACAGGAGAGTGATCTGAAAAATTGGCGGAATACCCAGCGTAAGGATTTTCCGGCCTGGCGTCAGGGCATGATGGCGCATAACAAGGCATTGCGCGATGCTCTCCTCAACGGTGAATCGGGGGCCGCACTGGCACCCCTGAAAGCGGCTGTGGTCAAGGATCATGAAATGATGCTGGATCGGGGTATTGCGCAGGTCCAGTACCTGCACAAAATCCTGACCCCGGTACAATGGCAGACCGTCGTGAAGATGGCGGAGCACAAGGGCCATCGTCCAGGACCCTGGGGTAAATAAAATGGCTGAGAACGGCAAGATACTGCTGGTCGATGATGATCCCAGAGTGCGGACCATGCTGGTCCGCTATTTGGAAGGGCAGGGTTTTGCCGTTCAGGCAGTGGGGTCCGGGGTACAGATGGACCGGCATCTGGAGCGGGAATATTACGATTTGCTGCTTCTGGATGTCATGATGCCCGGCGAAGATGGTTTCAGCATCTGTCGTCGCCTGCGTGCGCAGGAACCTCATCTGCCAATTATCATGCTCACGGCACGGGGCGACCTCAGTGACCGGGTAGAGGGGCTGGATGTGGGCGCCGATGATTATTTGCCCAAGCCTTTTGAACCCCGTGAACTGACGGCCCGTATTCGGGCGGTGTTACGGCGTAGTCAGGAAATCCGGACGGTGGATCCGGCGCCTGGGGCCATAGAATTCGGCCCCTTTCGTCTGGCTCTGGATACGCGCAGCTTGTGGCGGGGAGCGGAAAAAATCTCCCTGACCGATAGCGAGTTTTCCATTTTACATGCCCTCGCCAGTCACGCCTGGCAACCCTTGTCCAGAGAGCGTCTGCTGGCCATGAGTCATGGGAATGAAGAAGTCACTGCGGGATCGCGGGGCGTCGATGTGTTTATTTCCCGGTTGCGGCGCATTGTCGAAACGGATCCGGGTGATCCGCGTTATATACAAACCGTGTGGGGACGCGGCTATGTGCTGGTGCCCGATGGTGGCAATGCTGCTGCGGAGCGGGATGAAACCTAGCACCCCCAGGTTAAACCTAAAAACGGCAGTTGCCGTGGGTGCTTTGCAGCGACTTTTGTTTCGAGCCGTTGTTGTTCTTGGCGATATCCAGCGCCCGTCAGGAGAGCTGTTTGAGCCCGCAGGGCGAGTTCTCTCCTGACAGCAGGATGAGCCTTAGAACAACAGGCAAGGAACAATGGAGCAAAAAGCACCCACGGCAACTGCCGTTTTTAGGCTAAAGGGTTCTTTTTGACGAGGGCATTTTGGGCAAGGCCGGGGCGGTGCTTCTCCGACATCGCGTTCTGTTGGTTCAGAATGTCCTCGTCAAACAGTGCATTGGGATGAAGGATTATGAAAAAAAATCAATTCTGGTGGCCGGATACTCTGTTTAACCGGATGTTTCTGATTATTGCCGGATTGCTCTTTCTGAGTCAGTTAGCGGTTTACTGGTTTTTTAATATTTATCAGGCTAATCCCCAGGCCGAGCATATGGCTCAGAATTGGGCGCAGGTTCTGACCCTCAGCGAAACGCTCAGTCCTGCCCAGCGGACCGCCATTCAGCCGATTTTGTCTCGGCAAGGTTTGCAGGTGTTGCCGGCCAGCGCGATGAGCGGGCGCAATCCCCGAATTCCTCCCTTGGTCAATGCCCTGCAGCAACTCCGGCAGATGGGCTGGCCGGACGCCCTGTTGCGTTTTGATCCGCGCTCCGGGACCTTGTGGTTGCAGACGCATCCCGGTGCGGCTCTGGCTCTGGCCATGCCGATGCCACGTCCGGCAGGCTTACCTCTGCCCTGGTTCAAGCTTGCCGCTATTCTGCTCTTGTCCTGGTTGGGCGCGTATTTGGTGGTGCGCCAGGTTACCCGCCCCCTGACGCGTTTGATGCAGGGCGTAGATCGCTTGCGCAGCGGGGATACCCTGGGGGATTTGCCGGAAGCCGGGCCTGCTGATTTACGGCGTCTGGCGGAAAGGTTCAATCAGACCCTGCGGGACCTGCAGCGTTTGTGGCGAGAGCGGGAAATGGTTCTGGTGGGCGTTTCCCATGATTTGCGGACGCCTCTGACGCGGATGCGTTTAAGTGCGGAGTTTCTGCCAGCTGAGGAAGAAGCCCGGCAGGAAATCATCGACAATATTCAGGAAATGGACAAAGTCATCCATCAGTTCATGGGATATGCGCGCAGCGGCGAACGCGAGCTGCTGGTGGAAACTGATATTGGGAGCTGGTTGCAGCAACTGGTGCTGCGTCAGCAGGCTGAAGTGCGCTGGCATCCTGCGCCTGGTCCTTTGCCGAAATTGGCCATCCAGGAGGTCGGTTTGGCGCGCGCCCTGCAAAATCTGATTGATAATGCTCAGGTGCACGGCGTGGGACCCGTAGATATTTATGCCGAAAAAGTCGGTCAGCAGATGCTGATCCGGGTGCGGGATCATGGTTCAGGGATTGCCGAATCCCAGCTACAAAGTGTACGGGCCCCTTTCGCCCAGGCGGGTAAGGGCGGTGGGATTGGTCTGGGCCTGGCCATAGTCGAACGGGTCATGGCCTACCATAACGGTCAGTTGAATTTGTACAATGCCCCTGATGGCGGCCTGGTTGCCGAACTGGTCCTGCCCTTGCGTCAGCCGTACTGAACCGATCTGTTCAGGGTGTCGGCTTTTGCGCCGGGCACAACTTGCGGAGATTGGCTTCGGCGGAAGGGCTGAGATCGTGCCAGGCAATATTGCCGCATTTGCCACTGAGGGGGCCTTGCAGAGAACCTTCCTGAGAAATGGTTTTTCCCACCGGAAAGTCGGCCACGGACACTGTAGACACTGTTGGTGCCGCGAGTTTTACGGCGGCGGCCGCTTCAGCTGCTTTTTGGGTCCGTTGGACCGATTGCTTATGCTGCCAAAAGAAAAAAGCCAAAACGGCGATCAGCAGCACAATAATGACCACGATCAGCCAGCGCCAGCTTTGGGATGATTGCTCTTGTTTCATTGCTTCGGTCCCTCTCGGTGTTCAGCAGACTAACTGTAGCAAGGCATCGGCTGTTTTGCCAAAGTTGCTGCAAAGCCTCCGGGCCAACTGCTGTTTTTAGCGGGAAGAATGGGGCAATGCTGGCGTAAGCGCTGGGGTTTTCGTTATAGTCGCGGGCAGAAAGGAGGTGCAGGCATGAGTGAAAAAATGTGGGGCGGGCGCTTCGCTGCAGGTACGGATAGTTTGGTGGAAGCCTTCACGGCATCCATTCAGGTGGACAGCCGGTTATATGCGGAGGATATCCGAGGTTCGCAAGCCCATGCCCGCATGTTGGGGCGGGTTGGCGTGCTGACCGCCAGCGAGGTGGAAGCCATTGTCGCCGGACTGCAGCAGGTGGAGCAGGAAATTGCCGAACAGCGCCTGCCATTTGTCGACAGCCTCGAAGATATTCACATGCATGTTGAATCCCGTTTGACCGAAATCATCGGGGACGTAGGGAAAAAGCTGCACACGGGCCGTTCCCGCAATGATCAGGTGGCCACCGATCTGCGCCTCTATACCCGCTCCTGTGTGGATGATCTGGTCGCCGCTTTGCGCCATCTGCAGGGAGTATTTGTGGACCTGGCCGAGCGCGAGGTGGAAACCATCCTGCCCGGCCTGACCCATATGCAGGTGGCGCAGCCGGTCAGCTTCGGCCACCATTGCATGGCCTATGTTGAAATGTTTCAGCGCGATGCCCAGCGTCTCCAGGACGCCCGCAAACGAGTTAATGTACTGCCTCTGGGTGCAGCGGCTCTGGCAGGTACCACTTTCCCGATTGATCGTTGGGATGTGGCGCGGCAACTGGGTTTTGATGCCGTCGCGGAAAACAGCCTGGACGCCGTTTCCGACCGGGATTTTGTCATGGAAGTGCTGGCTGATCTGGCCATGATTGCCGTCCATTTATCGCGTTTATGCGAAGAATTGATTTTGTGGATGTCCGCACCTTTTGGCTTCATTGATCTCCCGGACAGTTTTTGTACGGGTTCCAGCATTATGCCCCAGAAGAAAAATCCGGATGTGGCGGAAATCATTCGTGGCAAAAGCGGTCGGGTAGTCGGTGATCTGGTCGCCATGCTGGTGCTGATGAAGGGCCAGCCCCTGACTTACAATCGGGACAATCAGGAAGACAAGGAAACTTTTTTTGATGCGCTGGATCAGGTGCGGGCCAGCGTCGAAATCATGGGTCGCATGTTGCCGGGCCTGCAAACCCGCCCCGCAGTTATGCGCGCCCAGGCAGAACGAGGTTATGCCACGGCTACGGATCTGGCCGATTACCTGGTGCGTAAAAGTTTGCCTTTCCGTGATGCGCATGCGGTGGTGGGTAAAGCCGTGCGTCTCGCCCAGGATCGCAATATAGGCCTGGAAGCCATGCCCTTGCCTGACTTGCAGGCCCTGTCCCCGCTTATTACCGAAGAGGTTTATCAGGTGCTGACCCTGGAGGGTTCGCTTGCGGCCCGTAATCATCTCGGCGGAACGGCCCCTGATCAGGTGCGGGCGGCTATCGCCCGTGCCCGTGCGCGCCTGGCTGAGGAGCAGTCTGCATGAAATCCCTGGCCGCTGTGGTCTTCGTCTGGGTGTTGGTCCTCGGTCTGGCGGGCTGTGGACGGAAGACGCCACTGAGTCTGCCGCCACCCCCTCCGGCACATCCTGCCGCCAATACGGCTGTCGCGCCAGCACCAATCAGCCCGACCAGCAGTGCCACGGGGAGTGCTGCGCGGCCATGAATCCCTTCCATTACCATCAGGGAGACTTGTACTGCGAGGATTTATCCCTCGCCACCATTGCCCGGCATTATGATACTCCCTGCTATGTATATTCCGGGGCGGCGCTGCGCGAACGCTACCATTCCTTCAGTAACGCACTGGGTGACGGCACGCAGGTGTGTTATGCCGTCAAAGCCAACAGTAATCTCGCGGTGCTGCGTTTATTTGCTGAAATGGGTGCCGGTTTTGACATTGTTTCGGGCGGAGAACTGGAACGGGTGCTGCGTGCCGGAGGTGCAGCGGAGAAAATCATTTTTTCGGGCGTAGGTAAGTCTGCTGATGAAATTCGTGCCGCCCTGTCTGCCGGCATTGCCTGTCTCAATGTGGAGTCTGCTGCAGAGTTGTGGCGGATTGCCGATATTGCTGCTGATATGGGCCTGCGCGCGCCCATTGCCCTGCGCGTGAATCCGGATGTAGACCCCGGCACCCATGCGTACATTGCCACCGGCCTTAAGGAAAGCAAGTTCGGGATCCCCATGGATGCTGCGCGGACTCTCTACCTGGAGGCCGCAAAACATCCTGCTCTGGAGCTCAAGGGCATAGCCTGTCATATCGGATCTCAATTACTTAATCTTGCGCCCCTCGGCGAAGCGGTGACGCGGGTGCGTGCCCTCTATGCAGACCTCTCTGCCCAGGGCCTTACCCTGGAGCATCTGGATCTCGGGGGGGGGGTGGGTATTCGTTATCACGATGAGAACCCGCCCAGTCCTGCGGATTATGCGGAGGTTCTCAACCAGGCCCTGCAGGGCCTGGCCGTCAAAAGGGCGGTAGAGCTGGGCCGGGCCCTGGTGGGGAATGCAGGGGTTCTGCTGACTAGGGTGGAATACCTCAAGGATAATGGCAGCAAGCAGTTTTGTGTGGTGGATGCCGCCATGAATGATTTGTTGCGCCCCGCTCTTTATGGGGCCTGGCACGATATTTTGCCACTCCGCCAGGATGCGGCAGCCGGGCAGGTCATGGATGTGGTTGGGCCGATCTGCGAAAGCGGCGACTTCATCGCCAAGGACCGCCCCGTTAGTGCGGAGGCAGGACAGTTGTTGGCCATTATGGGTGCCGGTGCGTACGGCTTTGCCATGAGTAGCAACTACAATACCCGGCCCCGGCCCCCGGAGGTGCTGGTCCATGGTCATCAACATCGCCTCATTCGGCGACGGGAAAACTGGGATGATCTGATGGGCATGGAGCTCCCCTGACCCCAATTCATTGTCCAGGGCTTGGTGTTTGATCTGCACCATGACTTGCCCTGCGGCCATCGCGAGTGCTCATTTTCTGCTATCGTTATATAAAGTTGGTTGTTTTTTTTGCGGGCGAAGTGATTGCACCGTTTGTCGATGTTTTGGCCAGCAGCCCGCACGTCAGTGAGGAGGCAGACATGGCAGCAGAAATGAAAGTATTCAGTACCGGAATTGATCCAGAAGACTGGATTCCCAAACGTTTCGCCCATCCTGGTGAAGGCAGGACCCCGTCCATTTTTTGGCAACATCTTCCCCCCAACACCAAGAGTCTGGTGTTGCTCATGGAACATCGGGAGGCCGAATCGGGGCAACGAGTACATTGGTTGCTCTACGATATTTCTCCAACGATCGAAGGTTTACACGAGGGGGGTCCTCTCCCCGATGGCATCCTCACCGGACGCAACAGTTTCGGGACGTTGGGTTATCGCCCCCCTGAGGCAGCGGCTGATCACCAGTTGCAGCATTATGATTTCCTGCTGCTGGCGACGGACAAAGCCACACTGGGTCTGGCCGAAGGGGCTGATTGGGAGGCGGTAAAGGCGAGATTGCATACGCCAGGCCATGACGCCGACCAGCTTGGCCCGCCCCCTGCCGCAGATCCGCGTGCCCGTGAAATGCACAGTTTGGGGCATGTGCTGGATCATGCCGAATTCTCAGGGCATTTCGCGCTGGATAATCCTTGACTTGACCGAAGCTGCTCCACCGCTGATAATACGCGGCCTTGACGCTGTTCTGGTGTCATTTGCGTATGTATGGGAATGTAGCTCAGTCGGTAGAGCAGCGGCCTTTTAAGCCGTGGGTCGCGGGTTCGAATCCCGCCGTTCCCACCATTAAAAACAATATGCTGCAAAATAAAGCAATCCCGCAATTTTTTGGTTTCCCGGTTTTGGTCCCCTTTTGTTAGATGATATGCGTGCTGGCGCTGTTTATCTAAGTTGCCTTCTGAAAGAGGAAAAAATATGAATTGTGGTCATCATGGATTTCGTGGATTGTTTTTGAAATGCTTTTATATTATTGGCTGTGTAGGTTTACTGTTTACCAGCAGTTCGGCTTGGGCGAAACAGCTGGAATTGCATGTTTATGGTCCAGGTGGACCATTACCTGCCATGAAGATGGCCGCGCAGGCGTTCTCCAAGAGTCACCGGATCAAGATACTGGTTGAGGCGGGTCCCATTGAGAAATGGCGGGATCAGGCCATGGCTAACGGCGATCTCATCTATAGCGGATCTGAGAACATGATGACCAGCTATTTGCAGGGACTTCCCGACCTTGTGGACGTAAAAACCATTATCCCCGCTTATTTACGACCAGCGGCCATCCTCGTCCATCCGGGTAACCCGCTGCACATCAAAAACTTTCGGGATCTCCTAAAACCGGGAGTGAGGGTGATGGTGGTACAGGGCGCAGGGCAAACAGGTCTGTGGGAGGATATTGCTGGCAAGAATGGTAACCTGAATACTATTCGGCGCCTGCGCGCCAACATCGTTTATTTTGCCCCCAACAGTGCGGAAGCTCTGCAACGCTGGACGAGGACCAACCCCCCTGACGCCTGGATTATCTACAACATCTGGCAGATTGCACATCCGCAGGTCGCCGATTTGGTGCCTCTGGGCCCGCGTCATATTCTCTACCGTGACATGGACATTTCGCTCACTAAACAGGGCAAAAATAATCATGAGGCGCAGGCTTTTTATCACTTCCTCCTTTCCAGGAAGGGTGCGGCTATTTTCAAAAAGTATGGCTGGAGTGACTGATTTTTACCAGGAAGAGCGCAGCGCTGGCATTTTTTGTCCCAATAAGGTTTCCAGTTTTTCAATATCCGGTGCGTAAATTTGTTCCAGATACTGACGTGCAGCCGGATCTATCTGCGGTTTGGAAGCGGTTTTCAGGATCAGATTCTGATATAGCCACCATTGCAGCTTTCTGGGCATCAGATGATAACCAATCCAGCGGGCTAGCGGGCTGGATGCGCAACGCCGCGACCAGTTCCCCCGGGGGGCCTTGAAGCCATTGTGCACCTGGTCTACATCCATTTCCTGAAAGGGTGCAGGGTCAATATGCAAGTGAGCAGCTACGCGCTTTAGAGTCTGTTCAGGCGCATTCACCAGATCGTCAAATTGCAGGACCAGTACCTGATCCTCACCAAAAATTTGCAGATAGCGCTGCACCTGATCGTGATATAAGCCAAGATCCACATACAGTCGGGACACACCCCAGCCTTTTTCACTTTGCGCAAAATCCCCCTGGAGTAACTCTACTGAAAAAGGAAGATCCACAAGACCCTCACGAAAATCCATCAGGTAGTGGGAGTGGGCGCGGCTGACCGGGTCGCGCAATAAAATGATAATACGGGCATCGGGGGCGACGTCATGAATGCGTGCTGGAGCTTCCGGATACCAGAGGTTGGAAGTACTGGCATCACCAATGGCCGGAAAGTCTCCGGCATTTTCGTAAAGATGCAGGTAGGCATGTTCTTCACTAATGTGTTCAATGAGATGCCGTTGTTCTGGCTTGGGCTGAATCCGGGCAAAATAGTGTGGTTCTTTAAAGGCCGGTAAAAATACCTCGGGATGCCCGCGAAGGTGACGATACATAGAGGTGGTGCCACCTTTCACTGTTCCGGTAATAAAAAAATTGGGCCAGAGGGCATGGCTGACGGAATTTAGGCGGGAAGGGACTGAACTGGACAAATCAACTCCTTGACTGAAGGTTGGTGTTGCATCCGAAGCTGTAAGCCCGGCGAACTCGTCCCAGTATAGCATTTCCTGTCTCTATCGTGCCTGAAGCAGCTAACGGGGTGACTGCCCTGCTGGCTACCATGACGCACAAAAACCCTTCAGGAAAGCAGATACTCCGGCATTTCAGGGCAAATTTCTGGTCATGATGCGCAAATACGCTTTTTGTGCGCAGGTGCTTAAATTCTCCGCTTCATGCAAGCGCGCTCTAACCCATGCGTCGGCTTTTTCTGCATTATCTTTGGCGGCAATCAGGTTTTCCCAGTCTTTTGCTCAGGTTAAATTCTCAGGGTTTTCGATCATCTCAAGAAATTTCTGGAGCATTATCGAGCGCCGGTCAGGTTGTGGTGCGGCCATGAAATTCAGGCAGACCATCTGGTGGCTTTCCAGCGTGGCGGTAGCTACCTGCCAGTCGGAGCGTTTGTCTAACACTCTTTTGCTCATGAAGCCGATGCCCAGGTTGGCATTGATCATCGTGCCTACCGATTCAATATCGGCTACTTCGATAAAATGCCTGGGGACGATGCCACGGCGGCGAAATTCCTTTTCTATGGCGCCGCGTACAGCAGAACCCGGTTCGCGCCAAATAATGGGATAACTTTCCAACTCCTCAAAGGAAACATTTTGGCGTCCGGCTAGAGGATGCTGCAAGGGAGTGGCAATGACAATTTCATTATCCTGCTAGGGTACGCTTTCAAAATAATCAGGAAGTTCCGGGAGGTCACTGTCGCCTTCATAAAAAAACACATCCACTTCCCCCGCCGCTGCATCTTTCCAGTATCGTTCGCCACTTTTGATGTAGAGATTGATCCCCGGATATTGCTGTCTGAATCGGGTTAGAAAAGGGGGTAAATAATAATTGGCAATGAGGCTGGTAGAAACAATATTGAGTTCTCCTTCCATGAGGCGCTGACGACGCCTGATAATACTGTCAATATCGCGCAGGACGCGGCGTAGGCGTTCAATGTCGGGAATGAGCACGGCCCCCGCCTGAGTGAGCTTTACCCCATTGATTTCACGCGTATAAAGAGGCTCTCCGACCAGTTCGGTCAGTTTTCTCAGGCGTTCGGAAATGGCCGATTGGCCCCGATGTAAATGCTCGGCGGCCGCACTGATGCTACCGTGCTCGGCTATGGCCAGTAGGGAAAGAAGTTGTTCGTCATCTGCCATTATCGATTTCTCCGATAAAGTTACCAATAAAATACATTTGCTATGATGTCTGGTGTATCCGTATGTTTAAACCCTGGCGCGCTCTAAAATGAAGTGCAACACCTCTGGTCGAAGGCAGACGGAGGTGAGAGATGGCCAGAAAATACAGGCAATTGTTGCCCGATCAGCGAAACCAGATACAGCGTGGATTGAATCAGGGGCTGAGTATTCGTGGCATTGCCAGGC
>NZ_MOAD01000001.1:2625589-2666431 GCF_001931655.1 Acidithiobacillus albertensis | reverse complement strand
CGAATATTCGCAACGGCGTTTGACTCAGGTAGCGGAGGAACTCAATAATCGGCCCAGGAAATCCTTGGGATTCCGAACTCCAGCCGAAGTGATGGCACAGCAAATCAGGCAGTTAAACAGCGGTGTTGCACTTCAAACTTGAAACCGCCCCTATATCGCACTTTACAAATATAGGGAAAATATTTCCATGTCCACAGAAAGTTTAGCGCCCTCAGCCGATACACTCTCCGTTACAGTACGTCGGACACATTCTCAACATGGTCAGGTTCGTGCAGAAACTGCCCTATCCAGTCATCGTATCAACGCCTATTTGCAGGAGATCGCTTATCATGAACTTTTGACTGCATTGGAAGAAGAACATCTGCTTAAAAGAATTCAGCACAATGATCGTGAAGCCTGGCATGAATTACTCGAAATGCATTTACGATTGGTGTTACGTATTGCACGGAGCTATCACGATCAAACACCGCACGCTTTGATTGATTTTATTGAAGCAGGTAACCTGGCGCTGATTGATGCCGCTCGCCAGTTTGTGGTGGATGGCAATGAGCGTTTTGCCATTTATGCGACCCGACACATTTGTCAGAGACTGGATTCCAGCATGTCGGTGCGCGGTCCGGCGGTAGCTTAGACCGAAAGATCAATATGGCTCGATAGTTACGCAGAGCTGGCGGGAGGGGGTGCTGTGACGGCAGATCTTTTTGAAAACTTTCCCTTGCCTGCTCCGGCGGTGGAATCGCTTGAAGAAGGGGCCACGATTCTGAGGGGGTGGGCCTTAGCCGACGCCGAATCCCTGATTCATGCGGTGCAACAGGGGTTGATGCAGTCGGCACTGCGGCAGATGGGTACGCCCGGTGGAAAAACAATGTCCGTTGCCATGAGTAATTTCGGCTCATGGGGTTGGGTGTCGGACAGGCAGGGTTATCGATATGTGTCCAAAGATCCAGAAAATGCGGAACCTTGGCCGGAAATTCCCGCCATTATTTTGAATTTGGCCCAACTGGCGTCAAAAAAAGCGGGTTTTGCCGGTTTCACGCCGGATGCCTGTCTGGTGAATGTGTATGTTCCGGGTGCGCGGATGTCTTTACATCAGGATAGGGACGAACAGGACATGGATGCGCCCATTGTTTCCATTTCTCTGGGTTTGCCAGCCACTTTTCTATTTGGCGGTGCGCAACGCCGGGATAAGGTGAAACGTATTTTTGTAGAGCATGGTGATGTGTTGGTCTGGGGTGGTCCTGCCCGCCTGCGCTATCATGGTGTTGCTCCGATCAAGCCGGGAGAACACCCTCTCGTGGGTGCACGGCGCATTAATCTGACTTTGCGCAAGGCGCACTGAAATTGCGGATGTCGGTCTTTGCACGCTGAACGCGATTGACGTCGTCCCAACGGGAATTGTTTTGCTTATTCCGCAGGAATAACATGAGCCCTCGTGTTCCGGTAGCCAACAACAGGAGTGCTCGTGAGCGTAGAAAATTCCGACGGAAAAGAACTGAGAAGTGTGGCATTGGCCATTGGTACGGCGCGCACCAGATGGGGCCGCAACCTGAAAATCATCACCTTTTTTATTACTTTTGTGTTGACCCTGCTCATCCCTATGGGGGTCATCGTCATTTATTACCTATGGAAGCATGGCGCGCAGATTGTCAGTGAAAGGGAAGCGTTGACAGTTTCCGCATCCGTTCTCGACTACGGCAACAGCACCGGCGAAGAATAAGCCGAGGCTGGAGCAGGCGGTGGCAAAAGAACGGTCGGCGGACGATTGCTCGGGGGGCGGATAGGTCTGGGTGGAGGCCGCCGCCAATGGGGTGGACGACCGGGTCGATACGGTGGAAAAGGCGCAGGGCCGATATAGGCCGGTATGTAAACATGGTGCTCGGGCTCCGGGGGCGGTCGCAGGCTGTTTTGATAGTTATTCAGTGCCGCCAGGAGATTCAAGCGTTCTATGGCTGTCAGGGTTTTATCGCTGGCTGCTGAAGATGGGGTTACAGTTGCTGCCTTTTGCGGAGTTTGCAGATGCGCTACGGGCGGTGGTGCCGGAGGAATGGGTGGCAGAGACTGCAGCTTTGATGCGTTTGGTGGTGGCTGATCACCATAGCTGACGGTGCCATTGGGAGACACCCAACGGTAAATGGCTGCCTGGGCAGGTAACAACGCGTTACCTGCAGATAAAATAAAAACGGCAGCCAAAACCCGACAGGCACGGCTGCAATGAAGCAAAAAACCTTTCAGTAAATGCTGGTCCATGGTTATTGTTATTACTTAAAAGGCCGGACATTGTAAAGTTTTCGCCAATAGGAGTCCGGTGAACTCTGGCATAAGGCCGTGACAGGCTATTCCGGCTTTCCCCAGGCATTTTCAGGCAACCGGGCATATTGTCCGGTAAACTTTTCCGGTTCCATGCTGAAGGAAACAGGGGTTGTGTCGCCGGGTTGGTAACGAACAATCCAGAAGTAGTCGAAGGTTTTCTTGGGCCAGGTTTGCGGTACATTCTTGAATTTGTTGAGATGCAGCAATTGCCGGAAAGTGATCTGTTGCCCAGGAAACTGGGCTTCCAGCTTGGCATTGGCAATATGTTTATGTTCCCACATGATGACCACAACCTTCTGATCATAGGCGGGATTGGTCATGATGTCGTGAACGGCTTCCCGGGTGCGGAGATTTTCCTGCACCATTTTCTGATGTTTGCTCAGACCTGGTTCCGGAACGACCGTAAAGGCCGTCACCGGAAGCCCCCAGCTCTGCGCTGTCGGTGTCATGGTTTCAATGGTATGCAGGGTGATAGCCATGAGGGCGGCGGGCTTTTCGTGTGCTGGCAGCAGGCTATGGGTTGCGTTTTTTCCCAGATACTGCCGGGCGAGGGCCGCTGCGCGGGCCTGACCCACGGGTGACAGGGCGTAGGGGTTCATTTTTTCGCCATGGCGCAGCAGGATGATTTCAGCCGGTGTGGCAGAAGCTACGAGGGGCAGGCAGACGCCACCTAAAGCAGCAATCAGCAGGGTGGTAATAAGCTTGCGGTTGTTCATGTCTGGACTCCAGTACGAGTAATAGTGGCAACACGATAAAATTTAACGACGCAGCAACAGTCCCCGGGCTACTCCCAGGATGAGTGCCGAACTGAGCACGCCAATGACCGACATGGCCATGCCATCACCAATGACGCCTTGCCGGAAATTGGCATAAATGTAAGTGGAAATCACCTGTACCCCCGCAGGCTGCAGCATCAACGAGGCCACCAGTTCGCGCATGGACAGAGCAAATACTACGGTCGCACCCCCAATCAGCATCGGCCAGGCGATGGGAATATGCACTTTCAGGAAAGTTCGCAAGGGCCCACTACCATGTACCCGGCTGGCGTTATCCAAAAGCGGCGGTATTTGCGCCAGCCCGGCGCGGGCATAGCGCATGGCAAAAGGAAAGGTGGTGGTGGCATAGGCAACGCCGAGAATGGCGGTAGTGCCGAAGACGGGCAGGTGGTTCCATGGCGCATTCCAGAAAAGGATCATGCCCACGGCCAGGACAACGCCGGGTATGGCCATGGGCAGGGTGGCCAGCAAATCCAGAAAAGCAGCAAAACGACCACCACGGCGGACAATATTGGCCGTCAGCAGGGCGGCCACCATGGTACCAAAAGCCACCAGGGCGGCGAGTTCCAGGCTGGTTTCAAGGGCTCCGAACGCACTAGATTGATGAGAGAGAATATGATGGTAGTGATGCCAGGTGAAATTGCTGAATTTCAGTCCTACCGTAATGGCTTTCTCAAAAGACACCGCCAGCACCGCCCCGATGGGTAACAACATGGCAATAAAAACAAAAGCGGCTAGAGGAAGCATTGACCACCAGCGGCTCGGGTAGTGAAGCTGGTGGATTTGTCCACGATTTTCGTTGGCCAGGGGACGATAAAAAAACCAGGCGACAATGCCCAGGGTACACAATACCAGGCCGATGGCGGAGGCGCGTGGCAAATTGACGGGCCAGACATTGGTGGCGGCCTCAATGCTGGTGCTGAGCACAGTAACTCCGGCATAGCCACTCAGCAAGGCAGGCACACCAAATTCTGCTGAAGTATCCAGGAAAACCAGTAAACCTGCAGCGGCCAATGCGGGCAAAACCAGGGGCAAAACGCCGACGCGAAAGGCCCGCCACAGTCCTGCCCCATGTACACGGGCTGCCTGAATCAGGCGAAAATCCCCATTTTGTAAGGCTGCGCGCAGAATAATGTACACCAGCGGGGTGAGATGCAGGGCCATTACCGCAGCCATTCCCGCTAACGAGTACAAAAAATTTTCCAGGGGCGTTCCGAGACCATGGATGAGTTGTTCAATGAGTCCTACCGGACCAACCAGCAAGGTCCAGGCCTCGGCAGTCAGGTAAGGTGGTATTAAAAAGGGGATAAGAATCAGCCCTTCCCAAAGCAGGCTGAATTTGGGCGGGGCGTAAAACATCAACAAGGCCAGAATCAGTCCGATGGGCAGCGCAAAAACCACCGCCAGAGCAGCCATGCCTGCGGTGCCCAGCAGGGCGTGGATAAAGTGCTGGTCTACTCCCAACTGCAGCAGAGCCATGCCATGATGATGGCTGGCGTCGGGCTGCAGCGCCTCGAAAACGATGGTGGCCAGTGGTGCGAGAACCAGCAGGCCAAGAATGCCAAAAACCAGCAGCCGATTCAGGCTGCGTCCCATCATTGACCGAGAATGTCCTTGCGGAATTTGGCCAGCACGCTGGCGCGGGTTGCGGCGACCTGATCCCAGTTGACCTGCATGACCGGATAAGTACCGAGCTTGGCCAGAGCAGGTTTGGCGGCAACGCCATTCAGGGAAGGATAGAGATTATATTTGGCGACGAGTTTTTGTCCGGCAGGGGACATGGTGAAATTGACAAACTGTTCGGCCAGCTTTTTATCCGGCGCCGACTGCATGATCATGATGGGGCGGGGAATCAGCATGGTGCCTTCTTTCGGGTAAATCAGCTGAATGGAGTTGCCCTGTACCTTGGCCTGCACGGCGGCATGCCCAACGCACTCCACCATCCCACTGCGTTCACCGGAAAGTACCGGCATCAGTGCGGTATGATTAGTCCCCGGCCAGACGGTGCCATTGGCTTTCAGGTCGGAAAAATATTGCCAGGCCTTGTTGCCGTATTTATCCACAAAGGCAATGACAAAATCCGAAGCCGTGCCCGAGAGCAGCGGGTTGGGCGCGGTGAGGTGATTTTTCCAGACGGGAGCGGTCAGATCAAACCAGCTGGTAGGCATGCTCGCGCCCTTGGGCAAGGCTTTGGTGTTCATGACCATGGAAACCGTATCGGCACCATAGGGCAGGAAGGGTCCTTTGAGCTGCATGGCCGGGAAAAGATTTTTGTCGATGCTTTCAGGTTGATAGTCATACACCATCTTGTCTTTGGCGAGTTCCAGGCCGGCTGTCCAGTCGGCGACCATGACCACATCGGCATGCGGATGGTCAGCTTCGGCCGCAAGGCGGGCCATGACTTTTCCGGTGCTGGATGTCCACACGGCGACGTGATCACCGGTTTTTTTGCTGAATGCGCGCGCCAGAGCCTTGGCTAAAGAAGCTGGCGCAGCACTGTACAAAGTCAGCGTGGCGGCAGAAGCAGTGCCTGCAAATGCCAGACTCATGATGGCCAAGGTAACTTGTTTGACTACGGGTTTCATAGGGTTTTCTCCTGATTTGCGGAAGTTTCGGCAGGAATGCACCAGCCGTGATTCGGGTGAATTTGCCAGTGGCGCGGACCCAGACTGCTCTGCTGGGAGTAGCTCAATAATTCGTGCTGGCCGAAAGCCTGCAAATGCACCAGATAGCGACCATCACTCCAATGGGAATGAATGGCTTCGCCAGCAAATGCGGCTTCCGGGCTGTCGCAGTCAATGTCTCCGGGGCGCAGCAGCAAAAGACCAGGCTTGCCTTCACGCAGCGTATCGGCCCCGGGTACCCATAATTTCTGGCCATTTGCCAACGCGACTTCAGCTTTGCCGCCCTGATATTGAATAATCTTTACGGGCAGGCTCCGGACGGAGCCGCTGAGTCGAGCTACATTTTCACTGGCCGGGAAACGGAACAGTTTCTCCGGCTGATCCCATTGTTCCAGATGACCGCTGTGGAGAACGCCGACATGTTGGCCCAGATAAAAGGCTTCGCTGGGATCATGGGTGACATGCAGGGCGGCAATGCCTTCTTCACGAAACAGGGTACGGAGAAAGTAGCGGATTTCTTCGCGAACCCCCTGATCTACGGCGGACAGGGGTTCATCCAGTAAGACCAGACGCGGACGGGCGATGATGGCGCGGGCTATGGCGACCCGCTGCCGTTGCCCGCCCGATAATTCATGGGGTTTGCGTTTTGCTGCCGTAGCAGGAATGTTCATTTTTTCCAGCAGCAGCATGGCCCGCTCGCGATCTACCGGAAGCCCCTGAGCGCGCAGGGGAAAAAGAACATTATCAATGACCCGGAGGTGGGGCCAGAGCGCCGCATCCTGAAAAACCATACCAATGCCGCGCTTTTCGGGAGGAATCTGCATGCTCCCGGCGATAAATACATTTTGCCCGCGCAGGCGAATACTGCCAGCCCGGGGCTTGATGAGTCCAGCAATGGCCGCCAGCAAGGTGCTCTTGCTTGATCCTGATTCACCCAGCAGGCAGGCGTAACGACCATCTTCAAGATCCATCTGGACGTTACTCAATACTGTCTGGGCGCCAAAGCGCACATTCAGTCCCTGCACGGAAAGCGCCGGGTCGTTGGGTACCGCCGCGATTGCCGGCCGGTTTTTTACCCGCAGTTCAGCAACCATGGAACGTTAGTAGATGTGTAGTTTGTTTAATTATAAGGGTATTCATCACTGTACGGCTACAATCAGCTTGTTTCGAGGCATGACAATTATCTCCATCTATTTATGGAGCGTAGTGTACGCCTCGAATGTGACAGTTTTATGACAACGGGTGCTAGGAAGAGGATTCTCCTGAACGCTGGTCGGTCAGAGGCCGGGAATGCTGGTCAAGCCGCCATAGACACCCAGCCCGGCAGACAGAATGACCACAAAAAGAACCAGCCAAAGGTATGGGCCACGCAGGCGATGCTCAGCGGGGAGTGCTTTCATTGCCAGAGCGACCAGGAAACCAAGAACCAGGGGCAGCAGCAGGGCGTTCATGACTTCCACACCAATATCCAGGCTGACCAGGTCGGGTATGCTGATCACGGCCACGGCACCGGCGATGATGATGGCGGTATATATTCCGTAAAACCAGGGGGCGTCTTTGGGATGGTGTTCGAGAGAGTGGCGGAATCCGGTGACTTCTCCCCAGCCCCAGGCTCCGGCCAGTGAGGCAACAATGGCCGCTACCATGCCGGCCCCCAGAATACCCAGGGAAAACACCAGGCGTCCCCAGGTGTCTCCCAGGTACGGGGTGATGGCCTCGGAGAGTTGATGGACGGTATTCAGGGGCGCGTTGGGATTGAGGCGGCCGATAGTGGCCGCTGTGGCAATCAGCACGGCGGCCATGATGGCCTGGGTAAGGACGGCACCAATGGCTGTATCCCAGCGGGCATGCCGATAATGTTCGGGATGAAGTCCTTTATCGGCAACAGCGGACTGCTGATAAAACACCATCCAGGGCATGATGACGGCGCCGATGTTGGCTGCTACCAGCATCATATAGTCCTGATTAGTAATGGGTGCATGGGTCAGGCCGTGGAGAATATCCTGAAGATCGGGGTGAGAGACCCAGGCGATCCCGAAAAAGACCAGTTCAAACAGGCCCATGATCAGGGCAATGCGCTCTACGCGCCGGTAGGAGCCGGTCCAGACAATGGTCAGTAAGGTGGCTGCGGCGAGAATGACACCCACGGCACGCGGTAATCCATATAGATGACTCACCCCTGCAACCCCCGAAAACTCGGTCAGCAGAGCACCGGTAGTGGCGATGCTCAGTCCGGCTACTGACAAATAAGCCCAGCCGGTGCCAAAGGTTTCACGAATCAGTTCACCGTGCCCCTTGCCGGTGAAAATTCCCAGGCGTACGGTGAGTTCCTGCACGATGTAGAGAATTGGCATGAGAATAAATTGCAGCAGCAGCAGTTTGAAGCCCCACTGCGCGCCACTTTGGGCGGCGGTGATAATGCTGCCGACATCAGTATCGGCGAGCATGACGACCAGGCCGGGGCCAAGTACAATCAGAAAAACAGACCAGCGGGAGTGGCGCTGAGGCATTGTGGAGTTGTTTGCAGTCATTATTAAGAATAATCCGTATTTACGTTTTTGGTTTGCGAATGATTCCTGTTTAATAGAAAGTTGTCAAGTCCTGAGAGGCGCAATGACTGGAAATTGTAGCCTGACTACCAGCCCTCCCTCTGCGGCATTCTCAAAACGTATGGTCCCGCCGTGCAAGTCCATGATGCGCTTGCAGATGCGTATTCCAATACCCGCACCGTGGCCGGTTTGACGCGGAAGTGTGCCCTGATTCATGGCCAGGAGATGCGCTGCAGAAACTCCGGGGCCGTAATCCCGCAGTTGTATTTCCGTGTGCCCGGGATGACTGAGAACCCGAATCTGCAGGCTGCCGTCGCCGTAACGGCGCGTATTGTCGAAAATAATCCGAAACACCCGCTCCAGTGCCAGGGGGCGGCATTGAAAAGAGTTTGCGGTATCAGCAGAATGATTTTCCGCAACGCTGATGTCCAGTCCATAACGTTCCCTGGCAATTTCCTGCATTTCCTCCAGCCAGTCCCGCACGTTGACGGTTATGGCTTTTTCCTGGTCACCGCTGCGCACGAGAGTCAGAAACTTGTCGATGGTTTCGTCCATTTCGTTGACATCCACACACATGGCGGATTTTTGTTCCAGAAAATCTGAATCGGGCAAGTGCAGGGTCAAAAGCAGTCGGGACAGCGGCGTCCGAAGCTCGTGGGAAATGCCCGTGAGCAGCAGGGTGCGCTCTTCATGAAGACGGTGCAGATCATTGGCCATACCGGTAATGGCCTGAGTCAGGTGCTGTACTTCCAGGGGACCACCGATGAGTTGCAGGGTGTCGGGGGTATCACCAAGGCCAATGCGTGGAGCTTCAGCGGCCAGGCGGGCCAGGGGGCGGTTAATCTGGCGGACAATCAGCCAGGCCCCCAGCAAGGTCACCAGCGCAATGACTCCAAGACGCATGAACATGAATCCCTGCCCACCAAAGTTCATAGGCGATACCGGCATGCCCAGCCAGGGCTGGTGAGGGCCGCCGCGTATCCACATCCAGGTAGTAGTCCCCTCATCCAAACCTACGCGGAGTCTGGCCCCCGGTACCTGCTGCTCGACATAGTGAGCGGTCTTGTCCATGAAGTACTTATCTGGAATTTTGCCCGGTTTGGCACTGGCAGGTCGCCATTGCAGGTTTCCGTTGGGGGCATATTGTGCCCCGCTACTGATCAGTGCGTGGTCGGTTTGCAGCAGAAACTCGGCAAAGCGTTCGGCGGCTGGATTCATCACATACTGATGAAAAAGAACGTAAACAGCGGCTTGGGTGCCAAGCAGCAGCAGGCCGAGTAGCAGCAGGGTTTGCCCCAGTGTACTGCGGGGCCAAAATGTACGGATGTTCAGGGTTCGGCCACGAAGAGGTAGCCGTGTCCCCAGACCGTACGAATGTGCCGGGGGCGACCAGGGCCTTTGTCGAGCAGGCGGCGGAGCCGCGATATCTGCATATCGATACTGCGGTCATCGGCTTCCAGCTGGCGGCCACGTGTCAACCACATCAGTTTTTCACGGGTCAGTGCCTGTCCTTCATGCTGAATGAGGGTGGCCAGGGTTAAAAATTCGGCGCTGGTCAGGGAGATGAGCTGGTCATGAAGATGAATTTCCTGGCGACTCATGTCCACCCGAAACGGACCCTTTTCAAAACTGGCGGTGATCCCTGAGGTTCTGGGCGCACTGCCCCGGACCCGGCGCAAAATGGCCTGGATACGGGCAACCAGCTCACGGGGATGAAAGGGTTTGGCCAGATAATCGTCGGCACCCATTTCCAGGCCTAAAATCCGGTCGACTTCGTCACCCCGAGCGGTGAGCATGAGAATCGGCACGTCGTGCTGCTGGCGCAGGCGTCGGCATATCTGCAGGCCATCTTCATGGGGAAGACCCAGGTCGAGAATAATGAGATCTACCGGGTTTTCTGCAAGGCTGGCTTCAATCTGGCGACCATCACCCATGCCCTGAACCACAAATCCATACCCTTTCAGGTGGGATTCCACCAGGCTGCGCAGTCGCAAGTCATCATCAATCACTAAAATTCGCGCTTTGTTTTCCATGCATTGTACTGTACTCCCCGGATGCGGATAGACCAAACGTAAATGTAACAAGTGGGGTACTCCGGAAATAAACAGACACTTTGTTACATGTCAGAGCGCTGTCTGCGCACGATTGTTACAGGCCACCCCGTTATGCTTTTCCTGAACTTCCATTGGACCTGAACAAGGATAATGCATGGCACAGGAAAATGCGGCAGCCCGGCGCTGGCCGGGACCCCGAAGACGCAGGCGGGGCATCGCCATATTGTTGGGCTCGGGTTTGATGATCGGTTTGGCGGGTTGTGCGGTGGGCCCCCATTGGTCCGTACCGAAGATGCGTACGCCGCCATCTTATAATGCCCATCCCGCTGCTTTGCCGGCAGACGAGCAAAAAGTCCAGTGGACGCAGCAGCAGGCGCGTTCCTGGTGGTTGTTGTTTCACTCAAAACCGCTCAACAACTATATCCAGCAGGCCATGCAGGCTAATCCGGATTTGCAGGCAGCCCATGCGGCTTTGGCAAGGCAGCAGGCGCTGATGGTGGCTGCGCAGGGGGGCTTGGCTCCACAGGTTTCGGCAAACGCGGGAATCAGTCGCGCGCGGGCCTTGCGGACAGGTGCCGACGGCGGACAAAGTTACCGTATTCCGGGCAATCTCTACAGCCTTTTTCTGGGCACCATTGACGTCAGCTATAACCCGGATGTGTTTGGCCGGCAGAAAGATCTGGTCCATGCAGCCCGGGCACAGGCGGCGGTGACCAAGGCCAATCTGCATCAGAGTGAAGTGTTTCTCGCCGCAGACGTCAGTCGGGCTGTCATCAGTGGTGCCGCCGCTCGCGCCCAGTTGCATTCAGCCCGGCAGATTGCCAAAGCGGATGCTCATTTGCTGAAACTGTTGCAGCAGGAATATAAGCTGGGTGATCAGAATCTGCAGAATGTAGAACAGCAGGCGGCCATGACGGCCGCTGCGCGTGCCCGCATTGCCCCTCTTGCGGCAGATCTGGCGGCCGCCCGCCACGCCCTGGCGGCGTTGCTGGGGCAAACGCCAAATGTGGCCCTCAGCATTCCCGCTCTGCAAAGCCTGCATTTACCAGCCCGCTTGCCCACGACCATTCCCTCGGCACTGGCTGAAAATCGTCCGGATATCCAGGCGGCAACAGCGGAGATCAAGGTTGCTGCTGCCCAGGCGGATGTGGCGACAGCCAATTTATATCCCCAATTCAACATTTCTGCGGAGATTGGCAAGGCAGCCATGACCGGTGGCCTGTTTTTCAACCCGGTTTCCACCCTCTGGTCACTGGGCGCTGGCTTGGCAGCGCCAATTTATAATGGTGGCAGCTTGCATGCAGAGCGGCGTGCGGCGTTGGATCAGTATCAGTTAGCCAGTGACCAGTATCGCAGCACGGTATTGAATGCCTTTAAACAAGTGGCAGATGCCTTGCGCACCCTGCAGGGTGCTGATAAGGCTTACATTCAGCAAAAACAGGCTCAGCAATCTTCTGCCAGGGCCCTGCACCTGGCCGAGGCCCGATATCGGGATGGTGCTACGGACTATGCCACGGTATTGAATGCCGAAATTGCCTATCAACAGGATTCTGTCGCCGCTATTCAAGGCCGCAGTCAGCGCTATCTGGATAGCGTCGCGCTATTTGTGGCGCTGGGTGATGGCTGGCAACCGGATCAACCAGAATCCAAAGCGCATTCTGTGCCCTCTGACACCCCCATGGTAAACACTGCAGGAGCCCCCGCATGAAAAAGGCGTTTCTTCTATTAGGATTGGTTGTTGTGCTGCTTTTTGGAGCCGTGTATGGCTGGTATGCATGGCGGCAGCAACGCCTGCATACCCAATTGCTTGCTGCTGCCAATCCGGCGGTGACGGTTTCTGCTGTAAAAGTCAAAACCCGCAATATAGCGGGTGAATTGACCGCCGTTGGCGAGGTGGTGCCGCAGCGGGGTGCAGCCCTCGGTCCGCAAGTTGGTGGGGTTATTCAGAAACTGTATTTTCATTCGGGACAAACGGTGCGCAAGGGGCAGTTACTCCTCGCCCTGGATCCGGGTGCCTTGCCGGGGAAGTTGCAAGCAGCCCAGGCTCATGCCCGGCTGGCTTTGGTAGACTATCAACGCGCCCAAAAGGTTTATGCCATTCACGGTATATCTACCGCAACACTGGACAAGGCGCAATACGATGCCGAGGCCGCTCAGGGAGAAGTTTCAGCATTGCAGGAGTCTCTTGCCGACACTCAACTCCGCGCGCCATTTTCTGGAGTGCTCAGTCTGCGCACCGTCAATACCGGTGAATTTATTCATGCGGGAACCGCTGTGGTGCATCTGGAGAATCTGCAGCATTTGTATGTTGATTTCACCGTTCCGCAACGCGATGCCCAGATCCTGCACAAAGGTGCGCCGGTGCAGGTAGATATTCACGATGGCGACGCAGTTCGGCACTACAGCGCTTCTGTACAGGCAATTTCCAGTCATGTGCATGCGGATAATCGTGCCCTCAGTGTAAGGGCCTTGCTCCAGGCCGAACCGGGGTTGAGGCCGGGTATGTTTGTGCGTGTGGTTCTGGAGAAAGAGGCACCCAAAGCAGCGCTGCTGATTCCCACTGTTGCGGTGAGCTTCAATACCTATGGTGATTTTGTTTATGTGCTGAGTCCCGGGCCGGACCATCGGCTGATCGCCCGCGAACAAAAAGTGCTCACCGGCATGCAGAAGGGCCAGGATACGGTGATTCGTTCCGGACTCAAAGTCGGGGATACGGTGGTCACCGCCGGGCAGGTGAAGCTGCACAGTGGCGACTCCGTGCAGATCAATAATGCTGTGCATCTATAGGGACGAAGACCAACATGCATTTTACCGAACCATTTATCCGTCGCCCGATTTTGGCCATTTCCCTGAGCCTGGTACTGTTTTTCTTTGGCCTGCGCTCCCTGGGGCTGATGCCCATCACCGAATATCCGCCTACTGATAGTTCGATGATCACGGTCACGACCCACTATTTCGGGGCCACCCCCAAAACCGTCAACGCCTTTATCACCGCCCCTCTGGAAAAGGCGGTGGGTCAGGCCCCGGGCATAAACTATATGACGGCGGTCAGTGAAGACGGTATTTCCATTCTGACCCTGTATATGCGGATGGGGGAAAACCCCAATGCCGCCCTGTCGCAGGTGCAAAGCAAGGTCAATACGGTCCTGAATCAGCTGCCCAAGGGGGTCATGCAACCGGTGGTTCAGGAAATGTCTGGTTCAGGGGCTTATCTGATGCTGTTGAGTTACCACGGTAAGGGCTTTAATCAGCAGCAGATTACCGATTATCTGACCCGCGTCGTGCAGCCCGCCATTCAATCGGTTCCAGGCGTGGGTCTGACTGCCATTCTGCCTCCGGGTACCGGGCCTAACGGTAATACTTACGCCATGCGGGTCTGGCTGAATCCGCAGGAAATGGCGGTATTGGGAGTGACCCCGGCGCAGGTCAGCGATGCGCTCAAGAAAAATGACTTTGTCGCGGCGGTAGGGCGGTTGCGCGGCGAATATACGGCAGTATCCCTCAGTGCCAATACCGCCCTGCATAGTGCGGCAGAATTCCGCAATCTGGTAGTGGCGACGGTGCACGGCGTACCCATCCATCTGGAGCAGGTCGCCAAGGTCTCTTTGGGCGCTCAGACTTATGATTCATCCGTCATGGTGGATGGACAGCCGGCTGTCAATATCGGTATTCAGCAGGCCCCCGGCAGTAACGCCCTGCAGGTCGCCCAGGGTATTCACAAAGTCATGACCCAGTTGAAGACGACCATGCCTCCGGGAATGCAGGGGTACACCATTTATAATGGGGCCCAGTTTGTCAAAAGCTCCCTGCAGGAAGTAGAAATCAATATTGGCCTGGCACTACTGGTGGTCATTCTGGTCATCTATTTGTTCATGGGTTCCTGGCGCGCGCTGATTGTTCCGGCACTGGCGATTCCTGTGGCCATGGTGGGAGCCCTCACCATACTGCATGCTCTGGGATATACCCTCAATTTGCTGACCCTGTTGGCGATGGTGCTGGCTATTGGTCTGGTGGTGGACGACGCGATTATTGTGGTGGAAAACGTTCATCGTCATATTGAACATGGGGCAACTCCTTTACATGCGGCACTGCTCAGTGCTAGGGAACTGGCCAGCCCGATTCTGGTGATGGCCACGACGCTGGTGGCCGTATTTGCCCCCATGGCCTTTATTGGCGGGTTGGTGGGCCACTTATTCAGCGAATTTGCTTTTACCATTGTGGCCACGGTGCTGTTGTCCATGATTGCCGCGCTGACCCTGGCACCTATGTTGGCTTCACGAGTTTTGAAAGCGGGACAGGAGGGCCGGGTCGCCCATTTGGTGGATCATGTATTTGGACGCTTGAAGGCCTTTTACGGACGCCTTCTTTTCGCGAGTTTGCGGGTTTGGCCGGCCACCGTGGCTTTGGCGCTGGTATTGACGGGAGGCATCTATTTTCTTTTCAGCATCAGCCAGAGTGAGCTGGCACCGCCGGCGAATCAGGGCATTGTTTATGTGAACGGCGTTGCCCAGCCCACGGCGACGCTGGAATACATGAATGCTTATGATCACTATCTGACGAATACAGTTTTCGACAAAATTGCCAGCCGCAGTCATAGCTTTGCGGTCAACGGGGTGGGTATTGGCGGCATGCTGTTAAATAATGAAGTGATGGCGGGTGTGGTTCTGAAGCCCGAGCGCGGCACTGTGACCACGCAACAGGTCAAAGCCAAGGTGCAGAAGCTGGCCGAGCAGGTACCCGGTATGAAACTGTCCGCTTTTGGCTTGCCGCCACTCCCCGGGGCAGCGGTCGGCTTGCCGGTGCAGTTCGTATTGACCAGTACGGGAGGCTCCTATCATCAACTGGATGGCATTTCTGCCAAACTGGTTCAGGAAGCCAAAGCCAGCGGCCTTTTTTCTTTTGTCTGCAAAAATCTGAAGTACAACAATCAGATTCAGCAGGTAGTCATCAATCGGCAAATGGCTGCATCGTTTGGGCTCAGCATGGCCGATATCGGACAAAATCTGGAGACACTATTGGGTGGCAACTACGTCAACTACTTCGATATGGACGGTTTGAGCTATCGGGTAGTGCCACAAGTACCACCTGCGTTGCGGGCCAACCCCGATTTTCTCAAGGCCTATACCATTAAAACGCCTTCCGGCGCCGAGATTCCTCTATCCACTTTTGTGTCCCTGAAGTCGGAATCGGCACCGACTTTTTTACCGCAGTTTCAGCAGTTGCCGGCGGTATTTATTCAGGCCAACCCGGCCCCCGGCGTGTCATTGGGACAAGCGCTGCAGTTTTTGCAATCTCATGCGCAAAAAATTCTTCCCGGTGGTGATCAGATCCATTATGCCGGTGTATCCCGCCAGTATGTGCATCAGGGTAATGCGCTGGCGATCACTTTTGCCTTTGCCCTGCTGATGGTGCTGCTCCTGCTCGCGGCACAGTTCAACAGTTTCCGGGATGCTCTGGTGGTGCTCACGGCTGTTCCGGTGGCTCTGTTTGGGGCGTTGTTGCCCATCAGTCTCGGCGCTTCCAGTGTCAATATTTACTCGGAAGTAGGAATGGTCATGCTGATTGGTCTGATTGCCAAGCAGGGGATTCTGATTGTGCAATTTGCCCGGGTCATGCAGGAAGAAAAGCAACTGGACAAACGCCATGCCGTCGTGGAAGCAGCCACTTTACGGCTACGTCCCATTTTGATGACGGTGGCCGCCATGATTGCCGGAGCCTTGCCCCTGCTTTTTGCCAGTGGGGGTAATGCCGATGCCCGATTCTCCATGGGTCTGGTCATTGTCAGTGGTCTGGGCTTTGGGTCCCTGGTGTCCCTGTTTGTGATTCCGGCCTTTTATCTGTGGTTTGGGCGATCGGTGCATCACCATGCGTTAAAGGCGGGGTCTTGAGTCATGGCAGTTGTCAACTCAGCGCCAATGAAATGGCTATTGTCCGGTTTCAGGGGCAGCACGTAGCGGCTATTACAGCCAAGTTAATACTTGAAACGTCTGTAATTAACTGCCAGGTCATGAATGGGCAAATTCAAGCAATATTTTTTGGCGTAATTTTCTGGCTGTCATGGGTGTTACGAGATTGCTTTTGTGATTTTCGTAATGTCCCATGACCGAAACAATGTCCCCATAGTGTAACAGGGCGTAAACCTTGCGTGCGTTTTTGTAGGGCTCCTCCACGCAACCCGCACTTTGAGGCCAGCCGTAGCCTTTGCGCGGATAAAAGTGAATGGCGCGGCCATCGTAAAAGTAATTTACGAAATGCACATTGGGCGCGGTATAGTGTTGCCAGCGGACATGATATCCATGATAAATACTTCGGTCTGAGGCAGGCAGTAAATGGTATTGCTGGGGGCTGACCGCAATAGGGAATTTACCGGTCATGGTAGTTTTGGCAAGGCGCTGATAAATTGGCCAGCTACCATCCGGGGTGGAGTGCATGACCCCGGTGTTGACGACTGTCCGGTAAATCCATTGTCCTTTTCCCTGGGGATCGGGTGGCACCTGCCAGATTTGCAAGTGCTCTGGGTGCGTGCTCTTGTCCACCTTAATCCATTGAAATGGAAAACGATTTTTTGGGATTGGCGCGCGCAGGGCTGAGAGGACTTCCGGAGTGACCCGCCCGCGTGAAATGCCCCGGCGATTGAGCAAGTGATCTGCGCGTTCAAACTGGATCAGACCGCTACGAAAAGCGGGATTATAGGGCGAATAACCCCAGTTGTTGGAAATTTTTTGCAGGGCCCGGGGCACGGGAATATTCCATGCGGCGACTGTATGCATGCCCCCATAACGACCCATATACGTGCCATAAACCAGGTGTACGTATCCAGTAAGGGCGAGAATCTGCCAGACTTGTTGCCAATCTTGCGGGTTTTGTGTGCGGATAATGGTGTTGGTGCTGGAATCAAAAGTGTTGGCGAAGGCCGGTACATTTACTGTTAATGCGCCTGTTATGCTGGCGGCAGTTAGGATAACCCCTATTTTTGCAATAAGAAGCCGGGAACGTGATTTTTGATGGTGCTGGCGTATTTTCATATGGATATTCGACACGTCTGGATGATTTTAGTTCTCTGACTCCGGTTCAAGCATGGTATTTTTGATGATTTTTAATAACTTTTGGCAACGATTAATTTCGGCATCCATAATGGCAATTTGATCGTCCACTTCCGTGCGTGTACGAATATTGATGGAGTGGAGCACTTCCGCACATTGCTCTTCGACAATATCCAGCCGCTTTTCCAGTATATTCAGAACATCAAGCAGTGTGGGATGATAATCTTTTTCTGACTTCCCACGGGTTCTTAGGGGCCTATGTTGAAACCGTTTAATCAAAATATGCTCGTGTTATAATAAGTGAACCAAACCAATGTCTTGTCTGCTAATCGCCAGCTTTTTTACTGAAGAGAAGTAGTGTTTGTAACGCATGATCTCGACAGAGAGCTCAAAGCATTGGTCCGCTATGGTTTCGACATTTTCCGACGGCATGGATTTGCGGACTTCGCCGAGGCGGTCTGCAAGCCGTCCATAACGGGACTCAATATTTTCAATAATATCCAGCGCCGTACTTAAAGAATTTTCATCATATTCCGTAGACATTTTTCACCCCGTTTGAAAAAGGCGATGTTCTGTTTCAGAAAATCTTCAGAACATCGCCGATACGCTTTTAGTGCGCTCCGTAGGCCATCTTTTTACTGAAGCGGCCACGGAACACCCAAATCTGATACCAGTTGTACATGATCATGATGGGGAAGAAGCCCGTCATGAACAGGGTGAATACGGCAATGGAATCTGCCGGATTGGCCGCCTGCACAATGGTCCAGGTATCGGGTACCACGTAGGGGAAAATGGTCGCCCACATGGCCGCCCACAACAAGGCAACCACGCCAATACCCCACATCATTGCGCTGAAGTCCTTGCGTACGGAGTGATTGGTGGAGGACTTGAAGGCGAAAACGAGCACGATAATGAACCAGATCAACCAGATCCACCAATCCGAACCGGTCCACTTGGCTGCTGCCCAGGGGAAGAGTGCGTAAGACCAGACCAGTGTAATGACAATAGCAGCCAGAGCCAGTAAGGAAACAACATTCGTCCATTTACGAGCCCGTTCATGAATGGGATCACCGGGAATGAAGCGGGCACACAAATACAGCCCTCCGGCAAGACTGGCGGCAATGACTGCACCAACCCCCGTCCAGATGGAAAAAGGCGTCAAAAAGTCGAGGATGCCACCCGAAAAATGCATGATAGGGGTGGTATAATCTTGCATAGCAACACCATGGGCCGTTAACGCACCTTGCATTGCCAAACCGGACTTCATGGGAAAGCCCTGCAATGTAGCGCCCAGGGCAACACCCGCAAAGAAGGTGGGAAACAAACTGCCGACAGCAAAAGCCCAACCCCAAAAGCGTTTGCTTTTCTTGGCATGAATATGAAATTCAAAGGCCACTGCCCGGGCAATAATGCCCCAGAGCGCAAACATCAAAGGAATCATCAGGTAGTTGAAAGCCGAACCGTAAACCAGTGGAAAGGCGCCGAAAAGCACGCCACCCGCCACGACCAGCCAACTTTCATTGCCGTCCCACATGCCGGCCATGGATGCCATAATGGCGCCACGTTCTTCTTCGTCTTTTGAAAACAGAGCGAAAATGCCAGATCCAAGGTCCGTACCGTCCGTGGCAATGTACAGAAAAAAAGCGAGAGAAAGGAGCAGCCACCACCAGGTCGTCAATGTCCCGGCGATGCGTCCTATTGATAAAAGATCCATAAATGACTCCAGTAGCTTGTGCGGGGAGCTCTGCTCCCCGTCATGATTTTGAGAACGTCAGAAAGCGCTGATCAGCGATCCGAACGCAACATGGGCTTGCTGGCGAAGGTCGGTGTCACATGGCCACCACCGGCTTTAACATCCGTAGCATCCGCATGATCATGATCAAACAGCGTGCTGGAGTCTGGGATCCCGTCCACCCCTTTTTTGATAACGCGGGTAAAGAAGTACCAGGAACCTGCCCACACAGTGAGTTCGAAAATGATGTAACCCACCCACCAGATGATTTCCATGGCGACCGGCATATGGCTGGTTCCCTGATAAGTCCGCATCAGACCGTTTACTACCCAGGGTTGCCGACCGACTTCACGGGTCCACCAACCACACCAGATGGCCAGGTAAGGCAGGAATGCCGAGAACACCAGAGCCCGCAGAAACCACGGACGCTTCCGCAATTCTGTAGCATTGAGCTTGCCACGCAGGCGCAACCAGTTACCCCAGATGGCAATAAAGAAGAGGAAGAAGCCGATGGCTACCATGACCCGGAAAGAGTAGAACGGTACCCAGACATCGGGGCGATCTTTGGCCGGGAAGCTGTCCATACCGGTAACCTTACCATTCAAGGTGTGGGTTTCGAGCAGACTCAGTACATGCGGAATAGTGATGGCAAAGACGTTGCCGTCATTTTTGGCGTTGGGAATGGCAATCAGATGCCAGCCGGTGTTTACCTTGCCGTTGGGCAAATAGGTGTGATAGTGGCCTTCCATAGCCGCCAATGAAGTCGGCTGTGTTTGTGCGACTACACGACCCACGCTGTCACCAATGAATATCTGCAAAGGCGTCACAATGATCAGCGCCAACAGTGCGGGTTTGAGCAGTTTGGTAAACAGGTCCGCATTACGGTTTTTCAGGATGAAAAATCCGCTGAGTCCAACCAGTACAAATAATGCCAATTCCACAGTGGCCACCCACATGTGCGGAAAGCCCCACTGGAAATTGTCATTGAGAATGGCATTCCACCAGTTGGTCACCTGGAACAGTCCATTTTTCAGGACAACACCGTCCGGCGTCTGCATCCAGGAGTTGGCCACCAGAATCCACATGGCCGACAAGCTGGAAGAAAGGCCCACATTGAAGGTTGAAAACAAATGCATACCTTTGCTGACTTTGCCCCAACCAAACACCATCAGGCCGATGAAGCCGGCCTCATACATAAAGGCGGTAATGGTTTCAAAGCCAAGGATGTTCCCGAAGAAGGGGCCGACGGCCTGAGAGAAAGGGCCATAAAGAATACCAAAGGCCATTTCCATGGTAACGCCGGTGGCGACACCGGCGCCGAAATTGATGATGAAGATTTTTTCGACAAAGCGATTGAGTTTGTACCACCGCTCATTGCCGGTACGAAGCCAGGCGACTTCCATGATGAAGAGCAGCCAGGACATGCCGATCGTCAGAGGCGTCCAGAGAATATGCATGGAAGTAATCCAGGCGAAATCCAGACGGCTGAGCAAGATCGGGAGAGAGTTTTCAATGATCATAACTTCCGTCCCCCATAAATTTTGTGAATAAGAAAGGTTTTGTTGCACCTCTACTCTTGCAAGGCTTATGCCAATATTACTAATTACTGTAATGCTTTGATTTGTGTTCGGCCGGTCGAATGTTTGCAGCATTTGCGGTTGATATGCACCGCTATAAAGTGGTTTAAAACCACCAGTGGTGAAAATTAAATAAAACAAAAAAGTGTTATTACTTGTTTATATTATTTATTCAGTCTATCAGGAGAGTCTGATAAATGGCTTTCCGCAGAATCAGGCAGCGCATGTGCTATATTCTGTGTTTTGAATGGTTCTGAAGACAGGTGCGTTGGCATGATGAATGTCACTGAAGAAAAGCAGCATCGGGATTTTGCTACAGAGGTGTTGAGCGCGCTGTTAGCCACAGACCCAACCGAAAAAGTGACACAGGTTCGGGCGCTGCACTGTACGGGTGCAGTCCGGGCGGCACTGTTGCCTTGTCCCGGTGTCCCGGGGCGACCTGCCCGTCCTGAGCTGGTCGCGCCCAAACAATTACCCAGACGCCGGGCGCTGAGCACCCAGGCCGGTCGTTTTGCCCTGCTCCATGCCTTGGCTCACATTGAATTTAATGCCATTAACCTGGCTTTGGATGCGCTGTGCCGTTTTGTCGATCTGCCCGTAGCCTATTATCACGATTGGCTGCAGGTTGCCCAGGAAGAGGCGGAACATTTTGTTCTGCTGCGCGGACTGCTTCAGGCTATGGGCGGTGATTACGGTGATCTACCTGCCCACGATGGTCTCTGGGAAATGGCTATGGATACAGCGACTGATCCTCTGGAGCGTATGGCGCTGGTACCGCGTGTGCTTGAAGCGCGAGGTCTGGATGTGACCCCGGCTATCCGCGAGCGATTGCAGGAAGTCGGGGATAGCGCCGCCGCCGCTGTGCTGGAACGCATTGAAACGGATGAGCGTGGTCATGTGGCCATTGGTAGTCACTGGTTTCGTTATTTGTGTGAACAGCGTGGATTGGATGCAGAGCAGACTTTTCGTCAATTGCTGCAGGAACGCTACCGGGGCCGTATTCAGGGTCCGTTAGCCCTGGAAGCGCGCCGCGCCGGAGGTTTTTCCGAACAGGAGTTGCTGTGGTTACAAAAATGCGTCGTCCAAAATCAGCACCCGGTGATGGGTTCTGCGGCTGAGGAGAAAGCGGCGCATGTCTGAATCGGTCGCCACCCGTATTCTGGGTATTGAAAGCTCCTGTGATGAGACCGGCCTGGCTGTGTATGACAGCCGCCAAGGCTTGTTGGGTGAAGTCCTGTTCAGTCAGATTGCTCTGCATGCGCCTTACGGCGGGGTGGTTCCAGAGCTGGCCTCTCGGGATCATGTGCGCCGGTTACCGCTGCTGCTGGAACAACTCATGCTGCAAACCGGGGGGCAACGCCCCGATGGCGTAGCCGTCACGGCGGGGCCGGGACTGATTGGCGCCTTGCTGGTGGGTGTGAATTTTGCTAGGGCCCTGGCCTTTGCCTGGGATATTCCGGTTATTCCCGTTCATCATCTGGAAGGACATCTGCTTGCCCCCCTGCTCAATGGCGTGGCACCCTTTCCGGCGGTGGCTTTGCTGGTTTCCGGTGGGCATACCATGCTCATTGAAGTGCGGGGGCTGGGTGATTATGTATTGCTGGGTGAAACCCTGGATGACGCAGCCGGTGAGGCTTTCGATAAAGCGGCTAAAATGCTGGGACTGGGCTACCCCGGGGGGCCGGCTTTGGCGGCTCTAGCAGAAGGTGGTGACCCCGAGGCCTTTCGTTTGCCAAGACCGCTTTTGGATCGCCCCGGCATGGACTTCAGCTTCAGCGGATTGAAAACAGCCTTTCGTCTCGCTTCCATGAAAGTTCCTGAAGAGGATATGACCCAGAGAAAAAATCTGGCTGCCAGTTTTCAGCAGGCGGTGGTCGACACCCTGTTTCGGAAATGCCAGCGCGCCTTGCAACACACCGGTCTGAAGCGTTTGATTGTGGCGGGCGGTGTGGGAGCCAATCGTGCCTTGCGCAGTGCTTTGCAAAGCCTGGCTGCAGAGGGCGTAGAATTATGTATCGCCGATGTGGCCCATTGTACGGATAATGCCGCAATGATTGCCCTGGCTGGCGCCCTGCATCCCGAAATGGCCCAGTCTGCCAGTGCTGAGTTCCCGGTACGGGCGCGTTGGTCGCTGGTCAAGGAGGAAGCATGACGGGTGAATCTTTTTCTCTGGATACGGTGGTTGAAGAACGGGCCGCCGTCGATCCGGATTTTCAGCAAGGTCTGGACTGGCAGCAGACCGGTCATCCCGAAGAAGCGGCAGAAGCCTTCAGGCGTTCATTGGACGCGGATCCTGGCAGCGCATTGATCTGGACGTTTTATGCCTGGGCACTGGCAGCATCGGGTGACAGTCATGGTGCAATTGCCGCCTGCCGACGGGCCATCGCCTGTGACGCCGAGTGGGGGCAGGCCTGGAATGATCTTGGCGAATACCTCATGGATACCGGACGGGAAAATGAAGCCCTTTTTGTGATTCGGCGGGCGCTCAAATCCCGGCATTTTGATGCGCCGCATCTGGCGCAAATGAATCTGGCGCGCTATTACCTGCATCAGGGCAGCATGCGCCGTGCCCTGGCCGCTGCCCAGGAAGCACAGCATTTGGCGCCCGGATTTCGTCCTGCCGAAAAGCTCGCGCAATGGATAGACGAACGCATGCAGGAATGGAATATCCGCGATTAGGATTTTTTGAAGGGTGTTTCGCGGCCATCGAGCAGGCGCTGAATATTACTGCGATGTCGCCAGAGGATCAGGATGACCAGCACGATAATCAGGGCACGCAGACTGCTGCTGGCAGACAAAGCGAAAACAAGGGGTATCGCGCTGGTGGCGGCCAGCAGCGCGGCGAGGGAGGACACCCGCATGACGGCAAAAACCACTATCCAGACACCCAGCACCGATAATCCCAGTAACGGCATCAGCGCCAGCAGGATACCCATGGCCGTAGCCACTCCCTTACCCCCCCGAAATCCAAAATAAACGGGATACAAATGGCCGAGAAAAGTCGCCAGTGCGACGGCGGCCAGGATCCAGCCTTCCGCACCCAGCCATCGGGCGACCACAACGGGAATGACGCCTTTGATCAGATCGCCGCAAAGCGTCAGGGCTGCGGCCTTTTTGCCGCCGATGCGCAGAATGTTGGTTGCCCCCGGATTCCCGGATCCGGATTGCCGGGGATCACCCAGGCCCATGGCGCGACCTACCAGAATGGCGGTCGCGATAGAACCGATCAGGTAGGCACCCACAATGAAAACAATATCAATAATGACAGACATGCAGTGCGTTGGCCCGGAAAAGCGCTATTATAGGCCCAGACGCGACGCCTTGTCGCATTTTTCGGGATGCCTATGGATATTCTTTTTGTGCGGGAGCTGAAAGTAGATACCCGCATCGGTATTTATGACTGGGAACGGCAGGTTAAGCAGACCGTTTTGATTGATCTGGAAATTGCCGCCGACACCCATGCTGCCGCCCAATCGGACAAGGTGGAGCAAACCATTAATTATCAGACGGTCTGTCAACGCCTGGTCAGTCACATCAGTGCTTCTGAAGTGGAGTTGGTGGAAACCCTGGCCGAGCAGATTGCGGATATTGTCCGGGGTGAATTTGCTGCGCGTTGGGTACAGGTGACGGTGCATAAACCGGCGGCGGTGCGGGGCACCCGTGATGTGGGGGTGCGTATAGAAAGAGGCAAGGATTAACCCAGACTGAAACAGTCTGCGTAGAGGTCGTGGTCGTCCGCCCGAGTGATCTGCACGGCCAGACGGTCACCGACCTTGAGGCCGCCCGCATTACTCAGGTGGACCACACCGTCTATTTCCGGCGCATCGCTGACCGAGCGGGCTATGGCCCGGCCCCCGCGTTCCAGGGCATCTACCAGCACCTCACGACGCTGACCCACATGCCGCTGGAGCCGTGCACGGCTGATGCTTTCCTGCACCCGCATGAATTCGGCGCGACGTTCTTCCCTGACTGCTTCCGGAACAGCGCCCGGCAAGGCGTTGGCGGGTGCGCCTTCGACCGGAGAGTAGGCAAAACAGCCCACCCGGTCCAGTTCGGCAACGCGCAGAAAATCCAGCAGTTCTGAAAATTCGGCTTCGGTTTCACCGGGAAAGCCGACAATAAAAGTGCTGCGGATGGTCAAATCGGTCACCTGTTGCCGCCAATGAGCAATGCGTTCCAGCGTTTTTTCGGCAGCAGCAGGGCGGCGCATGGCCTTGAGAATCCGGGGGCTACCATGCTGCAGGGGCGCATCCAGATAAGGCAGGATTTTTCCCTCTGCCATGAGCGGCAGCAATTCATCAATATGGGGGTAGGGGTACACATAGTGCAAACGCACCCAGACACCCAACGCTCCCAGCGCCGCACAAAGATCGGTGATCCGGGTTTTGATGGGGCGCCCATCGTGAAAGGCCGTGCGATATTTGCGGTCGACGCCGTAAGCTCCGGTGTCCTGGGAAATCACCAGCAATTCCTGGACGCCTCCAGAAACCAGGGCTTCGGCTTCCCGCAAAATATCACCGGGTTCGCGACTGACCAGTTTGCCACGCATGCTGGGAATAATGCAGAAACTGCAGGTCTGGTTGCAGCCTTCGGAAATTTTCAGGTAAGCGTAGTGCGCCGGAGTCAGGCGCAGACCCTGGGGAGGAACCAGATCGGTATAGGGGTCATGGAGGGGCGGTAGCGCGCTGTGTATGGCCTTCAGTACCGCGCCAGACTGCTGGGGACCCGTAACAGCCAGCACCCTGGGGTGCACATTGCGGATAAAGTCCCCGTTATCCTTGGCCCCCAGACAACCGGTGACGACCACCTTGCCATTTTCATCGAGGGCTTCGCCAATGGCTTCCAGCGATTCTGTCACCGCTGCGTCAATAAAACCGCAGGTGTTGACTACCACCACATCGGCGTCGGCGTAATCGCCTACCAGCAGGTAGCCCTCAGCCCGCAACTGGGTAAGGATACGCTCGCTGTCCACGGTGGCTTTGGGGCAGCCCAGGCTGACGAAGCCGACTTTCGGGGTTTTGCTGGGAGGATTGTTCAAAAGGTATTACTCACGCTGACGACTCCGGGGACGGCACCGACAATGCGTTCCACCACCTGTTTGAGATCAATGACCGCGTTGGGACAGCCCGCGCAGGCACCCTTCATGCGCACCCGGACATCGCGCTGGATAATGTCTACCAGTTCAATATCGCCGCCGTCGCGCATGAGAATGCGGCGCACGGTGTGCACGGCTTCGGCGACCGCCTCGGGGTCGGGCAGGGGGTCATCCGGACCATAACGCTTCTGGCGGTCCAGTCCACGGGCGGCCATGGCCTGGGCATGGGCAATTTTGGCTGCGGCCAGCGGGTCCTGCTCTTCCAGAGCATCCAGTTCTTCTTCGCTGTAAAAGCGGATGGGGGCTTTGCTGTTCATGGAATCAATATAACATGCGCCCGCCATCGACGACGAGGTTATGGCCGGTGGTATATTGGGCGTCAAAAAGCAGATAAGCCACCGCCGAGGCGATATCCTGGGGATTCCCTACCCGCTTCAGGGCGTTGCGCTCCAGCAGTGCCTGTTTATCTCCATCCGGAGGGTCCTGGTTTTCTGCCCAGAGCACTACGCCGGGAGAAACACTGTTGACGCGAATATCCGGACCCAGTTCTTTGGCCAGGGAGCGGGTCAGCGCCAGCAGACCCGCTTTAGTGACGCTGTAAGGCAAATAAGATCGCAGGGGAATCTCGCCATGAATGTCACCGATGTTGACTACGGCTCCGTGACTGCGGCGTAAATGGGGGGCTGCTGCCTGGGTCAGGAACAGGGGCGCACGCAAATGAATGGCCTCCATTCGCTGCCAGTCCTCAGGCGTGATGTGCGCAAAAGGGCTGGACTGATAAATGGAGGCGTTATTGACGAGACCATCCAGGCGGCCGAAATGCGCCATGCTGGCAGCAATGAGCTGGGCGGGGAAATCCACGGCGGCCAGATCCCCGGCGATCAGCAGACACTCTGTACGGTATTGATGGCGCAGTTCGGCGGCCAGGGCTTCGGCATCACTGCGGGATCGCCTATAATGCAGGACCAGCTGGCAGCCTTCGGCGGCCAGTTGCCGGGCGATGGCGGCCCCCACCCTGCGGGCGGCGCCAGTGATCAGAACAACTTTTTCGGTAGATTTCAAGAGGATTCCATGCGCGCAGAGCGTCCCGATTTTTTAACCCATTCCCAGGGAGGGCGCAAGGCCAGCCTGCCGGTTCCGGATGCTGCTGCGCAAGCGCATTCGGCGCTTTTGTTGGAGCGGATTCGTGCTGAAATTCAGGCGGCAGGGGGTGTCATTTCCTTTCGCCGCTACATGGAGATGGCGCTGTATACCCCCAGCTTGGGATATTACATGGCGGGGCAAAACCGCCTGGGTGCCGACGGCGATTTTATGACCGCTCCGGAGATGGGTTCGCTGCTGGGCAGGGTGTTGGCACGGGTGCTGGCCCCGTTGCTACAAACGGATGCGCGCAGTGACGGTATCCTTGAATTTGGGGCAGGCCGTGGCTTTCTGGCGCAACAAATTCAGCAATGCCTGCCGATGATTCCTTACACGGTGCTGGAACTCAGCCCCGATCTGCAGGCACAGCAACGGGCAATGCTTCCCTCAGTCAATCATGTGCAACAGTTACCCGCGCACTGGCGCGGCGTCATGCTGGCCAATGAGGTGCTGGATGCCATGCCGGTAGTGGTCGTCGAAACAGATGATCGGGATGTGTTGCGGGAACGCGCGGTGCGCTGGAATGGAGAAGGGCTGGAATGGGCCTGGATGCCGGAGCCTTATGGCATTGGGGCACTCGACCCCGGTCTGCTGCCGCTGATGGCGCAGTGGCCTGAACATTACCGTACTGAATTACACCCTCTGGCCACCGCCTGGATGCGGGAAGTGGCGGATTCCCTGCAGTCCGGGGCGTTGATCCTGATTGATTACGGCCATGAGGCGGGCGAGTATTATCATCCTCAACGTCAGACGGGCAGTTTGCGCGCCTATTATCGCCAACACTGGCTGGATGACCCGTTTTATTGGCCGGGATTATGCGATCTGACGGCCCATGTGAATTTCAGCGCACTGTTACGTGCTGCGCCAAGGCTCGGTCTGGAAGTGGATTTTTATGGAAATCTCGCCCGTTTTCTGGTGGAGCATGGTCTCGCTGACGTTTATGCGGAGATGGCCGCCGGGCAGGAGGTCGCAGCCCTTTTTGCATTGAATAATGAAATTAAACGCCTGACCCTGCCTCAGGAAATGGGTGAAAGTTTCAAGGTGTTGATTCTGAAAAAGAGAGAAAAAATATGACGATAAGCATTTACGGTATTCGCAATTGCGATATGATGAAAAAAGCTTTTGCCTGGTTGAACGCGCAAGGCTTGCCTTACGATTTTCATGATTACAAAAAAGCCGGAGTGGCCCTGACAGACCTGCAGCATTGGGCGACGCTGTGTGGCTGGGAAGCCCTGATTAATCGCAAGGGCACGACCTGGCGGCGTTTGCCCGAAGCCGCACGTGACAGCCAGGATGCAGACACGGCTTTTGCCTTGATGATGGCGCATCCCAGTCTGATCCGTCGCCCCATTCTCATCAGCGGTGATCAGGGCGTGTTGGGCTTTGATCCGGAACGCTGGCTTCAGATCACCCGAGAGTAACGGACCGACTTTTGTGGCAGGTACGCATCAAAAACCATACAGACATGACGGATCAGGAGACGGCCTTGGGGCGTTACCTGCAACTTTTCTGCATCCATCTGAATCAGTCCGTCCTCTTCCAGTTGCTTCAGGGCGGGCAGGCAATCGTTAAAATGGGTTCTGAAATGGATGCCGTATTGCTGCTGTAGTGCCGCAAAATCCAGGCGAAAATCGCAGGTCAGCCGGTTGATGATATGCCGGCGCAGCAGGTCTTCCTCATTCAGGCGTATGCCCTTTTCCACGGGAAGATGACCATGATCCAGCCGCTCTCCCCAGGTATCCAGGTCTTTGATATTCTGGCTGTAATTGGGGCCGACCATGGCAATGGCACTCATGCCGAAGGCGAGCAGGTCACTGCCCGCATGGGTGGAATAGCCCTGGAAATTACGATAGAGGCTTCCTTCCCTTTGGGCCAGGGTCAGTTCGTCTTCTGGTAAGGCGAAATGATCCATGCCGATATACACATACCCGGCTTGCTGCAGTGTTGAGATACTTTCCGTGAGAATGCGCAGCTTGTTTTCGGGAGAGGGAATATCCGTTTCCAGGATGCGCCGCTGTGCCGGAAAGCGTTCGGGGAGATGGGCGTAATTGAATACCGATAATCGATTGGGGCGGAGGGTAATCACTGCTTCCAGGGTGCGGGCAAAACTTTCCGGAGTTTGTAACGGCAAGCCATAAATCAAATCCAGACTGATGGAGCGAAAACCCAGGGACCTTGCCTCAGCCATCACTTCAGCTAACAGTTCCAGACTTTGTTCCCGATGTACGGCTTTTTGCACGGCAACATCCAGATCCTGCACGCCAATACTGATGCGGTTAAATCCGAATTCCCGGAGGCGCTTGAGGGTGCCCGGTTCCAGAGCGCGGGGATCAATTTCAATACCATATTCTCCCTGATCATCGGGGAGGAGCTGAAAATGCCGATGAATACTGTTCAGCAGAGTGGTCAGGTCATTCTGACGCAAAAAGGTGGGGGTGCCACCGCCAAAATGCAGCTGTTCTACCGGACGGCTGGCATCCAGATGCTTGAGATACAACGCCATTTCTTTTTCCAGGCGCGCGACATAAGGGCCGCCCCATTCGTGATGGCGGGTGACTACCTTGGTGCAGGCGCAATAAAAACAGAGGTGTTCACAAAAGGGAATATGAAAATACAGGGACAGTGGCCGAGCTTGATGGTTGGACGTCTGTAGCGCGCTGATCAGGTCGGTCTCGTCAAAATCGGTGTGAAAGTGCGGCGCTGTCGGATAAGAGGTATAGCGCGGCCCCGCCTGATCGTAACGCCGGATGAGATCGGAATCGACAATCACGCTTTGTTCGGAATCAATGTGCACGGGGACGACCTCTGTCAGACAGGGAATTAGCTCAGATCATACGCCCTGAATATCTTTTACTCCAAGTAGATTTGCAGCCACACTGGCTCGGATTTCATCCAGAAAGGCGCGCATGTGCTCTTGTTCCGACTGCTCAGCCGTGGTGGCTGCCTGCAAAGTCTGCCAAAGACCTTGGGAACCCAGTGGCAGGGCGCGCACATAACCCTTTTCACCGTAGCTCCCCACCGCCCAGGAAGGGAGGGCGGCAATACCCTGACCGGAGGCGACCAGTTGCAGGATGATGACCGTCAGTTCGGCGTGACGCCGGCGCCAGGGCTGGATACCAGCGGGTTGCAGAAACTCCCGGAATAAATCCAGACGTCGGTCTTCTACCGGATAGGTGATGAGGGTTTCCTCCAGAAAATCGGCGGGCTCCAGATAAGGCTTGCTGGCCAGGGTGTGGCGAGGATTGACCAGAGCGACCACTTCGTAGGCAAACAGGGGATGCAGGACAATGTCCGCAGCCATGGCATCAGGAGCAGTCAGTACGGTCAGATCAGCCTGATGACTTTGCAGGAGGGGCAGAGGGTCCTGTTGAAAACCGGACACCAGGTCCATCTCGACGTCCGGCCAGTTTTCCCGGAAACGATCCATGGCCGGGGTCAGCCAGTCAAAGCAGGTATGACATTCCACGGCAATACGCAGACGTCCACTGTTGCCCAGTGCCCGGCGTTTAAGTTCTTCCTGCAACTGCCGCACGCGGGGCAGAACTTCCCGCGCCGCCGCCAGCAATTCTTCGCCGGCAGGGCTGAGGCGTAGTTGGCTGCCCCGTTCGCGGTCCAGAATATTGACACCAAATTCCGCTTCCAGACCCCGGAGCTGATGGGACAGGGCGGACTGGGTCAGATGCAGGCGCTGGGCTGCGGCAGCCAGACTTCCAAACTGGGCGACAGCTTCGATGGTGCGCAGGTGGCGGATTTCAATGGGCATGGCAGACTCGAATCAGGAGGTTTCCAGAATGCATTGTCCCACGATCATCGCGTCCTGCAACATGCTTTAATCCTCGAAACGGCAGTCGGAGCGGGCCAAAGTCGCTACAAAGCCCCAGGCCCACCGCCGTTTTTAGAATGATGGATTCCTCTTTCAACCTGTTTCTGTCATAATCGTTATATTTATATGGAAATAACGTCACAAAAGGTTCATAAAACTGTCATCATCTTGTCACATAGCCTCGTTATTATGCCCACAGTGTTGCAAAGAACCCTAAATCGAGGAGGTCACATGTTGAAGAAAAACCGCGTTGCTGTTGCACTGTTTGCTGCCCTGAGCGGATTTGCTGCCGTCGCTCATGCCGACAGCAGTTCCACAGGAAATACCCTGGCTGACTTTTTTATGCACAGCAAGGTAGATGGACAGATTCGTTCTTACTACTTTGATCGCTTTTTTGGAAAGAATGCCACAAATCTCAGCGCCTTCTCGCTGGGTGGCTACATTAACGTGCATACGCCTTCTGCGGCGGGTTTCAGTGCTGACGTAGGTTTTTATACAGCCAACAGTCTGGGCGCCAATCGCGTTAATCCTGATGTGACCTTGATGGGCAAGGCCGATTCCATCAATGCCTTGGGTCAGGCTTATCTGCAATATGCCATTCCCGATGTGGTGATGATTCGTGCCGGTAACCAGGAAGTGAACACGCCTTTTGTCAACGGTTCTGATTCCCGCATGATTCCGGCTACCTATCAGGGTATTTTTGCGCAGGTGACCCCTTACTGCGGCTGGAATATTTACGGCATGCGGATGTTCCGCTGGAAGAGTCGCACCTCCGGTGACTATTACCGCGATAACCTGTATTACAACACCGGTTTCGACGGTGACCCCATTTATGGTGGCGCCGCTGACCTGCCCGCAACTACGCCAGCTTCTAATGGTATTTTGGCGTTTGGTACAAGTTACAAGAGGTACGGTATCAACGCTCAGGCCTGGTATTACAACTTCTATAATTTTACCAATATGTTTTACGGTGATGCCAGCTATACCCTGAAAACTGGCATGGGGCTGGATCCATTCCTGGGCGGTCAGGTGGTACGCGAGTGGGATGCCAATAGTCGTCTTAATGGTGCCTACGGAGCAGGTAAAGTAGATGGTTTCCAGGGCAACGGCGTCAACAGCACTGCCTGGGGTATAAAAGGTGGTGTCAAATATAACCTGGATAACGCTATTTTCGGCAAAGGGGCACTGACAGCCGCTTACAACGAAATCGAATATCATCCTGGAGCCATCGGTGGTGGTGCCATTGTTTCGCCCTATACCGTCGGTTATGCGACAGATCCCCTCTATACCACTTCCATGATTCGTGGTCTGGTGGAAATGGGTCCCGGTCATGGCTTTAAAATTGGCCTGAGCCAGCATTTTCTTAACAACAGCTTTTTGTTCCAGACGGCTTACGCCCAGTACCATCTCCAGGCGGCAGGTTATGCCAACGATATCTATGGTGATCTGACTTACTTCCCCAAGGGCTTCCTCAAGGGTTTGTCCATTCGTGACCGGGTGGAAGTGGCCCATGGTGATCTTTCGACCGGCTACTTCATCTACAACCGCGTGATGTTGACCTACGCATTCTAAGCTGACGCATACTGCGAACCTCAGGGAGAACAATGATGATTGCCAAAAAACATATATTACTCGCGGTAATGGTGATGGCGGCGGCGGGTTGTGCGGAAGCCCCCTTTCAGGGCTGTCCTGCCAACAAGGCACCGGTAGCGGCACCTGTGCCGGCCCCGGCTCCTGCGCCCGTTCCTGTTCCGGCCCCCATTGCACCAGTGCAGCGTACGGTTCTGCAGAGCAAACCCATTACCATCACGGGTATCAACTTCAAGCTGAATTCTGCCAAGCTTATGAGTCATGACATCCAGGTTCTGGATCAAGTGGCGGATTTTGCCCAAAAGCACAGCAGCGCGGTACTGGATGTCAATGGTTACTGCAGTAAGGTAGGCAGCTACGCCTACAACCAGCGTTTGTCAGAACAGCGCGCTGACAGTGTTGCTCGGTATCTGGAAGCGCACGGTGTGTCCCGTTCGCGGATGGTGCTGAAGGGCCATTCCTATAATGATCCGGTCGCCAGCAATGCAACGCCGCAGGGTCGTTTTGCCAACCAGCGGGTGGAAATCAATTCGACCATTCAGGTGGAAAAAACCGTCAACTAACGGTCAAGGTATCGCCTGAACATGTAACGATTTTACCTCTGCAATGCTCATGGCATTGCTCCTCCTCTCCTCGCCCCGCTCTGCGGGGCTTTTTTATTCCGGGTATTTCGGATTATCGAGAGGAGAGCTGCTGGAGAACCTGTTCGGGAAGCAGATCTTCCATGCAGCGGTGGTGCTTGAGAGGGCATTCTCTTTTGCCGCAGGGGCTGCAGGAAAGTCCCAGACGCAGGGCCACGGCGCCGGGTGATAAGGGCGGAGTCATTTGCAGGGGGGTTGATCCATAGAGGGCTATGACCCGGCTGCCGACGGCCCCGGCAATATGCATCAGACCCGAGTCATTACTGACGGTGATTTCTGCCAGAGAGAGCAGGTCGATGACTTCTGTGAGGCTGGTACGCCCACCCAGATCAAGCACTGTCGGGACAGCTTGCGCGATGGCCTGGGTGATTTCGGTGTCTTTCGGACTGCCGAAAAGCCACACCGGTCGTCCTGCCTGAGTCAGTTGCCGGGCCAGACTGATCCAATGGCGTACAGGCCAGCGTTTGGCCGGGCCATATTCTGCCCCGGGTGCGAGTGCCACCAGTCCTGCACCGGGATTTTGGATATTCAGACGTTGCAGCGTGACGGCAAGTGCAGCATGATCCACCATCAGACGCGGTGCGGGTAAATGCTTGGGTTGCGGCAAACGTCGTGGTAACCCCAGGGCCACAAAACGATCTACTGTCCGTGGCAGGCGTTTTTTATCCAGGTGGTGGCGGTCATTGAGCAGCATTTTTCGGGCATTGCTGCCAAAGCCGCTGCGGTTGGGAATCTGGGCCCAGTAAGGAACCAGTGCGGATTTCAGGCTGTTGGGCAAACAGATAGACCAGTCATAATCTTCTTTCTGGAGGGTTTCGGCGATACGGCGGCGTTCTTTCCAGCCCAGTTTGCCGTGGGGAATATCCAGAGGAATGCCGCGCCGCACTTCTGCTATGCGCAAGGCAACTGGCAGGCTGGCCAGCGGGGCAAGGACATCAATCTGCAGCTTGGGCCAGCGCCGGCGCATGACCTGCAATAATACTTGCGCCATGACCATGTCGCCTACCCAGGCAGGACCCACCAGCAGCAGGCGGGCCGGATCATAAGCCCGGGCCAGGCGGGTATTATGGGCGACAAACGCGTCTTCTTCGGCGTAAGGCGGTTCGATGGTTTCCGGTAAAGCCTCTGACATGTTCATTTGCCCAGAAGCATGATCAGCGCTTCCGCCGTAATCAGGATGATGATGATCCATTCCAGAACAGTCTCACGATTATGGCGACTAGCAACAATCATAATTTCAAGTCCTTCGTGAATCGCATCAAGTTTTTCATCCAGGGCGCGGAAACGGCTGGTGAGTTCCAGATCGGCGGAAAGCTCCCGGGAGAGTATTTCCAGCCCTGGCGTTTCCCAGACAATGTCCGGATTATCCAGCACCGCAAGACGCGACAGGATTTCGGTGCGGGTCGCGGAGGTGGAGGCCAGAAAACGCAGATGACTACCCCGGCGTCCGGGAAGACGACCGGTACGGGTGACCTCGGAGAGTAAGTTCAAGGTGGTTTCCAGAAGAGTTTCGACGGCTTCCTCGTGGAGTTCGAGGGCGAGGCTTTGGGCCAGGCGCAAAGCCACCAGGAGGATGCGCTCTTCATCCAGATGCTTGAGGGTTACGCCATCCCGGCCGACGGCATCCCGCTCACCGGTTTTGATGAATAATTCTTCGACTTTCGGATTGCTGATGGCGGTGAACTGAGCCTGGACGCTGGCAATAATCCGCGCCTGCAGGGCCGGTCCTGCCCCAAAAAAACAAAGCACCCCGGAACGAAACATGGCTACCCAGGCATCTCCGTCGCGGAGCAGGCGGTGGGCGGGATTATTATCTACCAGATCCATGTCGAAGGTTTCGTCCCAGTTTTTCAGGGCAATATGGCGCACGGGTTGAATGGCGTGAAGAATACTACTCATACATTTATCCTTCGGGGAGTAATTTGCCAGGATTCAAAATGCTCTCTGGATCAAACAGTTTTTTGATGGCACGCTGAATACTGAGATTTTCGGGGCTGAGTTCCAGCGGTAAAAATTCCCGTTTGGTAGAGCCGATGCCGTGCTCGCCGGAAAGCGTGCCGCCCAGGCGGAGGACCGTCTGAAAGAGTTTTTGCAGACCCTGACGGGCATGGCGCATTTCCTCATGGTTTTCGGGGTGCACCAGAAAATTGACATGAAGATTGCCGTTCCCGGCATGGCCAAAGCTGACAATGTGCAGGGATTGTTCTTGGGCAATGGCTTCAATGGCTTCCAGTAAATCGCGCAGACGACTGACCGGGACGACCACATCTTCGTTGATTTTCAGAGGGGCCATGGCTTTGGTGGCTGGAGACAGGGATTTGCGCGCCGCCCAGAGTGCTGCCGTGGCCTGGGCATCTGTGGCCTCCAGGATTTCCAGATTACCGTCTCCAGCAAGGGCCTGGCGCACGGCTTCCAACTGGGCGGGGATGGTTTCGCTTTCGCCGTCGACTTCGACCATCAACAGCGCCTGACTGGCAGCGGGCAGGTCTGTTGCGGCGCCCATACTGCGTACGGCCGCCAGGGCATGAGGATCCATGAGTTCCAGGGCGCTGGGTGTATGTCTTTGTGCCATGACCCGCTGGACCGCCGCGCAGGCGCTGGCGGTATTGGCATAGGCCGCGCGAAGCGTGGCTTTGGCCATGGGCAGGGGCAGCAGGCGCAGGGTGACTTCGGTAATCAACGCCAGCGTACCTTCACTCCCCACCAGTAAACGGGTCAGATCATAACCGACCACGCCTTTGCTGGTACGCACTCCACAGCAGAGGGTTTCCCCGCAGCCGGTGACGGCGCGCAAACCGAGCACATAATCCCGGGTCACCCCGTATTTGACAGCATGCGGCCCCCCGGCATTCATGGCGAGATTACCACCAATCCGGCAATAGGGACTGCTGCCCGGATCAGGAGGATAAAAAAGCCCGTCCTGAACAACATGGTCATTGATGGCGGCGGTAATCATGCCTGCTTCTACCGTGATGGTCCGGTCTGCCGGGCTGTAATCACAAACTTCCTGCATGCACTCAAAACTGATGACGGCGCTGCCGGGTACCGGTTGCGCGCCGCCGACATTGCCCGACCCGGCCCCTCTGGGGATCAGCGGTAAATGATGGCGACGGGCGATGTGGACAATAGCCTGCACTTCTTCATGACTCCGGGGAAAAAGCACCAGGGCTGGGAGACAGCTTCCCGGGGTGTCATCACGGCTGTAAATGGACAGGGTATCGCTGTCATCCCGAACTCTCTCGGTGTCGAGAGCTGCACGCAGTGCCGGAAGAATGACGGCGATGCTCATGGTCGGGAATTCCGGATTTTCTGTAAGAGGGCGGAGGTGCTGCGTTCGTGCCGGAAAGGAATGCTGAGCACGCGACCGCCGCGCGCCTGGACCTCGCGGGTACCGACGATGCGTTCCACCGGCCAGTCGCCGCCCTTGATCAGGACGTCAGGCTGCAGTTTTTCGATGAGTTGCAAGGGGGTGTCTTCATCAAAAGTGGTGACGAAATCCACGGACTGCAGGGCCGCGAGTACCGCCATCCGATCGTCTTCCGGATTGATCGGGCGATCAGCACCCTTGCCGAGTCGACGCACGGAGGCATCACTGTTCACGGCGACAACCAGACAGGCGCCTTCCGCGCGGGCTTCGGCGAGATATTGGACATGACCACGATGCAGGACATCAAAAACCCCATTGGTGAACACCAGTGGACGACGATAATTGCAGGCCTGCCTGAGCAGCTCCCGGTCGTGCAGAATCCGTCCGGAAAATGACGCGACGCTATGGGGCGGAATTGGATTTTCGGCAAAGGCTGCGTCCACATCGCTGCAAAGGGCATGAATGATGACCAGATGGACTTCCTGGATGCGCGCTGTACTGGTTTCGGGGACGCGCAGTTCAATATCCGCCGCCCCCAGCAGGCCGGCAAGTTGTCCGCCATCCTTGCCGGTCATGGCCAAGGTCCACATGCCCCGAGCCCGGGCCGTACGGATGGCCTGCAGGACGTTTTCGGAATTGCCGGAGGTACTGAAAGCTACCAGACAATCGCCGGGTCGGCCCAGGGCCTCCACCTGACGGGCGAATACCTGCGGGTAGGCAGAATCATTGGCAATGGCGGTCAAGACGCTGCTATCCGTGCTGAGGGCAACGGCGGGAAGGGCCATGCGATTACTTTCAAAGCGGTTGACCAGTTCGGAGGCCAGATGCTGGGCATCTCCCGATGAACCACCGTTGCCGCAACATAAAACCTGGCCGCCGTTCTGCAGTGTGGCTATCAGTCTTGCACTGGCGTCGGCGAAAGGTGCGGCGAGACTCTGTGCAGCATGTTCCTTGGTGGCGATGCTGGCGCGCAAGGCGGTATTTATCCGGTTAGGCATGGTCATGGGCTGGGCACTCTGAAAGCATCGCGAATCCACTCCGGCGCTGCGTCACCGTCAATGGCAATCACGTCAAACCGGCAAGGACGCAGACCATGCCGGGGATTACGCAATAAAAAATATTCGGCAGCGCGAATCAAACGCTGCTGCTTCCGATGGTTGACGCTGGCGGCGGCAGACCCTTGCCGATTATGGGTGCGCTGGCGCACTTCCACGAACACCAGCGCCTCATTATCGAGTACGATCAGGTCGATTTCCCCGGAACGGCAACGAAAATTGCGCAACAGCAATTTTAGTCCGGCCCTCAGCAGCAAAGCTAAAGCGCGATCCTCACCTTGCTGACCGAAATTTTGGCGCGGCGAAGGCATGCGTTAATTTAGCTGCCGGGTTTGGGAATGGCTGGTAAAGGCACAATAGCGCCATTCTCTACTTCCATCCATTCCATGTCACGCACGATGCGGCCCTCTTTACCAAAATGTAAGGTTCCGGTGGCGCCTTTGAGAGGCTGGCTAAATTGTTTGGCGAGGATTTTATCGGCAAGCTGGTAGGCATCCAGACCAAAAGCGGCCATCCGCCACTGCGCATCACTGGCATTGGGCAGGCTCGTGTGGAGGAGTGCAGCGGCCTGTGGCTTGGTCGTAGCCGGTTGAATAACCCAGGGCATATCCACGGACTCGATTCCGGAGAGATTTTGCGCATTGCTCGGGAGGGTGGCCCCATGTAAAAGCGCCGGACTGAAAATCGGGATATGACTGTTGATGGAACGAATAGCAGAGACTGCAGCGTTGGCATTTTTGCTGTCTGCGACCAGGAAAACAAAATCATGCGTTGAGCTGGTCCCGCTGAGCAGTTGCTGCGCCTGACCATTCAGAGAATGACCAGGTAGATAGGTGGCGACTCCTGCGACACTGCCACCCAGTTTTTTCCAGGTATCAATAAAATCGGCCTGAATGGCAGCGCCACTGGAATCCTGCGGATACAACACGTAGACCCGTCGATAGCCTGCTGCATAGCCCTGATTGGCAATCTGACGCGCCGCAACATCCCGACTCAGACTGAAAGTATATAACCCCGGTTGTTGTACCCCGGCATCGGAACCCAGAGCAATAACCGGAGGATCTGAAGGTTTGCGTACACTGGCCACGGCATTGATGTCCTGCGGTAACAATGGCCCGACAAATATCTGGCAACCTTCCTTGACTCCGCGCTCAAAGAGTACGGCGGTATAACTGGGATTCCCGGTACTTTGCAGCAGCTTGACGGCCGGCCCGGAGGTCAGCTGTGCCGCCGTTTCCATGCCGGCACTGAGGGCCTGGGAAAGTCCCGCATAACTACCGGTGGAGGGAAGCAGTGCACAAATACTGCCCTCCTGACTGCTGGTAGTATCGGCGACGTTCAGTTCGTCATGGCTGGTAAAATTGATGGGCGGGTGGCCAGGATGCGCGGCCATCCAGGCATTGATAGCGGCTTTGCGTTGATCCGGATCAGGATTATGGCGACTGATCAGGGCAATGGCGAGCCATTCCTGTACCAAAGGATTACCACTGCGTCCCTGCCAGTTTTGAATGCGCGCCGAGGAAACAGAGTCCAGAAGAGCATGAATACGCTGATGGTTTTTGTGGATGGCTGCGCCGCTGAGCAGGCTGTCCCGTTCTATCAGAAAATTCAGGGCGGTCAGTTCATGCCCCTCTTGCGTGTATAAAGTGGCCAGGGTTCCCATGGCCTCGGCCCGCACCTCCTGCGGTGTGCTGGCGATGGTCAGTAATTCTTCGAGATTGCCTTTGGCTCTGGGTGTCTGTCCCTGATCCATCAATCCCTGGGCGCGTACCCACAAGGCTTGTCCCCGTAAACCGTTATCGTCATGTTCCAGGCGCAGGACTTCATTGGCGAGGAGTACCGCTACTGGAGCCCTGTTGCCCTGCAGGGAGGCTTGGGCAGCCTTCAGCAAATACTGGAGTTGTGTCTTGCCCTGAACGGCCGCCGCCGCCTTGATGTAGTCTTTGGCGGCTTCCAGGTCATGCCCCTCTGCGAGTAACGCATCTGCTTGCCGGGCACTTGCCGCTTCAGGAGCGTTTGCCGCAGTGGCTACAGGAGCCGGAGCGGTACTGAGCACGGGCGCCGGCTTATGTGGCATACTCGCGCAGGCGCTCAAGGCGGCGGCGACAGCCAGGGTGGCGGTCAAACGTGGCAAATGGAATAAACTGGTCGGCAGTTTCATGAGCAGAGTGTATGGAGAATGGAGCAGTGGTTCAATGACTGAAATGCATTCCGGGCTGTTGACGATTATCGCCACCCCCATCGGCAATCTGGAGGATCTTTCGCCACGGGCCGGGCAGGCCATTGCGGGTGCCAGCCTGATCCTGGTGGAAGATCGCCGTCATGCCCAGCGCTTGTTCCAGCATCTTGGTGTACAGCCCAAAACTATGGCCCTGCACGAACATAACGAGCGGGCACTGGCCCCGCAAATTGCCCAGCGCATAGCCGCCGGTGAGCAGATTGCCCTGCTTTCTGATGCCGGGATGCCGTTAATTTCCGATCCTGGTTTTCCATTACTGGCGTTGCTGCGCGAACAGCAGTTACCGGTCACCATTATCCCCGGGCCCAATGCCGCTGTGGCCGCGTTGTCTTTGTCTGGCTTGCCCAGTGATCGCTTCAGTTTTGAAGGATTCTTACCCGCCAAAGCGGGCGCCCGTCGGGCGCGTCTTGCGGTGTTGCAGTCGGAATCACGAACCATGATTTTTTATGAGGCCCCCCATCGCATTGTGGCAACAATAACGGACATGGCGGAACTTTGGGGTCTGAATCGACCTGCAGCGCTTTGCCGGGAGCTGACCAAAATCTATGAGGAATGTATCCGGGATTCTCTGGGCGGGCTGCTGGAGCAACTGTCTCAGCACCCCGATAAGGTGCGTGGCGAAATGACTTTGATACTCGGCGGGGCGCCTGAACAAGACCCGGGTGAACAGGAAGCGGATCGCTGGCTCGCCCCTTTGCTCGAGGAGTTGCCACTGACCCAGGCGGTGCGAATTGCTGAAGCGCAAAGCGGAATGGCCCACCGTCTTTTATATCGTCGCGCCCTGGCCTTGACTTCCGGGCGTGAGCCCGCTTAAATACGCGCTCTTGGCCCAGGTAGCTCAGTCGGTAGAGCAGAGGACTGAAAATCCTCGTGTCGGCGGTTCGATTCCGTCCCTGGGCACCATATAAATCAAACGATTAGCGATAACTGGTTCGACTACATCTAATCTACGGCTGTATCTTTTGATGGAAGCGATTCCGGCGAATGTGGTCCTGGAGATGGTGCTTACACGCCACCCTGCTATAACCATCATAGCCCTCTGTACATAAGCTACATGCTAGTGCCCATCTGGCTTGGGCATGTCTTGGGCAACGCGCCATTTTCCCAGGATTTTCCCATGTGGGACCCTTGTGTTTACTGGCTTATAAATTGACAGAAAATTGGTTTGTCAATCTGGGGGGGGGGGGCTGTTAAATAACCGTTACCGTAACAATTTCATGGTGTTTT
>NZ_MOAD01000001.1:2612464-2625489 GCF_001931655.1 Acidithiobacillus albertensis | reverse complement strand
CCCCCCCCCCGCAATAACCTCATGGGTATAACGGATACGGGGCTGTTGGGGGCGCACCAGATACGCGTACAAGAATCCGTTCAGTACCTCCAGGGGAAGGGCCGTCTGCCGGAGCGGATCTTGGGCCTCGATGATGCAGAACATTGTCATCTGGCCCTGTGGCTGGACCAGTTGCCCGACCGCGCCGCTTTGCCGGTCGAGGTGGATCGGCTCCATCACCGCCTGCACCAACTGCTGAGAGATCATGTCGATCCACCGGGCAGTCCGCCAGCGCGGCAATTAGCTCAGGAGCTGCTGGAAACCAATGCACAGCTGATGGATGCGTTACACCACTTTCTGGGGAATCCCCATGTTCGGTAGGTTAGTGCTCACCACCGGGCCTCAAAGGAAGCGGCCTGCGCGGGACGTTCATGGGGGGTACGCCAGATGAAACCTTCTGTGAAAATCCATTCCCTGCCCGCAGAACGCATCACGCCTTTTCAGAAAAGGGCGCTCACCCTATTGATCGGGGATTCTGGCCTGTCGACCGAAGGTATACTGGATATCCTCCTGATGGAGGCCCTCCTGGGCTATTGCGTTGATCGCAACACGGAGGTCTCTGGTGCTCCGGATATGTCGGCAACGAGAACTCCTGATGTTACCCGTCTACAGGGTTCAGAGATCAGTGACCGTACTTAATGCAGTCGATAAAAATAGCGAGGAGAGATAACCGTGGCAGAGGAAAGCAGGGCGGCATGCGCATTACTGGAATATCTGGAGGCCCAATTGGAAGGCGATGGGCCGCGTATGGAGCAGATCCTTGTCGAGCACCCCGACTTTGAAGCCCTCGCGCAACCCATGATTTCCCGACTATTGGGTTTGCAGGAAAAAACCCATCAACTGGTGGAGCACTTGCGGGCGGTTACCGTCAATGTGGATGGGGCGGCGGCGGATATTGAAACAGCCATGCAGGAAGTGCAACAAAGTTCTGGTCAGGTCAAATCGGCCATTACGGATAACGTGTCTTCGGTGCAGCTGCTGCTCAAAAAGATTCAGGAAATTAGTCGGGTCGTGGGTACTATCAAGGATATTTCCTATAAAACCAATCTACTCGCCTTGAATGCGGCCATTGAGGCAGCGCGGGCAGGAGAAAATGGGCGGGGTTTTGCGGTGGTGGCGGATGAAGTGCGCAGCTTGGCGGCCCATGTTCAGGAAGCAACGGTCGAAATCCGGGAGGGCATGGAACAGATTGCGGATTCCGGAAAAGCCATGCAACAGAAAAACAGCGCGGTTCAGGAGCAGACGGCTGGCGTCGATTCTGTCGTACAGCGCTTATTGGACAAGTCGCATCATCTGCGGAAGATGACCACGCTGTTACAGTTCGAAGCGACACAGGAGACTCACCAGCATTTCGTCGAGGTGGCCTTGCGCGAATCCGAAAAGGGCGCCCAGGCCCTGTCTCCAGATCACCTGCCGCTGCCGATGGATTCTCACGCCTGCCGTCTGGGAAAATGGTACGATGGCACCGGCAGGAAGCAGTTTGCTTCCCTTCGTGGTTTTCAGGAGCTGGCCGTCCCGCATCAGCAGATTCATCAGTTAGCCGTTCAACTCCTGCAGGCGGCGCAAGAACATGCACCCGATTTGTCGGCCTTGCGCGAAGCGCTGCAAAAGCAGCACGAAGCATTCCGAAAGGCGTTATCGGCAATGCATTCAGATTTGTCCGCTTGAGGCTCTGCCAGTCAGTTATTTTAAATAAAACTCCCCCGGACGGAGGGTCCGGGAAGATTCCGAACGTTTTTTGAGTTCTTCGGCTTTTTTGCAGAGATACAGTTGTTCCGCCTTGGCGCGTTGCGGCTGAGTCAGGGTCATTTTGACCGCAACGAGAGCCCGAAAACCGCGCCCCGCAGGCCGGTTGTCGACCCGGACGATGGTGGCGATGGTTTCGCAGGTGCCACACTCGGGAACATCAAACGACGCCAATAGGCTTTCTCCGGGCAGAAAGTCCGTTTCTTCGCTCAGAAAACTGAGTCCGGTCGGACTGAAATCATAAATGCGGGCAATGGCGGTACGGCCATTTTTGCGTCCGAGAACCACGCTGCCTTCGATTCTGACGCGTTTATTATGACGGGTTTGGCGTTTATGGAGGATTTGGGGCATATCGAAATGCAGATCCCCCAGAAAAATGTACTTGAGTGGCGCAATGAAGGTGTAAATGCGGCTGTCTATCTCCAGAAATATCAGGGTGTTTTGATAATGCTCAGCCGGCAGAAGCGGATTTTTCGGGGAAAATACCAAACCACCCTGATCACAGCCCCGGAAAACGAAGTGCTGCCCGTCTTCACTCGCTTCATCAGAAAACAGCATGGCGTCGGCAGCCGTTGTCGTACACAGATGTTCGGGGATATGGTCCTGAATGGGTTCTGCAAATTCTGTGAGAACAGCCTGCTGATATTCGACCATGCTGTGCCCTGCGCGCATGGGCAGCAGCATCCCTAAGTTGGTATCGTCGACGGAAAGGCTCATGGGTTCGCCAGGCTATGTGAAGTCTGTGGATTCCTCTACTGGATAATGGTGTCGTATTCTGCTTATGCACTGTAACAACGAAGAACAACTGTTGCAAATTTGAAACTATTCAGGTGAAACCATTCGGGGGGATTCTGGCTCTGTGTCATTGCTTGTGCCCAAAACAAACGCCGGCGTTAACCCAGCATCCGGGTCATTTCAGCGGCTTCCATGGGTTTGGCAAACAGATAACCCTGGGCATGCTGCACGCCCATGGCATCCAGGATCTCTGCCGTGTGTTGGTCCTCAACGCCTTCTGCGACGACATGGATCGACAAGGTCTTGGCCATGTCTACCATGGCGCGGACCATCTTGTGATGTTTGGGGCTATTGCGCATGGGATCTACCATGCTTTTGTCGAGTTTGATTCCACTGCATTCCAGTTCCACCAGATACTGCAGGGCTGCCGCACCGGTTCCGAAATCATCCAGCGAAAAATGCAGGCCCAGTTCACGACAGGCCCGGATCATGGCTGCTGTGGCTGGAATGTCACGTAAGGCGACTCTCTCGACGATCTCTAACCAGAGGTGATCCTGCTGCAGTGTGGGGTGACGGCGCAGAGTGTCTTTGAGAAAATCCAGTAATGTCTTGTCTTCGAGTTGTGAGGCTGCGAGGTTGATGTGCACATCCAGGCAGTGCCCCTGGCGATGCCATTGTGCGGCCTGTGCGCAGGCTGTCTCGATGACCCAGTGACCGACCGCCTGCATCAGGGGAAGGGACTCCAGGATTTCCAGAAATTCCCCAGGACTCAGCAAACCTCGGGTCGGATGTTGCCAGCGCAACAGCGCTTCAGCCCCGCTGATATGGCGCGGGGACAGAGTGACAATGGGTTGCCAGTGCAACCGGAATTCCCCCCGGTCAAGGGCATGCCGTAAATCATGGACGAGCGCTTGCCTTTCGGCCAGGGCCTCGCCAATATCATTATCGTAAAACTGCCATTGATCGCCGCCGGCCTGCTTGGCGGCATACATGGCGAGATCGGCATGATGGACGATCTCTTCGGCACTTCCGTCATCGAAAGGATAGACGCTGATGCCGATGCTCGCACTGAGCGGCAGGGCGAGTTCCCCCCTGTGGACATCCCGGTGTACGGTTTCCACCATTCTTTGGGCGATGGCTTCCGCTTCGCTGATGTGGGTCATATCTTGCGCGAGCACCATGAATTCATCGCCCGCATAGCGCAAGACACTGTCTTCGCCGCGCAAGGCGCTGCGTAAATCGTGTGCGACCTGCTGGAGGGTTTCATCGCCGACATGATGCCCGAGGCGATCATTGATGGGTTTGAAGCCATCCAGATCCAGAAAGAGCAGGGCAAACAAACACTGGTGGCGTTCCGCGCGGGCCATGGCCGCCGTGATCCGTTCAGTGACCACGCGACGGTTGGGTAAACCGGTCAGCATATCCCGGGTAGCGAGCCCTTCCATGCGTATTTCGAGTTTTTCGCGGTGCAGATTGGCCCCCAGCAGGTCGGTGATGAGGCGCAGATGATCCCAGCGGTCTTCCGGAATGCGTGTGGGCGGTTGGCTCTGAAACCAGGAGATCGCCAAAACGCCCTGAAGGCCTTCTGGACCGGGAATGGGGATGGCCAGACTCCCCCGCAGACCGGCATCGACAAATTCGGGCATGGCATACATGGATTGGGGATAGTCGGGGACATAAACCGGCTCTCCCCGCTGCAAGGCGGCACCGGATGTGCCCAGATGATCGGGGAATGACCAGCTGGCAAAGGCCTGATAAGCCATCGGCAGACCATGAAAAAACCGATACTGGAGTTGTTGTCCTTCTGTCTGGCAGAGCAGGCCAGCACCATCGGCCTGGGCCTCCATAATGGCCAGTTTCGCGGCTTCATGGAAAAATGCCTCCAGATCATAGACCCGGGCCAGTTGACGCAGCGCCAGAATGGCATCGTGCAGGCGTTTGCGTTCATAGGCCGTGCTCATCGCATATTGGCAGGCATCCAGCAAACGCAGTAGGGGCGTGATCCCGGCTACCGGGTCGGTCTGTTCCGTCACCGCCACACGAATGGCTTCACGGGTAAGAGACGTGCGCAGAAAAGTGAAAGTAGCCCAGATTTGCGGCAAAGGAATGGCCAGCTCGATATGCCGCTCTCCCATATGCCGCTGGGTATTCCAAAAAGCGCCATCGTAGGGACCGGCAAACAGCTTCTCCAGCCAGTCTTTTTGCATGGCCCGCAAACGGGCGGCCTGATCTGCGTCGCCGGGCAGGTTTGGGGTTTCGGTTTGGCTTTGTATGTGGTTGTACAGATCTTCGGCCAGTTGCGCCAGAAGCGAGCGGAGGGTAGTCCCAAGACGTTTCAGGAGCAGCGTGTCCTGTTCCGAGAAGGCGACCGGTGCGGCACTTTCGGGTCCTGCGGATGTCGTCGTCACCAGATGCGGTCCAGACCTGGATGGCAACCGTGCGCGGATTTGGCTGCGCCAGTTGGGGAGTTATCCGGTTTCGAGATCATCTTCCCGCCCTTTCTCCAGCAATATACGGAGTTCCGCATCCACCACCAGGGTCTCAATGGTGTCATTCAGAGCGGTCCCAAAGTGGATATTCAACTGTTGCAAGGCCTGCAGCCTGCAAGGCTTGCCACGCGGCATCGGACACATGCACATTGACCTGATGGTTCCGAGTGGGTGGCGTTTTTTTACGGACGCAGTGGGGCGTTTTATGGGTACTATCGGCATCCATGATCATTTCCTGTCAGGCCAACCGCCCGATCAGTATGTGACTGCATATAACTCCGGTCAAATCTATCTGGAAACAAATTTCTTCTGGTGGTGGAGGCCGCGCCTACCCTACTCATGGCTAACACCGGGGCGGTGCATGGTCAGAGCTTGTGATCGTTCAACTTTCAGCAAATGCCAAAGTGAATCTCCTCCAAACCGGATGATGTCTAATGGAAAAACTCATTGTTTCTTGATCGAGTCCAAGGAATACCCTGTTGAAATGCTCAACTGTAGGTCATAGGTGTTTCACTACGACCTTTTATTCGTGGGGGATGATCATGACGATTGTTACCAACTTTATTTGCACAAAATTTAGGGGCTTTGATCTTGAGCGGATGAAAAGTTACCAACTTTATTTATTTTTGAAAATCTCAATACGCTAATTTTAGGGGCCTATAACTTGAAAAAGTTACCAACTTTATTTGCATGCTACAGGTGGATCGATACATTAGTGAAGCAACACCAAAATAGTATATTAATGAAAGAGCATTCGGGACTACTATGACAAAAACAAGGAGTTTATATTTTATCTTCATGCAGTGGTCTCGTTTGAAAGAAATAACAGCCTCTCATCAATCGATGACAGACTGATTTCTTCTGTACAGGCACCATACGGGGCTGATAGTTCTCATAAACTACACATGGTGTCGAGGAGCCATTACCCTAATCGAGCTATTAATCTGTGACCGGTTAGATAAAAACCATTTAATAGCGGTAAGTTCGTCCATCAATTGACTTAATGAGCATTGTAATTCTAAATTCTTGTCTTTAGCACGGGCATCTTCTAACATTAAAAAAACTACATGCTCAATGTCTAAAATATCGTGCTCCAGAACTTCCCCGTTATTACAGCTTGCAGGCATATCGTTGAGATCAATTAGCTCATTTAAGCCTGTAACTAACTCACGTAAACCGTCGACTAGTAGATAGCGACATTCCTTATCTGCACTGGCTACCAGAGCAACATGAAACAATCCGTTGAACAGCATTTTGGATAATTTGAGGTTACGCATTTTGTCCTCCTTTCTGCTAATATATGAAAAATCTAATTACATTCTGCTTCAGGATAGATTGGTAAATAATAAAACAACAACATTACAGATTATTACGCTGGGGATGACTTTATCCGAAACCTCTAAGCCAGTAGATCTAACAGCATTAAAAACAACTGTTAGTTCATAAAAAAGTCATATCATCGTACTAAAAATGTTTGGTTAGAAGTTATAAGCAACACCTACCATACCCCGCAAGCTGTTTACCCGCGTCTTAACGTTGATGGGGCCGAATTGTTTGGAGGCCAAGTAGCGATCGTAATTCACCCCGACGAATCCACTGACATTCGGCAGGAAGCGGTAACTTAGTTTGCCACCCACCTGGAATACATTGGCTGATGGAACGCCGCCAGGCTGAACGGACAAATCAGAAAAATTCACTTTTTCATTGGATGATATGCCCACCATATAGCCGGCATGGGCAGACAGGGTGAGGTCTTGAACAGGTTCCATGGCAAGAAACAATCCACCACCGATGGCATTATTATTGTAGGTAGTATTTCCGAAGTTGCCATTATCACCAATCCCTAATTTGAACTGCGCGTACTGATAGCCAATATAGGGGCCCACTATCAGATTGTGACCAAACTGAAACCCCTTGCCCAGCCGCGCATTAAAAGCCATGGAATGACCACTGTTGCTGGTATTTCCATTACTATCACCAATAATGGGGCTAAACCCATAATTAAACCCTAGATGCAAGAGGACATCATCCTGACTGATCCCGTTCAGTACCACACCAACACCACCCGAGGTGTTTCCACCAGCAGCGGGTTTCATGGATTTAAAGGACTGTGCGAAATCTTGCGTATTAAAAGAGTTGTATGAATCGGGTGTACCGATAGCCTCCCCGTAAATGCCGATATAGTTCAGACCATGTTGAAGTGGGCTGGCAAAGGCCAATACGGGGAACACACCCAGTGCTGCGCAACCAATCAAAGCAATAGTTTTCATTTGATTCACCTTTGTGCAAATTGATTTATATACTATAGTAAATATTTTACAGCTTATCAAATTTTGTATCTATCTGAAAAATAAATAAGTTATTTGTATTGTTTTAATTATATTCTTATTTATGGTGATGTTGTATTTTTATTTTATTGCTTGCCTATGCCCATTTCTCAGCATCATTATCTGCTCTATGCTATTCATTTTTGTGCAATGAAATTCTTATGTTGATTGTTTCATATCAACGACAAAGTAAATTTATAATGTATGTTTTAGATCTTCAGTAACCCGCCATGATCATTGTTAATAAACAGTAATCAAGGAAATATGAGAAAGAATCAATAAGTCGCCAATTAGCTACAGCAACGTTATTGTAATCAATTTTTGACAATGTACCAGAATTAATCGACAATAAATCAACGTACCAAATTAGCTGAATCTTAAATCCAGTTATCTACGTGGAGAAGGAGAAAGTGAGAATATGAAAATATCAAAATTGTTTTTTCTAATACCGCCGTTATTCGGGATGGCTCTTGCCGGTTGTTCAGCTGTTTCTCAGGGGCCCCAGGGTGGTCATCCAGTTTCCTGGTATTTACATCATCAGAAAAAAATGTCGCAGGAAGTAGCCTGGTGTAAAAACAGTGCCAGCCGAGACAAGTTGGAATCCTGCAAAAATGCTGAAAAAGCCTCTGGTAATGCATTGTCTTATAACGCCAACAAAACTCTACATAGTTTCGGGAAAGCCTTGCCTTGAGGTGTGTTAATTCAAAGGAAAAATTATCATGAATGTATTGAAAACGATGAAGACGCTCACTCTGTCAATGACCATGTTGACCCCTCTGGCCCTTGCCGGGTGCGGAGGCGGCCCTAGCGCCAAAGCCGAGTCAGCGCAGAATAATGCACGCGCTGCCCAGGAGACAGCCAATCGGGCCTTGGCGAAAGCCGACGCGCTAGAGCATAAACAAAATGAAGCATTAAACCGGGCAGACGCTGCGCAACAGACGGCAAACCAGGCAGATCGGGCAGCGAGCGGTACTCAGTAAGCTGGAATAGAGCGTCATGCTCGTTGAGTAAGATCCTGGCGCCCTATCCGTTCCATACTTACAGCAAACACAAGGAATGAACAATGCGTATTCAATATCCAAACTATGGGAAACAACTCGGCTGGATGGCTGCAGTTCTCTGTATGGGGGCGGTATTGCCTTTAAGTGGCTGCGTCGCTATCGCTGCAGCCGGTGCGGGAGCCGGCAGCGTTGCTGCTGTCCATTCAGGCGTTCTATCCGACTATCACGCCTATTATCCAAGGCCGCACGGAACGGTTCAGGCTGCCGTTCTGCATGTTTTCCCGAAAATGCATATTACCTATGTGGGTAATGTGAAGAAAAATCCAGACAAATGGATCATTGATGGGAAAACGACAGCAGGCACGGATGTCAGCGTCATTTTGAAATCCACGAGTCAAGAGGTTACCAAAGTGACGATGGGTGTTGGTCTGTTTGGCAATAAAACCCTCTCCAGACAGTTTTTCTCGCTATTGAACCAGACGCTGGGTGTCCAGGCTACCGTCAAGGCCCCGCCTATTTGATTTCTGGCGGATGAATAAAGGAGATGAGGATGAAATTTTCAAAACGTACAGAAAACCAAAAATTTTGGGGTGCTTGTATAGCGATATTCATGTTGGGTACAGGAAGCGCTATTGCCTCAACAGGTAATGCGCCCGACAGCGTCGTGGCCAAGCTCAACATGGCGCTCATACACTCCATGAAAATGGGGCCATCCAGTAGCTATGAGAGTCGTTTTCACGCATTGTATCCCGAAATGATCCAAGCCTATGATTTTCCAAAAATCGCGCACTACAGCCTGGGGACCGCGTGGGATACGCTGTCTGCTCCGGAAAAGAAGCAGTTTGTGCAGGCACTGACCCATTATTCTGTGGCAAATTATGCCGCGCATTTCACCCATTACGCCGGTCAAAAGTTTAGCAGCCCCGTCTCCAAGAGCGTGCTTGGCCACCGAATGATGGTCAGCAGTACGTTGAAGTCCGGCAATGGCGGTAAAAACAACACGTTTGATTATCTGCTCAGCCAAAACCATGGCCAATGGAAAATTGTCAATGTAACGACAGATGGGGTCAGCAACCTGGCGATGCAGAAAGCGGAATTTACCAGCACTCTGAAAAAAGGTGGGATTCATGCACTACTGAATGAGCTCGATAAACACTCGGAAAAGTTAGCTCACGCAGCCCAGTAATAGCCAAGGTCGTGTTGCTGAATAATCTATCAACTAAGGAGAGTTTTATGAATAAAACGCAGGTCAAAGATGCCGTCAAAGAAGTCGCCGATAAAATTACCGGAAACGCTCAGCAAGAGGCTGAAGTTAAAGACACAAAGGAAACAGGAGAAGTACAGGAAAAATGGGTGATTTCAAAGAGAGGTTCTCTGATTAAATGTTTTCCTGTCATCTCTTATTGAGGATATTATAGGTGAATTAATCGGTAATTCACTTGTCTAACTTGTTCCATGAGTAACAACTGGAGGTTAATATATGAGTAAAAATCCTATTATTGCCATCAATCAGTCAAAAGTAGCCAATCGACCGGAAAGTTATGAAACCATGATGAAGGTTGGGCCCAAGGTTTGTATCACTACGGCCTCGCATCCCGGGTTTTTAGGTTTTGAACAATTATTGCAGACGGGCATTCATCCCATGGCTGGGCGCTATGGTGGTGGCGCTATTGATATGCATGAAACCCTGAATCCTATTTCCATGTTTCAGTACACCGTATGGAAAGACGTGAAGTCGCATGAAGAAATGCATCATGAAAACTTCAAGGAAATCTTTGAATTATGTGGAAGCTGCCTGGATATGGTCATAGAGGGACCATGGGAACCCTATTATGAAGTCATTCGTTCCGATCTCCCCCTGATTATGGGTATGACCGATATCCCTGCAGCTTTAGGAAAGTCTTTCGCAGAGCAGAAGCCCGTGCCTAAAGTGGCATTATCGGCAAAGCGGACTATTGCCATTGGTGACCATTGGGTGATGGACGGGCATGAGGGAGATTTTGAAAAAGGGGCCATAGAGACGCTCACCTGGATGAAAGAAAATGTTCCGGGCATGATCGGCTGGATGATCATGAAACAGTTTGGCGTTTCTGCCATAGGATCCTTTCAGTTTGACCCCAAAGGGATGCTGAAGGCCACACTGGGTGCCAACCCACCAGAGTACAACACCAACTATGGCAGCCAGGTGCCTGATAAGCCGCTGATTCCGGGCCAGAAGCCAACGCAGTACTTGGTGCATATGGAATGGGAGTCTCCCGAACATGCACATATGGGCATAGCCCATGCGATGCTGGATTACGAGTTGCGGCAGATTCACAATGAAGGCGTACTTGCCCATTTGGACAAGGGGCCTTACTACATGCTATTTGGACCCATGATGGAACAGGGACAATGGCGTAAGAAATTAGTAATTTAATGGCAAGCTGGAAATGATCTGTCATTTTCACTTACAGATCTGAACTTTTCAAAAACAGCCCCTGGGGAATTGCTTCGTAATGGGCAATGAAGGGGCTGTTCATCATGGTCATTTAAATCGAATGGTAGGTATTTGATAATACTTGCCAATAAATATAAAAAGATAATTTTTTATCAGTACTTTTGCGAACTAATATTTCTCGCTTTGTTAATCACGTGGAGTGCGTATGAATCTTAAAAAAATAAAAAAGATAATGCATATTTGCATCGATTCCTTTTCAGAGATTTCCATATTAAGCATTCCCGTGCTTATTTATTTGTTTTTTATTGTGATAAGAATATATTCTGGGAATTTTACTGAAATTGCCTTGGAAATGTCTTTGATGTCTATTATCTACTATTCTGATTCGGTATTGATTGCAAAACGTATTAATCATAATACATGGAATGTCGCAATAAATGTGATGTTGATAGTCCTGATCATATTTGCATCTTCATTGTTTACTTTGGAGCTTCTTGCCAATGGGACTAAAACAGCGGCACTGGTGTTTCAAAAAAAATCAGATGCTTATATCGATATGCAAATTGCCAATATTATGCTTATTGTTGGCGGGTTTGTTGCCAACCTTGTATTACGCATCGTTGTGAGGATTCAGGGAAATGTAGTCGGAGAGTAATAAAGATGATGAACTCTATATTTGACGGTGCTTATGAAAATAACACGGTCCTATTGTTTGTAAAAATATCATTTTCTATAGCACTAACAGATTAAATAAAAAAATCACAGGTGATTCGCTTGAGTTGATTGTTAACCATGGTGGCCAGAAATGAGAATGAACAGGTTATTGTCTATCACCACAAAAAAAATTAATACATTGAAATATGTTTGGTTAATAGTTGTGATTCTATATCTTGCAACTGCGCCCATGGCTATAGCTTCGGCATCGTCAGTGAATCAATTTGAAGATAATATTCACCACCTGAATACATCGAATCAGAAATTGGGAAGTTTTACAATAAATTTAGGTGAAAGAATTATCGCCCCCATCAATATCCGCAAAAATAATCTGTTTATAAGCGCTGGAAGATCAAAACCTCAACAAGGAAAGGTCGTCAGAGTTGACGGGGAAAATGGTCGGATAATTTGGTCCACAAAATTACCTAATATCAGTATGACAGAACCCATTGTTACTCGGCATTTGGTCATTGTTGGAATGGGTGGAAAGCGCATGTTTGCGGTAAATAAAGGTTATTCTTGCCGTTCACCCTACCCGCATGGAGTGATAGCGCTTCACAGGAAAACAGGCCATATTGCCTGGGAACATTTGACCCACTGTCAAGTTATGCCAACACCTGCGTATGTAAATCACGAAATCCTTGGCCCTGATGGCGGTGGTCATTTCTTTTCTTTGAACGAGAAAACGGGCCATATTCTATGGAAAACAAAAATTGGTGGTTGGTCAGCAATGTCTTCACCTCTGCATGCACAGAATCAGCTTTATTTTGGGACTGACAATTCATTTACAGACAAAAATTATTTTTATGATATCGATTGGCGAACTCATAAGGTGGTATGGTCACAAAATCTTTCTCATGCTCAAAATCTCGCTGAAGCATCTCCAGTCCTCTCTCATGGAATTGTTTATACAGCATATATGCGTAATCCACCATATGCTCCGTTGCAGATTATCAACCATCTCTGGCGACATGAAAAGATGAAATACTTCACCTTTCAGGTTGTTGGTATGCAGGCAAAAACAGGTGATGTGATCTTTAATAAAACCATTTATACAAAGAGGCTGCCTCCCAACTCATGGATACATCAACGTCTACTGGATGAAAAGTACTATTGGTCCAACTGGACTATTGCAGCCATCCGTAGAGTGGCGCACTTTTTAGACATCCCCGTTCATTTTTCCAAGATGTCCAATCATGATCCGGAAAAGGCGGGAATTTATGATCCTCCACTCACTGCTTGGCATCGTACTATCTTTATAGAGCCTCGGATAACTCATACATTATACGCTTTGAGAGTTGGAGCCGGGCGTTTACTTTGGTCTGTTGATACTGGAGAAGATGTCAGTAATCCTAATATTTATAATGGTAAATTATATTTAGTCAACGGCTCTTCGTCAGATTGAGTGGGTAGGGGGTAGAATGCTGTGGAGCGGTCGTGCCCTGAATAGGAGTTAGCTGATGGTCCCTGAAGAGCTGTTTTCTCTCGCGTTAGGATTGGTTCCGCCGTGGTTGGTGGATCATGTGACTTTCACGGT
>NZ_MOAD01000001.1:2596962-2612364 GCF_001931655.1 Acidithiobacillus albertensis | reverse complement strand
TGTCGCATCAACAGGCAATGCGCCTGATACTGTGGTGACTAAACTTAACACGGCGCTCATTCACTCCATGAAAATGGGGCCATCCAGTAGCTATGAGAGTCGTTTTCACGCATTGTATCCCGAAATCAGCCACGCCTATGATTTTTCAAAGATCGCGCACTACAGCCTGGGAACCGCGTGGGATAAACTGTCTGCTCCAGAAAAGAAGCAGTTCGTGCAGGCGCTGACCGATTATTCTGTGGCAAATTATGCCGCGCATTTCACCCATTACGCCGGTCAAAAGTTTAGTAGTCCCGTCTCCAAGAGCGTGCCTGGCCACCGAATGATGGTCAGCAGTACGTTGAAGTCCGGCAATGGTGGTAAAAACAACACGTTTGATTATCTGCTCAGCCAAAACCATGGCCAATGGAAAATTGTCAATGTAACGACAGACGGCGTCAGCAACCTGGCGATGCAGAAAGCCGAATTTACGGGTGCTCTGAAAAAAGGTGGAATCCATGCACTCCTAAATCGGATTAATAAACACACGGAAAAGTTGGCCCACGCAGCGCGATAATAGCTCCGTTCATTGGATGAATGGCGCTATCCATAAAGGAGATTATGATGAATAAAACACAGGTGAAAGGTCGGGTAAAACAGGTCAAAGGTGCCGTCAAAGAAGTCGCCGGTAAAATTACCGGAAACGCTCAGCAAGAGGCTGAAGGTAAAGTCATAAAAGAAGCAGGAGAAGTACAGGAAAAATGGGGTGACTTCAAAGATAAGCTGTCAGATTAAAAATTTTTTGCTTAATCTCATAATTGAGATAATTACAGATGAATTAATCTACAATTATCTTGTCAAAATTATTCCATGAGTAACTACTGGAGGTTAATATATGAGTAGAAATCCTATTATTGCCATCAATCAGTCAAAAGTAGCCAATCGACCGGAAAGTTATGAAACCATGATGAAGGTTGGGCCCAAGGTTTGTATCACTACGGCCTCGCACCCCGGGTTTTTAGGTTTTGAACAATTATTGCAGACGGGCATTCATCCCATGGCTGGGCGCTATGGTGGTGGCGCTGTAGATATGCATGAAACCCTGAATCCTATTTCCATGTTTCAGTACACTGTATGGAAAGACGTGAAGTCGCATGAAGAGATGCATCATGAAAACTTCAAGGAGATTTTTGAATTATGTGGAAGCTGTCTGGATATGGTCATAGAGGGACCATGGGAACCCTATTATGAAGTCATTCGTTCCGATCTCCCCCTGATTATGGGTATGACCGATATCCCTGCAGCTTTAGGAAAGTCTTTCGCAGAGCAGAAGCCCGTGCCTAAAGTAGCATTATCGGCAAAACGGAGTATTGCCATTGGTGACCATTGGGTGATGGACGGGCATGAGGAAGCTTTTGAAAAAGGGGCCATAGAGACGCTCACCTGGATGAAAGAAAATGTTCCGGGCATGATCGGCTGGATGATCATGAAACAGTTTGGCGTTTCTGCCATAGGATCCTTTCAGTTTGACCCCAAAGGGATGCTGAAGGCCACACTGGGCGCCAATCCACCGGAGTACAATACCAACTATGGCAGTCAGGTGCCTGATAAGCCACTGATTCCGGGACAGAAGCCAACGCAGTACTTGGTGCATATGGAATGGGAGTCTCCTGAACATGCACATATGGGCATAGCCCATGCGATGCTGGATTACGAGTTGCGGCAGATTCACAATGAAGGCGTACTTGCTCATTTGGATAAGGGGCCTTACTACATGCTATTTGGACCAATGATGGAACAGGGACAATGGCGTAAGAAATTAGTCATTTAATGGCAAGCTGGAAATGATCTGTCATTTTCACTTACAGATCTGAAGTTTTCAAAAACAGCCCCTGGGGAGTTGCTTCGTAATGGGTAATGATGGGGCTGTTCATCATGGTCATTTAAATTAAATGATAGGTATTTGATAATGCTTGCCAATAAATATAAAAAGATAATTTTCTTTATCAATACTTTTGCGAGCTAATATTACTCGCTTTGTTGATCACGTGGAGTGCGTATGAATCTTAATAAAATAGAAAAAATAATCCACATTTGCATCGATTCCTTTTCGGAGATTTCCATATTAAGCATTCCCGTGCTTATTTATTTGTTTTTTATTGTGATAAGAATCTATTCTGGGAATTTTACTGAAATTGCCTTAGAAATGTCTTTGATGTCTATTATTTACTATTCTGATTCGGTGTTAATTGCAAAACGCATTAATCATAATACATGGAATGTTGCCGTTAATGTGATATTGATAGTCCTGATCATATTTGCGTCTTCATTGTTTACTCTGGAGCTTCTTGCCAATGGGACCAAAACTGCAGCACTGGTGTTTCAGAAAAAATCAGATGCTTATATTGATATGCAAATTGCCAATATTATGCTTATTGTTGGAGGGTTTATTGCCAACCTTGTATTACGAATCGTTGTGAGGATTCAGGGCAATGTAGTTGGAGAGTAACAAAAGTTATGAAATCTATATTTGACGGTGCGTATGTAAATAACACGTTACTATTGTTTGTAAAAAATATTATTTTCTATAGTACTAACAGATTAACTAAAAAAATCACAGGTGATTCTCTTGAGTTGATTGATAACCATGGTGGCCAGAAATGAGAATGAACAGATTATTGTCTATCACCACAAAAAAAATTAATGCATTGAAACATGTTTGGTTAATAGTTGTGATTCTATATTTTGCAACCGAGCCCATGGCTATAGCTTCGGCATCGTCAGTGAATCAATTTGAAGATAATATTCACCACCTGAATACATCGAATCAGAAGTTGGGAAGCTTTACAATAAATTTAGGTGAAAGAATTATCGCCCCAATCAATATCCACAAAAACAATCTGTATATAAGTGCTGGAAGATCAAAACCTCAACAAGGAAAGGTCGTCAGAGTTGACGGGAAAAATGGTCGGATAATTTGGTCCACAAAATTACCTAATATCAGTATGACAGAACCCATTGTTACTCGGCATTTGGTCATTGTTGGAATGGGTGGAAAGCGCATGTTTGCGCTAAATAAAGGTTATTCTTGCCGTTCACCCTACCCGCATGGAGTGATAGCGCTTCACAGGAAAACAGGCCATATTGCCTGGGAACATTTGACCCACTGTCAAGTTATGCCAACACCTGCGTATGTAAATCGCGAAATCCTTGGCCCTGATGGCGGTGGTCATTTCTTTTCTTTGAACGAGAAAACGGGTCATATTCTATGGAAAACAAAAATTAGTGGTTGGTCAGCAATGTCTTCACCTCTGCATGCACAGAATCAGCTTTATTTTGGGACTGATAATTCATTTACAGGCAAAAATTATTTTTATGATATCGATTGGCGAACTCATAAGGTGGTATGGTCACAAAATCTTTCTCATGCTCAAAATCTCGCTGAAGCATCTCCAGTCCTCTCTCATGGAATTGTTTATACAGCATATATGCGTAATCCACCATATGCTCCGTTGCAGATTATCAACCATCTCTGGCGACATGAAAAGATGAAATACTTCACCTTTCAGGTTGTTGGTATGCAGGCAAAAACAGGTAATGTGATCTTTAATAAAACCATTTATACAAAGAGGCTGCCTCCCAACTCATGGATACATCAACGTCTACTGGATGAAAAGTACTATTGGTCCAACTGGACTATTGCTGCCGTCCGTAGAGTGGCGCACTTTTTAGATATCCCCGTTCATTTTTCCAAGATGTCCAATCATGATCCGGAAAAGGCGGGAATTTATGATCCTCCACTCACTGCTTGGCATCGTACTATCTTTATAGAGCCTCGGATAACTCATATACTATATGCTTTGAGGGTTGGTACTGGACGTTTACTTTGGTCTGTTGATACTGGAGAAGATGTCAGTAATCCTAATATTTATAATGGTAAATTATATTTAGTCAACAGTCACGGTGTATTGTTTGTGATTAACCCAAATAATGGAAGGGTTTTATTTAAAAGACATCTTTCTGCTGGGTCTCCTGGACCAGCAGATGTTTTGCTCAGTAGAAACCATTTAGTTGTGGGAGGATCTTCTGGGAAGGTTGTCTCCGTAAAAACGGGATTATGAGTTTATATTAATGAAACCTATTCATATGCAAGCTATGAGGATAACACACCGAATAAGGCGTATCATTTATCAGTATTTCTTGCGCCAGTACCTGAAACAGTGAGTGATGCAACCAAGTTCACGACAATGGCGCCACCCGTATCTGGGATGTCCTCCATCCAAGAATGTTAAAGCGAGATTCTGAACGACCTCCAGGTAAAAAAAACAGCTGCGTCTCAGCAATTGACACTTTTGCAGTGAAGACATAATGGATGCCTCCCCCTTACCAGGATGGCAGCGCGACGATTCATAAGAGCCACTACTTGATCCGGACGGCATTAAGCAGCCAATGCTGAACGAATCAGCCTAAAAGAAAAGGATAACTCATCATGCAGACAACAGCTCAAGAAATGAATTTTAAAAACTGCCCAACCGCTTTCATTAGCGGAAACATCCAACTAGCCAATCTGTTGCGCTTGAATGATAATTTCCTGGTAACATAGTTTATCAGTGATCCATAACCAGGCATCTTTTTCATAGACTTTACTTTGTATATTTTGAGTAAATCTTTTATATATTTGGGGCCTCTCCCTAATCTCAGGGAGGTGGCAACGTATAAAGCTTTCGCAGGTTGTTGCAAAATCCCAAACCTGATGGAAGTCATCAGGATCTGGAAGCATATTCCTAAACTTGGCCTCAGCTCTACGTGTATCTTGCAGCACTTTGGGTTCTCTGACCTCTTCAGAGATCATGAATAATTTTATTTTCTTAAGTAATTGCAGTCGAAAGCTTGACCATCTAGCAAGCCATACTGACAAGGCCATCCCACCCAGCACGGGAAAATACCAAACAAGCAAACTGTATGGATGAACCCAACCGGACGATAGAGTGTATAGAAGCGCCTTTTCTGCCGATGGTATATGCTTGACGTAGTACACCAGAGCTACCCAGGCTGATAGACCGAAAATGGAAACTTTGCCGAAATAGGTCCACGAATCTTTCAAAGACAACGCAGTATCGCCACGATCCTGCGCTCCCCAGCTCACAGATTTTCCACGAATCCATTGCCAAAAAAACAAGCTGATGTAGATCATCATGATGGGCGACCACAAAAAGCTAAATACCGTTTCCAATACGACAGACCAAAGTAGTTTATCCTTGCCACCATAATGTGTGGCTCTCTTTGAATCAATATGAAACATCACCGCCATCATTCTGGGTAGAAATAAAAAAACCAGACTCGAAGCAAGAAGCATGCCAGCAGGAACTTTAAGCATTTTTAGCCCTACGACAGAAATACGAACAACCCCCATAAAGTGGAGGACGCCATAAGCTGATACAAAAAGAAAAGCAAACCAGAGCGGGGCAGAAAAATAAGCCATTACCCCATTGATGAGAGTTTCGCGATGTAATCCCTGCACTCCGCGCAAAAACCAGAAACGGATATGTTGAAGATTTCCCATCATCCATCGTCGCTCTCGGATCAGAAAACCAAGCATGTTGGCGGGAATTTCTTCATAGCTTCCAGATAGTTCAGGAAGAAACCAAACCTCATATCCAGCACGGCCTAATGCTACAGCTTCAATTATGTCATGAGAAAGCGGCTTTCCGCCCCAAGGTTTTTTCCTTTCAGCTGCGGTAAAATGGCATATCTCATAAACGGTTTTACCCTGATCATGGCATTGTGCCCTATGTAAATGGCATGCCCCATATACATAGCCTGCATGCTATAGGAAAAAACGGAACCATACAGATGGGATGCGAATTGTTGCATCCGTCCGAAAACAGTCTCTCTGAACACAGGGCGAGGATTACTTTGCAATATACCGATACGCGGATTGCCAACCATGCCTTGCAACAAAGTCACTATAGCTTCTCCATCCATGACGCTGTCGGCATCCATCACCAGTGCGAATGGATACTCAGACCCATACCGCCGGAAAAAGTCTGTGACATTACCCAGTTTGGCATTACTGTTGACTGGTCGGGAGCGATAGAAAAACTGATGAGATTGAAAAAGGTTGCGTAGTCGGTAAATCGAAGCCAATTCCGTAATCCGGTAACCTGCCTTACGACTATCTGACAAAAGATGAAAATCGAATAAGGGTAGATAAGCTGGATAGTTTTCTGCAAGAGATCGATAGCATGCAGCCATCCCTGCCGCCACTCTTGAAACATCTTCATGGTAAACCGGGAAGAGCACTGCCACACGATCATTTTCTGTAGGCATTTCCAGATGGTTCATCGGGTGCCATGGGTTTCCTTTTGGCCCACGTCGAGCATACCATGCACCAAAAAGCACCTTATAGAAATTGCCGGCCATAAAAAACATCATGGCACCATAGATCGATAGATACACTATGCGCCATTGCAACTGCAAATGTTGTCCAGTGATCAATTGATCAGATAAAAAAACCAAAACCAGAGTAGTCAATACTGATAAAAAGCGTATCAATCGCATACGTAGCCTTACTCTAGACTCCCAGGGAGATGCCCCCATATTCGGTAGTTTATTCCCTATTTGCCACGCTTTCCAGCGACCATGCAAAGCATGCGAACTGACAGACAGTCTTTTTTTAGGTATTTTTTGAACCCATGTCTTTTTTATCATTTTATTTAACCGCATTACTAATTAAAGCAGTTGGCAGCAAGAAATCACTGAATATTTGTGCCGCTTTTTCAATCGGCACTACTGGCGCCGTTGGTATATAGACTAAATCGCCATTATGTAAAGGCATTCTTTGAGCAGAGAGTAATCCTTCAGCTGTATTCCAGCGTAATACATATAGAATGGACTTAGTTCCTACTCTGTGGGATGGTTGCATGATAAATATTTCCCGATCATCTGCTGTATTGCTCTGAAGCCCGCCGCTCATTGCAAGCAATCCATTGATATTCGGTATCGATCCAAACGAATACAGGCCTTGATGCAGTACCCCTCCACCAAGAAGTGTGACTTTATAAGCAGCCGTCTGTGAAACCAATATATGTGCACCAGAAGGCACACGCAGATGGTGCACATAGAGAATCTGAAAAGGTAAGGTTACCTGTTGATGATGATAACTTATTTCCACCAAAGTAGAAGCATCCTCTACAGAATGGTTCTTATCTTTGGATTGTAACGGAACATTCTTTAAACCTGATTTGGCGAGAATTTTAGCAATCGACAACCCACCTGGCCGCCAAGGAAATAAACCAGGATGCATTACAGCTCCACTAATGAGTACGCCTTGTAAATGACCATGTGGAGCCCATTGCACTTTTGTATAGGGCATAATAAATTTCTCAGTACTCTTGTACTTCTTGTTAATCTTTTTTTCCAGCCCGTTCAGCGTTAATCCATCGGTTTCAACTTTACCTAAATAAGGCAATTGAATAGACCCGTTTTGTCCGACTAAAAAATCACCCAACCGGGATTTATGAAGCGGTGATGACAACGATTGCCCACCAGATAAGGAAAGATGGGTTGTCCAAAGCGTGATTCGCAACTGATCACCAGGTTGAATGAGATCCTTGGTTATTTTTTTTTGAGACCAATGCCGCAGCTTGCCTAACGCCTTATCAAATCTAATCTCTCTCTTATTTTTAGTCTCTAATGATAATGCAAGCGCTTTGCCAGGAGTCACTGGTTCAATGATAAAGTTTGCCAGATTAGCATGCTGCATAGCCGACACAGAGGGTCCGCTATGTGGAAGGCTGGAACAACCTAACAATAATAAATTAATGATAAAAGGTACTGGATATAACTGCCATTTCATCTTAAGAAGCTCCACAATAATAAGGTGATCCCAAAAATAATCATGGTATCAACCATTCTGTCAGGCCCGGAAGATCCTTTTGGTAAAGAAGGATCGCTTAATTTTATGGCTAGAAAACTGGGAGCATCAGCCTGAGTCAAGGCCTTCTGTTCGCTTTCTTTAGCCAGATTTAAAAGTCTTTCAGCAATGGATTGATTGGCGATTAGAACAGGATAAAGATGAGCTATATTATCGTTCGCAAGTAGCGTTTGCTTTGCACTTTTAATTTTTTTATTAAGCATAAAAATTGCTTTATTATATCCTGAAACAGCTTGGCTTTTAGGTGCGGCGTGAGATAACGCTGTTGCATCTGCGCTTAACTCCGCAGACCTTGTTGAAAGGTTGGTCAGCAAGTGTAGTTCATTCTGTAAAATAAGTTTTGGGTTATAGATTGATGTTTTTTTTCGATAAAGAGATAATTGGTTATTTGCTGTCTTTAGACCAGACTGTGCAGAAGCGACTGCAGCCTTTGCAGCAGCCAAACGAGATTCTCTTACCTTCTGGCCCATCTTCTTCATTTTTCCTATGGCATATTGCAGCGTTGACTGCAGTATTTTCTGGGCCCATTGCGGTTTGTATGCAGTATACTTTAAGGACATCACCCCATCATTTTTATTAATGCTTACAGAAAAATGATGATCGAAGTATTTCCATAGCGCAACGTCACTTCGTGAAAAAAATGTATCTACTCCGCCGTAGGCTGTAATAAAATCACCGGATGCATTCCATTTCCTCAGTGGCAACTCATTTCGGATATGTTGGTAGGCTGACCAAGAAAGCATTATATTCTTTATGGTGTAAGCATTCTTTACTCTTTCTGGAGCATAGGAAGTGAGACTGGATTGGCCAATTCCTGAGTGGGGCAAAGTGGTTTCCACAACCACCTGCGCCGATGAATTGTACGTTGCCGATGCGATAAAAAAATAATAAATTATCGCGATGACATTTGGTACAATAACAACCATTGTAATTAATCTGTGTTTTCTCAACATAAAACATTCCTCTTAACTTTTTTTCACTCGCCAGCCTGACAGGAGTAAACCTAACACATAAGTGCGAAATTAAACATTTCGGCAATATATGGCAAAAAATAAATAACAAATTTGTGATAGCTTTAACACTTATTTAATACACCTAGAGTGAGTTTCGCTTACCACATAAATCCAGAATAATCCACCGCCATAAATATTGCACACAAAAATTAGGTATAGGCACCCGAACAAATATGACGCACCCGTCTATCAGCAGTAAACTTTTGCGATTAACATCATTGCTTATTTACCCAGTATAATCTTTTGCAGGAAAAGAAAAAAGCCCAGCAATGGTATTTTCTTGTATCCTAAAATCAACAATTAAAACTGTTAATAGCTTGTATAACAATGTCCCGCATTGTTTATCCCTAATCAATAAAAACTCTTGAATTAATAGCAATACTCATGCCACTTTTACAACTAACTGATTCCAATATATTTAAACCATTTAACACTTAATTGTTTGATGGAACAAGTAGCCTCGTGAATACATGTTTCCTCATTGGTATTCATCACGCCTTATTACAAATAACATAAACTTTATTATAATCATAATGATATATACACTTTGTGTAAATAAGCATGCTTATTGATGGAGTCGCTCATTGGCGACAACCATATTTCTTCACTTGCCAATTGCAGCAGGCCTACAAACCGTTTTTTTTAAAATAGGTGAAATCTAATCCACAAAATAACAGGCTCAAACAAAGTATTAAACCTATAATGTATACTTGTTAATACTTCATCAGCCAGAAAGAAGATTATGCCTGCAGCCAGCATCATACTTTCTATGGCATATTAAATGGCTATAGCCTCTTATCCCAGTGGCCTCGTTGACCGGTTTGTAACAGATCGCACCATAATGAATCCGGACCAACATTTTATTTCCCTAGACTTAATCCGCTTTCGGTTTTTTAAAAATTTATAAATAGTTGGTTCCAGTTTTCAACCTCATTGAATCAAATTTTTAAACAGATCTGGGCCAATCATTACACCGAGCCCACAGCATGCGTTCCACCCTGGGCCCGCTCGATACCCTAGATTGAAGTTGGCGGGAATATTATTCCCATGTAAAACTTCACGAAATCCCTTTGTCTGGCTATATAAAATTGGGTTTGCATATCCTAACGCGTTGTCACGAGCATTATTCACCAGGGCAAAAAAACCTGCCCATAACGGTGCTACTGCGCTGGTCCCACCTACCGGGAAAGTCTCACCATCTACAGTCACCTGATATCCTGTGAAAGGATTCGCATCCGCAGCCACGTCGGGCATACCTCTTCCAGAGGATCCATAACTAACATTGACTGGAAGTTTCACCTGAGACTGATAAGAAGGGACCGGGAATATTCCAGATATTCCACCTCCAGTACCACTGGTACCATTATTCCAGACCACCTCCTGACTAATCCGTCCGCTACTGACAGTAATTGACGTTCCGCCGCAGGCGACCACATAGGGACTGAAGGCTGGAAAATCGACATGTACGGCGCCATCGTTGAGACCATCGGTAGAAAGGTTATCTCCTGCAGCGACCGTGATTGTTACCCCTGCCTCTGCCGCGTCGTGCAGAGCAGAATTCAGGCTGTTGCGCGCTTGCGCTGAATACTCTGATTCTGGTGATCCCCAGCTGATGGACATGACAGATGGGTTATAGCTACTGTCGGTAGCCGCGTAAGATACGGCGTCAGCAAATCCCGCATCAGTATTTTGCGTAAAGTAAACAAAAATCAAGGCTCCAGGGGCGACGGCGCCGGCCACCTGGATATCTAACCCAACCTCGGCATCCGCTGAGTCAGGCGTAGTGGGACTGTTTTCACCACCATCCACGCTGACGGCTAACACATTGGGGGGAGTCAACCCCATCGCCGCAAATGCCGTACGAATATCGGACTGATGGAAACCTCCACCCAACTCGATAATTGCAATGCACTCTCCAGCACCTGTCGGATGTACGGGTATCCCGTAAAATCCTGCGATCTGATTGGGAAGATAGGCACTGGATGTTGTGGCTGAAGACCTGTCGAAACGCCTCAGCCGGGGATGAGCAATAACCCGTTCATCCAATCCAAGTACAGATTCCAGGACATTTTTGAGGTCTGAGCGTACCTGAAGAACACCAACATATGCACGAAATTTTCCTGCTTTTCCTTGGTACCAATACAGATCCACCTTAAAGGCTTTCCGCATTTGCGCCGCCGTCCCGGAAATACGCACCCGCCTGCGGCGTGCATCCGCCTCCAACACTTGGAGACCATGATCCTGGGCAAATGTACTGACAATATCGAGGTCGTAACGATACAGAGTCTCCCTTCTCGCCAGCACTTTCTCACGAGAAAGCAGAATATCATTCACCGGGTGTCGCTTTACATACAGACTGATTTGAATGTTTTCATGATCTTCCACACGGGAAAGCCGACGAGAGCCTGCAGGTTCTCCGTGCAAACTTTCAGGAAACAGTTCATATACCCAATTATTCATTGGTTCGCCCCTGTCGAAACCGCTGTTCACATTAGCATTAGATCACATCTGTTGGTATTCATTCGCCAAATTAAAATTCAGAGGATTGATATCATAAATACCATAAACCAGATAACAATGGTCATCAAACTATCCCATTGCCAGGAAAATGCGAATAGCGATTTCCATCATCAGTTGGATAAATATTCAATGTGTTTTAAGTCTATGAAGTTTTATATTGGATAGTTGATTGTCGTTATTCATGGTACCAAAAGCCTTTAGGCGATGACTGTTATTCCTGGTATGATGGACGACCTCCCAGCGTAACCCAGTCAGTGCATCAAGCAACTGGCTCAATGCACACTGCCTCTCAAGGCTCTTTGATTCATTGCGCGCCTCTTCAAGCATCAATAATATCAAGTGTTCTAAATCCAAGAGATCTCTTTCTAAATCTTGACCATTAAAAAATTCAATCTTAAAATGCTCTTGATCCATTAATGCGTGTAATCCAGTAATCATCTCTCGCAACCCATCCACAAGTAAATCGCTACTTTCTCTGTTCGCACTTGCAACCAAAGCGACATGGAATAATCCGATGGTGAGCAAGTTATCAGTTCCATTAGCTCGCATTGTAGATACCTCCTTTTTCATAGGTCATAAATACATAAGTCTAGACATAACATCTTTGAGTTCCCAACAACAAATCGTAAATCCATATTGCACTAATTACATATCGACAAGGACAAGCCATTTAATCCACAAAAAATAATCATTTTTCATTTGATATATTTATGCCTCACTCATGAAGCCACACTACTATTTATATCACTGTAAAGAAAATAGCACCGCTGACGTTTTGATTTGCTGGATTTTGCCCAATAGAGGGCTTGGTCTGCATGATCTAACAGTATGTCATTATCTCCTGTATCATGAGGGAATATAGTGATCCCGGCACTTACATCTAGTTGAATTTTGTGTCCATTATAAACAAATAGTTCTGTAGCCTGTGCATGAACCCTTTTCATCAACCTATTCACATCATTAATGCTTTTAAGATCTTCAATAAGAATGATGAATTCGTCGCCACCCAAACGTAATAGTGTGTCTGATGAGCGTAGAACTTTTTTCCAACGTGAAGTTATTTCCTGCAATATCCAATCTCCTGCTTTATGTCCGTAAGTATCATTTATCATCTTAAATCCATCCAGATCTAATAGACCAACTGCCATCTGGGTTTTTTTTCTGACACTTCGTGATCTGGCTTCTGTAAGACAGTAATGCAGAAATGTTCGATTAGGAAGGCCGGTTAAGGGATCACGCTGAGCGTGCTCCCTTGCGCTAGCAATAATTTCTAGTATACGCGGAGCAACAGCCAGATTTTCGAAACCAAATTTTTCAATGTACCGGGGTTCATTACTACCCACAATCCACAGTCCCTTAAATCGTTCAAGCCGGACAGGAAATATAGCCACTTCTTGAGCATAGTCTTGCAACATCCTTAGAAACATGGGTGTCGTTGGATCGAATAAGTCGTATAAAGCGGCCTTTTCTGGTATCCCCTTGTTAATTAGAGATCGTATTTTCGACTTTATTTGTGCATTTTCACAGATCAAGCTCCGTTCTCTCTGCAAGGGATGTCCAGCGTCGGATATCTCAACGAGACTGGACCACTTTAATGGTCCTAGCTCACGCAATATTTTTTTACAGAATTGATTAAATATTTTTTCTGTTTCGACATGTAGATTTTCGCCGTTATTAATCACTGATATTAATAGTTTATTAAATCTCTGATAATCACGTGTCGTAATGACGTCAAATGTTCTCTCAGTGTGTGTGCCTGCACTTTTCACATTCGTGCTTATCATAGAGTCGTGCCATTGAATGCTGAGGTTTCCAGTGATTCCAATCCTATGCACCGACATGGTCTGCGCCAGAACAACAGACGCAGCACTTGTGGGCTTTATTTTATGCTTATAACGAAAACCTGACTTCCAGGGCAATGCGCCGAAGATATTTTGTGCCATGTTGTTGTCCTCTTTTGTGTCCATTCTACGGCTTCCCGGTGGACCATGAGGGTTGCAGTTCCCCCTTCGGATTAAACCTTATGGTGTGATACACCCATCCTAGGGCGAACAACGCCAGATTCTGGTCGTAGTAATGGGGCATCTTCCCATAGAGGCCATTGGCCTGGTCATAATCGGCGTTGAGCCGAAGCCATTGGTTATGGACGGCCTTGTCCATCTCTTTTTGTGTCAGATAGGGGATTAGTGCCGCCGAGAAACCTACGGGACCGGTTCCTGATGGTTTTCCGGTTAGCCAGTTTTCATCGACTGGTGGCAATAAATGCGATTTCAAATAACGGCTCATCCCGGAAATGCTCTGCAAAATACGCTGTGTTCCAGCACTCTCCGGATTGCTCATGCCTGCCCAGAGATATACGCGGATGGCGTTATAGCTGCTACTCGGACCCTGTGGTGCCTCGTAATATCCTTTTGTGGGGGAGTAGGCTACCCAATCCGGGGTAAACCCATGCGGGCTTGTGGCCCTTATAAAAGCCGGCAGGTGCTCTGCCATGGCATGCCAGGGACCATGCGGTAGGGCGTGTGCCAAGCCTTCAAGCACCGGCAAGGGTAGATAGCTGGGATTGAATACATAGGTTTGCGGAGCAATGTGAAAGCCCCTGTTGCCCGGTATGAGCATCGGTCCCAAGCCCTTGAGATCGACCACTTCTTTTTGGTTGATCCGCTTCGCCAGTAGGGTCCCCATGGCAGTATAGCTATTGCGGTCCCATAGGCGGCCTGCCTGAATCAGGGTGTAGGCGATCCACAGATCCGCGTCTGCGGCCGAGTTTTCATCCAGTACCCCCCAGGTTTTGTTGGGACGTTCGCCCCAACGCCAGGCGGGCAAGTGAGCGGCAAGACTGCCTTGCGCGAGGTTGTCCTGCGTCCAGGAAAGTATTTTCTGGAACAATGCGGGGTTGTTGGCGACCAGGGCAAAAAACAGCGCGTATGACTGACCTTCAGATGTGGTAACCCCCCCATCATCCCAATCGATGACCCGCCCCTGCGCATCAATAAACCGGGCTTGATAACTGCTCCATAAATGGTACCAAGGAGCGGGATTCGGACTTGAGTACTTCCCCGCTGGTAACAGAGCACAACCGCCCATGGCGAACAACATGGCTAGCGATCCCATGCCCATGAGTCGGGTCTTGAGTTGAAACCAATCACGTATCCTTTTGATCCTGCTTTCGTGTGTAGGTTCGGGTAGAACTTCCCACGTATGCATGCCGATTCTCCCTTTAGTGCACCATCTAGCCATAGCGACCCATGCCCAAAACAAACTGGGCAGGCAGGAAGGTCCGTTTGGGCGCTTTCCGTTTTCCAAACACATAGCGAATATCCAGCCCTGCCTGAGCTTGTTGAAATGCCGGATTAGCCTGATAGGAAGCCCCGGCATCAAGATACCAGTGGGTCGAGAGCTGCTGTGTTAGCACGACATTGACCGATCCGGCTATATTGTGTCCGCTGGAACTCGCATATGGGGATAAAGCCAGCCCCTGCGTTCCCAGCGAAGCGGTCACTTGATTTCGCAAGGCGCCGAAACCGAGGTATGGGCCTCCCGCCTGATGCAGCCACTGATAGCCGACAGCCGCGCTTATATTGACTCCACCGCCATGCCACCAATGGCTGGCACTCGCACTGAGGGAGGGTTGTACCATCATTTGCGGACTGAAATACCCACCATATCCCGGCGAGGTGAAATCCGCATTCCGTGCGTAGGTTTCGGCATAAACAGAAGGTCCTACCGTGATCCACCAACCGGCTCCGGTAAATACCGGTTTCATTGCGGCCAGATAAGTACTGGCCCCTAAATTGGTCTGAATGTTTTGCCCGGTGATGGCATTGAGGTGCAAGGTGCCGATTAAAGACCAGCCATGTTTCCCGCCACTCAGATATCCGCTGGCTCCAACCTGGTTGCGAATGGCTGCTCCCCAGGTATAGGGAAGGTCCAGGGTATGGCCAGCGGCGGTGG
>NZ_MOAD01000001.1:2533983-2596862 GCF_001931655.1 Acidithiobacillus albertensis | reverse complement strand
GGGGGGGGGGGGCTGTTAAATAACCGTTACCGTAACAATTTCATGGTGTTTTTCGCGTCTGCTGAGTCCCCACGTTACACTGAAAGCCAATCCTTGGGTTCATCCTAACAAAGGTACCAAAAGTCCCAGGGTTTAGCCCCCCCCCAGTTAAGCTTCTGCTGAACGCTCATTCCTGAGCGCCTTTCCGGATCTGTTGGAAAATGGCGTTAGAAGGCCGTCCTGCCGATCCCCTGTTGGTCAATCACGTCACCAATGAAATGAGATCTGTTTTCTGTATCTTTATGTTCTTTAATGGGTTTGACGAAAACGTAAGGGGTTTTAAGTTTCGGGACAAGGAAAACGGATATTCTTTGGCACCCATACGCCCATTTGGGGGAGTGGCACGACGCATTCTCAAAACGACCGTTTTAAGAACATACAGAGTGTTTCCCCGAAACCCATGGTCCGAGACAGGAGAAATCACGGGGGATGCCAGAATGCTTGTGGCCCTTGTGAATTCAGGCTATTGCAGAGTTTCTTGTGGGACCTTTTGTACCTTTGTTGGGATCCACCCTCTGTTATGGCTAACGAGTTAAAAGCGTACCTGTGCGATCAGTCAGCAAAATTCTTTTCCTTCTTCACCCAGAACCTCGCTTATCCAGAAGTAAAACGGGACTATCCATAAGATCATCACAAGAGACTAACCATTCGAATGCGGGTGGGCCGTAATATTGGGGCAGTGATATCTGCAAGCTAAACCATATGACAACTGCCCGTATGCCAATGTAAAACGAATAAGGTAAGAATTAATCAAATATAAGATATAACGGTACGTCAAATCGCTCTCTAATTTTTTCAATTAATGATGGCTCTTTTACGTCACCCAGTATACGCTCTAAACGCATACGCGAAAGTTCAGCACGTTGAGCTTCATTCAATTCACACTCGTCTATTTCAAACGGGTCGATCCCGGCGAATTCATTTGATTCGGTAGTTTTATTAATTTCTTTCTTTTTCCAAAATATTCCCTTCATTTAATTATCCTAGTCGACCATATCAGCTTATGATACAACTGCCTCAACTATAGTTAAAGGGGGCTGAAGTTAAAATGGAACGAAAACGTAATTTAAAGTACGTTAAGGTCGCTGCATAGCCTATATTTGCTAGTTTTTGTATGTCCCATCACCAGATGGATCGGTTACAGGGACCTCGGTCCACATATTGCAGATTTCAGGATGATCAAAACCGATGTGCGAATTTCAGCGCATGTCCATCATGCTTTTTATATTACTTTTGTACACAAGATTAGCTTTTATCCGAAACTGATCTTTTTGGGACAGATTCACACAGAACTAGGCTCCAGATGCTTAACGTGCTTTAAATTCAGAGTTCTGAAGGGCCCCCAATTACACCGGAAAGCGACGAACAAGTTCCTCCTCGATTTCCCTTGGAGAATTGTTGGATAACGTCGCGTACGCGAGACAAATTGTTAAAGCTGCTCTGGATTTCGTCATCAGGGTCGTATGGACCACCCCAGACAAATACATATTCTTTGCCTTCGCCGTCCCATGGCGTTTCGTTCGCAGGGTCCTCGTAGCGATCAAGAAACCACCGCCGCATAGCAGCGATTTGAAGTTCCTTTGGGGCAGAAGCGATCCAATCATCATCCGGCTCAAAGAGACCACTATTGAAGCCGCCTGCTTCGGGTGGTAGCTGTGTCATGGTTTACGTATCTTATGAATGTGCATCGCGGACGGGATTGGGACGTCTAACGTAAATTCGACTGCACTGTCAGTGCAGTAAAAAACTGAATGACCTCCTTGCGGACTTACCGGACATAATGCACCGTTCTGTCTCGTGGGCCAAAAATCCTGAAGGGCAGATCGCCCGGTTTTTGCTCGGTTCTTCTGCTACCCAGAAGTGCCAATTATGGGACATTACGCTGAGCCTATTCATTTTGTCACTCAAAAATGGCCTGTATCCTGGTTATCACTTCGTTGACTATGGACTCTGGGACCATCTCGACAAACTTGCCGTCCCTTGCCATAAGATCAACGGTGCGAGATTGGTTGCTCATCACTATCCCCTGTGTTTTTGTTCCAGACCCCATCAAAGAGACTGCAAATCCCGCGAATCTAGCTTGATTGCCACCTTGAGTGATGGGGCAGACCCAAACCAGGCCAGAGCGATTGAAGGCTTCTCTCGATACGATTAGCACGGGACGATGACCTTGCTGTTCACGGCCTGATGTCGGGCTGAGGTTTGCCTGCCAAATCTCCCCTCGCCGTGGCCACCGCATCAAATTTCTTCGATTCCTGCTGACGGCGCATCTATCCACTCACGCTCTTCGGCGCTTATGGGCTGAGTAAAGTCACACTGCGATAGTAATTCGTCCAAGGTGTAACGCTTTTGTGCTGGTCGTGCTACCAGTGCGCCGTTTTCGATCTCCAATGAGACTGCTTGACCTTCGCCGACGCCCCAACTCCGTATGGTCGTGGCAGGTATGCGTAGGGCCATGCTGTGCCCCCACTTCTGAATTTTGGTCTGATTCATGCGCGTCCCCTGTGCTTGACGAATAAACATTGTAGATTCAAATTAACCATTGCGCAATCTAAGGGAGGCCACTTGAAGGGGGTTGAACCACAAACCGCCGAAATTTCCGTCACTCCATATCCAGTCCATTGCAGGTTTAGTCTCGCAATAGCAGTGAGATGGTAATGTGTTTCGGCTTCCTGACGAAATGAGGGATAGCCGTGAAGAGCACTGTGCATGATTCTTTAAGTGTCGCTTGTCTGCATCCCCTGCAGGGTTTCGACCAGTAACTGATCCGCCGAGTCGACACGGATGAAGCCGAGGCGTGGATATTCCAGATCACGAATCACGAAAATGGTGACGGTCAGCGCGGCGGAAAAAATGATGACCTGTAGCCAGGGGATGCGCTTGTGTTCGGTCATGCCATAGCCTGCCAGCAGGGCAGAAATCCAGGATAGTGCGAAAAGCAGGAAGTCAATAATCTTTGGTGGATGACTTCGGGTGGCGGCAATGCGGGTGGTGGTAATATCAAACATGGCATTCAGTGCACGACTGACCAGGCTTAATATGGCTGTATTGCCGGTGTGTTGGGCCGCGAGGATCGCTTCTGTCCAGATTTGGTGCTGTAATTGAACGCTACGTTGATAGGCGTCCAGAGCTGCAGGGGTGTTGTTACCTATATGCTGATATGTTTCCAGGCGGGCTTGTAGGTATTTTTGCATTTTTTGGCGGAGAGCCATCTGTTGTGCTGCTGGCAATAAATCCAGCCGCAGATAGGCGGTGCCGACCGCATTGGCTTCTTCGGTAATCAAATCGCGGCGGTGTTGAAAGCGTTCGGCGGCACCTGAAAAGGAAAACGCCAACAGTAATCCCAAAAGCCCGAATACGGCTCCGTTCAGTGCCCCGGAACCCCCGTCGGCCCGACTACTTTTGCCGAGTTGGAAGCCTACAAAAACACATAAAATCAAACCAATAAACAATGCTGCAGAGTACACCCAGGGATTAAAAGTTGACGGATTCATAAAGTCCTTTGGAAACATATGGAGAGGCCTGATTAACTTGGGAATAGTTTGCCCCATGCGGTGCTTTTTCGCTAGAATCCAGACAGCAAAAATGAACAGTTGGTCCGAAAGCTCCGAAAGGTTACTTGTTCAATAAACGCATTATCTGACAGAGGCAGGCAATTCATGAAAATTCTGGTAGTGGGTGGTGCGGGTTATATTGGCAGCCATATGGTAAAACGCCTGCTTCAGGGTGGGGCAGAGGTGGTGACTCTGGATAATCTTTCTGGTGGTTATCGTGATGCAGTTTGTGGTGGCGCTTTTGTTTATGGAGATATTGCGGATACCCGGTTGCTGAATCGGATTTTCTCAACGCATTCATTTGCTGCAGTCATGCACTTTGCTTCTTATATTCAGGTGGGAGAATCCGTGCAGGAGCCTTCCAAATATTATCAGAACAATGTCAGTAATACGCTGAATCTTCTGGATGTGATGGTTGCATTTGATGTCAAAAAATTTATTTTTTCTTCTACAGCAGCGATTTTTGGTGAACCTCAATATACGCCCATTGATGAAAATCATCCCAAAGATCCCATCAATCCTTATGGACGGAGTAAGTGGATGGTGGAGCAGGCGCTGTCTGACTATGATCGCGCTTATGGCCTCAAAGCTGCTTGTTTGCGCTATTTTAATGCGGCAGGGGCGGACCCTGATGGGGAGCTGGGTGAACGTCATGATCCGGAGACGCATCTGATTCCGCTGGTATTACAGGCCGCTTCCGGGCGACGGACCCAGATCCGTGTGTTCGGGCGTGATTATGAGACACCCGATGGGACCTGTATTCGTGACTATATTCATGTGACTGATCTGGCTGAAGCACATTGGCTGGCACTGGAACATCTTCTCGCCGGAGGCGACAGTTGCGCTTTTAATCTTGGCAATGGTAACGGTTTTTCGGTTCAGGAAGTCATTGATGTTGCCCGGCAGGTGACGGGCAAGCCCATTGCTTGTGAAGATGAAGCTCGACGTGCAGGGGACCCCGCCCGCCTGGTAGCGGACTCACGCAAAATCCGTGAACAGTTGGGGTGGAAGCCCCGCTATGCGGGTCTGGCCACCATCATCGCCGATGCCTGGCGTTGGGAGACCCGCTAAGGGCTCGTTCCGTGCCAAGGCAATCAGGCGCGAGGCACTCATGTGCATGGCACTCAGGCAGCAGGGATGCAGCCCCGGGCACCGACACTACCCTCCAGTTTCTGGATGAACTCCGGCGTGTGGTGCACGTCAATTCCGTGCTTCATCTCCATTTCCAGCCCTTTGGCCGTTTTAATGCAGTACAACAGGGCGGGGGTGGCCGTTTCTCCGGTCTGATGCAGCAGTTGGGTATTGGTCTTGACCGCCGCCTCGTCGACCGCAGGAATATGACTCAGGGGTTTGGTGCTGCCTTCTTCGGTATGCAAATCAAAGCCTTTTTCGTTATTGGCCCAGGCTTCGGCAGGATTTTTTGCAGCGAGAATGGTTGCCGCCTTGGCCGGGCTGGAAGGCTTGAGGAAGCCGACAGGAACCACTTTTACCCGGACTTTGCCTTCGGCTACCGGTTGTTGCAGCGATTCCCAGAGCAGATGACAGAAAATACAGTTGGGATCCATGAACACGACCATCAGCGGTCCCGAATGTCCTATGGTAAAACCCGGTGCTGCCAAGGCTGCGGGCGCAATTTTTTCGGCAGGTACTTTGGCGGGTTGAGGCAGGTACTTGTCTGCATAATGTCCGGTGATGTTTTCCTGCTGGGCATTTACTACCGGACCCAATAACAGATATTTGTCGGACAGCATCCATAGTATGCCCTGTTGGTGCTGGTCAGTTTCAACGACAATACCCGTCAGGCTGTGGACGGGACCGGGAAAGACTTTGGTGACATGGATTTTATCGTGGAAATTTTGCTGGACCAGGTGTTCCGCCGGTTTCAGATTGGAGGTGGTGACGCTGGCGCAGCCTGCAAGCAAAAAGCCTCCTGTGAGTAATGCTAGGTTGCGAAACTGTCTGTTTAACGTCATTTCTTATCATCCTCAGGCTGATTTGTTGAACATAATGTCACCATCCTAGCAAATACCCTTATCTGTCGCATCCCGATCCGTCAGAACTGATCAATCAGCGTTACTAAGGCAGAGTGCGTTGTTGCAGGGTATGAAATGGCTACCGGGGACCGGATCAAAATAAAAAAATGGCACTCATCCACAGACCAATGCCTCCGGCAGCACTGATCCCTGCTATGGCAAACAACCACTTACGTCTGGTCAGCGCGGTTATGGAAGCCAATGATATGGCAATTTGCAAAAAAATCATGGCAATTTCCAGATTATTATGGGGGCGGTTGAGATGCGCCGACTCCCGGTTGGCCGCTTCAGATTTTTGCTCCATTTCCGTGGCGCTTTGCTGAATGCTGACTTTCTGTTGTTCATATTTTGCAATTTTTTCTTTAAAGCCGACGGCTTTGTCAGGGGCAAGAATAATGGCCAGCTCCATCATGTGCAGCTTGGTGCTGACGGCCTGATAGTAATTCCACTGGTCAGCAGCCTTGGCCTTTTCCAAAACGGCTTCATTTTTTTGGAGTAGTACCTCATTCATCAAGTGGGTCCCCTGATAACTGACAATGGCGCCAAATGCCGCGAGGATAGCGGTAAATATGGCGACCCACTGACTCAGGCTGTGGCGTTCTCCGCCATGGCCTCCGGCAGCATGATGAACCATTTCTTCGTGGGGTGGGTGGCTATGCAGTCCATGTCCGCTCATGACTTCTCCAGCTTGGTCAATCGTTGATTTGCGGCTATGCTCATGAGATTGCCGGTTCAGGTCAAGTGCTTTGTGGTCTTTCCCGGAAATGCATTCAGGAGGGTTATTGATGGTCATGCAAATACCAGCTCCCCAAGGAGAGCAACCAGACGCCACTACGCCCGGAATGGCCGTGCTTGCAGGTGGTTGCTTCTGGTGTACCGAAGCTGTTTACCTTGCTCTGGAAGGGGTCGCCCGGGTGGTTTCGGGTTATACCGGAGGAGCCCGGGAAACAGCCAATTATCGGGCGGTCTGTAGTGGTACGACCGGTCATGCCGAGGCGGTGCAAATTTATTTTGATCCGGCGCGTTTGTCATTTGGCCGGCTGTTGCAGGTTTTTTTCGCCGTGGCCCATGACCCCACCCAACGCAATCGCCAGGGGAATGATGTGGGGACACAATACCGCTCGGCTATTTTTGCCGTAAATGCTGCCCAACGGCAGATGGCTAACGATTATATTGCAGAACTCAATGCGACAGGATTATTCGGGCAACCCATTGTAACTGAAGTAACTCTTCTGGAAAACTTTTATTCTGCGGAGGACTATCATCAGGATTATGCTCGCCGTAATCCTGATCAACCTTATATCTGCGCGGTTGCTTTGCCCAAGGTGGAAAAATTGCGGCATACTTTTCCACAGTATTTACAGACCAAGGAGTCTTAGGAAATGCCCACTTCATCTGCAGGATATGACTTGACCTCCATTGATGCCAATACTCGTGCCGAAATGGCTAAAGATTTACCCGCAGAGGTGCGCCACGTGTTATTTGAGCATGGTACGGAACCGCCGTTTTGTGGAGGCCTGCTCCATGAAAAGGAGGCCGGTAACTACTTGTGTGCGCTTTGTAGTCTGCCCTTGTTTCGCTCGGCCAACAAATTTGAGTCAGGAACCGGCTGGCCCAGCTTTTGGGAGCCTTTCGCCCCAGATCATATCCGTGAATTGACTGACACCAGCTATGGCCGGGTGCGTACGGAAATCCGCTGCGCCCGCTGCGACAGCCATCTGGGGCATGTGTTTCCGGATGGGCCTGAACCCACTGGCCTGCGTTATTGCCTCAATTCCGCCGCCCTCCGGTTTGAACCCGAGGCAGGATGAGTCCGAGAACAACAGGCAAGGGATATTGGAGCAAAAAGCTTCCTGTCTAACTGTCGCTTTCAGGATGAATGCGTGCCCGGTTTTCGGGAAGGTTGTCGTGCGTGGCCGCAAAGTTGTCGGCCATTTTCTTTCTGAGTCGGGTGATTTCTTCAGGGCTATGTTTGCGAGAAATGCAGGCATGGTAGGCTTGATGTGCCGTTGCAAGTGCGGAGTCCGCGAGACCGTGGGCATCCAGATATTTTCCCAAACGACAATTATGCGCGTCATCCAGGCTGGGAAGCTTGCCCAGAATCGCTGGTGCAATCTGATACAGGCTGTCGAATTGCAAATGCGAGGCGTAAGCACCCAACAGGGTTTTAGGCTGATTGTTTTGTGGCTCTGGCGTCCAGGCCTGAAGCCAGGGTAGCAGTGCTTGTTCGGGCATGGGCCGTGCAATGGCGTAGCCCTGAACGCAGTCCACCCCAAGAACAGCCAGAGCATCCAGCGTCTCCGGCGTTTCCGCCCCCTCGACCACATAACGCGAACCCATGGACAAGGCCAATGCGGCAATACTGCCGACAAAAATCAGATCTCCGGGTTGCTCGGGAATCCCCCGGACCAGACACTGGTCGAGTTTGACTTCATCAACGGCAATTTCTTTCAGGCGCAACAGCGAGGCGTAGGCGCTACCCACATCATCCAGGGCAACACGAACCCCCAGTGAACGAATGGTGGCGATTTTTTCCTGAGCCAGTTGCAGGGACAGAAAATCGCCATTTTCGAGAATCTCCAGGGTTAATTGTTCCGGTGCCAGCGCACTGTCGGCCAGAATAGCCTGCAATTCAGGCAGAAAATTGTCTGCAAAGAGGGCGTCCGGAGGGATGTTAACGGCTACTTCCAAAGGATACCCGGCAAGATGAAGCTGTTGTGCTGTCCGCGTGGCAATACGCAGTATTCTGCTGGTGAGCATTTGCGCTGCTCTGCTGTCCAGATGGGGAATAAACGTGTCGGGAAGAATAATCTCAGTGCCTTGCCGCAGGCGGGCGAGGGCTTCAATGCCAATGATGCGACCTGTTGCCAGGTGCAGAATCGGTTGATAATAAGGAATCAGGCCTTCATCCTGCTGCAGCAGTGTCAAATACGGCAGATTGCTTTCTCCAGAAAATACTTCTTCTCCCTGGAAGCTGGCCCAAAAGTGTTCGCGCTCCGTTTTATTGGCTTTGGCGGCATACAACGCCTGATCAGCATGGCGCAGCAGTATTTCGCTATCCCCTTCGTCAAAAGGAAAAATGGTGATGCCCAGGCTTCCGCCAATTTTGACGGTGATGTTACCGGGAAGAACATAGGGTCTTTCCAGCGCCTCGGATATCCGGAACATCACTTTTTCAACATCTTCCATGTTCTGGATGTTTTCCAGAATCAAAGCAAATTCATCACCTCCGACCCGGGCCACAAAATCTGTCTGTCGAAGTGCCTGCCCAAGTCTAGTAGCAACTTTTTGTAATAATACATCCCCGGCGGCATGACCATGCTGATCGTTGACGGGCTTGAAATCATCCAGGTCGAGCATGCAGATACCGAGTAATTTTTCTTCACGCTGGGCACGCTGGATGGCTTCGGGAATTCTGTCTAAAAGGGCCACCCGATTGGGCAATCGGGTGAGCGCATCATGACGCGCCATCCAGCTCTGGGTGATGCGTTCCTGATCAATGCGTTTTTTGAGATCCATTTCATCCAGGCCATAACCAATCAGTTTGCCTACCCGGGCAAGCGTGCCCAGGATTTCCTGGTCAAAAATGTTCTTTTCGCTGCTGGTCACACCGAGAATCGCCCAGATTTGCCCGTTACGCCGAATCGGGATGGTAGCGACGCTGGCCCAGTTTTGTTGTTCCATCAGATTATGTTGGGCACTCAAAGCCGGATCGTTGCGGTAATCATTACGGTATTGCAGGCGTTCAGATTGCCAGGTATCGCGCAAGAGGCTGGGACGATCTGAAAATAGCTGGATACCCAGATTACCGAGAATTCCGCTCCCGGTACCGGCACCAGCAAGGGCCTTGAAACAGCTAGCCTGATCGGGCTTCATGACGTAAGCAGTTTTGAACAGGGTTCCTTCCACAATGTGCTGGCAGGTTTTGCGAAACATCTCGGTTTCGGAGCGGGCCCGGATCAGAATGTCGCCTTCGGCGAGAAAAGCCCGATAGAGGCTATTTAAGCGATCGATGCGTATTTGTTGTTGATGACGACCAATGGCGATGCCCAACATGATGGCAAGGTGTCGTATGAGGTTCTGGCGATTAGGGACACGAAAAAACCCCGGAATTTTGCTGTACAGACCAATAGTGGCATAAGGCTTGCCATTGACCTTGACGGGAATGGTCACATTGGAGCGCCAGCCATATTTTTGGGAGGGTTCCTGCCAGGGGGCTGTGATCGGATCGCTTAGCCAGTCGTCGACATACACAATTTCGCCGCTGCGCCAGGCTTTTCCGGCGGGTCCCTGGCCGTAAGGACTGTCGTCCAGACGAATCTCAACACTGTTCAGGTATTCCTCCAACGCTTCACCACTGACCTGATCGCGGAGCAGGTGAATGCCATCTTCAGAATGGCCGATCCATGCACCATCCAGCCCGGAAATGGTCATCAACTTGTTGATCATCTGCCGCACACTTTCTTCCGGAGTGACCTCGCTGATCAGCAATTGATCAATGTCCTCAAGAATTTTGCGCTCTTCCAGAGCTACGGTTTCCATGCCTTGTAATTGGCGGGCCAGATCGGTGGCGAGTCTTTGCAGCAGATATCCGCGTAATTCGGGGGTGTCTTTAAAAAAGGGATTGAGCAGATCGAGCAGGCTGTCACTGTAAAGGGCCATGCTGTTGATCAGCCACTCACTTTGAATGCCCATTAAGGCATGGATCTTGCCGATTTCCTGTGAGCGCAGCGCAAAATCATCATCATCGTCTGGTAACAGCAGCGACAAGGAATGTTTGCATTGCTCTGCTTTCAGTCGGGAGACTCGTTCATTACCCAGACGCTTTAGTACAATCTCCAATTCGGGGTATTCCGCTACTTTTGCATAAAACTGTTCTACCGCCTGGGCAATGGCAGCCGAAAAATCGGCCTGCCGGTTCTGAAGCAGTGAACTGAGTAACTTACGGGATTTAAGGGGGAATGGACTGGACATGCTTTCCTGTGGGTTTTTCTAGAGTGGGTAGTGGGCCATGAGCAGTCTGTGCGTATTTTAATTTGTTGTGTTAATTAGCTGAATTTTGCAAAGCTGACAACAGGCCGCTCATGCGCAGGGTTCTGCGGGTGATGGCTTGTTCCAGGCCAGCCTTCGTGGCAAACAAGCTGAATTTCTCGCGGGCCCGGGTAACGGCTGTATATAACAGTTCCCGGCGGATCACCGCGCTATCCTGCGGCGGCAGAATCAGCGCCGTGTGCTGGAACTCTGAACCTTGGGATTTGTGTACAGTCATGGCCCAGGCGCTTTCGCTGTATTTGAGGCGGCTTGGGAGAATGGCGCGAGGCAGTGGGTCGTTGCCGGGAAAGTAAACCCGCAACTTGCCTTGCGGATCGGGAAGAGCAATACCGATGTCACCATTGCTAAGTCCCAATTGGGGATCATTGCGGGTAATCAGGGCGGGGCGTCCGGCATACCAGAGCCCTTGGGTTTTGAGGAGGCCGGTTTCCTGCAGATGGTTTTCGATGGCCTGGTTGATTCCGGCAACGCCCCAGGGCCCCTGGCGCAGGGCGCACAGCAGGCGGAATGCACCATATTGTTCGAGAATCTGCTGTACCCAAAGGGCGTGTTCCTCAATATTTTTGCCGCCCCCCCGGCGGATATTTTCCCAGAGTGGCCGGTAGCCTGAGTGGCTGTCCGCCAGTTGCAGAATCTGCGCAATTTCTGGGGATTCGTACCACTCGAGCACGGCTTCCTGGTGGAGTGTCTGGATAGCAAGAGACGTTTGTCCCTGTTGCACGGCGTCAGCGAGCGCGCCAATTCCGGCGTTAAAGCGATGACTGCGTTGCAGTCGCACCACTCCGCTGGCAAGAGGATTGGTAGAGCGGCGGTCTGCCTCCAGCGTGCAGTTGCAAGTCTCTTCCAGCCAGGTGCAGGTTGCACTGTCGTAGGACCCGGTATGATTGCAAAGATCGGCAAGTACCGCGCCCGCCTCGACGGAAGCCAACTGATCCTGATCTCCCAGCAAAATCAGTTGGGCATGTTCGGGCAGGGCACGCAACAGGGCGGCCATCATTTCCTGATGAATCATGGAGGCTTCATCGACGATCAGCACATCCAGATCCAGGGGGTGCTGGCGGTCATGGCGAAACCGTCGGGTTCCGGGACGTGCGCCGAGCAGGTTGTGCAGGGTGCGCGCCGGACCGATGCGCGCAAAGGTGGTCGCCAGATCCTCTTGACCCAGCGGCGGCAATTGGGCAATAGCGTTGTGCAGGGATTCATTAATGCGCACGGCGGCCTTGCCGGTAGGTGCGGCGAGCACAATCCGCAATGAACTACTGTTGTGCTGCGCCATGAGCAGGGCCATCAGGCGCGCTGCTGTGTAGGTTTTGCCCGTACCCGGGCCACCCGTGATGATGGTGAAGCGGCCACGCATGGCCAGCGCACAGGCAATTTTCTGCCAGGGAAGATTTTCCGGCGAACCTGAAGTGTCTGCGGGGAAAAGCTGTGCCAGCAGCGGTTTGAGTGTGTCTGCCGGGACGGGATTGAGCGCCCTGCGACTGACCTGTTCTGTTAGTGTCCGGGCGATGCACTGGGCATCGCGCCAGTAGCGCCGCAAATACAGGCAGCCCTGATCCAGCACCAGGGGCGTTTCGCTGTCGTCGTCCTGAGGTTTTGGTTGAGTGCGGTCGATCTGCTCCACCACCCGGCAAGTGCTGAGAATATCCATCCATTGTTGCGGCTGGGACCATGCGGCGAGGATATGGCGAATTTCCGTGATCAGTTCTGGTGCTCCGCTGAGAAAGCGATCGGGCTCATGCAGAAAAAGTTCGAGCTGCAAACAGGTATGTCCTTCGCCTTCCAGGCGGGCGAGCAGGGCTGCCGCCAGCGGCAAGAGGGCCGGTGCCTGGGGTTCCAAGCTGAGCAGAAACCGCGCAAAACTCAGATCGAGGGCTCTCAACCATTGCGCTTCCGTCCAGTCTTGCAAAAGCTGGAGAATGGCTTCGGGATTGGTATGACAAGTAGCCTGACTCATGATGCGCGTTCTCCGGACGCAAACAACTGGTCCATCTCTTCAATCAGTGCCAGATTGGCGGGCAGATGAAGGATTCCGCGTTGCGGTCCTTCCAGTCCGCGCAAATAGAACAGGAGGGTACCCCCCAAATGTGCTTGCGGATCATAATTCCGGCCCAGACGCTGCTGCAGCAAACGGTGCAGGGCCAGTTGATAGAGACTGGCCTGCAGTTCATAACGATGTTGCAGGGTCTGCTGCTGCATGGCCTGTTCATGATAATCCTGATCCTCGCTGCCGAGGACATTGGATTTGTAATCCATGACAAAATATTGACCGGCATCAGCAAATACCAGATCCATGAAGCCGCGCATCATGCCGTGGACAACACGATCCGGCAGGCGCGGCCGCTGCATTCCGGGAAGCATCTGGTCAGTGCAGAGCTGGTCCAGTTCCCGGCTGCGCAGTGCGGCACCGGGAAACCAGAAAGCCATTTCACTCTGATAGTGCTGCAGGTTTTCTAGGCTCAGGCCGGATGCCGTGAGGGGCGTCCGGACGATGGCTTGCAGCCATTCCAGGGTGCCTTCTGCCCAGTCGGACAGACCCGCCTGTTCACAGGCCCGGGCGATACGTGAGGTGCTGCCCTTTTGCACAACAGTGGCGAACCCTTGCCCCGCGAGCGCTTGCAGTTGGTCATGGAGGAAAGTTCCGGCACGCATTCCCTGTGGGTATTGGTGCCAGCTGGCCCCTTGGCGGGCACTTCGTGCACTGGGCAGGGCAGATGAGGCCAGATCACGCACCAGCAGGGAAAAACTGCCTACTCCCCAGGTTTTATCGAAGTGACCATGATAATCGGGAATCCGGCTTTGCGTATTGCTGGTGCTGGCGACCAAGGGGGTAACCGGGATTTCCGTAGACAGGGGGTGGATCTGGAGGTTTTCCCTGAGTGCGGCATTTTTCTGGAGGCGGTTGAGCAGCTCGGGCAAGGCCATATGGTGGTGCTGATGCCCCAATAAATAGGCGATGGCGCTGTGGTCAAAAATGGGCGATTTAGCGGTGCTGGGTGCCGCCAGTCCCAGGAAGAGGGCATATTCCGCACGGGTCAGCGCCACGTACAGCAGGCGTAAATCTTCCTGCAGGCGGGCGCGTTCCGTCGCCTCTGAGTCGCCCCGCTCCCAAATAATGCGCGCTGCGCCATCCCCTTCGACCTGAACCTGATAATCCTCAGCCTTGTCTTTCCGGTAAGTGGCAATAAACGGCAGAAAAACCAGAGGGTATTGCAAGCCTTTGGCGGCGTGGATGGTGACGACCCGAATCAGCTCGGCATCACTTTCCAGGCGAAGAATGTGGGCATCACTCTGATCATGGCCAGCGGCGATGGCCTCGCGGAGAAAATGAATCAGCGCCTCAGGTCCTTCGCGGGTGGCGCTGGCGCTTTGCAGGAGTTCGCCAAGCTGAAGGAGATTGGTCAGGCGCCGTTCTCCATCAGGGTGGCGCAACAGCTTACGGGCTATGGCAAAGTGATGAATGCTGTGATGCAACATGGTCAAAACGCCCTGACGCCGCCATCTGCGTGACAAGTCCTGAAAATTGCCCCGTTGTTCTTCCCAGGCATTTTCATCCCGATTGAAAGCATCCAGATCCTGATGGGACAAGTCGAGCAGCGGCAGGGCCAGAGCGACGCACAGGCGTTGGGTGTTTTCCGGATCGGCAACGGCTTCCAGCCAGAGCAGCAGTTGCTGTGCTTCGGGGCTGTCATATACAGATTGTTTTTCCGCGAGGAAAACACTGCGTACGCGCCGCCGTTGCAGGGCTTCGCGGATACAGGCAGCCTCATGACGGTCACGCACGAGAATGGCGATGTCTCTCCCGCTTACCCGTCGTATTTGTTTAGCGTTTTCCTGGCGAAAACCGGTTTCAGGATCAGCGAGTATCTGGACAATGCATTCTGCTGCCTGTTCGGCGGCATGGTACAAATAATCCGCTTTGTTGAGAGATTCTGCAGCGGACCAGATGGTCAGGGCGGGCCCGGGTTGCCTGTCGAGTTGCCAGTAGGCGTTTTTGCCTTTGGCCTGGACGGGCCAGTAGGGCAAAGGATTGTCTGCACCCGCTTTGGCATAGGCAAATGCGCCTTCGGATAGTTCTGCTTCGGCTTCGGCATAGAGCGCATTGAGCGCGGCTACCAGTGGCTTGCTGGAGCGGAAATTGGTGTCGAGCTGGTAGTGCCGGCCTGCAGTCAGGCGTCGTGCCTGCAGATAACTCTGGATGTCGGCGCCGCGAAAACGATAAATGGATTGCTTGGGATCACCAATGAGCAGCAGGAGGCGCTCGGGGGTGTTGCTTGCCGTGGCGTAAATGGCGTCGAAAATCCGGTATTGCAGGCTGGAGGTATCCTGAAATTCATCGACCATGGCCACCGGATACTGATTTTGCAGACGGCTTTTGAGTTGTTCGGCCCGGGCCGGATCACCCAGCGCGTCGGCGAGGCGACGTTGATAATCGTGAAAGCTGACCTGATGATGCATGGCTTTGAGGGTTTCCAGGCGTTGCTGAATCCAGGCGGCAGCATGGCTTTGAATATCATGATGAATTTTTTGGAGTTGCGCTTTGGGGGTCTCCAGTTCGTCAAGAACGGCTTCCAGTATCCGGGCCGAAGACGGTACTTCGATAGATCGACCTTTGTTGCAGTTTTTCTGGAGGCTGCTGGCGCGGAGTAACTGACATTTCTCCAGATTGGCGGGCAGGATTTGTTCGGGGCTATCCAGCCAGTCCTGCAAGGCTTCGAAAACCGCTTCCATGGCTTCGGGTTTGTATTTTCCGCCATTGAGCGGGTTGTCTGCCTTCGGACCATTCAGAATCTGGAGGATGTAGCTACGCAAGTCTGCCTGCTGATCAGACCAACGTTGTTTTAACATTTTAATCTGCTGTTGCAGCGCCGTTATGGATTGCGACAGCAGTGCCTGCAGAGGCCGGGAAGGCTGGCCAAAAGTCGCACCATTACCAAGCAACGGAACGATTTTACTCTGGACCTGATCGGGATCAGCAAACACCGCCAGCACCGGCTCCAGCAGGTGTTCCGGGAGTGGATATATTTCCTGCCGCCAGAAGTCGCGGATGGCATCGGCGCGGAGATCATTGTCGTCCTGCAGCAGGCTTTCGCGCAGATCACTGCCGGTCAGAAAGGCGTGTTCGCGCAGGCTGCGTTGGCACCAGGCATCAATGGTGAAAATGGCACTTTGGTCCATGGCATCGGCGGCCAGAGATAGTCGCCAGGCGGCATGCTGACGTGCGGCTGGCTCTGCATAGTCCTCTGACAAGGTCTGCAAAAATGGATCAGCTGGCTGCTGCTCCGGATCACGAAAATACGCGGCAGCCTCCTGCAGACGCTGGCGGATCCGTTCTTTCAGTTCCTGGGTCGCGGCCCGGGTGAAGGTCATCACCAGAATGTTTTCGGGGAGTAGCGGCATCAGAATAGGCTGACCGACCTGCCCATGACCGAGAATCAGGCGCAGGTACAATGCCGCAATGGTCCAGGTTTTTCCGGTGCCAGCACTGGCTTCGATGAGACGACTGCCCCAGAGTGGCATCTCCAGAGGGTTTAGCGCCGTACTCATGCGTGTGGCTCCACTTCCAGTTTTTCCAGCCAGTCGGCAAAGGGCCGGTACAGGGCTTCGGCATATTCCTGAAAGCCCCACTGGCGAGGCCCACAGCGCTGGCTGCTCAGGCGGGCAAAATCCGGATAGTCCCGGGCCAGGCCGGGGTAACGCTGTACTTCTCCGTCGCTATGCTGATTCCCTTCATAGATTGCAGCGGGGTTGGCGTTGTGGAATGCGGCCACTGCTGTTTTCAGGGTGACGGGCAGGGGCTGGAGGAGGCTTTCTCCCCAGAAATCCAGCAGTTCTTTGAGAATGTCGGAGGCATTTGCAATGGGCTGGGTGCTGTGGATCACGGCATCCTTGCCCAGCACAATGGCGCGGCTGGCAATACCCAAATCTGCGGCCAATAATTGCTGTATCCAAATATCCGCCATTTTGTCAGCCTGAATCTGGTTTTTATCATGGAGCAGGCGACTGGCACGGCACTGCAGAAAAGCCCGATGCTGGTCGGCATCCAGATACAAAGGCGGCAGCCAGTCATCCAGCAACACATGCCCCGCTTCATGATAAAGCGCATGGCGTTGATGGTCGGGCTGCCAGCTTTGCATCAGGGTTTGCCAGACGCTGAGAATGGGCACGGCGCTGCTGCGCAAGGTTTCCGCCTGCCGCTGTCCCAGAATCCCGAAGGCATATTGACCACTGCGCAATTGTGCGGCGATTTTTTGCGTCACAATGGGCAGCAGATTTTCCGTCGATTCCACAGTTGTTGCCGCTTCCAGTACGTCGTTAAGCAGACTGTATTGATCCAGTCCATTCAGGACAAAAGTTTCATTGTCTTCGCTGTCAGCCGGCGCATCCCCAAAAAATGTATCGAGACGCTGCCGGTAAAAGGCGCGTGCCGGACAACGGAAAAATTCGATGAAATCTCTCAGGGTTCTGGTCGCTGTTTCCGGAACGGCAAGTGCCGGAACGGGCTGGGCCAGATCAGATCGGGCTTCTTCTTCCGGATCAGGGAACCATTCGCGCGCCCATGTGCGGTATTTTTGTGGATGCTCCAGATATTTCCGGCTGAAAGCCTGCAGCGGGTGTTCCAGGGTGATGCGGCGGAGCAGTCGGTTTTTTTCGGGCGCGGGGTCGTCGGCGGGATATTTATCCGGCCAGCCCCTGGCGATGGCATCGCGTAACTGGCTGATCATTAAGGCTGGTTGGCGCGGCTGGTTATTGCGCGGGTCCCGACCCGTCCAGCTGATATACAGGATTTGCCGTGCCGCCAGCAGGGCTTCCAGCATCAGGTAATGATCATCATCCCGGCGTGAACGGTCACCCGGACGACTCATGTCCGCCAGGGCCATCAAATCATAATCCGGGCGCGGATTGCGACGCGGATAGTCTTCCTCGTTCATGCCCAACAGGCAGATCATGGCGTAGGGAACCGCCCGCATGGGTAGCAATGTGCAGAAGGTGACTCCACCACCGAGAAAATGACGATGTAATTCCGGCAGGTTGAGCATGTCCAGCCAGTTGGCGCGAAATACTGCCAGGGGCAGCTCTTCGGCAAAATCCGCCAGGGCACAATCTTCCAGCCACTGCTGCAGGGCGGCGTCCAGTTGTTGCATGATTTCAGCGTCATCTGCGTCTTCGGCACTGAAAAAATCGGCGAGCAACAACCGGGCCGCTTCAGCCCAGGCCTGCGGACTCCGCGCCGTACTCAGAGCGTGTTGCCAGTTTTCCAGACGTTCCAGCATCTGATTGAGAGGACCCAGCAGTGCTGCGTCGAGCCCACCGACCTCGCCGTAGGCCTCGATATGGGCGAAGTGACTGTCATGGCCATTGGCATAACCGAGATTCAGCCGCTGCAGGGCAAAAGCGCCGGTATTTTGCGCGCCGCAGTAGGACATACCCAATGCGTGGCGATGTTCTGCCGATAAACCCCAGCGCCACCCGGATTCTTCAAGCCAGGATTCGAGCAGGAGCAGATCACCGGTTTCCAAGCCAAAACGTCGACGGAAGGCCGGGCAATGCAGCAGATCACGGATTTCACTTTGCTGACAGCGCTGTTCCGGTAATTGCAGCAACCAGTCCAGTGCCTGCAGCAGGGGGGATTCTTCCCGGGCCTGCAAATCCACAATATGGTAAGGAATATAGCGTGCATCTTCGCGATCGTACTGATCAAAAGTGGCACGAATCAGCGGCGCAAAGCGGCTGATTTCCGGGACCATCACAATGATATCCCGAGGCTGCATGGAACCGGTGGCGAGATGGTCCAGTAGCTGGTCATGGAGAACCTGCAACTCGCGCAGGGCGCTGTGGGCGACGTGAAAAACGATGGAATGGTCGGTTTCGCAGACCGGCTGACAGTGTTCCGGAGTAATGACTTCCTGCTCGCGGATCAGTACCTGCAGTTGTCTGAGCAGGGTCTCGCCCCGGTCTTCGCTAAACAGGTCAATACGCGGGATGGCCAGCGCGCTTTGTCTGGCCCGGGTATCATCCCATTGCTCCAGCATGTTCAGAAAATCCCGACCCTGGCGACCCCATTGGGCGAGTAACACATTACATTCACTGTGCAGGTTTTCGGGAGCTATCTGGCTCAGGTCCCGATCCTGGCGCAGGGGCTGGCGACGGCGTTCGCGGCGGAGCAGTTCCCGCCCTGAAATGATGTCTCCCCAATAAAAACGGCAGGGATTGGGTACTGCGAGAATTATCTGCATGCTTTGCCCCAGTGCCGCCAGAGCGCTCAGGCTCTGTTCGGGCAGGGTGGCCGCCCCGAACAGGATGACCCGGCGGGGCAGGGCCGGACGCGGTGTTACTCCGTTTGTCATGGCCTTTATGAAAGCCTGGTGCACTTCGGCCCGGCCCATGATAGCGCTTTGATTCTGTAGCAGCAGATCCTGCTGGACAGCCTGCCAGAGTCGAGACTGCCAACGCTGATCTGCCGGTATGCTGGCGGTTTGTCCCTGCGCGTTGCGCAACGTATCCCGGCCCTCAGCCCAGTCCTGCAGCCAGTCACTGCGATAAACCTGATATTGATCAAAAAGATCGGCAATTTGCGCGGCCATCTGCCAGCGGCGTTCCATGGCAGTACTGCCGTTGCCGTTGTGATAATGCTGCAGGGGGGCAAAATCATGGGTGGATAGCAGCTGCGGAAGCAGCCGTATCAGTCGCCAGGTAAGTGCCTGTTTATCAAGAGGAGAACGACTGGCGACCTGCTCCCGGCCCAGTACCCGGACGTAACTGTCCCAGAGAAAACGTCCCGGCAGCATGACCTTGACGGCCGCACAAATCCCTTCGTGCTCTGCCAGGGTCCACTGCAGCCATTCGGCAATGCCGTTACTCTGGACCAGAAAAATTTCTTCTTCGAGAGGCTGCAGCGGGTGATTGCGCAGCCATTCGAGGACGGCATCACGAAGCCATTCCAGACGGTCGCCCTGGAGGACAATAAAACCAGGCTCCAGGGAGCCGGCCAATGTTTCAGTCATGTAAGGTCCGGCAGTCATTGCTGTTCACCAAGTCGATCATCTGCAGATCCAGCATCTGGCGCAGGAGCCCCTGCATTTGCTCGGCAACTGTTTGGGCATTCCCGTCAATCTTCCCGTGGTCTTGCCAATGCTGGAAGATGGCGCTTCCAGATTGCGGGTCTGCATCCAGACTGACCAGTATTTGCAGGCTCAAGGCATCAGGCTCCAGCATCTGGACAGCGTCGACCCGATCCCGATAAAGGTACAGGGAAACCGGATTCGGGTCGAGAACGGGGGCTGCGGAGAATGTTGGCCGCAATATCAGTTGCTGGACAGGATAGGCATACTGAACCAGCGCATGAACCGCGTTCAGCCGTAGCGGGGTGGTCCAGGGATCCTGCGCCTCTGATCCGCTGTGCTCGGGGAGTGTGTCGGTCTGGGCAACACCCAGAGCCAGTTCCAGCCATTCCAGGTGCGCCAGTTCCAGAGCATAAGGCAGATCCTGCTGAAGACGTTGCGAATTTTGACTCAGATAAGCCATAAACTCATCGGGAATCTGTCGAAAAAACGGACTGCGACAGGCATGTTCAGCAATGAACTCATCTCGCCGGAGCAGATATCGGGCTTCACCCAGGCAGCGAATCCACAGAGGAAAACAGGCACGCAGGGCGGCATCAAAATTACCCACCAGCAGTTCCCGGTAAAGATCTACCGCCTGGGCATCCATAAATCCTGGACAGGGTTGCTGGGCCGGGTTGCGCAGATGGGCAGTCAGTATCCTGAGCCGGTCCTGTTCATTGGGCGTATCAGAAATCTGCATGAGCTGCTGTTTGCGGTGCAATTTTTCGGGCCTCGCGCAATAAATCCGTCAGGGGTGGGATTTGGTTATCCCATTCCAGCAGAGTGGGCTTGGGGCCAAATTGCTCCCGACTGTGTTGCAGCAGTTTCCATACGGCAGGGTCCACAGCAGCATCGTGGGTATCAATCAGCCAGCCGTTCACATGCTGCTGGTGTCCGGCGATGTGTTGATAAACGATGCGTTCTACGGGCAAACACTGCATAAATTCCAAAGCATCGTAGTGATGATTGCAACTGTTCACATACAGGTTGTTGAGGTCCAATAACAGCTTGCAGCCAGATTTTGCCAGCAGCCCCAAAAGAAAGTCCTGCTCGCTCATGGTGCTGTGTGCATAATCACCATAGTAGGCCGTGTTTTCGATAATCAAGGGCATTTTCAGGAAATCCTGGACCTGCATCACCCGCTGCGCGACATATTCCAGCATTTCTTCCGTCAGCGGCAGGGGCAATAAATCGTAAAGTTGACCCCGGTCAGAGCAAAAAGCCAGATGCTCGCTGTAGTGCTGAATGCCGTGCTCTTGCATGAAGTCGCCCACGGCTTCCAGGAGATTCATGTCAAGCGGTTCCGGTCCGCCGATGGATAGGGAAAGACCATGACAAATAAAAGGATAGATATCCGTCAACTGACGGAGCTGCTGTTCCGGGCGGCCACCAAAGCCAATCCAGTTTTCCGGAGCCAGTTCAAAAAAATGGATATCACTCTGGGCATGGGCCAGTAAGTCGTCCAGAAACTCCCTGCGCAGTCCAAGGCCAATGGCATTATCAGGCAGGTTGGCGGCGGCATGTGCTCCCGTCATTTATGCGGCTTCAGGCAGCGCTGAGTGGGCTGACGTGGGCTTCATAAACGACGGAGGCACTACAATCAGGAATGCGTGATCGGCATGTGCATTTTTTCCATGGTTTTTTTGCCGCATTTTCCGTCATGGGCCTTGATAGCAGATTTGCTGACGCAATTTGCCTCCTTCGCCTTGGCGTTATTTGCAGTTTTGGGGGCCATCTTGTTCATATATTTTGAGCAATTGCCTTCCTGTTGACCCTTGCCCATCATCTGCGAGCAATTTCCTTCATTTTTGGCGCTACTGCCCATCATGGCAACTGGCTGCAGAGTTGCCGTGCCCGTGGTAGCGGCAATGGCGGTTGCCGGCAATGCCGCCATGGACAAAGCAAAAGCGGAACCGAGCGCAACAGAAACATAGGTTTTTTTCATGACAAATCCTCAGCAAAGTGGGTTTTTAGGGAGCAGGCCATGGTGACGCCCACCCGCAGTTTGACTAAGAGCAATCTCTCACAGCACATGAAATCCTGCAACTTTTTGGTGAATAAAGGTAATCTGAATCAGAACCTGCTGACCGTTGGCCATGGTCAGGCGCCATATTCCGCTCCGGTATTTTCCTTCGTTCAGGTTGGTCACATAATTCGCCGTCCAGTGTTTTTGCAGGTCCAATTTTTCATCAAGCCGGGCAGCCATTTCCTTAAAGCTTTGCGCTGAGGCTGCTGTCGTGAACTGGGTATCTGCATTTTCTGTCCATAGGTTGAAATCCTTGTGAACCAGGGCTGTCATCAGGCGATCAAATTGTTTCTGGCTGTGATCAGGCGCCGAAATGCTGCAGTCGCCGGAGCTGGCCGCCCATGCACTTTGAAAGATAAACGGCGAGCTGCTGCACAACACTATCAGTAAAGCTCTTTTCAGCATCCTGTTTTCCTTTATGTTACAAAGAAGAGGCTTACCAGCGACCCCGAGGCCAATATCCCCAACCGGGTCCGTACCAACCAGGAAAGAAACCAAAGCCGGTGCCGACAAAAACCTGTTGCTCCACCTGTGCACGGGGCGGTTCTATAGGCCACAAATACACGGTATTCGCTGCCAGTTTGGGATAAGTATAACTGAACTGACCTACATCATGGTGCTCAGTGCCGGTAATCATTCCGATAAAAGTGACCTCACGGTCGGGACGATAAAGCATGGGATCATAAAAACCGGGTGCGCAGGCCACAAAGCGACCAATATGCGCCTCACCTTCTTCCGACCGGGGTCTGCCATCATTGCGCAGGGGTTCACCCAGTACGGTAAAGCAGGTTTGCTGCGTTTCGGGTCGGGTTTCAATGATTTTGCCACCCCAGCGAACTTGATGACCATTGAAATTGCCGCTTTGTGCGGCGACAGGGGTGATGTTTGGGAAAGTACCGCTGACCGGGGTGACCGTGGCGCAACCGGAAAGGCAGGCGGCACTGATCAGGGTGGTCCAGAAAGCCAGGCGTTGTTTCGTCATGATTTTGCTCCGCAAAAATGAGACTGACCCGCATATTGAACGAAATAACCTCGGACTGGTTCCAAGCCTGCCCAAGCTCTTGAATTTTAGCTTAACGGGAAGTTCCCGGTCTACCGCCGGTGCTTTTGCTTCGACTCCCCCAGTAGCTCACAACAAACAGAATGACGGCCATGACCAGTTCCTGCGCAGCCGGGATCAGCCAACCTCTGGGCCAGGACTGAAACAAAACCATGGCAATGGTCAGCACACCGAGGAGAATCATGACTCCGGCAAGTCGTGACAACACCATAAACACATTTTTAGCGGTGAATACGCCGATGCCGCGATGAACGCCGATTCCGCGCAGAAAGCCGTCCAGTTTTTGCGGTGAAATCAGATAAACCAGTGCCAGGACCAGAAAGGCAAGGATGCCCAGTGCAATGATGACCCCAATGATACTCATGATATTGACCATGGGCATGACAACACCTCCATGTGGATTGTTCCTGAACAGTATAACCCATCTGACCATATCCCGAGCCAAAAGTTGGCTCCAATTGCAATCGCGTCGACTAAAAATGTGGACTGTCTTCCTGCAGTTCGGCAAAACGCGCTGCGAGAAAATCTATCAGGGCGCGTACGGCAGGGAGCAGCCCCCGTCGCGAAGGAAATACGGCGTGGATAAGCTCCGGATGTGGGACCCACGCTGGCAATATGCGCATCAAAGTGCCTGTCGTCAAAGCTTCGCGCACCATCAGTAGCGGCAGCTGGACAACTCCCGCCCCGGCTATGGCTGCATCCCGCAGGGCAATCATGTCCGTAGTGACGAAGCGGGGCTGATGCGTCCGGATGACGACGGCATTTTGCGGTCCGAACAACTCCCAATGATGATTTTGCTGGAGGCTTCCCAGACCCATGCTCGGTAATTTTACCAGATCGTCGGGTTGCTGGATGCGTCTTGCCTGAAGCCCCAGGGTGGGGCTGACCACCAGGCATTGACTGCGCTCGGCCAGAATACGCTGGATGAGTTCACTATCAGGCAATGGCGGTGGCCTGACCCGGATGGCGACATCCACACCTTCACCCAGTAAATCTACCCGCCGGTTGCTGGCTTCGAGCAGTAAGGTGACCCGAGGATACTGCGCCATGAAATCCGCGAGCATGGTGCTGACCTGCAAATGCAGCAGGGCTACCGGACAGGTGAGCCGCAATACGCCGGCGGGTTCCGCCTTGACGGAATCAATGGCCTCTTGAGCCCCTTCGGCTTCCACCAGCATGGCCTTACAGTGGGTATAGTAGATTTGCCCGATTTCCGTCACGGTGAAATGGCGCGTAGAGCGTTGGATCAGGCGCACACCCAGGCGCTCTTCCAGCCCGGCGACGCGACGGCTGAGTTTGGATTTCGGCAGGTTGATGGCACGTGCCGCCGGAGCGAAACCCCCATGTTCTACTGCCTGGACGTAATAATAGAGGTCGTTCAGGTCTTCCATGGATGCATTGTCCTATATATGAGACTCTGATAAGCGAATTTAGCCACTACTCATGTTTTGGATCAATATCTATATTAACAGCGTAGCCAGTATGGACGCTTTTCAAGGAGATCAGCATGAAAAAAATATTGGATATTTATGATGCACCGCCTTCCCATTGGGTCGGAGATGGCTTTCCGGTCAGTTCGCTGCTTTCTTATCATCAACACGGCAAAATGTTGAGTCCTTTTCTGCTGCTGGATCATGCCGGGCCTATGCATTTTACTCCCAGTAAACAGCCGCGTGGCGTAGGTACCCATCCCCATCGGGGTTTTGAGACGGTCACCATTGTGTATAAGGGCGAGGTCGCCCACAAGGATTCAACCGGTCGTGGTGGAATAATTGGCCCCGGTGATGTGCAATGGATGACTGCGGGCTCAGGGATTTTGCATGAGGAGTTCCATTCGCCAGCATTTACGGCAGCTGGGGGCGAGCTGGAGATGGTGCAGCTCTGGGTGAATCTTCCGGCGCGAAACAAAATGACGACGCCTGCTTATCAGGCCATTGTGGATGAAGATATTCCCCAAGTGAGTTTGCCGGAACAGGCTGGATCATTACGGGTGATTGCGGGTGAATATGCTGGAGAAAAAGGCCCGGCCCATACTTTTTCACCGCTACAGGTCTGGGATATTCGTCTGCAGGCCGGGGGGCGCAGTCAATGGACCTTGCCTGAAGGATGGAATGTGGCGCTGGTGCTGTTGCAAGGAGAATTGACGGTGAACGGTGAAAATGTGCTACGGGCCGCGCAGATGCTGGTGCTGGATGCTGCGGCTCAGGATTTTTCCATCGAAGCCCACAGTGATGTGCTGCTTTTGCTGCTCAGTGGCGAACCGCTGGATGAGCCTATTGTCGGATACGGTCCATTTGTCATGAACACGGAAGCGGAAATTCAACAGGCCATTGCAGATTTCAGAAGTGGCCGTTTCGGGCAGATGGAACAATGAATATCATTCTTTGCTATCGATAAGCAGGTTTTCGATGCGGCGATCTGGAATCAACCATAAAAAAGCGAGTCCCAGATAAATAAGTTTGGCTCCTGTGGGTGACCATTGGGCCGAAATGATGCCTATGAAATAGAAGATGGGTGAGACTTTTCCTTTCCAGTCCCGACCAATGGCGCGCCGCAAGGTCGGTGCTCCGGCTGCGATAATGCGTTGCTGAAGGATGAAATAGGCAATGGCAGCCATGAAAAGGACCACGCCGTATAATTCTGTAGGTGCTGTGGCGAAATGGTTTTCACCCATCCAACTGGTGACGAAGGGAAAAAGTGATAACCAGAACAGCAGATGCAAATTGGCCCAGAGAATGCTGCCGGTGATTTTCCCACTGGCTTGCAGCATGTTGTGATGGTTGTTCCAGTAAATACCGACGTAAATAAAGCTCATTATGTAGCTGAGAAATACGGGCAGCACGGGTAACAGTGCTGCCATATTTTCCCCGTGAGGGACCTTCATTTCGATGACCATGATGGTGATGATGATGGCAATGACACCATCACTGAAGGCTTCCAAACGGTTTCTGCCCATGCTTCCTCCCTGACTGCCTGTAGTTAGTCAGGGCATATTAAGCATGATTATTCTGTCAGGGAATATTTCGGGCTTACAAATCCCCCCAATCCGGTTCAGCCAGACGGTATTGATCATTTTCATATTGATAGCGCCGTTCCCAGGGGCGCGGAGTGAGTTCCTCCCCGGTCTGCTTGATAGCCAGCACCTGATGCAATGCCGACCAGTTGCGCCAGAAGGCATAAGCGCAACCTGCCATATAAATGGCCCAGATCCGATAGCGCTTGTCTCCAACCATGGCTGTAGCTTCATCCTTATGAGCTTCCAGGCGGTCTACCCAATGAATCAAAGTCTGGGCATAGTGTGGACGCAGATTTTCGACATCAATCACCTCAAGATTCTGTCCGGCCATATCCCGGACGAGGCGCCAGAGGTGAGGAATTTCACCATCGGGAAACACGTATTTATCCATGAAATCGCTGCCGGAATGATGCCCCGCCTCATCGTCCTGCTGGCTGGCGGTAATGCCATGATTCATGACCCAACCGCCTTCCTTGAGTACCCGGTTGATGACCTCAAAATACTCGGGTAACTTGGCCCGACCCACGTGCTCGAACATGCCCACGGATGACACCTTGTCAAAATAATCGCGTTCGGGAATATCGCGGTAGTCCTGCAGACGAATTTCTACCCGATCGGCGAGGCCTTCCTTTTCAATGCGCTCTTTGGCAAAGGCAAACTGTTCTTCACTGAGGGTAACGCCCACCCCCTGAATGCCATAGTGTTTGGCGGCCCAGGTCAGCAGGCCGCCCCAGCCACAGCCAATATCCAGGAGTTTTTCACCTGGCTGCAGATGGAGTTTGCGGCAGATGTGATCCAGTTTCTGCTCCTGGGCAACATCAATATCTTCTTTGCCGGTTTTGAAATAGCCACAGGAGTACACCATGTTGCGATCCAGCCAAAGCCTGTAGAAGTCATTGGAAACATCGTAATGATAGTGAATGGCTTCCCTGTCCTTGGCTTTGCTGTGTAAGGCCTTGTGGAGAATGCCGGTTTTGGGTTTTTTGGCCGGAAATGCGTCGCTGAGACCTTCGGCAACAGCAAGAATGTCCTGGTAGCGTCCTTCAATGCCGATAGTGCCTTCCACATAGCCTTCGCCCAGTACATCCAGAGCGCTGCCGGTGAGGAGCTGGGTAATGACGCTCGCTGATTTGAGCTGCATGGTGACCAGTGTGGGTTCATCGAAAGCATATTCGTGACCATCCCAAAAAATGACCCGTAAGGGCAGCGCCTTGCCATTGAGGCCTTTTTTGACATGATCCAGAAAGGTGGTTCGCAAGTCTTTCACGTAACAACTCCTTTAATTAGCAAGTGAAATAGTTACAAGTCTTCTCCCGGGATCGAAACCCCTCTGACTTGATTATAGAACAATCAATTTCCGTCCATTTTGCACACGGTGCGAATTCGGGCGACGGAATGCACCCCATTTAACGGCTTCCTGCACCGGCAACAATGACCAGCACCACAACCATGGCGATCAGGATGTAGCTGGCATAGGTATTTACGTGTCCTTTATGCATTCTGGCGAGGCGACTCGCGATGTACAGGGCCACGCGAATGCTGGGCTGGATGACCAGGCGTTCGGAGATATTGGTAATGACCTGATGATAACTGCGGGTCAGCACAAAGGCGCCGTGGTGTTCTTCGTTTTCTTCGATCAAGGGGTGAAAAAATCCCTGAAACACCACGCGTACCGGTGCAGCAAAGGTGGTGGCGGTGTAGGTCATTTCCGGACGCAGGCGGGTCAGTCCGGCATCCCACAAAGTATTTCGGGTGACCCGGCGCTGGCGTATTACGCGTACCAGAATCCACACGCTGCCGAGCATCAATACCAGTACCACAAAAGTGAGTAAGGTGGACATGGCGTAGACCACAGGGGCAGAGGTTTGATCAAGATGCATCACGACCAGACTGCGCAAGGGCAGAAATGCTGCGCCCAGGTTGGCCCCGATGGGGTCCAGGGCATGGCGGACAGCCATGGGAACCTGACTGGGAATATGGAAGAAATCAGGGACCAGAGAAGCCGTGGGATTCGTCCCCAGCAGGGTGGCCGCCAATCTGGACAAGACCGGGATGACCAGGGTGGCTGCCAGCCCCAGCAGCAAAGCCAGCAGTGCCAACAATCCCATGGGCAGCACGACGGTGAGAGGCGCTTTTTTGGCATTGGCAGCCTGGGGGGAGCGCGGCAGCCCCATCAAGGCACTACCGGGGAGCATGATAAAGCAGGTCAGGGCGAGCCCGGAGGTCAGTGCCAGCAGGGCCCCGGAGAGCGCGAAAGTGATGCGCACGGGTATATCCGGTATTTCGACGACGCGTAGCAGGGATTCCAGCAATAACCATTCGCTGACAAAACCGTTAAAAGGCGGGAGTGCGGCAATGGCAAAAGCACCGACAAGAAAAAAGCTGCCCAGAGCCGGCAGGCGTTTCATCAGCCCACCCAGTTCATCCAGGTTATGCGTGCCGGTGCTGGCGTCAATGCCACCCGCGCCCAGAAACAGCAGGGTCTTGAAGGTGGAATGATTAATCATGTGATAGAGACCTGCCACCATGCTGGCCCCGCCGAGCAGGGGATGCCCATAGGCGGCGAAGGTCAGGCCGGCGCCAATACCAGCGGTAGCAATTCCCATATTTTCCACCGAACTCTGCGCCAGCAGACGTTTCATGTCTTTTTCAACGAGCGCATAGATAATGCCGATGAGTGCAGTGAGCGCGCCGCTGCTGAGAATAATCAGGCCGAGATGTGGTTGATGCAGCGCGATGGGGGCGTCAATGCGCAAAAAAGCATACAGTCCCAGATTGAGCGTTGCACCGGAGAGAATGGGTGAGGTGGAGCGCGGTGCGGTACCATGGGCTGCAGGTAACCAGACATTGAGGGGAATGATGCCGGCTTTCATGCCAAATCCGAAAAATGCCAATAATCCCGCGACCATCAATAAGGTGGGAGACATTTCCGGAACCGCATGGTCAATTCCGCTCAGTTGTGGAGTGCCTGCGGCAGAGGCGAGCAGCAGCAGGCTCACCAGACCGGCCAGACTACCCAATTCAGAAAGCGCGAGGGTGAGCAGTCCTGCTGCCACCGGTTTGCTTTGCCGGGTTTCAAAGGTGATGAGACCCCAAATAGCCAGTGCAGCCAGTTCCCAGCAAAAAATGAACGCAACAATACTGCCGGCCAGGAAAAAACCGATCATGCTGGCTAAGGTCAGCATGGCGATGGCCAGAAAAAGACCACGTCGTGCCGCTGAATACAGGTTGGCATCGCGCGTCACAAAGGGAATGGCAACGGCAAAAACACTGGAGGTGATGAGTATGAGCAGCCCCCCCAGTGGCGTTTGCACAAAATCAAACGGGCCGATGATGGGCAGGCTGAGGGTGATCAGTGGCAGGCTCTGCCCTGCGGCAATGGCCATGACGCCCTGGATACCCGCCAGCACGCAGGCGCTGGTCATCAGCAACCAGGCCAGCAGGGCCGGAATCCGGCGGCCAGGAATCAGCGCCAGTAATGGACCAGCGGCAAAAAGCAGGTAAGCAATGATGTAAAGCATCAGGGCTGTTCCTCCAGAGCGGCAGGTGCCACGCGCCCGACCAGGCTGAGTAAGCCATGAATAATGGCGAGAGGCGGTGGCGGGCAGCCAGGCAACCACAAATCCACCGGGACAATTTTTTCCAGTCCGCCTGCACAGGCAAAGCTTTCACCAAATACCCCGCCATTGATGGCGCAGGTCCCCATGCCCATGACCCGTTTGGGTTCAGGCATGGCCGCGTAAGCCTTGCTGATGGCCGTGCGCATGGCGTCGGTAATCGGACCGGCAACCAGCAGGACATCGGCATCGCGGGGTGTTGCGGTCACGAAAATACCGAGGCGATGGAGGTTGTAGGGAGGCGCATCAATCAGGCGGACTTCATTGACACAGGCTCCGCAGGCCCCGGCATCTACGTACAGCACCTGAAGAGAGCGCGTAAAGCGTGATCCCAGAGCAGGCTGGGCAGAAGCGCTGGGAGCCCCCCAACTGAAATCTGTGCTCCACGGCAGGGCATTATCGCCCTGGCGGCAGCGTTGGCAATGAATACAGTGGGTAAAATCGACGGCGACGCCATCCCTCCCCTCCTGACTAACAGCTTTCAGTGCCCGGGTGGGGCAAGCTGCAGCAATTTCCTCAGCATGCTCAGTCTGTCCGGCGCGGGGGCGCCCCGGCGTAATGCCGGCGCTGTCTTCCGCACCATCCGGCCAAGCGGTCGTGGTGATTCCCCGTTGCAATCCATAATATGGCCAAAAGCTCATCAGCGATCGTTCTCCGCAATGGACAGGCCCCAGGTGGCCAGAATGATGGGAAAATCCTGAAATGCCGCCCCTTCAATGGCTCTTTCAAAAGCATGCCAGTTGCGAAAACCCGGAGTGCCAAGGCGCAGGCGGGTGATCGTGCCGTCCCCGGTGCAGCGTAGCCAGTGAAAGGTGGCACCGGAAGGCGCTTCCACCCAGGATAGGGCATGGCCTTCCTGAATCGGGCAAGGGCTTTGCACGGGCCCTTCTGCCATAAAAGGCAGCAACTCCAGAATGATTTTTACACTGATCCGGCTTTCGGCAAAAAATATGCGCAGTCTCGCGTAGCCATCGCCTTCCTGTTCTACAGGAACATCCGGTGACAGGAATAAGTATTGGCCGTAAGGCAAATGGCGGCGCAAATCAATGCTTCTGCCGGAAGCCCGGGCAATGGGGCCGACTACGCCATATATCCGCGCCAATTCATTACTCAGGGTCCCCATTTCCTCGATGCGGTCGAGAAAGCTGGAACTGCCTTCCAGATGTTTTTCCAGCTGCTGCATGCGTTGGTCCAGTTCTGGCAGCGTTTGTCTGAGCAGTTTGATCTTGCTTTCATCCAGGTCTTCCCGAAGACCGCCGGGCGTCAATACCCCAAAAAAATAACGATGTCCGCAGAGTCGGGCACTGAGGCGCAGCAAGTCTTCGACAATTCCCTGGGCTAGTGCCTTGGCTACAGACAGTGCCGTGGACCCGGCAATTTCCGCAATATTCGCAGCGTGGTGACGGATACGTTCCAGTTCTGCAAACACGATTCTCAATTGTTGGGCGCGGGTGGGTACCTGACAGGCAGCGATCTGCTCCAGCGCCTGACAGTAAGCCCAAGCATGCGCGAAGGCGGAAGCGCCGGCAAAGCGTTCAGCCAGGAGCAAGCCCTGATCCACCGTGCGACCTTCGGCGATTTTTTCGACACCGCGATATTTGTAAAACAGGCGGGTATGTAAGTAGCGAATCTGTTCACCGGGGGTTTCCAGCAGCCAAAGGCCGGATTCGTTGAAATCTCCCCAGACGGGACCGACGGGAAAGACCATGGCCCCTTCTTCCTGCAAAAGACGGGGGGGTGCCCAGTCCGCTCCAGAGCCATGCAGATCGGGACGATGTTTTCCGTCAAAACTTCGGCGCATGGGATCGAGGCCTTCCGGCCAGTCATCATCATGCAAGACAAAATCGCCCAGAAAGGGATGCCCGCTGAAACGCAGGCCATATAAATCCCAGGCCTCCCGTTCATGCCAGTCAGCGGCATGCACCGTATCACTGATAGCCGGTAATTCTGTGCCCGCCGGAGCCTCTACTTTGAGCTCAATCAGATTGCCGGTGGCGGGCAGATAAAAAAGATAATGCACGCTCAGTGCATCTGCACTTTCTTCAACCAGAAGGGTGGCAAATTCAGCCTCTTCCTCTTCCATCAGATGGCGGGTCAGTGCCGGTAGCTGTTCTGCAGAACAAAGCAACTGCAGCCATTGTTCGGAACGCTTCTGCATCTGCACGTTGGGAATACTCTGCAGCCATTCCTGCAGTGTCTTTGGAATGCTCATGCGGGGACCTCCAGCATGAGCGCCGCTTCATGCACCAGATGGAGCAAGGGTGCCGGGAGATAAAAGCCAAAAACAAACATCGGAATGAAGGCTATGGCCATGGCCGCCAGACTGCTGCGCGGAATCTTGATGGTCGGCGCGGTGTGTTGTTCCGGGATATTGTCCGGGGCACCAAAAGCAATCCGCGTAGCCTGATAGGCAAGGGCAATAAAAGCGATAACAATAAATGCGGTTAACAGGCCGGTTGGCAGATACTGACCACTGCTGTAACCCGTATAGAGAATTTCGAATTCCGACAAAAAGAGGGCAAAGGGTGGCGCGCCGGCAATGGCCAGAGTACCGAGCACCAAGGCCCAGCCTGCAGCGGGAGAACGACTGATCAAACCCCTTACTTTGGCAATTTCCTGGGTTCCAAAAATAATCCCCGCCAAACCCGCTGCAAAAAAGCAGAAGGACTTGGTAAAACCATGGGCAAATAGCTGATAGACTGTTCCTTGTTCATGCACAGCGGCACCAATTCCGCAGGCGGTGAGGATGATGCCCATGTGTTCGATGGTGGAATAGGCAAACATTCTCTTGAAGTCGTGCACCTGCAGTAACATGAATGCAGCGCTGCCCACCGTAATGAGACCGGCAGTCATATACCACGCGGCCGGGTCATGAATACCCGGATTTGCTGCCAGCGCTGGATAGATGCGGAGCAGCATATACAGGGCAGCACTGGTTTCCACTCCGGATAGAACCGCACAAACAGAAGCGGGAGCCTGGCTGTGCGCATCCGGGAGCCAGGTGTGCATGGGCACCAGACCCGTTTTGGCGCCAAAACCAATCAGCCACAGGACAAAAGCCAGGAGCAGGAGAGGGGCGGACATATGCGGCGCGGCGCGCAGCAAGCCATTCCAGGTGGGTGCCTGGCCGGCTGCATGCGTTCCGTAGTACAGCATCAGGACGCCGAGTAAAGCAATCATGGCACCCATGCTGGTCAATGCGACATATTTCCAGGCCGCTTCCAGCGCTTCCGCGCGATCCTCATAAGCTACCAGAAAAGCAGAGAATACCGTGGTTAACTCAATGGCAATCCACATCAATGCGAGGTTGGCAACCAGTGGAACGGCCAGAATCACCAGAGCGAATACATTCATCAACGGAAAATATTGACGATAGCGTGGTTCGGCTTCGTCGCTGGCCTGTTCTTGCTTTCTGGCCCATAAATACCCTATGGCATAGAGGGACGACGTGAAATAAACAAAACAGACTGGGAGTAAATACAGGGCACCCAACGCGTCCAGGGCAAACAGGCCATCGCTGGCATGGATCGGACCCTGGGCTTCGACATGCCAGGCTGCGCTGATCCCTAAAAGCAGGGTGATGAAAGCCGCAAGGACACTGAAGTAAGGTGCTGCCCGCCGATTGAGCAGCGCCAGCAGGGCGCCGGACAGGGGCACCAATAAAATAAGGACGGGCAACCAGTCAGCGTTCATGGAGTTTATCCAGTGTACCCACCCGGGTAGACCCTGTGACCCGGCGAATACTGCGAATGAGCAAACCGATGACCAGGGCGACAATCGGCACATCGACGGCTGCTGCAATTTCGGCAATAACCGTCAGGTTGTGCACAATGGCTATGGATCCAAAAAAGGCGCCGTTTTCCATGATGAGTAAACCCATCAATTGCGCAACACTTTCCCGGCGCACGGCGACCGTAAAGGCCCCCCAAAGCACCATGATCAATCCGGTCGGCAGATTGATGGCCGCAAAAGGCACACCATGCAGGGTCGGTAGTACTGGCGCTACCGCAAACCAGCCAACCAGAGCGAGCATGGCGGCAACCAGAACCGAGGCGGGTATTCCCATGGCCTGATCTACTTCGCGGCGACCATATACCTCTTCGCCGGCTGCCCAGCGCAGTACCAATGGAACGGCAATGACTTTGGTCGTGAAGGTGATCAGCGCCACCCAGAGCAGGTTGACCGCTTGCAGGGCGTAAGCCAGTGCCAGAGCAGATGCGGTCAGAGCGCTGGCTTGCCACATGAAAAAGCGCAGGGAGGCCAGCATCTGCCGGGACACCATGACTCCCAGTCCGAATATCACAAAAAGAGCCGCTATCGAGCCGTCAATGCTCAGCATGATGGCGCTGACCGGGGCCATCATGTGATGCCTACCAGGCGGATGCTGACCGCAAAAAGACAAATGACAAAGGCTACGGCCAGGAATTCAGAAATACGGAACAGTCTTAACTTGGCGAGGGTAGTTTCAACCAGCGCCAGAATAACCACAAAAGCCAGCAATTTCAGGAGCACCAGTCCCATGGCAGAGAGCACGGCGGTCCACTGGGTTGTGGCGGCCAGACCCCAGGGCGTGACGAGCACATTCACAAAAATCAGGGCCAATACCATGAGCTTGCTGGCACCCCCCCATTTCATGAGGGCCGCGCTGCTTCCCGAATATTCCAGTCCCTTGGAATGACCAATCATGGCAATTTCCACTTTTCCTGCTGGACTGTCTACCGGAATGCGTCCTTCATCAGCCAGAATCAACAGGAAAAAAGCGAGAATGACCATGAGGTGTGTGGGTTGCAGCATGTTGCTCCAGGAAGCACCCCAGGTGGCAGTCACAAAGTAAGGAATGGTGCTGTTGGCCACATAGGACACACTGAAAAACACCATGATAAAAACCGGTTCTGCCAGAAAACCCACCATATGCGTTCGGCTGGCCCCTACAGCAGCATATATATTGCCCGTATCCATGCCTGCCAGGGCTATGAAAAAACCGGAAACAGCCATGAGGAAGCCTACGGCCACCATATCACCCATGAAGGCAAAAAACAGAGGATAAGCCGTTAAAGCGGGAATCAGCAGAACCACGAAAATGGGCATCACAAAAGCAACAATCGGGGCGAAGCGAAATACCCAGGTGGATTGTTCTGAAACCACTTCATCCTTGCCGAACAGTTTCCAGATGTCGCGATAAGTCTGCCAGATGCTGACCCCGCTTTTACCCTGAATATTTTCTTCGATACGGTGCAGTACACCTTCTACCAGAGGAGAAAACACTAAAATAAAAGCCACCTGCCCGAGATTCAGGACGAGGTGCGTCCAGATGGGAGTCATGACAAGCCTACCTTGTAGCCCAACAACGCCAGAATATCACCGATTCCCATAAGTCCCAGCGCCCATTTCCAGCGGGCCCCCTGCACCCATAGCCCCAGAGTGAGGCCAACGCCCATCAGCGTCATGTTTGCAGCAACCAGGGGGAGATAAATCAGGCGTGGGAACAACACCGCGACGCTGAGGGGAATGGCAGCGCCTACAAAACTGCTCGCTGTGGCGACACTGGCCATGAAGAACCCATTCAATATCGTCAATGACATTGTGCCACGAACAGGGATGCTGATAGTGTCCGATAAATTCACAGCCAGTAGTCGGAGGTTTTTTATGAAACCGGAGTTTGGGAATTGCAGGGATAACATGGGCGGTACCATTATTGCAAATCCAGAGATCTACTCCGACTTTAGGATATTCTTCGGTCTTTCTTAAGACTCTGTCGGTGAGACTTTCGACGGATTGTTTGAGCGCAACGATTTGACCCATAGTCAGATCCCCGCAACCCTATATGTTGTTTTAATTGTTAGGATGGATAATTTTGTTAATTTAAAAATAATCAAATTGCCTCCCACATGCCAAATGATATTTGGAGTCATGTAGAAGTCATCAGCCACAATGGCGGTTATTTGGTGGACTTCATCACCATGTCAATTATTTTATTATTATGCAGTTAATCCGTCAAGTTTTCTCCCTGTTTTATTTTCTGTTTCTTTATATATTTTTAAGATATTCGGTCAAGCTTTTCTTGTGCCGAAACACGTACTGCATGGGCCGGATGTTTACTGAGCTTCTCGAGTGCCCGGTTTTTTTCAGGCCCTGCAGGCAAATGATCAATAGCATTGAGAATAGCCATGCCCTGAACCACATCAACGGGATAATCCAGGGCACACTCAGCCAGAGGGCCGGCAGCCTCTGGATGTTGTTGATTGGCGAGACTGAGTATGGCCCCCATTCTTACTTCCGAATGGGGATTTTTGAGTGCCCAGATCAAACGATCATAATAAGGGGTTTGCCGTTCCCAGGCCTCAATGTTGCGCCCACAAGCCGGACAATTCTCTACTCCGATCGGAATTTCAGCAAAGCAGAGCGGGCAGTAATGATGATTCATGCGCAGCCGCAGTCAGCTTCCCAGCGCAGAATGTGATTGCCGGGTACCAGTTCGAGCAGGTGGGGCATGACCGCATCGACGGTCTCCGGCTCGTCGAAAAACTCCAGTACCAAGGGCAGATGCACATTCAGGCGCAATACATCATCGGCATGAACTACGCCCTTGCTGCCAAAGCCGGCAATACCCCGGAATGCGGTGACCCCATGCACCTTGTACTGATCGTGGAGCATACGAAATATCTCCTCCATCAAATTGTGGCCATCGTGTTTATCGCCTTCTTTGATGTAAATACGGACTACGGAAACGCTGGTCATGATTTTCACCTCTCTTAAATACTGCGGGATACCCAGGCACCGGCAAATGCCGCTGCCACACACAGGAACAGTGAAGAAAACATATAGAGCAAACCTTTCAGTGCTTCGCCGTTTTCAAAAAGAACCAGAGTCTCCAGGGAGAAGGTCGAGAAGGTGGTATAAGCGCCAAGGCCCCCGGTAAGCATACCTGTACGTAATTCCGGACTGAGAGAAATACGTTCGAGAGTTTCAAAAAAAAGGAAACCCATGATGAAGCAGCCCATGACGTTGATACTCAGGGTTGCCCAGGGAAAACCCCGTCCGAATACCGTTTGTACCAGCAGAGTCTGTCCATATCGTGCCCAGGCACCCAAAACGGCAAATACGGCGATGAAGCCGAAAGTGGCAAACATTGTTACTCCTTACTTAATTAAATATAAAAAACACTCGCAAAAATAATGATGAGCAGTACTCCGATATAGGCCAGATAGGCGTTCAGTGAACCATTTTGTAAGGCCAGTCCCAGGCGATCACTCATGATTTGCACAAAGCGCACTACAGGACGGAATAACCAGGGACCGAATACCGGGGCCTGACTGTAATCAAAATGCAGTTCACGAACGAAATAACTTCTTTCACTGTGGCTTTTCCGGGTATTGGTGCTGGGGCGGTAGACAAAGCTGTAGAATTCACGCAAAGCATTGGAAAAAGCCAAAGCCGTGACCGCATTATTGGCCGGTATCTGGCGTAATCCGTGACCCCAGACCGGCACCCGTTTGCGCCCCTGACGAAGATGACTCCAGCCCAGCATGGCTAATGGAATCAGGGATAGTAGCAGTCCCATCAGCAGCAGCAGCGGAGGTGAAATAAACGCAAAATGAAAACGCAGCGGAATCAGAATCGGTCCTTTCACCATGCTGGCCAGAGCGGCGGGAACAGCGGGCCAGTTATCGTCGGCGAGAAAGCCGAGGGTCCAGGGCAGTGCTGCAGCATACCCCAGAACCAGCAGGCCTAAAGCGAGAATGGGCCAGCGTCCGGTAATGCGGTGTTGATTTTCCTCGCGACCCAGTAAACCCAGACCGAAGACCTTGATCATGGTGGCCAGGGCGATGGCGGCAGTCAGTGCCAACCCCGCTCCACCCAAAGCCAGGGTGACTCTGGCGGCAGAACTGGTCAGATGAAAATCCTGAAAGACCGTCTGAAATAAATACCATTCTCCCGCAAACCCGGCAGTAGGCGGCATGGCGGCCAGACTCATTGCGCCCAGCAGTGCGCCGATGCCCAGGGTCCAGGGCGCGAGTGCCAGCACCCGGCTCTGGGCTATGTTGTAATCGCCGCGCACACTGGCGACCCGGTCGGCACTCAGCATCATGCTGCCTTTGGCCAGGCTGTGACCGCCCAGATGAATGAGACCTACGGTCCAGGCCAGGGTACTGAGCATATTCAGACCGTCAGCCCGGAACAGGGAGGCGGCGCCCAGCGCGACGACCGCTAATCCGGCGTTTTCAGCCGTGGAAAAAGCCAGCAGGCGGCGCCAGTCTTCCTGCTGAAAGGCATATAAAATAGCCAGAATGGCGGTGATGGTGCCCAATGCAACCAGTAAAATACCGGTGCCGGTGGCGCTGCTCCGGGGTAACCAGTCAAGCATGGCCCGGCCCAGGGCAAAATAGGCCACATTGAGGATGATGCCGGATAATAATGCCCCCGATGCGCCACTGCCACTACTGTAGGCACCGGGATACCACTCGTAGAAGGGCAAAATACCCAGCTTGGCACCGAAGCCAATGATGAACAGAATGGCAATGCCAAAGGCCGCTGATCCATAAGTTGCCCAGGATCCCGCCCAGGCAGTGAATTCAGTATTCTCGGCTCCCAGTAAGAGCAGGCACAGCAACAAAGCTACGGCGCCAATCTCGAGCAGTGCCAGCATATACAAATTGGATTGACCGCTTTTTTCACGATTCTGCAGCCCATCGGCAAGCAGCATGATGGCGCCGCCAAAACTCAAAAATTCCCAGGCAATCAGAAAGGCGATCCCTTCCTGTAAACCGGCAACGCCGAGACTTCCCAGTAAAGCCAGCCCTGCCCCGGACATCCAGATGCCGGGATTTTTGGCGCGGCTGGGGGAAAGGAAGGCGGCCAACGCGGCGAGCCCGCCCCAGAAGACCAGCCAGGCGGCAGCCGCCTGCAGGTGCCAGGTCACGGGAATGGGTCCCAGGGACCAAAGCTGTCCAGTGTCAGGGCCAGATCCTGCTAGCAGACTGAGGACGCTGCCCACCAGTATCGCCACGGTGCCGAAAATGAGGGCAATCCGTGCGCCGGAACTCAGACGCAGCAGACCGAGAATAATGGCGAGAACAAAAAGCAGTGCGCCCAGCAGGAAACTATTGAGCATATTGGCCTCCTGTTACTTTTTGCGGCATGCGTTCTACCAGAAGCAGCAGGGCATGAATGAGTGCTGCCGGATTGGGTGGACAGCCCGGCAGCCAGATGTCCACCGGGAGAATGCCTTCCAGTCCGGATCCACCGGCATAACCCTCATCCATGGGCGCGCCTGAGACGGCACAGGTGCCGGTAGCCATGACACTACGTGGTTCGGGCATGGCTTCCCAGGTGGCCAGCAGTACGTCGTGCATGGGTGCGGTTACGGGTCCCGTGACCATCAGCAGGTCGGCAAAACGCGGTGAGGGCGTAAAGAAAATGCCCAGTCGGTGCAAATTATAAAAGGGATTGTCCAGCGCACTGATTTCGGACTCACAGGCATTACAGGAACCGGCGTCCACATGGCGAATGTGCAGACTGCGGCGCTGGCTGGCCGCAATGCGTTTGCGAAGGTCTGCGGCCTCAGCACTTTCCAGTGCCGCTGACCAAATGAGATCACTGCGCTGACGCACGCCAAAAGCCCAGTCGTAGGAACTTTGCATGGCCCCCTCCGGGCATTCCTCCACGCAACGCTGGCAGACAATACAACGCCCATAATCAATCACAGGTTCGCCATCCACCTGATGAATAGCCTGAGTGGGGCAGCTCTCCACACAAAGATCACAACCGCTGCGGCAGGCCGCGATATCCAGGCGCGGCATTCCCAATACCCCTTCCTGACCATCGGGCCCACTTTGGGGCCAGCGGGTAGCGGCTTTACCGGCTTTAAGTCCTGTCCAGGTCCATAATGGCATGATTTTCTCCTAGCGGTCGCAACCGGCAATGGTGAGGCCGAAGCTCGCTTCGTTAATGGCGTAATCCATCATGTTGGTACCGTGTACCGTCAGTGGAAACACCCGCCAGTTGGAAAACGAGGGTGATTTGATCTTGACTCGTTGCAGGCGTCCATCCTCAATGCGGACGGCGTAAATCAGCGTGCCTCGCGGGGTTTCGGCCCAGCCCAGGCCCTGCTGTGCTCCGCCTGGCACGTCGAATTCCGCATGCACAGGACCGGCTTTGAGACGACCCGAAGCCTGTACCAGCAGGGCAATGGCTTCCCGCAGAGCTTCCCCACGAACATCACTGCGGGCCATGGCATCACCTTTCTGGCGCACTGGTACGTTGAAACGTAATTTGTGGTAAGCCGCATAAGGATGGTCCCGGCGCAGATCACGATCGAGCCCGGAAGCGCGGGCGACGGGACCTGTAGCCCCCTGATCAAAAGCGGCACTTTGCGAAAGTACGCCGGTGCCCATCAGACGATCCAGGTGGGTCGCCGTTTGCTGCAACCGATCCAGATAAGCCTCGCCTTCATCAATGATGGGCTCCAGGGCATGGGCCAAATGCTCGGCCTGCAAGTCCCGGCGGAGCCCACCCACCCGCAGCAGGCTGCGCAAATAGCGGGAACCCGTTAATTCTCCGGCCAGTTGTTTGACTTTTTCTTCCATCAGGAAGCCGGTGGCGGCACCGACTTTGAGGGTCGTGGTTTTGGAAAGCTGTCCAAAATAGTGGAAATGGTTATAGAGACGCTCCAGTTCCACGATTATCACCCGCAGCAGTTGCGCCCGGGGCGGGACTTCAATGCCCCAGGCATTTTCAACGGCCTGACAATAGGCGAGAGCATGGCAGGCACTGCCCACTCCGGAAACCCGCTCGGCCAGGTAAACACTGCGCTGCGCGTCCTGGCCGGCAAAACGGGCTTCCATGCCCCGGTGCTTGAAAAACAAGCGCGGATGGTAGTGAAGAATGGCCTCACCAATATAGGAATAGTGAAATTCAGCGGTTTCCACCACATCAGCACGCACCGGCCCCCAGTACAAATCCTGCACCTGATCCCCCTGCACTTCGGGCATGGTGGGGGGCTGGTAAAGGCCGCTCAGGTGACCTGAACGGCCGTTTATGCCGAGTGGCGGCTGGGAGATGCTGAAACCTTCGTGAATAATCAGGGGGAAGGGTTCGGGGTGCCCGGTAAAATGCAGACCGCCCAGGTCCTGCATTTCCCGCTCATACCAGCCCAGGAGCGGAACAAGCGCCGCGAGCGAAGGAATGGTATCCGTGCCGCGTAATTCCAGCAGGACAAATTCGGGATTGTCCTTCTGGCTCAACAAATAACGCACGACGCATTGCTGCCCTTCCCATTCATGCCAGGCCATGAGGAAACGCATCTGCTGATCCAGGCATTCCTGAGCGACTGCTGCAAGCTGCCCCGCAGTGACAGAGCGAATGCTGCAATTATTCATGGGACTTTGCATATTCATGGCTGCACCATAAAGGCCTGTTGGAAAAATCCCCACAAGCCACTGGGCCACCAAAGTCCCAGTACCAGCACAGGAATCAGGGCCAGCCACATGGGTAGGCTATTCCACAGGGATAACTTGAGCGTGGGCACTTCATCGGGTTCCGGTTCCGGGCCCCAGATCATGCGCCGAAAATGATTCATGAAGGCAATAAATATGAGAATGAGCAGAATGGCCATCACCCAGACTGCCCAGGGGTTGGGGCTGAGAATGCCACCCCGCAAAATGGTCAGCTCCGATAAAAACAAGCCGAAGGGCGGGGCTCCGGTAATAGCCACAGCACCCAGTAACCAGAGGGCGCCCGTCACCGGATAGTAGCGCAGTACCTGACGCATTTTACTCATGGACTTGGTGCCGTAAGCACGCATCATGTTGCCCGCCCCGAAAAACATCAGGGATTTATTCATGGAGTGGTTGATCATGTGATACATGGCCCCGGCAAAGGCAATGGGGCCACCAAAGCCGAAACCAATGGCCAGTACCCCCATATGTTCCAGGGAGGAATAGGCCAGCATGCGCTTGGCGCCATCCTGACGAACGATAAACAGGCCTGCCACAAAAAGGGATATTACGCCCAGTACCAGTAGTGCAGTGTGCCCCATGAGGCTGTAACCGCCACTGTCGACAATGGATAAAAACCGATAAATCCCCAGCAGGGCAATGTTGAGCAAAGCACCGGAAAGCATGGCGGACACCGGGGCCGGGCCTTCGCTATGGGCATCAGGTAGCCAGGTATGCATGGGGGCGAGACCCACCTTGGTGCCAAAACCCACTAGAGTCAGGAGAAAAGCCAAAAACAAAAGGGTTTCGGGAACCTTGGGGGCGACTTCACGGAGATTGGCCCAGGTCAGCGCATAAGTCGGGCCAAGCACGAAGGTGCCACCCCAGTAAAAAAGGATAATACCCAACAGGGCCAGGGCCAGCCCCGCAGAAACGACGATCAGATACTTCCAGGCCGCTTCGATGCATTCGGCTTCTTTCTCGAAACCCACCAGAAAAGCGCTGACAATGGTCGTGAAATCAATGGCAATCCAGAAAATACCGGGATTGTTCATCAACGGCGCAATGAGCATGGTCAAGGCAAAACCCGCCTGCAGGGCATAGTATTTGTGCAGTCGGGGTTTTTCTTCGGGCAGCAGGCGCATGTAGCCAATGGCGTAAATGGACGCCAGCAGATAAACCAGGCCCACGCAAAACAGCACCCAGGCCCCCAGAGGGGTCAATAAAATGTATTGCTCTCCGGTGACCAGAGCCTTATCGGGAACGGCCACGAGAATTGCTAGAGTCAGGCCGAAAACTGCTATGGAAGTCAGCAGGTTGAGATATTCGGCCAGATGCGGCCGACGCAGGGCGAGCATCAGAATGATGGCGACGGCGGGGATGATCCAGAGTGCGGCAATCAGTGCATCAAAATTCACCATGGCTTAACCCACCAGCTTTTGCAGGCCACGACTGCTGGTTGTACCGGCATGGGTCTGGAGGAATCGGACCAGCATGCCGAAGGCCATGACGATTGTCAGCAAATCAAAGATGATCACCAGCTCAAGCAGGGCGGGCATACCCGGAACCAGAATCTGTGAGCCCAGAAATATTCCGTTTTCGATGACCAGCAGGCCAAGAATGTGGCTGATAGCCTCCGAACGCAAAATCATCATCAAAAAGCCGATGAGTTTCAGGCTGAACATGCAGGTCAGGGCCAGCACGGCAATATTGTCGGTCAGATGCAGGGCAACACCGAGTTGGCGGGATACCTCATAGGAAAAAATCACCAGTGCGGCACCGAGAATCATGCTGGAAGAAGGCTTCAGCAGGGGGGTGAATTCGCGCTGAATATCCAGTCGGTTGACCAGTCGGAGGACCAGATAGGGTAAAAAGGTACCCCGAAACAAGGCCGTCAATGCCGCAATAATATACAGCTCGGGATAATGTCCATAGTAGCCAATGGATGCAGAAATGGCCGCAATGGTCCAGGATTCCGCCGCGAAAGCATAAACATGATTTTTCAGCCAGTGTGAAGCGAGCATGACAAAAGATAAAACCAGCGCGAGGATCGCCAGCAGGCTGAATAATGAGGTGGCCAGCGGACCGAGATGAAATATCAGCATGGGTCGCTCCTATAGTTGGTCGGCAACAATGGCCAATACGGCAAAAAGAAAAGACAGCGCCAGGGGCTCCTGATAGCGATAAAAGCGCAGACGGGACTGCATGGTATCGACGCCCACCATAAGCAGGCCGATCACGCCGTATTTGGCCAGGATGATCAGCAGGGCCAGGAGGACTGACGGAAAGCTGCCAGTGGTGGACAAACCCCAGGGAAACAGAAATACATTGAGAAAAATCGTGTAAAAAATGAACTGTTTCATCCAGCTTGCCCATTTCAGCAGAGCCAGCAGGGGGCCGGAATATTCCAGGATGCGCGCCTCATCAATCATGTAGATTTCATAGGGGATCGTGGAATGAATGGGCAAGCGGTCAGTTTCTACGGTAAGTAGAATGAAAAAAGCCAGAATCAGGAAAATATGGGCGGGACTCCAGTAGGCTACCGGATTTTTGGCCAATAGATGATTGGCGACAAAAGGCAGCATGGAATGGTCCAGAAAAGTGATGCCTACAAATACCAGGATCAGCGTCGGTTCGGCGAGAATGCCGAGCATGACGGCGCGGCTGGAACCTAAACCACCGAAGGGTTGGCCGGTGTCCAGGCCGGCCAGCAGGATAAAAAAGCTGCCCAGGGTCAGAATCAGCCCGCCACCCAGTATGTCGCCCATGTCCGAAAGCGGAAGGGGAAAGTTGGTCAGCACCGGAATGAGCATCGGCACGATGAGCATGGCGGTGAACGCAACTACGGGTGCCCAGAAGAAAACCCAGGTGGCAGATTCGGGTACCAGCAACGACTTGTTGAACAGTTTCCAGAGATCGCGATAGGGCTGGAAAATGGAAGGCCCTTGACCGCGCTGAACACGCTCCTCCACGGTGGTGATGAAGCCATGCAGCAGTGGTGCTAGAAACATCACGGTGAGCACTTGCCCACACTGCAGGACGATGTCGTCGAGCATACCTTCCCCTTATAAGTTTGACTTATGACCTAAAGACCCGACTTTTCAGTCGGGATCAGTAGGAGTCATTAGCCTATAAAGGCGGTTATTGGGCGGAATCCATCGCCATAATTTGTGTTGATGATAAGCAGAGACTGAAATCGGGTCAAGAGCATTTTATCCTAAAAACGGCAGTTGCCGTGGGTGCTTTGCAGCGACTTTTGTTCTGAGCCGTTGTTGTTCTTGGCGAAATCCAGCGCCCGTCAGGAGAGCTGTTTGAGCCCGTAGGGCGAGTTCTCTCCTGACAGCAGGATGAGCCCTAGAACAACAGGCGAGGAACAACGGAGCAAAAAGCACCCACGGCAACTGCCGTTTTTAGATTTATGCAAGACGCCATCATTCAGGGCTGTCCGTCGGACTGATAAATGGCATGAGGACTGATGAAGCGGCTCAGGCGCTGTGCGAGACTGGCGGCAAGCGGGACGCCCTTATCCAGCGCCTCGGAGTTCAACAGGATAACAATGGTATCTTTAGTTTTGGGAGCGTAGATGGCTATGGATTCGAATCCGGCCTGATAACTGGCATTGCCAACCCAACCATGATTGACAAACGATCCCCAGCGATACTCTACGGAAGTCGTTGTTTGGCCAGATGCCGGGGACTGCGGATACGCTGCCAGTATGTGATTATATTCAGTCAGGTTCGCATTGATTCTTGCCCAGTCGCGCAGATCAGAGGCGGTTGCGGTCATTGCCCCGGCTGCCCAGAACTGCGAAGGATTCCAGGCGACGGGTTGCAGGTTTTGGGTAGTACTATTGCGGGCATATCCACGAACCTGCAGAAAAGGATCTGCGAAGCTGGTGGAAAAAGTCGTGCTGTTTAAGCGGTTAGGCTGCAGGACTTGTTCGGTGATGACCCGGGACAAGGGCTTGCCGGTGACCTTCTCAATAATCAGACCCAATAAAATCGTGTTGGTGCTGGAATAGTCAAAACGACTACCCGGCTTGAACAACAGTGGATGGGTGAAGCTGTAATGCAGGAGCTGATCGGGCAGCAGGCGGGCTTCCGGATTTTTCTGAATGGCGTCCAGATAGGCGGCCTGTTTGCTGAAATCCACCAGGCCGCTGCGCATTTGGGCAAGGTCTGCGACAGTCATGTGCTCGCCATCAGGGACACCACTTACGTATCGGGAAACGGGCGCGCTGAGTTGAATTTTATCGGCCTTGGCAAGATCCAGAACCGCTCTCACTGTGAAGGCGGTGCTGAGTTGTCCAATAGGCATATTCATGCGTACGCTCATAGCGGTTTTTTCGGCTGAATTTGCTGTCCCGAAAGCTTGCAGATAGACAGGTCGCCCTGATTGCCAGATGCCGACGATAGCACCCGGAACCTCTGCCTTTTGAAGATGTTCGGCGATAAATTGGGTATACATGCTGGCGGTGTTGTGAAAACCGGAAACACCGGATAAACCGGAAAGCGCTGAAGCCTGAGCCGAAACACCAGCTGCCACACAGGAAAGTACAAGGGTAGACAAGAGAATGTGCTTTGGAGAAATCATGCTGTTCTGGTCCTTATGCAAGATGAATTGCCATTTCCATGCCTGCTGGTGAAAGCTGCAGTTTCATGGGGCAAGGCGCGGGCTTAGGATAACGCCCCCGGATATTTCAAACAAATCCTGACTCCAGATGAGCATTAAGAACTGAACCTGCTATTATCACGGCAAAATCCTGGGTTCTTCAGGTTGTTGAGAACAGATTAAATGACACATTCAGTTATAAAAAGGTGGAAATGATGAAGCTAAAGAGGCAATGGGTCCTGTTGGGTGTGGTCGCGGCGGTATTTGCGGCGGGTTCTGCAGATGCCTGTACCCGGGTGGTTTATCACGGCAAGGACGGGCTGGTCATCACCGGACGGACCATGGATTGGAAAGATCCCATGCATTCGCGCTTGTGGATTTTTCCAAAGGGTCTTGAACATGAAGGTGGTGCAGGACGCAATTCTGTGCATTGGGTATCGCGTTATGGCAGCGTGGTGGTGACTTCATTGAATGCCGCAGTCAGCGATGGCATGAACCAAAAAGGGCTGGTTGCCAATATGCTCTGGTTGGCGGGCAGCAAGTATCCTGATGATTGCGGCAAGGAACCCCGTTTGAGTATTGCCGCCTGGGCCCAGTATTTCCTGGATAATTTTTCTTCGGTCAAGGAAGCTGTGGCCTCCATCAAGGCACATCCTCTGTGTGTGGTATCTGACAAGATTCCCGGCACAGATCGTTATACAACCTTGCACCTGTCTATTTCCGATGCCAATGGGAACAGTGCCATTTTTGAGTATATCGACGGTAAGCTGGTGATTCATGAAGGCCGTGAATACCAGGTCATGACCAATGATCCCGAATATTCCCAGCAATTGGCTATTGAAAAGTACTGGAACCAGATTGGCGGAACCACTTTCCTGCCGGGAACCAATCGTGCCGCTGATCGTTTTGCACGGGCAGCATTTTACATTCATGCCATTCCCAAAACGGCGAACCAGTCCGTGGGCGCGGCTGAAGTGATGAGTGTTTTGCAGAATGTATCTGTGCCCATGGGTATTTCAACACCCGGACAACCCAATATTTCCTCAACGCGCTGGCGGGTGGTCGCGGATCAGACGGGCCTCAAATACTACTATAACTCCGTCAGCAGCATGGATACCTTCTGGGTTAATCTGCATCAGGCTGATCTCAAAAAGGGCGCTCCCATTTTGCAGTTGCCCATGGGCCAAGGCCAGGTTTATTCCGGCGATGTCACAGCGGATTTCAAGCCGGTCGGCAAACCTTTTGAATTTGTGACGGTATCCCCGGAAAAAACGCAACCATGATACCTTGCAACAACGGATAAAACCGGATTTAGAATGCCCAGTGCCCGGAAATGAAAAAGGCTGCCTGCAAGACAAGGGCAGCCATTTCCGCGCCCAGAAACGGAAGCACCCAGGTTTTACGGACGGAGCTTTGATATATCCAGCCAGCCGCCAGAAACAAGGGCAGATTGACATAAAGCAGGCGGTAAGTGGAAACCGGTCCCTGTGCCGCTCCCTGAAACCATAAGTAAGCAAAAACCAGAGGAATGCTGATGACGAGTAAGGCCCATTGACGTTTCCACCATAAAATCCCCAGAGCAAAAAAATTACCCAGCAAGATCAGAGCATTCATGAAAAAGTATACACTGCGGGCAGGGTTCAGCACTGTCGGTTCCAGCAGTAATGCATGGACTAGCGGCGTATAGTCTCCTCCCCACAAGGGAAATAGTTCGACAATATTTCTCAGTTTGTCCAGAGGCGATAAATGGCCAATATAAGGACCATGGGCCACTACAAAAGCAAAAGGGGTCTGGAATAAATACCATTGGTAGGCCATGAATACACCCAGCCCGCTGCAGGCGATTATTCCCAGGCTTAACCCCTTGAATAGGGAGATGAGCGCAAGGTTTTGCCTGTCCGCCCAAACGCGCCCCAGTAAAACCAGCCATATTCCGAAAGCGAAAAAAACCATCAAAGGTCCGGAAGCCGTGCCGATTCCCGCCCAGAAAGCGGCCTGAAATGGACGTTGTTGACGAAGCGCAATCAGTGTGGCGATGGCCAGACAATTCATCAAGGATGTCGGATAGACGCTGATGAAAAAAGCGGCAGCAGGATACAGTGCGTAACTCAGCGTGGCAAAAGCGGCGCTATCGGGTTTCAGCCAGTCCTTGGCAAGGCGCTGAAATAACAGCACCGAGAGTAATCCAAAAAAAAGAGCCAAGCCTATGCCAATGGCGGGAATATTGAAAGGCAGGATGAAACTGAGGCCTTTGCAGAGAGCCGGATATAAGGGGAAAAAGATGATGTTTTGACCAAAATCGGCATGCGGTATGTAGCTGTAACCGTGCGTGGCAATGTCCACATACCATTTGGCATCCCAGTTGATCAAAGCCTTGGCAATGGTCCCGGAAACGGGATCCAGACCACGGCTGAACAAATAATAACCCAACCAGGTTCCGCCATAGATGGCCAGGGCACTGAGAAAAATGCTGCGGAGCAGCCAGAGCCTGTGCTTATCGGTCTTGTGTGCAGAAGGGGATGATTCCGGCATACGCTTTATTCTGTTGTTACAGGATCAGGCAGCAGGGGATCAGGCCGGGTGCCCTTGGCATGCGGGAGGTGTTTGATTTGTAACAGGCTGATATTTTCGTGACTATATATTTCATAAGCGGTTGTGAGGTTTTGTGCTTGATAACCCTTTGGAATAGCGGCTGTTACGGCAGAAACATCGCGAGAGGGACAAACCAGATAAAGCGGGTTTTCACCCAGAACAGTCCGTAATTCTGTTAATGACGACAGGTGACGAATGGGCATGTCTCCGCGCCCGGCATAAAACAGGAAGCTCGGCTGAAACCAGTCCCAGGAGGCCAGATGATAAGGATGCTTGCCCTGAATGGCAGCAATTTCCTGTCCCATTGCTCTGGAGGGTTTGAGCGCATTGATCGGTGGAAGAATGACAAATACCAGAAGACCACTGAGGACAATACTGCCCACTCCCAGACTAGCCCATGCGGCTGACCAATGCTTTTTCCAAATCAGGAGCATGGCGAAAACTGCTGCAAGCATGTAGGGAAACCCGACTTCAACCATTCCAGGAAGATGCGCTTCGCGCAGGGGTAAAACCCAGGCAGCAAAAATGCTCAGCGCGAGCCCTACCAGAAACAATGTGCCGAAGGATAGAGCCAACCCCCGGGTTTGCGGTAACCGGGATTGGGCGCGGATTTTTTCAAACCAGAAGGCAAGAAGGATAAATAAAGGTGGATAGGCCTCCCAGACATAATTGGGAAGTTTGGTCGCGGAGAGGGTAAAAAAGGCGATCCAGGTGCCTGCCCATATCAGTAGAAACAGTGGTATGGCCTGGTTTTGCAAAAAGTGGCGTCGCTTCAGCCAAAGATCATGCAGCACTTGCGGTAAAAATATGGACCAGGGCAGCATGCCCAGAAAAGTACTGATGAGATAATAAAACCAGGGACCCCGGTGGCCTTGCATACTGTCATCAAAGCGCCCGATATTCTGCTCAAAAATAAAAAGGCGATCCCAATTCCAGTGGGTTTCAATACCTACCGCCAGATACCAGGGCAGCATGATTATCAAAAAAAGTGGAATGCCGGTTGTCAGTCGCCCCTCTTTCCATAGTAGGGGTAACTGCTGACGCAATAACAGAAACAAGACAATAATGAGTCCCGGCAATAGAAACCCGATGGGTCCTTTATCCAGGGTGGCCAGGGCCATGGCGGCATAGGCCCAATGGAATTCGCGGGTACGAATTTCTGGATAAATATATCCACGCAGATAACTCAATAACGCAATGGTGACCAATAATATCAGCAGTGGATCGGGGGTGGCACTGCGAAAAATAATGGTACTGTGCAGTGCGGTGGCAGTCAGTAACCCACTGAGCAGGGCGATGGACTCCCCGTAGAGACGGCGCAGGGCGATAATCAAATACAGAACCAATAACGCCCCGACCAGGGCTGAGCCAATCCGTAATCCCCAGGAATTCATACCCAGTAAACGGACTCCCGACCACATCAACCAGTAATTCAGGGCAGGCTTGTCCGGCATCAAGCGGTCATTATAAGTCGGGACGACGAGGTTGTCGGCGGCAATCTGATCTTTCAGACTTTGCGCGTAAATGGGTTCATCAATATCCCAGAGGCTGGTGTTGCCAGTACCCCAGGCAAAAAAGAGGAACGCCAGGAAGAAAAGAGCGATGGCCTTGATCCTGAAGCCGCGCTGAAGATTCTGCTGCGCTGCAGTCATCTCGATTTTCTGCCGGGACAGTGCCCGGTCAAAGCGTTTGCAATCAAGGAAAGAAGTTCCGGAAGGGACAATACCCGATTATACCCTCAGCATCGGGGTAAACCAAAGTGAACAACCAATGATTTTCAGGAGGCGTCCAACAGATCGGGCGCGCAATGACGCAGGGTTTCCTTGAGCATGACAAAATAGCGCTGGTAGCGCGTGAGTTCATGATCCATCAGCAGCATCTGATCCATCATGGCATCGGGCCTTTCTTCAGGCAGGCGCTGCATGATTTCCTGCCATTGACTGTTGATGAACTGGTGGCGCTCCTCCAGAGCATTCAGTAAATCATCCAGATCAGGATTTTTTACGGAATGCGTGGAGGGATGAAGTTCGGCGGCGAGTCCGAGTAATTGCGTTGATTTTATGGGGACTGTTTTCAAGGAGCGTGCTTTCATGAGGTTGACCTTGTTGAATTAAAATTTTTTCGTTTAACTGCAGCTTTTATGACTGTTGTAGAGCGGAAAAAGTTGCGCTTGGTTACAAAAAAACCGGCCGCGCCGAAGCAGCGACCGGTTTTTCAGCAAGCCACTATCAGTGGGCGCCGTAGACGCTTTTTTTAGTGAAGCGACCCCGGAAGACCCAGATTTGATACCAGTTGTACATGATCATGACCGGCACAAAACCGGTCATGAACAAGGTAAACACCGCCATAGAATTGGCGGGGTTGGAGGCCGCCTGTACAGTCCATGTACCCGGGACAATATAGGGAAACATGGTTGCCCACATGGCCGCCCAGAGTAGAACTACTACCCCTTCGCCCCAAAGCAGCGCAATAAAATCATGTTGCATGGAGTGGTTGGTCATGGATTTGAAAGCGAAGAACAGGACGATGACAAACCAGATGGCCCAGATCCACCAATTGGGACCGGTCCACTTGGCAGCGGCCCAAGGGAAAATGGCATAAGACCAAACCAGGGTGATAACAATCGCTATTAACGCCAGATAGGAGAACAGGTTGGTCCAGGACTTGGCGCGTTCATGAATCACGTCGCCCGGTAAAAAGCGGGCACAGAGAAACAATCCTCCCGCCAGACCGGCGGCAATTACCGCACCAAAACCCGTCCAGATGGAAAATGGGGTCAGGAAGTTCATGGCCCCACCCGCATAGTGCATCACGGGGGTTGTGAAACCCCGATCAGCGATGCCACTCATGGCAATGCCGGATTTCATGGGGAAACCCTGTAATACGGCACCTAGCGAGACACCAGCGAAAAATGGCGCGACCAGACTGCCGATGGCGAAAGCCCAGCCCCACAAACGTTTGCTACTGCGGGCATGAATGTGAAATTCAAAAGCCACAGCGCGGGAGATGATACCCCACAGTGCCAACATCAGGGGAATCATCAAGAAGTTGAAGGCGGACCCGTAAACCAGAGGGAAAGCACCAAACAAGACACCGCCAGCGACTACCAGCCAGGTCTCGTTGCCATCCCAGAAGCCCGCCATGGATGCCATGATGGCGCCACGCTCTTCTTCGTCCTTGGAGAACAGGGCAAAAATACCGGCGCCGAGATCAGCCCCGTCCAAAGCGATATACAGCAAAAACATCAGCCCAAGTATCATCCACCACCAGGTGGAGAGGGCAGATACGATACGAACAATATCTGAACTAAGTTCCATACTCATTACTCCGGTGACTTAATTAATTGAGGAGGGAGGAATAGATTCCTCCCTCTGATCCGGGTCTGTTAACGATCCGAGTGCATCATGGGCTTGTGGGCGAAAGTCGGTGCAACATGCCCGCCCCCCGCTTGCGCAGCATCATGATCTTCACTGTGATGCTGAAACAAGGTATCTGAGTGTGGAATGTCATTGACACCCTTCTGGATGACGCGTGTGAAGAAGTACCAAGCGCCGGACCAGACCACCAGCTCAAAAATGATATAACCGACAAACCAGACGATTTCCTGAGTAACACCCATGTTGCTGACCCCTTCGTAAGTCCGCATCATGCCGAATACCACCCAGGGCTGGCGACCGATTTCCCGAACCCACCAACCACCCCAAATAGCGAGGAAAGGCAGGAACCCAGAGAAAACCACTGCACGCAAGAACCACGGATGTTTACGTAATTCCGAGGCATTCATTTTGCCCCGCATGCGCAACCAGTTACCCCAAATAGCGACGAAGAACAAAGCGAAACCAATGGCTACCATCACCCGGAAGGCATAGAAGGGTACCCAAACATCAGGGCGCTCATTTACCGGATATTGGTCCATACCCTTAACAACACCATTCCAAGTATGAGTTTCCAGCAAGCTGAGAACGTGTGGAATCTGAATGGAGAACAGATTTTTACCCGCCTCTACATCAGGAATTGCAATAAGATTCCATGAAGTATTTGGCTTGCCATCGGGCAGGTAGGTGTGAAAATGTCCCTCCATAGCCGCCAGGGAAGTAGGTTGGGTATCCGCTACGTCTTTACCGGCACTGTCCCCGATGTAAATCTGCAGAGGAGCCACAATCAACAGGGCCAATAAAGTAGGTTTCAAAAGTTTAATGAAGAGGTCCGCATTACGATTCTTGAGGACGAACCATGCACTCACCGATGCGAATACAAACAACGCCAACTCTACAGTGGCCACCCACATGTGAGGAAAGCCCCAGACGAAGTTGTCATTGATAATAGCGTGCCACCAGTTGGTCACCTGGAACAATCCATCTTTCAGTACAACGCCATCCGGTGTCTGCATCCATGAGTTGGCTACCAGAATCCACATGGCCGACAAGCTGGAAGAAATGCCGACGTTGAAAGTGGCAAACAAATGCATGCCCTTGCTGATCTTGCCCCAGCCGAACACCATCAGGCCGATGAAGCCGGCTTCATACATGAAGGCGGTTATGGTTTCAAAGCCGAGGATATTGCCGAAGAAGGGTCCGACGGCCTGAGAGAAAGGGCCATAAAGAATACCAAAGGCCATTTCCATGGTGACGCCGGTAGCGACCCCTGCGCCAAAATTGATGATGAAGATTTTTTCAAAAAAACGGTTAAGCTTGTACCAACGCTCATCACCGCTTTTCAACCAGGCAAGCTCCATGAAAAAGAGCAGCCAGGACATGCCGATGGTCATCGGCGTCCAGAGAATGTGCATGGAGGTGATCCAGGCAAAATCCAGACGGCTCAAAAGCACCGGTAATGAATTTTCGATAATCATGATGATACTCCCTTAGCTTTTTATGCTATTGCTGACTACTGGTTCATCATCAGCAAATGACGTGCCATGCTTCAGGTATCTATGAACACCAGCTTTATCAGCGTCTTGTAATATAGTGGATGACCATTGTGTGCATAACAACCATAACTGGGTGGTTTAAATGAACCGAGTGCTATAAAATAACCCGGTATAAAAATACCTGCTTAAATTATTATTGCGGGAAATTGCTGGCATGACCTAATCTTTAAGCGGATATATTCGATCGGTTTATCCTGTTTGCTTTGACCAAGGAGTCGCCTCATGTCTGCAGCCCCTCTGACCGCTTCACCCGCATGGCAACATTTACAGGCACACCGCAAGAGCTGGGAAGATGTCACCCTGCGTCAACTTTTTCGGGAAGACCCTCATCGCGCCGGGCATTTTTCGGCAGAAGCCTGCGGGATTTATCTGGATTACTCCAAACATTTGCTGCGTCGGGAAACCTTGAATCTGCTTTTTGATCTTGCCCGCAGTCGTGATCTGGAAGCGCGCCGAGACGCCATGTTTGCCGGGGAAAAAATCAACCATACCGAGGGTAGGGCCGCATTTCATGCTGCTTTGCGGGCACCCAGGGGTACGGTCATGCGCACCGGGGGGGTGGACGTTGTCCCTGAAGTGCATCAGGTGCTGGAGCATATGGCCCGTTTTACCCGGGCCATTCATGAACAGTCCTGGCGGGGGGCCACTGGCCAGCCGATTCGGCAGATTGTGAATATTGGCATTGGCGGTTCTTACCTGGGCCCGGAAATGGCCTGGAAAGCCCTGCGTGCCTACCGGCATCCCGATGTTCATCTGCATTTTGTGGCTAACGTGGATGGCGCGACGCTCAGCGATGTGACGGCGCATCTGGATCCTGCAGAAACTCTGTTCATTATTTCATCCAAGACGTTTACCACGCTGGAAACCATGACCAATGCCCATGCCGCCCGGCACTGGATTACCTCTGCTTTGGGCGAAGACGCAGTTTCCCGGCATTTTGTGGCGGTTTCCACCAATGCGGAAGCCGTCAAGGCCTTTGGTATGGATACTGAACATATGTTCGGCTTCTGGGACTGGGTGGGGGGGCGCTATTCCATGGATTCGGCTATTGGCTTGTCCACCATGCTCGGCGTGGGGGTGCAGCATTTTCAGGAAATGCTCGCCGGTTTTCATGCCATGGATACGCATTTCCGGAATGCGCCGCTGGAACAGAATCTGCCGGTGTTACTGGGCCTTATGTCCATCTGGTACAACAATTTCTGGGGAGCGCAAACCCAGGCTATTTTACCCTATGCTTATGATCTGGCGCGTTTTCCGGCCTATTTACAGCAGCTACAAATGGAAAGTAATGGTAAAAGTGTGGATGAAGCCGGGCAACTGCTGTCCGTAGATAGCGGTCCCATTATCTGGGGCGAGCCGGGAACCGATGGACAACATTCTTTTTATCAGCTGATTCATCAGGGTACGCGATTGATTCCCTGCGATTTCATTGGTTTTTGTCATCCCCTCAGTGCTTCAGCAGAACCGCATGAATTGTTGATGGCGAATCTGATTGCCCAGGCAGAGGCTTTGGCTTTTGGCAAAACGGCGGAGGAATTGCGTGCTGAGGGTGTTTCCGAAGCGCAAGTTCCCTTCCGCACGTTTGCCGGAAACCGTCCGAGTAGCGTGCTTCTCGTGGATGCCCTGAGTCCGCATAGTCTGGGTACACTGGTTGCTTTGTATGAACACAGCGTATTCACTCAGGGGATCATCTGGGGCATTGACTCTTTTGATCAGTGGGGTGTGGAATTGGGTAAGGTGCTGGCTCAGCGCATTGTTTCTGATATGCAGGGTAAAACCCAACATCCCCATGATGGGTCCACATCGACCCTGCTGGAACGCTATTTGCGGCGACGTGGCCACTAGATTTTTCGGGAATGACCAGGTCCCGTGCAACGGGGCGGGAACTTTTACCCAGCTATGGTTTTCCAATGAGGAATTATTAGCCGGATTGAAGAGCCGCCCAACAACATGAAACTGCCCATTGTTCTGGCCATTACGGCCGTATTTTCCTGGGGGAGCGTCGCCTGTGCGGCTGTTCCGCCTCTACCTCCCATGCCTACTTTGCCGCCGCCACCACCCATGCCGGCGCCCCAATTGACGGGGATTCAGTCTGCCGTTTTGCTGGACATCAACAGTGGTCAGATTCTGATGGCCGAAAATGATGAAAAGCCGGTTAATCCTTCGGGCCTGGTCAAGCTGATGACCGCCTACCTGATGTATCAGGCGGAAAAGCAGGGTCTGGTACAGCCAGGCGAAAATGTACATGTGTCCAATGACGCCTGGCATGCCCAGGGTTCCCGCATGTTTATTCAACCGGGAATGCCAGTGACCATGACGCAGCTCACCCATGGACTCCTGATTGACGGCGGGAATGATGCCGCCATTGCCATTGCCGAGACGGTGGCCGGCAGCGTAGGCGGTTTTGTGGATTTGATGAACCATGACGCAGCGGCCATGGGCTTGCAGCACACCCATTTCACCAATCCCGATGGTCTTCCACAGCCGGGACAAACCAGCACCGCGCTGGACCTTGCCCGCTTGTCAGCGCGTTTGATTCAAAGTTATCCGCAAGTGATGCAGGTTGCCGGTAAGGTTTCCTATACCTATAACCACATCACCCAGTACAACTATAATCCCTTGGCCGGGCAGAATGGTGTGAGTGGCCTGGGAGTGGGTTTGGCGGGTAAAAACAGCTGGAATCTGGCGGTCAGCGCAACTCGGAATGGTCGTACATTGGTGGCCGTTGTTTTGGGTGCGCCTTCGCGCAGTGCTGCGGGCAGTGATGCCAGCGCCTTGCTCCACTATGGCTGGAACGGTTGGCAGAATGTGTCTCTCTACAAGGCGGGGGCAACCGTTACCCAAATCCATAACGGCGACTGGAGCCCGGCAACAGTGCAGGGGGTGACGGCAGGACCGGTCGTGGTTTCCGAACCCAAGCAGCAGAAAACCCGGTTGCAAACCCGCTTCGTACCGACTCCCAACCTGAAGACCCCCCTCGCAGCGGGGGCTGAAATTGGTACCCTGCAAATTTCCTGGCACGGTCATGTCCTGAAAACGGTTCCTGTTCAAACCCGAAGTGCGGTGAAGCCGGCGGGCTGGTTTACCCGCCTGATTCACGAGGGCGAGTCATGGTTATGACTGGTAACAAGAGCACCTGCTTTATAGCCCTTCGGATCTGGGGCTGATTTTGGCTGCGCGTGGAATTTCTTCCCGGCGCCGCTGGGTGTTCTGGACGCTTGTCGTGCTCCTGCTGGTTGCCCTGAATATTGTGGTGGGGATCGGGGTTTGGACCTGGCGGATATGGCAGGAATTACCACCCGTCGTGCAACTCGAAAACTGGCACCCTCAGGAGCCGCTGCGTATTTATGCGGACAATGACCACCTGCTGCAGGTGGTCGGGCCGCAACTGCGCTATGCCCTGCCTCTGAAGCAAATTCCCAAGACGCTGCAAGATGCTTTTATTTCTGCCGAAAATTCAAAATTCTATAGTCATAATCCGATTTATTATCCGGTCAGCTTTCCGGGCATTATCCGCGCGGCATTTGTGGATCTGGTGCATATGGCTCCCGTGCAGGGGGCCAGCACCATCACCGAACAGGTGGCCCGCAATTTTTATTTGACCCCCAAAAAAACCATTACCCGTAAGGTCGCGGAAATTCTGCTGGCTTATAAACTGGGCGCGCGTCTGCATCGTCCGCAAATTCTGGATTTGTACCTCAACAAGATTTATCTGGGCGAGGGGGCTTACGGGGTACAGGCAGCGGCGAAAACTTACTACGGCAAAACCGTCAATCAGCTGACTGTTGGCGAGATGGCGACCCTGGCGGGCCTGCCGGCGGCACCCTCGGATTTCAATCCGATTGCCTCACCCGCTTCGGCAAAAACCCGTCGCGATTATGTATTGCGGCACATGGCGCATTACGGATACATCACCAAGGCGCAGGAAGAAGCGGCTCTGGCAGAACCCATCAAAGCCCATTATCACGCTCCGGCCAGCAACATAGCTCCCTATGCCACCGACTGGATTCGTAACTGGCTGGAAAAACATTTTGGGGCTGATTTTACCTACCGCACCGGTCTGCGGGTTTACACCAGCATCAACCCCACTGACCAGCGTGCTGCTGATCGGGATATTGCCGTGGGTCTGGAAAACTACGGGATGGGTCTGGACAGCATGGACCCCAAGGCCTGGCATGGTCCAATTGCCCAGTTATCGACGGCAGCCATGGAAGCCGCACTGCAGGGACAGCGGCCCAGCCAGTTACCCAACCATAATCCGGCCAATTTGCACTGGGGAGTCGTAGTCAAATCTACGCCGGAAATGGCGACGGTTTCCTTCGAAGGCCGTCATCTGGTATATCTGAGCTTGCGCGACGTCGCCTGGGCACGGTCTGCTCCCAAGGGTAATCCCCCCACCGCCGTCAATCAGGTGCTGCAACCCGGTGATTTGATCTGGTTGCGGCGTTATGTGGTCGCCGCCACTTCAGGAACAGGCAATCCGGTCTGGGGCACCAAGGTTTGGCACAATATTCCTCACAGTGGTTGGCAGTTGGCGCAGATTCCCCATGTGCAGGGTGCCCTGGTGTCGCTTGCCAGCCGCTCAGGGGCCATCCTGGCTTTATCGGGGGGCTTTAGCTATGAACTCAGCCATTTTGACCGGGCTCTATACGCCTTCCGGCAACCGGGATCGGGTTTCAAACCTTTTGTGTATTCTTCGGCCATGGACGCACCGACCTATCTGGCCAGCGGGCGCAAACATTATCTTACCCCGGTTTCCCTCATTGCCGACACGCCGCTGGTGATTCATCTCGGTAACGGACAGGTTTATGCGCCGACCAACTACAGTCGTACTTTTTCGAATATTCCCTTTCCAGTTTGGGAGGATCTGGCGGATTCCCATAATGTGCCGAGTGTTCGCCTGTTGATGCATGTCGGTATTCCTTACGCCAAGCGCTATGTGGAGCGTTTTGGTATTCCGGCAAAACAGATACCCGCTTCCCCATCCATGGTATTGGGGTCCGGAGACTTTACCCCCCTGCAAATCGCGCGCGGCTATGCCGTGTTTTCCAGCGGCGGTTTTCTGCCGCATCCCTATTTGATTCGGAAAATTGTCACTGCGCACGGCACCACGGTTTCACTGATGGATTGTCCCCTGGGGTATCGTCCGCCACCCAAACAGACGGTCATTCCGCCGGGGGTGGCTTTTCTGATGACGCGAATGATGGAGCGGGTTATCCGGGTCGGTACAGGGGTCGCCGCGCAGATCTTGCACCGTCATGATCTCGCCGGGAAAACCGGTACCACCAATCATGAGGATAATGCCTGGTTCAATGGCTTTAATCCCGATATTACGACATCCGTTTGGGTGGGCTATGACAATAATCAGTCCATGGGGACCTGGGCGGCGGGGGCTCGCGAAGCCTTGCCTATCTGGATTCGCTATATGCATACGGCGCTGGCGCAGTATCCGGATGTGGGTTTCTTCCAACCACCGGATGTGGTGACGGCACGTTATAACCCCAAAACGGGTGACCTTGCGCCTCAGGGCGATCCAGGGCATCAGTATCCCATGGGATATTTTTTGTCCGGTTACCTGCCACCCAAGCCCAAACCCAAGATCAGTGCGGAAACCCAGAGTTTTATTCACGCATTGATGCATATTTTCTAGGAGACGGAGAATGAAGCAGTGGTTGGCCCTGATAATTATCGCCCTGTGTTTCTGGGGAGCTTTTGAAGTCAGTCACCACTGGCTGGTGCAGCATCCCGACCATCCTGACCAGCGCACCTTAAAGGTCATTTCTCATTAGGTAAAGGCTGTTACGCAGAGGTGTTTTTAATATCGTAGCCACGCATATTTGTGTTACATTTCTGGCCGTCCAGAAAATTTTTTGAGTCTGCAGATATTATCAAGGGAAGCCTTATGCGCCGTTTAGGAATCGCCATTTTATTACTGGCTGGAGCCAGTTCCGTTTCTGCCTTGGCTGCCGATGCGCCCATGCAGCCGGGGCTCTGGATGATGCATGTTTCTGGTACAACGAAAGTCTCTTCGCCGCCAGTCAGCACGCCCATGGAACGCAGTATGCAAATTTGTGTGAAAGCCCATCAAAAACCGGAATCCGTTTTTCTGCCTGCGGGAAGTGATCGCTGTACCGGCAGTCATAAAGTTTTGCCCGATGGCAAAACCCAATGGACTTTTCACTGTCAGGCACCGGGGGCCTCCATGACCCAGGTAGGTTGGTTTCAGACCAGCGCCCGTCATCTGAATTCGCACTGGGTCATTACTGCTATTGTGTATAGCGAGGCTCATTACGAAACAGTGACTGATATGCAAATGCAGGGCACTTACCTCAGTGCCCACTGTGGAAAAGTCAAATAAGTCGCTAGTTAAACAGCAGGCTGGCGCAGCAACTCCAGAAAAGCTCTGCTGCTGTGGCTGGCTTCCTTGCGATATAGCACCGAGAGGCGATGACGAATTTGCGGTTCCGTATTCAGGGTGATCAGCCCCGGACGCTGCCCACCACTGTCATTCAGTGCTGAAACAAAGCTTACCCCCAAACCGCAACGTACAGCATCACGAATAGCCGCGAGACCACTCAACTCATAACGGATTTCCGGATAAATTCCGGCATCTTTGAGGGCTTGCAGAGCATGCTCGCGAATGCCTGACCCTTCTTCTCTCCATACCAGTGCGGTGGACCCCAATTCCTGCAAAGGTAATGGTTTTTGCGCCATCTGCAGCCAGTGCGGGTTTTCCGGTGCCAGCAGGACAATAGTGGTTTCCCGGAGGGTTTCCTGAACCCACTCGCTCTGTGCAGGCGAGGCCAGATCATCTTCTACAAAAACCAGATCAGCCTGATCGCGCATGGCCCTGGCGGCGCGGCTGTTGGTGGCTATGAGGCGCAGAGACACCCCTGGATATTGTTGCTGGAACCGGGCAATGGCTTGAGGTAGCAGGGTTTCCGCATTGCTGTGGCTGGCGAGAATGGATAGCGAGCCACGCAGCATTTTTTCGGTGTCCTGACAGAGATGGCGGGCGTCTTCCAGGGCATTTTCGATTTGTTCGGCAATGCGTAACAGCGCCATCCCCATGGCCGTAGGGGTGATACCGTGGCGATTTCGCTGATAGAGCGGTTCTCCGACAATTTCCTGGAGGTTTTTGAGACGGTGAGAGACTGCGGGCTGGGTCATGAACAGACTTTCTGCCGCCGCATGGAGATTGCCATGGCGCGCCGCCTGGGCCCAGACCAGCAACAAAACAGGATCAATACGCTGATGCAGCATAAAAGGGCTCCAGTATTTTAGAAATTACCTGTGATTATTATAACTATGAAAAATTAGCATTAGATGAATATCCTGTCCAGGTGCAAGCTAGCTACAAATTCATTGCATCGGAAAAATCGTCATGAAAATCCTTGCTGAAGTTCCAGGAAATGATCCCAGGGAAATCATCCGTCATTTCACCCCCAACTGGTTCGCCGCCAATATGGGTACGGGCATTTTGGCGCTCATGATCGCCGAGTTTCCCTATGGCGACTGGGGTCAGAAAATCTTTGCACAGGGTTTATGGACCATTAACGTATTATTTTTCGCACTGTTTGCCCTGCTGTTTCTTGGGCGGGCGGCGTTTTATCCCGCCAGCTTTCGCCGCCTCTTTCATCATCCGGTGCAGTCCCTTTTCATTGGTGCCATCCCCATGGGTTTCGCCACCATCGTCAATGGCATGCTGATTATCTGGCCGGTCACGGCGTTGTCCCTGCAAATCACCAATGTCATGTGGTGGGTGGATGTGGCTTTGGCGCTGTTTTCGGTGCTCCTGGTGCCGTACTTCATGTTTACCGCCCAGGAACACAGCGTTGAAAAAATGACGGCTGCCTGGCTGTTGCCCATTGTTCCCCCGGAAGTCACGGCGGCCAGTGGCGGGTTATTGGCGCAGCATTTGTCCCCCGCGTTGGGAAGCACTGTCATTTACGTGAGTTATCTGCTCTGGGCTGTTTCGGTGCTGCTGGCCATGGGGATTCTGGCGATCCTGCTTTTACGCCTGACCCTGCACAAGCTCCCCCATCAGGATATGGCGGTGTCCGCCTGGCTGCCTTTGGGACCCTTGGGAACCGGTGCCATGGCGATGATTACTCTGGGTTTGGCTGACCAGAAAGTCTTTGCGGGAACAGCCCTTGCTGGAATGGCTGATTTTGGCTTCATGGCAGGCCTCTTTGTCGCCCTGATTCTCTGGGGATTCGGGCTGTGGTGGATGCTGATGGCGGTGTTTTTTACCCTGCGTTATCTGGGCGAAGGTCTGCCTTTCAATATGGGCTGGTGGGGCTTCACCTTTCCCCTGGGCGTCTTTAACGCAGCCACCTACCTGCTCGCCAGGGAGACCAACTGGAGCGTGTTTTTACCCTTGGGAGCGCTGTTCACCATTGCTTTGGCCTTTTTCTGGGTCATTGTGACCCAACGCAGCTTTAAGGGCATGTGGAGTGGGCGCCTGTTTCGTGCGCCCTGCCTTTCCGCCGAAACAGGATTGCCGGAAGCCTGTGCTATCCAAAGTACGCCGCTTCTGACGGAAAACGACCTCAGTGAAATGAGGGATTAGAAAGATCTGAAATGGTTGTTCAGTTACTTTATCGAAATAAAAGGAGATATAAATCATGAAATATCCAATGATCGCTGCTGCTGTAGGCGCTTTGCTCATGGGACCTCTAGTGGCCCAGGCCGATACTATGCCCCATGCGGAGCATTACCAGACGATTCAACAGTTTCTGGAAGCCGGCAAGGTCACCGGGAATATCCGTTCCTACTACTTCAATCAGCTTTATGGCGGCAGCCCATTACCCAATAAGTATGCCTATTCACTGGGCGGCATGTTGAAAGTGCAAACGGCGCCGCTCTATGGCTTGAGCGCCGGTGTGGCTTTTTATACGGCCAATAGTCTGGGTGCCAATGATCTGAATGCTCCCGGTTATACCCATCTGGATGCGCTCTTGATGGGGGAAAAGGACAGCCTGAATGTGCTGGGTCAAGCCTATTTGCAGTATCAGGATCACTGGCTGAAAGTAAAAGCCGGCGATATGTTACTGCATACTCCCTGGATGAATCCGTCGGATGCTTTCATGATTCCAAGCACCTTCCAGGCGGTCACCGTGCAGGCCAATCCTATTCACAACCTGCAACTGATCGGGATTCGCGAGTTTCGCTTCAAAAACCGGATACAGGAAAATTACTACCGAGAAACCCTGCTGAATCAAAATCCCATTTATCCCGACATGCCGGATCATATGGATGGCACACTGGCTTTCGGGGTGAAGGCGCATTGGCAGGGCTTGAAATCCAGCGCCTGGTTCTACAAGTTTTATGATTTGGCGAATCTGTTTTACGGTACTGTCCATTATGGAGTGTCCGGCTTGCCCTATGGCTTGAAGCCCTTCGCCGACTTTCAGTATGCGCGGGAATGGGCGGACGGCGCGCAATACGCGGGTCCCGTCAACGCGACCGTGTTTGGTGGCATGGTAGGTCTGCAAACGCCTTTGGGCCAGGTTTTTGCGGCTTATGATGATATTCCCGGTCGCAGTCCGTTTTCCATGGGTGGCCGGACTTTGTATAACGGCGGATTTGTTTCTCCCTATACCCAACAGTACAGTGCCGATCCACTGTACACCAGCATCATGGATTATGGGCTGGTCTCCCGAGTTCGACAGTTCATCGGCAAAAATCGTCAATTTCGTAACGCCGCCCCAGCATTCATAGGGGTTTCAGCGCCTATTTTCTAAAAATGCTGTGGTGGCACGTTTTATCACTTTTGATCTTTTATTGACATGCCTATGAACGCTGATA
>NZ_MOAD01000001.1:2462304-2533883 GCF_001931655.1 Acidithiobacillus albertensis | reverse complement strand
CCATCCAGGAATGTCAAAGCGAGGTTCTGCATGCCCTCCGGGTAAAAAAACCAGCCGCGTCTCAGCAACTGACGCTGTTGTAGTGGAGCGTTTTGAAATCGCTATTAGCAATATCAATAAGTTGCGAGATTAACTGTCGAACTCGGGTGGTCTCATCTTCTGCGGCGGGACATGCCTGGAAGTTTGGCTTTTTGATCCATCCCCTACGGCAATTGCGGATCAAGTATTCCTACAGCATGTATTGTACGCATCCCTACCTGCCGAACGTAGACGCCAACTATCTGGATGTGACCTATACCCCGGGAGGATTCTGGAAGGGATTATCTCTGCGTAACCGTCTGGCTATCGATCATAGCAATCCCTATGCGAACTATCACGGAACCTTTATTGATGATCGTTTGATGTTGCAGTACGCCTTTTAAGGGCGTTTAAGTAAAGTGATGTGGTATTGATTTACGGTGTAGGCGACCTCCTCCCCATCGTTTTTGATGGGAGTTTGGCTCTGCTTCGGCAGAGCCGTTTTTAGGCAAAACCATGCATTAGATTCAGTGTGGAAACTATTGTTTCAACTATGTTAAATCTACTATTAAGGAGTGATATCATGAAAAAAATGTCCATAATTCTGGCGATGTTAACTGTTGTTTTTTGTGGTGTTGCACAGGCGGATATTACCACAAATACCGGTGTTCCATTTCCTGATTCTTATCAAAAGCAGAATGACTGTGGATATTGTCAGCCAGCCCAATCTTATTCCAAGGAGTTGAGGGCTGAAAAAAAATCGATGACGCCAAAAAAAGTGAAACCAGATGTATCTTCTTCTTCAAAGAAAGTCACTATGGTAACAAAATCTCAACGCAAATCTTCATAACATTTAATGTCAAGAAGAGGTGGTTGCTAGTACTGTTTGGTACAAGTGCGCCATTTTAGGTTGCATACGGTTGTAACTATCTACGACGCTTAGTTAGGAGACATTCATTCAATTTGGATGTTGATTATTGAAATTTAATGACGAAAAACGGAGTTTTTGAGTGCCGCGATCCCAGTAAAATCCTGGCGATGGATAATGCAGTACAAAAATCTCTTCTTCAAGACGAAGGGAAAAATGCCGGAATGGGGCTGGACGCTTTCAAGTTACCGGCCGAGAAACTCTTCGCAGCCTGAAAAAAGGGCCGCAAGGCCCCATCTCAGTGCGCCAGGGCGACTGCAGTGTAGATTTCAGCGCAAGTCGTGGCCTAAAGGGACACTTTCGCCTCGGACAGGCTACAGGGCAACTCCAGGAATCAATAAAAAATGCCCAGCCACTTATATGAACTCGAAATATAACTTTAACGTAATATTATGGTTGTGTTTTTTTTGGGGTTCGATATATTTGTAAGAATATAATGTATGCGGGTCCGGTTATTGAAGGGCTCGCTTTGATTTCTCGGGGAAGGCGCGCGTGATGCGTCATATCCGGCCGTATATTGATAAGAGAAAATGAACATGGAACAGAAAAGATCTGCCGTCCTGAATTTTCCCTTCCGTAATGACGCGGTCCTGTCGGTGGATGGTCCGCACTGCCCTGGTTCGGAAGCGCGGATATCTGTCGTTTTGGCGATGTGGATTCCATTGTATGTCCGGTCATCACCGTTAGGCATTTCCACGAAGTGATATTTCCCACCTGCTGGGTGGGCCGAGTAGCCGGTGCCCGTAGCTAACGAGCTGACCAAATATGATTTTCATTATATATATAGAGAGCATGCCATGGAGGTTTTATTCCACCTTGCCGCCGTATCCGGAGGCATTCTTTATCTGATGCCGCTGCTATTGTTGGTGGTGCTTGTCGTGGCTTTGGAGCGGGGCTGGGCGCTGATCATGATCCGGCGCAAGGGCGACGATCTGTTACGCGATCTACAAAGCAGAAAAGGCCGGGAATTCCTGGAAATGGAACTGGCCAAGACGCCATCCTGTCCGCAACAGGTGGTATTCGCAGCGGTTCTCGCATCCCATGATCTGACCAGTGGCGAAGCCTACGCCGAAGAGGCGATGCTCGCCCAGGCGACCTTGCTGGACCGGGGCTTATGGATTCTGGATACGGCTGTCACCCTGGCACCTCTACTCGGCCTGCTGGGTACCATCATCGGGATGTTCAATGCCTTTCAGATATTGGGTAATCCGGATACCGCGCCAACGGCCATTACCGGCCATGTGGCGGAAGCCCTGGTGGCCACGGCAACGGGTTTGGCCATTGCCATTGTGGGCCTGGTGTTTTTTAACGGACTTCAGCAACGGGTCCGTCTGGTGCTGCATCAGATGGAAAGGATCAAGGTGAGCACCCTGAATCGTCTCTACCGACAGCCTGTCAGGACCCATGGAGATGCCTCCGTCAGCCTGCTGGCACGGCGAGGGGATGTCTGAGATGCGTTATTTCGATGCCCGCAAGGGGCGCATCGAGATCATTCCCATGATCGACATCATGCTTTTTCTGTTGGTGTTCTTCATCATGATCACCTTGCGCATGATTCCCGCGACAGGGGTCAGCACCCACTTGCCGACCAGCAGCAATGCCCAGGTTTTGCCCAAAACGCCTCTGGTGGTGGAGTTGCACAGCGACGGCCGTCTGCTTTTTCACGATAAAGCGGTGACGCTGACCCAACTGGAGCAGCAGTTGACCCAAAACGACGCCAATCACCCGCAGGTCATCCTGGCGGGCGCGAAAAATGTGACTCTGCAGCAGTTGGTGAGCGTCATGGATGCCTGCCGCCACGCCGGCATCAGCCAGATGGGCATCGCTACCCGTGCGGGGCGGTCGTGAGTACGCTGGCGCTCCCCTCCAACCCGCAGCCGCCCAGGGCCGTGGTTTTTCTGCTGGCTCTGATTCTGGAAGCGGGCATTCTGGCGGTTCTGGCTCTCTGCTTGCGGCCATCACATCTGCCCAGGCCGGTGATCACTCCGCCCATGGCGGTCCAACTGGTTTCCTGGCCGCACCCTGGTGCCACTCCACAACCCAGTCCCCATCCGCCATCACCCCGGACCACTGTGCCGATAGCACCCAAACCCGTTCCCGCTCCGCCCAGGCTGTCGCCGAGACCGCCGCGCGAGGTCAAAGTGCCGCTCCGCACTCCGCGCCTGGCGCCGACTAAGCGGGTGGCACCCGCAGCCCCGTCCACAATCTCCCGCATGCCCGCAGCTGTGACATCGGCCGCAGCATCACCTGCCGTACCCGCCTTAGCTCCATCTCCTCCGGCCCCGGCGGAAACCCGCCCCAGCATTCCTGCTTATGCCCGCAACCCCGCCCCGGAGTATCCCCAATCGGCGCGTTGGGATGGCGAGGAGGGCACCGTAATGCTGCGAGTACTGGTCAGCGTGTCCGGCCTGCCGGAAAAAATAACGGTAGCCCACAGTTCCGGCTACAGCAGCCTGGATCGGGCGGCAGAACAGACTGTGCGGCACTGGCGTTTTACCCCCGGCACCCGCGACGGGAAAGTCGTGCCCATGTGGGTAGAGATACCCATTCGTTTTCGTTTAAATAATGGCAGTTAAAAGGAAAAAATATGACAACTAGAGAGCGTTTACTCATTGATGTAAATCATGAAATAGAGACGTTAAGGCAGTATCTCGGGACATCCGGTCATCATCCGGAAGTCGGAGAGTTCAGCGAGATCATGGCCCCGGCAACAGCCTATTGGACTTATCCCGATGTAATTTCTCCCGCGCCCCATGTTTTTCGGATCGCCGGTGAGCAGAAAATCCGTGATCTGGTTATTTATCACCATCAATTACTTTTTGCGAGTCCGCTGAAAGATATTTTTGGTGATAGTGAAAAACGCTTTGAGATCATAGCAAACAGGACAGCGGATTTTCACGTCGAAGCTTGCGGTGGCCCCAAGTACTACAGTTCAGTGCGCGGTTCTGCCAGCCTGGGAATCCGGCATTTACCTTTTACCATTACCGAAGCGGATCGGGAACTCTGGCTGGACCTCTACGCAAAGAGCCTGGTCGACACCGGGTTTCCATTAGATGCCGGAGAAATCTATTGGCGATGGATAGAGTCCGTTTCTTTGCGGGTGATCAATCGTCGCGGCCGCGCCTTACCGCCTGAAAGGGTGTCTTTCAATCAGGCAATGAGCAAAGCGCGTGAACTTGCAGAGTGCGCACTATGACTATTTTTCCTAAGCGCCGGCTTTTTCTGGGCATGGTGATATTTGCGGTGATCACCAGTATTGCCTTGTTCCAGAGCGCGAACGCGCAAGTTGTCATAGATATGTCCGGGAAAGCGGTAAACATTCCCCAACCACTCCACAAGGTCTTTGGTAGCGCACCTCCGGTCAATGCCCTCATTTACACCCTGGATCCCCGTCTTCTCGCCGGATGGAATCTGCCCCTGTCGCCATCGCAACGCCAATATCTGGATCCGGCGGCGCGTCAACTGCCTGTCCTCGGTGGTTGGTTCGGGCAGGGCTACAACGCCGATATCGGCACGATTTTACAGGCGCATCCTGATCTTATCGTATTCTGGTATCCCTATATGGGTCCGCAGGCGAGTGTGGTGAGCAAATTGCGTGCGCTGGGACTGCCGGTATTCAATATAAAACTCCATAATCTGACGGATTATATGCAGGCGTATCGGCTGCTTGGTGAAGTGTTTAATAAGCAGAAACGTGCCGACAAACTCATCCAGTATCTTTCTGAAAAAAATGACGCGCTGCAAAAACTCCATACCCGGATTCCAGAACAGAATCGGGTAACAGTGTATTTCGCCGGTAACCCCGATGGATTACGCAGTGGCTGTGATGAGTCCATGCCGACCGCCACCATACAATGGGCGGGAGGTGAAAATGTTTTTCACTGTACGGTCAATCATTTTCAGGGTTATCAGCAAGTCAGCTTGGGGCAGCTACTGCGCTGGAATCCCAAGGTGATTGTCACGGATAACCCGATATTTTTGAGCAAGGTATATACCAATCCTGCATGGGCACCTTTGCAGGCAGTGCAGCGCCATCGCATTTACTATATTCCCCAGCAACCCTTCAGTTGGTTCAACAGGCTGTATTCATTCATGCAGATACTGGGCGCGCAATGGCTTGCCCATAAGCTCTATCCCCAACAGTTCGCCTTCAACGACAAAGATATCCAGCATTTTTATCAGCAGTTTCTCGGAGTGAAAATCAGCGATACCCAGCTTCGGGAGATCATGCAGCCATGACTCGCATCGGGCGACTCCCCATTCTTTTTGTCGCGCTTCTCCTTGTTTCGGCTGGTTCTTTACTGATCGGTCGCTACCCGATTCCTCTCTCAGCACTCGGGGCTGCCGTTTCAGGTACTAATCCGCTGTTACACGCCCTGCTTATCCATGTGCGCCTTCCGGAAATTCTGGCGGCAGTCATGATCGGGGCGGCCTTGTCCGTGTCCGGCAGCACTTTCCAGGCGCTGTTCATGAATCCCCTGGTTTCCCCTTCCATTTTGGGCGTGTTGTCAGGCGCGGCTTTTGGTGCGGCACTGGGCATCGTTCTGGGTTTACCCTGGGGCCTGGCTCAAGTCATTTCCTTTGGATTCGGCCTGCTCGCCGTGCTCGTTGCGCTGTTCATCTCCCGGCTCTATCCCGTGAATCCAGTGCTGATGCTGGTACTTGGGGGCATCATCAGTGGCGCTTTGTTCACGGCTCTGTTGACTATGGTGCAATATCTGGCCAACCCCTATACCCAGCTTCCGACCATCGTTTACTGGCTGATGGGAAATCTCAGCGGGGTTCGATTGAGTGAGCTGCGTATAATGGCGATTCCCATTATTCTGGCCGTGCTTGCCCTGACCGCTCTCGGAAAAACCATGAATGTGTTGAGTATGGGCGACGAAGAAGCGCACGCCTTGGGGGTTTCGGTACATTGGGCCCGCATATGGATCATTGTTATAGCCACCATCGCCAGTGCTTTGACGGTTTCTCTGGCGGGGATGATCGGCTGGGTGGGGCTGATCGTTCCGCATATTGCCCGTTTCATGGTCGGACCGGATAACCGCCTACTGATCCCCGCCAGTGCATTGATGGGCGGTCTGTTTTTGGTCATTGCCGACGATATCTCCCGCACCGTTTTTCCAGTGGAAATCCCTTTGGGAGTAGTAACTGATCTGGTCGGTATCATCGCCTTCGTGCTGGTTTTGCACCGCTTGCGTAAGGGGTGGAAGGTATGAATCTTTCTGCCTCACAGTTGGCTTACGCTTATGGTCGCCGGACCGTTTTGGAGAATATCTCTCTCGAAATTCGTCCTGGAGAATCTGTCGCCCTGTTGGGTGCCAATGGTAGCGGCAAAAGCACCCTGATTCGTCTGCTATTGGGGATTATTCAGCCCCTGAGCGGGGAGATCCGGATCGATGACATCCCCCTTTCTGCCCTTACGTCCAGAGAGCGCGCTCGCCGTCTGGCCTATGTTCCTCAGGATCATGGGGCCGTGTTCCCTTTCCTGGTGCAGGATGTGGTGCTGATGGGTCGGATGCCGCACCAATCCTGGCTTGGGGGTGCGCGCGCCCATGACCGGGCAGAAGTGGAAAAAGCTCTGGAGCGCCTGGGTATTGCTGATCTTGCGCGCCGATCCTATACCGAATTGAGCGGTGGGCAGCGACAACTGGTGCTGATCGCCCGGGCGCTCGCGCAGGAAGCGCCCATCCTGATTCTTGATGAACCCGTGACCGGCCTCGATTACGGCAATCAACACCGCCTTATGGCGCAAATCCAGGATCTGGCGCGTAGTGGCTTTGCCATTTTACAGAGCAGCCATTATCCGGAACACGCATTGGCGGCAGCTACCCGGGTTCTTCTCCTCAAGGATGGTCGCGTGCTGGCCGATGGCCCTGCGGAAAGCGTGATTTGCTCAGATCACATGCGCGCATTGTACGGTGTAGATGTTGAATTTGCGGACCTTGGTGACGGTCGGCGTGTCCTTGTTCCCGCTGCAAACCAAAAACTTCCCTTAGTTGTATGACTTGTTTTATTCGGAGAAAAATCATGTTGAATTTCAAACAGCCCCGCCTATCCCGCCAGTTACTCAAGATGGCTTTGTCATTGGCTATTTCATCAATCGCAACGCAACAATCGGCCATGGCCGATACACCTGTACTCCCCATGGTAGAAAGCACTGCCGCCAATTTGGGAAGCACATCCGGAAACTCCACAACTGCACCTTATTCCTCCCCGCTGAATTCGACGCAAACAGAAGAAACCATTACCGGTCAAGCCATCTCTGCCATGAATCCCACTGGAGATTTTGCCCAGAGTCTGGCAAACCTGCCAAATATGAATATCGTGCCCACCGGCAATAACGGTATCGACGGATCCAACATATATATGCGGGGTATGGATCAGTCTCTCATCAACTTCACCATGGATGGGATACCAATCAACGCGCCCATCGGCTACAGTTTTTACTCTAATGAGAACCTGCCGCCACAATATATTTCCGCCATCAATGTTAAACCGGGAGCCGGTTCTGCTGCCACGATTGGTAACGCCAATTTTGCTGGTACGATTGCCATACATTCGGTGACTCCATCCGAGCATTTCTCGGCAACTCCGTTTTATGGATACGGATCTTTTGGTACGCAATCTTACGGTGGAGTCATCAACAGCGGAGAAATATTAGGCGGCATCATTCCTACCAGGATTTTCCTGGGTGCGACCAGCACCAGAAGCCATGGCTATTTTTACAATACACAAAGCCATAAATACACATTTATTTTTAAATCCATCAGTCATATCGGGCCGGGACAACTTACCTTATTTTTCTTTCAGAATAACCAGACCTGGAATTTTTATAATGGTGCCACCGATCATGAAATTGCAACCTATGGACGGCGTTATAGTGGTAATTCGGCCGATCCGGAGTCACCAAATTATTATGGGACAAACTTCAAAAATTTCTTGAACTGGCAGTCTTATGTGAAATATGCCTTTCACATCGGCAGGCTGGAGCTTTCTGATCAATATTATTATTTCTATGGTAAGGGTGGTGGCACTTTCACACAAAACAATCGCTCGGCTCCCGGTGGATTCTATCTGGCTACCAGATTATTTCCGGTACACGAATTTGGAAACATCTTCAAGGCACGCTACCCTTTTAGCACCGGCAGCCTCCAAGCAGGAATTTGGGTAGACTCTGATAATGAAACCGCATTTCAGTACCAGTCGAACCTGTATAACCGATTTACCGGTGCCTTGGTGTCGGCACCCGTCAATCAGCCGGTCGTGACAGAAAGCGTTCAGCCCTATGTGCAAGGGGAATGGTCACCAGTTACTCATTTACGCCTGACTACCGGAGTGAAATTGTTAAACCTGCATCGGACCTGGCGCAATTATGTGAGTAAAGAGGAACGGACGGCAAACTTCAACCAGTGGTTACCCTCTTTTGGTATGAATTACGCGCTCCAACCCGATTGGCATCTCTATTTCAATTACACCCGCTCCGCCGAAGCGCCAAGTTCCAGCCAGCTTACCGCCAGTTATTTCAACAGTGGTCTCCAACCGGAAATTGCAAACAGCTATGAAGTCGGAACGTACTGGCATCAAGCAGCATGGGGCGGTCGTTTCACGGCATTTCGCACTAATTTCGAGAATTACATTCTGTCAACGCCTGTAGTCATCGGGAATCAGGTGTTCAGTACCCAGAGCAATGCGGGTGCTGCCATTTATCAGGGGCTGGAATTCAGCAACACCTACCAGATCACTCCCTGGCTGTCTGCATTTGCCAATTTCGGCATTCTGGATGCGCGTATGACTTCTAAAAATCAGCCGGCCTTGCAAGCTCCTCACCACACCGAGGCTGTTGGCTTAAACGTAAAAACGACGCACTGGCAGGGCATGCTGGCGGTACAGCAAATCGGTTCTCGATATTACGCCACGAGCGCAACGGGCAATTCAAAACTGGGTGGGTATGTGGCTGGTAACCTCAGCGTTGCTTACGACACGGGAGCGATTTCCTTATGGAGAGGCTACAGCCTACCTAATTTGCAAATCTCTGTGCATGTCAACAATCTGTTCAATAATGATTACGCACTCAGCGCTTCACCCAGTACCAGTTCGGCAGGTGCCGCCTATCAGTTGGCGCAACCCATCAACGCATTTGCTCAAATAAGCACAACATTCTGAGCGTTATTCGTTAATAGGGTCCCCTCAGAATTTGGAACTTAAAGTACGTTAGGCTTGTGGAGCCTGGTCTGTGTGAATCTGTTCGGAAAGGGTCGGTTTCGGTCTGGGGGGCTGCATGGCTGTAGGAAAGTAGGAGAAAGGCATTTCGGATGCAAGCTATAGTCGCGGCAATTGCCTATTTCTGCACGTCCAAGCAGGCTATACTATTAATCACTTATGGATTAATTAGGAGGGAGTTATGGAATCCAGTTTACGTAATCATCTGAAGGGTAAAGTGGTTGAAATCATCAAAGACAGCGTGGTTTCGGAAGTCGTAGTGGAGACCTCTGCAGGTATGATTACCTCTGTGATTACCACACGGAGTGTCGAACGTCTTAAACTCAAAGAGGGTGACGAAGTTTTCGCTGCTATCAAAGCCAGTGAAGTCAGTATCGAAAAACCCTGAAGCGACCTTTCCTGGCGATCCACCGTAACGCAGAGCAGGGCGTGTCGCTGTTCGATTACCCTGCAACTGCTGCCACGGATTCTCGGCAATGGCGAGTGTTTTACTAACTGCTATTGCCTTGGTCATTCCCAAGCGGTGACTATATCGCCGTTAAAATTTATAGGTAAACATCACCCGATTATAAACGAAGGAGTGCTGAGGGGAGCCGGGGAATAAGCCCTGCACGCCGCCATTGCCGACCTCCACCTGATCCCGCAAGCACAGCCCTTTGAACATGCCCTGCGGAAAATAGCTGACGTTGAAGTGGGTCCAGTTGCTGTTGCCGGAAAAGTAAGTGGTGAACTGCGAATAGCCGGCGGTGAGTTGTACCTCTTTGGGCAAAACCCAGTAAGCGGCGCGGACCCGCCAGCCATGTCCGGGGCCGACACCCACCAGACCCTGAATCATGCTGTCCACATACAGTGGGTCCGCCGTATAGCCGACGGTGTAGGGAGAGATAATGGCTCCACCACCGAGGGCGTGAGCGTGTAATTCGGTAGCATCATAGCCCCACCATAAACTTCCGTGGGGAAAGCTGACGCCGGTTTTGATTCCCCAGTTGGTACTGTTGACGCCTTGTCCGGATTGACCAAACAGAGTGGTTCCAGTGCTGGCAAAGGCTTCTCCGGCACCCCATTCCCGGGTGAACTGGGCGTCTACAAAGGGTTTGAGGACGAAGGATGTCGGCAGGGCGTAGTGGCCGCTCCAGTAGAACATGTTGGCAAATTGATCAAACTGATAAAACCAGGCATCAGTTTTGGCTGTGAGCCAGTGGTATCCGGCACCAAAGGCGAGTACCCCGTTGCTGGCCGGAGTGTCGGCGGGCAGGACGTTGGGTCCACCATAGAGAGAGTCACCATCATAGTGGCCAGGGTAATAGAGATTGTCCCGGTAGAACTGGTCAGTAGTACGGTCCTTCCAGCGGAAAATCCGCAGGGCGCTCAGGGTCAGCCCACTGACGGGATGAGCCTCCAGGGTAACACCCTGATAGGTGACGGGAATGACGCGGCCACCCACCCGATTCAGCCAGGGAGTATCGACCAGTTGATTGCCGACCTTGGCGGTGATCCAGTGATCCTGATATTCCAGGTAGGCTTGTCCAAGCGCGTTGACGGAGGGACTATCGCCCATCAGGGTCTTATCGACCCGGTCAGGATTGCTGGCGAGGGTACCCATGGCGTTGGCCGTATAAAAACTGACTCCTACCCGGAATCCCGATAAAAAAGGAGCGGTTAAAACATTGATGCGTCCTGCCAGAGAGTAAGCATAGGCGTTGGGCGTATCCGCTGTGCCGTACAGACGGCTGAAGTAGTAAGAGCGAATTTGTCCGTCGATTTTGCTTTTTGCAAAAAACTGGCCCAGGGTTTCAGCCTGAGCATGGACGCAGCTCAGTATGCTGGCGGCAGTCATGGCCGTTACGAGCATTTTTTTCATGAAAGAACTCCAAATATAGCGATGGTTAAATGCGATAGGTTTTTTGATATATAGCGAATGGCACTCAAGAGCAGCGAAAGCGGTGACGAAACAGACAATCAATCCATGAGCTGTTGGTAATGCAGCAAGCCGGACATGAACTATGTCCGGCCCGCATCAGGAAACGAACAGGCGCAGAAAAAACTTACTTCAGGACGGGGCCTTTGGGTTCGCTGTATCCGGTTTCCTTGAACATGGCCTGGCCCTGGGGGCTGGTCATGAAATGGATGAACGCCATGCCCAGTTTGGGATCAGGTGCGTCGCTGGGCACTGCCGCATAAAACACCAGCGGCTGGGTGTGGACGGTTTTGGTTTTGCCATCCACATTCAGGGTGAAATGGACCTTGCTGTACCAGTCCTTGGACATGGCCGGATCGCTGAGATTGATTTGATCGGGCAGGGTAATGTAGGGCAGATGCAGGGATTTTACGGCGCTTAAGTAACCCGAAGAAGCCGCCATCTGACCACTTTTGAGTCGCGCCAGCAGGGAGGCTTCGGTGAAAATCTGCTGCTGGTTCTCGACGGGGCCGAGAATGTTTTTGACCAGATCCGGCTGGTGATAATACTTTTCTGCCAGCATGAAGGTGAAAACAATGTTCTGTCCCTGCGGGTCGGTTTTGGGGTCGGTACGGCCAAAACGCACGCCCGGCATTTGCAATACCTTGTACCAGGGCATTTTACCCGCAGCCGCCTTTTCAAAATCCTTGGCATAGGGGCTGTTGGGACTATAGGCAATGCACATGGCGGTGCTGGCTACGGGATAGGCTTCCTTGACCAGACCGGCTTTCATGAGGACTTCAATGGGTCCGGGAGTGATGGAGACAAACACATCGGTGCGCAGTTTGTGTCCGGCGATGAGATGTGCCAGACCATAGGCTCCTTGTCCTTCTCCTTGATAATTGACCTTGTGCGCTTTGGCAAAGGCCGGCCCCAGGTGCAAATCCATGACGGCACCCATGGAGCCGGCATAGGCGACGCGAAAGTCCTGAGCACTGGCGATGACCGGCAGGGTCATCAGGGTAGTGGCAGCGATGAGGTAAACAGCGGTGTTGCGTGGTTTCATTGTGGGTGTTCTCCTTTTTGAATATATACGATCATATATAACGATACCCAAGACATCGGTCAAGTACTTCATCAAAAATTCCTCCGCCGCGCTTTCTGCTGCAGGTACATGGACTTTTGGAGATTCGAAAGTTTGTTGGCTTGCTGGTAGTCAGCCTGCGCTGCTACGCGGGCCACGTGTGCAGCTGTCCGGGACTCCGAACGTGCTGATCAATCGGCAGCATTCCGAAGCGGCGCAGTGCGTGATTACTGCCATCTACCATTGGCCTCTGGACCCGCGCGTGAAGCCGCAGGTACTCAGCGCGGAGCCCAGGCCGGTTCATTAGTCTGCCCGGCAATAGATAAAAAATGCAGGCCTTTGCCGTTGATGGCTACTTCACCCAATACCTTCTGACCACCACGATGGGTGGCAAAAACAATCATGCGACCATCACGCGCAAAGCTGGGATGCTCGCAGTTGCCACCGTCATACAGCACCTGCACGCCACTGCCATCGGGCCGCATTTCCGCCAGGGAAAGCACGCCACGATAGGCATGCACAAAAGCAATCCAGCGACCATCCGGCGCGTAGGAGGGCGAGACATTGTAGCCTCCGGAATAGCTCAGGCGCTGAATGTGGCTGCCATTAATCCGCATCTGATAAATCTGGGCGCTGCCCTGACGGTTGGACACAAAAACCAGATGATGGCCACCGGGTGACCAGCTGGGGCTGGTGTTGACGGTTCCGCTGCGAGTCAGTACCTGTTCATGACCAGTTTGCAGATTTTCCCGCACCAATTCGGTGCGGCCGCGCTCCCAGACTTTGGCGAAGGCCAAATACTGACCATTGGGCGAAAAGGCCGGGGCGCTGAGCGCCGTGCCCTGATCGGGAACCTGATGACGCTGACCGTTGGCGAGATTCTGAATGTAGATCACCGAGTGCCGATGCCGGTAGGTCACATAGGCCAGTTGTCGACCCCGGGGGGACCATGCCGGAGAAATAATCGGAATTTTACCCCGTAAAATGCTGTGCGGATTCCAGCCATCGGACTGGGCAACGTCCAGATCGTAGTGGCTTCCCTGCTGATTCACATAGGCAATATGGCTGGCAAAAGGACCTGGTTCACCGGTGATCTGCTGATAAAGCAGATCGGCCACTTCCTGGCCGACCATGTGATAGCCTTCCGCATCACTGACGTAGCGCCGTCCGGCCAACATTTTGTGGGTGATCAGACTGACGGCGTCTGCATCGACCACATAGCCGCTGCTGGTTGGATGCACTTTACCGACTACCATGGCCAATGCCCCGGTTTTTTCCCATTGGGCGACGTTGATGGCGGCGGCGGAATGCGGGTCGTCCGGATAAAGCGCGGGGTTGATGACCGAAAAATAGCCACTGTGTTGCAAGTCGTAGCGCACAATGCTGGCAATATCCGGCTGACCTGCTGGTCCGGAACCAAAAGATGGAACCGCCACGGGCGCCGAACTGCTGACGGCCTTGCTGATGTTGACGGTGAGGGCGCTGGCGCTCAGTGGTAGGGCGCTCAGTGCCATGAGCAGGGCGATACGACGAATAGGCCATTGCATGGAAGGCTCCTGGTTTGTTCTATAAGGATTGTTTGACGCGGTTCCACAAACTGCCAAAGGTGCCTGCCGGTTTGGCGGCATCGGCCGCAACCAGATCGGTTTTTCCCAGGACTTTGCCGTTCAATGACACGGTCATCTCACCAAGCTTCTGGCCTTTGGCAATACCCTTGCTGCCAATTTTCTGGTAAGTCACCTGGGTTTTCAGATCTTTTTCAGCACCGGTGGGAATCATGACGTCCAGGCTTCGGGCGACGGTGACGGGGAGTTTGTCGGGGTCGAGGCTGGTGTCACTGTAGGTGCCCACCATGCTTCCGGCTTTGGTCACGGTGTGATCGGTGGTGAAGCGGTAACCATAATCCAGCAGGGCTACGACATCGTTGACCCCGCTGGGCCAGTTGGGAGCACCCATGACCACCGCAATCAGGCGACGGCCATTGCGTATTGCCGTGGTATCCATGCAGTGCCCGGCAGCGTTGGTGTGTCCGGTTTTCAGGCCGTCAATGTCGGGATGTCCGAAAAGGGCCGGATTCCAGCTGCGTTGCTTGATGTTGTTGTAGCGATAATATTTTATTCTGGAAATGTTGATGACCTGGGGGTATTTGGCAATCAGGTCCCGGGAGAGCATCGCAATATCCAGGGCGGAAAGGTGCAGATCAGGGGTCGGGAGTCCATCCACGTCACTGTAATGCGCACCGGGTAAGCCCAGTTTGGTCGCCGTGGCATTCATTTCATCTACAAAACTGGCGCGACTGCCTGCCACGGCCTGGGCCAGTGCCACCGCCGCGTCGTTGCCGGAGTCAATAATCAGTCCGTGCATCAGTTGATCCACGGTAACGGGGAGGTTGGGCTGAATGAACATGCTGGACCCACCCGTGTGCCAGGCTACCCGGCTGACATGAATGCGCTGATGCCAGTGCAGGGTTCCGTTGGCCAGAGCGCCGTAAGTCAGATAAGCCGTCATCAATTTGGTCAGGCTGGCGGGGGGTAACTGCAGGTTGGCATCTTTTTCCGCAATAATCTGGCCTGTTTGGAAATCCATCAGCACATAGCTTTTGGCATCTGGTATGGGTGGTGGGGGGGGCATCAACAGGTTGGTACCCGCAAAGGCGGTGCCACCCGTCATCAGGGTGGCGAAGGCAGCAAGCAAAATGAAACGGGATTTGTGCTGCAGGTACTTTTTGTAGCGCATGCGACTTCCTTATACGTTGGTTAATTTTTAGTGTGCAGGGAGTGTGATCACCACGTAGAGGCTTTGATGACCCTGGCGAACCAGCAATGGAATCGGCGTGTGGGCCGGCAATTTCCGGACAATTTGCTGCAGCTGTTCCGGGCTGTTCACTTCCTGCTGGTCAATTTGCTGAATGACCATCCCATCGGTCAATCCCATTTGCGCGGCGGGGCCGGGATAAATGCTTTCAATTTCCACTCCATGATGAATGCCCAGACGCTTTTGTGCGGCCTGACCGAGGGTGGTGACGCGCAGCCCGAGACGGCGGATATCTGCCGTTTTTTCGGCTTCCACATGACGCATTTTGGCGGGCATGGTGCCAATGGTAACCTGCAGGGTTTCCGGTTTACCGTCATGCAAAATGCCCATGGGTACCGTGGTTCCCGGAGGGGTGTCACCGACGAGGGGGGGCAGTTGTCCGACGCTGTAAACGGCCTCGTGGTTGTAGGTCACAATAACGTCACCCGGCTTCAGGCCTGCCCTGGCGGCTGCTTCATGGGGGCTGACCGAGGCAACCAGTGCCCCGACCGGTTCTTTCAGATGGAGGGCCTTGGCCATTTGCGGGTTCACTTCCTGAACGTCCACTCCAAGCCAGCCAAAGCGAAGCTTTTTGTGTTCTTCAAAAGCATGTACTGCACGCATCGCCGTATTGATGGGAATGCTGAAGGAAAGACCCATGTAGCCACCATCGTTGGTATATATCTGATCATTAATACCGACGACCTGGCCTTCCATGTTGAAAATAGGCCCACCCGAGTTGCCGGGGTTGATGGGCACATCACTCTGAATGAAAGGAATATATTCATCATCATGGGGCAGCGGGCGATTCAGGGCACTGACTACACCCTGGGTGACCGTATTGTAAAAGCCAAAAGGCATGCCAATCGCCAGCAACCACTGGCCTACTTTAAGGTTACGGGAATTGCCCAGTTCTACCGTGGGCAGGTTGTGTGCATTGATTTTCAGCAGCGCCGTATCATAGCGAACGGATAGACCCACCACCTTGGCCGGGTAAGCATGATGGTTGGTCAATGTCACAATAATATGATGCATACCTCGCACCACATGCCCTGCCGTCACAATATAACCATTGTGGGAAATAATAAATCCTGAGCCGAGGGCCTCCATTTTTTCTTTCTGGGGCGGGTTGGCTCCGGAAAAGCCCTGGAAGAACTGGTAGAAAGGCGAGTTTCTGGGGAACGGATCGGTAGCGTTTCCTGCCCCTCCCCGAACGATTTTAGTGTCGGAGTCATCAATTTTAACGATGGCATTCCCATATTTATTGACAATGGGTGTGAAATCGGGAAGATCCACCAGTTTTTGCGGCATGGTGTTTGTTGTTGCCGGGGCAGGTTTGGCCATTGTGGCGGGTGAGCTCGTCTGACTATCTGCAGCAAAAGCCCATCCTGCCGCACCGAGTCCAAAACCCGCCGTTGCGGCTATTACGGCGACAAGTATCTGCCGTGGCTGAAAACTGAATGAACGTAAAGGCATAAACATAGGCTCCTAATTTTTTTCAGGATGATTTTTGTCCCAATGACACAATATCTTCTCCACCAGAATGCTGGCTGGATAAGCGAAGAGGGCGATGCCTGCCAAAATAAGCAGTATTTCCAGGACGTCAGTCATCAGCATGGAACAGAGCTGAGTTCCAACGAATAACTACAGGAATGATTACGGGTCATTAGCGGCATCTTCAAGTCATGGTCACGGTGCTGTACACGCGTCTTAAGACGTCTGCTTTTCGCGGGAAGTTCCCGGCAGCTCAACAGTAATGTGTGAGGCTTGGGGAACTTTACCCGCTATCATGACCTCTCAGCATAGCCATAAACTTTGTTAGCAGAGGCCTTTACGCCGTTGTTGTTCCCTCATTTCATGGTTGTTACAGGCAGGTTTTTATGAGTCCGAACGCCGTAAGAGCCGGTCGCTTCCGGGGTCGTTTGGCTTTGGCTATTGCCTTGCTGCTGCTGGCGTTTGTGTACCTGATCTGGCGTCTGGTCGATCTGGAGGTACTGCATTATCAACGCTTCCGGCAAATGGCTCAGGCCAATCATACGGCCATTGTCCCGGTTGCTCCGGCGCGAGGACTGATTCTTGCCAGTCATGGTCAGATTTTAGCTGCCAATCATCCGCGTTATGTGCTGGAAATTATTCCGGACGAAACAGAACATCTGCATGCGACCCTGAAGCACATTGATCAACTGCTTCCTGTTCCGAAAAAAAATATTGCGCATTTACTGCGGACCTTGGATGACAAACCACCCTATATCCCCAGAATTCTTCTGCACCGCATGAATGCCCAACAAATAGCTGCATTTTCGGTGCGCGATATGCAGTTTCCAGGGGTGCAAGTGGCCGCACAGTGGCACCGCTATTATCCCTACAAAACCCTGTTTACCTCGGTAGTCGGTTATGTCGGACCGGTCAGTGCCCGAAATCTGAAAGGTTTTGATCCGCAAAAATACATTTATCGCCGGTTTATTGGAGAAAACGGTCTGGAGTATGCGTTTGAACGTGAATTGCGTGGAAAATTCGGATATCAGATCAAGGATGTAAATGCTTTGGGCGTACCTGTGGCCAATTTGCGGAATATTGCGCCGACGCCGGGTGATAATCTCCTGACCAGTTTGCGCCTGCGGGTGCAGCGTGCCGTCGCAACCGTTATGCGTCGCAATCATTTTCGTGGTGCGCTGGTGGCAGTTAATCCCAATAATGGCGCAGTGATCGCCAGTTATAGTAACCCCAGCTTCAATGCCAACTGGTTTGTAAATGGCATCAGCGAGGTCCACTGGCAGAGTCTGCTGCATGACAAGGGGCGCCCCCTGTTGAATCGGGTAGCGCAAGGGCTTTATCCTCCTGGCTCCTGCATCAAGCCCTTTTATTCCATTGAGGCGCTGCAGGATCATGTTATTTCGCCCCATTTCCACACCTACTGCCCCGGTTATATCCGTCTGGGTGGTCATGTTTACTGGGACTGGTATCGCTCGGGCTTCGGTGAAACCGGTTTGACCAAGGCGCTGGCCTGGTCGGTAGACGTATTTTTTTATAAGCTGGCTATCAAAATGGGTATTCAGCGTCAGGATGCGGCTCTCTGGCGTTTTGGCTTTGGTCACCCTGCGCCCATTGATACTCCCGGTAGCGCCAACGGTTTTGTGCCGACGCCACGTTGGAAAGAAGCGCATTTTCATCAGCCCTGGTACACCGGTGATTCGGTGATTCTGGGTATTGGACAAGGCTACTTGCTGGTGACGCCACTGCAATTGGTGCGTGCCGTGTCAGCCATCGCCAATGGCGGATATTTACCCTCTTTGCATGTGGTGAGCGCACTCATTAATCCGGAAACCGGAGTGCGGCAGCCTTTAGCGATACCGCCCGCCAAGAATCTGCATATTCCTGCCTTTGCTCTACGGGCCGTGCGCAAGGGGATGGCAGCCTGTGTAACCCGGGGAACCTGCAAAAGTATGGCAACACCGGGTTTGTCCATGGCCGGTAAAACCGGAACAGCCGAAGTGCCCATCGGTTATCACGAGGGCCGCACGATTTATAATGATGACTCACTTTTCATCGGTTGGGCGCCGCTCCATCATCCGCAAATTGCGGTGGCGGCAATAGTAGAGGATGGCGGGAACAATGCCTGGCAAGCCCTTCCGGTGGCCAAGGCAGCTATTTTGAGTGACTTGCGTCCCAAAATGAAATTACGGGATTTCACCAATATTGTCGTGAACCCCGCCCAGGCCTTTGGTTGATCTCTTTGAACTGTTCCCGATGATTACGGTCTACTGATATACTTGAATATCAGCTTACAGAAGAAGGAATCACTATCATGTTTTATGCTACTTTTATTGTTCTGGGCGCTTTGTGGGTTGTTGCCATGTATGCGGGTATGCGGACTACTTTTGGTCCGGCTGATCCAGATGACAACGAGCACAGTGCCTGATCAAGCATTATTTGCGGCTTTGCGTCACCCTGTGTGCAAAGCCGGTTCAACGCCTCATCTATTCGTTCGTTTATTAAAGACCTGTCGGGCTTTTTATTGCGTTGATTATGTCTGTAGGGTTAGTGTTGCTGCAACGCCATTAACTGAATAAGTAAGAATAGAGCCTGAGGAACTGCCATGATTCGAATTCCTGATGTAATGCGCCTGTCTTTGCGCCAGAGGTTATTTCGATTTGCGGCCAAGGCGCGTGCGGTTTTATATCTGGATCACTGGTTTCCCCATATTCCCATGGCATTGGCCGTAGGTTTGCTGGGTGCTCTCGCTATTCTCAATGCGCTCCCCGATCTGCTGCACATTTTCCCGGAGCTTGCTGAATTAGCACCTTCTACCAGCCTGACTCAGGCTCCTTTGCTTTCAGCGCTTGGCACCGTGCCCGAAGCCGTACTCGGCATCGTCCTCTTGTTAATGGCTTTTGGTTTGCTGTTCCGCTCACGTTTTTCCTGGGCGATTACGCTGGTATTGGCGGGGGCCATGTTGGCCATGCTGCTCCACCATTACGGACTGGAGTGGAGCGGATTCACTATTTTCAACGCCGTTATTCTCATTGCTTTGCTATTGTTCCGCCGACATTTTGCACACTCCAGTGTGGCGGCAGGTACGCTTTTCGCGGTCATCTCCATCTTGTTGTTGATGAGTTATGCGGTATTGGGCAGTTATGTGCTGGGTGCCGGTTTTTCACCACCCATTACCAATCTGGTCAGTGCCCTGTATTTTGCCGTGGTCACCATGTCGACGGTGGGTTATGGGGATATTGTTCCCAAAAGTACTGACGCCCGATTTTTCGTGATTTCCATTATTATTCTGGGTATTACGGTTTTTGCCACCTCTATATCTGCAGTGATTGTGCCGTTACTCAATGGTCGGATGCAGCGACTGCTCATGGGTGGTGAGAAACGCCATTATCGTAATCATTATTTGATTATTGGCGACAATATGCTTGCTCAAAATACCTATCGGGCGTTGCGCGCCCGCCATTTACGGACGCTGGTTCTGGTTCCTGCTCCCCCTGAAAACCAATGGATGGCCAATGAAGATTTAATGGTAGGTGATGCGACAGATCTGGAGGTTTTGCGGCGGGCGGGTGCTGAGTGTGCCCTGGGTATTCTGGCCCTGCGGGTGATTGATAGTGAAAATGCTTTTATCATTCTGGCCGCCAAGGAATTGAATGCTCCCGGAAAAACCGTTGCGGCTGTTCAGGATGCCAAAAATCTTGAACGGTTACGTCAGATTGGTGCAGATCTGATTATTTCGCCCGATGTGCTGGGCGGAGAACTGCTGGCCATGACCTTAAGTGGCGAGGAAATGCAGGGAGACATCATTATCAACAAATTGTTTGCCGCGAAAACGGAAGGAGCAGAAGCATGAGCGCATTTCTGGGTATCGGCATTGTGCTGCTGGCGCTGATTGGTCTGGGCATCGCCGCCTTGTTTATTCATTTTGTGGTCTGGTTACTGGCGGCGGTTCTCGGTTTGCTGATTTACTTCGTGCCGAGCGTAATTGCCGCTGCTCGTCATCATGAACATTTTCTCTGGGTGTTGGTCCTCAATATCGTCCTGGGCTGGTCCGGCATTGCCTGGGTGGTACTGATCGTTTGGGCTATTCTGGGGGAGCGCCGCTTGCCGCCCCTGAACCGGGTACGGGCTGACGCCTCTAACCCGCCTGTTCGCTGACCACAAAAGTGCCTAGCCGCAAGCGCTCCAGGCTGGATGCGTAATCTTCGGGAGCAGCTGTCGGTGCCATGGGTCCGATTTTGATTTTGTAAAGACCGGCTGGGCTGTTGGATGCTGCGCGGACCAGCTTGGCGGTGCTGATGCCAAAGTCCTGAAGTTTGCTGCGCTCACGTAGTGCACTTTGCATACCCATCGCCTGGGCCGTTTCCAGATATACCTGCTCGACTTGCGGGCTTCTGTGCCAGCTGCGCAGAACATGGGCCGTCGGCGGCGCAGAGGGCTGTGGCGCCGACGGCGCTGGCATTGGCGGTACTACCTGCGTGGGCACTGTCTGGACTACCGGGTTGTTGCTGGCGAACGCCTGATTGACGACTGCCGTCAGATTTTTTCGGGCATTTGCGGGAGGCGTGTAAGCGGGCAAGGGTATAGCCTGGGGAGCAGCCTGAGGAATCACCCGTTCTGGCGCTACAGATTGTGGTACTGGAGCTTGCGGTGTTGGCCTTTGCGCGACCTGGACAATCTGCGGGGTCGGGACATTGGGACTGAGAGCGCTGGGGACTACCTGGATATGTACCCGGGAAGTCCCCTGATTGAGCATTCCCAGAGCATTGGCGGCACCCGCCGACAAATCCATAATACGACTGTCTACGAAGGGTCCTCGATCATCTACCAGTACCACGATGCTGCGACCATTTTCAAGATTGGTCACCCGCACGCAGGAAGGCAGGGGTAAGGTGCGACTCGCGGCGGAGAGTTGCCGGGCATGGAAGGCCGTGCCCATGGCGGTTGTGTCGCTGGAAGATTGACGATCATACCAGGAGGCGACACCGTTTTCAGAAAATCCCGAAGCGTTGTGCATCGGGTGATACCACTGTCCGTCAATTTCATAGGGCTGATTATAGGCAGCATTCAGGTCAGGAGACGGAGCGTAACAGGACTGCCCGGTTGAATAGGCGGAACTGGCCAAGGCGGATCCATAGCCGTTGCCTGAAGAAGCATGCATCTGGCCGGGCATGCTGGCACAGCCAGCCAGGGCCGCAACAGCTAGGGTAAAAGTCCCCAATCGGAAAAACGGGAATGCCTGTTTCAAGCGCATGAAAATGCATGACCTCAATAGTGTTGTTTCCGCCATTCTAGGGCAGAGTCTTCAGAAAGTTCAAGTTTGGCATTGGGTTGCCAAGCTTTTCTCATGTTCATATAGAACAGTATTTCAAATCCTGCCGTATTCCCGGAACTTTTTATCGGTACCGCCGTCTGATTCATGTTAAAACTCCATCAGAGTTCACTATGAATACTTTTACCAGCAGACAGTGCCCCAGTCATGGCTGAGACTTCCGTTAAAATATTACCCTCGGGTCGGGCGCGCTGGTTGATTATTATTCTTCTGCTCGGTTTTGCAGCCGTACTTGCCCGGGATTTGCGTTTGCAGCTATTGGAGCACCAAACCTTAAGATCTCAGGGGCGCATGCGTTATTTGCGGACCTTACCGCTGCCCAGTGAGCGTGGCGTAATCACCGCCCGAAATGGTGAACCGTTAGCGGTCAATGTCAAAGCCGTCACCATCTGGGCTGACCCGGCCATTCTGGATAAACATCAAAATCATTGGGGCGCCATTGCTCAGGTATTACATCTGAGTCCTGCCAGTTTTGCCGAAAGGGTTGCCGGGGGTGGGGCAGATTATGCCTATATTCTCCGGCAGATTCCCCCCGCATTGGGAAAAAAGCTGGATGCACTGCAGGTTCCGGGTATTTATGTGCAAAACACCAGCCGCAGTTATTATCCGCTGGGTGCCGTCACTGCCCCCCTGTTAGGTATGGTCAACCTCCAGCATCAGGGAGGGACCGGACTGGAGCTGGGCTACAATCAGTGGTTGGCGGCTTACCCCGGCAAAGAAAAGGTTCTGGAAGATGGTCACGGACAGATTGTCCATGTCGATAAAATTTTGCGCCTTCCTCGCGCCGGACATGCCCTGCAGCTCACCATCAATCCACAAATCCAGTATTGGGCCTATATGACTTTGCTGGCTGCCCAGCGTCATTTCGGGGCAAGTAACGGTTCGGCGGTAGTCATGGATGTGCGTACCGGACAGGTGCTCGCGATGGCCAGTGTTCCCAGTTGCAATCCCAATAATATCGGGAGTTGCAGCAATCCCATGGATTATGTGGATAACGCCGTCCATCAGGCTTTTGAGCCGGGATCGGTCATTAAACCTTTTGCCATTGCCGCCGCACTGGCTACGCATAGTGTGCGCCCAACGGCCCGTTTCAACGTGTCTCATCCCCTCTGGGTGGGGGGGTATCCGATTACCGATGACGTTACCCATCACATTTTGAATATTGAACACATTCTCAAGTATTCCAGTTGTATTGGCACCGCCAAAATAGCCCTGAAGACGCCGCGTCGAGATATATATGCCATGTATCGGGCGGTGGGTTTTGGCGATGTTCCCCAAGTCGCTTTGCCAGGGACGACTTCAGGCGTTTTGCCCGCCTGGGAAGGTTGGGGAAAAGCACGCCACGCGACAATTTCCATTGGTTATGGAATATCTGTGACTACCCTGCAATTGGCAGATGCTTATGCGGCCATCGCCAACGGGGGCTATCATATTCGTCCCGTGCTGGTAAAAGGGGAGCCGTTAGTCAAACGTCGGGTCATGCCTTTTTGGGTGGCCAACGATTTGCGACGCTGGTTACGCAGTGTGGCAGAGCCCAATGGCACTGGTATTCTTGCGGCGATTCCCGGTTATGCAGTAGCAGGCAAAACCGGTACGGCAGATTTAGCCAACGGCAAGGATGGTTTTTTTCATCATCGCACCAACGCGACTTTTGTGGGCTTTGCCCCGGGACGTGATCCGCAACTGGTGATGGCGGTAACTCTGCGCGACAGCGATAAATTCTGGAATTTCGGGGGGGTCGAGGCGGCCCCGGTATTCCGGGTAACCATGGAGCATGCGTTGGAACAACTGGATATTGGTCCGGAATGGTGCGGCAAATCGGTGTGCCGTCTGCGGGCGCCGGATATTACCACAGCACAGGCGGAAATCTGGTCGGAGGGCGGTGGAAACTAAGTGCCCTGCTCTTTGGCTAGCTTATGTAATTCGTCCACCCAGTTTTGCAATTTACGTAAATCGTTTCTGATCAGAATTCCCATGATTAGACAGGAAAATATCAGGACCCCCAACGCTGTCCACCATAAAAATGTGGGCATCCCAAAAATCAGGTTGACCAGAAACACTCCGGCAACTGGACCAAAAAGAAATACCGAAAGTAGCCATTCGCGCTGCAATACTTCGCGAATGGCCGATTTCCGCAAAATTTCCGGATGCAAGGCAATATTGGCATCAGCCAGACGTACCGCCACAATGTGTCCCTGCCGGACCAGCAAATCTGCATCGGTTCCGCTCGGTAGCGGCTCCATGCTTTGGCAAATGAGTGGCGTGACAGGAACGCCTTCTTCCTGCGGATGAAACTGATAACTGCGAATGCTGCCCTCGCCCGAACTGAGAATGATGCCCGGCAGGGCGAGAGAGTGCTTTTCGAGGGTTCTTCCACCCTCAAGATGCCCGCCGATATGTTCTATGGCAGGCATTGCGGACGGATTATCCATCGGTGCTACAGACATAAGTCTAGCGCGGTGTGCAGGTGTAACCCGCTGGGCAGGCCGGAGGCTGTTGATACTGGGGTGCTGTTGGATTGCACACATACCCTGCCGGACAGGGGACACTGCCCTGGGGGGCTGCGTAATAGCCGGGTTGCGGGGCCGGGGCTTGTTCTTGCTGCTTGGAAAGGCCATAACCTGCCAATCCCCCCAGACCTGCGCCGATCGCAGCACCCGCCAGTGGTGAACCGGTCTGGTTGCCAATGACCGCGCCAGCTACGGCACCGAGCAGGGAACCACCGGCTGTATTGGCCGTCGTACCATTGCTGGCATAAGGATTATTTGCACAGCCCGCCAGTATCAACGGGAAAGCAGCAGCTATCAACCATTTAGCAGTTTTCATGAGTGTTCAGCTCCTCTAAGCGTTTAATCATAATAGGCCAAGCCTGCATTATGGGACAAAATTACAGGGTTATGCCACTGTAGCCAAGTGCCTACAGCAGGAGTGTGGTGAAAAGCGAGGCATGGCAGATAGAGCATTGTTCCCCGGAAATTTCGGGTATATTGTACATCAAACGATCATTCTGATTAATGTTTAATGTCTGCTTTTTTGGAGGAAATTTATGTCTTTTTCGTCACGCCTTGCGACGGTGTCTGTGGTCTTGGCTCTGGGGCTGAGCGGTTGTACGGCCAGTTGGGCCCCGCAAGTCAATCCGGTGCCTTATTATACGTATTATCCGGCTTCACTGGCGGTGGTCACGGCGGCTGCAGAAAAGGCTTTGCCCCAGGCAGGCATGCAATTTACCGGAGCTAAACAAATCAGCCCGACCACCGTGGAAGTCCATGGCTATGATTCTGAGGGTAATGCTGTTCTTATTAATCTCACATCCAAGGGTGCTGCAGTGACCAAATTTTCAGCACGCATTGGCCTCTATGGGCATCTTCAGGAAGTTCAGCAAATAGAACACTGGATGGGGCGTTATGTAGGGCAGGCTATTAGCAAGCCATAATATACGGTTAACGGACAAATTTACCGAGATAAAGCAGGTAAAAAGCAAAGTTGCCACTAAGGCGCTGATTAACGCCAGGCCTTGGTAGGCTATATGAATGATTATGCTTGTAGTATATTGCAAAAAAATTAGTTTTAACTGATTGATGTCGCGAATGGAATCATGAATTTATGAATGACGCTCCCATAGAAAAAAAGGTTATTATTGCGGGGCATGTTGGTTCTGGTAAAACGACCGCCCTACAATCCATTTTCGGTGAAAACATGCTGAGTACGGATGCCAAGTACTCAGATGCGCTGCCTTCGGAAAAGAAAAAAACTACCACGGTGGCTATGGATTATGGGGTGATTACCTGCCCAAAAACTGATTATCGCTTGCATATATACGCCATTCCCGGGCAGGAACGGTTTCAGTTTATGTGGGAAATTCTAGGCAAAAATACCGACGGGCTGGTTGTCCTGGTGGACGCCAAACGTCCTAATCCCATCGCTGCAATTCACCTCTATCTGGACAAGATCCTGCCTTATCTGAATCGGGCCGTTGTCGTCGTAGCCCTTAATAAGCTGTCTTTGGATGAGCGAGACATTCTTAAAATGCCGCCCTACTTGCGACATGGTGATCTTCGCTTGCGCCTGACGACTACGGATGCGCAAGACCCTGATGAGGTTTTTGCACTTTTGCGTATGCTGCTGGATGAAATGGTGTTGGCAGCCACCCTGCAAAGCTGAATTTTTATAGTCCGTTATTCTACTTTTGTATATAAGCGACCATTTCCTGTGCAGGCATTGGTCGGGCAATGTGGTAACCCTGACCACGATCCGCTCCGCTGGTCTGCAAAAGTTGCAGGGTGATTTCATCTTCAATTCCCTCGGCGGTCACGGAAACGCCCAAGGCGTGGGCCATTTGTACCATGGCGCGGACCATATCCTGATGACGCTGGCTGCGTGTCATGGGAATAACAAAAGTATGGTCAATCTTGATCTGGTTACATCCAAGTTCAAGCAGATACTGCAGGGCCGCAGGACCGGTCCCGAAGTCGTCCAGTGCAAATCTCACCCCCAGGCTCTGACAGTCCTGGATTAATCGTGAGGTTTTGCCAATGTCCCGTAAGGCAATTCTTTCGACGAGTTCCAGGCAGACCCGTTCTGGAAGTAGTGCCGGGCACGTGTTCAGATTCGCGCGCAGTTCTTCGCAGAGTCGATGATTCTCAATCTGGCGGGCGGACAGGTTGATTTGAATGTCGAGCAGGAAACCCTGTTCTGCCCATTTATTTCCCTGTCGGCAAGCTTCCTGAGTGACCCAGGCACCAATCCGCTGCATGGCCGGAGAGTTTTCGGCAATATCCATGAAACTGGCGGGCAGTAGCAGGCCCCTTTCGGGATGCTGCCAACGAATCAGTGCTTCTGCTGCGACACACTGACCCGTATGCAAGTTGATGATAGGTTGCCAGTACAAAACAAATTCTTTCTGTTTTAATGCGCGCTCCAGCTCGCCGCGCAAGCGCTGTGCGGCGCGGCGGCGTTCGTCATCGTCATGATCATAATAAACCCAGCAGTTCCCCCCTTGGCTTTTGGCTCGGTAGACCGCCTGATCGGCGTGATGAATGAGCTCCAGGACGGGAACTTCATCATGTGGATAAGTAGTGACTCCGGCACTGGCAGTGATGCGGATCTGCTGGTGATCAACACCCATACGAATATTCAGGGCAATCAGCACGCGTTGTAAAATATCTTCCAGATCCCGACGACTGTGCAGATTTTCGAGGAGTAATAGAAATTCATCCCCGGCCAGGCGAACAATAGTGTCACTGGCGCGCAATACGTCTTGAAGACGCGTCACGATTTCGCGCAAGAGCCGGTCTCCAGCCTGGTGCCCCAGGTTGTCATTAACTTCCTTGAAGCCGTCAATATCCAGCAGGACCAGGGCCAAAGTGCGCTGGTCACGTTGTGCACGGGCACAAGCGGTTTGGAGTCTTTCCTCCAGTTGATAGCGGTTGGGGACGCCCGTGAGCGCATCCCGAGTGGCAATATGCTCCAGGTGCAGCTCCATGCCCATGCGGTACCAGGCTGCGCCAAGCATGTCAGCAAGCAGTTGGGCGAGCTGCAACTGCGCTTCGGTGATTACTGGAATATTGGCGGTAAACCAGGAAATGGCAAGAATGCCATTAGTTCCTTCGGGACCATGCACCGGGATGACCAGACTGGCTTTTAATCCGGTAGCGATATATTCAGGCATGGCCGAGGAGTCTGCAGGATAATTGTCTACAAATACTGCCTGATCCAGTTGAATGGCCCGGCCACTGATGCCCTGATTATCGGGAAAAACATGGCTGGCTAACTCCGCATAAGCGGACGGCAAGCCATGAAAAAATAAATAACGTAAATTATTTCCTTCACGAACAATGAAGGCGGCCCCTTCGGCCTGCAATTGTTCCGCAGCCAGTGCTGCAGTTTCTTCAAAGAAAGCGCCGAAATCGTAAATCCGCGTGAGATGTTGCAGGCGACTGATGATAGATTCCTGATTCATGGCGTCCGTTTTAAGGCTGTTCATTTGGATAATCCCGCTTAATTTAATTAGTCTAATTTTGTTTTTTTGCATGGACACAAAAAAACGGCGGTTTCCCGCCGTATATTGCTTATTCCTAAAGTTTTACCAGATAGCTTCAGTCACCCGTCACCGGACGCCGTTCACCATCACCATAGAAAGCATAAGCTTCTTCACCATGAATGGCATCATCCCCAATCATCAGTTCTTCTTCAGACATGCGCAGCGGTACCACCAGGCTGATCAGCTTCAGAAGAATATAAGTGACGACAATATTCAGGGCGATGATAAATGCTGCGCCAATAATCTGCAGCCAGACCTGATGCCAGTTACCGTCAGTAAGGGCACCTCCTGGGTTGCTGAGTCCGTAAGCTTTACAGCCTTCCTTGGTGGCGAGTAAGCCCACCATAATGCCGCCCAGTACCCCGGCTACAGCGTGGGTGTGGAATACGCCGAGGGTGTCATCCACTTTACGGAACAGTGCTGTTTTACCGACAATATTCATACTGATCCAGGGGATAATGCCGGAAGCGATGCCAATGGCAATAGCACCATATCCGTCTACCACACCAGCGGCCGGGGTAATTGCGACCAGTCCGGTAATCATCCCTTGAACAGCGCCAATTACTGCTGGTTTTTTGAAGTAAAAAATGTCCATGATTGTCCATGTCAACACACTCATGGCGGTGGCCACGTTGGTATTGAGGACGGCGGCACCGGCATCGCGGCTGGCAGCATAAGGATCGCCGCCATTAAAGCCGTTCCAGCCGAGCCAGAGAATACCGGCACCAACCAGCATTAATAGCACGTTGTTGGGCTGGAAGTTTTCACGATCCCGAGCAAGACGGGGACCAATCACTGCCGCACCGACAAATCCGGCAATACCTGCAGACAAATGGATGACGTATCCACCGGAATAGTCGATAACGCCCATCGTTGAGAGGAAGCCGCCACCCCAAAGGCTGAAGGCACCAACCGTGTAGGAGAAAGTCAGCCACAGGGGTACAAAAATCATCCAGGCCTTGAAACTCATGCGGCCCAAAAAGGCCCCCGCCATGATGACCAAGGTAATAGCAGCGAAGACAAACTGAAAATACACCATCGTCGCCATCGGCATGGCCGCAGTAGAGCCGCTGGTCGGGAAGACCGTTTGCATGAGTTCATCATTCATACTGGCGATGGGGCCCGGTATACCCACAAAAGAAAACCATTCGTGGCCGAAGGCCATGTTGTAGCCCCAGAGGAGCCAGGCGATCATTACGGCAGCAAAAGCGTAAAAGGCCATGAAAGCGGAGTTGATGGCCCACTTCTTTTTGACAATGCCCGCGTAAAGTACCACGAGCCCCGGAACACTTTGTAAACCGACGATGGTTGCGGCAGTGAGCTGCCACGCATTATCGCCCGTATTCAGCCAAGCTACTGACATGAGGTAATTCCCCCTTTTAACAATTTAAGAGCGGTTGTAGAACGGTTTAAATTTAAAGTGCGTCGTTACCGGTTTCACCGGTACGGATACGGATGGCATCCAGAACTTCCGAAACAAAGATTTTGCCGTCACCGATTTTTCCGGTTCGGGCGCCTTTTTCGATGGCTTCAATGGCCTGGTCGACGGCATCATCACTGATGACGGTTTCGATTTTGACCTTGGGAAGAAAATCCACGACATATTCAGCACCACGGTAGAGTTCAGTGTGACCTTTCTGGCGCCCGAAGCCTTTGACTTCGGTGACGGTCAGGCCCTGAATCCCCACCGCCGATAAGGCCTCGCGGACATCATCGAGTTTGAAGGGTTTAACAATGGCAGTAATCAATTTCATGACGTTACCTCTTGCACAGGGTTGGAACATCCTGGGGGGTAACCCCCCCCAGGGGTTAGAACATAAAGCCGGTCTCGACCATGCCACGGATCTGGCTTTTGGCGAGCCCGGAGGTACCCGCGAAACCAGTACCGCTGGCCATGCTAGCCTTGACATAAGAAAGTTCGGCGCGGGCAAAAAAGCCGCCATCCTGATAGGTGGGTGTGGCTGTCAGCGACCAGGCGTGAGATCCTGCCCCAAAGCCTGTCAGATTGGCCGATCCATCCGTGGCGCTTCCCGAGTTGCTGATATATTCGACGCGACCAGCCAGGGAAATTTTGTCCGTCAGGCTGTAGTTTGCGAGGATGGCACCCCCCAGGGTGCTGGTGGTTTTGCTGCCTGCACCCAAGGCCTGGATGGCACTGGCAGGAACACTGGTGTATTGCATATACGGGGTAACGACAAGATTACCTCCGCTGTAGGTGTACCCGACATCGACAATGGCCTCATTATTTTGCAAAGGCGTGGTGGCAATGCTGGAGTAGGCGTAATCCGTGTGGCCCAGATTCCCGCCACCCTGGACGAAGAGCGTGTTCTGCTTGTCCAGCGCCCAGCTGACCATGCCGCTCATCCAGTTGAAACGATTGGAGTAGAATCCGTCATTCCAGGAGACGGCAGCGGTAATGGGTCCCGCACTATAGTTGAGTTGGATACCCTTATTGACGGCATTTTCCTGGCCCCAGAGCAGGCCCCGCGCAATATTCCAGTTCTGATAGCTGAAGGTATATTCCGCACCAATCAATGTGAAAAGTTTGCCGATTTGGACGTTAAAATGATCATTCGGGGCAATTTCAATATAACCCGTGGGCAGAGCGCCAAAAGTGTCCTGGGTAAACGTCCCGGTAGAAGCATAATTGGCACCAAGGGTCATGACGTTATAGGCGCCAGCCTGGACGGCAAATTGCACAAGGCCGGAATTTTTGGAGATCATGACCATACCATTGCTGATATCGGCAGAGGCGGATTTGCTGCCCGGATTACTGGAACTGGGAAACTTGTTGTCCTGCCATACCCCATAGCCACTGGCTACACCTTGAACATTCAGGATACCCAAAGGACCGGCATTGAAGGTCAGCGGGCTGGGCAGAGCCAGGGGGTCTGCCTCGGCGTTGTCCATGGCGAAGGGCGAAACAGCCAGCATCGCCAGGAAAATGGGGTGATATCGACTGCTTAATGTTTTTTTGCTGTTTTTCATTGAAGTAACGCTCCCTGTCAGTGTAGTTGCAGAAAGCGTTTAGCAAATTCAGTGCCATGAAAAAAACATTTAAAAAACAAATAGATTATTAAATTTAACGACGGAGTAAGTTGTCATGCGCACCAATATGGTGCGCATTGCATCAAAATGATGCGTTACGGTTCGTCATTTGGTCGGGGTTGTGGCACCGTCAAGGTCTGATCTTCAATATCCAGATGGACGTCATAACCCCAAAGCTCCTGTATATATCCCAGAGTCTTTTGGGCTTCTTCAAGATCCAGGGCTTGCTGGTCCATTTGTTTCAGACGTAACTGCCGATCTCCCCAGCGGTCTACAGAGATGACCTGAATGTCCGGAGGGCGGCTACTGTCGGCAATTTGCTGGGCGAGTGCTTCGCGCAGGTGTTGGTAGCCCGCATCATCATGGATGGCGCTGACCCGGTAGGTCGCTTCATCTACCGCATTGTGCAGGGAGAACAGATGTAAATCCCGCATTACCTTGGGAGAAAGGTATTGCAGAACAAAGCTCTCATCCCGAAATTCGCGCATGGCAAAGTGAATGTGTTTCAGCCAGTCCGGGTCGCCGGCAAAACTGAACCAGCGCCGATCTTCCTCTGTAGGCGCCACGCAGATCCGTTTGATGTCCTGAAATATGGCAAAACCCAGCGCATAGGGATTAAGACCACTATAACGGCGGTCATCAAAATCGGGCTGCATGACTACCGCCGTATGGCTGGCGTAAAATTCCAGCAGCGTACCATCCGTCAGTAACCCTTTGGCGTGGAGGCTGTGCATGATGTGATAGTGGACAAAGCAGGCAAAGCCCTCATTCATGATTTTGGTCTGGCCCTGCGGGTAAAGATACTGGGTGATTTTGCGGACAATGCGCAAAATTTCCCGTTTCCAGCCTTCCAGATGCGGGGCATTTTTTTCAATGAAATAGAGCAGGTTTTCTTGTGGTTCAGAGGGGAAATTGTCCGGGGAATGGGTGCTGGGAGTGTGTGCAGGGGGCAGGGTTCGCCATATTTCCAGAACCTGCTGCTCCAGATAACGTTCGCGTTCCTGCCAGCGCTGTTCTTCTTCCCGCGCCGAAAGCTGTCGCGGGCGGCGCGCCCGGTCAATGCCGTTGCGACTGATGGCATGTGCAGCGTCAAGGACATCGGTCACCGCATCCATCCCGAAGCGTTCTTCGCATTGGGCAATATAGCGTTGGGCGAAAGCCAGATAATCGATAATCCCTTCGGCGTCTGTCCATTGCCGGAAAAAGGCATTGTTTTTGAAAAAGGCGTTATGTCCAAAAGCGGCATGGGCAATGACCAGAGTCTGCATGGTCATGGTGTTTTCTTCCATGAGATAACTGATGCAGGGATCACTGTTGATGACCAGTTCATAGGCCAGACCCATTTCACCGCGCCGGTACTGACCCGACTCAATGGCGCGCTGTTTGCCAAAAGACCAGTGCGCGTAATAGACCGGCAGGCCGATGGAGGCGTAGGCATCGAGCATCTGCTCGGCGCTGATGACTTCCAACTGATTGGGATAGGTGTCCAGATGGAGTTCTTCTGCAGCTATGACGGCAATGGCTTCCGTGACCGCATCCAGGCGTGGAAAAGTCCAATCATTATCCGTAAACAGGAACTTAGACATGGCTGGGGATCTCCTCGCTGGAAAACAGGGTGCGGAAGAGGGGGTAAATATCTTCCCGGGCGCTGGCTCTGGCGGTAATCAGCTCGGGATAATCTTCCGCAATGCCATCATAAAGTTGCAGAAGATCACTTTCGTTTTCGCGGTTGACCTCCAGGTAAAAAAGATTGCGCAGGCGCGGTAAAAGCTGATGCAGGTGTTCAGCTACGACCGTATTATCGGCAAAATAGTTGTCACCATCGGAAACCTGCGCGACGTAGACATTCCAGCGGTCGACCGGAAAGCGTTTGGCCATGATGTCTTCAGTGAGCATGATGGCCGGAGAAACCAGGGTGCCACCACCCTCACGGGCACCAAAAAAGGCCTGTTCAGTACATTCTGTTGCCGTACTGTGATGTTTGATGAAAACAATTTGTACGGCCTGATAATGGCGATGCAGAAAAAGGTAGAGCAGCAGGAAAAAACGCTTGGCCAGATCTTTTTCCTTTTCTCCCATACTGCCCGAAACATCCATGACACAAAACATGACCGCATTGGTGATGGGATGGGGTTGCTGGTCAATATGGGCAAAGCGCAGGTCGGCTTCATCGATAAAAGGAATCGCCTTGATTTTGCGCGCCAGGATGGAAATCTGCTCGTCCAGAATTTTCAGACGTTCCTGCTCCAGGGAAACATCTTCCTTGCGGGCAATGCGTGTGCTGATTTCCTCCTGCAGTTTGCTGCGGGCTTCTTCCAGCTCCTGAAGCTCGCGGCGTTTGCCAGCCCGCAGAGCCAGACGGCGTGCCCGGGCAGCGCGCATGGTGCGGCCGACATGCATGCGTGAGGGGCTGCCGTCCTTGATAAATCCGGCGCGACGCCATTGTTCCGCCTGGACATCGCCCTGCGCGGTTTTGCGTAAATTGGGCAAAGCCAGCCCATCAAAAAGCAAATCCAGAAACTCGTCGGCGGACAGGACGATGGCGACTTCGTCATCGCCCAGACCATCGGGAGAACCTTCACGGCCCTGACCGGCACCACCGCCTTCGGGTTTGTTGATTTCGTCGCCACGCTGATATTCCTTGTTACCAGGCAAGACTCTTTCCCAGGAGGAATCGCTGAAATCCCGGCGGAAGTTGGGTTCGTGCAAATCGCGGGTAGGGATGGAAATGGGTTGATCGGCATTTGCCAGATCTTCAATGGAGCCGGAGCGCGCCATTTTTTCCACAGCGCTCTTCAGGCGGGCGCGCACTCTTCTCTGGAGGCGCTCCTGATTACTGGTGGATCGGGTTCCGGAACTACGCCGGTCGATAATCGTACTCATGGCAGGCTCCTCGGAAAACCAGGTCTTTTCCGGATGATGACGCAAGAGAATGATTGCGGGATGCTCCCGTTACAGGTTGAGCAGAGCACGCTCGATGTTTCCAGTTTACGCGCGTAGGTCGTTCTGGAAAACAGGCAGCAGCCTGGAAATCGTGTTCTGATCAGCCCGCCCGGGGACCTGCTCCGGGCCTTGCAGCGGCCCGACACAGGTCCATTTTCGGGTTACTCGTAAACCTGTTCACCATGCTGGGTGATGTCCAGCCCTTCCCTTTCCTGCTCTTCTTTCACGCGCAAGCCGAGGGTCCAGTCGATGGCTTTCAGAATGATGAAGCTGACGATAGCGTCATACACAATTGTGACGCCCACTCCGGTAGCCTGGATCAGCAACTGTCCGGTATTGCCTTCCAGCACGCCCGCAGTGCCGCCGATAGCTTTGACGGCAAACACCCCGGTGAGCAGCGCGCCGACAATACCACCCATAGCGTGGACCCCGAAGGCATCCAGGGAGTCATCGTAACCCATCCAGTTTTTCAGGTAGACAGAGGCCCAGAAACAAATGACGCCCGCCGCAATACCTATCCACAATGCGCCCATGGGACCCACAAAACCCGAAGCCGGGGTAATGGCTACCAGCCCTGCGACAGCTCCCGAAGTCATGCCCAATACCGTAGGTTTACCCCGTGCCACCCACTCTGCAAACATCCAGGCCAGAGCTGCGACCGCAGTAGCAATCTGTGTAACCGCCAGCGCCATGCCTGCCCGATCACTGGCCGCGACCGCAGACCCGGCATTGAATCCAAACCAGCCTACCCAAAGCAATGAAGCACCTATCAGGGTGTACATGAGATTATTGGGGTGCATGACATCATGCTTGTAGCCGACCCGCTTGCCCATGACCAGCGCCGCTACGAGGCCCGCTACCCCGGCATTGATGTGCACCACGGTACCGCCCGCATAGTCGAGGACGCCATCGGCGCCCAGCCAGCCACCGGGTCCCCAGACCATGTGGGCGATGGGTGCATAGACCAGCAGGGACCACAGACCGGTAAACCAGAGCAGGGCTGAAAACTTCATGCGCTCTGCGAAAGCGCCCACAATCAGCGCCGGGGTGATGATCGCAAAAGTCATCTGGAAGGTCATGTACACCGATTCCGGAATGGTGGGCGCCAGACTGCTTACCGAATCCAGCCCCAGGCCATTGAGGAACAAGCGACTCATGCCCCCCATAAAGGCATTACCGGTGGTGAAAGACAGGCTGTATCCCAGCATCATCCACAATACCGAAATTAGCGCCGTGACCGCGAAACTCTGGGCAGCTGTGGCCAGCACATTTTTTTTGCGGACCATGCCTGCATAAAACAACGCCAGACCCGGCACGGTCATGAGCAGCACCAGTGCCGTAGAGGTCAGCATCCAGGCAGTATCCCCACTATTGAAACTGGGCGTGCTGGTGCCAGCCTCTGCCAGCGGACTCCCCAGGAGGGTGAGGGCACCCATCCATGCCGTTCCTCGAAATACGTATTGCCTTGCTCCCTTCTTCATCATATCGCTCCTTGTTTTCCATCGTTTCTGAGGCTGAATGCCCCGTGTGTGCAATTTGGTTTAGCAAAAACCATGCAAGCCATTAAAAACAACGAATAGAGGTATTTTGAGCCGGGAGAGAGAGCGAATCATCGAAACTATGCACCAATATGGTGCATAGTTTTCAGGGTAAAATAATGCCCGCATACGCGGGCAAAGATCAGAACTGGATAGAACCCGAATTTCAGTGGTGTTTACGATAGCGCATATACCAGTCCACCAGCAGGCGGACCTGTTTTTCCGTGTAGCCTTTTCGGGTCATGCGCGCGACAAAATCCTGATGTTTCCGCTCGTCTTCGGAAGAACTTTTTTTACCGAAGGAAATCACCGGCAAGAGGTCTTCGGTATTGGCAAACATTTTCTTCTCGATAACCGCACGCAGTTTTTCATAGCTGGTCCAGGAAGGGCTGATCCCATCATTGGAAGCCTTTACCCGCAGGACAAAATTGACCACTTCATTGCGGAAGTCCTTGGGATTGGCAATACCCGCCGGTTTCTCGATTTTTTCCAGTTCTTCATTCAGAAGGCCGCGATCCATGAGTTGGCCGGTGTCTGGATCACGGAATTCGGTATCCTGGAGCCAGAAGTCAGCATATTGAATGTAACGGTCAAAAAGATTCTGACCGTAATCCCCATAACTTTCGAGATAGGCTTTCTGGATTTCCAGACCCAGAAATTCGGCATAGCGGGGCGCCAGTTCGGTTTTCAGAAAAGCCAGATAATGGGATTCAGTGTCCGCCGGGAACTGTTCGGCACGAATCTGTGTTTCCAGCACGTGCAGCAGATGGACAGGATTGGCAGCCACTTCATCACTGTCAAAATTGAAGGTGCGCGACATGATTTTGTAGGCAAAACGGGTAGAAATGCCATCCATGCCTTCATCCACGCCGGCAGCATCCCGGTATTCCTGCAGGCTTTTGGCCTTGGGATCCTTGTCTTTCAAGGATTTGCCGTCGTAGATTTCCATTTTGGACCAGAGACTGCTGTTGCCCGGCTCTTTGAGGCGGCTGAGCACGGAAAAACGCGCCAGCATGTCCATGGTGTCGGGCGCGCAAGGGGCGTCATTGAGGGCGCTGCTTTCCAGCAGTTTATGGTAGATACGGGTTTCTTCCGTGACCCGCAGACAGTAGGGCACCTTGACAATATATACCCGGTCGAGAAAGGCCTCATTCCGCTTGTTGTTGCGGAAAGCGGACCATTCCGATTCGTTGCTGTGGGCCAGGATGATACCCTGAAAAGGCATGGCACCAAATCCCTCGGTGCCATTATAGGTGCCCTCCTGGGTGGCCGTCAGCAGCGGATGCAGCATCTTGATCGGTGCCTTGAACATTTCCACGAATTCGAGAACACCCTGGGTGGCGACATTCAGGCCACCCGCGTAGGAGTAGGCATCAGGATCATCCTGGGAAAAATCTTCCAGCTTGCGAATGTCCACTTTGCCCACCAGGCTGGATATATCCTGATTATTCTCGTCACCGGGCTCCACCTTGGTAATACCGATTTGATGCAGCTGCGATGGCATCAGGCGCTGCACCGTGAATTTACGGATGTCACCGCCAAATTCGCGCAATCGTTTGGCCGCCCATGGAGACATCACGCCATTCAGGGCGCGACGGGGAATACCAAAACGATCCTCCAGTATGGGGCCATCTTCATCCCGATCAAACAAACCCAAAGGCGATTCGTAAAGCGGCGAAACCTTGCCGTTGGCGGCCAGACAGTAAATGGGATGCTGCTCCATCAGGGTCTTCAGACGCTCGGCCAAAGAAGATTTGGCAGCCCCAACCGGACCCAGCAGGTAGAGAATTTGCTTGCGTTCTTCCAGTCCCTGCGCGGCATGGCGGAAATAGGCCACCAGATTTTCGACGACATCTTCAATACCGTAAAAATCATTGAAAGCCGGGTAGGTGAGCAACTTTCGATTCATGAATATCCGCGACAGTCGGGGGTCCGCCTGAGTGTCGATCACCTGCGGCTCGCCGATGGCGGCCAGCATCCGTTCTGCAGCGCTGGCATAGGCTATGGGTTCACGGGCACAGAGATCCAGATAAGCGTCCAGTGAAAGGGTGACTTCCTGCTGTTGCAGGAAACGCTCCTGATAACGGTCGAATAACGCCATTTGCCACTCCTTGCGGCGAAGCCGCGATGGTTTACAGCCTGAATCTTTTGGACATGGGCGCGACCTTAGGGTTCAGGTGTTGAAGGATGTTTTTTGTTAAGCATTTCCTGTGCCAAAGTGCGGGCAGTTCTGGTCTTTCTCCCCGATATGGCCTGTTGTGTATTCCTGCACTGTGTACTAACAAATTGTTCGTAGGTGGTGCGCTCTATGCACAATTATGGTGCATGGCGGCGGGTTGCGCCAGTCCGCATCCCGACCAGAAAGATGCTGTCCGGAAATGCTTCACAAAATATTAACTGGCTGTTTATCAGCGGATTATATGGGTATTTGGCGATGAGCCTGAGCTTTGAACAAAAAAAAGGGCGGGAGGACCGCCCTGGAAGCCACTTGAGGAGGAGTGATCAGATGACCATGATCAGGATATGTTTAGCAGGAAGCGTGCCATCTTTTTTGCGAAATGCCGATTCCCGCTTTTGGGTGAGTAGATTCTTTGAAGCATAAAAGGTGTTGAGGCTATGGCACGCCCCTTGCTGCACTATACATAGGTCATAATCTGAACAATTTGCACATAGACGCCACGAGCGACCTGTTGGGGGTGAGTCATGAATCGCTTCGAGCATTTTCGCGAAGTACGCAAGGATCTTGCCGCACTGCTTGGGGGCGTCGTTGATGCCCTCGCCAGTCCTGCATTGTTGCAGCAGCATGCGGATGAACAACGAAAAAAGCTGACTTGCCTCATTAACCGCCACCCTTTTCTGGATTTGTGCTATCTCCTGGATGCGGAGGGTCGGCAAATTGGGGATAATGTGGCTGCTTCCCGGCGCCGTACCGCTGGTAAAGAAGATGGAGATGGCGTGGATCGCAGCCATCGACCTTATTACCGTCTGGCCCTCAATGCCTTGTCTCCAGTCCTGACCGAACCCTATTTATCTTCGGCCAATGGTCATATTTGTGTGACGGCTGCAGCACCTATTCGTGATGAAAAGGGGCGACTGCTGGGCATGCTGGTGGCGGATAGCGAGCTGGATAGAGCCCTCGCCCTGCTTGAAGAAGATGATATCCGGCGGGGCTTCGAACCCTATTTCAAGGCCATTTATACCCTGTTTTCGACTGGCCTGCTGGCGGTCAGCGCCGCTCTGGGTTTTCATGCAGTTGTCACCCTGAAACAGGTCTGGTCTGCGGTGGCCGCGCCAGAAGATTTTGCGGCCCCTTTTCAGGCAACTATTTTGTTCACCCTGGCGCTGGCCGTATTTGATCTGTCCAAAACCATTTTTGAAGAGGAAGTCCTGCTACGCAAAGACATTCGTCGTCATAGTACTACGCGACGCACTTTGACCCGATTTATTGCGGCCATCCTGATTGCGGTGTCCATCGAAGGCCTGATGCTGGTGTTCAAATTTGCTCTGGATGCCCCCCAGAATCTCTGGTTGGCCGTACTGCTGCTGGTGGCCGCTGCATTGCTGCTGGTGGCCCTGGGCGTATATGTATATTTGGGCGGCCAGGCAGAAGTGCTCCTGTCACAGCATCGTGACCAGCGCCACGATGCAGGTTAGGACCTTGGTTTTGGGGATCTGGCCATGCGCAGATCCAGGGTATGTGGATAATCCGGTTGTTCTTCATCATAAGGTGCTTGCCAGGGGTATTCACCGCTGCCTCTGGCAACGAAACGCCCCTCACCCGGAGCTACCGGAACCCCGATGATGGAGGGGGGTGTAGGAGGGGTTGATTCGGGTTGGCTGTGACCGGTCGTGGTAAAGCGGGATTGGCGCCGCGCCTCGGCTTCCCAGGCGTTGACGGGGAATACTTCCGAATTGCGTCCACCCGGATGCATGACATGGTAGGTACAGCCGCCGATGCTACGTCCATTCCAGGTGTCGATCAGATCAAATGTCAGTGGGGAATGCACCGGAATGGTCGGATGCAGGGCAGATGGCGGCTGCCAGGCACGATAACGCACCCCTGCCACCTGGGTATCCGAGGCTCGGGTTGTCTGCAGCGGAACACGCCGCCCATTACAGGCCAGTATATGTCGTCCGGGAGTCATTCCCGTGACCTTGACCTGCAGACGTTCAATGGACGAATCCACGTAGCGGGCGGTGCCACTTCCGGTGACCTCCTCACCGAGAACATGCCAGGGCTCAATGGCGGCACGCAGTTCTATTTGTACATCACCAATCTGCACATGCCCATGCTCTGGAAAGCGAAATTCTGAAAAGGGTGTCAGCCATTCCAGTTGAAAGAGGATCCCGTGGTTTTGCAGGTCCGTACAGACCTCGCGCAAATCTTCCCAAACATAATGGGGCAGCATGAAGCGATCATGAAGCGTCGTTCCCCAACGAATCAGGGCATGACGATAAGGATCTTCCCAAAAGCGTAAAACCAGACTGCGGACCAGCAACTGCTGGACCAGACTCATGCGCGCATGAGGCGGCATTTCAAAGGCACGCAGTTCTACCAGTCCCTGGCGTCCGGCGGAACCGGTCGGCGAGTAGAGTTTGTCAATGCAGATTTCTGCGCGATGAGTATTTCCAGTAATGTCGACCAGAAGATTACGAAACAAGCGATCTACCAGCCAGGGTTGCACGACAGTACCTGGAGGTACCTGGGTAAAGGCAATTTCCAGTTCATAAAGTGCTTCATGGCGGGCTTCGTCCACCCGGGGTGACTGGCTGGTCGGGCCAATAAACATCCCACTGAAAAAATAGGAAAGAGCCGGATGATGCTGCCAATAGGTAATGAGACTTTGCAACAAATCCGGACGGCGCAGGAAAGGGCTGTCGCCGGGGGTAGCGCCGCCCAGCGTCATGTGATTGCCTCCGCCGGTGCCGGTGTGGCGGCCATCCAGCATGAATTTTTCGGCGGTCAGGCGGCAGGCATGGGCTTCTTCGTAAAGCAGGGTGGTTTTTTCGACCATTTCCGGCCAGCTGGAAGAAGGGTGAATGTTCACCTCAATAACGCCGGGGTCCGGTGTGACCAGCAGTTTTTCCAGGCGCGGATCACTGGGCGGCGGGTAACCTTCAATGACGATCGGCATTTTCAGGGCAGCCGCAGTGGCTTCAATGGCGCTGAGTAGTCGCAGATAATGTTCAGTCACCTGCAGGGGTGGGAAAAAGCAATACAGACAGCCTTGGCGGATCTCCAGGGTGACTGCTGTGTGGGGGATTTCCTCCCAGCTGGGGGCTTTGTTGCTGGCCTGGCTTTTCGCTGTTTCGGATTTATCGCTGCTCCCCGGAGTCGGCTTGGCATGCAAATCCGGTAAGGGCGGTAAGGGCGCGAAGGAGTCCGTTTCCGGCTGCCATTTTTTGTGCGGATCGACCATCCACGGCAGGCTATCGAGGGGCAGACGCATCCCCAGAGCTGAGTCGCCAGGAATAAGAATCAGGCGTCCGCTGCGAAATACCCAGGTTGCGGAGTACCAGCATTGCTGATTCCATTCCCAGGCCAAAGGCAGAACCCAACCTACGGGGTGGTCCAGACCGGCCTGAAGCTTTTCGATGAGGGCCTGCCGCTCCAGAGGGTCATCAAGGCGATGGGTACTGAGGTCAATGTTGACCGGAACCCGGCCCTCTTGATGAAGGACATGCCAGGCATCTTCGTAGGCAGGAATGAGCCGGGTGCTGTCTACCTGCAATTGTTCGCAGAGCTGACAGGCGAAATGATGGAGATCTTCCGGTTTCCAGCCGTAATCCTTGAGTGGATCCGCCAGCAATGCCGGATTTTGCCACACCGGCAGGCCATCTTTGCGCCAGTATAAGCCCAAGGCCCATCTGGGCAGGGGTTCGCCCGGATACCATTTACCTTCACCCGTATGCCGCAAAGCCCCTTGTGCAAAATGCTTGCGCAGGCGTTCCGAAAGGATTTCAGCGCGTTCGCGTTTGTGTTTGCCCAGTGCCTCCAGATTCCATTGTGGATCATCCACCGCTTCCGTAGCTACAAAAGTGGGCTCCCCGCCCATGGTCAGACGGACATCTGCCGCCTGCAGGCGGTCATCGACAATTCGCCCAAGCACCATGACTTCTTCCCACTGGCTCTCGGTATAGGGTTTGGTGACCCGGGGTGTTTCCGGCAAGCGGGTGACCTGATTGGAAAAATGAAAGGTAACCTCACATTTTCCGGTGGCACCGCTGATCGGCGCGGCACTTTGGTAGTGCGGCGTACAGGCCAGGGGGATATGCCCTTCACTGGCAAACAGACCGGAAGTTGGATCCATACCAATCCAGCCTGCTCCGGGGATGTACACTTCCACCCAGGCGTGCAGGTCAGTGAAATCCTGGGCGGGGCCGGAGGGACCTTCGAGGGGCGCCTGATCGGCCACCAACTGAACCAGATATCCGGAAACAAAGCGGGCAGCCAGACCCAGATGTCGTAAAAGCTGTACCAGCAGCCAGGCGCTGTCCCGACAGGAACCGCTGGCTTTTTTCAGGGTTTCTTCAGGAGTCTGGACGCCGACTTCCATGCGCAGGTTGTAAGCGATGGCAGTTTGTAACTGCTGATTGATGCCGACTAGAAAATCAATGGTCCGCTGTTTGCGTTTCATGATACCCAGCAACATTTGTTGCAGTAGGCGTCCGGCTTTTTCTTTTTCCAGGAAGGGAGCCAGCTCTTTATATAATGCCGGTTCGTAACGGAACGGCCAGCGTTCTGCCTGCTCTTCAATAAAAAAATCGAAAGGGTCAATCACGCTCAGATCGGCGATGACTTCGATGCTGAATTTGAGGGACTTGGCGCGTTCAGGAAAAACCAGACGGGCCTGATAATTCCCGAAGGGATCCTGCTGCCAGTTGAGGAAATGTTTTTCGGGGCTGACTTCCAGTGAATACGCAAGAATCGGAGTACGACAGTGCGGCGCCGGCCGCAGACGCAGTACGTGAGGATGGATTTCCACCAAACGATCAAAGTCATACTCGGTCTGATGACGCAGAACGACATGAATACCCATAAAATATCCTCGGTGGTGAAGTGCTGTGGGACTTAAGCTTGAGCAACCTGCAAGTGGAGTCCATTCAGAGCATTTTCCGAACCACTATCTTCCCTGGCGAAATAAGTACCCTGAATGGTCCGATGGACCATGGCGAGATCTCTCTGGGCCTGATCCAGATATTCATGGAGCAGGTCCGGGCGGAGGTCACTCAATTTCAGTTGATCGAGGCGCCGTCGGGCCCTACGAACGGCTTCTGCAGGGGTTCCGGCATTGGGCAGATAGGCTAATGCCACTTCCATTTCTCCCAGGCAATATTTCATGCTGCGCGGGAACTTGCCGTCCTTGAGCAGATAGTCTACTACCTGATTGCTGCGCACTTGCACGGAAATATGGCGACGATACATTTCAAAGGCACTGAGTGACTTCAGAACCCCGATCCACAAGCTGCTGCCCGCTGTTTTCTGCAGGCCCTGATCCTGGGGTAAAATCACAGCGCTGGTGACATCGACAATGCGCGTGGTCATATCCGCCCGTTCCATATTGCGTCCCAGCTTGATGAACTGGTAAACGTTATCCTGACTCATGCTGCTGATCAGCAAGCCTACCAGGGCGTGGCGTCGGGCAATGACTTCGTTGAGAAAGGCGTAACGGGCGTGGCGGCTATCTGCTCCGGAAACGGCCTGATCGCGGACGTACAGAAACAGGGTGTTGAGGCGTTCCCAGAACTCGCCAGGCAGTAAGTCGCGAAACGTCCGGCAGTTTTCCCGAGCCTGATGAATGGCAGCCATGACCGAATTCGGATTGCGCTCGTCGGCAATCAAAAAACGCATGATGCGGTTTTCTTCGGGGGCACCATAAAGCTCTGCGTATAGCGTCGCGTCACCGGTGACCTGCAACAGGATATCCCAGCCAAAATAAGCTCCAGGGGGCAGATCCAGCAGCATCAGGGTGGTGGCATTAATCAGACGGGCTACGTCTTCCGTGCGCTCCAGGTAGCGCGCCATCCAGTACAGATTTTCAGCTACTCGGGAAAGCATGGTGCCTCCTCATCAACAATCCAGGTGTCTTTGCTGCCGCCACCCTGTGAGCTATTCACTACCAGTGAGCCCGGCTGCATCGCCACCCGGGTCAATCCCCCAGTGGTTACATACAGTTTATCCGCCTGCAAAATAAAGGGACGCAGGTCGAGATGCCGCGCCTCCAGATGATCATCTACCAGTGTGGGTGCGGTGGAGATATTCAGGGTTGGCTGGGCAATGTAGTTGCGTGGGTTGGCCTGGATCAGTTCGGCAAAACGGTCGCGTTCAGCCTGACTGGCCCTGGGCCCGATCAGCATGCCATAACCCCCGGACTCGTTGGCCGGTTTAACCACTAGTTCGGCCAGATGACTGAGGACATAATCCCGATCTGCATCGCGCATGCACAAATAAGTCGGGACATTGGGAATAATGGGTTCAGCATCCAGATAGTAACGAATAATTTCCGGAACAAAGGCGTAAACGACCTTGTCATCGGCTACTCCGGCACCGGGCGCGTTAGCAATGGCCACATTCCCGCGCCGCCAGGCGCGGAGTAGTCCGGGGATGCCAAGTACGGAATCCGGAAAAAATACTTCAGGGTCCAGGTAGTCATCATCAATACGGCGGTAGATGACATCGACGCGTTGTAATCCGGAAATGGTGCGTAAATAAACAATATCTTCCTTACTGACATAAAAATCCGGCCCCTCAGCAAGATAAGCGCCCATCTGCTGGGCTAGATAACTATGTTCGAAGTAAGCGGAATTGTATATGCCGGGGGTAAGTACTGCGAGCACGGGCTTTTCTTCCGGGCGCGGAGACAAGGCCGCCAGGGTTTCGTACAGGCGATTGGGGTAGTCGTCGACGGGTCGGATAATGGATGACTTGAACAATTCCGGGAAAAGCCGCTTCATGATCTGGCGGTTTTCAAGCATGTAAGAAACGCCCGAAGGTACCCGGAGGTTATCTTCCAGCACATAAATGGTGCCGTCGGCATCGCGCACCAGATCACTTCCGCAGATGTGTGCCCAGACTCCGAAGGGGGGACGAATACCCCGACAGGCATCCCGAAAATTGCGCGAACCTTCCAGCACTTCGCCCGGAAAAACGCCATCAGCAACAATGCGCTGATCATTGTAAAGGTCATCAATGAACAGGTTGAGTGCCTGCAGGCGCTGTTTGAGTCCCTCTTCAATACGCGTCCATTCGCTGCTGGAAAGAATTCTCGGGATAATGTCAAAAGGCCAGGCACGATCAATATTGCCAGCTTCACTATATACGGTAAAAGTGATTCCCATGGCGAGAATGGAGGTATCTGCAGCCTGACGACGCGCCTGCAACTCGCTGCTGTCCAGAGTGTTCAGATAATTGAACAGGGGGGCAGCCGCCCGGCGCGGTCGGGCATTTTCATCCACCAGTTCGTCATGGGTAATCTGCTGTTGATAATGGGTTCTGAGCCAGTCCATCTGCTTTGTCTCCTCGTCGCAAGATTCTCGCCCATGCTTCTGTGTTGAAGCTGCTTGGGTATTATCGCGTTCAACTCAAATAATGATGCAAAGCTCGTGCCAGTCAGGCTGATTACCTATATGAAAGATGAGTGGAATTTGCTCCAGTAGCTTGGTTGCACGAAGGCTTTATCTAAAGCGGCTTGCCAAAATGTCGGTGAACCGATTGTACCATATTGGTGCGATATGCACCAATATGGTGCGTTACGACTGGCTTTCCCTTATAGCGGCGGCAGAGCCGTCGGAGTTTCCCAGTCAAAAGGCGGAAGACCGTCCAATGCCTGCAAGAGTCCCTGACTCCAGCGTTCACCAAGATTCCGATAAAAACGATCTTCTTCGGTCAGCGAAAGATAGCGGCCCATCTGCAGTGAATTGGTTTCATAGATGAGTAACTCAACCGGCGGGCCGACCGTAACATTGCTACGCATGGTGGAATTCATAGAAACCAGCGCGCAGCGGGCGGTGGCTTCCAGGGACAGTTCCGGTTTGATCACGCGGTCGAGTATGGGTTTGCCATATTTGATTTCGCCGATTTGTAAAAAGGGGTGATCAGCTGATTCGTGAATGTAGTTTCCCTGAGGATAAATCATGTAGGTGACAGGCACTTCGCTGCCGATCTGACCACCCAAAATGAAAGTGGCTTCAAAATTGGTGTTGGCCGTATCACGACAGACCTGATTACGCTGGATTTCGGCGTTAATCAGGCCAATGTAATCTGCAGCTTCTGCCATGCTGGAAAGGTTCAGCAGATGGATTTCGGCATTTTGGTCCATATCCTGCTGCAGGCGTTTGACGACTCCCTGAGTGGTGGCCAGATTGCCGGCTGAAAGCAGACAGAGAAAGCGATCACCGGGCCAACAAAAATTATGCATTTTTGAGTAAATACTGACATTGTCCGTGCCTGCATTGGTGCGGGAATCAGAACAGAAAACCAGCCCCCCGGAAACGTGGGCAGTGAGGCAGTAAGTCATGAATTATCCCTGTAGGCATGCAGCATTGTGTAGTTATAGTCGCTGATATTTTGGTGTTTTGGAAGCCTGTTCACCATGAGCATGATTTACCGGCGTTGTGGTGGTCAGAGGTTGTGCACTATTATGGTGCGGTCGGTGCACTATCCGGGTTGCGTCCGTTGCTCTGGATGATGGGCGGTCATTTTGATTGGAGACTTCGCTGTTACTGACTAGAGCTGGTACCCATCTGAAGAGTTGTATGCGTACGCAGGGCAATTTCCAGGCTGCCAGAGATTGGTTTGGTGTGCTTTTTGCTTGGTTAAATTTATGAAGGCGCCTCCAGAGGCGGTTACCCACTTGGAGCTTGCATGGTGCAGCGCAAAATCACAAAAACAGCATTGACGGAAAACGCGGTGCTGGATGCCCTGGAGTCAGCGGTAATGACTCTGGACGCCCAAAACAAGCTGCGTTTCATGAATCCGGCGGCAGAAAATCTCCTGCGCATCAGTCAGCATCAGGCACGCGGCCAAACCGTTGCAGCCTTATGCAGTATTGTCGGAGAAGATCGTTTTGCTGCGCTGTTTGCCGATGCCACCGATTTGAATGGGACCATACTGCGTCGCGCCTTGCCGTTGCAGCTTCATGATGGCAGCCATGCGGTGGTGGATCTGGTGGTGACGCCTTTGGCCGATGGCCATCTGATTATCGAAATGCGACCGATGGAACTACCCGCACGGCATGCAGAAGAAGAAATGCAGGATCGGATTTACGGAGCAGCTCAGGAAATGCTACGCGGCCTTGCCCATGAAATCAAAAATCCTCTGGGTGGATTGCGCGGCGCTACCCAACTTCTTGAGAGAGAATTGCAACGTCCTGAATTGAAAGATTATACCCGGGTCATACTCCATGAAGTCGACCGTCTGCATCATCTGGTGGATCGTTTACAGGGACCACGCAGTCGCCCGATTTTTGCCAACGTCAATATTCATCAGGTGCTGGAGCATGTACGGCGTCTCCTCCAGACCGAACTGCCCACAGGTATTGCGTTGCGTTTCGATTATGACCTTTCCATTCCGGAAGTTTATGCGGATCAGGAGCAACTGGTGCAGGTTTTCCTCAATTTGCTGCGTAATGCCCAGCAGGCGCTGGATCGCCACGGCACCATCCTAATTCGGACCCGGGTGGATCGCTATGTCACCTTGCTCCACCAGAAATTTCGCCTCGCCCTACGAGTAGATATTGTCGATAGCGGTCCAGGGATTGCTGAGGATCTTTTGCCCCGCATTTTTCTGCCCCTGGTGACCAGTCGTGCGGCAGGCATGGGGATGGGGCTGGCTATTGCCCAGGGTCTGGTGCGCGGACATGGTGGCGTCGTGCACTGTCATTCCCGACCGGGGGAAACCATTTTTTCGGTCTCCCTGCCCCTTGGCCAACATCGTGAGGAGCCGCAATGAAACAGGTCTGGATTATTGACGATGATCCCTCTATTCGCTGGGTACTGGAAAAAGCTCTGGCTCAGGCGGAAATTCCTTCCCGGAGTTTTGCCGATGCTGACAGTGCCTTGCGGGCGTTGGGCCGTGATCAACCCAATGCCATTGTCACGGACTTACGCATGCCCGGTCTGGACGGTCTGGCTTTTCTGAGGGAAGTGCAGGCGCGTTGGCCCAAGCTCCCGGTTATTGTCATGACGGCCCATTCGGACCTCGATAATGCCGTTTCGGCTTTCCAAAGTGGGGCTTTTGAGTATTTACCCAAACCCTTTGATATGGACGAGGCCATCAATCTGGTTCGCCGCGCTTTGGGCAGTCAGGAAGAACCGACAGCCAGTAGCCAGACGGAGGATGTGGACCCGGCGGAAATGATTGGTGAAGCGCCAGCAATGCAGGAGGTGTTTCGAGCGATCGGACGCTTGTCCCGATCACAGATCAATGTGCTCATTACCGGTGAGTCAGGAGCAGGCAAAGAGCTGGTGGCCAGCGCCCTGCATCGTCACAGTCCACGGGCCAGAGGGCCTTTTATTGCGATCAATACCGCCGCTATTCCCGCCGAACTGCTGGAATCCGAACTGTTCGGGCATGAAAAGGGCGCATTTACCGGAGCGGTACAAACCCGCCAGGGGCGTTTTGAGCAAGCCTCCGGGGGTACCCTGTTTCTGGATGAAATAGGAGATATGCCGGCTGCTTTGCAAACCCGCCTGCTGCGGGTACTCTCGGATGGTACTTTTTACCGGGTGGGGGGGCATGCCCCTTTGCGTGCTGATGTGCGGGTGCTTGCAGCCACCCACCAGAATCTGGAAGCCAAGGTCCGCGACGGCAGTTTTCGCGAAGATCTCTACCATCGTCTGAATGTCATCCATATTCACTTGCCGCCGCTGCGCGAGCGCCGCGAAGATATTCCGAGGCTGGCGCGGCATTTCCTGCGCCGCAGTGCAGATCAGCTGGATGTCGAGCGCAAGCTGCTGAGCCCGGCTGCCGAAATGGCTTTCACCGAATGGCACTGGCCGGGCAATGTCCGGCAACTTGAGAATGTTTGTCGCTGGGTTACGGTCATGGCTCCTACCAGTGAGGTGCAGATCACTGATTTGCCTCCGGAGATGAGCGTAGCGGCGCCGCTAGCGGAACTGACAGAGGCACCGATCCTCCAGGATTGGCGGCTGCAACTGGGGACACTGGTGCGCCAACGCCTGGCCAGCGGAGAAGAATCCCTGCTCGATAAAATTCAGCCCCAGTTTGAGCGTTGTATGCTGGAAGCAGCACTCCAGCATACCCGTGGTCACAAGCAGGATGCCGCCCAGAAATTGGGTTGGGGACGTAATACCCTGACCCGCAAGCTGAAAGAACTGGGTATTGAAGATCACTAAAAATATTCTTGCAAATTCTGGCCCTTAGACTAATTGCACTGGAACATGCGGGGTAAGAGCATGTTTGAAAGCACGGTCGTGGGGTTGAGGTGTTTATGCAAGGCTTGATGATATTCCTGGAAGTGGTTGTTGTACTGCTATTGTTGGTAGAAGTGTTTATTCGCTTGCGCGCCCGGCGGCGACGTTTGCAGAATCGCGCTGCGACGGCTTCGCCAGATCTTTCCAGGGATGCCTCTGCTCTACCAGTCAAGACTGTTCCCGCTCCCCCGCGTGAAGTCACAGCCATTCCTGAAGCTGAAAAAGTGACAGCGACCACGCAGGAAGCGCTCAGCATCGATGACTTACTCAATGAGGCGAATATTTATCTGGAATACGGGCATCATGCGCAGGCGGCAACGGTATTACGTTGGTATGTCGATCTGAATCCTCATGAAACCCGGGTGATTAATCAGCTACTGGACACCTATATTGCCATGGCTGATATGGACAGTTATGCGGATTTGCTGGAAAGTCTGGGCGAAAAATCTGCCAAGGTTCCCATGGATGAAACCTGGTGGCGGGAGCGGGTGGAACACGGCTTGCAGCAGGATCCCGGCAATCTCGAACTTCTGGTGCTGGCCGAAAAGGTGGGAATGACTGTTCCCATGCCGCAGGAACAAGGCGGTGAGGCCGCGATGACCGCAGAAATGGCCCTTGCGCTGGTTGCCCGCAATCGTGACCCGCATTATGGCATGGCCATATTGTGGCGAGCGATTGCCCATGAGCCACTGCGTTTGCCGCTCTATGCCGAGTTACTGCGTATTACCCACCAGCAGCATCTTCTTGAGGAATACATCAACGCTTTGATTTTGCTCTTCCTGACGGTAGGTAGTGGCGGGAAAACGCTGCGAGAACGGATGTTGCGGGCAGGTCAGGATCTTGGGCCGCACCCCTTATGGGATGTGCTGGCAGAGTGGGAGGGTGATCCTGAAGAATTGCGACAGCTGGCCCGTTCCCGACAGCTGGAAATTCCCAAGTCTCTCCCAGATGCCTGAGCCGTTGGGCAGGAATCGTGCTTGACAAGCCATTGTCGCCCTCACCACAATCCCCTGCGGCCGCAAGCTTGGCACTTTCTGGTGTAAAGTGGTGCCGATGCCAATAAACAGGGAGCAGCAAGGTATGGATCTGGAGTCGGTTAACCAACTGGTGCGGTCGGATATGTTGGCTGTAAATCAGGTGATTCAGGAGCAACTGCGTTCCGGAGTGCCGACCATCCCCGCGATGGGCACCTATTTGATTAATGCTGGTGGAAAACGACTGCGTCCTATCGTCCTGCTCCTGGCCGCGCGCATGGGTGGAGAACACAGCGCGCGACCAATTCCCCTGGCGGCAGTGGTGGAATTTATTCATACGGCGACGCTCTTGCATGATGACGTGGTGGATGGATCTGAGTTGCGCCGCAATAATGCCACTGCCAATCAGCTGTGGGGCAATGCGGCGGCGGTTTTGGTGGGTGATTTTCTCTATGCCCGCTCCTTTGAAATGATGGTGGCAGACGGGGATATGCGTATTTTGGCGACCATGGCCGAGGCAACCAGTGTCATTGCCCAGGGAGAAGTAGCACAACTGGAAAACGCGCACGACCCGGATTTGAGTGTAGCGTCTTATTTTTCGGTCATTGAAGCCAAAACCGCCAAATTGTTTGAGGCTGCCATGCGTATTGGTGCCTTGATCAACCATCTGGATCAGCAGGCCGAAACAGCACTGGCAAAATACGGTTCGTTACTCGGGATTGCTTTTCAGTTGATGGATGATGCCCTGGATTATTCCACCTCTGCCGAAAAAATGGGTAAAAACCGGGGAGATGATCTGGCTGATGGCAAGGCGACCTTACCCTACATTCACGCCATGCAGCATGCTACTCCCTCTGAGCAGGCCATTTTACGTGCGGCTTTGGATGGCGAAAACCCGGCCGATTTTGCAGCGGTCTGGGAAATCATTGCCAGAACAGAAGCTATTGATTACACTTTGCGCGTCGCGGCAGAAAAGGCTGAACAAGCCATTGCTTGTTTATCCAGCTTTCCCGATGGTCCGGAAAAGTCAGCTTTGACATTTCTGGCCGGGTTCGCGGTGCAGCGTGACTTTTAGGTAGTAGCATCGGGGCGTGGCTCAGCCTGGTAGAGCGCCGCCTTCGGGAGGCGGATGTCGGAGGTTCGAATCCTCTCGCCCCGACCAAATTGTGGAAAAGGCCCGCTTCGTCGGGCCTTTTTGGTGTTTTTATGGCGTTCCAAAAAATTGCGGCTCGAAGCAGGCAGGGATTTTGTGGATGTTTAAATGGTTGTTACTGGCAGGGTTTCTGGGTCTGTTGTTTTATTTCTGGCGACAAAAACAGCGAATACCCAAAAAACATCCTGAAGTGGAGTCCCTGGTTCGCTGCTCCGTTTGCGGCCGCCATATATCCGTCCACTCCGCCATGATAAGTGCTAAAGGCCATTATCGTTGTACCCTACATGCGGGAGATCCGGATTGACTATCAGCAGTTATTCCTCGGGGACGAAAACCTCCGGGCAAGTGATTTCATTCCGGGCGGGTTTATACGCCGTTTTGGCCTTGGTGATTTACGGCCTTTCCTGGTATTACAACGGTCAGCTGATTCCGTTGCTCGCTGCTGGAAGTATTGTGTTGATGATCTGGGGGGCTATCGTCTGGTGGCCATGCCTGCGCGCCGGCTTGATCTGGCCACGCGGTTTTCTGCCCATATTCATGTTGTTATGGTTTGTCTGGTTTGGTTTGACCTTGTTCTGGAGCGGATCTCCCTACAGCAGCTGGTTTTACTTTTGGGTGCTGGGTGCGCTGCCGTTGACCTTTCTGGTAGCCATCATGATCCCGGAGCCAGTGGCTGAACAATTCTGGGTCTGGTTCTGGCGCGGGATTTTAATCAGCGCCTGGATTTTGAGTGCCATGGCACTCTGGCAATATTATCAGGGGATGGCCACCAATATTATTCTGGCCAATTTACGGCCTTTTGGCCCCTTGCTGGATACTAACAGTTTTGCAGCCTGGCTGAATTTGCTTTTTTTTCCTGTTCTTGCCTTGTATTTTGTCAAAGATGGCCGACGCCAGGTGTCCTTTCTGCGCGGTGGTGTTCATCTGGAGGCTTTTTTCTATCTTTTGACCTTGGCGGTATTGCTCCTGGCATTTTTCTCGACCAGCAGTCGGGGAGGGCTTCTGGCCTGGGTCTGCACCATGCCTTTTGCGGTCTGGGGATTATGGCGTCAGCCTGCAGCACGGTCGCGTTTTCTTGTTGTTGCGGCTTTAGTCATCATAGCCTTTTTACTGATGGACTACGCGCATGGTTATGATCTGATCGGGCACCTTTCCCCCGGATACATTACCAGCAATATTACTACGGTATCGCGCAAGCTAATGTGGATTGCGACCTGGCATATGTATCTCAGTCATCCCTGGTTGGGTACCGGGATCGGCAGCTACTTTTTGAATTATCCGGCTTACCGGCTGCCAGGCGAACTGGCATCAGCAGGTACTTATGCACACAACGATTATCTGGAGTATCTGGCCGAGGGTGGACTGATCAATCTGGGCTTCCTGCTGAGTTTTGCCGGGATTTTGATGTACGCCATGTATCGTCTTTTATATCGGGCGGGGAAAGCCCTGCAGATTAGTGATGAACAGCGTCTGACAGCGCTCGGCTTGGTGTTGGGTGTGTTTGCCATCACCGGTCACGCTTTGGGGAATTTCATTTTTTATAATCTGCCTCTGAGTGTACTGGCAGGGCTTTTCATGGCGCGTGCCTGGCGGATTTATGGCACTTCCGAAAATACCCAACCCTTGCTGCCAAAAATTGGCATCAATCATGGGTTCATAGCTCAGATTGTTTTGTTACTAGGCATAGTCGTCGCCTCCTGGAATTTACTGGCAGATGCGGCGACTTATGCTTTTCTCAGTGATAATACCTGGCTGAATTCTGTTATCAAAAATCCCCGGCAACGCGCTACGTTACTGTTGAAGGTCGCAGACACGTTGACTTCATTGCGTCCCTTGGCAACCCAACCCCACGTTTACCTTGCCAATACTTATCTGACATTGGCGGAACGCGATACCCGGATGAACAGCGCAAGTCGTCGTTCTTTGGTCCAGGCGGCATTGCATCAATATCAACAAAGCCTGATAGGAATTCCCCAACAATCCGGCGTGCTCAATTCTATTGGAACACTCTATCTTACTCAGGGGAAATTACTGGGTCTGGATGCCACACAAAGACAACGCCAGACGCTGCTGGCCTGGCGTCGAGGCCTGGCTATTGATCCTGAAAGCATCAGTCTCCGTAACCAGATTGCCCAACTGGCTTATGCCGATCAGGGCGATGTAAAAGGCGGTTTGACCTTTTTGCGGGCAGGATTAGCGCGACCGCTTTTCCCTTATCCCCGTTCGGAACTTTTGCTGGATATTGCGCTGATGCAATGGCGTGCAGATGAAAAAACGGATGCGGACAAAACCCTGCTGCGTCTTTTGCATGAAAACCCGGCTTATGAGCCTGCCGTTTCGTGGTTGCAGTCCATTCATCGTCAGGCCGAACTGCATTCCGGGGATAGATGACTGCAGAACGCCCAAAGTCGAATCGCATTTTGCCCCGTTGGCGGGCTGTGCTCATTCTGGCGATCATCTTCGTCGGTTTTGTCGTTGTGCTGACCCGGGACACGGATTTGCAATGGTGGCAGGATCATACCCTGCGTGATCAGGGGCGCATGCGTTATATGCAGGATCGTCCTCTTCCTGCTGATCGCGGCGTGATTTATGCCGGTAATGGTACGGCACTGGCAGTCAATGTCCCTGCTGTCACCATCTGGACAGACCCGCGAATTTTTAATCAATACCGGAAGGATTGGGATAAGGTCGCTGCTGCCTTGAATTTAAGCCCACAGGTGTTGGCGGAACGTGTGCAATCCGGTGGTTCCGGGTTTGCCTATATTTTGCGTCAGGGCGAGCCGCAGATGGGCAAGGCTTTGAACGCCCTCCATGTACCGGGAATTTACGTGCAGGCAACCAGTCGCACTTACTATCCACTAGGCGCTGTAACTACGCCTCTGCTGGGCTTGGTACATCTGGATCACCATGGTGCTGCCGGTCTGGAAAGGGGCTATGACCAATGGCTGGCGGGCCATTCCGGCACGGAAAAAGTATTGGTGGACGGGCAAGGTGAAGTACTGCGGGTGCTGGGTGCCCGTCATGCACCCATACCCGGTCATGATCTGCATTTGACCATTAATCCCCAGATTCAGTACTGGGCATACATGACCCTGCTGGCTGCCCAGAAGCACTTTGGGGCAACAGAAGGCTCTGCAGTGGTCATGAACGTCGAAAATGGACAGATTCTAGCCATGGCCAGCGTACCCTCCTGCAACCCCAACTCCCGAAGTGGTTGCGGCAATCCTGCCGATTACGTCAACAACGCCGTGCATCAGGCTTTTGAACCGGGTTCTGTGATGAAACCCTTTATGGTGGCAGCAGCACTGAAAACCGGCAGTATCCAGCCGGACCAAAGCTTTAATGTTTCGCACTGTTTGCCGGTCGGTGGGTTTTGTATTCGTGATGATGTGGTGCATCATGAATTGAATGTGGCACATATTCTTAAATATTCCAGTGACATCGGGGCGGCTAAAATTGCGCTGCGGACGCCTGCCCAAGCCATTTATGACATGTATCGGGCTGCGGGTTTCGGGAAGGAACCGGATCTGGGCTTTGCCGGCGCTACTGGCGGCGTCCTGCCACAGCCTCAGACCTGGGATAAAGCCCGCCATGCCACCATTGCGCTGGGTTATGGCGTTTCGGTGACGACCCTGCAGCTCGCCGAAGGTTATGCCGCCATTGCCAACGGTGGTTATCATGTGGCACCGACCCTGATAGCGGGCCAGCCGGTGCAAAAACAGCGCATCATGCCGGCAAATATTGCCGCACATTTGCGCCACTGGCTTGAGGGTGTGTGTGCAGCCAACGGGACCGGCATTTTGGCTGCCATTCCCGGTTATGCGGTGGCTGGCAAAACCGGAACCGCCAATATGGCCAATGGTAAGGACGGGTTTCAAAAAAACAAGACCAATGCGACCTTCGTGGGATTTGCCCCCGGCTTTGCTCCAAAACTGGTCATGGCCGTGACCATGCGCGGCAGCACGCGGTACTGGAACTTCGGCGGCGTTGAATCGGCACCGGTGTTTCGGGTTACCATGCGCCATGCGCTGCAAGAATTGAATATTTCTCCACGCTGGTGTGGTGGCAAGGCTTGTGCTTCCAAGAATAAAGGCATTACTGCTACCCAGGCGGAAATATGGGCAGAAGGAGGCGGAAATTGAGTCGAACCGATAAATGGGTCGCCAGCATTTTGGCGCTGGGTATTGCAGGCTTGTTGCTGGGTGTTCTCGCCTTGGCCGCTGTTTCGCGCATCCCGGTAGCCCATATTTATGTGAATGCCGCCGGTGCCCGAAATATTATTGTGGCCGGACACCGAGCCGTAGCCGCACCGGATTGGCCGGGCGCCTATCGAGTAACCCCGCGTTTTACCAATCCGGCTTTCTGGTCTGATGCGACCCTCTACTTTCGGCAGGGCAAGGTGGTGACTATCCCGCGTCAGGACATCAAACTCTGGGTGTACCGTGGTTAAAGCAGACCCCATGACTGCGGCTCTGAAGGCCCTGCTGCAAGGCGCTATCGCCGTTGTTCTGGTGCTTCTGGCAGTTTTGTTGTTGCTGGCACTGGATGGTCTTTTATTGATTCCCGGATTGATGTTGGCTTACACATTGATGGGTCTTCCCTGGCACTGGCCCGGTATTTTGCCGGACCCCCTGAATCCCCCCGGCCCCTGGATCAGTATGGCCGTCGGGGTGATTGCTACCCTGGTCCCGGCTGTCGTGGATGGGATCGTCCTGCACTTTGTCCTGCGCAAATAAAATAATTTCTGGTTAAGCGTTGCTGCTGGCAGCGGCTTTGGCTTCCAGCAGCTCCCAGCGTGAATAAGTCTGCTGCAACTTTTTGGCGAGTTGGTCTGACTGCAGTTGGAGCGCTTTCAGTTTTTCGGGGTTCTGGTAGGTTTCCGGTAAAGCCAGAGTTGCTGCCAAATCTTCCTGTTCCTGCTCCATAGCTTCTATTTGGGCAGGTAAAGCAACCAACTCCTGACTTTCCTTGTAACTGAGCGTAGTTTTTTTGCTGTTTTCCCGCTTGCCGGATGTTTTGCCCGTAGAGATTTCGGCATTCTTGCTGGCAGCACGCTGGATTTCTGTCTGCCAGCGTAACCAGTCTTCATAGCCGCCAGCATTCTGGGTAAGCTGGCCGTTTTCACCGAAGGCAATGACCTGGGTGACTACGTTGTCAAGAAAGTCCCGGTCATGAGAAACCAGAAACAGGGTGCCCGTATAATTTTGGAGACGCTCTTCCAGCACTTCAAGGGTTTCCAGATCCAGGTCATTGGTCGGTTCGTCGAGCACCAGAATATTGGCGGGGCGGGCAAACAAGCGGGCCAGTAGCAGGCGCGCCCGTTCGCCGCCCGACAGCGCCTTGATTAACCCCCGGGCGCGACTGGGCGGAAACAGGAAATCCTGCAAATATCCCAGAACGTGGCGCCGCTCCCCATTGATCTCAATGAAATCATTACCATCTGCAATGGCATCCACCACCCGGCTTTCCGGATCAAGCGTCGCCCGCATCTGATCAAAATAGGCGACTTCCTGTTTGGTACCGCGCCGGATCTGGCCTTGCTGGGCTTCCAGTTCGCCGAGAATCAGGCGCAGCAAAGTGGTTTTGCCGGCTCCGTTGGGGCCGATAATGCCGACCCGGTCACCGCGCTCAATGCGCGTCGAAAAATTACGGATGATGGGGCGCTCTTCATAGTGGAAGGACACCTGTTCCAATTCCGCGATCAAGGCCCCGGAGCGTTCCGCCGTGCTGATCTGCAGGCTCGCCTGCCCCTGCTGCTGGCGACGGCTGGCGCGCTCCTCGCGCAGGCTTTCCAGGCGACGCAAACGGCCCTGGTTGCGTTTGGCGCGCGCCTTTACCCCCTGACGCAACCAGGCTTCTTCCTCGGCGAGTTGCCCTTCCAGACGATTATCTGCCGCAGCCTCGGCCGCCAGTACTTCCGCTTTGCGTGCCTGATATTCGGCAAAGCTGCCCGGAAAGCTGCGTAAAATGCCGCGATCCAGTTCGACAATACGGGTAGCCAGGCGGTCCAGAAAGCGCCGGTCATGGGTGATGAATACTAGGGTGCCGCGATAGCGCAGCAGGGACTGTTCCAGAGCAAGAATGGCCGGTAAATCCAGGTGGTTGGTGGGCTCGTCAAAAAACAGAATATCCGGTTCGGAAACCAGTGCAGCAGCAATGGCTACGCGCTTGCGCTGCCCTCCTGACAAAGCAGAAACCACACCTTCCGCTGGCAGGCCCAGACTATCGCGCAGGGCTTCCGCTTTATAGTCGATTTGCCAGACATCATGATGGTCCGCCAGGGCATGGGCCTGCGCGTCTCCCGCCTCGGCATTTTGCAGCTGCCGCCAGGCGGGGTGTCCGGATTTGATAGCGGTGAGCAGATCGTGATCGGCGGCCAGTTCGGGCTCCTGGGCCAGATAACTACGGCTAAGTCCCGGCGCTACCCAAAGATTTCCGGCATCCAGCCTGCAAAGACCGGCAAGTGCTTGCAGGAGGGTCGATTTACCTTCGCCATTGCGACCAATCAGACCAATGCGTTCACCGGCTTCAAGATTCAGATCCGCATGGTCCAGTAAGGCGCGGCCTCCCCACTCCACCTGCCCCGCTTCCAGCCGCAGAATAGACATAGCCCCAATCTCCCATGTGTTTTCATTCAGAAGGAAGGTAGGGTACGGGGCGGGCTCTGGCGGCGCAAGCCGTCATTGCGGAAAGATGTTGGTTTAGCTCAGCAGACGCAGGGTCAGGGGATAACGGTAGCCTTCACCGCTACTCGATTTCAGGGCAGCGATAATGCAAAAAACCAGATTGAAGAGAAAAACCAGGGGAAAAATAAAAATCCCGATGAGTAAGGCGCTGAGCACGCTGGCGACAATATATGCGAGGAGAATGGTGATCTGAAAATTCAGGGCTTCTTTGCTCTCGGTGATGAGCCATTGATTGCCGCCATCCTTCTTGATCAGGTACACAATCAGCGCGGGTAAAAAACCGAATAAAATGCCTCCGGCCTGGATTAATGCCATGATGTTGCGATCTTCCTTGTTGTCAGTTGTTACCAAGCTGCCTGTTTCCATGATAAAGCCCCCTTACAAAATGAGTGGTCCAGCTATTTGATGGTGCGTGATTGTATGATGCTGTTTTTTTATCATACTGATTATCATCATGAAGTGGAATATGCTTGTGCGGCATGGGCTACAAATTATATTTGCCAGCACAGCGTCCGACCCTTAGCATAAGGCGATGTCAGAGATTTTTAATGCAGAGCAGCGGCGGTTTCTGAAACTCCTGGGTTTGGCGGTACCAGGGGAGAGTCCTGTTCTGCCCCCGCTAAAAAACCAAGCCGTATCTGTCCCGGCGCAAGCAGACGCCAAGGCAAAAATCCCGGAATCCTTAGCAAACTCTCTGGAGGCCCCAGAGGGTATCAGTACCTTGCGCGCAGCCGCAGGTCTTCTCAGTGCCCCACCCAAAGCAGCGGGCGTAGCGCAGCCAGTAGCCCCGGAACCGCAGCCAAAAATACTGGTTGAACCGGAAGCGGCGGCGTCATTGTCTGATCTGCCTGCACCCGGCGAATCTGCCGAACCGCAACGACTTCAGCAGATCAGCGCGAGTGAATGGCGTGATTTGCAAATCATGGTGCATAACTGTCGGGCTTGTTCGTTGGGCGAAACCCGCCAGCATGCGGTTTTCGGAGCCGGTAACCCCAGAGGTTCCTGGCTTTTTGTAGGAGAAGCACCGGGTGCCGAAGAAGACCGGCGCGGCGAAGCTTTTGTCGGTCGCGGCGGGCAGTTGCTCGATAACATGCTGAAAGCCATGGGCCTGACCCGCCAGCAGGATGTCTATATTGCCAATGTGCTCAAATGCCGTCCGCCCAACAATCGTGATCCTCTGGGTCCAGAGGTACAGTCCTGCCTGCCTTTTTTGCAGCGTCAGATTGCCCTGCTGCAGCCCCGAATCATCGTTGCCCTGGGGCGCTTTGCTGCCCAGAGTCTGCTGCAGGTCACCACACCTATCGGCCAGTTACGCGGGCAAACCCATCAGTACCAGAATATTCCATTGATTGTTACCTACCACCCGGCCTATTTACTCCGCAGTCCTCTGGAAAAGCGCAAGGCCTGGGAGGATTTGCAGATGGCGGTGCAGGTGTACTCAGCGCAATCATTGCCTGAATTATTCCAGTGAAACTATAGTGGCTCCAGATTTGAGACAGTAGTGTTGGGTCAAACACCGATAGCAGTAAGAAATAATCGCGTGCCATGGAAGGTAATCCCGTGCTAACCAACTTGCCAAAATAAACCAACTTGGTTAGAGTTCTTTCATGGAGAAACAAGTTCCTCATTGCAAGCTTTCGGTCGTCAAAGCCTTGGCAAAGACCGGCAGAGTACGCACTACGCATGCAGCGCGTACTGGCGCAAATGAGTTGGGGTTGGTCTTCTCCGATATGCTGGACGTATTGATGGCACTAACGCCGACGGATTTTTACAAGAGCATGACCACCCATGCCGATCATACGGTATGGCAGGATGTGTACCGCCCAGGCACACAGGTGGGCGACGTGTACCTGAAGCTGACGGTCATTGATGACGTACTGATCGTGTCTTTTAAGGAGCTATGACCATGAAATGTCCTGTTTGCGGCGCGGCTGAACTGATCCATGACACCCGCGACCTGCCTTATACCTACAAAGGTGAAACCACCGTCATTGCAACGGTAACGGGCGGCTTCTGCCCGGCCTGCGCCGAGTCGGTTTTGGACGCAGCAGAATCGAACCGCGTCATGCGCGAGATGCGTGCCTTCTCCAAGCAGGTGAACGCGGCCATCGTCGATCCGGGCTTCATCGCGGATGTGCGCAAGAAACTCGATCTTGATCAGCGTGAAGCTGCTGAAATCTTCGGCGGCGGCATCAATGCCTTCTCGCGCTACGAAAATGGCAAAACCAAGCCGCCGCTGGCCCTGGTCAAACTATTCAAGCTGTTGGATCGCCATCCCGATCTGCTCAACGAGGTCAGAACTGCCTGACAGGCCGAAAACAGTTGGTTTGTGGTATCTCTGCAAAGCTCCTAGGTTGGTGGAGTCATTTGAATTCTAAGAGTTATCCACAAGTTAGCAGGTTTTGTTGGTTTTAATAAAGAATTAGGCGGCTAAAACAAATAAAAATCTTTTTACATCATTTGATTAATTTTTTATCTAGTGTGCGATGTACGGGATCCGGTGTGATCCGAGTCGCTGCTTCCGCAACTGCTTTCACGCGAGCGTTCGAGAATGGAAACCGCTTGAGGACCGAAAAGGCGCGGCCTATAAGCATCGCTTCCCGCCAGGCCGACTCATCGTAGAGTGTACTTACAAGGGCAGCTACTTGCGGAGAAGGCGCTGCACCTGGTTGAACGGTCCGGGTCGGAATTTTCTTTCCATCGGGTTGAGTTATTCCTGGAAGGCACGAGGCAATGTTGTTGAGTGCCCCGGCGTTCGGTATGCTTACCCCATCCAGCACATTAGCCAAAAAAATGATTGGCTAGGGCGCGGCGCGCACAGTGCCGACTGTTTTGCCCGTATTATCCAATATGATCAAGACATTAAGAGGCGATCCGATGCATGTTGGAGGCTCTGGTAGGACTCCAAGGCCTCATTTGCGGCGGCTTCATATGCCATTGGCACGGCTGTGACGGAATCCTGAAAAATCTCTTAGCTTTTGTGCCCGATCGTCCAGATTCTGCAAGCGGGTCTCCTTGAGGCGGAATTTTTCATGATGGTGGTGCCGGAAATTTAAACGAGCACCCCATAGTGGCTATAGCAAGTGCATCTTAAATCAGCTAGTCAGTATCACAAAGGCTTTCCGGGGAATACTAAGTACAGCAGTCCTTCGGATGGTTGCATCCAAGAAAAGGGTTGGCAACCGGCGGAGCCAAGCTCAGGAATAGTCCTTCCCAGACTATTTGTGAATGTCTGCTCCTTCTGTCATGCCTCCGTTGAGTCACCATGGTTGGCAGTTTGGCGTACCGAAGGTCGAGATGATCATTGGACCTGAGTGTTTCTGGGCCTGAACAGCTTCCAATTCAAGGGCCTAACTGGTAGTCTAAGCCAACTATTAACTAGTGCATGGAGACCGCAGGCACGCGATCAACTACTCATCATTGCAAGGCCAAGAAATCTGGTGTGGTGCCAGATGTCGCGTAAGTTGGTTTTTATTTACAACACATTAGAGCTGAATAAAAATGACATATATCCCGAACCCGCAACATCGCAACCCATCTTTTTCTAGTCAAAAGTCACAGTGGATTATTAGTATATCAGAAGAACATACTGCTTATAATCTATCATCACAATCGAGTTGGATAGCAAATGGCGCTTGCTATGGGCTTCACCTGATTAACAACAGGCCGCAAAAACTAGGGGTTCCGCCGAACCACGTTATTGGTGATTTATATATATGCAAATTTGTAGAGGATCAATCGATATGGCACGGGTACCCTATTGCGCACTGGATACACCCTTGGGATAAGCCTAGCCAACAGGTGCTACTTAATTGGATGAATGCAGGATACATAAATAGAGCTAAATTATCAAAAATACATAGGGGTAAAAAATGCGACCTGTAACCATGCACATTCTTGGGGATTTTTGGGACTCTCAGGTTTACGCTGGAGATATGATCCTTTTTGGATGTGATGGAAGGTTGACAAAAATTGATTGGGAATCAATGCTAGATGATTTAGCATCTAGAAATAAATCAATACAAACGGCTATAAGAATCGCTTTTATTGATAGCGATACATTATATAATTCGAAAGTTAGGACTATAATTAAAGACGATAAAATATTGTCAATTATTTCACAGCAGATTAGAGATATGGCAGAGGTTGGAATAGAAGTTAATGACAAGTTGTACGCTAAATATTCTAGAACATTTGATAGCTCTTTTGATTTTCTCACGACAGACACGGACATTTATTACAATAGAATAATAGCTTCCGGAAACGATGGGTTGTTTTCCGTTTCCAAAAGTTTCGCCGGAACAAGTGAGATGAAAAAAAATACAAAAAAGCACCATGATGGGATGGTTCTTCAAGTTAAATCATCAAGTAGAAATTCGGCCGTTGCCGCAGCATCCGGAAAGGATGGCCTTATAGAGATGCCACTATATGTGAATTCAGAAAAATTTTTTGGGGAACCTAGAATAATTGCTAAGATTCCTTGCAGCGGTTGCGAATGGTCTTTCGGTAGTATCTTAGCATGGGAAGATGACAATGCATTTGTAGCAAACTTCAAAGAAATCAAAGAAGAGAATAAGAAAAAAAAGACAAGAATTTTCAGGAGAATAATAGAAAAAGATGAAATTTTAAAATCCTCACAAGAATCAAAAATGTGGGGGTCACACGAGAAGATATTTATCTCAAGTGATAAAACGATAGAAGTGTTCAACTGTCAGATAACGGGTGAAGATGATGATGATGTGTTCAAAGGAATAGGTTCGAAGGCAACAGAATTTAACACTGAAGAGATAATCTCTACCGGAACGGCACCTTTTGGTACCATTGTTGAATTAAAAGACAAGCTGGTTGTTTTTAGGTCAGACGGAGAAGAATCTACTTTTTATGGGGAGGTCGTTCACTGGAGAATTTTTCCGCGTTTTGAAAAATACAACAATCAGCTTCATATCATATATGATGATCGTATGGTTATCGTATCGTTTCTACATGACTATTTTGTTGATCAAGAAAGTAAAATTGTTGGTTTTTCTTACGGAAAGATAAAAAATATAGTCACATAAGGGTTAAGTAATACGATTGTTTCGTGAATACAGGTTTTTGGACGGTTTTTTTGCGTGGAAGTCTGTCAAGCAAACCAACCATCATTCTGTGTTCAGTAAACCCATAGTGAAGCCCGCCAAGCCATACTATGAATGACGGCCCCCGCTGCTTATCCGCCATTGATTTCTGATGGTCGGCTGCAGACTGAAAGCGGCCATTCATTAGCTGTGATTTAGATGACATCATCCAATAGTCACAGTCGTTCATGTTTGGGGTAATTTGCGATGACAATGGATGTGTTTTACTCAACCTAATTTTGTTACGCTGTATCGGTGGTGCAATAGAATTTATGTCAGCTCTTCCAGGAAATTCCATATGGCCGTTTGTGTTATTGTCAAATGTTACTTTTTTAGTAACCGGATAAGCATTGTTTGTTCGTGACCATAATCTAATTATTGTACGTTAGGTGTCGCTGCTGGTGTGATCATTAAGGCGCACCCGCTCAACAATTAGGTGCGCAGCTTGAATGGATGAGTATTCCCTGACATCAACGTACCCATCTATTGAAAACAGCCCAGAAATCTCTGTGTCATCAAATCTCATGAACATCAAAGCGTGATCACTCTTATTCATGATGATGTTGCGTATCGCACGCCACTCGATTCCGCACCACTTCTTTCGTTCATAGTCTTCGGAGACGAAGATTACGACAAGATCTGAGTTGTTGAGATAGATCTTCTGAAGAAGCGTGTCGAGATTCGGACGTGCAAGTTGGGAAGTGAAGTCTTTGTCATAGAAGACTGATCCTGCACCAAGTCGTTTCTTGATCTCTTCAGCGACAGCTGCGACATAGTCGCGTTGTTCTCCCGGGAACGAAAGAGCAACCTTGAACTGTATCTCCTCCACCCGACCTAGCTGATTACCTTGATTGATAAACGTATTGTTTGCTATTCCTGTCGCCGCCAGAATTTCAAAGAGATTTTCATCCTTGATCGCCCAGTGCGTACGATTCATTTCCCATTTCTCAATGTCAAGTTGGACCTTTAGGGCCGCGATTTCGCAGAAATTGAACGGTGGAATGTCCTCCTCAAACTGGTATTCGACTAGCAGGCTCTTCCCACGTTCCTTAATCCGTCGGACGTAGCCGACTCGCACGATCTCTTTTTCTCCTTCGTATGCGAACAGCGCCGGGAAGGACTTGAGTTCCTCGATTCCTGATACCGTGAGCTTCTGGAACCGATCAACCAGCGTCTTGGCGGTGTATTCTCCGAAACGCTCGAGATCGAATTCGTATGCCAATACATCCCATGCCCCGACGTTTGAGGTGACCAGTAGATTGTACAAGCTGTGCTTCCTTTGCAATCAGGCTGAGTTAGAGACACACACGATGGAATTTTTTGTCTGCCCTGATGCTGCAGTATAATATGCCAACACTCTGCACGATAGCCTGACCAGATTTGACTGTAACACCTGACCTTATGTCTCAGGTGTGAAAAATTGCCCACCATTGCACGACCGCGCCATACAGTCCAAAATCCACCCCTGATATGAGGGGGACCCATGTTTGACAATCTGACCCAAAAACTCACCCAGACTTTTAAAAACCTGCGTGGCCAGGGGCGTTTGAGCGAAGACAATATTCGTGATGCCCTGCGTGAAGTGCGCTTGGCCTTGCTGGAAGCCGATGTGGCGCTGCCGGTGGTGAAAGACTTCATCAACAAGGTGCGCGAATCGGCGCTGGGGGAGGAAGTGGTGAAAAGCCTGTCTCCGGGGCAGGTGTTTATCAAGATTGTCAATGATGAACTGGTCAAGCTCATGGGTGAGCACAACGACCGGCTGGATTTGAGTGCCCGTCCTCCGGCGGTGATCCTTTTGGCCGGGTTGCAGGGTTCCGGTAAAACCACGACCAGTGCCAAGCTCGCTTTGTGGCTCAAGGAAAAAGAAAAAAAGCGGGTCATGATGGTGAGTACCGACGTCTATCGGCCTGCTGCCATGGAGCAGTTGGCGCATCTGGGCAAGGATATTGAAGTTGAAGTATTTCCGTCCCGTCCAGAACAGCAGCCGGTGCAGATTGCCAAAGATGCTTTAGAGGCAGCGCAGCGCGGGGTATTTGACGTGTTGATTGTCGATACCGCCGGACGCCTGCATGTGGATGACGCCATGATGGCGGAAGCTCAGGCTTTGACCGCTGCCGTCCAGCCGGTGGAGTTGCTGTTTGTGGTGGACGCCATGACAGGTCAGGATGCTGTCAACACGGCCAAGGCTTTTAATGATGCCTTGCCGCTGACCGGTGTCATTTTGACCAAGGCTGACGGTGACGCGCGTGGTGGGGCCGCCTTGTCGGTGCGGGCCATTACCGGCAAGCCCATCAAGTTTATGGGTATTGGCGAAAAAATCCGCAAGGGTCTGGAACCTTTTTATCCGGATCGACTGGCTTCGCGTATTTTGGGCATGGGCGATATTGTCAGCCTGGTTGAGCAGGTTCAACAGGATGTCGATGTTGAGCAAGCGCAGAAAATGACCGAGAAGCTGCGCAGCGGGAAAGGTTTTGATCTGGAAGATTTTCGTCAGCAACTCCGGCAGCTGGAAAAAATGGGTGGCATGTCGAGCATTATGGATAAATTGCCGGGTATGGGTGAGCTCCCCGCCGAGGCACAGGCGGCCATGCAGGATGGTAAACCCATGCGTCGTCTGGAGGCCATTATCAATTCCATGACACCCGGCGAACGTCGGCATCCGGAAATCATCAAGGCTTCGCGCCGTCGCCGCATCGCTGCAGGCGCTGGAACCACCGTAACGGAGGTCAACAAGCTGCTCAAGCAGTTTGAGATGATGCAGAAAATGTTCAAAAAAATGGGAAAAGGGGGACGTGGACTCAGCCGTTTATTGGGGATGAATCCCAAATCGATGTTAAAGGGCGGTTTACCCTTCCGTTAGAGCTTGTTTTTAGTTACGATACGCGCCTTTCTCCCGTCCAGTGGGAGAGGACATGGTTAAGGAGAACACATGGTAGTTATTCGTATGGCCCGGGGCGGCGCCAAAAAGCGGCCTTTTTATCACATCGTGGTGACGGATAGTCGTAACCGGCGCGATGGCCGTTTCATTGAGCGCCTGGGTTTTTACAATCCCATTGGCGCTACGGCCGAATTGCGCATCGACAAAGAGCGTGCCGCTTACTGGCTCAGCCAGGGCGCGCAGCCTTCCGATACAGTAGCCGGCTTTTTCAAGAAAGAAGGCGTGAGTAAGACGGGTGTCGCTGCCGCCTGAGTCTGAAGAATGGGTGGTGCTGGGAAAAATTTCCGGCATCTACGGTGTGCGTGGAATGGTAAAAGTGTTCTCTTTTACGGATCTGCGTGATGCCATTCTCGACTACTCACCCTGGTTTTTGGGTTCTGAACTACGGCCTTATGTGTTGGAAGAGGGGCGTATGCAGGGTGAGGGTGTTGTTGCCAAGCTGGCGGAAGTCAGTGACCGGGAACAGGCCCGTGCCCTCATTGGTCAGGAGATCAGAATTGCGCGGAAGTATTTACCGGATCTGGAGCCCGGTGAATATTACTGGCGTGACTTGATTGGCATGCGGGTGCTGAATCAGGAAGGCCTGCTTTTGGGAAAAGTGACGGCTTTTCTCGAAACCGGTGCGAATGACGTTATGGTACTGGACGATGAAAAAGGCGGGGAATTGCTGATTCCCTGGTCAGATACAAGTGCAGCTGGGGTGGACCAGAGTGCCGGACTGATTACCGTGGACTGGCAAGCGGACTGGTGATGCGTTTTGATGTCATCACTATTTTTCCAGAGCTGATTCACGGTTATCTGCGCGAGGGGGTACTGGGGCGGGCCCAGGCGCGTGGGCTGATCCAGATACATGCCTGGAACCCTCGCGATTTTAGCGATAATGCGTATCGCCGCGTGGATGACCGACCTTTTGGTGGTGGTCCAGGAATGTTGATGATGGCGCCCCCGTTGTTGGCAGCCATTGCTGCGGCACGCGAAGCAAACCCCGGGGCGCCGGTGATTTACCTGTCCCCCCAGGGGCAGCGTCTGCAGCAGGGAGCCGTGCAGGGCTTTGCCGGTGCAGACGGATTGATTTTGCTGGCAGGCCGCTATGAAGGCATTGACGAGCGGGTGCTGGCGGCGGTGGATGCAGAATGGTCCATTGGCGATTATGTACTGGCAGGTGGGGAGTTGCCTGCCTTGGTATTGATTGAAGCAGTGGCCCGGCAATTACCGGGTTTGTTGGGACATGCGGACTCGGCCGCCGAAGATAGCTTTGCGGATAACGGCTTGCTGGACTGTCCACATTTTACGCGCCCGGAAGTGGTGGGGGACGTAAGGGTTCCGGAAGTTTTGCTTTCGGGAGATCATGCCCGGATTCGTAGTTGGCGCCTGCAACAGTCATTGGGGCGTACGGCTGAGCGGCGTCCGGATTTGTTGGCGCAGCGCGTTTTGAATGCGCGTGAGCAGAAGTTATTGGATGATTATCGCCGTCAGGACGGCGAAGTGCAGTAATACTAGGCGAAGGAGCAGGGCTGTGAACATCATTGATGAAATCAACAAAGAACAGGTTCAGTCGGAACTTCCGGCTTTTGGCGCAGGCGATACGGTTGCCGTGCATGTCAAGGTGAAGGAAGGCGACCGCGAACGTATCCAGATTTTTGAAGGAATCTGCATTGCCCGTCGCAATCGTGGCTTGCATTCTGCCTTCACGGTGCGGAAAATCTCTAATGGTGAGGGTGTGGAACGTGTTTTCCCCTCTTATTCACCGCTGGTCACCAAGGTGGAAGTCAAGCGTCGCGGTGATGTGCGTCGTGCCAAGCTTTACTACCTGCGTAACCTGTCTGGTAAGGCTGCCCGCATCAAAGAAAAACTGGGCTGATGATTTCTGCTGCGCTCCCTGGCGAAGGCCGGGTTCGCTTTGGATAATCTGATTATGACGCCGGCGTCCAGGGAAATCCTGGAGCGCTGGCGTTCTGCGTCTGTTGATGGGCGGGCCGCCCTGTGGGCCGACCCTGCTCAGCAGTTGTTGCTCCATTCGGCCTGGCAGGAGGATATCCTGCCGTACTGGTGGAGTGCAGCGGACAATACGGAGGCCTTGCAGGTGGTGGTGGATAGTCAGTCCATCTGGGCCGCTGCTGGGCAGCTTCCTGTCGAGATCTTGGCCGCTGCGGTAGGTATCCAGGAAGAAAAACGCGCGTTATTGACTGCCGTCCCTTTGCCGGATTTGCTAAAGCTGGAAGCCAGTGCACCCATGCCGCTGGATATGGAAGTCGATCTGCTGTCCAAGGCGGTGGAAGAAGCCGATCTGGAGCATCTGGTGCCTTTGCTGCAGAGCATGGCCGATGACGAAAATGCCCGGCGTGTGGTGCTGAATCGGCTGGCCCAGCGGCTGGCGGATGACAGCCATGCGCAAGGCCTTCGTAGTATTCTGTTTGGGGAATGGCATGACGCGGCAGCCGGGCTGCCTGCCCGGTCTTTTGCTTTGGGGGCTTTGGCTTTGCTGCATAGCCATTGGCAGCAGGCTCCCGGTGTTGCGGTGGTCGTGCCGGAAGGGCGGGCGAGCCGCGATCCTGAAGTGGATAAGCCCTTGCTGCATGCCCTGCGGGAGCGTGATCTGCCCGCCTTCATGGGGCGGATCCGGGCTTTGGGCGACCAGCCTCTGGATGCCATTCGGCAGTTGTTTCTGACGGTAACCCTGATGATTATTGAGGGGGGTCATCGTCATGATCCCCAGGCGCTGATGCGTTTATACGTCTGGCTGGGAACCCTGCTGACCTTGCCCCATCGCAGTTTGCGCCAGGCTCGTAAGGTGTTGTTCAGTGCTGCCGCCTGCACTTTTGGCTTTGCCGGTTGGCAGCGCCGTGAGGATTGGCCGGATTTCAGTACTCTCGCTGCTTATCGGGATAGGGCGTTGTCCGAACCGGTCCCTGCGCATTTTACCTGGCAGGGAGCACTTTATGCCGCTGCTTCCGGAACGTCTGCTGATTGGTGGCTACAATTGGCCGAACGGGCGGTAGCCCAAGGGAATCCCACGGGTTTCTGGCCGATCTGGCGAACCGCGCAGCGCGCCGGACAGGTCACAGGAGGACCATTGGCATGGATTCACCCTTTGGTCGTATTGCGTTTTTATTTCGATTAAGTAAACCGCCTCATGACGATGGCATCGCCCCCGTCTGAGGATCGTCAGCGTATTGATGTCTTTCTGGATGCGCTCTGGCTCGAAAAAAATCTGGGTGAAAATACCCTGGCTGCCTATCGGCAGGATCTGCTCCAGCTTTGCTCAGCACTGGCAGAGCAGGACGCGGATTTATTGAGTGCAGATGCCGGGATGCTGGCGCGCATTCTTGGACAAAAGCTGCAATCCGGCGCAGCAATGCGTTCGGTAGCCAGGATGCTGTCCAGCATCCGCCGTTTTTATGGTTATGCGCTGCGTGAGAGTTGGGTAACCCACAACCCCAGCCAGAATTTGCAAAGTCCTCGTCTTGCCCGCTATTTGCCCCATGTGTTGAGTGAAACACAAATTGAAGCCCTCCTGGCCGCGCCCGATCAGACCCGGCCGCTGGGGTTGCGCGACGCGGCGATGCTGGAGTTGATGTATGCCTGCGGCTTGCGGGTTTCCGAGCTGGTCAATCTGGAAATGCGGCAACTGGATCTAAGTGCGGATCTGGTGATGGTTTTTGGCAAAGGCCGCAAGGAACGGCTGGTGCCCATGGGGGAAATGGCGGCTGAGCGAATAGCGGCTTATTTGCAAAATGCCCGCCCCCGGATTCTGGGTGGGCGTATTTCTGCAGCCGTATTTGTGACAGCTCGCGGGGCGGCGATGACGCGGCAGCGTTTCTGGCAGAATATAGAAGCTTATGCAAAGGTCGCCGGTATTGAACAGTCGGTTTCACCCCATAGTTTGCGCCATGCTTTTGCCACCCATCTGCTCAATCATGGTGCTGATTTGCGCAGCGTTCAGTTGATGCTGGGGCATGCGAATCTGGGTACTACCGAAATTTACACCCATGTCGCCCAGGCACGTCTCAAAGCCTTGCACGAAAAGCATCATCCCCGCGCATAGGATTATTTTTCGCTAATTTGGACTTGCAGCCTGGCGCGTTTCGACTATCTGTAAAGTCAGGTTTATGACCATCGAGCGTGGCAGAATATGATGCAACTTCCATCCATCCGTCCCCAGCGTGACCCCAACACCGGCATAGTCACCATTGATAATGAGCCAGTGATTTTTCACTGTAATCATTACAATCGCTTTTTGCAGTTGGTGGTCGAAGATTGTCACTACATTCAGCGTGATCCTATTCTCAAGCAATCGGCGGCTGAGGTCAGCTTCCGGCAATTGCAGCAACATTTTAAATCCTGTCCGGACTGGTCAGTGGAAGATCGGCTGGCGTATGCAGAAGCTGTTTACCGATTTTGTGGATTCGGTGATTTGCCTCTGGCCTCTTTTCACTTGCCTGAAAATCCCGAAAATGCTTTTCAGATTATCGAAAAAAATTCTCATTATGGTTTTGCCCTGCGTCTGAATTATGGGAAAAGACGCTGGGCAGGAGAACATTTTGACCTGGGATTTGCTATTGGTGCCTTATCTGCAGTTTATGAGGCGCCATTTGCCGGTCATTTGGGAAATCGTCTTGGTGATCAGTCTCTCAGCCGTGGGGACGAACAAACAGAACTATGGATGAGTCAAATCCATATTGCCAATCCGGACGGAAATATTGTGGGTACGCAGGCCATTGCGGAGGTACGATTACCTTCAGAAGCGGCGGATATCCCTGAACGCACGGTTGGTCTGCATGTGGATGAAGCGGGTATTATCGCGGCAGTCAGCGGTATGCCGCTTCAGGGCGATGAACATGGACTGATACGGGAATTTGGCGTTTGTCTGACACGTCATTATGCGGACTACTACAATTTGGTGTCTTTTCGCTTTGAAGCGGCGCTGGTTAATGCCCTGGCGACGCATCCTCTTCTCGATGAAATGCTCTGGTATGAATATCCCGCCCTGTTTTATTACAAGGAAAAATTTGCGGGATTACAGGGTAAGGATCTCGCTGATACCCTGCTTATTGAAGCCGGTCATATCTGTGGTTTCAATACGATGGGTGGCATTATGCGCTCGGATCCCTGGTATCAACTGGTGGTCCCGCAATTACGCTGTCGTGAGGATTGGCTGGCGGGTATTGTCGCCTGTATTAATGCTCTCGGCTGGGGTGTCTGGCGAATTCATGAACTGGTGCCCAACGAACGTCTGGTGCTGAGGGCCTGGTATCCCTATGAATCTCTGGGTTATCTGCGGAGTTTTGGCAGGGCAGATCATCCCGTGGATTATTTGCTGACGGGTATCGGCGCTTCCTTGATGAACCTGCTGTACAGTGCCGATATTACCGCCAAACCCGATCTGAGCCTGGAATTTTATTATCAGGTGAATCGTTCAAAGGCTGGTTTCTGGGGACGACAAAGCGCCTGCGTGGCAATGGGGGATCCCTATTCAGAAGTGATTGTCGAGCGCAACGTTCTGTAGCGCTCGAACAGATTATTTTTTCGACAGGGTAATGACCACATAGATGCTCGCTTTACCCTGACGGACCAACATGGGAATGGGTTGGTCTTTTGGTAACCCGGCGACAATGTGCGCCAGCTCGCTGACATTTTGGACATCCTGCTGATTGATCTGCTGAATGATCATTCCGGGCATCAGGCCCGCTTCAGCGGCAGGGCCTTCACTGACACCTACCACCACCACACCATGGTGGACATCCAATTGTTTTTCAATATCTGGAGTCAGATTTTGAACATGAATATCCATCCGACTGATTTTCACAGTCTTTGCAGGCGCTGCCGGTTGGGTACTGCTGGACTGCTCGTCCATGTTTTTCGGCAGGGCGGTGACCAGGACATTTTTAGTTTCCGCGACACCATGATGGAGGATACCTACGCTGGCATGGGTGCCGGGAACCGTG
>NZ_MOAD01000001.1:2457066-2462204 GCF_001931655.1 Acidithiobacillus albertensis | reverse complement strand
TAAGGCGGGAGCCGTAGGGGTGGCATCGGCCTGTGCCCATTCGGTGGCGCCCAGGGTAAAACCAAAGCACGCAGCGACAACAGCAGTAATCAGTAGTTTCGGGCGTTTCAACAGGGTTTTCGGGCGACTATTCGCCATAGGACTCTCCTTTGGAGTTTTGGTTCTGCAGCATTGACGCATTTGCGTTTAGACTCGGTAATAAAGCATCTAGTTCCTGCCTGAGGTCTACCATAACACTTAATATAAGGCGCGGGATAATTTGGTGCGGTATTGTTCAACCAGTGGCCCCTGATTGCTGTGCAGGGCAAAAATCTTCAGAATGGTTTTGCGGGCGAGTCCATCGTCGTAACTTTTGTGTCTTTCCACCATTTCAATCAGTTGATCCAAAGCGGCGGCTTCCTGGCCTTGCAAAAGCAGAACCAGCGCCCGCTGATACATGGCCAGAGCGCGTGCATCGCCTTTTTCATGGGCAATAGTTGTCTCCAGCGTGGTAATGGGGGGAGCTTTGCGCGCTGCATCCGTAAATTCCAGTAATGCTTTCAGACCCTCGACCTCGATTTCCATCTGAAACAGAGGGGACATGGCATCAATTTGTGCCTGAGCATCCGCATGACGTCCCTGTTGTATGGCGAGATGGGCCAGTGCCAAACGCGCCTGATCGTTTTGGGGGTTCGTTTGCAGGGACTCTTCCAGAAGTGACTGGGCTTCATCGGTTTTGCCCTGGGCCATGGCGGCCATGGCCTCGGCGCGCAGATCATCGCCGGGCTTGGGTAAATGCTTTTCAAGAAACTGGCGGATGGCAGACTCCGGGAGAGCACCGGTGAACTCATCTACCACTTTACCGTTTTTGAAAGCCTTGACTGCGGGAATTCCGCGCACCTGATATTCCCGGGAAAGTTCCGGGTTTTCATCAGAATTGATTTTGGCCAGAACAAAAGCACCCTGCATTTCCTCCGCCAGCTTTTCGAGGACAGGACCTAGGGCGCGACAGGGTCCACACCAGGGTGCCCAGAAATCCACGAGGACCAGGGCCTTTTGGGAAAGCTCAATAACGGCTTCCTGAAAATTACCTAAGTTGACTTCGAGGATGTGTTCACCAGTGGCCATGCAATACTCCTGAAAATAAAAAGACGTTGACTCGGGAAATAGGGGCGATAAAGCAACATTTCAAGCTTTTCGGGTGGAATGGACCTTATTGCAATTCGGCTTTGGCGAGTTCGTCCAGTACCCCCTGAAGCAGGCTGCGACCCAATGGTCCCATGCCTTTTTCCAGCTTGCGACGATCATCCAAACCTCGGGACAAGGGGCCGAGAGCAGCCCCCATACGGGCCATGTCGCCCCCGGCTTTTTGCATTTGACTGGCCATTTGCCCCAACCAGGCGACGGCCTGGGGGTCGCCCCGGCGGGCGGCAAGGATGACACTGGCCAGCCCCGGGGCCGCCAGTCCCGGGTCGGCCTGCCCCGTACTTTTGGGAAGAGTTTCGGGATTTTGCAGACCCATCAGAATGGATTCGACGATGACACTGTCTTCTTCATCCAGTCCCTGCAGTAAACCCAGTTCACGCTTGCCAGCCATAATCTGTTGAATGACGGTTACCAGCTCTCCCCAACCATTCGCAGCGGCGACGCGCAGGTGGTCATCGACAGCGCCGCGCAGCCGGGGGTTCTGGCAGGCTGCAACTACCTGCAGGATCAGGGCGGCGTGGGCACTGCGGATTTGTTCACGGCGTTCGGGGAGAACGGACATATTCACGGCTCCAGGTCATGTTCACAGGACTATTGTGCAATTTATCGGGATAAATGTCGCGCCAGATAGTGACCGGTGTGTGAAACCGGATTGCGGGCGACTTCGTCAGGGCTGCCCGTGGCGATGATTTGCCCGCCTCCGGAGCCACCCTCGGGACCCAGGTCGATAATCCAGTCGGCGGTTTTGATGACATCCAGATTATGTTCAATGACCACAATGGTATTGCCCGCATCGGCGAGCTTCTGCAGGACTACCAGGAGCAGGGCGATATCATGAAAATGCAGGCCGGTGGTAGGTTCATCAAGAATGTATAGGGTGCGTCCGGTATCCCGTCGGGATAATTCCCGGGAGAGCTTTACCCGCTGGGCTTCGCCACCGGAAAGTGTGGTGGCGGACTGGCCGAGGCGCAGATAACCCAGCCCTACATCGAGCAGTGTTTGCAATTTACGGGCAATGGCCGGTACCGGATCAAAAAACTGGCGGGCATCTTCCACCGTCATTTCGAGAATTTCGTGAATATTTTTGCCCTTGTAATGCACATCCAGGGTTTCCCGCTTGTAGCGTTTTCCGGCACAAACGTCGCAGGATACGTAAATGTCCGGCAGAAAATGCATTTCAACGCGAATGACGCCGTCGCCCTCACAGGCTTCACAACGGCCGCCCTTGACGTTAAAACTGAATCGCCCCGGATTGTAACCTCTGGCCCGGGCCTCGCTGGTGGCGGCAAAAAGCTCGCGAATCGGGGTGAACAGTCCGGTATAGGTGGCCGGATTACTCCGGGGGGTCCGGCCGATGGGACTTTGATCAATGGCTATGACCTTGTCCAGGGCTTCCAGGCCACGCAGTTGCTGATGCGCAGCCGGACTCTGCGTGCTGCCCATCAGAACCCGCGCGCAGGCGGGATACAAGGTGTCATTGATCAGCGTGGATTTGCCCGAGCCGCTGACGCCGGTGATGCAGGTAAACAGGCCGATGGGAATTTTTGCATCGACTGATTTCAGGTTGTTGCCTGTCGCACCGATGACTTCCAGCCAGCGTTGCTGGTCGTGACGGCGACGTTCGGGAATGGCAATGCACAAATCACCAGTCAGGTAACGACCAGTGAGGGAGTCCGGATTGGCGCGAATCTCTTCGGGAGTACCCTGAGCGATGACTTCACCTCCGTGGGTACCGGCACCGGGGCCCATATCCACTACATGATCTGCAGCGCGGATGGCATCTTCGTCGTGCTCTACAACAATGACGGTATTCCCCAGATCACGCAGATGTTTGAGGGTGCCGATCAAACGATCATTGTCTCGCTGGTGCAAGCCGATGGAGGGTTCATCCAGAACATACATGACCCCCACCAGACCGGCACCAATCTGGGAGGCCAGGCGAATGCGCTGGGCTTCGCCACCGGAAAGGGTTTCTGCGGAACGATCCAGACTCAGATAGGCCAGACCCACATCTACCAGAAACTTCAGGCGGCTACTGATTTCCTTCAGGATTCTCTCGGCGATGATGGCTTCCTGGCCCTCCAGTTGCAAATGCGCAAAGTGTTGCAGGGATTCGCGAATGGGCAGCGCTGACACTTCCTGAAGGGCCAGAGGCCCCACCTTGACCATACGGGCTTCTTCACGCAGACGGCTGCCGTGACAGGACGGACAGCGCAGGCGGCCCATGTAACGCATGATTTCTTCCCGAGCCAGATTGGACTGGGATTCGCGCAGGCGCCGTTCCAGTCCGGGAATGACTCCTTCAAAATGAATCTGATGCGTCCGTGAACCTTGCTGCACGGTAATACGTTCGTCGGAACCGTGCAGAATTTGCTCACGCACCTCAAAAGGCAGGTCTTCCCAGGAAGACTCCAGGGAAAAGTGAAAATGAGCGGCCAGCGCCTTCAACAAGGGGGTGTAATGTTCCTTGTGGCGCTTGGTCCAGGCGGCGATGGCCCCGGCGCTGAGGCTGGCACCCGGATCAGGAATGATCAGGTCCGGATCAAAAAAGGTAATTTCTCCCAGGCCATCACAACGTGGACAGGCCCCTGCCGGATTGTTGAAAGAAAACAGCCGGGGTTCGAGGGCCGGAAAGGAACGTCCACAACTGGGACAGGCATGGTGGGCGGAGAACAGGCGTTCTTCCTGATGTTGAGGCCCCATCAACACGGCGATGGCCTGGTCATCGGCGAGGCTCAGGGCGGTTTCCAGGGATTCCGCCAGACGCGGCCCACTGTCCTCGCGCAACACCAGGCGGTCAATGACGGCCTCAACGCGATGTTTGCGTTTTTTGTCCAGGGTCGAAATTTCATCCAGTTCGAGCATTTCCCCATCTACCCGCGCACGAATCAGGCCCCGGGCCCGCAGCGCGCTGATCACCTCTTCATGACTGCCTTTGCGATCACGCACCATGGGGGCGAGAATCATCAGTTTTTCGCCTTCAGGCAGGGCCAGTAATTGATCTACCATCTGGCTGATGGTCTGGCTCTGAATGGGTGCTCCGCAGCACCAGGGCGTGCCAGTGCGGGCATACAGCAGACGCAGATAGTCATGGATTTCCGTGATGGTGCCGACGGTAGAGCGGGGATTATGGGAAGTGGATTTCTGTTCAATGGAAATGGCGGGCGATAGCCCTTCAATGGCATCCACATCAGGCTTGCCCATAAGCGACAGAAACTGCCGGGCATAGGCCGAAAGACTCTCCACATAGCGGCGCTGACCTTCGGCATAGAGCGTGTCAAAAGCCAGTGAGGATTTGCCCGAACCGGATAAGCCGGTGATGACAATGAGGCGGTCCCGGGGCAGGGTCAATGAGATGTTTTTGAGATTATGGGTACGTGCGCCCCGGATCTGGATATGTTCCATGTAGCCGTAGCCTTTTTGGGTTCAGGAATGAGTTTTTCTCTGGATGGGTTAGTATAGAGCTTTCGGGGACGGCCGTCCCCTTGTACTCAAGGAGATCTGACAATGGCGGGAGTGAACAAGGTCATATTATTAGGACATCTGGGCCGGGACCCGGAGATGCGCTATCAGCCCAGTGGTGCTGCTATCGCCAATTTCAGTATTGCCACCTCTGAAAATTTCAAGGATCGCGAAGGGAATAAACAGGAACGCACCGAATGGCATCGTATCGTGCTATTTGGCCGTACAGCCGAAATTGCTGGCGAATACCTGCGCAAGGGCAGTATGGCTTATGTGGAAGGCCGATTGCAGACCCGCAAGTGGACAGACAAGGAAGGTCAGGAGCGCTACACCACTGAAATTATCGGTGACCGGCTGCAATTGGTGGGTCCACGCGGGGGCGGTGGTGGTGCAGCCAGTTTTGACGAAGAAGATCATGGCGGCGGTCATTTGACGGATGCTTCTTCAGCCCCGGCCAGCAGTGGGCGCAAACAGGATACCCCACCCCCGCC
>NZ_MOAD01000001.1:2426474-2456966 GCF_001931655.1 Acidithiobacillus albertensis | reverse complement strand
CCCCCGCCGATGGAAGATTTTGATGACGATATTCCGTTTTAAAAACCACCAAACATAAATTGTAAACATAATCCCAGAACGTCTTGTACTTTCTGGGATTTTTTATTGTTGATAATTTTCTTATAGACTTGGAGTGGCTCGGTTGATGATGACGTGTATACATCTTTCGCAGTACAGTACCGCCGTATGATCACCAATTTTCAGCAACTTGCCAACTTCATCTGGTCCGTCGCCGATCTTCTGCGTGGACCTTATCGTCCGCCGCAGTATGAGCGCGTGATGTTGCCGCTCACCGTGCTGCGCCGTTTCGATGCTGTGCTCGCGCCAAGCAAGCAAACTGTCCTCAGCAAATATGCAGAACTGGACGCCCGTAATAAACGCTTGCGGGAAGAAATGAGAGAGGCCATCAACGTCGATCCGGTTCTCAACAACCTGGCCAAGGATGAAAACGGCACCCCGCTGGGCTTTCACAACCACAGTCAGCTCGACTTTACCAAGCTCAAGGGCGACCCCGACAATATTGGCCGCCACCTGGCCGATTACATCGCTGGCTTCTCCGAAAACATCCGCAAGATTTTCGAGCGTTTCGAGTTCGAGAAGGAGATCGAAAAGCTTGAAGAGTCCAACCGCCTGTATCAGGTTGTTTCCCAGTTCGCCGAGATCGACCTGCACCCACGCAAGGTCGACAACATCACCATGGGCCTGGTGTTCGAGGACCTGATCCGGCGCTTCAACGAAGCCGCCAACGAAACGGCGGGCGATCACTTCACCCCGCGTGAAGTCATCCAGCTCATGGTCAACCTGCTGCTGGAGCCCGACACCAGCGTGCTCACCCAGGCCGGCGTCATCGTCACCATCTGCGACCCGGCCTGCGGCACCGGCGGCATGCTGGCTGAGGCGCAAAACTGGATTCGCGCCCACAACGAGCAGGCGACGGTGAAGGTGTTCGGACAGGACTACAACCCGCGCTCCTACGCCGTGGCCGCCTCCGACCTGCTGATCAAGGGCCACAAGGATGGACAAGTGCTGCTGGGCAACACCCTCACCGACGATCCCTTTCCCGACACCCGCTTCGACTACCTGCTGGCCAATCCGCCCTTCGGTGTGGACTGGAAAGCCGAAAAGAAAACCATCGACCGCTGGCCCAACTTCCGTGGCTACAGCGGCAAGCTACCGCGCATCAACGACGGCGCCCTGCTGTTCCTGCTCTACATGATGAGCAAGTTCCAGGACTACAAGCCGAGCGACCGCGACAGGCCTGGCTCGCGCACTGCCATCGTATTCAACGGTTCGCCGCTGTTCACCGGCGGCGCCGGCAGCGGTGAGAGCGAAATCCGCCGCTGGATCATCGAGCGCGACCAGCTCGAAGCCATCGTCGCCCTGCCCGAGCAGATGTTCTACAACACTGGCATCGGTACCTTCATCTGGGTGGTTAGCAACCGCAAAGCCGAGCATCGCAAGGGCAAGATTCAGCTTATCGACGCCCGCGAGCGCTATACGCCGATGAAGCGCAGCCTCGGCGACAAACGCCGCTACCTCGATCAGGCCGCGCTCGACGCCGTCACCCGCGAACACGGCGCCATAGAGCACAGCCAGACCAGCCGCGTGTTCGACAACACAGACTTCGGCTACCGCCGCATCACCGTCCTGCGCCCGCTGCGCCTGCGTTTCCAGGTCACCGAGGAGACGCGCGAGCGCTTCCTCAACACCTGCCCAGAGTTGTTCGATGCCTTCCAGGCCATACAGGACGAACTCAGCACAGAGCCGTATTCCGATTGGAATCGGGTTTGGGATGATGTGCAAAGAATTTTCAAGCATCTGCCTGACTATGTGGAAGGCTGGGCCAAGGGAGCCAAGGGCACTGCACAGAAGAAAATCTTCCGCGACTGCTTCACCATCACAGCCCCCGATGCTGCGCCAGTCGTTGCCAAGCGCCACAAGAAAGGTGAAGTGTTAGTCAGCTCGGCGTGGTTCCCGGGACAGATATTACCTGAGCTTGAAGCGGCGGACCTGTATGCCCTGCTCGGACTCTACGCTGACGGCAAAACCCTCTTGGAATACGAGCCCGCCCCGGCGCTAAAGGACTTCGAGAACATCCCGCTGAAGGAAGACATCGTGAGCTACTTCCTGCGCGAGGTGCGTCCCTACGTGAATGACGCCTGGATCGACCGTGAAACGCTGGACGAACAGGACGGCGGCGTCGGCAAGGTTGGCTACGAGATCAATTTCAATCGCGTCTTCTTCGAGTACAAGCCACCACGACCGCTGGCAGTGATTGACGCCGAACTGGCCGAGGTCGAGAAGCGGATCATGAGCCTGCTCCGCGATGTGACGGAGTGAGTATGGATCGTCGACTCACCGAACTCCACGGTTTGCTGGCCGAGCTGCGCAAGCTCCCGCGTGAGGTGGACTGGGTCGAGTTCAAGCACGACAACGCGACTCCGGAGGAGATCGGCGAATACCTCTCTGCGCTGTCGAATGCTGCGGCCTTGGCAGGCAAGGTGCAGGCCTATCTGGTGTGGGGTATCGACGACGCCACGCATGACGTGGTCGGTACACGTTTTGACCCCGCGTCGGCCAAGGTGGGTAACGAAGAACTGGAGAGCTGGTTGCTGCGACTGCTGTCGCCCAGGATCAACTTCCGCTTCCATGTGTTCGAGGTCAGTGATCAGCGTGTCGTCCTGCTGGAGATTGGTGCGGCGTTCCGCCATCCGGTGCAGTTCAGGAGCGTCGAGTTCATTCGCATCGGCACCTACAAGAAAAAGCTTAAGGATTTTCCGGAGAAGGAGCGCGAGCTTTGGCATGTGTTCGATCAGACGCCGTTCGAGCGCGAGGTTGCCGCCGAGAAGATTTCATGTGACGAAGTCCTGCGGCTGCTCGACTATCCTGCCTACTTCGAGTTGCTGGGTCAGCCCCTGCCCGAAGGCCGTGAAGCCGTCCTGGCCGCACTGGACAGCGACGGTCTGCTCGCCCAGGCAGCGGGCGGATGGAACATCACGAATCTGGGCGCCATCTTGTTTGCCAAGCGGCTGGCCGACTTCCGCACGCTGCAGCGCAAGGCGGTGCGCGTGGTGCTGTACAAGGGCAACAGTCGCGTCGAAACCGTCCGTGAACAGGAAGGCGGCAAGGGGTATGCCACCGGCTTCCAGGGGCTGATCGACTTCGTAACCGGGCTTTTGCCAAGCAACGAGGTCATTGGTCGTGCCTTGCGCAAGCAAGTCCCGATGTTCCCGGCGCTGGCTATTCGTGAGCTGATTGCCAATGCGATGATCCATCAGGATTTCCACCTGACGGGCACCGGCCCGATGGTGGAGATCTTCGCCGACCGTATGGAGATCACCAATCCCGGTCTGCCGCTGGTGCAGACACACCGGTTTCTCGATAGCCCACCCCGGTCGCGCAACGAGGGGCTGGCCTCGTTCATGCGCCGCATCGGCGTTTGCGAGGAGCGCGGCAGCGGTGTCGACAAGGTGGTCTTCCAGACCGAGCTCTACCAGTTGCCCGCGCCATTGTTCGAGACCACCGACGAGCACACCCGCGCCTTGCTGTTCGCCCATCGCGAGTTCCGCGACATGGACAAGGCGGACCGGGTGCGTGCCAGTTATTTGCATGCCTGCCTGCGTTATGTTCAGCGCGATGATATGACCAACACCACCCTGCGCGAGCGCTTCGGCATCGAGGAGAAGAACAGTTCCATGGTGTCGCGGGTGATTAAGGACACCATCGCTGCCGGGTTAATCGTCTGTCACGACGACACCGTCGGCAGCCGGGCCCGCAAGTACCTGCCGAGGTGGGCGCGATGATCCTGATCGCATTGCTTGACCGTTGCTTGACTGGATGGCGCCAGATGGGCCGAACCGTGTTTGTTTTATGTATAAATCAACTTATTGCAAGAGCTCTATTGCTTGATCGTTGCTTGACTGGCGGCACGGCCAGAGTCGACTACTTGCTGCGCGGGGTACGCCCCTACGTGCCGGACGCCTGGATCGACAGCGAGACGCTGGACGAGCAGGACGGCGGCATCGGCAAGGTGGGCTACGAGATCAACTTCAACCGCGTGTTCTTCGGGTATCAACCGCCAAGGCCGCTCGCCGAAATCGATGCGGAGTTGGCCGAGGTGGAAAAGCGGATTATGGACTTGCTGCGGGAGGTGACGGAGTGAGTAGTACCGACCCGCGCCCACAGCTATGGGAGACCGTCCCGCTACGATATGTGTGCAAGTTGAATCCGTCGGTTGCTTTCGATGGATTTGATGAGGATGAAGACATCACCTTTCTGCCAATGGACAGAGTGAAGAGTGGGTACTTCATCCCGAATACGGACAAGTTCTCGAAATACGGATCCTCATACACCGCCTTCGAGGATGGCGATATTGTCTTGGCGAAGGTCACCCCGTGCTTTGAGAACGGCAACATTGCGATCGCTGCCAACCTTGTGGGAGGAAAAGGATTCGGTAGCTCGGAACTCTTCGTGATTCGCCCGATCGCGGTTGAGCGTAGATTCCTTTTCTACTACTTCCAGTCTTCGATTTTCAAACAGGACGGCGAGGCATCAATGACAGGTGCAGGTGGCCTCAAGCGAGTGTCGCCCGATGTTCTGCGCCAGCATCACCTGCCTTGCCCGAGCCAAGATATTCAGCATCTTATCGCCAACTACCTCGACCACGAAACCGCCCGCATCGACGCGCTGATTGCCGAGAAAGAACGCATGCTGGCGCTGCTGGAAGAAAAGCGCGCCACCCTCATCAGCCGCGTCGTCACCCGCAGCCTCGACCTCAACGCCCCGCTCAAACCCTCCGGACAGGAATGGCTGGGTGACATTCCGGCGCATTGGCCGGTAGAACGCACCAAGAACCTTTTCACGGTTCGTGATGAGCGTTCGGACGACGGTACGGAAGAACTGTTGACCGTATCCCACATCACCGGAGTCACTTCACGTTCTGAGAAGGACGTGTACATGTTCGAGGCTGATGACAAGGCGGGCTACAAACGCTGTATGCCCGGCGACCTTGCCATCAACACCCTGTGGGCGTGGATGGGCGCGATGGGCATCAGCCCCTTGGCAGGCATCGTTAGTCCCGATTACCATGTGTACACATCGAAAGGGCAGCTGCTGCCCGAGTACGTCGATCTGCTATGCCGCTCGCGGCCCTTTATTGCCGAAGTAAACCGATGGTCAAAAGGCGTCTGGTCTTCTCGTTTGCGCTTGTATCCGGAGAACTTCTTTGAAATGCGGCTACCCGTGCCTCCGCACGACGAGCAGCTCGAAATTGTCCGATCTGTCGAAGCGGATCAAACCAAGGCAAATGCCCTGCGCGATAGCTTGCAGTTATCTATCACTCTCGCTAAGGAACGCCGCGCTGCACTGATTACCGCCGCAGTCACCGGCCAGATTGCAATCGAGGACATGAAACAGAATTGAATAGGGGAGTTCAAATATGCCGGAAAGAACTACAGTCCTTGTAACTGGCGCCGGGGTTGACAAAACCCCGGGCATCGATTTTCCATTGGCGGCGGACCTCTTGCCGGCAATCAACGGTTACTTGACGCGCACGGATGAAGGCAAGGCAATCGATGCCTTGTTGCGCAGTAAGATCAGCGGCCTACGTTTTCGCTTTGACCGCTTCATCAACAATGCCATTACCGATATTGCTCAGAGGGAACCAGAGCAACTTAGAGAAACTGTTCAACGCGTTCAGCAGGTCGTTGACGAATTGCCAGACGATAATGAGAACAGGATCCCGAAAAAACAGGGAGAACTCATTATTCGGCTGTTCAATCAATTGCAGCAAATCGCATCTGCAAGCCGGATCGATGATGAAACCCGCCAATTGATCGAGGACGTTTTTGGAGATCATGCGTCGGAGTTTGATTTGGACGATCACGTTGTCAATATCCGAACGCTGAGCGTATCGGATACATTCAAGTCCATCTTACGCCATACGCTTCGGCAAAGTCTCAACTCTGATTCCAATCGAATAGCCCATGCTTTAGGAGCCGACCTCCTGGACATCGAGAAACTACTGATCGACAAATTTCTAGGCTTCTATAACAACCGGCTTCCTGACATCAAAAACTATGTCTACATTTCCTGGTGCTTCTGGGCATTCCTGATGTACCGAGATAAAGAAGTTCGCAACTCCACATCATCGTTGCCGTTCTACGAAGGGATTCCACAAAGCTGGAAGGGCATAACCCTAAATTACACCTCGTTCCTTGAATCACGCTTACAAGCCATTAACACGGTCTATTTTCATGGTGGACTCTCGACGTATGTTCGCATGGACAACCGCCAACTGCTCACTTTCGATTCATATCAGAATAAATCTCCGCAAGAACTGCTTGAATCACATATCTGCGACAATTGGTATTTCGATGAGAGTAGCCCGGCAAAGTCGCGCTGCCTTATCCCATCTCTCGTACCGCCACTTCGACTAAAACCCATTCTGTCCAAAGAATACATCGACCTTTGGTATCGTGCGGGTCAGTGGCTCAGGGAAGCCGATCATGTCGTTTTGGTTGGCTATTCGCTCAATACTGCCGATGAACATTTTAATGACTTACTCAGGTCATTGAATGGAAGGCGAATTACTGTGATAGGACCGAATGTTCGCAATGACTCTTACATGACTCGAGTTGAATCTGTTTGGGGGGTGAGTGCAGATCAATTCACAGGAACCCAGTTTCAGGGGAAGCAAGCATTACAACTTCGCCAAATTACTCTAATTCAGGCGCGTGCTCATGAGATTGATCTCGGGGCGCTTAACACATGAAACTTACCTCCGAAGCCGCCTTCGAAACCGCCATCGAGGATGTCTTGCTGGACGACGGCTACACACGAGTTGATGCCAAGAGCTTCAACCGCGAGCGCGCGATCTTCCCCGACGAGGCACTGGCCTTTATCCGTGCCACCCAGGGCAAAGTATGGGAGAAGCTGGAGACGCTGCACGGCGAGCAGACCGGTACACGGGTGCTGGAATCGCTGTGCAAGTGGCTGGATACCCATGGCTCGCTGGCCACCCTGCGCCACGGTTTCAAATGCTTTGGACGCACGCTGCGGATTGCTTTCTTTCGCCCCGCGCATGGCCTGAACCCGGAGCTGGAGGCGCGCTACCAGGCCAATCGGTTGGGGCTGACGCGCCAGTTGCACTACAGCCCCAAGAGTGAAAAATCGCTGGATGTGGTGCTGTCAATCAACGGTATCCCAGTGGTAACGCTGGAACTCAAAAATCCGTTAAGCGGCCAGACAGCGGCGAATGCCATCCACCAGTACCGCCACGACCGCGATCCGCGCGAGCCGATCTTCGTGTTCAGCAAGCGCGCGTTGGTGCATTTCGCGGTGGATACCGAAGAGGCGCACATGACTACGCGCTTGGCAGGTTCGTCCACCTACTTTCTGCCCTTCAATCAGGGCATAGACGGCGGTGCGGGTAACCCGCCTGACCGCGCGGGCCGAAACTACAAGACTGCCTATGTGTGGGAAGAAGTACTGCAGCGCAACAGCTTGCTCGACTTACTTGCCCGCTTCCTCCACCTCGATGTCGAGGAGAAGATCACCGATGATGGCAAGAAGGTGCGTAAGGAGAGCCTGATCTTTCCGCGCTATCATCAGTTGCAGGCTGTGCGTTGGATGGTGGCGGCCGCTGCCAGCGAGGGCGTGGGGCATAACTACTTGATCGAGCACTCAGCTGGCAGCGGCAAGAGCAACACCATCGCGTGGCTGGCGCACCGCCTGTCCAGCCTGCATAACGCGCGTGACGAGCGGTTGTTCGACAGCGTGGTGGTCATCACCGATCGCGTGGTGCTTGATCGTCAGTTGCAGAACACGATCTACCAGTTCGACCACCGTCAGGGCGTGGTGCAGAAGATCGACGAAGACTCTCGCCAGCTCGCCGAGGCGCTGGAAGCCGGAGTGCCGATCATCATCACCACGCTACAGAAATTCCCCTTCGTGTCCGGGCAGCTGGCCAAGCTGAACGAGGAGCGCGGGGAAGGCGGCAAGAGCCACCTGCCCACGCGCAAGTACGCGGTGATCATTGACGAAGCGCACAGCTCGCAGTCGGGCGAGACGGCTACGGAATTGAAAGACGTGCTGGGCGGCGCGGAGTTGCGCAAGAAGGCGCAGGAGATGGCAGAGGAAGAGGGCGAAATCGAACTGGAGCGCCTGTACCGTTCCATGGCCAAGCGTGGCCATCAGCCGAACATGAGTTTCTTCGCCTTTACCGCCACGCCCAAGCACAAGACACTGGCGATTTTCGGCCGGAACGGCGAGCCCTTCCACCGATACACCATGCGTCAGGCCATCGAAGAAGGTTTCATCGAGGACGTACTGAAGAATTACGTCACCTACAAGACCTACTACAAACTGATCAAGAAGGCTGAGGACGACCCCAACGTCGAGCGCAAAAAGGCGGCCCGCGCGCTGGCCCGCTTCATGCGTCTGCATCCGCACAACATCGGCCAGAAAACCGAAGTGATGGTCGAACACTTCCAGCACTTCACGCGCCACAAGATCGGCGGCCACGCCAAGGCGATGGTGGTGACTGGCTCGCGGCTGGAAGCGGTGCGTTATAAGCAAGAATTCGACCGCTATATTGCGGAGAAGGGCTACCCGATCAAGAGCCTGGTGGCATTCTCCGGCAGCGTTGAAGACGACAAGATTCCGGAAAAGTCCTACACCGAGGTCGAAATGAATGGCGGCCTCAAGGAGAAGGAACTGCCTGATACCTTCGCCAAGCCGGAATTCCGTGTGTTGCTGGTGGCCGAGAAATATCAGACCGGTTTCGACCAGCCGCTGCTGCACACCATGTATGTGGACAAGCGCCTGGCTGGCATTCAGGCCGTGCAGACGCTCTCGCGCCTGAACCGTACTCATCCGCTCAAGGACGACACCTTCGTACTGGACTTCGTCAATGATCCGACCGAAATCCAGGAGGCCTTCCGGCAGTACTACGAAGGCTCAGTCATGGGTGAGCAGGTCGATCCCGACAAGCTCTACGAAGTCAAAGCCGGGCTCGACGCTTCGGGTATCTACCTGCAGACCGAGATTGCCGACTTCGCCCACGTGTTCTTCGCGCCGAAGCGCCGGCAGAGCCCCGGCGACCACAAGGCGATGAATGCTATTCTGGATCAGGCGGTCGCACGCTTCGTGCAGCTGCAGAACACGGAAGAAGAGGAAGCCGAGCTTTGGCGTGGCAAGCTACAGGCCTTCCGCAATCTCTACAGTTTTCTGAGCCAGGTGATCCCCTACCAGGACAGCGACCTGGAGAAGTTATTTACTTATCTGCGGCATCTCGCGCTGAAGCTGCCCAAGCGCAAGAGCGGACCGGGCTACCAGTTCGACGAGGATGTCGAACTCGACTACTACCGGCTGCAGAAGATTAGTGAAGGCTCAATCAGCTTGAACGAGGGTTACACCAAGCCGCTGGACGGCCCCCGTGAGGTAGGGACCGGCATGGTGCGCGAGGAACATGTTTCGCTGTCGCGCCTCATCGATATCATCAACGAACGTTTTGGCGGCGAACTCAACGAGGCGGATCAGTTGTTTTTCGATCAGATCGCGGAGGCGGCTAGCCAGAACGAAGCGCTGCAGATGGCCGCCGAGGTCAACTCCCTTGACAAATTCCAGCTCGTGTTCCGCCAGGTACTGGAATCACTGTTCATCGAGCGGATAGAGCTGAACGAGGAGTTATTCACCGACTATATGGGTAAACCTGACATGCAGGAGCTGGTGTCGAAATGGCTGGGAAGTCAGGTCTATAAGCGGTTGTCACCCCGAGGCCAAAGCTCGCCGAGCGACAAGGAGTAAGTCATGGGTACGTGTCTGGTTATCAAGAAGTGGGGAAACAACCTGGGTGTCAGATTGCCCGCCGCTATCGTCCATGAAGCCAAACTCCATGCGGACCAGGAAGTGATGCTGACCGTTGAGCATGGCCGGGTTATTGTGGAACCGATCCGAACAAGCGCTGATTTGACGCTGGATGAACGGCTTCAACTTTTTGATCCTGCCTTACATGGTGGCGAAGTTATGGTCACTGAACCCGTTGGTGCCAAATCTTGGTGATACCCGATAAATGGGTTCCTGATCTTAACGTCCCAGCGCTTTCTGGATTTTCTGATCGGTCTTGTACTGGCTTAAGGCGTAAACTGCCCAGATAGTCGCCGGTATCCAGCCCAGTACGGTGATTTGCAGAAGCAGGCAGATGATGCCTGCGAGCGGCCGGCCAATGGTGAAAAACACCAGAAAAGGTAAAAAAATCGCCAGAATAAGACGCATGATCCATACTCCCTGCCAATAATTATGTTTGCATATTAAATGGCGATTTCTACAGAGTGCAAGTCTCCGTGCTAAACTCGCTCACATGATTGCCGATAATAATGAACCCCCAAAAACACTTCTGAATCCTCGGCCAGGAGAACGCCTGCAAAAATTGCAGGTGATGCGCCGCTGGGCTTTGTTTTTACTGTTGCTGGCGTTGCTGTTGTTCTTATTTTCCGCGAGTCAGGGATTTTCGGGCCTCTGGGCCTGGACCGGGGCATTTTCCGAGGCCGCCATGGTGGGCGGGCTGGCGGACTGGTTTGCGGTGGTGGCCCTGTTTCGTCATCCGCTGGGTCTGCCCATTCCCCATACGGCCATTTTGCCGAGAAACAAGGCGCGTCTGGCGAAGCGTCTGGCCACGTTCATTCGTGATCATTTTCTGGAAAGTGAAGCCATTGTCCGCCTGTTGCGCCGCGCCGATCCCGCCACCTGGTTGGCACAGTGGCTGATCCAGCCGGAAAGCAGTCATTTACTGGCCCGGCAATTGACCAGCTTGCTGCAAAAAGCCCTGGCGCTGACTGATGATCAGGAATTGCGTGTTGCCCTGAGAAGCGCGCTGGGTCGCCAGCTGCAGCGTGTGGATGGGGCGCGCTGGATGGGAAATATTCTGGCATTACTGACGGAAGACCACCGTCATCAGGCCCTTCTGGAAGATGGTATTCAGCGCCTGCGCGAGTGGCTGGATGGGGAAGAAACTCAGGGGCTGCTGGCTGAGCAAATAGCAGCCATTCTGAAACGCGCGTATCCCACTTTGTTCTCCTGGATGAGTGCGCTCATGGACCCTGCCACCCTGAGTGATAATCTCGCGCGAAATCTGGTAAAGGCCGCGCATCAACTTTTGCAGGAAATCGAGGACGATCCCGAGCATCCGCGCCGTCTGGCTTTTGATCGCTGGATGGCTGATGCGATTGTGCGGCTGCGGACAGACGCCGGGTTTCAGGAGCGTATCCGGCGTTGGCAAAATGGCCTGATTTCCCATCCGGCAGTGCAGGAGTATGCAGATGGTTTGTTGCGCGACCTGCGCACCTGGCTGGACCATGATCTGGGCAGCCCTGATTCCCGCCTGCAAGGGCAGATTCAGGTTTTGGCCGGGCAGTTGGGGACATTTTTGGCGGAGCAGGCAGTCTTGCGGGAGGCCATTAATGATTATCTGGAAAACAGTGCCCGCCGTTTAGCCCCGGCCATGCGTGATGGTTTGGCGCAGCATATTGAAAAAACCATTCAGGATTGGCCCGAAAAAGACATGATCCGCCTGCTGGAAGAAGGAGTGGGGACCGATTTGCAATATATTCGGGTGAACGGAACCCTGGTCGGTGGTCTGGTGGGTGTCTTGATTCATGCCCTGGCGCTGGCTGTGCCTCTACTCATTTAGAGATGCTGCCGATGGAATCAAATGGTCCGGTATGGCCCGCATGGGCATTGGGTCTTCTGGCCCAAATTGGCCATTTCAACATGAGCAGATTGCTGGAATGATGCTGAGTGATCCATTTTTTCAGATGCTTACAAAGAAGGAACAGATTTTGCTGGATTGTGCATCGGAGTAATGTCCGGTCGGTGGTTTCATTCTGAACAAGGTTTGTAGAGGGAGGTGCATTTATGAAGCGTGTATTGATGAGTGTGATGGCAGCAGGCACCCTGACGATGGCGGGTTTTGCGACGGCGGCGACGGTTACCGCTACAGACGCGCAGCAGGCGTTGGCGGCGGCCAAGACGGCCATGGCAAAAACTTCAGCCGTGCATTATTTGTGGCTTTCCACCCCGAAAGTTTATAAGGAAGCCGAAGCCGCAGACAAAGCCGGTAAATATGATGAGGCCGTGGTCAAGGCCAAGCATGCCGAGGAACTGGCTAATCTGGCTTACGCCCAGGGTGAGGCTCAGGCCAAAAAATATGGCGTGAAGTTGACGGATCATGGGGTCCAGATGGACTAGGTTTTGACCCCGTGAGCGCGCAGCAGGCGACGGGCAACTTGCGTCTTTTCAGCCGCGTCGGCGGTAAAATAAAAATCAATCGATGCTTCAACGGGTAAATCAGGTGGCGTGTCCGGGAGTCTCTGCATGTCGAGCCTGCGACATAATTGCCGCGCCACGCCATCATTTCCATCCAGGGTGGGAATATTCCGTCCGTTCAGTTCTGATGGCCAGTTGCTGATCCAGCAGTAATGGGTGCAGCCCAGCACAATGACTTGGGTGTCTGTCGAGTAAAAAGGCAGAACATGATTGTGCAGATACTCCTGGACTTGCTGCTGCCAGTCATTGCTCTGGGATTCAATGCGTTCTGCCAGACCCGGGCAAGCAAGAGGCTGCACGCGTTGTTCGGCATTTGGTAATTGCGTCAAGAGATTACGCAGTTTTTCACCAGTGACGGTCATGGCTGTGGCCAGCAGGAGAATCCTGCCTTCGGGATAAAGCATCAGCGCTTTTTTGATGGCGGGTTCAATGCCAATGATGGGCACGTCCGCATATTCCCGCAGAGGGATGGCTGCCGCGCTGGTAGCCGTGTTGCAAGCCAGTACCACGGCATCTACGCCTTGCCGGACAAACCAGGCGTAAGCATCTTCCGTCCATTGTTGTACTTCGCCGGTGGTTTTGTCGCCATAGGGACTATGAGCGCTATCGCCGTAAAACAAAAAATGGGCATTCGGCAAATAACGCAGGCAGGAGAGCAGGGTGCTGAGACCACCCAGTCCAGAATCAAAAACTCCGATACGCATTAGTTATTGGCTGAGTTCCTGATCGGCCAGCAGGGCGACCCCGCGCATTCCGGCGAGATCATCATCATTACCGCGTTTGACTTCCACCTCGCCGCGTAGCGCGGGAATCAGATCGGCGTCCAGGCGTTGCATGAGTGCTGGTGCAAAACAATCCCAGGCCGCACTAACCCCGCCTCCCACCCGAATGACCCGGACATCGGCAACCTTCAAAATGCTGGCCAGGGCTTGTCCCAGATAATCACCGGCCATCTGAAAGGTTTGACTGGCTTCGGGGCGCCCATCGCAGGCCATCTGGGCAATAACGGCAGTATCCGGTGCTGTGCCGGTCAGTTCCACATAACTGGACTGGATTCCGCGTGCCGAGGCATATTGTTCCAGGCAACCCTGATTACCACAGCCACATCGTCTTCCGCCGGGGACCACGATGATGTGCCCTATCTCCATGGCGGTTCCATGTTCACCGCGCCAGGGGCGGTCGTTATGGACCCACCCACCACCGACACCGGTACCCAGGCCGACGTACAAGAGATCGCGCAATTCGGGATTTTCCTGTTTTTCTTCCCAGAATTCGCCATATCCGGCAGCATTAGCATCATTTTCGATGAGTACGGGTAGTTGGCAGGCGTTCTGGACGGCGCTTTGCAAATCAAAGTGGATGAGTTGCGGAATGTTGGGGGATTGCAGTAATACGCCTTTGGCATTCACAAAACCGGGCACGGCCACCCCGACACGAACAATTTCCGGATATTGATGGCGAAGCTGGGCGATACCCGCTTCGAGCAAATCTGTAAACAGTTGGGCAGCGCTTTCTGAATCGGCTGCCGCAGCGCATTTGGCGTGCAGATCGACTTCATGGCGAATACTGTCCAGACAATCATTGCCCCGGAAAACCCCAAAACGTAAATTGGTGCCACCGACATCAACACCAATGGTCAGCTGCTCAGTCATCGGCGATGATCTCCGTCAGTATCTCAATATGTTGCGTCTTGCCAGCCGTCAGGTCCCAGTAAAAATCCAGTTGCAGGGCCTGCATGATTTTTTCAAAGCCCGCTTCGGATTGGGAAACGGTCATATGGGGCGCAGCCTCCCAGCGCGCAGGCGGATTGCAATGGAGGGTGATTTTACCGCCCATTACGGCATCTTCCAGCACTATTTGTCGGGTTTTTTTACCCTGGATGGGAAGTCCGAAGCCACCCTGGGATTGCTCATCCGCAAAAAACTGTCCCGCCGGCCCATCACAACTGGGCATGGCCAGAAATAGCCGAGTCTGAAAATGGTGAGACTCCACATTTTGTTGGGAAGCTGGTGATTCTATCCGGAAATGCACCATCAGTCCTTTATGGGTGAGGCTGTAGGCTTTACTGACTGCCCAGCTGTCAGCGACACCGCCCGTAAAGTGGGGAGTATCCTGAACGATGCTGTTTTCCGGATATGTGACTGCGACATTATCCAGCCACTCCTGAAAACTGTGACAGGGGGCGGTGTCGGCAAGCAGATCTTCTGCCGTAATTTCTGTTTTGAAGCTGATGCGGTCATGGGCGGAAGCAATGCCTTCACTGGGAGTCGCATGATCCACTGCCCCGTGACGAATTTTGTCGTAGTAGGCCTCGTCGCGTCGTGCCAGGGTGTCGCCAAGATTGTGATGCAGTTTGTAACAATCCCACTCGGCCACGGCGGCGGCGGGTGTCGGGCGAATGATTAGCTGTTGATGGTCATTGTGATAATACAGCTCTTCATGACCATCCATATCCACGTCAATGAACTGTAAACCCGGACGTTCCTGGATTTTATCGAGCTGCGCCTCCAGTCGTACCATGGCCTGGTACACCGCACGGCGCAGGTGCGGCAGATAAATGCCGCCAAACAGCCCGTGCCAATAGGCATCATTGGCTTGGGTTTCATGTAAATCCGCACGCATCTGCTTACTTTGCTGACGCTTGGGCAAAGCATGAAAGCGCTGGGATAATTGCAGCATGCGTTTTTGCATCCAGTTGGACTCGGGATAACGGGTCAGAAAGTTTTTCCATATCCCGCCACGGATGAGTGGCTTGCGTAAGTCCAGGCGGCCCGCAGCCTTTTCCTGTTCCAGAAAAGCCGCGTAGTTGCGGGCAGCATCCGGTGCCAGTGTCCATTCGTTCATTTCACTGTAGGACACCGTGGGCAGATAAATCATACCCTGGGGTCGATGCTGGTGCAGATAATCCTTGAAATGCATGGGTTGAATGTGTGGAGAATTCAGGACGCCCTGGAGAAACTGTTCCAGCCAGCCTTTTTCATAAACCCAACTATAAGTCTCCGGCCAGACCCCGAACTTTTCGATGTCATCAAAATAAATCCCGGCGCTACCCGGATTATGCGCGGATATTTCTTCGATATAAGTGACTGCAGCAGCGGCCTCCGAGAAAGGCAGGCGATAACGCAAGGCTTCGGAAATAGGAAAAACATCAATAGCCTGACCATTTTCTTCGGTGCGATGAAAGCTGCCAAGTTGGTCGGTAGAAGCCCCAGCGCAGAGAAAGTGATAATCATCCACCATCACATATTGGATTCCCGCCTCTTGCAGGGCGGGGACCACGCTGGGATCCCAAACGCGCTCGGTCAGCCAGGCACCCACCGGGCGCTGTCCGAAATTTTTGTCCAGTCGGTCGGCCATGGCTTCCAGTTGGGTGATGCGATCTGCATGGGGAATAGCCGCCAGCACCGGTTCGGTGTCCCCGGCGCCCACCAGCTCCGCCTGCTGGCGGGTGACCATTTCCTGCAGCAGTTTTATGGTGTTGGGGTGCTGTTGCACCATATATTGGAGTAACCAGCCGCTGATATGAATGGCAAAGGGAAATTCAGGAAAGCGATGCATGGCTTCAAGAAAGGGGTGATAACAGCGCAGTACGGCGTCATCAATCACCTGCGGAAAATTACCAACCGGCTGATGGGCGTGGACGCCCAGGAGGAGGGGGGTGCTGTGGGTCATTGCTTATCCTTCCATATGGGTGCGGCGCATGGTACCTCCAGATTCGGTGGGTCCCCCACCATGACTGATGGGTTCGTTGAGGGTTTCTGGAGGAGAAATTTGCATCAGGTTATAAAGTTTGCGCAGGTTCATCCTGAACAGGTGATCAAAATCCCTGACCGAATCGGCAGGATTGTAATCCCCGAACCACCAGAACCAGTCCGAGCCCTCGCAGCGACCTAACTGTTCAGTGATTTCTTCCTGCAGTTCGGGGGTGAGTCCGGCAAAATGCTGGTCAACATCCTGCTTGGCGGTGCAGAGCATATCCCAGGCCCGGTTTTTGGCTCCATCGCCAATCCAGGTGCTGAAATTGCCATAGACCCAACTCCCGGCGGCAAGATCCGGAATGCTTTTGATGGCTTCCGGATGGTCCTGGACATAGTCGCTGAAGGTACACATTTTGATATGGGGATGATTGGAAAGGGATCGGTAGAGCTCGGAAAGAAAATAGTAGCCATTGTAGGGGTAGTATTCCCAGGCATTTTCTCCATCAAGAATAATGCTGACAACGGGATGATCCTGATCTTCCGTCTGGCGCCAGATGGCTTCGAGCTTATGCACGAAATCGATGACTGCATCGTGGCCAAACCAGGTTTTATAGTCAAAACCGATGGTGTCAGAGAGCGCGTCATCCCGAAAAAACAGCGCCGGTCCCTGATTTTCGAGGCGATAAGCCTTGTATAAATATTCGGCCCGACCGCGTGGTGCCGAATCGTCATCGCTGCGCAGCAGGCTATGCGTGAGTACGCCTTCTCCCGAAGCCGTCCAGGTCACTTGAGCCTCACCCAGCATTTTGACGAAGGCGGCAGAAACCCCCCCCTCTGCTGGCCACATGCCCCGGGCGGCAATGCCGAAATGTTGCGGATGATAAGTCTGAGCGCGTTTAATATGCCAGCGCGCACGCTCGGCCCCGCCGGGATACTCGGGGGATTCGGGCAATGGCGCATCGGGGACGGCTTCCCGTGCGGCGGCAAAGTCCAGCATCAGGGGGCCAATGGGGTGGTAGTAGGGGGTGGTGGATATTTCGATACGTCCTGCTTCTGCCAGGGCGCGGTAACGGGGAATCAGTCCGCCGATCAGCTTACCGATAAATTGCAGTAAATCCTGCCGGTCTGCGAGCGTGAAACCGTGTCCCTTGTCCATCAACTTCTGAATGAGCGGGCTGCCGCGCCGCACCGTTTCACCGGTCCAGGCCAGGTGATACCAGACCAGCAGATCGGCCAGAAACTGAATGGACAAATAGTCAGAAAGCTCCGCCGGATCACTGTGCATGATGGTATAGATTTCATGCAGCCGGCGGTATCCGGGAAAGGGATTCAGCATATGTTCCGGATCCAGACGAAAACATTGCTCCATGAGGTGATGACGTTGCTCGTTGTTCAGGCTTTTTAGATCAGGGCTGGCCAGGGCGATGAGTAGAGGGTCGCGAAAATGCCCGCTTTCAAATTGGCTGGTGTAATCTTCAATTTGCTCAACCAGAATAGGCACGCAGTTGAATACACCCCGAGCCATGGGGTTTTCCTCATAATGCGCGATCATGTCTGCATAATCTTTGCAGGCGTGCAGGTAAGTCCAGGGTAATGCGTATTGCCCATCTGCATTGCGATAATCGGGCTGGTGCATATGCCAGCAGAAAATGACATGAAGTGCGCGTGCGGGGGGCATAAGGTCACCTCACAAAATGTAGTTGCTGGCCTAGTAACTCCGGAGTAATCAGAGTGACGCCATTGGGCGTTCGATAAAAGCGGCGGGCGTCTTCGGCAGGATCTTCGCCCACCACCAGCCCGTCAGGGATGATAGTACCCTTGTCGACGACGACTTTACGCAGGCGAGCCCCTTCACCCATGCGCACGTTGGGCAAAATCACCGAATCTTCGATGAGGGTGTGGCCATCATTAACCCGGACATTGGAAAACAGCAGGGAACGACGGACCGTAGCCCCACTGATGATACAACCCCCCGAGACAATACTGTCCAGGGCCATGCCACGTCTTCCTTCGTCGTCAAAGACAAATTTGGCAGGCGGGAGTTGTTCCTGATACGTCCAGATGGGCCAGCGGCTGTCGTATAAATCCAGATCCGGGGTTACATGCACCAGATCAATGTTGGCAGCCCAATAGGCGTCAACCGTACCGACATCCCGCCAGTAGCAACGACTGGCCTTGCCCTCATTGCTGGAAATACAGCTGTTACGGAAGCGGTGAGCCATGACCCGATAGCGTGACACCATGTAGGGGATCAGATCGTTGCCAAAATCATGGCTGGACTCGCGACTGTCCGCATCGCGGATGAGCTGTTCATACAAAAAATCCGTGTTGAAAACATAAATACCCATGCTCGCAAGCGCACGGTCGGGGTTGTTGGGTGTGGGGGTGGGATCGCTGGGTTTTTCGGTGAAACCGGTCACCCGATCTTCGTGGTTGACGGTCATGACCCCAAAACCTTTGGCTTCTTCCAAAGGGACCTCAATGCAGGCGACGCTCATATCTGCCTGACTTTGTACATGCTCGGCGAGCATCTGACCATAGTCCATTTTATAAATATGGTCACCAGCGAGAACAATCACATAACGCGGCCGATGGGCACGCAAAATGTCAATATTCTGAAAAATCGCGTCTGCGGTTCCCTTGTACCAGCCGGTATTCATACGCTGTTGGGCAGGGAGGATTTCAATAAACTCGCTGAACTCGCCTCTCAGGAATCCCCAGCCCAGCTGAATGTGACGAATCAAGCTGTGCGCTTTGTACTGGGTCAGCACACCAATACGGCGAATGCCGGAGTTCATGCAGTTGGATAAACAAAAATCAATGATGCGGAATTTGCCCCCGAAAGGCACGGCGGGCTTGGCGCGCCAGTCGGTCAATGGTCCAAGGCGACTACCACGACCACCCGCCAGGACCAGGGCGAGGGTATTTTTGGTCAGGTTACTGACAAAGCGCGGGGAATTGCTGGGGCCACTCTGGTTTTCTTCGGACATGCTCTTCTCCTTGTCGGGCACTGGTATTACACCTGACCTGGAGTATAGACAGGATTCCCCCGTGCTTTCGGTTTAAAGGTACTGAACTTGGAGGATGTCGGCAAGCACTCAAAGGGGACAATGGTCTTTTCCGGCGATGTGTTATGCTCTTAGTGGGAGTGGCTCCTCAATCACAATGATGAAAAGGAGATTGTGGTGACGAAATTACCAAAAAAAAATCATGGCGAAGATTGGAATCATGATGAAATAGCCATTCGCGAGGCCCGTCATCACGATCCCTTCGCCTGGTTGGGGCAGCACCGGATCGGTAACGACAATCAAGCTGTGCAGCGCGTTTTTCTGCCAGGGGCCGCTCAGGTAGAGCTGCAAACCCCGCAGGGATGGGTGCTGATGACCATGCAGCATCCCGACGGGATTTTTATTCATACCGGAGATAGCCTACCCACCCCCTATTGTTACCGCTGGCAGGATTCCCTGGGCACACACGAAGCTTATGATCCCTACGTGTTCAGTCCGGTGCTGGGCGATCTGGAAGTTTACCTGTTCAGTGAAGGCCGATTATATGAAGCCTATCGACATCTGGGTGCCCATCGTCGTTATCATGAAGGTGTCGAAGGCGTTTTGTTTACCGTTTGGGCACCCAATGCGGAGCGGGTCAGTGTCGTTGGCGATTTTAATCACTGGGATGGTCGTTATCACCCGATGCGGGTCCGGGGAATGAGTGGCCTCTGGGAATTGTTCATTCCCGGACTGGAATTGGGTGAAATCTACAAGTTTGAGCTCCGCCACCGGGAGTCCGGCGCGGTTTTTGTGAAAACCGATCCTTATGCCAATGCTTTTGAAAGACGTCCAAGTACTGCAGCCCGGGTAGTGGATAGTCAGCATGTCTGGAAGGATCAGGACTGGATGACTGCGCGGACGCAGGCCGACTGGCAGCACGCCCCGATGAATATTTACGAAGTGCATTTAGGATCCTGGCAGCGCGACGAGAAAGGGGACTTTCTGGGCTATGCCGAGCTTGCCGAACGCCTGCTGCGCTATGTGCAGAACATGGGTTACACCCATATCGAACTGATGCCGGTGATGGAGCATCCTCTGGACGAATCCTGGGGGTATCAGGTCAGCGGTTATTATGCACCGACCAGCCGCTTCGGGAACCCGGATGGTTTTCGGGCCTTTGTAGATGCTTTTCATCAGGCCGGTATTGGCGTGCTGCTGGATTGGGTGCCGGGGCATTTCCCCAAGGATGACTGGGGACTGGCCCGTTTTGATGGCACCGCTTTATATGAATATGCAGACCCCCGTGAAGGTGAACACCGTGACTGGGGAACGTATATTTTCAACTTTGGCCGCAACGAAGTCCGTAATTTTCTGCTGGCTAATGCCTGCTATTGGGCGGACAGTTTTCATATTGATGGTTTGCGGGTAGATGCGGTGGCCTCCCTGCTCTACCGGGATTATTCCCGGAACGAGGGAGAATGGATTCCCAACCAGTACGGTGGCAGGGAGAATCTTGAAGCCATTGATTTTCTACGGGAAATGAATGTGGTGCTCAATGAGCGCTATCCGGGTATTTTGACCATTGCTGAAGAATCGACCTCCTGGCCCATGGTCTCCCGCCCTACCTATGTGGGCGGGCTGGGTTTTTCCATGAAATGGAATATGGGCTGGATGAATGACACCCTGTCCTACATGCAGCAGGATCCGGTTTATCGGCGTTTTCATCAGAATGATCTGACCTTCAGTCAGCTATATGCGTACGCAGAAAATTTTGTACTGCCCCTCTCTCATGACGAGGTGGTGCATGGAAAATACTCTTTGCTGGATAAAATGCCTGGCGATACCTGGCAGCGTTTTGCCAATTTACGTCTGCTGCTCAGTTATCAGTGTGCTCATCCGGGTAAAAAACTGAATTTCATGGGCAATGAATTTGCTCAGGGAACGGAGTGGAATTGTGGAAAAGCCCTGGACTGGGATTTGCTGCAAATACCCTGGCATCAGGGGATACAGTGGCTGAGTCGGGATCTCGGGCACCTGTACCGCGACCTGCCAGCTTTTTATGACCTGGATTTTGCCCCGGAGGGTTTTGCCTGGGTGGATTGTCATGACGCGGACCAGTCTATACTCAGCTTTCTGCGCCGCGATCGCAACGGTGCTTTTATTCTGGCCGTGTTCAATTTTACCCCGGTACTGCGCAAAAATTATCGTATCGGCGTTCCAGAGTCCGGGCGTTACCGGGAAATTTTCAATAGTGATGCAGCGGCGTATCAGGGCAGTAATGTGGGTAACCTTCCGCTGTTTGCCGAAGCGCGGAGCTGGATGGGATTACCCTGTTCACTGGAATTGACTCTGCCGCCCCTGGCAGCACTGTTTTTGCAAATGGACTGAGGAGAATGACTCCCGGCGTGGGTGATTAGCATGCTTTATATTTATGTCATTATTGCTTTCGCAGCGGGAATATCCGAATTGTTCACCGGAACTTTTTATCTGGCGGCGGTGGCTCTAGCCGCCTTGTTTACCGCCATTACCGGGTTGGTGCTGCCTGGCGCGGTTTTGCACTGGGTGTTTCTGGGCTTCTGTCTGGTGTTGTTGCCTGCCGGAATGTGGCTGCGCCACCGCCTCGCCGGAAAATCTCAGGGACTGACGGATTTTGATTTGGGTCAGGGCGTGGATGTGATTCGTGGTCCTGACCAGAATGAACATTATACGGTGCGTTACCGGGGCAGCGAATGGATGGCGGTGGTAGATGATGGCCCGGCCCCCTGTGCCGGTGATCGCGCCGTGATCGTGGGCAAGACCGATAACCTGCTACATTTAGGGGTGCTACCCCGGCAACCCTCCGACAAGGAGTCTTTATGTCCTCCCTCATCATCATCCTGATTGTTATTGTCGCGGCTTTTCTGATTTTACGCACCACCATCCGGGTGGTTCCCCAGCAGCGTGCCTGGGTGGTTGAAAGACTTGGTAAATATCACGCTGTTCTGGAGCCGGGCCTGAATTTTATTATTCCTTTTCTGGACCGTGTGGCCTTTCGTTTTGATATGCGCGAAGTACCCATGGAAGTGCCCGCGCAGGCCTGTATTTCCTTTGATAACACCACCATGACGGTAGACGGGATTCTCTATTTGCAAATTACGGATTCCGTCAAGGCGGCTTATGGTTCGAGCAACCCCTTTACTGCGGTCATCCAGTTGGCACAAACCACCATGCGTTCAGAAATCGGCAAGTTGCATCTGGATGCAGCCCTGTCTTCCCGGCAGCTGCTCAATACGGCGGTGGCGGCTTCGGTGGATGAAGCGGCCCTGAACTGGGGCGTCAAGGTGCTCCGCTACGAAATACGGGATATCACCCCACCCCAGGAAATCATCCGCGCCATGGAACTGCAGATTACCGCAGAGCGGGAAAAGCGCGCCCTGATTGCCAAATCCGAAGGACAAAGACAGCAGCAAATCAACACTTCTGAAGGTCAGCGGCAACAGGACATCAATGTGGCAGATGGCCGCAAACAGGCGGAAGTATTGCGTGCCGAAGGTGAAGCCAAGGCCATTCAACTGGTTGCCGAGGCTACCGCCGAAGCCATCCGGGTTATTGGTTCGGCAGCCCGTGAACCCGGAGGCTACGAAGCCCTGCAAATGCAGCTCGCCAAGGACTACATCGAAAAGTGGGGATATTTGGCCAAGAGCAGTACCAGCTTGGTGATTCCCTCCGATCTCGGCAATATTGGCGCTTTGGTGGGTACGGCGCTTTCTATGGTTAAGCAGTCGCAGAAAACGGCTGCGGCGGATTGACCACGCCTATAGTGAGGTTCGTATAGAGTAAACTACTTGGGCAGACTTTCCGGCCACGCAGCCTTATCCAGCCAAACATCCGCGCCACGACCCACCACCGCTGCAGGAATGTTTTCACCGCGTAACCAGGAAGCAATGGCATCCTGCTTTCCTGAGCCGCAGGCCAGAAAAAACAGGGCGTGCGTGTGGCGCAGTCGCCAGGCGCTGAGGCTGACTCTCTGCGGTGGGGCTTTAGCAGCATCCAGAATACTGAGGGTGGAAGAACTGCTTTTTTCCTGTCCCCAGTCATGTCCGGGAAACAAACTGGCCGTATGTCCATCCTCCCCCAAACCCAAAAGAACCAAATCAAAACGTTGTGCGGGCAGAATGGCAGCATAGCGGCGGGCCGCTTCACTGGCTCCCGCTTCGGCGGGTATGGTATGAATCTGGGCGCCTGGAATGGGTACCTGGGACAACCAGGTTTGTGCAAGCATCAGACTATTACGTTCGGGATCTTCGGGTGGCAGGCAGCGCTCATCGCCATGATAAATATGCCAGCGTTGCCAGTCGCGGCCCATGGACGGCAGCCGGGCATAAGTGGCACGTGGCGTATTGCCTCCCGCTACCACCAAGTGAAAAGCACCGCGCAGGGCGATGGCCTCGGCCGCCATGCGGGTGATGGCCGCCGCAAGATGGGTACTGATCTGTTCCTGGTCTGGATAAATATGCCATCTTGGTAGTGAGATTTCTTCCAGCATGCTGAATACCTCCGAAAAATAGTCCTAGCCGATAGCCTGACCGAGAAGGTGACCGATCAGTGCCGTAAAGGCGAGTGCGACTGTGCCCCAAAACAGGATTCTCAAGGCACCCTTCAAAGGGTTTGATCCACCCAGTTTGGCAGAAATGACCCCCAGTATGACTAAAAGAATCAATGTGCTTACAAAGAGCATGGGTAGCGCATAGGCGTGCGGGACAAAAGCGCCGATCAGAACCGGCGGTACCGCGCCGCTCACAAAAGAAACAGCGGAGGCTAATGCCGCCTGAACAGGGCGCGCTTCAGCGACTTCAGTCAGGCCCAACTCTTCCCGCGCATGCGCTTCAAGAGGATCACGCTGCATCAATTGAAAAGAAACTTGCCGTGCCAGAGCTTCATCCAGGCCCCGGTCCATATAAATTCGACAAAGTTCGAGTTGTTCCAGTTCAGGATTTTGCTTTATCTCATGGGCTTCCTGCCGCAGCTGCGCTTTCTGGCTGTCGCGCTGAGAGCTGACGGAAACATATTCACCGGCAGCCATGGACAGCGCTCCGGATAACAGGGCGGCAACTCCGGCCAGCAGAATCTGATCATGATTGGCCTGACCCGCAATGACTCCACTGAGCAGTCCTGCAGTAGAAAGGAGACCATCGTTTGCACCCAGCACGCCAGCACGCAGCCAACCCGTGTTTTTCTCGTGACTTTCTGTGTGGTTGTTTTCCATTCCAAGGATTCCAATCCCGACTTGAAGGGGATTCAGGATAGCCCCGGTTTAGGGCTTGGGTCTATGATGGCGTCATGTTCAGGCAAGGAGAAGCAAATGGGCGGATTGGAAGATTGGGTGGGGAATACCCCGCTTTGCGAATTCAGGAGTTTGGCACCCAGAGCGGGTGTCCATATTTTTGGCAAGCTGGAGGGGAATAATCCGGCAGGTTCCGTCAAGGACCGCCCAGCCATGAACATGATCCGGCGGGCTCTGGAGCGCGGCACCATCACGACTTCCACCCGATTGATTGAACCCACCAGCGGCAATACCGGCATTGCTCTGGCCATGGCGGCTTCGGTGCGGAAGATCCCGATGACCCTGATTATGCCGGAAAACATGAGCATCGAGCGGCGTCAGGTGATGCGGGCCTATGGCGCTGAGGTCATTTTGACGCCAGCTGAACGCAGTATTGAAGGGTCTATTGATTTGGCCCGGCAAATGGTGGCCGCCGGAGAAGGCTTCATGCTTGACCAGTTTTCCAATCCCGATAATCCGGAAGCCCATTATCTCAGTACGGGGCCGGAAATCTGGCGGGATACACGCGGCAGCATCACCCATTTTGTATCCTCCATGGGTACCACCGGGACGATCATGGGTACCTCCCGCTACTTGCGGACGGTCTCTCCGGATATTCAGATTGTCGGCGTACAACCCGCTGAAGGAGCTAAAATTCCTGGTATTCGCCGTTGGCCGGAAGCCTATTTGCCAAAAATCTACCATCGGGAGATGGTCAGTCAGATAGAAGACGTGACCCAGGAGGAAGCCGAGGACATGACCCGGCGTCTGGCGCGTGATGAAGGGGTACTGGCCGGAATATCTTCTGGAGGCGCGGTGGCCGCCGCGCTGCGTGTTGCTCAAACCCTGGAGTCTGGGGTCTTGGTGGCGATTATCTGCGATCGCGGTGATCGCTATCTGAGTACAGGCGTTTTTCCGGCCTGAGTGCTTATGCAGGATTCTAAGCCCTTGCGCCTGCCAAAGACCACCGGGTTCAGACTCAGGTATTGGCTTATATTTTTTTGTGCGGGATTTTTGCTATCCGGTCCGGCATGGGCGCAAACGCTGGAAATCACGGCGGCACGGGTTCAGGGCGCTGCCTGGCAAGCGCAGCATCTGAAGGTCGTGCTGCGGACGCATGCGCGGAAAAATGCCAGTCTGGAATTCCTGGCCGGAACCTTGCAGATTGGCAAACAACGTCCCTGGCAAGCCATACAGGGTAACTGTGTCCTGCAGACCCAGCAGGGTTGGTCGTGTTCAGCCTTGCACCTGGCGATTTCGGGAAGTCCCTGGGGAGCTTTGCAAGGTACCGGACGTTTTCAGGTGCTGCGTTCCGGGGGGCTGGGCAGTCTGCACTTTCTACTGGAGGGGGCAAAATTGGGCAAGCTGACCCTGCTTGCGCGCAGTGCGGCTTCAGGTCGCTGGCAATTACAGACCCAGGGAGAAGTCGCTTTAACCGATTGGGTTGCCGCCCTGCATCTGCTCCCGGCCCACTGGCAAAGTGGCGGAGAACTCGCTTGGCAGATGCATTCTTCGGGTGCTAGTTGGTCACATATTTCTGCAGTTCATTTCAGGGCGCAACTGCACAAAGGGCAGTTCAGCAGTCCCGATGGGTTGCAGGCAGCCCAGAATGTCGCCGCACAATTGACGGGTGATGGGCATCTGCAAGGACACTGGCAGGGACACGTTCAGCTGCGTTGGGACGAGGGGGGCATTTTATGGAGTCCCTGGTACTGGGCGGCGCCGGTGCGACCGGTCGTCATGGAGAGTCGCTGGCGCCAGTCGGCAAAAAGCTGGCATCTGGAGCGGGGTCAGATAAATTGGCCGAATCTGGGAACTGCAAAATTTGCCGTCAGTGAACCCGTTCAGGGGAGTAAGCTGGACTGGCATTTGCAGGATGCAGATGTCGCCTTGGCAACCCTTTTTACGACCTGGATTAAACCGTTATTGCCAGCCAGCAGTTTTGCAGCACAGGCTTTGCTGGCGGGTCATTTGCATTTTTCGGTGGCGGGAAACCCGGCTTTGCGTTCTGTGCATTGGGATTTACAGCACGGTGATTTTTCTACCCAGCAAATGAGCCTGGCAGGCGTCGTCAGCCATGGCGCCTGGGGTGCCCATGTACCCGTGGAAAAGGCGGTTTTTAACTGGCAAAGCGCCACCCTGTATCATATTCCTCTAGGCCCGCTGGCCGTGCGCGTGCTGTTGCATCCGGGGGGATTTGCCTTGCAACAACCGGTGGATCTCCACCTTCTAGGTGGGGTGTTGCATTTTCAGGAGCTTTCCGGTCATTGGAGGGGACCCCATTCCGGTTTTTCAATGCAGGGTAACTTGCAGGGGGTGAGCATGAAATCCCTGACGCAGATTATGCACTGGCCGCCCTTCACCGGCACGATTGAGGCTTCCATTCCGCGCTTGACCTATCACGCCGGGACAATACAGACCAGCGGAGAGTTAAGTGCAGGTATTTTTGGCGGCAAGCTGCGGGTAAGTGACCTGCAGGTGCAGAATTTCCTGGGCGTGATGCCGTTGTTGCGGGCTAACGTGTCCGTTCAGGGCTTGCAATTGAAGCCGCTCACGGACGCTTTTCATTTTGGGTATATCAGCGGGGTTTTGGATGGAAATCTCCGCAATCTGTACTTGTTGAACTGGTCTCCAGAAGCTTTTCAGGGACATTTTGAAACCGTCAAGACGCCTGGGGTTCCCCAAAAAATCAGTTATCAGGCGGTTCAGAGTATTACCAAACTGGGCGGGGGAGACGGGATCAGCGGCTTCTTCCAGGGCATGTTTTTGCGGATGTTCAATACCTTCAGTTACAGTCATCTGGGGATGGGCGTTGATCTATCTAATGGCGTGGCAGAACTTTCCGGCGTCCATCCGGAAAATGGTGGCTTTGTCATTTTGCAGGGACAAGGACTGCCCAGGGTGGATATAGTGGGGTACACTCGCCGAGTGAGTTGGGATGAGTTGCTGGCAAGACTGAAAACGGCCATGGAAACCGGCCCGCAGATGCACACAGGAGAATAGACAGAATGATGAAGCAAGCTTTGCTGAAAAACCGAACCTGGCAGGCACTGCTGATGCTGGGCATGCTGATGGGGCTTTCGGCTTGCGTCACGGTAAATATTTATTTTCCGGCAGCTGCTGCCAAACGTCTTGCTGATCAGGTAGTGGGTGAAGTGTACAAGGCAGCAGCCCATGGCGCGGTTTCGACGCCCACAGCGCCCACTCTTTCGGCGCCTGCTCAGGTGGCTCCTGCTGCGCCCGCCGCTGCACCAGCCCCCAGTGCTTTTGAGCGTCTGACACCGGCTCATGTGGCCGGTTATCTTCTGGCGACGAGCTTTTCAGCATTGAGTACACCAGCCGAGGCGGCAGCCGATCTGAATGCTTCCAGTCCCGGGGTGCAGGCCGCACGCGCCCAGCTGGAATCCATTGCCGCGCAGATGCGCCCCTATTTTGAAAGTGGTGCCGTCGGCTGGACGGCCAACGGGTTGGTTGCCATCCATGATGCTTCGGCAGTGCCTTTGCAGGCCCGCGCCGGCCTCAGTGGCCTGGTTAGTAGTAATAACAGTGCCTTGCAGAATCTTTACCAACAAATCGCCAATGCCAATGGTCATCCTGATTGGGAAGGGCAAATTCAACAGACTTTTGCCCAGACCTGGATCAGCAAGGCCCCTGCAGGATACTGGTATCAGAACGCCAGCGGTCAGTGGCAGAAGAAATAAACACCATTTTGCAGAATATTCTGGTTTTTGATATCGAAACGATTCCGGATATTTCCGGAGGTCGGCGCCTGCATGGTATTGATCTTGCCGATGATGCAGGAGTGGCCGAATTGCTGCAGCATCAACGCCGAATTGAAACTCAGGGTGCCAGCGAGTTTTTACGCCCTTATCTGCATCAGGTGGTCGCCATTTCTGCGCTTTGGTGGCAGGGCGATCAGGTTAAACTCAGCAGCTTTGGCGCAATTGAGGATCCGGAAGCGACGCTAGTGCATGCTTTTTTTCAGATGATTCAGCGTCACGCTCCACAGTTGGTGTCCTGGAATGGTGCAGCCTTTGATTTACCGGTGTTGCACTATCGGGCTTTTTTGCACGGCATTCCGGCAACGCGGTACTGGGAACAGGGGCAAAACGAACCCAACTATCGCTGGAATAATTACACCAGTCGTTATCATGAGCGCCATCTGGATCTTATGGATGTGCTTTCTGCTTACCAGGCGCGTAATGTTGTGCGCTTGCAGGACATGGCTCTGTTGCTGGGGCTGCCGGGCAAACTCGGCATGAGCGGTGCGGAGGTCCTGAATCATTATCAGCAGGGCGAAAAACAAGCCATTCGCCAGTACTGCGAAGTGGACGTTCTGAATACTGCGCTGCTGCATTTGCGCTTTGAGTTGACCCGGGGGCATCTGGACAAGTTGGCTTATGAGGCGCGTCAGAACCAGTTGCGCAGCTATTTACAGGGCCGTGATGAAGCCCATATCCGCGAGTTTCTGGACTTGTGGCCGGAGAACCTGCATGTCGCGTCCTAAGCCTATTCGTGATGCAGTGCCTGAGCGGGTACACATTGAAAGCCTGGATGCAGAAGGACGGGGTGTTGCCCGGGTGGACGGCAAGGTGCTTTTTGTCGATGGCGCCCTGCCGGGCGAAGAGGTCATGGCCCGGCGCACTGAAAATCACAAAACTTTTGAACGGGCCGAAACGGTCACGCTCCTGAAAACTTCTTCATTGCGGGTAACACCCCCCTGTCCTCATTTTGGATTGTGCGGCGGTTGCAGTTTGCAGCATCTGGATGTGAGCGCGCAGGTGGCCATCAAGCAGCGGCAGTTGGAGGATAACCTCTGGCGCATTGGAAAAGTGCGTCCACAGAGAATTCTCCCGCCCATTTTTGGTCCGAGTTTGGCTTATCGAAGCAAGGCCCGGCTTTCGGTGCGGACTCCCAAAACCCGTGGTGCTCTGGTGGGTTTTCGAGAACGCAGCAGCAATTACGTGGTCGATATGAATCAGTGTCTGGTGCTGGATCCCCGCGTTGGACAGCGTATTTCGGAACTGCGGACCCTGATTGGCAAAATGCAGTCTCCCCAGGATTTTCCCCAGATTGAAGTAGCTTGCACCCCCGACGCTGTAGCTTTGGTGTTTCGGCATATGCGTCCCCTGGCGGACAGTGATCTCATCAATTTACGTCAATTCGGGCGGGATCACGACCTGCAAATCTGGTTGCAGCCGCGTGGTCCCGATACGCTGCATCCGTTGATCCCCGAACAACCGCCTGCCCTGCATTATGATCTGCCGGATTATCAACTGCGGATGCGTTTTGATCCTTTGGTATTTACTCAGGTGAATCAGTCTGTCAATCAGGTAACCGTGCGTCGTGCCATGGCTCTGCTCCGTCCTCAGGCCGGTGATCATATTCTTGATCTGTTTTGTGGTTTAGGGAACTTCACCTTGCCCATGGCGCGTTTGGGCGCGAATGTGCTGGGCGTTGAAGGCGATGCACGGTTGGTGGCACTGGCTTCGGAAAATGCTGCTTCCAATGGGCTCTCGGCGCAAGCCCGATATCAGGTGGCTGATCTGATCCAGGCGCGGATGAGTGACTTTCAGATGGCAGGAACTATCGACAAAATGCTGATTGACCCGCCCCGAAGTGGCGCCATGGAAGTGTTACAAAGCCTGACTCCCGGGGTGTCGCGTCTGGTCTATGTTTCCTGTAATCCGGCGACTCTGGCTCGGGATGCCGAATATCTGGTGCACGAGCGTGGTTATCACCTGAAAGCAGCAGGTGTCATTAACATGTTTCCACATACTGCCCATGTCGAATCCATTGCCCTTTTTGAAAAATGAAACGCCAGTAAACTGGTTTTGGGTGGATGTTTCTACTCAGAACCTGCGGGTTATGAAAGCTGCGCACGAAACAGTGCGATATCCCATTTCAACGGCCCTTAACGGACTTGGAGAAAGGCGTAACAGCGCCTGTACGCCACGCGGTTGGCATCAAGTCAGGGCAAAAATTGGCGCGGGATTGCCAGCTAATGCCATTCTGCGCGGACGCCGCTGGACGGGAGACTGCTATGACGCCAGTAGGGATCCAGACGAAAACGGCCATCAGGACTGGATACTGGGGCGGATTCTCTGGCTTTCCGGTATGGAATCCGGGTTTAATCGCGGCGGGTATTGCGACACGTTCCGGCGCTACATTTATATTC
>NZ_MOAD01000001.1:2367406-2426374 GCF_001931655.1 Acidithiobacillus albertensis | reverse complement strand
CACGTTCCGGCGCTACATTTATATTCATGGCACCGCCGATACCGCTCGACTCGGTCAGTCCGTCTCGGCAGGCTGTATTCGCATGAGCCCGGAGAATGTATGCATTCTTTTCCCTGAAACTACTCCAGGGCTCCCTGTTTTTATTGGGCTACAGCCCCCTGTTGATTTCCCCCGTTGAGGAGGTTCTGAATGGCCTGGATTCGCTTACCCCGATTTCGTCGTGCCGTAAACGTATTCAACCCGAAACTGTTTGAAAGCTTGTCTCTGGCAGCCTTTCTGGCCTGGGTAGGCCTGGGTTCAGACGCTTTGTCCTCGTCCGCCTATGGCCCTCCGGAAATTTATTATGCCTTGAAGGGGCATGAATATCTGGCGGTTTTCCTGGCCATTGGTATTCCGGTTTCGGTGTTCATCATCTCGGCGGGCTATAAGCAGGTGATTGCCTTATTCCCGGATGGCGGCGGTGGTTATCATACGGCCTCAACGCTGCTCGGTCCGAAAGCGGGTCTGGTCAGCGGTTCAGCCCTGATTGTGGATTACGTGCTGACTGCAGCCATTTCCGTGGCCTCTGGTACCGAAACGTTGCTCAGCAGTCTGCCGTCCTATTGGTACAGTGAGCGCATCCTGATTGATGTGGCTATTTTGCTGTTTCTGATTTTCATCAATTTGCGCGGCATGAAGGAGTCCATCAAGATTCTCTTGCCAATTTTTATGGCATTTGTCGCTACCCATATCATCATGCTGGGTTTTGGTCTGGTCAGCCATGTCGGCGATTTTCCGAGTATCGCCCACAATACGGTAGCCGGAGCCGAGCGTGACAACCAGTTGTATGGGTGGATATTCATTGCCGCACTGATCATGCGTGCCTTCAGTCTTGGCGGTGGAACCTACACCGGTCTGGAGGCCGTGGCCAACGGGGTCCATATCATGCGCGAACCGCGCATCCAGACTGGTCAGCGGACCATGACCCTGCTGGCTACCTCCCTGTCACTGGTGGCCGGAAGCCTGATATTTCTCTATCTCATGTATCACGTCCATGAACATCAGGGGCAGACACTCAACGCGGTACTTTATAGTGCAATCACCAGCGACTGGACGATTGCCGGGATCCATTTTGGCCCTACAGCAACGGTAATCACTCTGGTCACGGAAGGATTGCTGCTGTTCATCGCCGCCAATACCGGCATTATCACGGCCCCCATTGTCATGGCCAACATGGCAGTAGACCGCTGGCTTCCAGAACGTTTTTCCTATTTATCGGACCGCTTTGTGTCGCGAAACGGTATTCTTCTGGTCGGCTTTGCGGCGGTAGCGATTTTGCTGGCTACCGGTGGGCATGTGAGTATTCTGGTGGTGCTCTACAGTATCAACGTGTTCATTACCTTCACGCTGACCATGGCGGGGCTGAGTCGCCACTGGTTTGCCCAGCGGCATCATGAACCGCGCTGGAAAGGCCGTCTCACTATCAGTGTGCTCGGTTTCATGGTCACGGCATCCATTCTGGCCATTACCATTTTCGAAAAATTTGATGCCGGTGGCTGGTTTACCCTGCTGGTAACATTGATTGTTGTTGTGCTCGGATACCTGATTTATCGGCACTACAAGAGCATCCGTAAAATTACTGCTGAGCTGGATGAGACCATGCTGGACGTGGTGCCGGAACATCTGGAACCGGGTCCCAATTTGCCCCTGGACCCCCGGGGAGCGACAGCAGTCTTTTTTGTGAGCCGCTTTGATGGCCTGGGTTTGCATACCTTGCTGACGGCACATCGTATGGTCGGTGGCTTTGTCAAAAATTACGTGTTTTTGCTGGCCGGTATTGTCGGGCAGGGTGAGTTCAAAGGCATCAAGGCGCTTGAAGACCTGAAGGTTTATGTGGAAGCAGAAGCCAATCAGTATATGGCCTTCTGTCGTAATGAAGGGATGGCTGCCACCTGGTTTGCTACCTACTCCACCGACCGCATTCTGGCCATGGAAGAACTGGCGGATGTGGCTATTCGCTACTTTCCACAAAGTATCTTTTTTGCGGGACGGGTGATTGACAATCGGAGTAAGGGGCCTTTCCATGGTCTACTCCATGACGAAGTCAGCTTCATCGTGCAGGACCGCCTCCAGCATGACGGTTTCAGTATGATGATTGTTCCAGTCCATGTGCACGGTATTCCCAGTCAGCCTCCGCGTATTGAGTTACCGATTTCCATGTCGCCGGATATGGAATTGGTCCAGCAGGAGGAGGTGGATAAGGAGGGGGGTAAGGCAGCGGCTCAGGCCTCCTCTGCTGCAAAAGCCGATTCGATCGTGGAGACCGACCCGGATGCCCCACTCCGCTGAACCGCGCTTGCTCATGCGTGGTCCCTTGATGGTGGATATTGCTGGTCTTTGGCCAACACCCGAAGAGTGTGAGCGGCTCCGCCAGCCGGCGGTGGGTGGCGTCATCCTGTTCGCCCGTAACTGCGAAGATGCGCAACAGGTTCAGGCGCTTTGCCGGGAAATTCATGCGCTGCGCAGTCCCCCACTCCTGATTGGCATCGATCAGGAAGGTGGCCGGGTGCAACGTCTCAAAAAGGGCGTGACACGCTTTCCACCCATGGCCAGGCTGGGCCAAAAGGCCGAAGCTTTGGGTCTGGAGGCGGCGCAATCTTTGGCTTATGACTGGGGGCGTCTGCTGGCCACTGAATTGCGGGAAATTGGCGTAGATTTCAGCTTCACGCCTTGTGTGGATCTGGATCGCGGGATTTCCCGGGTGATTGGTGATCGCGCCATTCACCGTAACCCGGATTGGGTGGGTGCCATTGCAGCGCGTCTTTGGCAGGGGATGTCTGATTCCGGTCTGCAGGGGGTGGCCAAACATTTTCCGGGTCATGGTGCTGTGGCGGCCGATTCGCATCTGGCTTTGCCTCGCGATGATCGACCACTTGCCGCTATTGAGGAAGACTTGCAGCCTTTCCGTTCTATGATTCAGGCAGCCATTCCGGCGATCATGCCAGCCCATTGCCTGTATCCGCAAATAGACCCCGAGCAGCCCGCCGGGTTTTCCTCGCGTTGGCTTAACGGCGTGTTGCGTGGAGCAATGGGTTTCACAGGTGTTATTGTCAGTGACGATTTGAGTATGGTGGGTGCCCATGTGGCGGGAGACATGGCTGCACGGGTAGATGCGGCACAGGCTGCGGGCGCGGATTTGCTCCTGGTTTGCAATGATCCCAATGGTGCCTATGCAGCCATTGAGCACCTGCAAAATCAAGGAATGCAGACCGGGACCAACACGCTTGCCGCTCTTGCTGGAGCCGCCGGAATTCCCCTGTCGGCCCCTGAGCGTGCCCGCTGTATGCGCGAAATCACCGAATTATCCTGATAAGCTCTTGTTTTTCCCGCGTCGCGTATTAGAATACGCCCTCACCATTTTTTACTCCTTGTTCGGGCGATGGGCGTCCGGACTCCGCAGTGAACCATAAGGAGCAACGTTTGCGTCATTATGAAATCGTGTTTCTGGTCCATCCTGATCAGAGTGAACAAGTCCCCCAGATGATTGAACGCTATCGCGGCATGATCGAAGGCGATGGCGGTCATTTCCATCGCCTGGAGGACTGGGGTCGTCGGCAACTGGCTTATCCTATCAAAAAGGCCCATAAGGCTCATTATGTGCTGATGAATGTGGAATGCAGCGGTGCTGCCCTGGCTGAAGTGGAAGATGCTTTCCGCTTTAATGATGCGGTATTGCGGCATTTGATTCTGGTGCGTGAAGAGGCCGTGACCGAAGCGTCTTTTCTGGCCCGTGACGAAAATGATCGTCGGGAACGCGTCGAAACCGACAGCGAAGAAGGCGAAAGCGAATCCATTCACAGTGATAATGAAGCCGTTGAGACGGCCTGATTCAAGGAGCAGACAAGATGGCATTTAATCGGGATAGAGATCGGGACGGTGACGGTGATAAACGTGGCGGTGGAAATTTTACCCGGCGTCGCAAGTTCTGTCGTTTCAAGGCAGAAGGCGTCAAGGAAATTGACTACAAGGATCTGAAAACCCTGCAGGCTTATGTGGGCGAGACCGGTAAAATTGTCCCCAGCCGGATCACAGGCACCAGTAATTTGTATCAGCGGCAGTTGACCACAGCTATCAAGCGTGCGCGCTTTCTGGCCCTGTTACCTTACGTCGTTCGCTAAGGCACTGACGGAGCGGTGACGGCGCAGCCACAGGGCGGAGTTCTGCGCTGGTTTCTCAGCGGACGCTGGCAAGCCGGTTTAAGTATTGCTGTCCTGTTCAGTCTGGCCGGGTTGGTACCCTTTCTGGCGGCGCCCCTCTTCTTGAACTGTGTGGCTTTGGTGGCTCTAGTCACTATACAGGCAGGACGCAAGGAAAGTCTGGAAGTGCTGGTCATCGCCGGCATCGCCAGTATGCTCTTTACCTTTAACCCCTGGTTTGGGGTGATATTTGCACTGGTGGCCTGGTTGCCGGGGCGACTGTTGGGTGAGGGGCTGCATTGGGATACGCAGTGGAGTGGTGTGGTCTGGGTGCTGATTGGCTTGTCTCTGCTGATTCTGGTACTGATGTTGTGGGTAGTCCCGCTGGGGGCCGGGCCAGATTTCTGGCAGACCCAGATGACGCAGATGCTGAAACCCCTGGCCAAGGAGATCAGCAAAGTACAGATGGCGGCAGTTTTGCGTATGGCACCCTTGTTGCCGGGCATCATGGCAGCGGGTTTGGTTTTGCTATGGACCCTTGCGGCATTGCTGGCCAGTCGTTGGTACGAGCGTTATCAAGGTCTGGATCGACCGCAACGCGTTTATGGCAGTCTGGAATTGCCGGGTATGCTGATCTGGCTGGTGGTGGCAACTCTGCTGGGCATTAGTCTGCTCCACGGTGCATTGGCCTGGCCACTGCAAAATCTGGCGCTGCTGGTCGGGACCTGGTACCTCCTGCAGGGCTTGAGCTTTGTGCATTTGTGGTTTGCTGCCAAAGGCTGGCCCACCATAGCCTTGTTAGGACTATATATTGCCCTGATTTTGTTGTCACAGTTGCTGCTGGTGCTGAGTGTGCTGGGAATTCTGGACAGGGTGTTTCACCTGCGGCAAAGACTATTGAGACCACGTTCCTGAGGAACGTTTTGCAAGGATTTTTGGGAGGAATTGAACATGAAAGTGATTTTGCTGGAACGTATTAACAAACTGGGTCGCCTGGGTGATGTTGTCGAAGTCAAACCCGGTTATGGCCGTAACTTTTTGGTGCCCCAGGGCAAGGCAGTAGTGGCCAATCAACGGAATCTGGAAGAATTTGCCGAGCGCAAGGCGGCTTTGGAGCAGGTTGAAATGGAACGCCTGCAGGCCGCCCAGCAGCGTGCAGCCGCTCTGGCTGATGCCGTCGTGAAAATTGCCCTGCAGGCGGGTGAAGACGGTCGTCTGTTCGGTTCTGTGGGTTTGCACGATATCAGTGCTGCTCTCAAGTCACAGGGTCATGAAGTGGCGCATACCGAAATTCGTCTGGTAGATGGCCCCATCAAGCGGATTGGTGAATTCCCCGCCCGTATCCATCTGCACCCTGAAGTCGAGCTGGATGTCATGGTTTTTGTCGAGCGGGCCTGATTGCCGGGCACGCTGAGACGCGACCTTGTACGAAGAGGATGACTACGGCGGCGGGGTGAAAGCTCCGCCGCATTCCATTGAGGCCGAGCAATCGGTGATCGGTGCGTTACTGATTGACCCGGAATCTGCGGATCAGGTCATGGAAGCGGTCGCCGCAGAAGATTTTTATGAGCGTCGGCATCGTCTGATATTTCAGACGATCAGTAACATGCTCAATGCCGGTCGCGTCGTGGATGCGGTCACGGTGTCAGAAACCTTGCAGGATCATGAGCATCTCGCTGATGCCGGCGGTGTACAGTATTTGCTCTTGCTGGCCAATGAAACGCCCTCTGCGGCCAATGTGCTGGCTTATGCCCGCATTGTGCGTGAGCGGGCCACCCTGCGCCAATTGATTCGTGTCGGCCGGGAAATTGCCGAGTTGGCTTACCGGCCTGATGGGCGCGAAGCGCGTATGCTTCTGGATGAAGCCGAAAGTCGGGTTTTCCAACTGGCAGAAGGGCAACAGCGGGCAGGTAAAGGTTTTGTGCAGCTGAAAGAAGCCTTGCCCGCCGTAATTGATCGTATTGAGGCGGTCGCCCGTGACAAAAAAGGGGTTACCGGTCTGGCTACGGGTTTTGCTGATCTGGATGAAAAAACTTCGGGTTTGCATCCGGGTCAGCTGGTGATTGTGGCAGGTCGTCCCAGTATGGGAAAAACATCCTTTGCCATGAATGTGGCCGAGCACGTCGCCTGCGTTGAAGGCAAAAATGTGCTGGTGTTCAGCATGGAAATGCCTACAGACGAAATTGTTTTGCGGGCCTTGTCATCACGTGGTCGGGTCGATCAGCACCGTCTGCGTAACGGCACTTTGGGAAATGACGATTGGCCAAGACTGGCCCATGCCATTGGCGAATTGGGCACCGCCCCGCTTTTTGCCGATGATTCTGCGGCCTTGTCTCCTGCCGACCTGCGCTCCCGGGCACGCCGCCTGAAGCGCGAGCAGGGCCTGGATTTGATTGTGGTCGATTATCTGCAGCTCATGCAGGTTCCGGGTAGAGGCGATAACCGGGTGGCCGAAATTTCCGAAATCAGTCGTTCATTAAAAGCCCTTGCCAAGGAGTTGTCCATTCCTGTCATCGCCTTGTCCCAGCTCAATCGCAGTCTGGAAAACCGCACTGAAAAGCGTCCACAAATGTCGGACCTGCGCGAGTCCGGGGCCATCGAGCAGGACGCCGATCTGATCCTGTTTTTGTATCGGGACGAGGTGTACAACAAGGATAATGAAGAGGTAAAAGGCATCGCCGAAGTCATTATCGGCAAGCAGCGCAATGGACCCATCGGAACCGTGCGGATGAGCTTTTTCGGTGAATATACCCGCTTCGAAAATTATGCGCCAACGGGCGGCGAATACGGTCACTGAGTTTCTCCGGTTGCGCGCACAGCCATAATCCTAAAAACGGCAGTTGCTATGAGTGCTTTTTGCTCCGTTGTTCCTCGCCTGTTGTTCTAGGGCTCATCCTGCTGTCAGGAGAGAACTCGCCCTTCGGGCTCAAACAGCTCTCCTGACGGGCGCAGGATTTCACCAAGAACAACAACGGCTCAGAACAAAAGTCGCTACAAAGCACCCACGGCAACTGCCGTTTTTAGGATAATCATGAACATCACAGCCGCTGTAATGCTTCCCTCCGCCTGTCGTTTTCAGATTTAACGGCGCTTGGATTATCATAGCCCCATGACCCGCCCCATCATCGCCGAAATTTCCTCTTCAGCCTTGCGCCATAATCTTCAGGTGGCTCGTAATCATGCGCCTCAGGCCAGAATCATGGCGGCGGTCAAGGCCAATGCCTATGGTCATGATGTGCGTGTTTGTGCTCCGGTTCTGGCTGCAGCCGGTGTGGATGCTTTTGCCGTGGCCTCTCTGGAAGAAGCCGAAACGCTGCAAGCTTTGGCATTGAACAAGCCCATTTGTCTGTTGGGCGGTCCTTTTACAGCGGAAGAAGTACTGCTCGCCACCGAACGCGCTTACTGGCTGGTCATTCATGAAGATCGCCAACTGGCCTGGCTCGAAAGCCAGATCCCGCATCGTGCCCTGCAAATCTTCATCAAGGTGGATACGGGCATGCACCGTCTGGGCTTTGCGCCGGAACGATTGGGGGAGGTTTTTGCAAAACTGCAGTCCTATCCGCACTGGCAGGTGCTGGGCCTGATGAGCCATCTGGCGCGTTCTGATTGCCCGCAAGATCCATTCAATGATCAACAGATAGCGGTATTTGAGCGCATGGTCAAAGCATATTCAGGTCGCACGCTGGGCCAGCATAGTCTGGCCAACTCCGGGGCTGTTCTGAGTCTGCCTTCGACCCATCAATACTGGGTACGGCCGGGTTTGATGCTGTACGGATTATCGCCCTTCACCGGTAAAAATGGTGTGGATCTGGGCCTGCAACTGGTGCTTTCCTGGCAAAGTGAAATTGTCGCGACGCGCCATCTTCAGGCGGGTGACTGGCTGGGTTACGGCGCCACCTGGCAGGCAGCAGAGGCCTGTCGGGTGGGGGTTGTCGCAGCAGGTTATGGCGATGGATATCCGCGTCAGCTGGGATCAGGTGCTGCCATCAGGGTGGCCGGTCAGGAAACCCGTACTCTGGCGCGGGTCAGTATGGATATGCTTTTTGTAGATATTACCCATATTCAGGCAGATATTGGCAGCAAGGTGACGCTGATGGGTGGCGAAGGACCTACTCTGGAAACGCTCGCTCAGCAGCTGGATACCATCCCTTATGAAATGAGTTGCCGCATCCAGATGCGCGTTCCCAGGAGGCTGCGGGCATGAGTCGCGATAAAAATGTATTCGTGTGCCAGGATTGCGGGAGCAGCAGCAGCAAATGGCTGGGCCGCTGTCCGGATTGCGGGGCCTGGAACAGCTTTGTGGAACAGCGTGTCGAAAAAAGCAGTGCGCGATCGCAGACCGCTTTTGCCAATGCGAGCCCGCCCCAGTTTCTCCATGCGGTACCTTTGGAAGATGCTGGCCGAAGAACGACCGGATTGTCAGAGCTGGATCGGGTACTGGGAGGTGGCCAAGTCCCCGGTGCGGCTATTTTGCTGGGGGGGGAACCCGGAATCGGCAAATCGACCCTGCTTCTCCAGACGGCCCATCATCTCAGTCTGAGTAGCAAGGTGCTCTATGTGACGGGAGAAGAATCGGCGGCTCAGGTGGCCATGCGCGCCCAGCGTTTGAGCCTCGGGAAAAGTCCGGTGCGGGTTTTGGCTGAAAACCATCTGGAAGCCATCGAAGCACTACTGCAGGCTGAAAAACCCGATTTGTTGCTGATTGATTCCATACAGACCGTGTATACCGATAGCCTGCAGTCGGCACCCGGATCTGTAGCCCAGGTGCGTGAATGTGCCGCCCGTCTGGTGCGTTTTGCCAAGGCCAGTGCAACCACCGTCTGGCTGGTTGGGCATGTGACCAAGGAAGGTGCTATTGCCGGTCCGCGTGTTCTCGAACACATGGTCGATACGGTGCTGTACTTTGAGGGAGAAGCTGGCAGCCCCTACCGGATTGTGCGCGCCATCAAAAATCGTTTTGGTGCAGCCAATGAGTTGGGCGTATTCCAGATGCAGGAAGCCGGATTGAGTGAGGTGGCCAATCCCTCGCAGCTGTTTCTCTCCCAGCATGAAAAACCGGTACCCGGCAGTGTGGTGCTGGCAACGCAGGAGGGTACACGGCCGCTGCTCGTCGAGGTGCAGGCACTGGTGACCCCCAGCCCATTGGCTAATCCCCGCCGCGTCGCCATTGGCTTGGATCCCAATCGCCTGTCTTTGTTGCTGGCTATATTGCATCGGCATGGGGACAGCATGTTTTTTGATCAGGACGTATTTGTGAATATTGCCGGGGGAATCCGGGTCAATGAACCCGCCGCCGATCTGGCTGTGGCCTTGGCCTTGTTGAGCAGTTTTCGTAACAAGGCCTTGACGGGAAGACGGGTGGTGTTTGGAGAACTTGGTCTGGCCGGAGAGGTGCGACCCGTAGCCGATGCCCAGGGGCGTATTCGCGAAGCGGTCAAACTGGGCTTTAAGGGCGCGATTACTCCGCGTGGAGATCAGTTGCAGGCTCCCGGCACTTTCCAAGTCACTTCGGTACTGCGCCTGGGTGATGCTATGGATGATGCCTTTTCGGGATCTTAGAGAGATTTTCCCCAACGGGTTTTCATGGCTTGCAAAATCTTCAAGGAGTCGTTACGGTAGCGACTCTACAGTCGTCAATTTGTCACGTAATTTGCTGATATATGTGGTTTATTTTTGCTTTCAAAGAGGAGAAACACCATGCAGAAATCGTTGGGTCATTCTATTAAATTCGGATTGGTCGTGTTGGCGCTGGGAGGATTGGGACTAGTCAGCAATGTGGCTTTTGCCAGTGATGCCATGGCCGCAAGCCCGGCCCAGATTAAGGATTTTGCCCATGCTGTTGCGCAGATCAAACCCCTGAACGTGCAGGCTCACTCTGAAATCAGTCAGAAAGGCGTGAGTAAAGCCAAGCAGGATGCGGTCAAAAAATCCTATATGGAAAAAGTGGACAAAGTGCTGGCGACCAACCATCTGAGCGCCGGACAATATTCCAGCATGCTCAAGCAAACCCAGACTGATCCAGCCTTTGCCAAGCAGGTTGAAGCGGCGATGCACTAAAATCCAGATTGATGCGGCAAAGCCTTCAGGCCAACTGTCGTTTTTAGGTTGATTTGTGAGATAATAGGGGCATAGGAGGTTTACCTTATGCCCATACTTGAGTTACCTACTCCCGATTATCCATTCCGACGCCGTCAGCTCATGCAGAAAATGCATGACTCTGCCGTTGCTATTATTCCTACGGCTGTCCCCAAGCAGCGTAATAGTGATGTGCAATATCCGTTTCGAGGCGATAGCGACTTTTTATATCTCACCGGATTTGAGGAGCCTGAGGCCGTCCTCGTCCTGATTCCTGGACATTCTGAGGGGGAGCAAATTCTGTTCTGTCGTCCTCGTGATCCGGCTCGGGAAACCTGGGATGGGCGCAGGTCGGGCCTGGAGGGGGCGCTGGCCCAATGCCAGGTGGATCGCTGTTATTCCATTCATGACTTGAATGAGCAAATACCGGCGCTTCTGGAAGGCCGGGAGCTTCTGTTTTATCCCATGGGGCAAAACAGTGATTTTGACGCCAGAGTCATGCATTGGCGAAATCTGGCGAAAAGCAAGATTCGTCAGGGTATTCGTTATCCGCAGGAAGTAGTGGATGTCGGCGGTCTGGTTCATGAAATGCGCCTTTTTAAGGATCCTGCCGAGCTGGAGTGCATGCGGGCCGCCGTGGGCATCAGTGGTGCCGGACATCGTCATGCCATGCGCCAGTGTCAGCCGGGAATGATGGAATATGCCCTGTGTTCGGAAATTGAACATGTTTTTCGGCGCCTGGGTTCACCGAGCGTGGCCTATCCCAGTATTGTCGGTGGCGGTGAAAATGCCTGTATTCTTCACTACACGGAAAATAATGCGGAATTACGTGACGGAGATCTGGTTCTGATTGATGCCGGGGCAGAAGTTGCCGGATATGCGGGGGATATTACCCGTACTTTCCCGGTGAATGGTGTGTATAGTCCTGCCCAGCGGGAAATCTACGAAATCGTCCTGGCTGCTCAGGAGGCTGGAATTGCTGCGGTGCAGGCCGGGAGGCCGGTTTCTGATTATCACGATGAGGCGGTCAAGGTTTTGGTAGATGGCCTGCGTGATCTGAAAATCCTCTCAGGCAGTCGTGATGCCCTGATTGAACAGGGAGCGTATAAAGCTTTTTATATGCATGGTACCGGTCACTGGTTGGGCCTGGATGTGCACGATGTGGGACATTATCGCAATAAAGACAAGACCTCACGGAAACTGGAATCCGGAATGGTGTTGACGGTAGAGCCGGGTCTGTACTTTGCTCCGGCGAATCTTGCGGTACCGGAAAGGTGGCGGGGAATCGGCATCCGGATCGAAGACGATGTGGTGGTAACAGCGGCCGACCCCGAGATTCTTTCGCAAAATGTCCCTAAAAAAGTGGCAGACATTGAGGCCATGATGGCTGCGGGGCCGGCCTGAGCTGAAGTGTTCAGACGCCGCTGGTAGCGGGTTTGCTGGAATGCACAAAACGCAAGCGGGCTTTTCGAACACCAAAATCCATGGCTTGCTGGACGCTGCCCATAAGAATATCTGCGGCCATGTGGTAACGGGGATTCATGGTGTCCCATACGATGCCATGAATGATTTTTCCCGAAGAGAGAACGATGTTGATTTTTTCTCCACAGCGATTGCTGCCATTGCTGCGAAAGAAAAGGTCAGGTGACAGGGCGATCTGGTCAGGCCGGGTGGGTCCGCAGGCTGACATGCCAGGATTGCTATTGGTTTGGCTGGGTAAAGCGTTATATGCCGTAACCCGGCGCAAATAAAAAACTTGATGGTGGATGATGAGAGCGCCATCCCCTTGTGCAGCAGTGGATTCATTGCGGGTGTTACTATCTTGATCGCTGGTTTTTTCCAGGGAACCAGATTGAGAAGGGTTCATGACGTTGGCTGTTTTCGGAGTGAGTTGAGTGAGCATCCCGGCTGGTAATCCGGAAGAATTAAGTGCCAGCGCATTCGGTAATAATAAAGCCATCAGGGCAACGCCCATTCCTGCAGACAGACTTTTAATCATAGGGTTCTCCCACTTTGAGCTGGCATTCTGGAGCCGGTTTCCAGTCGAAACACAGACGGGTATTGTTCTCAAATCATGAAAAGGAACAATATTTTATAAAAAATGTTGAAAAAATCAAGGAGATAAATTAATTTTATTAAAAACAATTGGTTGCGATTGTGTACCGGCTTGTGCGTGGTGTTGCGCTGCCTTTTTTTGCCAGATGGATTCAAAAAACTAGTATCCATAGTGACGCTAAGACTAGCGTATAGTTATTTTTTTAGTTATGATCCCTCTGCTCGTTTTCCAACCCAACAAAGGAGACTGCTATGAGCAAGTTTACCACAGCTTTGAAAGTAACTGCGCTGATTTTGCCCTTGGGCCTGGCCGGTTGCGCTACCAGTTCTGACCTCGCTAAGGTTTCTGCCAAGGCTGATGCCGCGCAGTCCACCGCCAACGAGGCTCTTGCCAAGGCCAATGCCGCACAGAGCACTGCAACTGACGCTTTGAGCAAGGCTAATGCCGCACAGAGCACGGCTGATCAGGCCATGAGCACTGCCAATTCTGCCAACCAGAAGGCTGAAGAAGCCAATGAGAAGGTAGAGCGCATGTTCAAAAAGGCGATGATGAAGTAATTTTATCGTCGTACTGGATGTGCAAAGGCCCCGCCGGTTTCCGGCGGGGCCTTTGGTTTTTGGTGCTTACATGAGGCTATAGAAAGTTTGGTGTGGTCTTGGTTAACCCGCCTTGCGAAAATGCAAATCCACATGAATATCCACAAAAGGACACAGTACGCCCCCACTGGCTGACGCTCAATCAATCCGAGCTCCGTGAGTACCACCACATCATCATGTACGCGGCGCACATCTCGACCTATCTGCCGGGCCAGCTCGCGGATGGAGACATCCCCTAACCGCATAATCTGGCGTAGTAACGACCAGCGTAATGCCGTTAGTCGGCCAAGAAATACATCCGCCGATTCAAAATTCAGGGTTTCTCCTTGGTAGGTTTCAGACTGAGCAGCCTTGCCCGCACTGCGTAGAGCAGCCTGCCAGTCCGGTTGTACGGTAATGGTCAGTGTTCGCGCTTCCATCGTTCCACCTCTGCAATAAAATCCTCAATCAATTGATCCACACTGATAAATGCGTAAGCCGTTTCTTCATCGGAAAAGTGAACATGGTCGCCTTTGCCACGCTCATTATCATAACCAATAACCCCTCACCTTGACGAAACAAGGTATCAACATAATCATCAATATGAATCTGGATTGGGATGAAGAAAAAAGGCGGGCTACCATCGCGCATCGGGAACTGGACTTTGCAGATTGCGTAGAAGTGTTTGCCGATGTCACCTTTGAGTTTCCTGATAAGCGCAAGGACTATGGTGAAGCGCGTACCGTTTGCATCGGATTCCTGAAAAATCGCATGGTTGCGGTGGTGTACACGCAACGTGAGGATACCCGGCGGATTATTTCAATGAGGAAATATAATGAGCGTGAAATCAAAATCTACCGCGAACGTCTGGCTAGATGAAGACGACGCAGAGGAATTAACCGGTAAAGAACTGGATCACCCGGAAGGCCGCTGGCTGCAAGACGGTCAGCCCATAGAAACCAGACAAGGGCAAGCTGCCTTTCGTGCCCACTTACGAAAAAAGCAGGTTAATATGCTGATTGATCCGGACATTCTCGACTACTTTCGCCAAAAAGCGGGGCAACGTGGGTATCAGACGCTGATCAACCGCACCTTGCGGGAATCCTTGCTGGATGCCGTGCGCAAAGTGGTTCGGGAAGAATTGCACCATACGGACTAAAGCGGCTAGTGGTCTGTCCGCGAGGTCATTTAAGGGGGCATCATGAGCGTAGACCGTGATCGTGGGGTGGCGATTGTCAACGAGGCTGTAGACCCTCTGGATGGGGATACCGTGTTTGGGCAGCGATGGGGTAGTGGCGAACGCATCCGCATAACGCCCAAGGAATTGAATGCCCTGATGGAAGGCAAAATCATTGCCGTGGATGTCGAGGGTGAGTATGTGGTGTACCTTCAACTGGATGATGAATCCGAGGATTGAGCCTTGCTACCAACCATTGAAGTGGAAATTGATGCACAGGGACAGGTTCATCCCGTGGGGTTGGGCAAGCAGCTTCCGGCGTGCCGTGCCTTGTTGGCCTTGCTGACGCCGCTTGCCAACGAGGAATCGCTGCTTTCAGAATCCGTGCTGGCGGAAGACTGGTTGAAACCCTCAGAGGATGAGGCATGGACCTACTTGCAGCCGGTCAGGTAATACGGGGGAAACCATGATCAGCGAACTGGACACCGTCATTCTGGTGAAGGATCGACCCCATGAGGGTCTGGTGAAAGGTGATGTAGGGGCCGTGGTATTCATCCATGAAGGCGGAAAAGCCTTTGAGGTTGAGTTTACCACTTTGGCCGGTGATCCATTGGGGGTACTGACCTTGGCAGAAGATGAAATTCGGCCTATTTCCGCAAGGGATGTGCCGCATGTGAGGGTGGTGTGATGAAGTTTGGTTTTTTCAAGGGGAAGGGCAGAAGAAAAATCTGTGTTTGTTGTGGGGCATAGTCAATGAAACTTGCAGAAACCCAAAGGGCTTTCACCGAGTCCATGCGATCAAAGTATCCGAACCTGTTCCCTGAACCGGAAAATGAGGACTATGCCATCAATCGGTATGGGATAGAGGTCTATCAAGGCTGGTTTCCCATCGTTGAGCACATGATTGACCAGATTGCGGCCTACGCAGAACACCATGAGATTGACGATTTCTTGCGGATCACCCAGATCAAAACGGATTACTGCCTGTTGCGCTGCAATACAACGCTGCAGAACGATGAACTGAACCAGATCATCAACGCACATAACGAACAGGCTACTCACACCTGTGAACAATGCGGGAACCCGGGCGAAATTCGCGTGGAACGCCGTTGGAAGACTGTGCTTTGCGACATGTGCAATAGTAAAAAATGAAGACGTAGATCATTGAGGCAATAAAAACAGGGCGCACTGGCGACCAACGATTCCGCTGTGCAGTCTATGGGCGACGAAGCCCTGAAACTGATTGTCAAGGAAGTGGCCGATACTGTGCGCCAGAACACTCGCATCGACTGGTCCATCCGCGAACAGGCGCGGGCACATCTGCGGCGCATGGTCAAACGGGTTTTACGGAAACACGGTTATCCGCCTGATATGCAGGAAGGGGCGGTGCATACGGTTATTGAACAGGCTGAGGGGTTGGTGGCATAACCAAAGCCCGTTATACCAGCACGGCAATCTTGGCGTAACTTTGGAACCAGTCATCCTGAAAGACCGGCAAACCCGGTCCGTTCAGGCGGATACACCAGACGGCACCGTGCAGGTCCCATACAGCATGGCACAGACTTCGGGATGGTGCACAGAAGCCCCCACACTCAAAGAAGTTTCTCGCTGTTTGGCATCCAGTCCTGCCAGTAGCGGCACAATAGGGGATAATTCCACCGGCATTATAGTGCTTCCACCACCACCGCCGTCCCATAGGCCGTGACCTCATTCATGGCCTGCCCCTGTCCTGCATCAAACTCACCGGAATCAAAGCGCATCCCCAATACCGCGTTGGCCCCAAGGGAGCGGGCATGTTCCGCCAGTTGTTCCAGAGCATCATCACGGGTCTGAGCAATCATTTTTAAGTAGCCAGACTGTTTTCCGCCAAAAACGGCACGGATACCGCCCAGAAGATTGCCGACGATATTGCGGGACCGGACACCCGTACCATAGACCGGCCCAAGGACCCGAACCACCCGCATACCGGGGCAGTCGTTGATGGTGAGTATCAGGATATTATTTTCCATCACCATCCCCTTCATCGTCCATCACAGGTCCAGCACCCTTAGTAATTACAAATCCCCGCCACGGAAAGGCGGTCCCGGACTGCATCAATGACACGCCGGCGATCCGGCATGGCCAGACGGCCTATGCGTTCCGCCATGTCCATCTCTACAGTGGCGATTTTTGCTGAGCGCACCACCGATGCCACCGGCAGGCCGACACCTGCGAGATCGGCAATCTCAACATCTCCGGGCCACCCCCTGTTTTCCGCGCTGGTGACCATGAGTACCCACAGCAGACGTAGAGACCCTGTACCGTTGTTGATAGCAAGGACCAGAGCGGGGCGGTACTGATGAACAGGTCGGTTGGTATAGGGGAACGGTAGCCTTACGACATCCCAAACTTCACAACTGCCCATAGGCCCGTCGATCTGCTTCGCTGTCCCATTCGGAAAATAGCACGAAGGGGTCTTCCTCAGCTTCTTGAGTCGCTTTACTCAGAATGACCCGGCCATCCTCAATGCGGTAGGCGATCGCATCCCCCTCACGAAGATGCAATGCAACCCGCACCGGCTGCGGAATGGTAGTTTGGGCCTTGCTGGTCAATTTGCTGGTAATCATGGCGCTCATGCATGCGGGTTCCGAGACGACTTATGGTAAGGATATTTCTTGCTATCTACAAGCCTTGATAAAAATTAAGACGCAGAAAATCACTTAGCAAGCATCGCTAAGTGATTGTCTTATATGGGGTGGCTGACGGGGCTCGAACCCGCGACAACCGGAATCACAATCCGGGACTCTACCGACTGAGCTACAGCCACCATATTGGAGAGAACGCATGATACAACGGCCAAAGTCTGGCCGCAAGGCGACAGGCAGGAGTTAATTCTCAGTCCATGAATAATGAGCTGACAGAGTCTTCTTCAGCAATGCGACGAATGGTTTCCGCCATGAGTTCGGCGACCGACAGTACGCGAATTTTCGGGCTCTCCTGCGCTTCTTTACTGAGCGGAATGGTATCCGTCACCACCAGTTCATCCAGTTCAGAGCGCGCTATCCGTTCCATGGCCGGTCCGGAGAGAACCGGGTGAGTACAATAGGCGCAGACCTTGACTGCCCCTTGGGCTTTGAGGGCATGAGCAGCCTCACAAAGGGTATTGGCGGTATCTACCATATCATCTACCAATACGCAGGTGCGTCCTTCGACGTCACCAATAATGTTCATAACCACGGATTCATTGGGGCGGGGACGGCGTTTATCGATGATGGCCAGATCCACTTCCAGCCGTTTGGCAATAGCGCGGGCACGAACTACACCCCCTACGTCAGGAGAAACGACAATGAGTTCCGGGTAGCTTTTCCGCCAGATGTCACCCAGTAAAATGGGGGAGGCGTAAATATTATCCACAGGAACATCAAAAAACCCCTGAATTTGATCTGCATGCAGATCCATGGTCAAAACCCGATTGGCCCCGGCGCTGGTGATGAGGTCCGCCACCAGCTTGGCCGTAATAGCCGTGCGCGAGCGGGATTTCCGGTCCTGGCGTGCATAACCAAAATAAGGCATGGCAGCAGTAATCCGGTTGGCCGAAGCGCGTTTCAGGGCGTCAATCATGGTGAGTAATTCCATGAGATGATCATTGGTAGGTGCGCAGGTGGGCTGAAGGACGAATACATCGCGCCCCCGGACGTTTTCGAGGATTTCGACAAACACTTCGCCGTCACTGAAAGAACTAACCTCGGCGCGACCAAGGGGGATTTGCAGAAAACGGGCTACTTGCGCAGCAAGAACAGGATTGGCGTTTCCACTGAACACCATAAGATTGCCGTGGGCCATGTGATGTCATTCTCTCTGTGCAGGTGGCAAAACAGTCCGAGGACAATTGGCTGGGGCGCCAGGGATCGAACCTGGGAATGCCGGAATCAAAATCCGGTGCCTTACCGCTTGGCTACGCCCCAATAACTCATTGCTCGGCAGGATCAAATAGAGGATGCCGATTACATCCTTTAACTGCCCAGGATCGCCATGGCAAAGGTACTTGTCCAGCGATGATCCGGGCGCTACTTGCATCTTCTGCAACCCCAAAAACACAGGCACCGCTCCCCGTTAAACGAACATCGCGCAATCCATGACTTTTCAGCCATTGGATAGCGGATTCGACCTCCGGGTAGCGTGCACATACTGTGCTTTGCAGGGTATTTTCCATGACCCCGCCGAGAAACGCGCCTATTGTGCTGGGCGGGTGCTGTCGTGTCAATTCTGGAGCGGTAAAAATTTCCCGGGTACTGACAGCAATGCCGGGATGTACGAGTACATAATGAGATTCGAGTACCTCATCCAGGGCGGATAGCTGTTCACCGATCCCTTCTGCCCAGGCGCTCTGTCCAAAAATGAACACCGGAACATCCGCACCCAGTTGGGTGCCGAGTGCCATCAGCTCCTGGCGGGTAAAGCCGGTTCGCCAGAGGCGGTTGAGTACTATCAGGGTGCTGGCGGCATCCGAGGAGCCTCCGCCAATTCCGCCGCCCAGCGGCAGAACCTTGTCGATGTGAATATGGACACCTTCCTGGATGCCAGCGCTTTCCATCAGCAGGCGCGCCGCACGGATGGTGAGATCATCTGCCTCAGCGACGGTTGCGGCTCCGCCACTTCGGGAGAATTGGCCGGCGGGTCGCGAACTGAATTGTAGCTGATCGGCAAAATCAATAAATTGAAAAACGGTCTGCAGTTCATGGTAGCCGTCGGGCCGTTGTCCGACGACCCGGAGCATCAGGTTCAGTTTTGCCGGGGCAGGGTAGGAAATGCTCATGTTTATTCTGCTTGACCCATTTGCCACTGAGTAATGGCCATACGCAGGGCAATGCCATCCGGACCATTTGCCTGCAATAATTTGGGCATAGTCAGTCCGCCGACGGGGGTATATTGCAAATAGTGGACCTGCCAGGGGCCGCTGCGGAGAATGTTCGGCAATCCTAAAGCGTTGTTGCTGATGGTGCTGGTGTTACCGCGCAAGCCGAGCATCCAGTCCGGCAGCTCCGCAGCCGGCAGTTCGACATGCAGGACCATGCTCAGTAGCGTGGACAGATTACGAGCTTGCCGATGTTCTCCGGTGATGGTTTCCAGATGAGCACCGGAAGCCTCTACCGTGATGCGTGCCACGGTTCTGCCCAGAGGGTCATAAATGGAAAGTTCCTGCAGCCGGGGCGACTGTTTCCAGCGAAAGCCAAAGTTTTCATTCTGTTTGGGTGTGCTGAGGACGGCTTCGCCACTGGCACGCCAGTATTTCAAGCTGGAAATTACCTGATTACGCTCCGCTGTGGGGAGAACGTTGGTATGACTGGGGGCTACGGGGGAAATGGTCGCGCAGGCCGAGAGCGTCAAGGCGAGAATGGCCCCGGCACCGAGTTGCAGTGCCCGGTTCAGCCTCATAAAAAGAAAAATTTTGCGAAAAGAAGGTCTCATGGCTGGCGGGTCAGTTCCTGGCGGAGAGGAGTGTCGTTGGGATTTTTGTCCAGCGCCTGTTGCCAGACGTTACGGGCTTCCTGATGTTTGCCGAGAGCCCAGAGGATACGTCCCAGGTGCATGCTGAGTTCGGGATCATCAGGAAGGGCCTGGTGGGCTTTTTGCAGGTATTCCAGGGCTTTCTGGTTGTCGCCCTGACGATGATGGAGCCAGCCGATACTGTCCAGAATCTCCGGGTTTTCGGGTTCTAGTTCAATCGCTTGGTGTAATAGCGTGCTGGCTTCGGAGAGGTTCTGATTTCTTTCCACAAGGCTGTAGCCCAGAAAATTATAGGCCTGGGCATTATCAGGGGCGAGCTGAATGACCTGATGCATGGATTTCTCCATGGCTGGAAAATCATGGAGTTGTTCCTGGACGGCACCTTGGGCATACCAGAGCTCCGCATTTTCCGGAAGACGTTCGAGAGCTTGCTGAAGTATTTGCAGGGCCTGCTGCAGGTGGCCGCTGCCTTGTAACAAATCGGCCTGGAGCAGGGGAATCTGCGCCTCTTTGGGGTGAGCGGTTGCCAGAGTTTGCAGACGGGTCAGGGCTTTTTTATGGTCACCCAGCTGATACTCCACGCGTGCACTGTGCAGCTCCACTTCTGCATACAGGGGGCCGGAGTGAATGCGCTGGTACCATTGCAGAGACTCCGCCCAGTGACCCTGGGCTTCATACAATCGGCCCAAATAGTAAATGGGTGCGGGGGATTGGGGCGCGAGATCACGGGCGCGCTGCAGATTACTTTGGGCTGCAGGCCAGTTGTGGCGTTCAATGTCCATGATCCCTAAGGACAAGGCGATTTCAGGATTATCCGGGTGTTGCCGCGCCATTCCCTGATAAATCCGGTAGGCCTGGGTCGTGCCCCCCATTTTCAGATAAAGCGCGGCCAAGTACTGGTGGGCTTTTGTCGCGTCTGGATGATGCGCTGTAAAAGACTGAATACTGTGCAGGGCCACGGTCGGTCCTTGGGTGGTTTGCAGGGCCTCGGCCAGTTGAATGGCAGCTTCCTGCCAGTCAGGTCGCAGGCTGAGCGCTTTTTCCAGCCAGGTGATAGCATGATCGGGATGGTTCTCGATCAGATCAATCCGACCCAAGGTGTAATAAGCACTGGCAGAGTTTGGATTTTTGCTGGCCAAAGCAGTTAATAGTCGCTTCGCTTCGCCACTTTGGCCGTGGGCAATCAGTAATTCCGAGAGTTGCAGGGTGATTTTGGGATCATCCGGAAAACGCGCCAGAGTTGCCTGGAGCAGGTTGATGGCTTGCTGTTCTTGACCTTTGGTCAGCAGCAGTGCTGCCTCAAACTGGTCGGCCTTGGCGCTGTTAGGTGCCAGTTCCCGCCATTTTCTGGCCAGGGTCAGGGCGTCATCAAAATCCCCGAAGCGGGCGGTAGCCTGGGTGGCGCGCTCCAGAACATTTGCCTCGGGTGCCAGTTTGGCTGCTTCCGCCCATGCCGGTATGGCGAGCTTTGGCTCCTGCTGCAAGGTCGCAAATTCGGCAACCAGGAGGTAATACAACTGTTCTCCAGTCATCCCGGCAGGCTTGGTATCGGCCACAGCATTCCCAGCGATAAGGCTGAGCAGTATTCCTGCCACCATGCCGCTCAGCTTGCTTCTCATACCATCTGCTCCGGATTGATCATTCAGCGAGCACAATAACTGCTGGCGCAGCGGCTTGCAATCCTGTGCGCGGTCAGCGACAATTCAGCCCCTCCATCGTCGCTCTGCAGGGACGGTCGCTGCTATTTTCTGCTTTGGTCTAAGTCATCATACTGCCCCGATTGCGGTTCGGGAAAAGGTCGCCTTTTCTCCGGAATCGCTGGCTGCAGCTTACCGCGATCTGCTTGATCAGGGACTCGTCAAGGAAGCTCTGATTGTATCTACCTGCAACCGCACCGAAATTTACGTGCATGGCGGCCATGGGTCGAATCGTCAGGCCTTGCAGAACTGGCTCTGTGCGTTTCATCAGATTGATCCCCGTTCTCTGGATGGACACATTTATTACTCCAGCGACGCAGAGGCCGTCCGCCATCTGTTTCGGGTAGCCTGCGGCCTCGATTCCATGATTATTGGTGAACCCCAGATTTTGGGACAGGTGAAAGATGCCTATCAGGCAGCTGCCGACAGTGGTGCAGCCGGTCCAGTCTTGAATCGCCTGCTGCACTGGACGTTTCGGGTTGCCAAACGGGTGCGTTCGGAAACCGCCATTGGCTCTGCCCCGGTGAGTGTGGCCTATGCAGCGGTCAGTCTTGCCAAACAGTTGCTCGGGGGTCTGGAAGGTCGCTCGGTATTACTGATCGGGGCTGGAGATACCATAGAACTGGTGGCTACCCATTTGCGGGAGCACGGCGTAAGCACTTTTGCTGTGGCCAATCGCAGCTCCGAACGTGGTGAGCAACTGGCCGCAAAGTTTGCGGGGAATGCCCATACCCTGGAAATGATCCCCAGTCTTCTGCATGACGCTGATGTGGTGGTGAGCTGCACGGCCAGCACCCAGCCCATTGTCAGCCGTGAGGCGGTGTCTGCCGTCATGGCGCAGCGTGAACGCGGTGATCTGATGCTGGTGGATCTGGCCGTACCCCGGGATATTGCCCCCGAAGTGGAAAGCATTGAGCAATGTTATTTGTACACGCTGGACGATCTGAATGATATTGCCCAGGCAGGAATGCGGGCGCGACGTGAAGCCGCTGCAGCTGCCGAGTTGATCATTGCCGATGAAGTGGGCCAATTTCAGCAGTGGCGCGAAAGTCTGGATGTGGTGCCGGCTATCCGCCGCCTGCGCGATCACGTGGAAGAACGGCGTCAGGAGGAAGTGCGGCGTTTTCAGCATTATCTGGATCAGGGCCAGGATCCGCACGCGGTTCTGGATGCTTTTTCCAAGGCGCTGATCAATAAAGTGCTGCATGATCCCATTGCGACCTTGCGCCAGCCCTGCCAGGAAGCCACCAATGAGAGTCTGGTCGCGGCGTTGGACATTCTTTTTCATCTCAGTGATGCTGAAGGATGAGCCTCAGTCCGCGTTTGCAGGGCCAGCTGGAACAGTTAGCCTTTCGCTTTGAAGAGCTGAGCCAGATGTTGACCAGCCCTGAGTTGGTCAATGATACCCAGCGCTTTCAGAGTCTTTCCAGGGAGTTGGGTGAAATCAGTCCCATACTGGATTTGTTACGCCGTCACGAACAGCGCCAACGCGATCATGACGAGGCGGAAAAAATGCTGCTTGAAGAGCGCGATCCCGATTTGCGGGAAATGGCCCATGACGAGCTGGCGAGCGCCAAAAAGGATCTGGAGGAACTGGAAGAGTCCTTGCGCTTGCGTTTGTTGCCCAAAGATCCCAATGATGAGCGCAACGTTTTCGTGGAAGTACGTGCGGGGACCGGGGGAGAAGAAGCCGCTCTGTTTGCCGGCGACCTGGTGCGCATGTATACCCGTTATGCCGAGAGTCAGGGTTTTACAGTGCTGTTGTTGTCCGCATCGGAGTCGGAGCGGGGCGGCTACAAGGAGGCCGTGCTGGAAATCAGCGGGCGCGGTGCTTATTCCCGACTCAAGTTTGAATCGGGCGGCCATCGGGTTCAGCGCGTCCCGGAAACTGAAGCCCAGGGGCGTATCCATACCTCCGCCTGTACGGTGGCGGTATTGCCGGAGGTGGATACGGTCAGCGAGATTAATATCAATCCTGCGGATCTGCGAATTGATACCTTTCGAGCCAGTGGCGCTGGTGGTCAGCATATCAACAAGACCGATTCGGCTATCCGGATTACCCATATTCCTTCGGGTCTGGTGGTAGCCTGTCAGGAAGATCGCTCACAGCACAAAAACCGCGCCAAGGCGATGGCCTTGTTACAGGCCCGACTGCTGGAAACAGAGCAGGAGAAACAGCAGAGCAGTGCTGCACAAACCCGGCGGCTTTTGATTGGTTCCGGCGATCGCTCCGAACGCATTCGTACTTATAATTTTCCGCAAGGACGCCTGACGGATCATCGGATCAATCTGACCTTGTACCGGCTGGAAGCTATTCTGGCGGGAGATCTGGATGCCGTGATTGAGCCGCTGATCAAGGAATATCAGGCCGATTTGCTGCAAAATCTGGGTGATGATTAGTCTTCAGGATTGGCAGCGCCATCTGGGTGCACAGTTGGCGGCAGTCAGTGACCAGCCTATCCAGGAAGCGCGCTGGTTGATGACCCATGGTCTCGGTCTCCGTTCCACGGAACTTTTGATAAACCCGCAAAAGGTTTTGACTCCCACTGAAAGAGCACAATTACAGACACTGCTGGACCAGCGACTCAGCGGTGTGCCTCTGGCTTACTGTCTGGGTGAATGGTCCTTTTATGGACTGGATCTGATAGTCACTGCTGCAGTATTAATTCCTCGTCCCGATAGTGAATTGCTGGTCAGTCTGGCGCTTATGGAGAGTCAGGTAGAGGATGACCTGCAACTGCTTGATCTGGGCACAGGGTCCGGAGCGCTGGCCCTGGTGCTGGCCCGTGAACGGCCGCAAGCCAGCGTTTTTGCGGTGGAGCAAAGCCCGGAAGCCTTGACCGTCGCCCGGCTGAATGGGGATCGAATCGGGGTGAAAAACATCCAGTGGTTGCAAGGTGATTGGTATACTCCCCTGGATCCGAACCTGCGTTTTGATCAAATTATTTCCAACCCGCCTTATCTTGCCAGTAATGACCTCCATCTGCCGGACTTACGGCATGAGCCCAGGACTGCGCTGGTGGCTGGTCCAACGGGTCTGGAATGTCTGGAACCTATTATTTTCGGGGCCCGTTCGCGTTTGCATCCGGGGGGACGTATTTTGCTGGAGCATGGTTGCGAGCAGGCTGCTGCGGTGCGCACACTCCTGCATGACCACGGTTTTCAGCAGGTACAGACGCATTGTGATCTGGCGGGCAGAGAACGTGTAAGTAGTGCCAGGAGCCCTGATCATGCCTGAATTACCGGAAGTGGAAGTGACCCGTCTGGGAATCAGTCCGCATCTTTTGGGAAAAAATCTGCAGGGCGCGATTGTGCGTGAATCACGTTTGCGCCTGACTGTGAATGCGGACTTGAGCGCGCAGGTTGCCGGTCAGAAACTGGAGCAAATAAGAAGGCGCGGCAAATATCTGCTGCTGGATTTGCAACGGGGCAGCATTCTGATTCATTTGGGGATGAGTGGACACTTGCGGGTACTCCCGCAGGACACTCCGGTGGAGAAGCATGATCATGTGGACCTGCTTTTTGCTCAGGATACGTGTTTGCGTTTCCATGATCCCCGCCGTTTTGGCGTGCTTTGCTGGCTGAAAGAAGCGGATACGCACCCATTGATTGCCCGCCTTGGTCCCGAACCTCTGGGCGAGGATTTTTCCGGAGCCTATCTCCATGCTCAGAGTCGTCAGCGCCAGATTCCGGTAAAAGCCTTTCTGATGGATGCGCATCAAGTGGTGGGTGTGGGAAATATTTACGCCAATGAGGCCCTTTTTGCCGCAGGCATTGATCCGCGTCGCCCGGCCGGACGCATCTCTCTGGCTCGCTACACCCTCCTGGCCGCAGCCGTGCGTGTCGTGCTGGAAGCTGCTATTCAGCAGGGGGGGACGACTCTGCGCGACTTTACCCGACCAGATGGCAGAAATGGATATTTTCGACTATCTCTGGCGGTATACGGACGAGAAGGACAAGCCTGTATCCGCTGCGGAAAAGCTTTGCAGGGGATACGCATCGGCGGGCGGGCGACCACTTATTGTTCCCATTGTCAGCACTGACCTGTCGGGAGTACCCATGAGCATTGAGCAGTCGATTACCCGGTCACCGATTTTGGAGGGCCTGTCTGCATTGAACCGCTGGCGCCAGGATCTGGTTAGTGGTCTGCACGAAATGGCAGCACTCACTGCCGACCTCGGCCTGCTGCCCAGCGGAACCATGCTGCAGCTGGAAACCCTGGCTTATGATACAGAGCAGGACAGTCTGCGCATTGCTTTTGTCGGGGAGTTTTCCCGGGGTAAAACCGAACTGATCAATGCCTTGTTTTTTTCGGATATGGGCCAGAGACTTCTGCCTTCCAGCTCCGGGCAGACCACCATGTGTCCCGTGGAAATTCGCGGTGCGCCGCAAGGACGTCCCGGTCTGCAGCTACTGCCCATCGCCAGCCGCAGCCTCGATGTCAGCATTGAAAAGCTTAAGAAGGCGGGAAGCGCCTGGCGCAAGTTCCCCTTGTCTGTGGCAGACAAAAAGGAGCGTTCCGAGTCATTGGCGCACTTGACGGAAACGGTTTGCGTGGCCGTAGAAGATGCCCGGCGTATTGGTCTTTGCCCGCCGCTGAACCGTACCCCCAAAAATCGCGAACGCACGGTATGCCCCTCTTGCGGATTGGGTAAGGTGCTGATTCCGCGCTGGCGACACGCCATACTATATCTGGCTCATCCCGTCCTGGATGCAGGCTTGACGGTGCTGGATACTCCGGGGCTCAATGCCATTGGTGCCGAGCCGGAACTGACCTTCAGCATGCTGGCAGATGCAGACGCTATTGTTTTTCTTCTGGGTGCAGACACCGGAGTAACGCAAAGTGATCTGATGATCTGGGACCAATACCTGATGCGCAATGCCCATCAAAAGCAAATTGTACTTTTGAATAAAATTGACACCCTTTGGGACGAATTACGGGAAGAGGTTGATATTAAACAGGAAATTACCCAGCAGGTGGCTAATACGGCAACCCGCTTACGTATCAACCCTGATCAGGTCATTCCGGTTTCCGGTCAAAAAGGCCTGGTTGCCCGAATCCGTCAGGATGCGGAGCTGCTGGAGCGCAGTGGCTTGGCCGCGCTGGAACGCTCCATAGCGGAAGTACTTTTGCCAGCGCGTCATGAAACCATCAAGGAAAAATGCCGAATGCTCATAGAGCGGGCGGTGCTGGATCAAAAAAATATGTTGCAGGATCAGCGCCATCGTCTTTTAGCCCAAATGGATAGCGTACAAAGTCTCAAGGACCGTACGGCTGAAAAAATCCCAAAACTGGTTGCACAGCACCAAATCCTGCTCAAAAATTTTGAGCAGGATCGACAGGCTTTTGAAGAGAAAAAAGCCCGGTTTCGCCAGGCAGTGGAAGAGTTGTTGCTGATTCCTCTGGCTCCCAATACCTTTGATCTGGTGATCAGCAATGCCAAGGCGGAAATGCTCTCAGCCTGGACAACTGCAGGAATTGTCGAGCGTTTCCGGCAGTTTTTCAGTGAAGCCATCGCCCACTTTGATCGGGCACTGGAGGGCGCACAACAAGTGTCTGCCATGGTCGCGGAAGAATATCAGGCCTTGCAGAAGCGTTACCGCCTGCCCTCCTTGCGGGCCGTGCCCTACGCCATGATGCCCAGACGTGCGGAATTGATGGATATGTCTGAAAGCTACGAGCGTTTTGGAATGATGCTGGAAATTGCGGTAAACACCCAAAGTAGCGTGGTGCGCAAGGCATTTTTGACGGTAGCGGGTCGTACCCGGGATTTTGTCGTCGAAACCCGTCGGGAGGCGGAAAACTGGGTGGATGAAATCATGGCCGTCATGAACCAGCAACTCCAGCTATTTCATCAAAATGCCGAGGAAGAGCTGAATTCACTACAAAGTATTGCCACGACTATGGGTAATATTGATACCAGAGTACAGCAGCTGGAACAGAGTCTTGCCGAGATTCAGGAGCAGAGTGACCGGCTGGATCGCCAATCCGCTCCACTCCTGAGTCTGCTGCGAGCGCCTTTCAGGCCTGTCCGGTAAGTTGCCGGAATTTGCTTTGCAGTTGTTCAGCAGATTCTGCATGGTCAGGATCTTTGCTGATACAATCCACCGGACAGACTTCCATGCACTGGGGCGTGTCGTAATGGCCAACGCACTCGGTGCAGAGCTTGGGGTCAATGACATAGATATTCGGCCCCATGCTGATGGCGCTGTTGGGACATTCGGGTTCACAGACATCACAGTTGATGCAGTTGTCATCAATAAGCAGAGACATTTATTTCTCCTTGGATCAATAGCATATTCTACTTTTCTGAATGGCCTAGGTCCACTCCGTTAAGAAAATGTCTTTTCAGGGCGCCGGCTACAGCAGGATGGACAAAAGCGCTGACATCTCCGCCCAGGCGACTGATTTCCCGAACCAGGCTGGAGGAAAGAAAAGTATGCTGATCAGAAGTCATCAAAAACAGGGTCTCAATTTGCGCATCCATGCGGCGATTGATGGAGGCCAATTGAAATTCATGCTCAAAATCAGAAATGGCGCGCAACCCGCGCAAAATCAGATGGGTTTTTTCTTCCTGCAAGAGGTGGATCAATAATCCGGAAAAAGCGCGTACCCGGACTCCCGGAATGCCTGTGAGGGTTTCCGTGGCCAGGGCGACTCTTTCAGTTAGAGGAAATATGGGATTTTTGGGAGTTTCCGAGGCGATGGCCACCACGACCTCGTCAAAAAGCTGGGCAGCGCGGCGGACCAAATCTTCATGCCCATGGGTGATTGGATCAAAAGTGCCGGGATATATAATCCGTCTGGGCTGAGATTTTGTGCGCATGTGCTCCTACTGCTTGCTAAACAGGGTGTAAAAAGCATCACCACAATGTCCGTGGCGATAAGGCTGCCAACCTTGAGGAATATCTGCCGCCTGCCATTGTTCCGCAGCCGAGCTTTCCAGGTAAAGCCAGCAGGGTTTTTCCGATGTTGCGCAGGCAGCAAAACAAGACGCCAGACGCTGCGGCCAGCCCTGATCAAAGGGCGGATCAGCAAACACTATATCAAAGGAAGGCGCATTCTGCTGTAGATAGTGCAGAGCATTCTTGCCGGCAAGCTGGCTTTCCGGAATCCCACAAGCCTTGAGATTCTGTAACAACAGGGCGCGATGCCGGGGATTTTTTTCGACAAAAACCACTTCCTTGGCATCTCTTGACCAGGCTTCCAGCCCCAAAGCGCCACTTCCGGCGAAAAGGTCCAGAACCCGCGCGCCTGCAACCACCCCGCCCAACCAGTTAAACAGTCGTTCACGGACTACCCCGGGCGTAGGGCGAACGCCTGAATCTGAGGGGGTCAACAGCCGGCGACCTCGATGCCGTCCAGCAATGATGCTGACGGTCATGGATTTTTACCCCAAATTGCCGGTGACAGATAGTCATCAGCGATGGGCGCATTGTTCGCTGCGCTGCTTCGGTGGATAATGCAACTATTCATAATGTCTGAGGTTCTGCCCGTTCAATGGTTTTTAACTGGTTCAAGCGTAACAAAAGCCCTTCTCAGGAGGAAATGACAGAAGCCGCTGACGCAACTGTCCAGCCTGAGCCTGCTGAGGAAAAACCTGAGACTGTTCTGCCTGCACATGTTGAGGCAGTACCAGAAGCCGCATCTGAAGATGAGACCACCCCGCCACCCGCACAGCTATTGGAAGAGCCGGAAGATCAACCAACGGAGTCTCCCGATATGGCGTTGCCTGCTGCCGAACCTGCCGCTGGTTCCGTGCAAAAAGGGCTTTTTGCACGACTACGAGAAGGTCTGAACCGGAGTCGGGAGCAATTTACCGAAGGCGTCGGCCGACTGGTCCTGGGTAAAAAAGTCATTGATGACGAATTGCTGGAAGATCTGGAAGCGTTATTGTTACAAGCGGATCTGGGTTCTGCAGCGACTCGGGAAATCATGGCCTCGGTGACGGAAAAAGTGCGTCGTAAGGAACTGACAGATCCTGCCATCCTGAAAAAAGCCCTGCGCGATGCGTTGCTCGATATTTTGCGGCCGCGTGCGGAACTCTGGGTGCCGGAAAAGGGACGGACGCAGGTATTGATGATGGTAGGCATCAATGGTGCCGGGAAAACGACGACTACGGGCAAGCTCGCCGCACGCTGGAAAGCCGATGGGTTTTCCATGGTGCTGGCGGCCGGAGACACTTTTCGGGCGGCTGCGGTTGAACAGTTGCAGGGCTGGGGACAACGGGTGCAGGTTCCGGTAGTTGCGCAGGGAACCGGTGCGGATAGTGCCTCGGTAGTTTTTGATGCGTTTGCGGCGGCGCGGGCCCGATCTGCCGATCTGCTCATTGCCGATACTGCAGGACGCCTGCATACCCAAGACCATTTGATGGAAGAACTGAAAAAAGTCAAAAGAGTACTGGCAAAGCAGGATCCCGAAGCGCCCCATCAGGTCTGGTTGGTGCTGGATGCAGGAACCGGACAAAATGCCCTGAATCAGGCCCAGCAGTTTCATGAGGCTATTGGTCTGACGGGTATCTGTATTACCAAACTGGATGGCACCGCCAAGGGCGGGGTGGTGGCGGCTATTGCCAAGGCTTTGCCGATTCCGATTCGTTACATTGGTGTAGGCGAACAGGTGGCTGACTTGCGTCCCTTTGATCCAGAATCTTTTGTTGATGCCCTCTTCGCGGAGCCGAAGTCATGATTGAATTTGTCAATGTCACCAAACATTATCCCGGCCGCCATCATGTGCTGCGTGAACTGAATCTTAAATTGCCGACCGGGCAGATGGCTTTATTGACTGGGCCTTCGGGGGCAGGCAAAAGCACGCTTCTGAAATTGTTGCTGCGTCTGGAGGACGTCAGTCATGGCACGCTGATGGTCAATGGCGTGGATGTTTCGACCCTGAGAAAACGCCATATCCCCGCCTATCGTCGGCGCATTGGGGTGGTTTTTCAGGATCACAAATTATTGATGGATCGTGACGTGTTCAATAATGTCGCCCTGACTTTGCAGGTCAGTGGGGTATCTGGAAAGCAGATTCAGAGCCGGGTAAGGGCAGCGCTGGAAAAAGTCGGATTGGGTAACCGGATTCATAATTTGCCGGCCACTCTGTCGGGCGGCGAACAGCAGCGGGTGGGGATTGCCCGGGCCATTGTGCATACCCCGGAAATTTTGCTCGCCGATGAGCCGACCGGTAATCTCGATGGTTCGTTGAGCACGGAAATTCTGGATCTGTTCCGGGACTTTCATCAGCACGGTACCACGGTTCTGGTGGCTACCCATGACCAGTCCCAGGTAGAACGTTTGAGGCTCCCCGTCTTTCATCTGGAGCAAGGGATGCTACAAAATTCCAAGGAGAAATCCGCGTGAGTGCCTTACATATTCGTCGGGAAGCCGCCCAAAATGCCTTGAACACCCTGCTGAAGCAGCCGTTAGCAACGCTAATGACCATTTTTGCCCTGGCTATTGTGCTGGCGCTACCTGTGGGCCTTTTTGCGGCGCTCAATAATCTCCAGCAATTGTTGGGGCAATGGCGAAATCAAGCCCAGATTTCACTTTTTCTCCATCAGGATGCTACAGAGCAAGACATACAGCAGCTGCAGAAGCAGTTACAGGGCAGCACCGGAGTCGTCAATGTGCGCTATGTCGGTAAGGAAGCCGCATTGAAAACGTTTGAAAAAAACGCCGGAATGACGGCTGCCATCAAAATTCTCGGAGAAAACCCACTCCCGGCTTCGTTTATTGTTGAACTGAATCCATTATCTGAAAGTCCGGCGGCCTTGCAGGCGCAAGTTCAGGAGTGGGCGCGTCAACCCGGAGTTGCCAGTGCCCAATCCGATTTGCATTGGGTGGCGCGTCTGCAGGCCATTCTGGCCCTGGGTAAAAGGGCTGTCTGGATTTTGGCCATTATGTTGGCCGTGGGCGCAATTCTGGTTATGGGTAATACCATTCGCCTGCATATTGCCCAGCGCCGCGATGAAATTGATATTGCCAGTCTGGTGGGGGCAACGCGGGCCTTCATCCGCCGGCCATTTTTGTATCAGGGACTGATTCAGGGGGCCATTGCCGGAATACTGGCCTGGATTATTATTGCGATTACCATCGCGATTTTGCAGGAACCGGTTGATCGTCTGGCGACTTTGTATGGTACCCGGTTTCAGCTTTTAGGCCTGACAGGTCTGGAAGGACTGATCCTGATTATTATCAGCGCTATTCTTGGTTGGCTGGGTTCACGCCTTGCAGTGGGTCAACACCTCGACCATACTTTTTCATAATGGATGAGCTGCCCTTGAAAATATTGTTCGGGATCCCCATCTAATTCACATGTTGTATATGTATTGAGAGGCTCGGCCCAGTTTTTGGAATAAAGGAACCAGCTGCAGATCTTGAGAGTCCAAGGTATGTTGATTGTTGCGAGGACTAACTATGAATGAACTTGCTATAGCCAGTAGGGATTTGGTCAGCGCCGACGGGCTGACGGCTTACCTGCGTTTTGTCAATGCCCAGCCCATGCTGGAGCCTGAAGAAGAGCGGGATCTGGCCCTGCGTCTGCGCGATCATGAAGATGTCGAAGCGGCCAAATCCCTGGTGCTCAGTCATTTGCGCTTTGTGGTGCGGATTGCCCGTGGTTATCGGGGCTACGGCCTGCAGGAAGCCGACCTGATTCAGGAAGGGAATATCGGCCTGATGAAAGCCGTCAAGCGCTATGATCCTGATCATGGCGTACGCCTGGTCTCTTTTGCTGTACATTGGGTCAAAGCGGAAATTCATGAATTCATTTTGCGCAACTGGCGTATTGTCAAAGTGGCTACCACCAAGGCCCAGCGCAAGCTGTTCTTTAATCTGCGTTCCAGCCGAACCCACACGGGCTGGTTGAGTGGTGAGGAAAGTGCGGCCATTGCTGAAGATCTTGGCGTTACCCGGGAGCAGGTGCTGGAAATGGAAGGCCGGATGACTGGGCATGACTATTCCCTGAATATGGAGCCCGATGAGGAAAGTGGTCATTCGCGGGTCATGGAACTGGCTGATCCTGCGGAGTCCACTGTTGAGCAGCTCCTGGATAGGGATTGGGACGAGCACCAGCATACCGTATTGCAGAGTGCCTTGTCGGCCCTGCCTCAGCGTGATCGCTACATCATTGAAAACCGTTGGCTCAGCGAAGATCCCAAGACCTTACAAGTGCTGGGTGATGAGCTGGGAGTTTCTGCAGAGCGTATCCGCCAGCTGGAAAAAAGCAGCATGGGCAAGCTGCGGCAGAAAATGCTGGCACTCAGTCCGGCGGCCTGAAACGATGCTGTTGTTTCATATTGATGATGCAGGACGCTGGCCGAATTTGTTGGCCAATGTGCGCAACGCAGCGGCGGCGGATCCCGATCAGGCGCTGCGCGTCATTGCCAATGGTCAGTCCCCGGTATCATTGTGGGCGCATGGTCACTGGCGGCGGGAAATCGAAGAGCGGATCAGCGCCGGTTTATGTGTGGATTTTTGTGAAAACAGTCTGCGCAACATGGGCCTCGACCCAGCCGCCCGGCCTGCTGGCAGTTACCTGGTTCCGGCGGGCGTCATTGCCATTGCCCAAGCCCAGGCGGCTGGAGCGTTTTATCTCAAGCCCTGAGTTCCGTTCCGGTAACACACTCTGAACCCGGTCTATAAAATATAGCGGGACAGGTCTTCGTCCTGGGCCAGATCCTGCAAGCGCCCATCCACATATTCTGCATTGACTTCGACGCTGGGCTGACTCAGGTCTGGCGCTGAAAAAGCCACTTCTTCCAGTAGGCGTTCCATGATGGTATGCAGGCGACGGGCGCCAATGTTCTCGACCCGTTCGTTGACCTGTTGCGCGATTTCGGCTATGCGTCGTACGCCATCATCAGTAAATTGCAGGGTGACCCCATCACTGGCGAGCAGGGCGCTGTACTGGCGCACCAGCGCGTTTTCCGGCTCCTGCAGAATACGGACCAGGTCTGCCGCACTCAGGGCATCCAGCTCTACGCGAATAGGGAGTCGTCCCTGCAGTTCCGGGATCAGGTCCGAAGGTTTGCTGAGATGAAATGCCCCGGAGGCAATGAACAGGATATGATCGGTTTTCACCACGCCATAACGGGTGCTGACGTTGGACCCTTCCACTAGCGGCAACAAATCCCGCTGCACCCCTTCCCGGGAAATGTCGGTCCCCTGCTGACTACCGGAGCGGACTGCCACCTTGTCAATTTCATCGATGAAAACAATGCCGCCCGACTGCACCCTTTCCAGGGCCAGGGCCCGTACTTCTTCTTCATTGACCAGCTTGGCAGCTTCGTCATCCGTGAGCAGACGCCGGGCTTCCGCCACCGGCACCTTGCGGGTGCTGGTTTTACCCTGAGACATATTGGAGAACATATCCCGCAGCTGGTTGGTCATTTCTTCCATACCCGCTGGCGCCATGATTTCCACCCCCGCTTTGGGAGCAGCAACCTCAATTTCGATTTCCTGCTGATCCAGTTTGCCTTCGCGGAGCATCTTGCGGAATTTTTGGCGGGTCCCTTCATCGCTGCGTGGCACCGTGCTGTCCCGGGGGCCAGGAATCAACGCATCGAGAATGCGTTCTTCGGCCATTTCTTCAGCGCGCTGGCGCATGGCCGTTTGGCGTTCACTACGAATCATGTCTACGGCCGTTTCGGTCAAGTCCCGGATAATGGATTCCACATCCTTGCCGACGTAACCCACTTCTGTGAATTTGGTGGCTTCGACCTTGATGAAAGGGGCGTTGGCCAATTGCGCCAGACGGCGGGCAATTTCGGTTTTGCCGACGCCGGTAGGCCCAATCATCAGGATGTTTTTGGGGGTGATTTCCTGATGCAGGGGGGCAGGCACCTGGCCGCGCCGCCAGCGGTTGCGCAGGGCAATTGCCACTGCACGCTTTGCGTCAGACTGGCCGATGATGTACTTGTCCAGTTCCTGGACGATTTCACGGGGGGTCATTTCAGACATGCTCATAGTTCTTCAATCGTATGGTTGTGGTTGGTATAAATGCAGATGTCCCCGGCGATGCCCAGCGCCCGTTCGGCGACCTCACGTGCTGGCAACTCGGTATTTTCAAGCAGGGCACGGGCTGCAGAAAGGGCATAGGGACCGCCGGAGCCAATGGCAATAATGCCGAATTCCGGTTCCAGCACATCGCCCTGGCCGGTAATAATCAGACTTTGCTTATCATCCGCAACGGCCAGCATTGCTTCCAGTCGTCGCAATACCCGGTCGGTGCGCCACTCTTTGGCGAGTTCAACAGCCGCCTTGGCCAGTTGTCCGGGATGGGCTTTCAGTTTGGCCTCGAAGCGTTCGAGCAGGGTAAAAGCATCGGCGGTAGCACCCGCGAAGCCAGTCAACACCCCCGGTTCAATACGCCTTACCTTGCGGGCATTGCCTTTCATGACGGTATTGCCAAAAGTTACCTGACCATCTCCGGCCATCACCACATTGCTGCCGCGTCGCACGCAAAGTATGGTGGTGCCGTGCATGGGTAATGCATCTGTCATAACTTATCCTCGGTTTCCGGGCGTTTTGTGTGTCTGGCGCGCGGGTGCGCCGCATCATATACATGCGCCAACTGCTGATAGTCCATATGGGTATAAATAGCCGTGGTTGCAATACCTGCGTGTCCCAAATACTCCTGCACGGCGCGCAAATCTCCGGCGGACTGGAGAAAATGGCTGGCTGCACTATGGCGCAGGGTGTGGGGATGAATATGCTGCCCCAGGCGTTTTTCTCCCATTTCCTTCACGCGGATCTGAATGCTGCGAACACTGAGGCGATGACCAGCGGCATTGAGCAGTAAAGCATTTTCTTCAAGCAGATGCTTGTCCACAAGCAGAGCATGGCGTAGGGGTAAATACAGATCGAGCATTCGCCAGACGCTTTTCCCGGCCGGAACAATGCGCTCCTTGCTGCCTTTACCCATGACCCGCACGGTCCCGCCATGACGATCCAGATCCTGCAGGTTCAATCCCGCCAGTTCACTGACGCGCAGGGCGCTGGAATAGAGCAGTTCCAGGATCAGTTGATCGCGGCTCTGCGCAAAATTGGGGGCTGTAGAGGGCTTTTCGACAGGGTCCATCAACTGTTTGGCCTGATCGACGGTCAACCAGTCCGGCAGGCGTTGTTCGGATTTAGGCATCATGATGCCCTGCACCGGATTCGACAAATCCGGTGATGCCTGTTGCAAATGCCGATACAGGGCACGCAGGGCGGCGAAGCGTCTGCGCAGGCTGCGCACGGCCACTCCGCGACTGCGTTCCGCCATCAGATAAGCGCGCAAATCGCCGGGCTGAATATGGGCAATGTCCTGATGTCCACGGCTTTGCATAAAGTGCAACCAGCCTTGTAAGTCGCGATGATAAGCCGCGACGGTGGCAGGGCTGCTGCGCCCGCTGCGGGCAAGCGTCTCTGTGAAGTCGGTGACTGCTTCCTGCATCAACATGGGGTCAGGCAGCGATCCAGAGCGGCCGTCACCAGACGGGCAATTTGATTGAGCAAATCCGCACCCGCATCCTTGGCATAACGCTCGGGATGTTGACTGCCCAGCACAATGCCCGCCTGAATATGCTGGCCGACCAATGGAATCAGCGCAAAAGATTCCAGAGCTGCGCCCTCGGCTGCAAACAAAGTGCTTCGCAGGCTTGGATTGATAGAAAGACCAGTGGCCGCTTGGGTGGGCGGCGAGCCGTCCAGTATCTCCAGAAAATCCGCTTCTTCAAGCACCGTAAACTGGGGTAGACCCGACACCGGCGTGCGGGCTATTAGGGCCAGCGCCTCCACCTGAAAACCTTCGTGCAGCCGGGTCAGCACGGTATTCAAGGTTGCCGGACAGTCCGGCGTGTTCAGCAATTCGGTAGCCAGATCAGAAAGGTGCAGGCCCAGCGCCGCATTTTGTTGGGCGGCACCCAGCAGGGCGGCAATGCGTTGCTGCAGACGGCTATTTTCGTCGCGTAAAACCTGTGCCTGTCTTTCCAGCAGGGAGGAGGCGGACCCGCGACCGACATGGGGAAGGGTCAGGGACAGTAACAAATCTTCCTGATCCCATAAATATTGCGGATGTTCGAGCAGGTACTGGCGGACTTGTTCTGCCTGAGCATCGTGTTCGGGGGCTGTTGCCAAATTAATCATCCTCCCAGTGGGTATCGCTGTAGCGTTCGGGGGCACTGTGTACTTCCAGCGCCGCGATCAGATGGGCGAGGGTTTCGCCTTCCTGATCTGTCAGTTTGTGCAGAAAAGCCAGATCCCGGGCGTCGCAGTTCAGGCTGTCAGCTATGGCTTGTACCGTGGTGTTCTGCATGAGGATGTCCCCCCTTGTCTGTCAAACAATGCGTTATAAGAGCCAGGTTCCGTCAAAAACCACCTGCGCTGGTCCTGTCATCATAACGGCTTGTCCTGGTCCTGCCCATTGAATGTGCAGGCGACCCCCCGGAAGATCTACCGCAACGGCCGGGTCCAGCGCTCCCCAGCGGATTCCAGCCACCACCGCCGCACAGGCATTACTGCCGCAGGCCAGGGTTTCTCCTGCACCACGTTCCCAGACCCGCAGAAGAATATGGGAGCGGTCACAGATTTCCATGAATCCGACATTGCAGCGCTGCGGAAAATCCGGGTGCTTTTCGATTTGCGGCCCGAGCTGGGTGACGGGTGCAGTGGCCACATCCGGCACGCGCAGCACGGCGTGCGGATTACCCATGCTGAGTGCGGCCAGGCGCAGTGTGTCATGATGGACTTCCAGCAGGTATTCGGGGCCTTCTTCCAGGGTTTTAAAAGGAATGGCCTCCGGAGCAAAACGCGGAGCCCCCATATTGACGCTGACCTCGCCGTTTTCGAGAATGCGCAGTTGCATTTGTCCGGATTGGGTTTCTACCTGAATGACTTCCTTGTCACTGAGCCCGGCGCGGCGGACAAAAACCGCAAAGCAACGCGCACCATTACCACACTGGGCAACTTCACCGCCGTCCGCATTGAAAATGCGATAACGAAAATCACAGTCTGGGGACTGGGGGTTTTCTACCAGCAGGATTTGATCGCAGCCGATACCAAAATGGCGGTCAGCCATGGCGCGGATTTTTTCCGGCGTCAGATGGACCCGCTGGCGGATACCATCGAACACGACAAAATCATTGCCGAGGCCATGCATTTTCGTGAAATTCAGTACGCTACGGGCAGTTTGATCAGTTTTAGCTATCATGGACAAGAGTTTAGCACGGACTAAAGCGGAAGGCTCGAAAAGGGCCAGTGTCATCATGGCAACAAAAAAGCGCCAAGGAAAACCCCGGGCGCTGCTATGTTCTTGGCTGGGGAACGTGGATTCGAACCACGGTTAGCGGAGTCAGAGTCCGCTGTCCTGCCGCTAGACGATTCCCCAAGAGTGGCGGCGATGATAGCTTTAGGCCAGCTTCCCTGTCAAACCGGATTGCCGGATCAGGTGAAAATAACCCTGGCTTTGTATTTATTTTGCCGACGTTGTAAAAAAGGTGTTGTCAAAATGTTGCATAGTGTCCACACCGGTGCTATAACTTGCACCGTAGTATCCAAACAATGCTCTCGAGGAGGAGCTTTATCATGAAGAAGAATCTTATCGCTTTGGCCGTTGCGGCCGCAGTTTTGGTTCCTGGAGTGGCTTTTGCTGCAGATAGTGACACTTCCAGCAAGGTATTTCTGCCTGAGAACTCCCAGGATACCGGTCCTATCCTCTATGGATTTGCCCAGATTACCGGTAGTCAGCAGTTTGGCAGTTCAGGAAATGAAGGTCTGATCTTCGGTGCTCATCGTATCCGCTTGGGTGTTAAGGGTACAGCCGTTCCTGGAGTGACCTACAATTTCCAATATAAGTGGGACGGCGCTTGGATGAGTGGTGGATCCCTTCAGGGCGCAAGTAAATTTTTCCCTGGAGTTGAGGGTGAATCCGGCGTTCAGGATGCGGAAATAAATTTCGCCTTCATTCCTGAAGTGCAATTAAAAGTTGGTAAATTCCGCGTGCCTGTCGGCATGGAGCGGACTCAGTTCGGTGGGGATGACTTGTGGTTTATCCAGCGCTCTATGAATCAGTCCATAGGTGCAGACCGTAGTGCGGGTGTTATGTTCCATAGTCCTAACGTAATGGGTACCGGAATCTACTACAGTGCGGGTATATTTGATAACCATTCTCTGGATGGGAACAATGCGTTTACGCTCTTTGGTAATAATCCACTGGGTTCTGAGTACGCAAATGTAGGTGTGCCTTTCGGTGGTCCCAGCGTTTTGGGTGGTTCCTATGCCCAGACACGAGTTGGCGGAGTTCTGACGAATGGTACTGGCAAATATCTTTTTGCGGGAATGGTTGGCTACAAGCTAAATCCTCTTCTCAATGTTGAATTATCTGGTGCCCGTGCAGACACTTTAGATTCAGCCCCGGGTTATGCAAAGCAAATTGATTCTTGGAATGTGGGTGCTCGTGGCGGCATGATGGGACTTAAGTATATGGCCGAATATAGCCATGTAACTAGTTATCAGGGCATCGCCGGTCTTGGTGCTCAGGATTGGTATGTAGCTTTAGCTGCTAACCTTCATCAGATGACCTTGACGCCGGATTGGTTGGATATTGAGCCAGCTTTCCGCTTCGAGCGTTTTAACTGGACTGGTGACAACAATCTTGGAAGTCTTAACAATTACACAATTGGGGTAAACTACTCCTTCAATCCTAACAATCCTTACGCGGCCCGCATTCAGGCTAACTATGTGATTCCGCAGGGTGGTTCAATGTATCGTCAGGCGTACTTGGGACATGATGGTGCTTTTGGATCAGGCTCGGTTCCTGTCAATGGATATATCTACAACACCATGGTGTTGCAGTTCCAGGCTGGTTTCTAAGTCAAAGCAATTCCCGGGCGGCTTCGGTCGCCCTCTTGCCGCCCCTTTGGGGGCGGTTTTTATTTGCTTTTTGAGCAAGATACCGTTATAAGAAAACCCGCTGCGGGGAGGCTTGATCCCGCGTTTTTTCTTATGACCGTTTTGGGGAATATCAGTGGCTCGTCAAATTCGTAATATCGCTATCATCGCCCACGTTGACCATGGCAAAACTACGCTGGTGGATCAGTTGCTCCGTCAGTCCGGTACTTTTGCCGCTCACCAGCAGCTGGAAGAGCGGGTGATGGACAGCAACGATCTTGAAAAAGAGCGCGGCATTACCATTATGGCGAAAAACACGGCGGTTCAATGGGGCGATACCCATATCAACATTGTTGACACTCCCGGACATGCCGACTTCGGTGCTGAAGTAGAGAGGGTGTTGGGTATGGTGGATGGTGTACTGCTGCTGGTGGATGCCGTCGAGGGCCCTATGCCGCAGACCCGCTTTGTGACCCGCAAGGCGCTGGAACTGGGTCTGAAACCCATTGTCGTCATCAACAAGGTAGACCGCCCCGGTGCTCGCGTCGACCATGTCATCAGCGCCACTTTTGATCTTTTCGACAAACTCGGTGCTACCGAAGAACAACTGGATTTCCCGGTTATTTACGCCTCTGGTCTGCAGGGCTATGCGGGTGAAGATCCTGAGGTGCGCTCGGGTGACATGAAACCCCTATTCGAGATGATTCTGACCCATGTGCATGCCCCGGAAGGTGATCCGGAAGGCCCTTTGCAAATGCAGATTGCCGATCTGGATTACTCCAGTTATGTGGGTCGTATTGCCATTGGCCGGATCCGCCGTGGTTCCATGAAACCCGGCCAGGATATTGTCCTGATTCATGGTGTGGATCAGACCCAGACCAAGGCGCGGATTTTACAGTTGCTGGGTTTTGATGGCCTCAAGCGGGTGCCCTGGGAAACGGCTACGGTGGGCGATATTGTGGCGGTGACCGGTATTGAAGAGCCTTCCATTGGTGCGACCATTGCCGCGCCGGAAGCGCCCGAAGCCCTGCCCTGGAAACCGATTGATGAACCGACCCTGAACATGACCTTTCAGGTGAATACCAGCCCCTTTGCCGGTCGCGAAGGCAAGTTTGTGACCAGCCGCCAGTTGCGCGATCGCTTGTACAAGGAGTTGCTCATTAACGTGGCGTTGCGGGTGGAAGATACGGATAATGCCGATGTGTTCATGGTCTCCGGACGCGGCGAGCTGCATCTCACCATCCTCATTGAAAACATGCGCCGGGAAGGCTATGAACTGGCCGTATCCCGTCCCCGGGTGATTCAGCGTCAGGTGGATGGTGTCTGGGAAGAGCCTTATGAAGCCTTGACCGTAGACGTGGAAGAAACCCATCAGGGCACCATCATGGAGCGTTTGGGCATCCGGCGCGGTGAATTGCAGGACATGATGCCCGATGGTCGTGGCCGGGTGCGTCTGGAATACAAAATTCCCGCACGCGGTCTGATCGGCTTTCATACCGAGTTTCTGACGGCCACTTCCGGTACAGGGGTGATCAGCCATATTTTCGACGGATACGGTCCGGTCAAGGGCAGCATTCCGGCGCGTAATAATGGTGTGTTGATTTCTGCAGAAGAAGGCGAAGCAGTGGGTTTTGCCCTCTTCAATCTGCAGGATCGGGGGCGGATGTTTGTCAGCCCCGGCGATAAGGTTTATGAAGGCATGGTGATTGGTATTCATAGCCGCGACAACGATCTGGTAGTCAACCCCCTCAAGGAAAAGAAACTGACCAACATGCGGGCTTCAGGTTCTGATGAAAACATCATGTTGACGCCACCCATCAAGATGACGCTGGAAGCTGCGGTAGAGTTTCTGGCCGACGATGAACTGGTGGAAGCAACACCCCAGTCCATCCGGATTCGCAAGCGCTATCTCACAGAAAACGAGCGTAAAAAAGCGTCACGTGGCGGTGCCGGAAACGGTTAAGCCCTAAAAACGGCAGTTGCCGTGGATGCTTTTTGCTCCGTTGTTCCTTACCTATTGTCCTAAGGCTCATCCTGCTGTCAGGAGAGAACTCGCCCTGCGGGCTCAGACAGCTTTCCTGACGAGCGCTGGATTTCGCCAAGAACAACAACGGCTCGAAACAAAAGTCGCTGCAAAGCACCCACGGCAACTGTCGTTTTTAAGTTAAGAGGACCTTGCCCCCTTAACACGCTGTGTTCGGTGGCTGACTGCAGGCCCTGAAGCTGCAACGCTTACCGGGCTTGATATTTTATGCGGTCTTTTCCAGCGTGATGAGGCGGAACCAGCCGCCCATGGCACCCGGTTCGTTACGCATACACTGCAATTCCGGGCGCTCTGCCAGAATTTCCTCAAAGGTCAGATCGGTATGGGTGGCCACGGCACCCGCTACCCGACCCAACGCACGTCTTATCCATGCTTTTTGGCCGGGGCGTAAAAATTTGTCGAGTAGCAAAATCCGGCCCCCGGGTTTGAGAACCCGGCTGGCTTCTGCCAACGCTTTGCCGGCATTGGGGACCACCGCCAGAATCAGATGCATCACCACAAAATCGAAGGTCGCATTGGCAAAGGGCAGTACTTCGGCGTCGGCCTGAACCAATGGGATGGTGCTTGGCAGATTTTGCGCGCGGCGCAGCATGGCGTGGGTCAGGTCAATGCCAATGGCGGTACAGTGATTTGGCAAAAAGGGAATGTCCAGCCCGGTGCCAATGCCATCAATTAAAATCTGACAGGACGCATTCTGGGGGATTTGGCGGAGGCTGCGCTGACGTAAAGGTTCGGAAAAGCCGCGTACTGCCTGATCGTAAATGGGCGCCCAGATGCCGTAGGCGCGTTGCAGGCTGCTGCGGCTCAATGAAATACCGTAGCGACGGCCAGACGAAATGCAGGAATGGGGCTTTCGAAGGTTTCCCCATCTGCAGTAATCCATTCGTAACTGCCGTGCATGCTGCCTACAGCCGTAGAGAGAACTGAGCCGCTGGAATAGCGAAAGCGTTGTCCAGGCTGCAGAGTGGGCTGTTCGCCGACTACGCCGGGACCTTTGACTTCCTGGATATGGCCTTCGGCGTCGGTAATAATCCAGTGACGGTTGAGCAGCTGTGCGGTTTGCGGGCCGTGGTTTTCAATGGTGATCTGGTAGGCAAAAGCATAATGCGCCTGCTCGGGACTGGATTGTTCGGGAATATATCGGGTTTCTACGGTGATCCGAATGTCTGTGGGGGCGTTTTCTGCCATGATCTTTACTCCGGGCGTTGAGCCGCTAGGATAATCAAGAACCAGTCTAACGAGCGGGAAGCCACCTGCCAAGCCGCTTCAGCGTCGTTTGTTGGGCGTTTTTGCAGCAGGCCGGAGCCGATACAGGATGACAATGCGGCCAATACGGCCAATGATTTCGGCGTGACTGGCGCTGACCAACCGGGTAATCAGGGCATCGCGCAGCGCACGTTCCACTTGGGGCAAGCGGACTTTGATGAGTTCGTGAGCATCCAGAGCGATTTCCAGTTCGGCGAGCAGGGCATCAGTGACGCCCTGAGCACCAATCATCACAACCGGTTTGAGGGTATGGGCCTGACCGCGCAGGTTTTGTCTTTGTTTGGCGTCCAGCATGGTATCCTCGTCAGACAGATGATTCGATAAATGGTGGACGGGAGTGTACGTTTGCGCGATGCGGTGGTCAAAGGTCGGAGGTTGGTGCAGTGGCTAGAAGTAAATCCAGTGAAAAATGGCTGAAAGAACATTTTCGGGATGTGTTCGTGCAGCGTGCCATGAAAGAAGGATATCGTTCCCGAGCAGCCTATAAATTACTGGAAATTCAGGAGAAGGATCGGCTGATTCGCCCCGGTATGCGCGTCCTTGACGTAGGTGCCGCGCCGGGCGGCTGGACCCAGGTGGCCGCCCCGCTCATCGGCCGTAACGGACGGCTGGTGGCTGTGGACCGCCTGGCTATGGATCCGGTCGCCGATGCCACGGTAATTTGTGGTGACGTTTACGAAGATGCGGTGATGGCCGCCTGTCGGGAGGCCCTGCCGGAAGGTGCCGATCTGATCATGAGTGATATGGCTCCCAATATGTCCGGGATTGCCAGTGTCGATCAGGCGCGCGCCATAGACCTGGCGGAGCTGGCGCTGGATATGGCCCAACGCTGGCTGCATCCGGGCGGGTCACTGTTGATCAAGGTGTTTATGGGGGCGGGTGCTGAAGAGCTGCGTCGTGCCCTGCGCAAGGATTTCAAAAAAATTGTGGTACGTAAACCGGAAGCTTCCCGCGCCCGTTCTACCGAACAGTACTGGCTGGCGCTGGACTTTCAGGGAGTTGCACAGGAAAGGTTGGACAACGCGCCAGCGAGTTCCCTATAATCTGCAGCACGCGCAGTTAGCTCAGCTGGATAGAGTGTCGGCCTCCGAAGCCGAAGGTCACTGGTTCGAATCCAGTACTGCGCACCAAAAAAATCATTATGTTAGTAATTCTTCTTGCCCAGAAACATCGTCTCGTGACCACTCCGTGACCATTTCGTGACCGAATCGTGACCAATCACTGAAGCACATCAACTTTTAAGTACAGCTAATTGAGTATTAGCTTCCGTGACCATTTTATACGTTCACCTCAGCTGTTTTTGACGCACTATGAACATGTTCATATATCTCGCCTACGTTACATTCTAAGAATTCACATAGCATGTCGATGGTTTCGAGATCTACGCGATTCGCTGTTTCGTGATACAAACGAGAAAGTGTCCCTCTGTTTATTCCTGTTGCAGCGCATACATCAGATATCTTTAAACGCTTTTCACCCATGATGCGTGATAAGTGACATTTTAGCATTAGCCTTCTCCGTATAAAGTGATCTCCTCCAGAGCAAAAAGTCTTGCAATGGGGCAAAATAGTGCTATTATGATCTACAGGAGGTCGTTTGGTTTGCTCGTAAGCATACGCAACCTTCTGGAGATCATTATATGTTCACAATCGGAGATGAGCCAATGTCAAAAACCTATTTAACCACTTATGAATTGTCTGAAAAGATCAAGTATGACCCTCGTACTATCCGAGATCGACTGAAGGATTCTGTTCTTATTGAAGGAAGACATTATTTTCGGCCGTTTGGGGGACGCAAGATCCTCTACATTTGGGAAGTTATTGAAGAGGATATGGCCACAATGAGTCTGTCTGGGCATGGCACAGCGATTCCCATGGCTAATGGGGGAGCGTGTCATGGCTAGTATCAATGTTCGCAAAGATCTTGGAACTCTATATTTTGATTTTCGTTATGCAGGAGTTCGTTGTCGTGAGCAAACGGCACTAAAAGATACGCTAGTTAATCGGCGTATCATGAAAAATACCCTCAAAAAAATGGAAAAGGAAATGGTAGAGGGGACTTTTGATTATCATCGTTATTTTCCTGATGGGCCTAATGGTCACCGGTTTCATCGTGGTGGGAAGGCTCCACTCGCATCCAAGATCAAGAGGGCTATACCCGATACTGAAGTTGTTGGTACCCCCACTTTCGCAGAATTCGCAGAGTTATGGTTGGGAGAAATGCGGATTCAGTGGAGGGAAACCCAGTACCATACGGTGGAAAATGCATTGCAAAAGCACCTGTTGCCCGTGTTCGGGGAGCAGAGGGTTGGCCAAATCACCAAGGGAGATATTCTTGCGTTCCGTTCGGGCCTCGCCAAAGTCCCCGGACGGAAAGGGAAAACCCTTTCTGCTTCAAGAATCAATCATATCCTCACACCCTTGCGGATGATCCTCAACGAAGCGGCCAACCGCTTTGAGTTTACCGCACCTTATCACGGAATCAAAAGCCTGAAGGTTCCCCGTACGGACGTGGAACCTTTTTCTCTGGAAGAAGTGGATATGATTTTGCGGAATGTGCGTGCTGATTTCCGTGATTATTATTTGATTCGCTTTTTTACCGGGTTACGGACCAGCGAAATTGACGGTCTGCGTTGGGAAAAAGTAGATTTGGTACGACGGCAAATTTTGGTACATGAAGCCCTAGTGAATGGACAAGTTGTTCCCACTAAAAATGATGGCTCCTATCGGGCTGTGGAAATGTCACTTCCGGTATACCAGGCGTTTAAGGCCTTACACGAGAGTTATAATCAGGGGGGTAACAAGAAGCGTGCACCGAATGATTATGTTTTCTGCACCCGTGAGGGAACGCCTCTGCGCCATGACAATGTGACCAAGCGGATTTGGTATCCATTATTACGATATCTGGACCTTAAACCACGCAGGCCCTATCAGACACGACATACGGCGGCAACGCTCTGGCTTGCCGCAGGGGAAAGCCCGGAGTGGATTGCCCGGCAAATGGGTCATAGCACCACAGAAATGCTTTTTCGGGTGTACTCTCGTTACGTACCCAATCTAACCCGTCAGGATGGGTCGGCCATGGAGCGTCTCATCTTGTCCCACTTACCGTCCGTGACAGGAGGGGATCATGTCTGAAAAAATGCTTTTATCTGCGACGGCCATACCAAATCCCAGGGATTTTACAAAAGTCCACAGCAATATTTTGGATCGGCTGGTTACAGCGCTTGAGGTGGCTTTTGTCTTGCCGGATCCTCTAACGCTCAGTATGGCGCTCGGTGAAGCCGTAGATATCTCCTCAAAGGCGATGTTGCGGAACTGGATATGTCGGCTCTTGCTGGATATGGATGAAGCGCAGGCTGCACAGCGGCTTCCGGAAATCGTCCAGCGCCTGGATCAGGCACTGAACAACTATATGGAGGAAAATGCAGCACCCTCGTGAACTTCTCGTCTATCAGCGATATTTCGTGCTTTCCAACCTGCAGCGACGGACCAGCCGCTACGGACAACCATTTTGTTCCTGCTGTTTGACAACGCCAGAAGGGCGTCAGTGGACAGCCTACTGGTGGCAACCCTTTCCCTATCGAAGCAACTGGCCGGATGGGGTTGAGGTGTATGTCAGTGTGCGTCCACGCCGCATGGGGCAGGCATGGGTATTGGACATCTTCGATCTGCAGCCGACCGCTTTGGTGGAGCCATTCCCACAAAATGGTACAACGTTCTGCTTGCCCAGATGGTTAATTCAAAAAACCGTCTACCCCGTTCTGCTTCGAGAACTGTGGGCACAGATCCAAATGATCAGCAGTACTCCCTTACGTGTTTTTAATCAGCGTATTTTACTCGATCCGGAAATCAGTCTCTTCTGGATTATGATTCCGGCGAGTCATGCCCACCATCATGCCGAGACAGGAGGTTTACTGCGCCACTCTGTGGAAGCCCTGCGGCTATTATCGCGGACTGAATCGATGACGTTGCTGGAATGGGAAATTGCCCGCACTGCTATTCTGTGGCATGACGTGGGTAAAATTATTGGTTATGACGCGAATGGACAGCGCAATATGGAAGGCTGGACCAGCGCTCATGAAGAAGCCACGGCAGAGGTGCTGGCTATGCACCTGGCCCGGCTGCGGCGACAGTCCCCAGAACTGGTAACTGCGCTTAAAATTCACTGGTCGGGCCGCACTTCCCGGCCTTTGATGCCGGGCCGCCTTTGGGTGGAATCGTGTGATCGTATGAGTGCCGCGATGGATAGCCGTCGGTTGGCCTTTGAGCAGCAGCCTGCAAAAAACCAATTCGCGCAGTTGCCTGGACCCGGACCAACAACCCGTTTTTGGCGGCTGCAATCCCGTAAAAAAGCGGTCAGTTAAAAGCTTCGTTAAATATTCTCTGTGGATTCAGATGGTATCTTCCCCTGCATGGCTTTGCCCTTCTATAATGATAAAATCGTTCAACAGAGGATCTACGCAATAGGAATCTTTTTGTGTAAAGAATGGTCTGAAAAGGGGATATGAAGACAGATACAGAAAGTGAAGATCGCACTCCTTTAAACAAGCCCCATAAATCAGGGGGTAAAAAATCCGCAGCTGTCATCCCCCTGGACTGTCCGCAATTTCAGTGCTGTATGGCCGCAGCGGAAAATGATCCAACAATCTCTGCAGATGATCTTTTAGCGATGTTTCGGGATATTGGAGTGCATGGATCGTTACTGGAACTGGAGGTTGTAGCCTCCAATCTGCAGCAAATACTTGAGCTAATAGAATCTTTTGAGGGTTGGCCAGAATTGCCTGACGAGGTGTTGGGATGGCGACCACTTCTTGACTGGATTTTGCGTCAGGATACGAGTGTGATTCCTGCATCAGAGTATTTCAAAACTCCACATAAGTCCCCCTTGAGTGGCGTCTGTACAACCTCCCATCCTCTTTATGCCTTGTTATGGTGGACAACCGATCGAAGCCAGTTGGAATATTGGCATTTATTGCAAGGCCATGTGCTTTTGGCGCATCTCAGATTGATCAGTAATGATCCGGGAAGATACTACGATTACAGGACAAGTTTTCGAGCACCCTACAGCGATATTTTGAACCGTACTTATAAGGCTGGCGTATTATTACGAGAAATTTCTGTTCATTATGCCGCAAGCTCTGCGGAATTATTGCGGCCAGATCGGCCGCCTCAAGAACTGGCTGAATCACTTTACTATTTTTGGGAACATTTCGCCAAGGGTAAAAAGAAAGCTTCATCGCAGGTACAGTCGGGTGAAGACGAACTGGACGATCAAGAAGCGTACGAAAAAGACCTGAATGTTTATCTGCTTAAGACGCATAGGGATACCTTTCGCAGCCACCTGCGGGACTTTACCAGTATGTTGTCCACTGCTTACGAACTGCGTTCTTCAACAGAACGCTCAGGAAGCCATGGCGGTGGCAGCAGAGAGACCATTCAGGGGTTTTTGCCTTTGATGAACCTTGATTTGGATCAGGCAGAGCCAGATTTTAGTGATCCTCACAAACCCGTGCGAGCACTATATAGAAGAGTGGAAGCAGCGAGCAGCTTTGGGAGTAAACGCGGTGGAGCAGTCAGATATCAGATAGAGTTTGATATTGAAGAAGACGAAAATGAAGGCGTGGTTTTTATTGATGCATTGCCTATATGTTCACGGAAGTCTGGTGGCGGGGCTGCCAACCTGGTCACTACGGTATTGCAGGGACGTGCTCGCGCAGAAGCGCTAGAAAACCAGCTTTTCCTCTGGGATTATGAGTATCTGACTGATTCGGCCATCCAGCATCTGCGGCGCAACATGCCGGGGGATTTCTCAGAAGCACTGCATAAAAAAGGTGCTAAAGCATTTTTGCGGGCACAGAGTCTGGCATTGTTGGCCGTTTTACTGGGTACCGGCGCAGGAATGACCTTGAGCTGCCAGCTAAAGTGGGTGCAGAGCAGACAGGATCTCACGGGACACCATCAGTTTGCTTATCAGTTTGGTGCTAGTGAGCAACCCGGTTTATGGTATGTCTGGATTGCTCCGCCCAGTAGTTGGGGAGGAAAATATGACAAAGCCCAAGATTTATGCGCTGATATTCAGGACTCCATTTTATGCCTGCCGGATGTAGGCAGGTATGGTCAGTATTTGAATCTGCTATTGCATCAATATCCTGATTTGCGCAGTTCGTCTCGTATTTTCAAAAAACAGAAGACGTCTTATCAGAGAGATATCAAGGAATATTTGCGGACGATCGATCCCTCAGGCTATCTTACTTTGGGCCGTGTGGAAGACTATCTCTGGCGTCGATGTGCGGGGACGGGGGACATTGGAGAGGCAGGATTGATTTATGCGAAAAAGCAGCGCCTCGGACGGGTGCGACGCTTTTATACCACGCTGCCCCGAGCAAAGCTGGTAGACCGTTATATCCAGATTATGGAGCAGACATCGGATATTTGTTGGCCATCTAGTGATTCTGAGAGTCTGTCACGATCTTTGCCAATAGATTCTACAGGATATTTGGGCTCTTTGTTTCGCCCCAAAGCCGGGGTGATCCAGTCAGGAGTCAGGGCGTTAGAGGAGCTGCTGGATCGGCAAGGTAGGTCGCTTTATGCTTCTGCCAAAAATCGTCTCAAGAGTCCACAAGAACTTCGAGCAGATTGGAGCAGTTATTATAATCATTATACACTTTACACGTGGTTATATTTTGCCTATGCCACCGCTTCGCGGACGATCTGTAAACCCTTTCCAGAAAATCCCGCAGAAGGAACAACATCAGGTTTTATAGTACATCAAGACAAAGATACGCTCGATCAATCCCATCTGCGTTTGTTATGGGTGCCAGAACTTTTGCTCCACCAGCTGCAGAATCAATGGAATCTGGCCGTCCAGCAGATAGAAGAGTTACAAAATCGGCGCTTCCGTGATGACGTAATGGGTAGTAGTTTTTTCATGGAAGGCAATAGAATGGTAGCCTTATGTCCCAAGAACTTACGACCTATGTTAGAACAGTTCCTGGGTGGTGACATGCCTGTGAATAGCCATCGCCGATTCTGTCGCAGTCATTTGCTTGAACAGGGGTGTCCCGGTGAAATTGTGGATGCTTTCATGGGACACTGGTATGCCGGAGAGTCTCCGTGGAGCCGCTATTCCAGCCAGTCAGCACTCGCCTATGTGGCCGAATTGAAGCCTTATCTGGAGAGGATGCTGGATACCTTGGGTTTTCGTTTACAGCCACTACCTACACAAAATGCAGTGTTTCATCATTGATGGTTAATCCGGATATTTTTATAAAGCTTCACGGCCCAAAAGTTTCAGTAAAGCTTTTTGCAGACATTCGTAAGGAGCTTTTGCAGTTGCCTGGGCCTCGTCGTGGGCAGTTTTTTTTCAGTGAAGAGGATGTTCAAAGCTATGAGTTATGGGTATTAGGAGAAAAAGCTTCGGGCTACGCCCAACGAAAAGTCGATGATGGAATACCCTACAAAAGGTTTTTGGATTGCCTGCAGGGAGAAGTAACTGGTGGGAGTGTCACGGATACAAGCCTGGAACAGCTGGCCACTACGCTGCATGACCGGGTTCTGGAAACCTTTGTTCCTTTTGCCAAGGAAGAAAAGACCGTAGCCAGAGGTAAAACGATACTCAAGTCGCGCTTGCGCGCCCAAGCTAAGTGCCTGCAATATTTTAGCCTGCTGATTCGGCGTGGGAATCAGGTATCGTTATGGGAGTGGTGTCCTCCTGTGGTCCCCTCGATCCTCGAACGTGAAGCTACGCCCTTTCAAAGGGCGCCTTTGGCAGACTACCAGCAGGTGCTGAATGCCCGAAAATTTTTGGAACAGGCTTTACAGCAAAGAGCCTCACCGCAGCAACTTGCAACTGTGCTTGATCAGACCAGTCGGGAAGGGGAGATACTACTTGCAGCACTTCTTTTTGGTGGATTAGGAGAGTTAGCTGCGTTAAAAAGTGTTCTCCAGCAGCTCCAAAGGCGACAAAAACTGACGATATTTGAATCCATGGAATTGGCGTTCTGGGACTTGCAAATACCTATGTTTCGGGGTGGTGTGCGATTACGGCGCTGGTTTCCGGATCCTTTTTCAGAAATACTGATCATGCGATATCTGCAGGATTACCCATCACCGGAAAGTGAAGTGGAGCCTGCCGAAAATCCAGATGTAGAAGTTTCTGCTCAGAATATCCGCGTACGCATGACCGCTGTGTTGCGCAGATGGCCTCGCGTGGGGCGTCGGCATATCCAACCCGCTACGTTATTCAGAGGCATGACTCAGGCCCTCCGCCTGGAATTACCCCAGTTTCTCGGAGCTTATGCACAGGGCGTTCTGGAGGCCCATGCGTTGGCCAGTGGCAGCTGGTGGCGTATCCATGGTTATCCGGTCCCAACAGAATCAGCCGTCAAGGCAGTGGTGAACAACGCCGAAGATTTGGTGCTGGAAAGCGCGCCAGAACTGATCGAAAGCACGGTAACAGTGGCTTGGTTGCATCAGTTGCGACAAATTTTGCTGGCCAAAAATCGCAGCGATGCCTTCACGCAATTGAGTGCCTTCCTGAATGAAACCGCCATAACAGACCCTTTGGGACAGAGAATGTTTCTGTGGGCCAGGCACTTGTTGAAGGAGGGTTCTTCCTTTCGACATCGTCTGGCTATGTCGACTATACGGCGTTATGTCAGTCGTCTTGCCGCTCTGATGTTGCAAGCGCTTGAAAACACGCGACAGATAGAAAGCTTTGGTGAGCCGTCTTGGCGTCAGCTTTATGAAGATTTGCTGGAGCAGGTCGACACTGTACATCAGCGTGCTCATTTGATCCGCGCAATTCGTGAATGGCATCAGTTTCTGGTAGAAACTCAAGGGGCGGCTGTTTTACATCTCCAAGATCTGGGCGGATTCCAGATGGATGTGATTCCTGATGCTCATGGGATCAGCGAAGTTGAATTCCTGCGACTAAAAAAATTACTACGCGATGGGCGGCACACACTCCACCACCAGCAGTTACCTGATTTGCTGGAGTTAGTGGTTATTTTGGGCTATCGCTGTGGATTACGCCGTATGGAAGTGTTGCGCCTGCGCATCAGTGATTGTCATCTGGAAGGGCAAGCCCGTTTATTAATACGGCCATTCAGCGAGCGGCGTCTGAAAACCCGTCATGCAACGCGCGCTCTGCCACTCAACGTACTGCTGAAAGACAGTGAGCTGGAACTCTTGCGGAAGTGGATGGTGTATCGAGGGGGAAATGGCGCGCGTTCGGTAGAGGAGTATTTGTTTGTCCTGCCCGAGATTGGCCACAATCCTATCGCCCAGGAAACGGCGATGTCACGCATACATGAAGATCTACGTCGGGCAACGGGTGATGATCATCTCCATTTTCACCATCTGCGCCATAGCTTTGCCAATCAGATCTTATGGAGGCTGATGTTGGCTGATATGAATCCTCAATATTTGCCACGGTACTATCAGAAAGAACAGGCATCCGCGCGGCGGTTTCGCCAGGCTTTGTTGGGGGTGGATCACGTCAATCGTAAACAGTTGTATGTGGTGGCCGCTCTATTGGGACATTCCAGTCCGGAAATCAGTCTGAATCATTATTTGCATAACTTGGACTTGATTTTGGGTTTATCTTTGCGTGCGCAGGTGGCTCAGGCCCGAAACGTGAATGATTGGTTGAATATCTTGAAGGGATCGTTGAACGAAAAAACCTTGTACCGGGCTTATAACCAGGAAGGCATCGACGGATTACTATCCCGACTTCGAAAAAAAATGTCGAGGACTAACCATAAGCCTGCCCGAAGTATTGAATGGAACGCATTAGTTGCCAGTATTTCTTCTACTGAGGTGGGGGAGCCAAAGGATGGAATGGAGCTTGGACGGTTGATTGAGCGGGTATGGTATTTACTTTTGCAGGGTTTTACCCAATCATCTGTGATTCAGCATCCCCAAGATGTCGTACAGGAAAAGATCTGGTTACCCATAGCGGAAGATGCCGATTTGAGTGCTCAACAATTAGCTCGAATGGCGGGGAAGGCGCAGTCCATATTTGCGCAGAAAAGTCGAATGGGACCGCGCCTCAAGTCTATAATTACCCCTCAGTTCGGCGCAGGCAAGCTGGAAATTTCCCTACCCTTGAGGCCTGCAACCCAGATGGACAGGAAGCATCTGGAAAAATGCTGCCAGGATTCTGGCGAATGGCGGATAAAGATCCGGAATTTTTACGCACCACACTGGATACTTATCTGGAAAGAGCGTGGCGCAGTGAGCCGGGACATTTGCTGGTGCGATCTCCTACAAATGATGGAGAAGTGTCGCTGGCCAATGCTTTTAAGCAGCTCTTGCTTGGTTTGGGGATTTCCCCACGCAACATTCGCTATCTTAGTTTTGATGCGGGAAAGAAGCGTTCCCGCTCACGTGCATTATGGTGGAAGGCGCTACATCTCAACAAGCGGGATGTGATTGGTGTGAAGAAAATCTCCAATAATCAGGATGGTATGGACCGAGCTTGGCTGCAGATCTATCCCGTTTTTGAGCAAGCAGGAAAGCGTCCGAATGGCATGTCCCCAGCGTTCAGCTATTTGATGGTGATGGGCGCGATAATTTTGGAGGGGGAATGACTCACCGAATTTACAGGGCCTTATATGGATGATCCCATGATGTTTTCGATGTTGGCATGTTGAGGTCTAGTTTAGTGTTGCATCTGTCTTAAGTGGCTGTTGGCGCGAATGACCTTTTGCAGGATGTCGCGGGCGGTTTTGGTCCAGATGAACCTAAAAACGGCAGTTTCTCCTGCTGAAATGACCTTATCCATCTGATAGGATGAGGTTTTCCCTGATGATGGAGGTTCACCCGATGGGTGAAGCAGAAAAACACCCGCAGAAGGCTATTCCGGCGGCGGTGCAGACCATGATAGTAGACACCCTGGGCGGTCGTATTCAGGTATCCTGGGACCAGGAATCTGCGGCAACGCCCATGGGCCAGATGGTGTTTTTTGCCGCCTATCTGGAGACCACGGGTCTGTTTGACACTTGGGTGGAAGAAAGTCCCTTGCACTACACCAGCCCCAATGCCCCACAGAAACGGGACGTGCTGGGGACCTTGTTCCTCTCTATTCTGGCGGGTCACCGCCGCTATGCCCATGTCACGGCCTTACGTAGCGATGGCGTGAGTCCCAATATTCTGGGGATGGGCAAGATCGTCAGTGAAGATGCCCTACGCCGGGCGTTAAGCAAAATCCCCGAAGCCGAAGGGACGGAATGGATGCGCAAGCATCTGTTCAAAAGCGTGGTGGCCGCCTGCCAGACCCCCTGGATTCTGGATATCGATACGACCGTCAAGCCCCTGTTCGGGCATCAGGAAGGCGCGGAAGTGGGCTACAATCCGCACAAAGCCCGGACGTCCCTCCCATGCCTATCACGCCTACTGGATAGGCAACCTGCGCTTGCTGCTGGATGTAGAAGTTACGGCGGGGAATACCACCGCGTCCAATCATGCCCAGCCCGGCTTGAATCGCGTCCTGGATGCCCTGTGTGCTGAACAGCGTCCCTATCCGGTTCGTGGGGACTGCGGCTTTGGCAATGACGCCGTGATTCGGGAAATGGAGTCCCGGCAGCAACCGTACCTGTTCAAATTGCGCCAGTCCCCGCGTGTCAAGCGCCTGCTACAGCGCGTTTTTACCCGCCGGGACTGGATAGATGCGGGACAAGGCTGGGAAGGCCGTGAGGATACGATCCAATTGGCGGGTTGGGCGCAAAGTCGTCGGGTCGTCATCCTGCGGCGCTTGCTGAAGGAAAACCTGATCGCCACCCAGGAACAGCGCGGTCAACTGGCCTTTGCCTTTGTGGACCGACGCCAGACCAAGGTCTATGAATATGCCGTCTTGGTGACCGATCTCTCCGAGGGCGTTTTGAGTGTCGCACAGCTGTATCGTGACCGGGCAGATGCTGAGAACGGCTTTGACGAACTCAAGAATCAATGGGGATGGGGTGGCTACACCACCCGGGACCTGGCGCGTTGCCGACTTTCTCCGCGCGCCGTGGGGCTGATCTACAACTGGTGGAGCTGGTATACCCGGCTGGCCTTCCCGGAAATGCGGAAGGAGGCTATCACCAGTCGCCCATTACTGTTGTCCGCCATCGGCCGGAGCACCAAACACGCGGGACAGACCCATCTGTATTTGATCCCGATGCACGCCGCACAAAAAAAGATCGAACGCGGAATCGAAAATATTTGCAATGGGTTAAAGACCATCCAGCAGACTGCGGAGCGGTTGCTGGGAGTAAATCCTTGGGACCTTCTTGTCAGCTACATCGTCGCCCAAATTACCCAAAAACCATGGGTGCCACCCGGGGCTTTCCCAGCCCTTGTCGGACCGTAACTGCTTTTTCTAGGGTTATAGGAATTCCCTACATTGACCAAACCCGCCTATATAAAAAAGAGGTTCTGATGAACTAAACGGAATTTATTGCTGCCCTGGCTCGTCATGGGGAGATGTCCAAAGTGGATGCCGAAAACTGTTTTCAGGTGTTCCGTCATACATTAGAAACGGAATTGCCCGCTGCCGGAAAAATTACCTTTCCGGGATTCTGTACGTTTGAAATCGTGGATAAACCCGCGCGGAAAGCCCGGAATCCTGCGACGGGACAGGAAATTGAAGTACCTGCCAAGAAAAGTATCAAGTTCAAGGCGGGGAAAGAGTTTGCCGGGAAAGTGAATCACTGAGGAACAGAAAAGGAGAAAACATGACCGAAGGGAAAAAACGGGTGCGGCGCAGCCCGGAACAGCGTCTGGCCGATCTGGAGAAAAAGCAGGCAGAGATTCTGGAACGCCAGAAAGCGGCGATAGCCAAGATTGAGGCGGCGAAAAAACGGTTGATGCAGTCCCCTACAGCCCGTAAGGACCGAATGGAGCAGGACAAGCGCTTTGTAAGGGCGGCACAGGTGTTGGCACCGGAATGGGATGCGCGACACTTTATCGCGGCCCTCGAAAAAGCCCTTCAGGAAGATGCACAGGCCTTGCAGGAACGAGGGGAAGCTTTGTTGGAAGAACATGGCAAGGCCCGGCGGGGACGGCGGCCAAAGGTCCATTAAGCATGCGGTCAGGGCAGGGGGCCGCAGGGTGGATGGTCCTGAACGGGTACAAAATGAGCAGTTTCTGATTTTTTGTCTTATAAAGGCCAGGTTCATCCAGGGCTGGTCCCGTCCAGTCAACGGACTACGGACCTGGCCAGTCGATTAATTGAGAGACTCGGTTCACGCCCTATCAGGAGGTCAGACATATTCTTTTGGCCCATTCTCCGGCACAACTGAGCGTCAATAGCTACGCGTTGCAGGCGCAAGCCTATCAACCGTGTGCGGATAAATCCTCCGCACAGCTTTGTGCAGATTTATAGGATCGGCAATCAGCAAGGAATTCGACAAAGCAGATTCCCCCGGTCAAGAAGGACACGATGCGGCTGGCTCAGTCTCAACACATCGGGACTACGTGATCTGGACAGATCACTGGACCAACATTGACGTATCACACTGTTTATCATGCTGTTTATCTCAATATTTTCATATTGAGCAATACAGTGATAAATATGATTAAATACAGACGGATAGATAACGAACTGTTCAGTGACAATAAAGTATCATCCCGTTTGAGGTCTTCTTCTTTGCGTGCGATTCATTTCCAATGACGGCAATCATAACGAATAAGGTTAGATCAGTGGCTTTGTACGATCTGACCTTATAGGGGTCGCTTCAGAAAACAGAAAATAAAGCACACTAAGCCGGTTGCAACGGTCGTAGTGGCCTGAACTTGCCTGAGCCGATCTTGGCGCTGCTGCGCCAGAGGTAGTCGCCGGTCAGGTGGATGTGCTCCCAGCTGAGCGGCGACAAGTATTGCAACAGCGCGTCATCGATGGCATGCCCATTGCCGCGCAGCGCATGCGCCGCCCGCTCCAGATAAACCGTGTTCCACAGAACGACAGCCGCCGTTACAGAGGGAAAGACCTCGTCTTTGGTAGGAGGAACCAATCGTGAGAACACACAGAAAATGCGGACCGCGCAATGGTCTATTCGCTTTTATTCACATTCAAACGCGCTTTAAGGCGCATCGCTATGCCGGTTATTGCAGAATCCACCTGCCTGGTGCCTCCTGCTCCAAGTGGTGTGCACCTGGCCATTATATCGATACGGGGCACCGGGGTTGCACCTTAAGACGGCAGGTATGGCTCAAACACCAAGGCCTGCGCCGGTTAGCCCATCATCAATGGCATCAGAGCATCCCCTGGGGGAGATTGAAAAAATGGGGAATAATGGGGCTGCACGACACACGACTGCTCTAATTCATGATGACGTTGAGAACGATGGTCCCAGGAGAAAAAGTGGAATACGCGCAATTCAAAATAGGAGCATCCTTCAAAACGGCAACAGGCACCTGGCGATGTACGGATGTAGGCACCAGAACCATCCCTGCCATCCATATAGCATATGCGGACGGCAGCCCTGTTTGTGCGGATTCCTCGTGGTTCAATGGACCGCCCTATGCGGTCGTTGAAGAAGTTTTCGATGCCTATGATTTTGGTGGATGCTACACCATGGATGATCCGGAGCCGTTCTGAGCAACAGGCCAGATCACCAAGAAGAAACTATTCGGGGAGAATATGTGCCACAGCGTAAAAAAGATCCGGGAAAGGAGGACGTCATGAAGTAACGACTCACAGCAGGAGAAACTTCATGTCGAAAACCATTCGGCGGCGTAGCGCCCGATACGAATATCGTTGGGTATTATCGGATTGGGTCAGTTTGCCCTCAAGATCTTTGCTGCGGCAGCGGATTGCCCCGCATTCACCAGAAGGGCGGAAACGATTGGCCAAATTTCACTCAGACAGCCAGCGCACCATGAAGATGGTACCCTCGTACTTCCGGCGGATTTGCAATCGAAAAAATCGGCGGGAAAACCAGCAGATACTCCGTCGTTTTTCCCGCGTGGGAGATTGGGATGGTGGCCCCGTCATGGTGCCAAACAAATCCAATGCGTTGTTGTATTGGTGGTAAGGCTGTTGTTTCACACAAGGGGCTCACCGCAGAAGGATGCGCCGCCATTCGCTCCTGAAAATGCGGCTACTTCAGTAAACGAGAGTAAATCATTCCGGTGGCCGGCGTCACTGATCTGTTTTCCATCGTTTTCCGGAAATCGGCGGTTTGTGGCTCAGCCCCCCAGAATCGGCCAGAAACCCACCCGCGAACAGCGCGCAAGGGGGAAACGGCGGCATTGATTCGACAGCTGGTCCAGAAAACCCGACGGCAGTATCACTATGTGGGGAGAATTCCCATACGTTCTTTCAGGACCCGACGGATGCAGGCGCCTCTTGTCATCTCTCGGGATGCTTGTGAGTAGCAGGATGATTTCCTGCCAATCCAAAAACCGTCTAGTATAAGCGTTAAGGGCTAAGTGGGGGGCAAGTGGAGGCTTGTCCTGCGCTGATGATCGATATTCAGAGGAGTACCTGGAATGCATGCCGTCTTACCTTCTATCCTTTCCGAATTTGAAACCGCTGATCAGGAGGCGAGTTACACAATCTGGTTGCGTACCAAGGTTGCGTCAAGCCTGGCAGATAAGCGACCCGGCATTCCACATGACGCGGTGATGGCCGAAATGGACGCCATCATCGCGGAAGCGGAAACTGACGCGCCAAGAAAAGGTTAATTTGTTACCCATTATCTGGCGGGCGTCCGCCCGCGATGACCTGGCGAATATTCTTCGCTACATCGCCAACGAGAATCCATCTGCCGCACGACGGATGAAACGCCTGTTGGAAGAATCTATCTTGCCTACTGCTGAACATCCCTACCTGTATCGTCAGAGCGAGCGCATTCCTGGCCTACGCGAGATCGTTGCCCATCCGAACTACGTCGTTTTCTATCGGGTGGCAACCGCCAGTATTGAGGTGGTGAATGTGGTGCATGCCCGCCGCGAATTCCCGGTCTCTACTCAAAAATGAGTAGACTCACCGTAATGTCTGATGATCGGCCCTCCTGGGTGGCATAGGAACCGAGCAAAACCGGGCAATCTGCCGTTCAGGGTTTTGGGGCCACGAGACAGAATGATGCTTTGTGTCTCGCCTACAATCCACAGGGAGATCCTCCCATGTTATCCGACATGCATCCCTGTTACACGGCACATATCAGTAGCGTCGAATTCTCGTTATGCAACAAGTGAAACTCCCTCTCAGACCTGCGAATAACCAAGAACTCGCATTTTGCGAGTCGCTCACCCGCAGCAACATGAGCGCGTACCTCGCAACAAGAAAAATTCCGTGGGATACGGCTCGCTTTGTTGCTAGTGTAGTGTTGCATTCTGTTTGCTGCTTAAGTGGCTGTTGGCGCGAATGACCTTTTGCAGGATGTCGCGGGCGGTTTTGATCCAGATGAAAGGTTTGGGATGGGTGTTGTGGTGGTCGATGTACCCCTCAATGGCCTGGATGAGTTCTGGCACACTGGTGAACACCCCACGACGTAACCGCTGGGTCGTGATATCCCGAAAGAAACGCTCGACCATGTTGAGCCAGGCCAGGATGCCGAAG
>NZ_MOAD01000001.1:2244723-2367306 GCF_001931655.1 Acidithiobacillus albertensis | reverse complement strand
GGCGCTTCTCGATCGACTGACCCACCACTGCGATATTCTGGAGACCGGAAACGATTCTTACCGGTTCAAAAAACGTCGCAGCCACCCCCTCTAAAACTGGTCAAAAATATACGCTGTTACCTGGTCATTTTTAAACGCTGTTTGACAGGCGACAAAAGCAAAGGCAATGGCTTTAGGAACTAATGCCAAAGCGACGACTATTCCACTCAGGATATTCGTTTTGTTTTCTTCAAATCGTGACATAGCACGCATAGATGTCTTCTCCAAGGCGAGAATGCGTATTCTGTATGTGGCAATCGGAGTTCAGCCCCGGTTACACCAGCAAGAAGCAGCAAAACTTAAAAAATAACTACACAGATGAGATTTATGGAAGCTTTTTCATTACATAATATCCTAATGGTTTCAAGGGCGGGCAACCAGGACGATCATGGGATAAGCAACGAACGATGAGATAGGTTCAGAGCATATGCCATAATTATTCCAACAGGGAAGTCTGAATCTGAAAAACTGCGGGTAAATGTTTAGGGCAAGGTATTCTGAGCTGTTTGTTCACATTCATTCGCCCAAATACGACTTCGATGGAAGAAGGGGGAACATCAAACTCCCGGGCCAAAAAGCGCAGCATATGATCGGTGGCGCGACCATCCTGGGGTTTTGCGGTGACGCTGACTTTGAGTTGGTTACCCTTGGGTTTGCCAATGACATCGCGGGAGGCATTGGGTTTCCCCAAAATATTGACAACCAGAACATCGCCTTCCCACCAAAAAAATTTTTGTGCTGATTCGGACATCGGTTTCCTGTTTCCTCATCCGGGGTACGCAAAACGGTGAGTACATGGTAGGATTATATCCTACTCAATACCAGCAGGAAGAGGCCCCTGACCATGCGATCCACGCAGCAGATGAGTATTACCTTACCTCTGGAAATGGTTCGTTTCATCAAGGACAAGGTCGCTTCCGGTGAGTATGCCAGTGAAAGTGAAGTCATTCGCGATGGTTTGCGTACGCTCCAGACCAGGGATCGCATTATTGAAGAATGGCTACGCTCGCAGATTCATGTTGCCAGCAAGCGCTAGAACCGAAAACATGCCTACTGATCAGCAAGCGCATCTCATCATCGCTCCATGAACTACCCTGTACCATCCCGATCTCCTTCGGACAAAGAAACAGAGGCTGGTCATCAGAACGAACCTATCGTCCAGGAAGATTATCGGCTGGTATCGCTAGGATTCGACTATTCGGCAACGCAAAGCATGATGCATAAGAGCGATCCGGATTGTCTCGTCCTCGGCTATACCCGAACCATGATGGGATTTTTGCTGTTTCATCCTAAACCCAAACATATCGCCATGATTGGTCTGGGGGGCGGGTCACTTGCCAAATATTGCCGGCGTCATCTTCCCGACGCGCAGTTTACGGCGGTGGAAATCAATCCGGAGGTGATTGCATTGCGTGACCGCTTTCACATTCCGCCGGATGGCCCCGGTTTTCAGGTGCTCTGCGCTGACGGTGCCGAATATGTCAGAGAAAATCCAAAAACCAATGATGTTCTTTTGCTAGACGGCTTCAATCGTAATGGCCAAGCCGAAGAATTATGTACTACTAGCTTCTATGACCATTGCTATGCCAACCTGCGCAATTACGGTGTACTGGTGGTCAATTTGCTCAATAGTGATGCGCGGATGGATGCCTATATCAGTCGTATTCAGACCAGCTTTGATGATCAGGTCATTGTTGTGGATGCGGAAAAATCCGGCAACAAGATTCTCTTTGCATACAAGGGGGATCAATTTCCACGACTAGCCAGGAAAATATTCGAAAGAGCGCGGAGGATGAGTGCATTGCATGATGTTTCCCTGAATAGTACGGCCCACAAACTGATCCAAAAATTGAGTCTGCTATACGTGTTGTGATGGCATCAGAGCAGCACGGCCAGCATCACCAGCCACAATCAGTTGATAATTTGTCCCTGCTCATCGATGGTTCTGACATATTGATGCTGCAGTAAAAACTCTTTAAATGCCTGCGGTGCAGGGGCCAGATGCTTGCCTTTGCGGTGCACCAGATGCCAGGCTCTTTGCAAGGGAAACCCCTCCACGGAAAGTTCGCGCAGATAACCAGCCGCTATTTTTACCACGACACTGTGGCGCGCCAGAAAACCAATCCCCATACCAACGGTCACCGCCTGTTTGATGGATTCATTACTGTCCATGATCACCCCTTCCTTGATGTGCAATCCCTGTTCGGAAAAATAGCGCAATACGGTCTCCCGCGTTCCCGATCCAGGCTCCCGTAACACAAAGGGTTCCTTAACAATTTCAGCTTGCGGAATGTTTTTTTGCCAAGCCATGGGATGATTGGACGAAGCAACCAGAATCAGATAGTTACGATGAAAGGGCAGGGCAACCAGGTCCAGCGCCGGAGACGGCTCGCCCATGATGGCCATGTCTACGTCATTACGTTCGAGTCCTGCGAGGACGTCTTTGCGGTTGGCAATGTTTAAATGGATTTTGACCCGGGGATGTTTATTCAAAAATCGGGAAAGCAATTCCACGGCAAAAGCATTGGCGGTGGAGGTCACGGAAATGCGGAGGAGTCCGTCTTCTATATCCCGTAAATGCTCCAGAGAGCGTTTCAGGTTTTCCAGTTCTGTACCGATTAGTGCGCCAGAACGGAGAACCTGTGCTCCGGCATCGGTCAGGTAGACTTTTTTGCCGACCTGTTCGGTCACGGGCAAACCAATTTCCTGTTCGAGTTTGCGTACCTGCAGATACACCGCTGATTGAGTGAGATGCAACTGGTTGGCGGCTTTCGTGTAGGATCCAGTCGCTTCTAACATGCCCAGAATCTCCAGTTGGCGCAGGGTCAGGTTTCTCATGAATGGATCTCCTTAAGTGCAGGGGCTGCGGCCTTAATAATATATTTTATCTATTATACGCATATGAATTAATCGTTTTTTATAATGATTTTTGTAGTGTACAGTCTGTTGACTTCTCAATCAATTTAAGGAACGGAGCATGGACCAGTCCTCACGTTATGCCGATCTCTCTTTGCGCGAAGAAGATCTGATCGCCGGTGGCAAGCACATACTGGTTGCCTACAAAATGAAACCCAAAGCAGGATATGGCTATCTTGCATCAGCCGCGCACTTTGCGGCGGAATCCTCAACCGGAACCAATGTGGAAGTATCGACTACAGATGATTTCACCAAGGGCGTGGATGCTCTGGTTTATCACATTGACGAAGCCACCGAGGATATGCGTATTGCCTATCCTATGGATCTGTTTGACCGCAACATTCTCGACGGGCGCATGATGATTGTGTCCTTTCTCACGCTGGCTATCGGTAATAACCAGGGCATGGGGGATATTGCGCATGCCAAAATGATCGATATCTTTTTCCCCCCTCGGGCAATACAACTGTTTGATGGTCCTGCCAGGGATATTTCTGATTTATGGCGGATTCTGGGTCGGCCCATCAAAGATGGCGGCTATATTGCCGGCACCATCATCAAGCCGAAACTTGGCCTGCGGCCAGAACCCTTTGCGGAAGCCGCTTATCAGTTCTGGTTGGGCGGTGATTTCATCAAGAACGATGAGCCTCAGGGAAATCAGGTGTTTTCTCCCTTGAAAAAAACCATTCCGCTGGTTGCCGATGCGATGAAGCGTGCCATGGACAAGACCGGGCAGCCCAAGCTTTTTTCCGCCAATATCACGGCCGATGATCATTATGAAATGTGTGCCCGTGCTGACTATATTCTCGGTATTTTTGGTCCGGACGCTGACAAAGTGGCCTTCCTCGTGGACGGTTTTGTCGGTGGTCCCGGCATGATCACGACGGCACGCCGCCAATATCCCGGCCAATATCTCCATTATCACCGGGCCGGACATGGCATGATCACCTCACCCTCAGCCCTGCGCGGATACACTGCTTTCGTGCTGGCTAAAATTTCCCGTCTGCAGGGGGCATCCGGCATCCACGTCGGTACCATGGGTTACGGCAAAATGGAAGGCGAAAATGACGATCGCAACATCGCCTACATGATTGAACGCGATGAGTGTCAGGGTCCGGTGTACTACCAGAAGTGGTATGGCATGAAACCCACTACACCGATCATTTCTGGTGGCATGAACGCACTGCGCCTGCCCGGATTTTTCGAAAATCTGGGCCACGGTAATGTGATCAATACTGCCGGCGGTGGTGCTTATGGTCACATTGACAGCCCGGCGGCCGGAGCCATCTCCCTGCGCCAGGCCTATGAATGCTGGAAAGCCAAGGCGGATCCCATTGAATGGGCCAAGGAGCACAAGGAGTTTGCGGGTGCTTTTGCGTCCTTCCCGCAAGATGCGGATCAACTTTACCCGGGTTGGCGGGATAAAATCGGTGCGCATCGATAAGGTATTGTTGTAGCGGTGAGTCATCACCCAATGCCGTAGGCCGAAATCTCGCCGTTTGCAGATTTCGGCCTGTTTTCTTTTTGCGTGATTCCAGCTACCGCTGGAATGGAGATCTGCACATGAATCCTGGTAATCCGGTATACGATTACATGGTCAACAAGGAACCTTATTATCATCCGCAAGGGGATGAGATTGCCCTGTTTACCGCTGCCTATGCCCGGCGTTTGCCGGTCATGATCAAAGGCCCCACGGGCTGCGGCAAATCCCGATTCGTCGAATACATGGCCTGGAAACTGGGCAAGCCCCTGATCACGGTGGCTTGCAATGAAGATATGACCGCTGCAGATCTGGTGGGCCGCTGGCTCCTGGATGCAGAGGGTACCCGCTGGCAGGATGGTCCGCTCACGGTGGCGGCTCGCTATGGTGCCATCTGCTATCTGGATGAAATTGTCGAAGCCCGACAGGATAGTACCGTGGTCATCCACCCCCTGACTGACCATCGTCGCCAGCTCCCGCTGGACAAAAAAGGGGAACTGATTCAGGCGCACGCCGATTTCCAGCTGGTGATTTCCTACAATCCGGGATATCAGTCCTTGATGAAGGACCTCAAACAGTCCACCAAGCAGCGTTTCGCCGCTTTTCGCTTTGATTATCCGGAAACAAAGGTGGAAACAGAAATCCTGGTCCGTGAAGTGGGTATTCCTGAACAGACTGCGGAACAACTGGTTGCCCTGGCCAAAAGCTCTCGCAATTTGAAAGGACATGGCATGGATGAAGGGATATCGACACGCTTGCTGGTTTATGCGGCATCGCTCATTGCCGATGGGGTGCCCGCAACACGCGCCTGCCGGATGGCGCTGATGGACCCGATTACGGATGACGAGGACATCCGCAGCACGCTGGAGCATGCCATTGATGCCACCTTCAACTGACGCAGAAACCGGGTCAGCGATTCCGCCCGACGAGGACTACTGGCGGCGTCATCTGGACTGTGCTTTTAGTTCAGTACAGGCGGTTTTTGCGGACTGCCTCACGGTTGCCGCTGCGCAGTGGCAGGAGCAGGAATTGTTCGCTTATGTAGATGCTGCCCGCTTTTTGTGCAAATTGGGGCGGGGTGCCGAGCCAGTGATGGCCTTTCTGGAAGGCTGGCCGGAAGTGGCCGCTGCTGTCGGTCACGACTGTATTGATCCGGTTTTGCAGTGGGTGGCGAAAATTCAGCGTTCGCCCAATGGCGATGTTATCGGATTGTTTTTCCAGACGCTTCCCGCCGTTACCCGGGCTTTGCCCAACCGGACGCTGCTTCGCGACTATCTCGATTTGTTGACGGATATTGCCGAGCGCAGCAGCACCTCCATCCATGGCCGCCACGCCATTCTACCCAGCCGCGCTTTGCCTGAATTCATTCGCCTGGCGGCCGAACTCCTGCAAAAAGTGAATCTGGAGGGACTGCAGACCTGGGCAGAATACGGGTTGCGCTATTATGCCAGTAACCCCGAACGTCAGGCGGATTATTTTGCCCTGCAAAGTGCAGACAGTCGGGCCATTTTTCAGGAGCAGCGCGATGGGACCCTGCTGCGCAGCCACGAGCGTGAGATGGACCTGTATTTGCGGGCCCTCTGGGATGAACCCGCCATGCTGGTCCCGTATTCGGAAGCTTTTGATCATCTGCGTCGGCCCCAGCCTTACCTGGATTCCCTGGGTATGCATCTGCCGGACCTGTACCATGATCGGGAGGGTATATCGGGCCTGGATCAATACCGTCTGGCCCTCGCCCATCTTGCCGCTCATCGCCGCTACAGTCAGGCGCTCCTTGCCGATAACTGGAGTCCCTTTCAGCGCTTGTACATCGAATATTTTGAAGATGCGCGCGTGGACACCCTGATTTTGCGGCGTTTCCCCGGGCTTCGGACGCTTATGCTGCAATTGCATCCCCATCCCGAGGAAGATGCCTGCGATTCCGGGCAGGAATCCTGCATACGTCATCGTCTGACCCTGTTTTCCCGAGCCGTTCTCGATCCTGAGCATGGTTACCAGAACCCCGTCCTCCGGCAATTTGTGCAGCGCTTTCACGAGCAAATGCTCAACGGACCGGGCAGCACCCACAGCATTGCGGAACTCGCCCTGGAATATCTCATTCAGACACGCCTGCCGAGTGACAGTTTTGCCAAGATTTATTTTACCGATACGGAAGTGTCCTACCGGGATGACAACCGCCACCTCTGGCAGTTCATTGATGGCGATCAGGAAAGCGAGGAAGAAAGCAGCCGGGCCGAAGCGGTATCGGAAAACGAATTGACGCTGGTCCGGCACTATCCCGAGTGGGATTACCGATCGCAACATTACCTACCGGATTGGGTCAGTCTCTACGAGCATCTGCATCCCCAAGGTTCTGCCAGCGATATCCTGCAGATATTGCAGAAACACGCTGCTTTGGCCAAGCGTCTTGAACGGTTGCTGGATATGCTGAAACCGCAGGATCGCGAACGCCTGCGCCGTCAGGAAGAAGGATCTGACCTGGATCTGGACTGGGCGCTACGTTCCTGGGTAGATTATCGCTGCCGACAGAATGTCGATCCCCGCATCAACGAAAGTTTCCGCCACGCCCGAAGGAACCTTTCGGTGAGTCTGCTGCTGGATCTTTCTGAATCTCTGAATGATCCGGTGGCGGGTACAGGCTCGGGAACCACCATCCTTTCTCTGGCCCAGGAGGCCGTTACACTGCTAGCCTGGGCGATTGACCGCTTGGGTGACCCCTTTGCCATTTCCGGCTTTTATTCCAACACCCGTCATGAGTTGCGCTACTGGCATATCAAGGGATTTTCTGAACCTTGGCAGGATGCAGTCTACGCACGGCTCGCAGCGCTCCGTGCCGCCTATTCTACGCGCATGGGTGCGGCCTTGCGTCACGCCGGACACTATCTGTCCGGTCAATCTGCCGACAAGCGCCTGCTGCTGATCCTGACCGATGGGCAACCGGCCGACATCGATGTGGATGATCCGGATTACCTGCTGGCAGATACCCGTCGCGCCGTTCTGGAGCTGGAGGAGAAGGGCATTTTTTGCCATTGCATCAGCCTTGATCCACATGCAGACGAATACGTACGAAAAATTTTTGGTAATCGATTCAGCATTATTGATCGGGTTGAATCGTTGCCGGAAAGATTGCCGGAGATTTTTTTAAGCCTGACACGGTGAATGCCTTCATCCTAAAAACGGCAGTTGCCGTGGGTGCTTTTTGCTCCGTTGTTCCTCGCCTGTTGTTCTAGGGCTCATCCTGCTGTCAGGAGAGAACTCGCCCTGCGGGCTCAGACAGCTCTCCTGACGGGCGCAGGATTTCGCCAAGAACAACAACGGCTCAAAACAAAAGTCGCGGCAAAGCACCCACGGCAACTGCCGTTTTTAGCTTCATACGTTAATATGGACAAGCCGTCCATTTTAACGGACAATCCGGGGCATGAAACAGCTTGCTCAACGTTTGCGTCAGCTTCGCGAAGACCGACAACTTTCCCTGCGTGCCCTGGGAGAAATGGCCGGGGTCTCTTCCAGTGCGCTATCCCAGATTGAAGCTGAGCAGGTTTCCCCCTCCATTGCCACGCTTGAGAAAATTTGCACCGCATTGGGGCTCAGGATTGCCGCACTCCTGGATGAACCGGATAGTGAAGCATCCCCGCTCATTCTTCGTGCCGGACAAAGACGTCGGGTCTATAGTTCAGGGTCGCATGCCACGATTGAACCACTGGCACGAGGATTTTCCCGAAAAAAAATGCAACCGCTGCTGGTCACGCTGGATGCAGGTGGAGAATGTGGAGACCACCCTTATAGTAGTGCCGATGGGGAAGAGTTCGCCATGCTCATCAAGGGAAGCGCGCGCTTTGAACAGCAAGGTTCCAGCTTTGATCTGGATGAGGGTGATGCCGTCTACTATGACCCGCGTCTTTCCCATAACTGGCATAATTTGCATGAATTGCCATCCGTGCTTTTGATCGTGGTGGCGCAATGAACTCCGGCGACTGTCTGCTTTGGGTCTTGTATGCGTCACTGTTGGCTCTGTTGCCGACAGTGCTGGTAGCGATTCCCGCATTGCCAATCCGCTGGAAACGTTCCCTGGGTTTTCTGCTGACCGTTGCATTTTGTCTGCTACTCATCGTGGTCGGCATACATGCGCTGGCAAGCCCTGCGCTCCATGCAAGTATCCCGGGGCCACTCACCGATCTTGCCTGGCAATTTACCCTCGACCCGCTCTCCGGTTTTTTTCTGTTGGTGCTGGGATCCGTGGGATTTGCGGCGTCCTTGCATGCTATCGGTTATTTCCATCATGGTAGCCAGAGCAAGCTGAAACAGGTGCTATTGCCTTATCCGGTTTTTGTGACGGCCATGGTTTGGGTATTGCTGGCAGCCAATGCCTACACATTCCTTGTGGCCTGGGAACTGATGGCCCTGAGTTCAACATTTCTTATCCTGGTCGAAGGCCAGGACCAGCGTCGGCAGCAAGCCGCCTATCTGTATTTACTGATCGCGCATCTCGGTGCCCTGGCCCTTTTTGTCGCTTTTGCCTTGCTGAGTCATGGTGATCTGATCAGCAATGGGAATTTTCAGCGCATGGCACAATCGCCCTATTCTCCTGTGGTCGCCAATGCGGTTTTTGGGCTCACCTTGCTGGGCTTTGGTGCAAAACTGGGGCTTCTGCCACTTCATGCCTGGCTTCCAGAGGCGCATCCGGCGGCGCCATCGCCGGTTTCGGCACTGATGAGTGGGGCCATGTTGCCCGTTGCGGTCTATGGCCTGCTGCGGATTGACTGGCAAATTCTTCCGGCGGGCGCGGGGTGGTGGGGTTCGCTTTGGCTGGGGCTGGGTTTAAGCTCTGCACTTTTTGCCGTTTTGTATTCGGCGTTGCAAACCGACATGAAGCGGCTGCTGGCTTATTCCTCCATGGAAAATATGGGACTTATCCTGATCGCTCTCGGTCTTTCCCGAATTTTTGCCGAGCAAAATCTGTGGCCCCTGGCCGCTCTCGCCTTGATAGCGGGTTTATTTCAAGTGCTGAATCACGCTTTTTTCAAGAGCTTGCTTTTTCTGGGAAGCGGCAGCGTCCTACACGCTACAGGCACCCTGGAAATGTCCCATTTGGGTGGCCTGATTCGCTCCATGCCGCAGACGGCTTTTCTGGTACTCATTGGCATTTTTGCCCTTGCCGGATTGCCGCCGTTGAATGGTTTTGCTTCGGAATGGCTGTTACTTCAGGCCTTCCTGTTGGCCCCCAGCTTGCCATCAGGAATGCTACGGGCCATTCTTCCCCTGGCCGCCGCAGGTGTTGTGCTGGTTACTGCTGTGGCGGCTTTTGCCATCGTCAAATTTTATGGGATCGCTTTTCTGGGGCGGGCGCGTAGTGCGGTCGCCAAACAGGAGGCCGGGATCTGGGAGCGCGCCAGCATGGCCTTTTTGGCCCTGTTCTGCGTCCTGCTCGGTGTGTTTCCGGGCCGCGTAGTAGACAGTTTGTCGCACATAACGGCTCTGTTGTTACATGGCAGCCAAATAGCCCACCAAAGCGCGCTGGCGCTCACGCCGATTTCGGCGCAGCGGGCCAGTTATCTCCCCGGCGTTTTTCTTTTGGGAATCGCACTGTCCATTGCGGTCGTTTTTGTACTGGTTTGGTGGCGTTTCGGTCGCTCCCTGCGCCGTGCCCCCGTATGGTCCTGTGGTTTTGCAGCAGATTATAGTGCCCAAACACAAGACAGTCCGACCGGTTTCAGCCAGCCTCTGCTCAGAATTTTTGGCGTTTCCTTAAGCACGCTCAGAAACCGCCAGGGCGGGAGAAACACCCTCCCGGTGCAAATTCCTGATCCTTTCTGGAAAGGTTTTTACCTGCCCTGGGGTCGTGTCACCCTGTGGATTGCCGGAGGGATCAGCAGATTACAGCATGGTCGCATCACCTCTTATCTGCTGTATTCTTTTCTGACCCTGATTGTCCTTCTGGTGTTTTTTCGGTGAATACAAGAGGGCGAGGCTTCAATGACTAGTCTGATCAGCTGGCGGGATCAATGCTTCCAGATCCTTTTTGTCGTCGCGGCGGCTCCACTTCTGGCGGGTTGGCTGCAGACGGTCCGGGCACTTTTGCAAAATCGGCGTTCTGCAGGGATTCTCCAGCCCTATCGTGATCTTTTTCGACTGTTCCACAAGGAAACCCTGATCCCTGAACAATCTTCCTGGCTGTTTCAGTTTGCACCCTATGTCATGTTCGGAGCCAAGATCATGGCGGTGGCCATCGTGCCCATCATTGCCAATGGCTTGCCTCTGGCCAGTGCTGCCGATGTCATTGCGCTGGTGGGTCTGCTGGCCGTGGCGCGCATTTTTCAGGTGCTGGCGGCCATGGATACGGGAACAGCTTTTGGCAGTTATGGGGCGCATCGTGAAATGCTGATTTCCGCATTGGCAGAACCGGCCTTACTGGCGGCACTGTTTACCGCCTCTTTATTGGCCCGATCCACATCGCTTGTGCAGATTGTTCATCTGAGTCAAATACAGTTATTTTCCATTCATCCCAGCATGGTTTTTGCCGCCATCGCATTTGGCTTTGTTCTGCTCGTGGAAAACGCCAGAATTCCGGTGGACAATCCGGCAACGCACCTCGAACTGACCATGATTCACGAAGCGATGGTGCTGGAGTATTCAGGACGGCACCTGGCACTGCTCGAATGGGCGGCACAACTCAAGCTGTTTTTATATATGACCATTGGTTTCGCCCTGTTCCTGCCCTGGGGAATTGCTGCAAAACCGTCGCTGACAAGCCTGGTCATTGCTGCAGGACTGGTTCTCGTCAAACTGTTTTTTGCGGTTGTGGTTCTGGCGCTGGTGGAAACCTTACTGGCAAAAAAACGGCTTTTTCGGGTCCCTGAGTTCGCCATCACCGGCTTCCTTTTCGGAGTCATCGGTTTATTGAGTCACTTCATGCTGGGGTCATGATCATGCATTCCATTCTTGCCCATAGCGCGATTATCAGCCCCGTGTTGAGAATTCTCGCGGCCTGGATGTTGGTACTCAGTTTCGCCCTGCTTGCGCAAAGACGGCTGCTGAGTCTTATTCGCCTGCTTGCCTGGCAGGGTGTCACCCTGGCGGTGGGTACGGCCCTCGTCGCGCAGTTAACGGGTGATCCCATCCTCTGGGTTTCGGCGGTGTTGACCTTGTCCATCAAGGGAATTCTCATGCCCTATGTCTTGCATTATCTGTTGCGTCGTCTGCAGGTGCGCGGTGATGTCGAGATGACACTCAATGTCCCTAGTACGCAACTGCTGGGTATTTTACTGGTGGTATTTGCATTTTCCATTGCCGCCCCTCTGGATGGATATTTGCCCGCCGCGACCCATGGCATGCTAGGGATTGCCCTGGCCGCATTTTTGCTGTCGTTCCTGATGATGATTACCCGCCGCAAGGCGATCTCCCAGATCGTGGGCTTTCTGGCCATGGATAACGCCCTGTTTTTCGCCGCCACCAGTGCAACACTGGGGATGCCGCTGATCGTCGAATTGGGTATTGCCCTGGATACCCTGATCGGGTTGGTGGTGATTGGCGTCTTTTTCTTTCAGATCCGCGACACTTTCGACAGTCTCGATCTGCATTATCTGGAACATATCCGGGAGGATAAATGATCATCTTCTGGGTGCTGGTTCTGGCTGGTGCCGGAGTTCCCTTACTGGCGTTTTTGGGCAGCGGGCGACGCGGAGCCAGACTGTTTCTGCTGCTTAATTTTCTGGTGTTGATCGCCTGTGTGGTTATGTCCGTGCAAGTGGCTACCGAGGGCATCATCCGGGCAGGCGGCGATGAATTCCGGGTGGACGCCTTTTCCCTGTTACTGGCACTGGTCAACAGTACGGTCGGCTTTTCCATTGCCTGGTTTTCACACAGCTACTTTTTGAAAGAAGTACAGCATCATGGTTTGTCCGCAGGGCAACAAAAGCTGTACCACAGTATGTTCCAGCTTTTTCTATTTACCATGTTGCTCGCTGTGCTCACCAACAACATGGGGATTCTTTGGGTGGCTCTGGAAGGGGCGACCCTGTCCAGTGTGCTGCTGGTCAGTCTGATGCGTAAGCCGCAAGGTCTGGAGGCCGCATGGAAATACTTCATTCTCTGTGGCGTCGGGCTCGCCATGGCGCTGTTGGGAACGGTGTTACTGTATTTTGCGGCGGAACCCGCACTGGGTGCAGGTAGTGATGCCTTACTTTGGTCACAATTGCATGCCCATTCTGCCGCGCTCAATTCCGGGGTGCTGACCATTGCCTTTATTTTTGTGCTCGTGGGCTTTGGAACCAAGGTTGGTCTGGCCCCCCTGCACAGTTGGTTACCCGATGCCCATGCGGCAGGACCCAGTTCTGCATCCGCCGCCTTGTCCGCTTTGCTGCTGAATGTGGCGCTGTATGCCATCCTGCGTTTTAAAAGTCTCCTGTCCGGCCCTGTGGCCGGGCCTTTCACTGGGCATCTGCTGATGGGCTTCGGTCTTCTGACCCTGTTGCTTGCTGCCTTTTCCATGTTTCGGCAACAGGACGTCAAACGTCTTTTTGCTTACTCTTCCATGGAGCACATGGCACTGATCACTTTTGCTTTTGGTTTGGGCGGTCCGCTGGCGATATTTGCGGGTACGCTCCACATGCTGGGACATAGTCTGGCAAAGTCCTCGGTATTTTTTGCTACCGGGCAGGCCAGCCAGGAAGCCGGCACTCAGGACATTTCCGCACTGAACGGCTTGCTGCATTCCCGGCCCGTCCTGGGCTGGAGTGTGCTCCTGTCGGTGCTGGCGATTCTGGGTATGCCTCCGGGTTCTCTGTTTTTTAGTGAAATTCTGATTCTTGCCAGTGCGGTACAACAATCCTGGCAAAGCGTGCCTTTTCTGCTCGTCGGCCTGGGTACCGTATTTGCGGCAATATACCCGCGCCTGCAGGCCATGCTCCTGGCTCCCGCCAATTCCCTCCCCAACCGGCAAAGCGGGGTAGGCGGGCTTTTGCCGGTTTTTTTTCAAATATCCCTGGTGGTGATTCTGGGGGTGGCGATCCCCGGGCAAATAGATCTATGGCTGCATGACGTTGCAGGAATTGTCCAATGACTGCACCTGACTCTGAAGCTTTATCATCTATGGGCCAGTGGCAACAAATTCTGACTGCGCCACCCGTCTGGCGAGTCAGGGTGCAGGCTGCATCCTGGACAAGTGCCGCGCTGGCGCTGCGCGATCAGGGCGGGCGTTTGCTGGGATTGTGGGGAGAGGCGGGCCATGAAAATGCATTTTTTTACATACATGCGCTGGGCCTTGGTTCAACCGGATATTTGTGGATCACTCTGACGGTGCAATCCAGCGAGGGACAATTTCCCTCGCTGGCCGACATTTTTCCCGCTGCCTCGCGGATGGAGCGGGCCCTGTACGATCTTACGGGAATCAGGGCGGCGGGGAATGCCGATACCAGGCCATGGCTCCGCCATCAGTGCTGGCCAGCGGGGATTTTTCCACTGCGGGAGGGTCAACTGGATGACAGATCCTTCGGCATGGATGGTGATGCCGATTATCCTTTTCAATTGATTGATAGCGTGGATGTCCACCAGATCCCGGTGGGACCGGTACACGCGGGCACCATTGAGCCCGGACACTTTCGTTTTTCGTGTATCGGTGAACAAATTCTGCGTCTGGAAGAACGATTGGGATACACGCACAAGGGCGTCGAACGCCTTTTCCAAGATCGGGATGTGTTTGCGGGTGCGCGTCTGGCAGGACGCATCAGTGGTGACACTACAGCGGGTTATGCCTGGGCCTACTGCATGGCGGTGGAATCCATTGCCCGATGCGCAATCCCGCCTCGTGCAGCAGCTTTGCGTGCTGTTTGCCTGGAACGGGAGCGCATGGCCAACCATCTGGGTGATCTTGCCGCTCTGGGAAATGACGCTGGCTTCGCCTTCTGTCAGTCACAATTTCTGTTTATCAAGGAAAGCCTGCTCCGCGAAAACCGGGAAATTTTCGGACACCGCTATTTGATGGACTGCATTATTCCCGGTGGCGTCGCTTTTGATCTGAACTCCGCGCAAACAGCCTCAATTCGGAGTAACAGTGAATCCTGGCAGCGCACCGTGCAGCGTTTGGACCTCCTCTTGCAGGAGCACTCCGGTCTGCGGGATCGCCTGGTGGGTACAGGAAAAATTGTGCCACCCCGTGCTGCAGCACTCGGTATGGCGGGGCTTGCCGGCCGTGCCAGTGGTCAGGCCTGGGATTTGCGGGTCCAGTTTCCCCATGCGCCTTATCAGAATCTGGATGTTTCCATGCAGCTTTCCCCGGAAGGTGACGTGGCCGCACGCTGGCAATTGCGCTTTCGGGAATTCTATGAGTCTCTGCGTCTGCAGACCCGGTTGCTGATGGAACTGCCCGTGGGAGATGTCAGCGCAACCATTCCGGAAAGCATCCCCGATGGCGAAGGCTTGGGCATCGTCGAAGCCTGGCGCGGCGAGGTGTTTGTCGCCCTATCTGTGGAAAACGCCCGTATCAAACGCTGCCACCCCCACGATCCCTCGTGGGTCCTGTGGCCGGTCCTTGAGGAGGCCGTGCTGAACGATATTGTCGCCGACTTTCCACTGATCAATAAATCGTTCAATTTGAGTTACAGCGGACATGATTTATAGCGTGTCAGCACCCGGAGGATATTGGCAATGTATCGCATACTGAAAGAAATCTGGCGATTGGGAAAACCGGGCAAAAAAATCATTCCCGCCAACGGGCAGGGGCCATTCCGCCGGAGTGCCGCCATTCGCCATGTGGATGCAGGATCCTGCAATGCTTGTGAGCTGGAAATTCAGGCACTTTCGGGTCCACATTACGGCTTGGAGCAAGTCGGGTTGAGCCTGACAGCGTCGCCGCGCCATGCTGATTTGTTGATGGTAACCGGCCCGGTCAGCCGACATATGGCGACGGCGCTGCAAGACACGTTTTCAGCCATGCCAAATCCCAAAAAGGTCGTGGCCATAGGGGATTGCGCCTGTACGGGCGGCATATTCGCCGGGAGTTATGCCGTTGTCGGCGCGGTAGAAAAAGTGCTCCCCGTAGCCGGGCAATGTCCGGGCTGCCCACCTACACCCGAAGCGATTCGGCAAACATTGGTTCAGGTAGCCCGGCAGACACGATCCTGACGGGATTGGTGGGAATTCGTATTTTAAGGGGAATCCGTATCGCGCTGGCAACGGTTGCCCATCAAAACCCAGTGTCAGTTGGGTTTGTGGGCGCAGTGCCGTGTACAGTCTGCATTGCCCTGAAATGGGCGCACCGTTTATCGGCACCTGGTATTTGCTCGGGATTTTGATTCGCACCGTGCTCGGCGCACTACTCGGGAAAACATTGTTGCGTTGGTAATGCGCCTGTTGCCGCCCAACCCCCAGGGGACGGTATTGGGTAGCTTAATGGTGTCAGGCGTTTCCGTTCGGAAGCTTCTGGCCGGAAAAGTATGCACCACACCTCACAGCCAAAGTGTACGAATGGGATACTGCCTGATAGCGGGGTCAGGGGTGACCAAGTTCAGTCCACGTTCGATGGCCTGACAAATCAGCATGCGGTCGAAAGGATCCCGATGAATGGGCGGTAGTTGCGGAAGATGACGCAGGTCGGTATCCGACAGCGCTATGCGTCGAAAATCCACTGCCTCGATTTGGCGGAGCATATAGTCAAAAACCGATTCGGAACCGCTTTCGATAATCAGCTTGCCGCTCGTGTGCTTCACCAGAATTTCCCAAATGGTGACCACGCTTATACAAACCTCCATATCCTCGGCGATATGGCTGCGCGCTGTAGCCGGAATCTTTTCTGTCTGTGCCAACCACCAGATCAGGGTACAAGTATCCAGCAGCAGCATCAGGTTTTGTCCGGTGTTGTCCCGAGCTGCAGCGGATCATTTCGATGGGTGTCATACCAATCGGCCAGCTCCGCGTCGGACAAGGGAGCAAAGGCATCTTCGGCCCAATGTATTTTACCTTTAGCCAAACCCATGGGCCGACTTTTCTTGGCCGGGATGGTTGCTGAAATCGGTCGCAACTCGGCAATCGCCTTGTTACGACGGGCAATAATCACGGTCTCGCCCCGCTCTCCTGTCCATTTGGGCGCCGGCCAAGCTATCGGAGTTATTGACAACTTCATTCAGCGCAAATGGGGTATCTTGAGTCTCGAGATGTGACCGGGAACGCTCGAAGCCGACCAGTCGCAACGGGTTACTTGCGCTGCGCTATTTTTTACAGCGGTTCCGGTATTCCCGTCGCGGCCTTTAGCCAGCGCCTGGCTATGTTCGAATCGATGGCTTTGCCGGCGGGCAAATGTTGGTTGAGCCAGTCTGTAAAGGAGCCTTGGACCTGCTCGAAAGGGCGATCGGTCATTTGCCCGTAAATCTGCAGGTAATCATGTCCGCCATCATGGCCCAGTAACCAGGGTTGATCGACAATCAGGACCGGGGTTCCTGCCGGAACGCGCGCAAATAGTGCTTCGATATTTTCTGGATAGAGGCGGATGCAGCCGTGACTGACGCGCATGCCGACCCCCCAGGGCTTGTTGGTGCCGTGCAGCAGGTAACCGGGAATAGCCAGGCGCAGGGCGAACAGTCCCAGTGGATTGTCTGGACCGGCAGGAACCACTGCTGGCAAAGGATCTCCGTTTTCTGCATGTTCCTTGCGAATGCTTTCCGGTGGTGTCCAGCTGGGATTTGCCACTTTGGCGGTAATGCGGGTCTTGCCCAGGGGTGTCCCCCAACCTTCGCGACCTATGCCGATGGGATAAGTGATTACTTCCGGGGCCTGTCCAGCGACAGTGGGCGGATAATAAAACAACCGCATGGCCGCCAGATTGATCACTATGCCCTGACGCGGGGCATCGGGCAGCACATATTCGCTGGGAAGAATGATGCGGGTGCCAGCGCCGGGTAACCAGGGGTCCACCTGTGGATTTGCGGCAGTAATCTGGTCATAACCCAGGTCATATTTACGGGCAATGTCGGAAAGTGTGTCTTCATGTCGGGCGCTGATGCTCTGAATAGCGCCGACGATATTGTCACCAGGGGGTGGCAGCAGATACGTGCTGCTCCAGGCGGGAGTACTCAAGACTGTCAGCATTAAACCCAAAAAAGACAGGATAACTGCGGAACGATTTATGGGCATATGTCTGTCCTTGAAAACAGGGTGTAAATTTTACCATAGCGCAAAAAATGACTGCGCTGCTGATGCGGAAACAGTTCACCCATGCCGTAGGCCCCCAGCATGGGCAACTCGGGATATTGCTCGCGCCAGATACACAGATCTTGATCTTCCTGACCAAAAAATGCCGCATCCCGACCAATGGAGCTGGAAATCCAGGCAAAGGTGGGCTCTTGGGTGCTGGCGGATAATTGTTCCAGAGCAATGCGGGTGTCACGCTCGGCAATGGCAGGATCGCGCAGGCTGAGAAAGGCCCGTGAGTGTTCCGCCAGTGGTCTTTCCAGCCAGAGCCCGCTTCGATTCAGGTCGGTGGCGCTAATGTGCAGTAATTCCGGCGGAGCTCCAGGGGCAGCATCGGCGCGAATCTCCCCCATGAGCAGGCGCTCCAGGGGCAGGCGACTGTCCTTGCGGATACTGACCGGAATATTCTGGGCCAGCAGGGGGAGCGCCAGATAACGTTCCAACTGCAGCAGCAAGCTGCCCTCCTGAAGATGGACTGGGAGTGGGGCACTCAGGGTGCGCAGTCCTGCGGACCAGACGCTTTGGGATGGCTGGATGCCCTGAAAGGCAATTTCCAGAATATTCCGTGGGCTAGCTTGATACCAGAAGCGCCCGCTGCGACTACTGAGACTGCCAAAGCGCGGTGATTGCTGCAACCATTCGCCCTGGAGCTGCTCCAGTCTTCCCCAACTGAATGTCACCAAGTCGGGGTCGGGAATCTGGGGGGTAAAACCCAGCGGCGCGCTCAGGAGGAGAACGGCACAGGCATTTTCCCCCAACGCCGAATCTCTTTCGGTAAATATCCCCGGAAAAGTCCCTGTCGCAATTTGCAGGCAGGACAGTGCACGCATCTGGGACAGCAGTAATGCTGGACTCACCGGAGCAAGGGTGGGGCTGAACAAGAACAAAGCGGCAGTGATGGCTTCACCGGAGAGTTTTTCGCGGGCCTCGGCAATGGCCGATTGAAGGAGTTCTCCGGGTGGCCGGTTACCGCGCGCGAAGCCGCTGGCTACTGGCTTTGATGGGCCCACAGTACCTTGTCAGGCCATGCGCAGCAACTGAACAGCGCGCAGCGTTCACAATGAGGGCGACGTGCCGTACAGGTATAGCGGCCATGCAGAATGAGCAGATGGTGAGCATCCTGAATATATTCAGCGGGAACCTTTTTGAGTAGAGCCTGTTCTACGGCGAGAGGGGTTTTACCCGGAGCAATACCAATCCGATTGCCTACCCGGAATATATGGGTATCCACGGCGATGGTGGGTTGTCCAAATTGGGTATTGAGTACCACATTGGCGGTTTTGCGGCCCACGCCGGGGAGTGCTTCCAGAGCGTGACGATCTGGGGGTACTTCGCCGTGATGCTGAGCAATCAGTTGCTCGGCCAGGCCATGCACATGACGGGCCTTGGCATTGAAAAGTCCGAGGCGACGAATATGATTTTTAATGCCCTCTTCACCGAGTGCGGCCATGCTGAAGGCATCGGGCGCCTCTGCAAATAAAGTCGCCGTACACAAATTGACCACCTTGTCGGTGCTTTGGGCGGAAAGAACTACGGCTACCAGCAACTGAAAGGCGCTGGCGTACTGCAATTCGGTTTTGGGTTCGGGGATGCTGGCGCGGAGCGCGGCAAAGCACTGCTTGATGTGTTTGGCATCCATAGCGCTAATTTGGAAATCGGGGGCTGAACCGGTGATCCGGCCCCCGATTATTGGGCTCAGACGTGACGATAACGACCGATTTCGGGCGCTTCGGCACGGGGATGGTTGGCCGCTACGGCATTGGCTGCGGCAATCCATTCTTCATGATCGTGTTCCAGAGCATGCAGCATATCATGGTCCAACTTGGGCAAAATGCTGCCTTTGATGAGTTCGCCCAGATCCAGCATGCGCGTGGCAATGGCATAACCATGCAGGTGGAAGTCATGATCGGCGTGGGTGCCGAAATGATCACTTGCGAAAAGCACACCCTTGGCGGCGTTGAGATCGGCGTCGTTCATGACGTAATCCTTGGCCCATTTGTACCATTCTTCAAAGTATTTTTCCTGGGCTTCAATACTCCAGTTGTGGGCTTCAAAAAAGGCAAAAACAGAAACGCGGTTGGCTTTACCGGAAAAGGGAAAATGACCTGACATCGTGCGACTCCTCATGCATGTGGGAAAAAAGTCATTGGAGCATTGTAGCGGTTTATGGCTACGGTGCAACGCAAAAGCTTTTTTGTGGGGATAATGATCTCCAATGACCCCTTGATTATTCTCAAAATGAATAGGCCAGAATTTACTGCGCAGATTTGCGGCGCTCCAGAATCTGGCGATAAAGCTCCAGGTAGGACAGTGCAGCGTGTTCCCAACTGTGGTTCGCGGCCATGGCCTGTTTCTGGAGATGTCGCCATGCGGCTTTTTCCCGATGCAGCGCTGCAGCCCTGAGGACGGCATGGTGAAGATCATCACTATGGGCAAAGCTGAATACGAAGCCGTTGCGTTCTTCATCCCGGGCAAAGTCGCCGGCATCGACGACGGTGTCGGCCAAGCCGCCGGTATGATGGACGATGGGCAGCGTCCCATAACGTAAGCTGTACATCTGGTTGAGGCCACAGGGCTCAAAGCGCGAGGGCATGAGAAAAGCATCCACACCCGCTTCAATCCGGTGTGACAGCCCTTCGTCAAAGGCGATGCGCACGGCGAGACGCCCCGGATGAACAGCCGCCAGTTCCTCAAGCCGCTCTTCAAAGTATTTCTCGCCACTGCCCAGAATAATCACCTGCATCCCACGCTGGAGGAGATCGGGCAAAATATCCAGAACCATATCGACGCCTTTTTGCTCTACCAGCCGACTGATCATGCCCAGCAGAAAAACATCGGGTTGGGCTTCAAGCCCGAGACTTTGCTGTAGCTGGGCTTTGCACTGACTTTTTCCGACCAGGCTGCGGGCATTGTAGTGCGCAGGAAGATAAGGATCAGCATGGGGGTTCCAGTGGACTTCATCTATTCCATTAAGAATGCCGGTGAGTTGCGCGGAGCGCTGCTGCAGGAGGCCTTGCAGTCCCATGCCAAAGGCTTCCGTCTGAATTTCCCGGGCGTAGGTAGGACTGACTGTGCTGATCTGGTCGCTGTAGATCAAGCCCGCCTTGATGAAGGAAAAAGCCCCGTAAAGTTCGGTTCCCTGCCAATGAAAATCTTCGGCAGGAAGATGTAATTCTGCCATGATGGCGGGATCAAAGCGGCCCTGATAGGCGAGGTTGTGAATGGTGAACAGTGTGGCCGGTCGCGGGCTTCCTATTCGGGTTTCAAGATCCAGCAAATAAGGGACGAGGCCAGTCTGCCAGTCATTCACATGGACCAGATCGGGCCGCCAGTCGAGACCGGATACGCGACCCTGTGCCATTTCTACGGCTACTCGATTCAGCAAAGCGAAGCGGCGCGGATTGTCCGGCCAATCCTGACCCTGCGCATTTTGATAGGGTCCACCATCCCGCTCGTAATAGTCGGGATAACGCAGAAAAAAAATACCGGGCCGGCTCGGCGTTATCCAGAGTTCGGCAGCTTCCTGGCTATAAGGCGTATTCACCGAACAGAACCAGTGCATTTCATGCAGATCCGGACGTCCATACCAGGGGACCAGTATCCGTACATCAACGCCCAGTTGCTGCAAAGCCAGTGGCAAAGCGCCTCCGACGTCTGCAAGGCCGCCAGTTTTGGAGTAGGGAACCATTTCGGAGAGCACGAACAGGACTTGCAACATAGAGGTTTCAGGTTCTTCAGTGAGTGACTTGTTGCTAACATATCACAAAACACTTTTTGAATGATGGCTTCAGGTCGCCTATGATCCTCCAATACATAAATCTGCAGGTAAGGAGTGCGTAGTATGGAATGGTGCGAACGCTTTAAGGAATATCGGGATCGGGGACGCTGCGTGGTGTATTTTCCCAACTTGCACGAAGGCGAGGACGCCGAAGCCTACGGAATTTTTCTGTCCCTGATGCGGGTGAAAATGGGCATCATGATTCTTGCCCCAGATCGTGAAGAGCGTTATGAACCAGTATACCGCGACGCGATCAAGTATCATCTCCAGACTATTCGCCACAGCCGCCTGTTTACCAGTTATGTACCACTGAAGACGCGGGTGTATTTCGTAGAAACAGCCGATGTCCGCGATGCCTTTTATCCCTGCGCCGATTTTTGTGTGCCCGGAGGTACGCTGATGGGTGGAGCTGTGGACCTTGCCAAACCCATTGCCGATGGCTGCCCGCTGATTCTGGGTCCAAAAATGCCGGATAATGCGTTACGTCAAGGATTGCTGGCCGCAGGTGGAGCCGTTTGGGCGCAGGATAATAATCAGTTGATTGACCTTGCCAAGGCATGGCTGACTGATCCCGCTGCGGCAAAAACGGCGGCTGAAAAAGCGCGGGAGTGGTGGCAGCAGCACGGTTAAGGATATTTCAGGATGGCTCCCTGCTCACCCTGCTAGTGAAAACGCCATCTTATTTCGCTGGACCAACTGATCATCCACAAAAAAATGAGTTGAAAAACGAGCCGGGCATTGAGTATCCAGGGAGCTATATCTGGGTATTTTGATGTATGCATTGCCATATAAACATTGGCCGGTGTCACGGCAATGGTTAAACAAAAAAGACCAAATCCGGCATAGGGCCTGGTCTTTTTTGATAGCAACCCCAAGGCGCCGAGCATTTCAAGAAAACCGCTCACATAAACATCGGCTATATGCCAGGGGATATAGTCCGGAATTATTTTTGCTTCGCTGCCTGTAAAGATAAAATGTGCCAGGCTGCCGATAAAAAACCATATAAATACAAAACTCAAAATTATCTTTTTCACCAATGCTCCCTGTTCTGGTGGTTTTTTCAGGCCAGATAGTCATATTTCTGTCATGGCGATGATTACGTGGAATATACTGACCTGGATGCAAAAAATCCTGCTGCATCCGTCTGCACAAAAAATACGTATTCATCTATGTTGAGGCTGTTGCCTCCCTGTTGAAGCTGAAAACGGTGTTAAGGAGAATTTAATGAAATATTTTAGATCAGGAGTTGCAGTGTTGATGGCAGGATTGGCTGTGAGCCTCGTGGCGCCTTTGGCTGAGGCCGCTCCGAGTGCTGCATCGGTGCAGCGGGCAGATATCAAAATGCCGATTCAAAATCATATTGATGCTTTTGGTGGCAAGTCCGGAGTTAAAGCGCTCATTAATACGTTTGTTGGTTATGTGGCGGCAGATCCCCATATTAATTATTATTTTGCCCATACCAACATCAAGGCCCTGAAATATAATCTGACGCAACAGGTTTGCGAAGTGGTGGGCGGACCCTGTACCTACACTGGCCCGACCATGACTGCAGCACACAAAGGCTTGCACGTTACCACAGCAGCATTCAATTATCTGGCACAGGATATGATCAAGGCGATGGATCAGCGTGATATTGCCAAACCGGCGCAGAACTATCTTTTGGCGCAACTGGCAGTCATGGAACCACAAATTGTTACGGCCAATGGTCCGTTGGGTTAACACACGAGAGATTGGTTATTCATTCAGGTCCTGAAGACTGGGTTTACTTTTAAATTGTCGGTATTTTCTGTGGATGACCAATCATGTCCTTAGCTGTGAGAATGAGCAAATTATTCATTGCCGGGATGACGTGCGTTCTTTCCGCCTGTTCTCCGCTACAAATTATCAATCGTCTTACCCCGACAAATACCTATAAGGTCACTCAGGGTATTCGTTATCAGCATCAGGCACGCGGACATCTGGATGTATATGAACCCGTTGCCAGGGATGGTTATCCTGAACCGGCGGGAGGCTATCCCGTGGTGCTGTTTATTTACGGCGGTGCCTGGGATAGCGGCAACCGGCAAGAATACAAGTTTGTAGGTGAAGCCCTGGCTGCTCGTGGTTTGGTGGTGGTCATACCCAATTATCGCATTTATCCACAGGTACGTTATCCTGCTTTTTTAAAGGATAATGCACGTGCTGTAGCCTGGACTTATCAGCACATCGCCGCTTTCGGTGGCAATATCCGGGATTTTTATATCATGGGCCATAGTGCAGGGGCCTATAATGCCGCCATGTTGGTGATGGATCCGCGCTGGCTGCAGGCAGTGGGACTCAAGCCGGATATTTTTTGTGGCTGGATAGGATTGGCGGGACCCTACAATTTTTATCCAATTACTTATAAACCGGTCCGTCCCATATTTTTCTACCCGGATTATCCCCCCAATAGTATGCCGATTGATTTTGCCAATAATGCGGATATTCCCCGAACTTTTTTAGGGGCTGCAGTGCATGACAATCTGGTGAATCCGAAAGTGAATACTGAAGTATTGGCGGCCATGCTGAAAAAGGCGGGGGTCAGTGTCGAGTTGAAAATGTATCGCGGTGTAAACCACGAAACCTTGATTGGCGCTTTTGCCAAGCCATTACGCTGGATGGCCCCGGTGCTGGACGATGTGGTGGCTTTCATCAAGGAGGGTCACGATCAGCGCATCCATCCATAATCATTAAAAAGCCCCGATCTAACAACAGACCGGGGCTTTCATGAAGCCAGAATGATGAAATACTTAGCTGGCTTGCAGTGACTTCATGAAAATCGTCGCAAAACGAATGAAGAATTTGAGCAGGTACTGGGTGTCCTTGGCGAAGACGATTTTCATCAGGCCAAAAATACCGCCACCCTTGTTGGCTTCATTCTGCATTTCGGTTTTGGTCAGTTCCAGCGCCTTGACAGCCTTGTCAACGCCTCCTGCAAACACTTCATCAGAGGGGATCATGGGCACAACCTTGCTCATGACCATGTTGATTTTGCCAACCAGACCGGCCTTCTGCAGGTTGCCGACCAAGGCAAATACTTCAGGTAACATGTCGATCAGATGGGCATCATGGAGGCCCTGAACAATCCCCTTAATCCGATGGTTGATGCTTTCTGCATCCCCCTTGAGTGCTTTGGCACCAATCTGGGCAATTTCCATCCAGATCAGGGCACCCTGACTGATGGTGCTGCCAATGTGCTGGATGGTGCCGTCATGCCACAGTTCGGCAACAAAATCTGCACCGGTACCGAAGGCAATATTCAGATCGCCGCGCGGGGTCAGGATTTCTTCCAGACGGATGCCCTTGGCCTCCAGGGCCTTGGCGGCAGCCTGCAGGGAACCCCCTACTGTTTCGGCCACTTTGAGCAGTGAGCCTACGCGATCGGCAAGGCTGTCTGCATCACCCTGGGCTAGATCTTTGGCGCGCATGGCAATTTTCAGCCATTTTTCGGCCTCTTCGGCAATATCATCCAGTTTGTCCGGAAGATCGAGGTCGGAGATGATGCCTTTAACGGCACCAAGGCCATCTTTACCCGCCTGCACAAAAAATCCGGCACTGGCCGCATAACCGGCCAGATGTTCTACCTGATCCAGCAGACCTTCAACCCGACTGACCATGTCCACGGAGCCGTCACCCTGGGTTAGATGCTTGACGCGCATGGCCACCTGCATCCAGCGGTTGCCGCCCGAACCGATGCTGGCCAGCGCATTGCCCATATTGGCGCTTTCCAGAACTTCAGGCATGGTGTCGCGCAGGGTGCCAATGGCAATATTCATCTGCCCGCCCAAAATTTCCGCCATGTCGAGCATGCCGCTCAGACGGGTCTGCAGATCGGGAGCATCACCCTGAATCAGGCGCTGGGCACGCTTGGCCATCTGAATCCACTGGTCGGCCATTTCCTGGATTTCATCAAGACGATCCGGCAGGTCCAGTTGACCAACCATGTTGCCAACAACGCTTACACCCTGCTTGGCGCTTTCTAGCCAGTACTGGATGGTGGCCGTACTGCTATGGATTTTCTGGATCATTTCTTCGGGATTTTCACCGATGATGGGGCACTTCAACTCGGCGCTGAGGGCGGCCATGGAGCTGAAAAATCCGGAGCGTTGCAGATTGCCGAGAAGTTGCAGGACTTCCTTGAGGGTTTTGTCCAGTTCGGCCTGCTGGGCGTCATTGATGAGCGCACGCAGGCGATCCAGCGGTTCTTCATCGGAGTTGCCCTTGACGAAAGATTGCAGGGATTCGGAAATGCCCTGCAGTTTTTCCATGTAGGGCTGCATGGTTTCCATCAATTTGTCTGTGTCGATGGCCTGAGGGAGCTCATTCAGGACGTCGCGCAGCATCTGCAGCATGTTTTGCACCTGCAGGGCGGCTTCGCCGACTTTTCCGAGCCCTTCCCACTGGCGTTCGTTGAGACTTACTACTGCTGCTGGTACTGTATTCGCGTTGGCCATGTTGCGCTAATCTCCCGCTGAAATAATGCTGTGATAAGTGCTTTTAATAGAACAAAGCAAGCTTTGTTAAGACTTGCCTTATTTACCACAAAAAGCGTCCCTTTCCTACCCATGTCAATGTGCCCTATCATCGTCAACGAGGCTTTTGCAGGCTAATTATTATGCTTTATGGCAGTAAACGAGAAACATATCGGCAGGTATTTCTGGACAGTTGGCAAGCTTTTCGCGAGGGGCGGCCCCTCGAAGGCGTGCAGACCAGGATTGTGGCCGCCATTCTGGATCACCCCGAGTATCAGGCCTTGCTGGAAAATGCCGAACGAGGATTGTACCAGGACTTTTCCCCTGAACAGGGGCAAAGCAATCCCTTTCTGCATATGTCTCTGCATGTGGGGCTGGCAGAAATGTTGGCAATGAATCAGCCACAGGGTATCGTCCATCTTTACGCGACCGCCTGCGAAAAACGGGGTGAACATGATGCCGAACATCTTTTTGTCGACTGTATGGGCGAGATGATGTGGCAGGCACAAAGGGCGGGGGTGCCTCCGGATATGGGTGCCCTGCTGGCTTGTGTGCGGCGCGGACTGGCGTTGCCAGATCCGGCTTGATACTGCCTTGAGGGGCATTTGGGAGAAAATTCATGGTAAAAGCAGTGCAATCGACAACAACCGGCGCTGAAAGTATTCACTGGCGTTTACAGGACCTTTATGCGGGTTCGGATGATCCGCGCCTGGAAGCCGATATGCTTTGGGCCAGCAGCGCAGCAGAAGATTTTGCCCGGCAGTATCGACCGGGTTTGGGCGATCTGGATGCAGCTGCCCTGGCCACAGCCATGCAAAGTCTGGAGGCCATTCGTCAACGGTTGGGTCGGGTAGGGACTTTTCGTTATCTGAGTTATGTCACCCATGCCGACCAGCCCGCGTATGGGGCGGCGTTGCAGGCTTATGAAGAAGCCGCGACTCAAGTCAGCAATCAGTTGATATTTTTTGATATTGCCTGGAATGCAGTCGATGAGAATCGTGCTGAACAGTTACTTCAGGATCCCGCTCTCGCCCACTGGACGCATCTGCTCCGCAACTGGCGGCAATATCGCAGTCACCTGCGCAGTGAGAGCGAAGAACAGATTCTTTCGGAAAAGCGGGTAACTGGTCGGGCACTCTGGGAGCGCCTTTTTGACGAAACGCTGACAGAGATGCGTTTCAATCTGCGCGGTAAGGCCATGACCGAGCAGGAAGTGCTGACCCTGCTGTCCAATCCTGACCGGACATTGCGTCATGATGCGGCAGAATCCCTGAGTACGGGACTGGAAAGCCGCCTGCACACTTTGACCACCTGTTTTAATGCCATTCTGGCCGATAAGGCCCTGGACGACCGGCTGCGTTCTTATCCCCATTGGCTCAGTGAGCGCAATCTGAGTAACGAAATTTCCGACAGCATGGTCGAGGCCCTGGAGGCGGCCGTGGTGTCCCGCTACGCTCTGGTGGCCCGCTATTATCGACTCAAGGCCAAACTGCTGCGGGTGGCGCCGCTGATGGACTATGACCGCTATGCGCCCATCTCCAGTGCGGCGCGGTGTTACGACTGGGCGGAATGTCAGCGTATTGTGCTGGCGGCGGTCCATGATTTTTCGCCGGAGCTGGGTGCCATCGGTCAACGTTTTTTTGACGAACACTGGATTGATGCGGCTCTGGCACCCGGTAAACGGGGTGGGGCTTTTGCTCATCCGGTGACTCCCGACGTACATCCTTACCTGATGGTCAATTATACCGGTACGGTGCGCGACGTGATGACCGTGGCCCACGAACTCGGGCACGGCATCCATCAGTATCTGGCGCGTGAGCAGGGCTATCTGAATGCCGATACGCCGCTGACTACAGCGGAAACAGCCTCGGTGTTCGGAGAAATGCTGACTTTTGAACGGCTGATGCGCGAGGAGCAGGACCCGCAGCAACGTCTGACCTTGCTCTGCGGCAAAATTGAGGACACCTTTGCCACGGTATTCCGGCAGATGGCCATGCATCGCTTTGAGGTGGTAATGCACAATGCCCGTCGTTGCGAGGGCGAACTCAGCAAGGAGAGGCTCGCAGAGCTGTGGATGCAAACCCAGACTGAGCAGTTTGCCGACAGTATCCAGTTCAGTCCCGGATACCGCTGGTGGTGGAGTTATATCCCGCATTTTATCGGCTCTCCCGGCTACGTGTACGCTTATGCTTTTGGTGAATTGCTGACTTTGGCTTTAATTCAGCGTTATCGGGAAAATCCCCAGGGCTTTGTGCCGGGATATGTCGCCATGTTGAAACTTGGGGGCAGCAAAACGCCTGCCGAGGTGGTGGCAGAAACGGGTGTCAATCTGGAAGATCCGGATTTGTGGTCAAAAGCCCTGGATTATCTTGCCAGTATGGTGGATGAGGCGGAATCCCTGGCCGGAGTCCGTTGAGCATGCGTCAGGAAAAAGACAGCATGGGTCTGGTGGAGGTGGAAGATGCCGCACTGTGGGGGGCGCAAACCCAACGCTCCCTGAATTACTTTGCCATCGGCAGCGAACGGATGCCCATGGCGGTCATTTATGCCCTGGCCAGAATCAAGCGTGCTGCTGCTCAGATCAACCACGAATTGGGCCTTTTGGGTAAGGATATTGCCGATTATATTCAGCTTGCCGCCAGCGAAATCATCGATGGACGCTGGGATGAACAGTTTCCGCTGCGGGTCTGGCAGACGGGTAGCGGCACCCAGAGCAATATGAATGTCAATGAAGTGATTGCCAATCGCGCCAACGAACTGGCTGGTCAGGTCCGGGGCACGAAAAACCCCGTGCATCCCAACGATCATGTGAATCTTGGTCAGTCTTCCAATGATACTTTCCCGGCGGCCATGCATATTGCCGCCGCATTGGCGGCGCAGCAAAATCTGCTGCCCGCGCTGATCCATCTGGAAAGCCTGCTGGCGGCTAAAAGCCAGCAATTTGCGGCACTGATCAAGGTCGGACGCACGCATCTGATGGATGCTGTTCCGCTGACCCTGGGTCAGGAGTTTTCCGGGTACCAGGCGCAGTTGCAGATGGGCATTCAGGCCATTGAGCAGGCTTTGCCCGGACTGTACGGACTGGCTTTGGGGGCTACGGCGGTGGGCACGGGCCTCAACTGTCATCCAGATTTCGCCAGACAGGCTTGTGCGCACCTGCATGCTGAACTGGGCTTGCCTTTTCATCCGGCAGCCAATTTTTTCGCGGCGCTGGCGGGCCATGAAGCCCTCCAGCAACTGAGCAGCAGTCTGCGCCTGGTTGCCATGTCCCTGCTGAAAGTAGCCAACGATATTCGATGGATGGCATCCGGCCCCCGGGCGGGTCTTGGCGAACTGCAGCTTCCCGAAAATGAACCGGGGTCTTCCATTATGCCCGGCAAGGTGAACCCCACCCAGGCTGAGGCGCTGACCATGGTTTGCGTGCAGGTTTATGGAAATGACGCGGCCATTGCCTTCGCCGCATCCCAGGGAAATTTTGAGCTGAATGTTTACAAGCCGCTGATTGCCTTCAATATCCTGCAGTCCATCGAGCTGCTGGAGGATGCGGCCCGGTCTTTTGCCGAGCATTGTCTGCAGGGGCTGGAGCCGGTTACTGAACGCTTGCAGGAAAACATGGAAAAATCCTTGATGCTGGTGACTTCCCTGACCCCCGTGATGGGTTATGAGCGCGCGGCGGCCGTGGCCCAGCACGCCCACCGCAATCACTGTACACTCCGGGATGCGGTGATTCAGTTGGGTTTCCTCTCGGGAGAAGAGTTCGACGCGCAGGTGCGGCCGCAGGACATGCTCTAAAAGCCCCACTCAGGCAGGCCAAGAAGGGGCTGTTCTGGAGGATCATCGCCGGATCATGTTATCCTTTGGTCCGGCTAATCCATCAGCATTCAGACAGCGCAAGAGGACTTAGAACATGATCCTGATTTTAGAAGCAGATCTGGCGGAGCAGTCGCCCATTTTTCAACAGTTGCTGACCCGTCTCAAGGCCATGTCTGATATCCAGTACCGGATTCATCAGGAACAGGGCGTCGAGCAGTTGCTCAGCGAAATTTATCTGATTGGCAATACCAAATCGTTGCGGGTGGAAGACATGGAAGCCTTGCCCGGCGTGAAGCAGGCTATTCGGGTTTCCAAGGAGTATCGGATGCTCGGGCGGCATTCCGGCGATCATCGCAGCCAGGGTTTTGACTACAACGGCGTCCATTTTGGGCAGGATAACCTCAATGTATTTGCGGGTCTCTGCGCGGTCGATACGCCCGAGCACGTTGAGCAGATGATGAAAGCACTCCAGGAAAACGGTCAGGTCTGCACCCGTATGGGGGCCTACAAGCCACGCACCAGCCCTTATGCCTTTCAAGGACATGGCCAGGCCTGTTTACCCTATGTATTTGAGCTGGCTGGCAAATATGGAATGCGGGTGATTGCCATGGAAATTCTCCACGAGTCGCACATGGATGAAATCCGTGAGGCTTTGGAAAAAACCGGACATCCAACCGGAGTGATGCTCCAGATTGGCACCCGTAATACCCAGAATTTTGAACTCCTCAAGGCCGTGGGAAGGCGGACCGAGTTTCCGGTGCTGCTCAAGCGTGGTTTCGGCATCACGTTGGAAGAGTCCCTCAACGCAGCAGAATATCTGGCCTCAGAGGGGAATACCAAGGTGGTGTTTGGCTTGCGTGGCATGAAAACCAACCTTGGTGATCCCCATCGCAATTTTGTGGATTTTGCCCAGGTGCCCACCGTGAAGCGTCTTACCCGGATGCCGGTCTGCATTGATCCCTCTCACTCCGTGGGCAGTCGTGATGCCGGGCCGGACGGAATTCCTGACGTTTTTCATGCTACTGCAGAGGGGGTTGTGGCGGGGGCCAACATGGTTCTGGTGGATTTTCATCCGGATCCGGCAACTGCGCTGGTAGATGGTCCTCAGGCCTTGCTGCTGAAAGAGTTACCCTGGTTTCTGGAAGATGTCCGTCTGGCTCGGGAAACCTACGAAGAGCGGGTGCTTCTGGCCGCCGCTCAGGGTGTCGCGGAGTAGGGTCGCAGCCCTACTTCACCCGCATGCCGGGTTCGGCGCCGGCATCTGGAGACAGGAGGAAAGGCCCCCCCGCCGGACCACTGGCGGCCATGACCATGCCCTCAGACAGGCCAAAACGCATTTTACGCGGCGCGAGATTGGCCACCATGACCGTCAGACGTCCCACCAGGCTGGCCGGATCATAGGCACTCTTGATACCCGCAAACACCGAACGGGTTTTTTCTTCGCCAATATCCAGGGTTAGATGCAGTAACTTTTCCGCACCTTCCACCGCTTCCGCCGCAACAATCCGGGCAATGCGCAAATCGATCTTGCTGAAATCCTCAATACTCATGGTGCTGCTTTCCGTGCCGGGCGCAGCGGCTGCTGTTTTTGCTGCCGCTTTGCCGTCATGTTCGGGCTTTGTTACTGTACCTTGGGTACCGGGTGTTTCTGTGGGGGATTGAATCAAGGCGTCCACCTGGGATTTATCCATACGTTGCAATAAATGGGTGTAGGGCTGAATGTTGTGCTTCAACAGGGGTTGGCTGAGTCCCGGCCAGCTGAGCTCAGTTTGTAAAAATGCCAGCGATTTGCGCGCCAGTTCGGGAATGACCGGGCTGAGTAAAGTCACCAGAATGCGGAAGCCATTCAGAGTCACAGTGGCAACGCGATGTAATGCTTCGCGCTGTTCAGGATTTTTGGCCATCGCCCAGGGGGCATTCTGGTCTACGTAGGCATTAATCTGGTCGGCAAGCGCCATAATGTCGCGCATGGCTTTGCCATATTCGCGACTTTCATAAGCCTCGCCAATCGCTTCCTGGCTGTCCAGCAGATTATCGTAAAATGCCTGATCGGATCCCAGTGATGGGGCCAGTTGCCCGGCAAAAAAGCGATGAATGAATCCCGCCGCCCGCGAGGCCAGATTGACGACCTTGCCAACCAGATCCCCGTTGCCTTTCAGCAGGAAATCTTCAAGGTTGAGGTCAATGTCTTCGACATGACTGTTGAGTCGGGTGGCAATGTAATAGCGTAAAAATTCGGGATTGAGATGTTGCAGATATTGTCCGGCAGTGATGGAAGTCCCCCGGGACTTGCTCATTTTGGCACCGTTTACGGTCAGGTGTCCGTGAGCAAAAATACCGGTAGGCAGACGATGTCCGGAGCCCTTGAGCATCGCCGGCCAGAACAGGCCATGAAAATAAATAATATCCTTGCCAATGAAATGATAAATTTCGGCGCTGGCGTCGGGTCCCCAGTAATCGCTGAAATCACGACCATGACTGGCACACCAGTGACGGGTGGCTGCCATGTAACCGGGCAGGGCATCCAGCCAGACATAAAAAAACTTGCCCGGCGCATCGGGAATGGGGATGCCGAAGTAAGGTGCATCGCGGCTGATGTCCCAGTCGGCCAGCCCAATACTGAACCACTCATCCAGCTTGTGGGCGACTTCTTCCTGGAGGGTGCCGCTGTGAATCCATTGTTTGAGGAACCCGGTAAAATCCCCCAACTGGAAAAAGTAATGCTCGGATTGGCGACGTTCGGGTACTGCACCCGATACGGCAGACACCGGATTGATCAGGTCGGTGGGGCTGTATGTAGCGCCACAGACCTCGCAGCTGTCTCCATATTGATCGGGTGCCTGGCAACGGGGGCAGGTCCCGCGTATAAAACGATCCGGTAGAAAGATGCCAGCAACGGCATCATAAGCCTGTTCGATTTCGCGGATGTTGATGAAATCGGCACTGCGCAAAGCCCGATAAATCTCCTGCGATATCTCGAAGTTTTCCGGTGAGTGGGTGCTATGGTACAAATCAAAACCGATGCCAAAGCCGGTAAAATCGCGCAGATGCTCTTCATGCATGCGTGCTATCAAGGCTTCCGGAGTGATGCCTTCACTCTGGGCGCGCAGCATGATGGGCGTGCCATGGGCATCATCGGCGCAGACGTAAACGCAATCATGACCCCGCAGGCGCTGATAGCGGGCCCAGATGTCGGTTTGGGTGTATTCAACCAGATGGCCAAGGTGAATCGGACCATTGGCGTAGGGCAGGGCGCTGGTAATCAGGATGCGTTTAGTCATAGTAGCCATAAATTACAGGGGAAGCGCTTGTCAGGCAATGCTGTTGAACGATTTTTGATGCTGGCAGTCACTGCTGATCCATGGTATAAAGGGCGCCATTTTTCAGGGAGATTTATCTGATGTCCAGAGTTTGCAAGGTGACCGGCAAAAAGCCTATGGCCGGAAACAATGTTTCGCACGCCCACAACAAGACCCGTCGGCGTTTTCTGCCCAATCTCCAGTATCATCGTTTCTGGGTAGAAAGTGAAAATCGTTGGGTGCGTATGCGGGTGAGCACCAAGGGTATTCGTACCATCGACAAAAAAGGTATTGATGCGGTTCTGGCTGAACTGCGTGCTGCCGGCGAAAAAATCTGAGGATTTAACTGATGCGCGACAAAATCAAATTGGTTTCCACGGCCGGTACCGGTCATTTCTACACCACGACCAAAAACAAGAAGACCACACCGGACAAGCTGGAAATGAAAAAGTACGATCCCAAAGTCCGTAAGCACGTGGCTTACCGGGAAGACAAAATCAAGTAATTTTCTGTGCCTCCCTGCGGTCTGCCCTGAATCTTCAGGAGAGGCCGGTTGGTTCTTTGCTCAACCATCATTATTTTGCTAAGTTATTAGCACTCCTGATGGTTGAGTGCCAAGGACCCCATTCCAATCATATGTGCATCGTCCACGATTTCTTGTTCTCCGGATATTCATGCGGCCTGGCAACAGCACAGGATAATCTCGTCTTTTGGGGACAAATCTGATGGCTATGGATGAACGTGCGCGGCACCTGCTCAAATCCCTCATCGAGCAGCATATAGCCAATGGTGTACCGGTCGGCAGTCGCCAGTTGGCCAAGGGCGCCGGTCTCAATATCAGTCCTGCTACGGTCCGTAATGTCATGGCGGATCTTGAAGATGAAGGTTATCTGATTTCCCCCCATACTTCTGCCGGACGCATTCCTACCCATGTTGGTTACCGCTTTTTTGTGGATGCGCTGCTGCGGGTGGTGCCGCTGTCCCCTGAGTCCCATCAACTGCTGATTCATCGGTTGGGGCACTACATTCCGGATACCGAGCAGGTGCTCCATGCGGCCACGGAGGTGCTTTCGGAATTGACCCACATGGCGGGGTTTGTCCGTGTGCCCCGACGTGCCAATCGAACGTTGCGCCATGTGGATTTTCTGGCACTGCGCGAAAAGGAAGTGCTGGCCATTTTTGTGACCGATAAGGGCGATGTCGAAAACCGCCTGATTCGCACCGAACATGCCCTCAGTGCCGCTGAACTCAATCAGGCGGCCAATTTCTTCAATGAAAGTTATGGTGGTCGCCCCTTGCAGGAAGTCATCCAGCATTTGCAGCGCGATCTGCAGCAATCCCGTCACGAAATGGACCGCATATTGCGCAGTGCCATGGAGCTGGGTGAGGAAATGCTGGAAGAAGATCAGCAGCGCATGCTTATTGAAGGGGAGTTTCAATTGCTGGACCTGCCGGAACTGGCCGGTAGTGAACGTCTGCGCGAGTTACTCAATGCGGTGCGGCAGAAGCGTGACCTGGTCCATCTTCTGGATGGCAGCATGCGCGGCAGTGAAGTGCGCCTCTTCATTGGTGAGGAATCGGGCTTTGCGCCCTTGAGCGATTGCAGTGTCGTTTCAGCGCCGTACGTGGTGGATGGCGAGGTGCTGGGCGTGCTCGGCGTGATTGGACCCATGCGTATGCCCTATCAACAGATTATTCCCCTGGTGGATGGCACCGCCCATTTACTGGGGCGGGCCTTGTCACAATCTTGAGTGGCTTGGCTTGAAATGCCGCCGGGTCCTCCCCATATGGAGGACATCCAAACGATCAGGAGTGAATTGCGCATGAGTGAAGAAGAAAAACCCGTAGCGTCGCCAGAAGACACCGATACACCAGCCGCATCCGAGGCGGAAGAAGTCAATTGGGAGGAGAAGGTGGAAGCCTATCGCAATGATTATCTGCGGGCCTTGGCCGATGCCGAAAACCAGCGCAAGCGCTCGGAAAAGCAGATTGAAGATGCCCGTAATTATGCCGTAGACCGCTTTGCCCGGGAATTGCTGCCGGTTATCGACAGTCTCGAACTGGCCCTGGCGACGCCTCTGGAAGGCGATGAAGCGCTCACGCAGTTTCGCCAGGGTATTGAAAATACGCTGACTCTGTTTGCCCAGGCCTTGGGAAAAGCGGGTATCGCCCCCATAGAAATGGGCGAAGGGCGTTTTGATCCGCATCTGCATCAGGCGATTGCCATGGTGGAATCGGAAGGAGATGCAAACCGGATTCTTGCGGTGCATCAGAAAGGTTATCTCATGCATGACCGTCTGCTGCGTCCCGCCATGGTTTCGGTGTCCAAGGCACCCAAAACTGCGTAATCATTGTTGATATAAACACAAATTTTTTAATTCAGGAGAACATATAATGGCTAAGGTAATTGGCATCGATTTGGGCACCACCAATTCTTGCGTCGCCGTCATGGAAGGCGACAAGGTCAAGGTCATTGAAAACAGTGAGGGCAAGCGGACGACGCCTTCCATTGTCGCGATCACTGAAGAGGGCGAGGTGTTGGTTGGCGAAGCGGCAAAACGTCAGGCAGTCACCAATCCCGAAAACACTATTTATGAAGTGAAGCGTCTGATTGGTCGTAAATACGACGATGCCGAAGTTCAGAAAGATCTGAAGCACGTTCCCTATAAGGTGGTGAAGGCTGAGAACGGCGATGCCTGGGTGGAAGTGCGCGATAAAAAATATTCCGCGCAACAGGTTTCGGCCTTCATTTTGCAGAAAATGAAAAAGACGGCGGAAGATTATCTCGGTGAAACGGTCAGTGAGGCAGTCATTACCGTCCCTGCCTACTTCAACGATGCCCAACGTCAGGCTACCAAGGATGCGGGTCGAATTGCCGGTCTGGAAGTGAAGCGTATCATCAATGAGCCTACCGCAGCGGCCCTGGCTTTTGGTGAAGACAAAAAGCCCGGCGACAGCAAAATTGCGGTGTACGATCTTGGCGGTGGGACGTTTGACGTATCCATCATCGAAATTGCCGAAATGGACGGTGAACACCAGTTTGAAGTGCTGTCCACCAATGGGGATACTTTCCTGGGTGGTGGTGACTTCGACAATCGTATCATCAATTATCTGGCGGATTCTTTCAAAGCCGAAGCCGGTATCGACCTGCGCAGTGACCGTCTGGCCATGCAGCGTCTGAAGGAAGCGGCGGAAAAAGCCAAAATCGAGCTTTCTTCGGCGCAGCAGACGGATGTCAACCTGCCTTTCATCACCGCCGACCAGAGTGGTCCCAAGCATCTGAACATGAAGTTGACCCGGGCCAAGCTGGAATCTCTGGTGGAAGACATTATTGACCGCAGTATGGCCCCCTGCCGGGTTGCCATGAAAGACGCCAACCTGTCCACCAGTCAGGTGACTGACGTGATTCTGGTGGGTGGTCAGAGCCGGATGCCCAAGGTTCAGGAAAAGGTCAAAGACTTTTTTGGTCAGGATCCGCGCAAGGACGTGAATCCCGACGAGGCGGTGGCCATTGGTGCGGCCATTCAGGGTGCAGTGCTGTCTGGCGACAAAAAGGACGTGCTGCTGATGGATGTCACCCCCCTGTCTCTGGGTATTGAAACCCTGGGCGGCGTAATGACCAAGCTGATCGAAAAAAACACGACCATCCCGACCCGCAAGTCCCAGATATTTTCTACGGCGGAAGACAATCAGTCGGCGGTGACCGTGCACGTCCTGCAGGGCGAGCGTGAACTGGCCCGGGATAACAAATCCCTGGCCCGCTTTGATCTTGCCGATATTGCTCCAGCGCCACGGGGCATGCCGCAGATTGAAGTGACTTTTGATATTGATGCCAACGGTATCCTCCATGTGTCGGCCAAGGACAACCAGACCGGCAAGGAGCAGTCTATCAAGATCACCGCAGGTTCCGGCCTTTCCGAGGAAGAAATCAAGCGGATGGTCGCCGAAGCTGAAGCGCACGCAGCCGATGACAAGAAGGCGCGGGCATTGATTGAAGCCCGTAACGAAGCGGATGCCAGCATTCACGGCGCACGCAAGGCGCTGACTGAACAGGCATCGGCACCGGAAGCGGACAAGGCTAAGGTCACTGAAGCCATTACGGCGACGGAAAATGCTGCCAAGGGTGAAGACCCGGAAGCTATCAAGAGCGCCGTGGCGACCTTGATGGCGGCCATGTCCACGCTGCTGCAAAGTGCGGCAGGCAGTCAGGCGGAGCCCGGCGCAACTGCTCAGGGTGAAGGGCAAGCCAAGGCGGATGATGTGGTCGACGCGGAGTTTGAGGAAGTCGATAAAAAGTAATTCAGACTTTGGTGATAAGGGGGCAGGATCTGGTATCCTGTCCCCTTGCCTGTTTCAGGATAAAAAATGGCGACACGCGATTATTACGAAATTTTGGAAATTACCCGCAGCGCCGACGATGGGGAAATCAAAAAATCCTACCGTCGTTTGGCGATGCGCTATCATCCTGACCGCAATCCCGATGATCCCAGTGCGGAAGACCGCTTCAAGGAAATCAACGAAGCCTATGAGGTATTGTCCGACGCTTCCAAGCGTCAGGCTTATGATCGCTTCGGGCACGCCGGGGTGCAGGGTGGTGCTGGTCCCGGCGGTGGTTTTGGTGGCGGCTTCGGAGGTTTTGGAGGCGGCAGTGCTGGCTTTGGCGATATTTTCGGGGATCTTTTTGAACAGGCTTTTGGTGGCGGTGGGCGTGGCCAGGATTCCGGGCGCGGCTCGGATTTGCGTTATGAGCTGGATCTGACGCTGGAAGAAGCCGCACTGGGTAAGCAGGTCACTATTCAGATTCCCAGTTCCGCACCTTGTGAGGTTTGTCATGGTACCGGTGCAAAACCGGGCAGTAAGGTAGAAGATTGCAGTACCTGTGCGGGTCGTGGTCAGGTGCGGATGGTTCAGGGTTTTTTCTCGGTGACGCGTCCCTGTCCGCAATGTAATGGCAGTGGCAAAACCATCAAGGATCCCTGCAGCAATTGTCAGGGGCACGGCAGGGTCCGCAAAACCCGTGATCTCGAAGTCAAAGTACCGGCCGGAGTAGATACGGGCGACCGCATCCGTCTGAATGGTGAAGGGGAAGCTGGGGAACGCGGCGCAGCGGCGGGTGATCTGTACATTCAGGTGCGGGTCCAGCCGCACAGCTTGTTCGAGCGCGATGGAGATGATCTGCATTGTGCTGTTCCGGTGAATTTCACGACCATGGCCATGGGGGGCGAACTGGAAGTGCCCACTTTGACGGGTCGGGCCAAAATCCAGATTGCGCCGGGAACCCAGTCCGGCATGGTGTTTCGTCTGCGCGGTAAGGGTATCAAGGGGGTGCGCAGCAAGTTGCATGGTGACTTGCATTGTCGCCTGCAGGTGGAAGTGCCCGTGCATCTGTCGGCCCGACAAAAAGAACTGCTGGAAGAATTCGCCAGCAGTTCCGGTGATCAGAGTCAGCATCCCCAGCAGGAAAGCTGGTGGAACAAGGCCAAAGACTTTCTGGACCGGATGGGACTCTGATGAACCAGCCAACCCGCGTCGCCATAACCGCAGTCTCGGGACGAATGGGCCGGGCGCTGATCCAGGCTTTGGAGGGGCGCGATGACCTGCAGTTGAGCGCAGCCATTGGTCGTGCCGGTGCGGAATATCTGAAGCAGGACGCCGGCCGCCTTGCTGGGGTTATGCCGTTGGGCGTGCCGGTTACCGCCGATTTGAGTGCGGTGTTGGCGCAGGACAAGGCCGTGGATGTGGTCGTTGAATTCGGTCCGGTAGCTGCTGCGCTGGACCATGTGCTGGCTTGTCAGAGGACGAAAACCCCCATCGTCATTGGTACCACGGGTTTTTCTTCCGAACAGCAAAATATGCTGAAGGCCGTCAGCCACGATATTCCCCTGCTCCTGGCTCCCAATATGAGTGTCGGCATCAACGTGTTGCTGGCTTATCTTCCGGCTATCACCAAGGCGCTGGGGGAAAGTTACGATGTGGAAATTGTCGAGGCCCACCATCGTCACAAGGTGGACGCGCCATCCGGAACCGCGCTGGCTTTGGGGCGCGCCGTTGCCAAGGGACGCGGTGTCGATCTCAAGGACGTGGAGTGCCTTGATCGTAATACCATCCGGGGGCCACGCCAGGAAGGCAGTATTGGCTTTGCCACTTTGCGTGCTGCTGACGTGGTGGGTGAACATACGGTATGGCTGGCGGGCGCGGGCGAGCGACTGGAATTGACCCATCGTGCCGCCAGCCGTCTGAATTTTGCCGAGGGCGCACTGCGGGCGGCGCACTGGTTGGCGGTACAAAGCCCCGGATTTTACGATATGCAGGACGTTCTGGGTTTGAAGCAGGGGCCGGTCCTGTAATTTTCCCTGCACTTAAGTAACGAGGAGCAGCTATCATGCAATATGTTGTCGCGAATCGGGTACCTGTAAAGGCCGAATATCGGGCCGAGTTTGAGGCACGTTTTCAAAAACGCGCGGGAGAAGTGGATAAGCAGCCGGGGTTTGTGCGCATGGAGGTTTTGCGTCCGGTCAATGATGACGGCGTTTATGTCGTGCTGACGCACTGGGCTGATCAGGCAGCGTTCGAGGCCTGGATGAAAAGTGACGATTTCAAGGCGGCCCATACCAATCCGCTGCCCAAGGAAGCCTTTGGTGAAGGGGGCGGTCTGGAGCGTCACGAAGTCGTGATCAGTGCAGAGACCGCACCTTGATCCACTGCCGCGAAAAAACAGATTTTTGCGGATACACCACTTAATATGACGGCAGCTTTGGATGCCGGAGATGAGGACGAGCATGGCAGAATTGACGCGGGAACAAGTAGAGCAGTCATTGCAGGCAATGGAAGACCCTTACCTGGGTAAAACCCTCGCAAAAGCCGGCGTACTCAAAAGTGTGGACGGTAACCAGGTCAAACTGGAATTACCCTATCCCAGCGCTGGTGTAGCTATCAGTCTGAGTCAGGATGTGGCGCGGCAGATTCAAAATGACCACGGCCTGCAGGCGGATGTTTCGGTCAGTCATCGTATTGTCACCCATCAGGTCCAGCGCGGCGTCAAGCTCATGGAAGGCGTGCGAAATATTATTGCGGTAGCGTCGGGCAAGGGTGGCGTGGGCAAGTCAACCACATCAGTAAATCTGGCGCTGGCGCTGGCCAAGGAAGGTGCCCGGGTAGGAATTCTGGATGCTGATATTTACGGTCCCAGCCAGCCGCGCATGCTGGGTATTTCCGGTAAACCCACCAGCAAAGATGGAAAAAAGATGGAACCCATGGAGGGGCATGGCCTTAAAGCCATGTCTATCGGTTTCCTGATTGACGAAGAAACCCCCATGGTCTGGCGCGGGCCTATGGTCATGCAGGCGCTGGAGCAGCTGCTCTCGGATACCCGCTGGGGAGAACTGGATTATCTGGTCATCGATCTGCCACCGGGTACGGGCGATACCCAGTTGACCCTGGCGCAGAAAGTGCCGGTTTCCGGGGCGGTCATTGTCACCACGCCCCAGGATATTGCCTTGCTGGATGCTCGCAAGGGTCTGAAAATGTTTGAGAAAGTCGGGGTTCCAATCCTCGGGATCATCGAGAACATGAGTTTTTATATTTGTCCCAAATGTGGCAATGAGGACGATATTTTCGGACATGGCGGCGGTGCCAGCATGGCCGAGCAGGATGGCGTGGAATTTCTGGGTGCCATCCCCCTGGACCGCAGCATTCGCAGCGAAGCTGATAATGGAGCGCCCACGGTGGTGGCGCAACCCGATTCGCGTCTGGCCAAAATCTACATCGAACTGGCTCGGCATGTGGCTGGGCGGGTGGCCAATCAGGCCGTCGATCATAGCCACAAATTCCCCAATATTGTCGTGCAGAATCGCTAAAATGAGTATCAAATCAGATCGCTGGATTCGGCACATGGCAGAAAATGAGGGGATGATCGAGCCTTTCTCCCCCCGTCAGGTGCGCCATGTAGAAGGCAGTCCCATCATTTCCTACGGTTTGTCGTCTTATGGTTATGATATTCGCTGCGCCGGTGAATTTAAGGTATTCACCAATGTGCGCAGTGCCATCGTCGATCCCAAAAATTTCAGCGAAGATTCTTTTGTGGATTTCAGTGGGGATACCTGCGTTATTCCACCCAATTCATTTGCCTTGGCGCGTACCCTGGAATATTTCCGGATTCCCCGCAATGTGCTCACCATTTGTCTGGGTAAAAGTACCTACGCGCGTTGCGGTATTATTGTGAATGTCACGCCCTTTGAGCCGGAATGGGAAGGCTATGTGACCCTGGAATTTTCCAATACCACGCCGTTGCCGGCCAAAATATACGCCAATGAAGGTGTCGCTCAGGTGCTTTTTCTGGAGTCTGATGAGGTCTGCGAAGTGTCCTATGCGGATCGGCGTGGTAAATATCAGGGCCAAAGTGGTGTGACTCTTCCCAAGGCTTGAGTGGTTCTGTAAGCGGAAAAATCAGTCCTGGCAGATGTTAATTTAAATAATTTAAATAACCGTGGATTCATTTGAGGGTGTTGTCATGCGCAAAACAGCATTGGTCATACTCAGTATCATCGGCATTTTTCTGATGCTTTCAGGCCTGTTGTTTTTTCTGCAGGGCACCGGAATATTTCCCTACCCGAAAAGCAGTTTCATGATCAATGAAACCATCTGGATTATCCGTGGAGCTATTTTATTTGTGGTCGGGTTGATTGTTCTGTTGATTGGCCGCCGTTTCCGGCGACCAGTTAAATTCCGCTAAATGGCAGAGAATCAACGTTTCTGGTTTACAGCAGGTCCATGAAGCTGAAACCCTTCTTGATGTAGGCATTGTTGGCATAGCCGTCCTTCTCCCAGGTGCCCTGGGGGCGGGTGCTGTCAAGCACAATCTTGTTGACCCATTTGACACTTTTGTAGCCGTACATTTGCGGGACCAGCAGACGCAGCGGATATCCCCCTTTTCGCAGCAGCGGCTGTCCGGAAATGTGCGTGGCGAGAATGACTCCGGGGGCGCGAGCCTGATCCATGGAAAGACTGTCTACGTAGACGCCATCGGCGCTGTAAAAAGCGACATAGCGGGCGCTTGCCTGAGGTTGTATCTGCTCCAGAAAATGCGACAGGGCAATACCCTGCCAGTGAACATTGTTGACAATCCAGCCGGTCACGCAATGAAAGGTTTCGATTTCCCGATCCTTGCTGAGTTGATATAACTCGGGAAGGGTGAAAGTCTGGGGTTTGTTGATGAGTCCCGCAGTCTCAAGACGATAGGTATCGGGATTGATTTTGGGATAAAACCCCGCATAAGTGTAATACTCCGGAAAAACCGGGATTTTGGTATCCGCCCAAGCCAGGGCAGGATATGCCAGACTACCTGCTCCAGTCGCCAAAATCAGGCCACCCGCTGAGCGTAGGAATTCTCGACGATTGATTGACATGACTTTTATCCTCTTTTCCAGACGGCGAATATACGCCAAAGGGCGTCGCCGCGCAGTGCATGATAAGCGGCCATGACAACATGGCCGATCCAGAAATAGGCTAACAGGGGGGTACCCAGGCGCATCAGCGTAAGTCCAATTTGTGCGCCTCCGCTCAGATGCAGGTCTCCACGCAGAACGAGCCAGCCAATAAAACCTCCAAAGGTCACGATGCTGACTCCGATGAAAAAAATGGCTTGCCAGAGGCTGGATAAACCCGGCCTGACCCCATGACTGGGTAATTTTCCGCGAAATAGCCGGGCAAGATCATGACCTACGGCTTGAGGGGTGCGCCAGGAAAACCAGGTACCCAAAAGATGACGTCCCCAGGGTGTGAGTAAATACACCAACCAGGTAAGAACCAGCCAGCCGGTCAGAATCAGCCCGGCAAGTACATGCAGCGGGAACCAGGTGAAATTGGCAAACCACAATGCGGCCAGGCTGTTCCATAACTCAAAGGTAACACTCAGCACCAGTCCCAGATGCAAAATCTTGGCATAAACAGGATATTCCACCAGGTTTTCAGACGCCTGAGCGGAGAATACGCTGCCGGGAATATGAATGATCTCTGCCATGTCTTGCCTCGCTTGTAGACTTATTCCAGATTACGTGAAATTTCGGGTTCCGGATGCATTATATTCACCTCGAATGCGTGACCATCTTCCAGGTTTTTGCGTATCACCTGAGCCTGGGCGCGAATCGCCGCAAGACGCTCATCGGACATGCGTTCCAGATGCTTCCATTGCAGGGCGGTACGCGGATGTTGACGGAAACGTTCCTGGTGCGTCTGCAGAAAATTCCAGTACAGCACCGTAAAGGGGCAGGCTTTTGCGCCGCTAGCCAATTTGGGTTCATACGGGCAGCGCTGACAATGCCCGCCCATTTTCTGCAGATAATTACCGCTGGCGACATAGGGCTTGGATGCCATCCAGCCGCCATCTGCATACTGGGACATGCCGATGACATTGGGCAGCTCCACCCACTCCACGGCATCCACGTAAATGGCCAGAAACCAGCGATGAATGGCTTGCGGTTCGACACCCAGCAGCAACGCAAACAGACCGGTAATCATCAGTCTTTCAATATGGTGAGCATAACCATGCTCCAGAGTGCGCGCGATGGTATCCTGCAGGCAGGACAGGTCGGTTTTTGCCGTCCAGTAGAATTCCGGCAAGGGCTGATGGGCCTGGAGGATATTCTGCTGCAGCCATTGGGGCATGTGCAGCCAATAGAGGCCGTGTATGTATTCGCGCCAGCCCAAAATTTGCCGGATAAATCCTTCTGCAGAGGCGATGGTAACTTTACCAGCCCGAAAATTTGCTTCAACCGCCCGAATGACCGTTATGGCACGGATCAGGCCGAGATTCAGCGCTGCAGACAGCCGGGAATGATAAAGCCAGACCTGTCCTGGCCAGAAAGCATCCTGCAGGGGGCCAAATTGTGCAAGACGACTATCCAGAAAATCCTGAAGCGCAGCTTGGGCCTGTTGGGAAGTCACCGGCCAGTCAAAGTGTTGCAGGTTACCCGGGTGTTCGGCGAATTGTGTTTCGACCAGGGCCATGACTTCCCGGGTGATGGCATCCGGAGTAAAACTCAAAGGTTCCGGAATCCAGCCGGGACCCTGAGAACCGGGACGCTGACGGTTTTCCGGATCAAAATTCCAGCGCCCGCCAACCGGCTGATCATTATCCATGAGTATCCCGGTTTTTTGCCGGGCGTGGCGGTACCAGAACTCGAGACGCATCTGGCGACGATTTTCTGCCCACTGGCCAAATTCCGGGACTGAAAACAGAAAATTAAGATTACGCCGTTCTTGCCAGGGAATCTGCCTACTTTCTGCGCAGTGACGAATGGTTTCGCGCAGCTGCCAGGTGCCGGGACGCAGGCTGATGATTTGCTGGGGCTGCCAGCGTAGTAGAGCCGCTTCCAGGGCCTGACTCATGCTCTGATAGGGGTGCGTGCCAAAGGTCAGATACTCCAAAGGAAAGCGACGTTGCCGCAAGGCTGCAGCATGATGACGCATGGCACTCAGGAACAGGGCAATGCGGGCCTTATGCGACCAGACTATGCTGGACTCTTCGGGCACTTCGGCCATCCAGCACAGATCCTGATCTGGATCGAAGCCTTCCAGGGCCAGGCTGTCCGGATCCAGATGGTCCCCGAGAATCACTACCAGATGACGAACAGTCCTTTCAGTCTGAGACATGGGGCTGGTTTCCGGAGTGATGCCGATTTTTTCGACAGGCGGCTGAACAATACCGTACTTCATCCCAACAGCGCTTCCAGCGTTTACGCCAGGTAAAGGGGCGCTGGCAGACCACACAGATTTTTTCTTCCTGATGACGTTGTAGGGCTTTCATGGCTTATACAAAATAAGAAAGTGTATAGTACAATAAGGCCAACAAGGCTTCGGCGCAATGCGCAAGGTGTCTGAACCTGCATCCGCTGACGAAGTATTTGCGTAATAGCTGATAAGGCCACTTTGCCAGGGTGTTGCGGTTGTGCTGTGGTGATTTGAGCGTACCGAGACATTGCAGGTTCTGGATCATTCGAACCGACATAGGATGTTTGGGGAGCTTTGCGTTATCCTATACTAAGTGAGTACTTGTACAATACATTTAAAAACAATAAAGGAGACTTATGCGAGTTGCCATCATTGGTGCAGGTATTTCCGGGCTGGGGGCCGCCTGGATATTGCGGAAAACGCATAGCGTGAGTGTTTTCGAGGCGGCGGACTACCCCGGCGGTCATACTCACACCGTGGATGTCAGCCTGCAGGGCTTTTCAGCACCTGTAGATACCGGTTTTCTGGTGTTTAACGATCGAACCTACCCGAATTTGCTGGGGCTTTTCGCGGAACTGAATGTACCCTGGACCGCCAGTGACATGTCCCTCAGTGTGCGCCTTCCTGCCCTGAATCTGGAATGGTGCGGCTCCAGTCTGAGCACGCTTTTCGCCCAGAAGCGGAATATTTTGCGTCCGGCTTTTTGGGGAATGCTCAAGGATATTTTGCGCTTCAATCGCGAGGCGTTGGCCTGGTTAAACATAAGCGATGCGGACATCACCCTGGACGAGTTTCTGCGTCGGGGAGCCTACGGGGAGTGGTTCAAAACAGCCTATCTTCTTCCCATGGCGGCAGCCATCTGGTCTTGCCCGACCGCAACCATGCTGGCTTATCCGGCGCGTTCCATTTTGCAGTTTTACCGGAATCATGGACTGTTACAGATTTTTGATCGGCCACAATGGCGGACAGTTGTTGGTGGAGGCCGTGAATACGTCCAGCGCATCACTCGACAGCTCAGCGATGTCCGTCTGAATGCGCCGGTGGAAGCATTGCATCCGGCTCCGGAAGGCGGGGTCATGGTCCAGTTTGCCGGCAATCAGAAAGAACACTTTGATCAGGTCATTTGCGCCCTGCATGGCGATCAGGCCAGAAAGTTGCTGGGTGACCATTGGCCAGAACAAAGCGCGGCGCTGGCGCAGTGTCAATATCAGGACAATGAAGCCTACCTGCATTGGGATGAAAGTTTTCTTCCCAAGCATCGCAAAGCTTGGGCTGCCTGGAATTTTCATGAAGAAGGGGTTGCCGACGCCCGGCGTTCGGTGGCGGTCACCTATTTGATCAATCAGTTGCAACCTCTGCCCTTCAAGACGCCGGTTATGGTTACTTTGAACCCGCAGCGCGTACCGGATCCGCAAAAAACCTGGGCACAGTTTCATTATGCCCATCCGGTATTTGATCATGGGGCATTGGCTGGCCAGGAGGCCGTGCGTCGTCTGCAGGGTCGAGATGGCTTATGGTTTTGTGGTGCCTGGCTGGGCCATGGTTTTCATGAAGACGGTTTGCGCAGTGCCGTCGAAGTCGCCAATGACATGGGTATTCGCGCTACCTGGCAAGAGCAGGCAAGTCCTGCCACTGAACCCCGGATGGAAACATGGCCACAACAAGTTCTACGCTGAAGGGCGGGCTTCTGCTGGGCCGCGTCATGCATCGTCGCCTGCAGCCGTTGCGACGCGCATTTCATTACCGGACCTTCAGTATTTGCTTTGATCTGGATGATTTGTCGCTGCTGCAGAAAATTCTTTGCCGCTTCAGTCCCCTGCGTTTTCACGATCGTGATCATGGTGGCCGTGATGGTTCGCCACTTTCAGCCTGGATTCGCGACATTTTTGCCGAGCAGCAGATTGAAGCCAGCCGCTTTGTCCTGGTCACCTATCCCCGTCTTTGGGGATATGTTTTTAATCCGGTCAGTTTCTGGCTGGGCCTGGACGAAGCCGGCAGACTGCGCGGCGTGCTGGCTGAGGTGAACAACACTTTCGGCGAACACCACAGTTATTTACTGGCGCACGCAGACCGGCGCGCTATCGGCAAGGGTGACTGGCTGGTTGCCAATAAGGCTTTTCATGTATCCCCGTTTTTACCGGTAGAAGGGCAGTATCGCTTTCGCTTTCATCTTGAAGACCAAGGATTTCAGGCAGATATTCATTATCTGGATGCGGATGGCGCGCCCTGTCTCATCACACAAATTGCGGGGCAGCGCCGTGATTTGAATATTTCCAGCATCTGGCGGGCTGTTTTGCAGCAGCCTTTCATGACCTTCTCAGTCGTTTTTTTTATTCATTGGCAGGCCATCCGACTATGGCGTGCGCACATTCGTTTTCATAAAAAACCGGAGCCCCCCCAGCAGGAGATCAGTTTATGAGTACAGCGCTTGGTAACCAACGAATTCCTATGTCAGGACTTCCCCGCTCTGCACAAAGCTTGCTGCAGATGCTGGAAGGCATGCATTGCGGACAATTGACGCTGAAAACCCCGGAAGGGGAAATTTTGCAGTTTCAGGGGGCAGAATCGGGTATTCAAGCCGAGTGGGTGGTGAATGACTGGCGGATTTTGTCGCTGCTGGCACGGGATGGTGATATTGCTTTCGGGCGCGGTTACATGGAAGGCTTGTGGGAGAGCAGTGATCCGGTGGCATTGCTGCGTCTGGCTATTGCCAATCGTGCCATGGTCGAAAAATATATTGAGGGTTCATGGTCCCGGCGCTTGATATTCACCCTGCTGAACCGACTGTTGCGCGCCAATACCCGGCGCGGTAGCCGCAAGAATATTTCGTTTCACTACGACCTGGGCAATGAATTTTACCAGCTCTGGCTGGATTCGAGTATGACGTATTCCAGTGCCTTGTATGATGGTGACGATTCCCTGACGCTGACTGACGCCCAGGAAAGAAAATATGCACGGGCGCTCAGTGCCCTGAATTTGGCCCCTGGATCAAGACTTCTGGAAATAGGCTGTGGTTGGGGTGGATTTGCCGAATATGCAGCGCGTTGCGGGTTTTTTGTGCATGGTATTACCCTGTCAAAAGAGCAGTTGGCTTATGCGAAAGAGCGGCTTGAAAAACAGGGGCTCAGTCATTTAACGGAATTTTCCCTGATGGATTATCGGGATTTACAGGGTCGTTATGATGGAATTGTCTCCATCGAAATGCTCGAGGCGGTGGGTGCTGAATGGTGGTCCATTTATTTTCAGCAAATTCACCAGCTGCTGCGCAGAGGCGGACGGGCGCTGATCCAGAGTATTACCATCGCTGATGCGCGTTTTTCGGCCTATCAGAGAAGTTCTGATTTTATCCGTCATTATGTGTTTCCAGGCGGGATGCTCCCTTCTCCGGCCCGGCTGCAGGAAGAAATATCCACAGCCGGTTTGCAATTGCTCGAACGCAAAGATTTTGGTCAGGACTACGCCAGGACTTTGCGCATTTGGCGTCATCGTTTTGATATTCAGGAAGAGGCCGTTAAAAGTCTCGGTTATGACTCGGTATTCTGCAAAATGTGGCGCTTTTATCTGGTTTATTGCGAAGCCGGTTTTGCGGAAGGAGAAATTGATCTGACCCAGGTAACCCTGACTCATGGCTAAGCTACTGACTATTTTCTGTTTGCTTTTGATGAGCCCGTTCGCCTGGTCTGCAGCACCCAAGGTGCCATTGCCGGCAGCGGTAAAAACGGCGGCTCCGGATTTGCATTTGCTGGGTGCAGGGCATCTGAACTGGCTGTTTTTCAGTGTTTATAACGCTGCGTTGTGGATCAGCGGCGATCAGTACACACCCACCCGGACTTTTGCCTTGGGCATTGACTATGAGCGCAGTTTCAGCAGCCACGAGCTGGTCAAGACTTCGCTCAAGGAAATGCGGCGACTGGATGATCTGGATGCCGCTCAGTTGGCAAAATATCGGACTGACCTCCAGCATGCATTCCCGGATGTGCAATCCGGTGATCAGATTGTCGGCTTGTGTATGCCCGGGAAATACACGGCATTTTATTATAATGGCGTGCTCCATAGCAAAATTGATGACCCGCAATTTTGTCCGGACTTTTTTGCCATCTGGTTGAGTCCCCATACCCAGGTACCGGGTTTACGCAAAAAGCTTTTGGACCTGCATGAATAAGCAGGACAGGCCCTCCCTGAAAATGCTCCTGCTTTACGCTCCGCTGGGAATGCCTTTGGCATTTGGTGCCTTGCCTGTATATCTGTTAATACCCCATTTATATGCCACGGATTTTGGGATGTCCCTGAGTTTGCTGGGGGTGATTTTGTTGGCAGTCCGCTTGCTGGATGCCGTGCAGGATCCCTTGATCGGGCTTTGGAGTGATCGCTGGGCAGAACAGCACCGGGGGCGGCGTCTGCTGATTCTTCTGGGTATTCCCGGAATGATTCTGGGTTTTTATCTACTGTTCAATCCGCTGGCAGGCATGATCTGGTTGAGTCTAAGCTTGTCTCTCATTGTTTTTTATATATTTTTCAGTGTCAGTAGTGTCAATTATCAGGCCTTGGGTGCAGAACTCTCCCATGACTACAATGGCCGGACCTGGCTGACGACCAGCCGCGAGGCTGGTGCATTAATTGGGGTGTTACTTGCAGCCGCATTACCCGACCTGTTGATGAAGCATTTTGGGCGTCATCATGGTCTGGAAATTTTTGCGGGTATTTTTGCGATGTTGCTCATTCTGGCCGTAATGCCTTTGCAAAGGCGCAGTATGCAGCGCCCGGTGGTCGGCGAGAAAACGCCGTGGTGGGCATTTTTTTCCGCGTTGCGACGTAAGTCATTACGGCACTTGCTGATTATTTATACCTTGTCGCAGTCTGCCAATGCCGTAGCTGGAACCCTGTTTTTCTTTTTTGTGGATGAAATTCTTGGTGCGCATCAATTGGCTCCCTTATTTCTACTGGCCTACTTTCTTTCGGGCGCATTGGGAATGCCTTTATGGTTGTGGTTATCCAGTCATTTCAGTAAGAGTCTGGCCTGGCGCCTTTCCATGTTCATTGCCACCCTGGCATTTTTCTGTGCTTTTTTTCTACGCAGCGGTGATGTCTGGGGCTACGCGCTGATTTGTGTATTTACCGGTTTGACTCTCGGGGCAGATCAGGCCCTGCCGCCCAGTCTTCTGGCAGATCACAGTGATCAGGACAGTCGCAGTCGACCGGGAAATTATTTCGGGTTATTGAATTGGGTGGGCAAAGCCGCTACAGCCTTGGGCGCCGGTTTGATATTGCCACTTTTGCAAGCTCTCGGTTATTCCTCAGGGAAAGATCTTTGGGCCTTGTCTTTTTGTTATGCCGTGATTCCGGCGCTGACCAAAATCATCGCCATTATTTTGATGGGCTATTGGTCGGTAGAAGGTCGGGAGTTACGTTTTTCTGGTTCCATATCTGGGAGGGTATCATGAATACAGTACATAAAGTTTTGGGCTTGTCTTTGGTGATGGCGCTGGCTGGTTGTGCCACTCAGCCGCAGGAATACGCACAAAGCCATCCTAAATTTGATTTGAAGACGTTTTTTAATGGCCCCTTGATGGCCCAGGGCGTTTTTGAAAATCGTTCAGGTAAGGTCGTCAATCGTTTTGTGGTGCGCATGATGGGCTCCTGGCAGGGGAATCAGGGAACTCTGGTGGAAAACTTCACCTATTTTGATGCTGCCGGTAAAAAGACCTATCAACAGCGGGTCTGGCATCTTACTGAAACCAGTACACATCACTTTGTTGGCAGTGCTGAAGGTTCGGCCGGTGATGTCAAAAAGGCTTCGGGTGATGCCTTCGGATTTGCCCTGCACTGGTCCTACGATGTGCGTCAGCCGGTCGGTAAAAGCTTTTACAATCTGCACGCCAATGACTGGATGTACATGATCACTCCCGATACGGTCATAGATCACACTGACGTCACCTGGTATGGATTCCATGCCGGCAACATCTTTCTGGAGATGCATAAATTGCCGGATACGGCGGCTAATCGGGAAAAAGTCGCCGCAATTAAATAGTTTTATTCATCAACAAGTTCAACCAGTTGCTGCAATTTCTGGGGTTTGAAGCGGGCCCATAGCAAACCCCAGATAAATACCAATAGCACGAGTAGCACAAACAGCATCGTGGCAGCACCTTCTCCGCCGGCAGGTAAGGGCCATAAACTGACTTCCAGTACTTTGAGCAGCAGCGGCAGGGAAATGACGGCGATGATCAGGCTGAACCAGCGCCAGACATGTTTTTGTCGAAATAAATACAGAGGCGTAGCAATATTGGCGAGGCTGTAAATCAACAAAAAAGCCAATCCGGTAAATGTGCCAAAAGTCCCGACCACGGACAAAATGGAAAAATGACCCACGCTCACCACCACTATACTGAACAGAACCAGCACAGCGAGGAGACCCAGGGCGCGGGTAGGGGTCCCATGCGAGGGGTGCCGGAAATGCAAATACTGACTGATGACTTGATGTCCCGCCATGCTGAATAAAATGCGGGAAATACTATTCAGGGTGGCGATGGTCGCTGAAAAAGCAGCAGTAGCCATGGCCAGATCCGAAAAAATGCCCAGCCAGGGCCTGCCAATAGCCTCGGCAATCCGGTTGAGAGGAGCAGGGCTGTTACCAATGGCGGTGGGGATGTGGGCAAAGGCCAGAATTTCAATGTAGGCCATAGCCACAAAAAACAAGCCGACCATACCCACGGAAAAGAGCATGACCTTGGGAATTGCCGTGCGCGCAGCCCGGGTTTCCCCGGCAAGGTTTCCGGCTGTTTCAAAACCGCCGTAAGCCAACAGGGATAATATTAAAGCCTGGGTAAACGGGCCTTGCTGCAGTTGCGTAAAATGCCACTGAGCCGGATCTCGCCAGCCAAAATGTCCCAGCGTAAATGCGGCAATCAACAAAATGCAGGCAATGGAAAAAATTTCCACCCAAAGTCCCCAGCGGGCGGAAATTTCAATGCCGCGCCGCGCCAGTCTCCAGGCAATCAGCAGGTATATAAAAGCAATAAGCGCAATCCAGCCGATGCCGTGAATGGGCCAGAAAAAGGCCAGGGCCTGCTCCAGAAACAGGCCTCCTAACAGGGGCGCAGCTGCCAGGGCACCAAAATATCCGGCAATCATGACAAAGCCCGCCAGCATCCCGGCTATGGGGTGCAAGGCTTTGCTCAGATAAAAAAACAATGAGCCCGGAGAAGGGAAATGCCGTGCCAAAATACCAATTTGCAGGGCGACCAGCATCATCAGGATGCCTATGACGCTATAGGCCAGCCAGGTAAAATTGCCACTGTGCACCGCCACCAGGGAAATGGTAACAGCGGGCATTGCCGAGGGGGTGATGTTGGCGACGGCATGGCCCCAAATTTCACTGGGGCTGACGGACTTGGAGCTGGAGTGCATAAATCGGGATACTCATTATTCTGACTGTAGTGAAAAATTATAAGGGGATGGCCCTATGAAAGCGATGAGAGCATTAGTCCGGCCAGTGTGAATACAGCCAGCGCCGACTGGGCTTGCCCTGAGGCACTGGCGCATCGTCCCAGAACCGTGCCGCTGGAATGCACAGCAGATAGGGCTCTTGCCATTGTTTGCGCAATGTAGAGACCTGCTCGCCGGGTACTTTTGCAACGGCGGTCAGGTGCCGTGCTCCTGGCGCGCCAAGGATAATGCTTTCGGCCTCTGGATACTGGTCCGTCAACCGGGCTTCCTCCGCTTCAGGACGGATGCTGTGGCCATTTGCCAGACTGAATCCCCCATCTTCACGGCCGCGCCAAAACAAGCAGCCGTCAGGATCCTGGCTGACTTCATCGCCACTGTTGATCCAGCCCTGATCATCCTGAATGCTTTGCCAACCCGACGCGGACAGGCGGGCATCAGCTTGCCCGGGTGAATGATAATGGAGGGTTTCGCCACGCAACGCATATTCCACCCGGGAATGTCCCAGGATAAAAGGCTGAAACTCTCCGGGAGGCCCCAGCGTGATTCCCGGCCCGGCCTCGCTTTGTCCATAACCCACCCGCAGCGCAGTGCCCTGGAGTTGATTGGCAAGGACTTTACCAATGGGGGCTCCGCCAATGATGCCACCCTGCAGGCTATGCAAGAATTTTGGGGTAAGCAGGCGTGCTATGCGCGGAACCGTCAAGAGATGGGTACAGTCCCGGGGGGGATGGCGAGCGCGCTGTGCTTCTACCTGAATAACACTACCCGCCATGCAGGCGGGCAGTAATTCCAGCACACCCGCAAAGGCATGGGCCCAGGGTAGGGTATTCCAGAGCAGGCTATCGGCGCTGAGTTGCAGGGCCGGTAAATGGGTGGCAACCTGCCAATCTAACGCTGCAAAGCTGAGTCGGTAAGCATTACCGGAACCCATACTGCCCGAGCTCCACAAAATCAGGGCCGCATCCTGATCGTCATGGATGCCACCGTCCTGAACTTCTTCCTGAACACGATCTGATGAGTAATGTACCCAAAGTGCGGGCTGGAGCAGTTGCAGGCGGCGCTGGATTTCCAATGGGTGCAGGGCAGGGACGGGGCAGAATATCCAGTCACCCATCCAGCAGGCCAGCATGTAGGCCAAATAAGCGGGACTGTTGGGCAGGCTGACTGCAATTCTGCTTCCGGGGATGATTTTGGCACGACGCCAGCGGGTTTTGATACGGGCGGCTCTGGCCCAGAGCGACTGTCCCGGCCAGGCATGGGTATTACCATTCCGGTGCCAATCCAGTGCAAAACCCTGATGCAGACCTTCTGCCAGTTGATGCAGAAATTTATGGCGACCTGACAAGTTCAGGACACCAGATCCAAATTCATTTGCCTTAACAACAAGTGCAGCTGGTTACGAAAATCTTCGGGAATGTCACTTTCAATGTGCTGGATTTCCCGGTCAACCATTTGCAAAAGCTCAATTTGCTGCTCGTTCAGGAAATGACCGCCATCCTGCTGAAAGGCGTTGTTCAGCATTTGCCACAGGCTGTTCAGGCAGACCAGGTAAAGTTGCCGTTGTTCCTGATGTATTTCGGGCAGATCTATCAGCGCTTGCAGCAGTTCATCGGTATACGCCAGAAACTGGGTAATGACTTGGTTTTCGGCAGGAATCTGCATCAGCCCAGATCCTCGTACAACTGAATAATGCGATCAATAAAAATAAAAAAAAGCGGACTTTTACGCATATCGTAAAACATGTGCACATGGGCAGAGATGGGGCGGATACGATAGGTGAACGTATAGTAAAAATGCGTATCCAGAGACCCTTCCTTGATCCCTTGACGGAATCGTCCACGAAACAGGCGGCTGGCCGTGCAGGGTGCAACTTCCGTAAAAAAGTTGCGGCCCAGTACTTCGGTCACGCTCAAACCGCTGAGCCGCGCCTCTGCTGCGTTAAAAATTTTTACCTGAGCGTGACTGTCCAGAGCAATGATGCCAAAACTCTGCCGGTCAGCTATTTGCGCATTGATCTGGTCGGGGTTGTTCAGGATGGCATCTGCAACAAAAGTGTTGGCTAACATTCACGTTCCTTGGACAAAGACACAATAACAGGCAGAACAGATTCTGTGCCATGATGTTGTCAGGCAGCGGGGTGACCGCCAGAATCCTCTCAACTCATGGGCTTTCCTGATCATTTATGGGACGATACATCCAGTCAATGTGTGCAGGAACCTGAGTGGCAATGATAAAATAGATTGCTGTTCAGGGTCCATATGTCAATAAGGCGTCATATACAAAAAGGGAACGGTTGTGGATATCAGCACGGATGAAACAGAAGTATCGCAATTTCCAATCAGTGTGGTTGAGCAGGAAACCGGTATTTCAAAAGAGTTACTGCGCATGTGGGAACGGCGATACGCCTTTCCGGTGCCGGGTCGGGATGCGGCAGGTAACCGTCTGTATAGTCGTGCGCAGATTGAGCGGTTGCACCGGATTAATCAATTACTGGCAGCAGGGTATCGGCCGGGTGCTGTGGTGGGTGCCGATGCGCAGAAAATCGACAACCTGGTGGCTGAAATTCCTGCGCAGCACTCTGTACCCCGCGAAGATCCTGTCGTGCTGGCAGAAGCGCTCAATATGCTGGCCTCCGATCGTCCCGAGCAGTTGCGTAGTTACATGCGCCGCCAGCTGCAGCAGGAAGGACTCCCCCGCTTTGTGCTGCAGGTCGCCGCGCCTTTGCTGCAGCGCGTCGCTCGCGCCCGAATGATAGGTGAAATAAAGGCTTATCGGGAGGGCTGCCTTCAGGAACTGCTGATGGAATGTCTTTACGTCGCGACCAGTCAGTTACCGGGTGGTGAAACCCGTCTGCGGGTTTTGCTGGCGAGTTTTCCCGGAGAAGGCCGCACGCTGGAATTGCAGATGACCCGTGCCTTGCTGATGGGTGAGGGCGTGGATGTTTTGTTCATTGGTTCGGAGCCCGAAGTGGATGATTTGATTGCGGCGGCAGAAGCCTGTCATGTGCAGGTGATTCATCTGGCGGTATCGGCAGCTTCAGTCAATGCGCAGAATCGCCAGCTATTACATGACTTGCAACAACGCATGCCTGCAGGAGTTAGCTTATGGTTGGGGGGTAGTGGTTGCCAGGAGCTGGGAGCTGCAAAGGATGAACCCTGTTTTGTGCGCTTGCAGGATATGTTGAAAGCCATTCGCGAATGGGCCTGAACATCCCTTAGAAGTGACTAACATTTGTTTACTACAAATGATTGACAAAGTCGTGGGCGTGGTCTAAATTTCAATCGTTGATTGAATTCCAGGAGCGTGTCATGGCAAACACCGATTCAGTACTGGTAGTAGGAGCGGGTCCCGCAGGTCTTTCAGCAGCAGCAACCATTGCCTCCATGGGTAAAAAAGCCGTCATCGTCGAGAAAGAAGATGTTCTGGGTGGAGCCCCCATCATTTCCGGTTATGCGCGTCTGGTCCCCTCGGGTGAATGGGCTAAGGACGCCATCGGTCGTATGGTAAGTCGAGTCACCGGCAACAAAGATGTGGCGATTCATACTTCAACAAAAGTAACCCGATTTGAAGGTGAAGCAGGCAATTTTACGGCGACTTTGAGTTCCGGTGAGAAAGTAGATGCGGGTGCGGTGGTTCTGGCCACCGGTTTTACGCATTTTGACTCTATAAATAAACCTGAATGGGGGTTCGGCACCTATGAGGACGTGCTGACCACAACCCAGATGGAACAGATGGTCGCAACCGGACAAATTCGTTGTCCCTCGGATGGAAGAGTTCCGGAGCGGGTCGCGATATTGTTGTGCGTAGGTTCTCGCGACCGCCAGATCGGTAGAGAGTGGTGTTCCAAGATCTGCTGCACGGTGTCGACTAATCTGGCTATGGAAATCAAGGAGATGTCACCGACCACCGATGTGTTCATCTATTACATGGACATCCGTACCTTCGGTCTTTACGAGGACAAGTTCTACTGGAAAAGCCAGGAAGAATTCAAAACCAAGTTCGTCAAGGCTCGTATTGCCGAAGTAACGAAATCTCCGGATGGACGCTTACTGGTCAAAGGCGAAGATACCCTGGTTAAACGTCCTATTGTTATTCCCATGGACATGGTAGTGCACGCTATTGGCATGGATCCTAATGCACTGAATCCTGAAATTGCCAAAGTGTTTGGTATCGGTCTTGAGAAGCACGGCTTTATTGATCGCGCCGAGCAATATACCAACACGCAAGGAACAACCCGCAGGGGCATTTATGTTTGTGGCGCAGCTACAGGTCCTGAAACCATTGATGATTCAATGGCACAAGGCCAGTCTGCGGGTGCCCGGGCGGTAGCTGATTTGTATCAATTACTGGCGGCCTCTGCCTGATTTTCCTTTATTTTTGAGTTTTCTCCAGTTGTGAATTCTGGTGGCCTTGAGGGATGCTATGCATCCCTCTTTTTTGCTGTATAAAGATGTTTAAACAGTATTCACAAATTCCAGTGACAGGCGCGCTATGAAACAATACGAATCATCACTTCCGGTATTTCATATCAATCAATTTTTTAATGGTCCTGCGGTGGCTACGGGAGTTTTCCAAGACCGCTCGGGTAAGGTGGTCAATCGCTTTATCATGTATTTATTGGGGACGTGGCAGACTGATTCTGTCGGTTCCCTGAGCGAAAAATTTCTGTTTCTGGATAATGACGGTAAGGCCAGTCACGCTGAGCGTTTGTGGCAATTGCAGGTAACTGGTGCCCATAAATTTACCGCCACTGCACAAGGTTCTGCAGGGGATATTGTGGGGCTTGCTCAGGGAGAAGCCGAAGGCTTTGCCATGCGCTGGCGATATACGGTAAGGCAACCGGTGGGTAAACGGTTTTTCAATTTGCGGGTGGACGACTGGATGTATTTGATTGATAAAGATCATGTTGTTAACCGGAGCAAAATGCGCTTTTTAGGCTTTTTTGTGGGTGACGTGAGTATAGAAATCCATCGCTTGGCGGATACGCCAGAAAATCGTAAAACTATGCTGCAGTTACCGCGTGTGGGCGATGCGGTGCCCGTATGAGCGATAAGTCCTATTGGCAGGGTAAACGTTGCTGGTTGATCGGGGCCAGTACGGGAATCGGTGCTGCCTGCGCCGCAGCACTGAATGCCCAAGGTGCCCGGCTGGCGCTGACGGCGCGCAATCCAGCCAAGCTTGCGGACTTGGCCGCCAAGCTGGGTAACGATAACACCCTGGTTTGCCCCGCCGATGTGACGACTCCGGATGAACTACACAAAGCCTATACAGATATTCGCGAACAATGGGGTGGTCTGGATGTGCTGATGTTTCTTGCCGGCACCTATCAGGCCGCACGGAGCTGGGAACTCAACCCGGACCAGGCCCGTCAGGCCATCAGTACCAATTATCTGGGCGCGGTAGATGCGGTACATACGGTACTTGCCGATTGGCTCGCGGCCGGACAGGGGCAGATCGTCCTGACCTCCAGCGTTGCTGGTCTGCGTGGTTTGCCCCAGTCATTATATTACGGACCCAGCAAGGCGGCACTGACCCATTTCGCCGAAGTCCTGCATCTGGATCTGGAACCCAAGGGGATCAAGGTTCAAGTCATTCATCCCGGTTTTGTTGCAACGCCCCTGACTGCGCACAACGACTTTCCCATGCCCAATTTAATCAGCCCCGAACAGGCAGCCACGGAAATTCTGGCGGGTATGGAAAGCAGCGCGTTTGAAATTCACTTTCCCCGCGCCTTTACCCGCAAGCTCAAATTTCTGCGCTGCCTGCCCTATCGCTGGTATTTTTCGTTGATTCATCGTTTTACGGGGCTGTAGAAAAACGGCGTCAAAAGCCAAGGACCAGCAAAAGCCCTTCATCAACAATGACGGTTGAAATGTTGCAACCGGCCAAAGCCAACCAGTAATCCCCACTTATCCCGCACACCCATTTCCGGCTATCATGTCGCCACCAAAGCACCAGAAGTGTCCCAACAACATCAGAGGTCAGGAAGCGTGACAGAAACCATCAGCCGCAGTGATCGCGGTAAAAAGAATATGCGGGTGACCCTGATGGGGGCAGGGACCAATTTGGTGCTGTTTTTTACCAAATTGGCGGGGGGCATTTTCGGTCACTCCGATGCTTTGGTGGCCGATGCGGTGCATTCTTTATCTGATCTGCTATCGGATTTGGGCCTTATTCTGGCTATGCATTTCAGCAGCCAGCCGCCGGATCAGGAACATCCATACGGGCATGAGCGTTTCGAGACGCTGGCGGCGCTGGGCACGGGTACGCTGCTGGCGCTGAATGGCACGGGTATTGGCTATGAGGCTGTGCAACGTCTGGTGATTGGACATTACGGGATGCCTGCGGTCTGGACTTTGTATATTGCCGCCTTTGCCATTCTCGCCAAGGAAACCCTCTATCAGATTACCATTCGGGTGGCGCGTAAAACCCGCTCGGCAGCGTTACGGGCCAATGCCTGGGATCATCGAACCGATGCGATTTCCAGCGTCATTGTGTTGATTGGTATTGGCGGAAGCCTTCTGGGTGCCCCTTATCTGGATTCGGTGGTGGCCCTGATTGTGGCCTTGATGGTGCTGCGCATTGGCCTGGTGACCGCCTGGGAGGCATTGCAGGAACTGGCAGACCGGGGGCTGGACGATGCAGTTTTGGCGCAAATTCGCGAGGTGATTCTGGGTTGCGAAGGCGTGCGCGACCTGCACCTGCTCAAGACACGCAAGGTCGGGCATCAGGCTCTGGCCGAGGTGCATCTGCAAGTGACTAACCCGCTACTCAGTGTCTCCGAGGGACATCAGATTGCCGAGCGGGTGCGTATGTCCCTGTTGCAGGCGGTAGATGATCTGGTGGACGCCACCATTCATATTGATAGTGAAAATGACGAAGAGGGTGGTGCGGTGCTGCCGCCGCGCAGTGTCATTGATGAAAAGGTGGAATCCGGATTGCTGGCCCGTAATTTGCCTTTACCTCAACAAATGACCCTGCATTATCTGAAAGATGGCGTGGTGATTTGCTTGCGTTATCCTTTTCCGCCTGCGGCGAGTCTGGAGAGTCTGCAAGCGCAGGAAAAACAGATTCAGAAAGCCTTGCAGGGAAAGGTCTCCGGCTTGCAGCGGGTGGATGTCGTCTGGCAGACGTCCGCCAAGCAGAAGGAATGAGATGTTGTGCACAATGTTGGTGCAAACCGTTTGATCGCACTGTTATGGGGTGCTAATTTGGTGCAATAATCCACCAGGATTCTGTGGGTGCTTCATTTGAAAGTGGTATCAGTTTTGCATGCTTAATGGTATTCAGGTCGTACATATTTCTTGATTGGAGGAGAAGCAGATGGGTCACAGCCCGAAAGATGTGCTGAAATTGATTAAAGAAAAAGACGTCAAATTTATTGATTTCCGTTTCACCGACACCAAGGGCAAGGAGCAGCATGTTTCTGTGCCTTCCCACACCATGGAAGAAGATACTTTTGTAGAAGGCAAGGCCTTCGATGGTTCTTCCATTGCCGGCTGGAAAGGGATCAATGAATCCGACATGATTCTGCTGCCTGATCCTGATTCCGCCGTGCTCGATCCCTTTACCGACGAAGCGACCCTGAACATTCGTTGTGACGTCATCGAACCAGCTACCGGTCAGGGTTATGAGCGCGATCCGCGTTCAGTGGCTAAACGTGCCGAAGCCTATTTGAAAAGTACTGGCATTGCCGATACTGCTTATTTTGGCCCCGAAAATGAATTTTTTGTCTTCGATTCCGTGACCTGGAATATCGACATGAGTGGCTGCGGTTACAAGGTCGATGCGGAAGAAGCTGCCTGGAATTCCGGTAAGGAATATGAATCCGGCAACATGGGCCATCGTCCTGGTGTGAAGGGCGGATATTTTCCGGTACCTCCGGTGGATTCTGCTCAGGACCTGCGTTCAGCCATGTGTCTGGCGCTAGAAGAAATGGGTCTGAAGGTCGAAGTCCATCACCACGAAGTGGCTACCGCCGGTCAGCATGAAATTGGTGTGGGCTTCAGCACCCTGACCCGCAAAGCCGACGAAGTACAGATTCTGAAATACGTGATTCACAATGTCGCCGCCGCTTACGGTCAGACGGCCACCTTCATGCCCAAGCCCATTGTCGGTGACAACGGTAGTGGCATGCACGTCCATCAGTCGCTGGCCAAGGACGGCAAAAACCTGTTCTCGGGTGATTTGTACGGTGGTTTGTCGGAACTGGCCATTTATTACATCGGCGGCATCATCAAGCACGCCAAGGCTATCAACGCGCTGACCAACCCCAGCACCAACAGTTACAAGCGTTTGGTCCCCCACTATGAAGCGCCGGTGTTGCTGGCCTATTCGGCAAAAAACCGCTCTGCTTCCATTCGTATTCCCTTCGTCAACAGCCCCAAGGCGCGGCGTATTGAAGTCCGCTTCCCGGATTCCACGGCCAACCCCTACCTGGCTTTTGCGGCGATGATGATGGCCGGTCTGGATGGTATTCAGAACAAGATTCATCCCGGCGATGCCATGGACAAGAACCTCTATGATCTGCCCGCCGAAGAGCAGTCCAATATTCCGGGCGTGGCCGCTTCTCTGGAAGAAGCTTTGCGCGCTTTGGAAGCGGACCATGAGTTCCTGATGAAGGGTGGCGTATTCAGCCAGAGCTGGCTGGAAGGTTATCTGGATGTGAAATGGGCGGAAGTGCAGGCTCTGCGCGTCACTACCCATCCGGTGGAATTCCAGATGTACTACAGCCTCTGAGCTCATGGCGGGCGGGTGGCCCGCTGATTTGCACAGTGAAAGGCCTCGCAGCATGCGGGGCCTTTTTATTACTGCGCCTTGACAATCATGAGCGGGGCGACCATATAAGTTGCGCTGGATGATGGGGAGATCGGTTGATGAAAAATGCAAGTATTTTTGGTGGAGCAGGCACTTTCGTGCGCCGCAGTGTGATGATGACTTTGCTGCTGGCCGGAACTTTCAGTGTGCTTGCCAACGCAGAAACCATATACCGCTGGGTGGGTAGCAACGGTGTGGTGAGTTACGGAGAAAATCCGCCCGCAGGCGCCAAGGGGGTTGAGCAAATCGCCGGTGCGCCTCAGCAATCGGTGAGTACGCCCGCAGAGGTTCAGCGCCCTCCGGAAGCGGCACCGAATGTTCAGCCCGGAGTAGACAAGCCGGAGCTGAATGCGAGTAATCCTGCCCGTAAACGGCTGGAAGCCGAATTGGCAGCGGCGCGTCTGCAGTTGCTGCAGGCGACCCATAATTATCAACAGGGCAAAGCTATCCGCACCGGTAATGAAAGAAATTATGCCCGTTATTTACAACGGGTAAATGGTCTGAAGCAGGAAGTGGATAACGCGCAACTGCGGGTTATGTTATTGCAGCACCAACTGGAACAGATTCCGGAAACGACCGCTCCAGCATCACCATCACCCATGCAAGGGCATCAGGCGCACTGAGTCGGGTTGCGGTCTGGTCCCGATTGAGAATTGGGATAGACCAGCAACGCCTTCGTAGCTTAGTATATCAGCTTGAATAAAGACCGTCAGGGAGATCAAATGCCACGTTTCTTGCTCAGTAACGATGACGGATATCTGGCACCGGGACTGGCAGCACTGGCTCAGGCAATCACCCCTCTCGGCGAAGTCGAGGTTCTGGCACCGGAGCAGGATCGCAGCGGCGCCAGTAATTCCCTGACCCTTGACCGCCCCCTGCGCATGCGTACCGGCCTCAATGGTTTTCACTATCTGGTCGGCGGTACCCCAACGGATTGCGTGCATCTGGCAGTGACCGGTCTTTTTGCCGAAGCCCCCGACATGGTGGTATCCGGCATTAACCGGGGTGCCAATATGGGTGACGACGTGCTTTATTCCGGCACCGTCGCCGCAGCGACCGAAGGTCGTTTTCTGGGGCTGCCAGCCATTGCCGTCTCCCTCGCCGGTCGTGATTGCAGTCACCTTGAAACGGCGGCCAGAGTCGCTGCCACCCTGGTTACCGGCGTGCTCAGCCATGCGCTGCCCGCAGATACCATTCTCAATGTGAATGTGCCGGATTTGCCTTACGAACAATTGCGGGGCTTTGAAGTCACCCGTCTGGGGCGACGCCACAAAAGTGATATGGTGATTCCGGCTGCGGACCCGCGCGGTGATCCGGTCTACTGGATTGGTCCTTCCGGGCGGGAAGCAGACGCCGGGCCGGGTACGGATTTTGATGCGGTACGTCGGGGGTATGTCTCCATTACGCCCCTGGATCTGGATATGACCCGATACAATTTTCTGGAAGGCTTAAGTCAGTGGCTGCGCACTTGCCAGTCCTGAACCCGGAAGTAGGAATGATTTCTCCCCGCACCCGGGGGAGGATGGTGCTACGCCTGCGGGCGGCGGGTATTCGTGATGAACGCGTGCTGGATGTGATGAATCAGGTGCCGCGCCATCATTTTGTGGCCCAGGCCCTGGCGGGACGGGCCTACGAACTGGTCTCCCTGCCCATTGGTTATGGTCAGACCATCTCCCAGCCGTGGACTGTGGCGCGGATGATGGAGGCTATTCTCGAAAACAACCCGATTCCCCGACGCATTCTGGAAATCGGGACCGGTTCTGCTTATCAGACGGCGCTTCTGGCGGAACTGGGGGCGGAAGTGTTTACTGTGGAACGCATTGGTCCCCTGCATCATCATGCGGACAAGGTGCTGAGCCGACTGGGTTATTCCCAGGTACATCTGTTGCATGGTGATGGTAGTGGCGGCTGGCCGGAGCAGGGGCCGTATGATGCCATTGTGATTACGGCGGCGGTTCCTTGTGCTTTGGCCCCCTTATATCGCCAGTTAAGGCCTGGCGGTCGCCTGGTGATGCCGGTGGAAGATCGGGGCAAGCAACATTTGCAGGTCAGCCATTGGGATGGTCATGAAGCCCGGATCAGTCATCTGGGCGATTGTTTTTTTGTTCCCTTACTGGCTGGTACGGTTTCATTAGCCTCTGGAGAGTGTTAAGCATGAACGACGCGATCAGAGAAGAGGAAGAAGATCTTTCCGTGGAGTCCGTGGATACGGCAGATGAGACGCCGGAAATTGCTGAGGAGGATTACGGCGAGGCCCCCGACTGGGATGCTACCCGCTGTTATCTGAGGGAAATCGGTCATAATCCGTTGCTGACGGCAGAGCAGGAAATTTCCCTGGGGCGGCTCGTTCAGGCGGGTGATGCGGCCGCGCGCAGCACCATGATAGAGAGTAACTTGCGTCTGGTGGTCAAATTGGCCAGACGTTACATCCACCGTGGTCTGCCTCTTCTGGATTTGATTGAAGAGGGGAATCTGGGCCTGATTCGTGCCGTGGAAAAATTTGATCCGGAAAAGGGTTTTCGTTTTTCGACCTACGCTACCTGGTGGATACGCCAGAATATCGAACGGGCCCTGATGAATCAGACACGCACCATTCGTCTGCCTATTCATGTGATGAAAGAACTGAGTAGCGTCTTGCGTGCAGCACGCTGTCTGGGCCAGACCCTGCAGCGTGATCCAACGGCTGAGGAAGTGGCGGCAGCCATGGATCGGCCTGTGGACGAAATTCGCGGCTGTCTGGAAAATGACGGCAAGGTGACCAGCCTCGATGTACCTCATGGTCGTGAATCTGAGCGCCCCCTGGCCGATGTTATTGCTGATATGGCAAATCCTGGCGTTGAAGCGGCTTTTGCTGAGCAGGATTTGTCCCTGCAGATTCATCACTGGATTGGATCCATGTCTGAAAAACATCGGCAGGTACTGTTCTGGCGCTTTGGTCTGGATGGTACGGAGGGGGCGACTCTGGAAGATGTTGGTAACCGTCTGGGTATCACCCGGGAGCGGGTGCGGCAAATCCAGGTGGAAGCCTTGCTGGCGTTACGTCACCGTATTGAAGAAGAAGGTCTGACCACAGAATCCCTGTTCGGCTGAAGCAGACTTTCGCAGGCTCCGGCAGGCCGGTGGCGGTGAGGCTTTTTGCTCCAACGTCCCTTGCCTGTTGTTCTACGGCTCATCCTGCTGTCAGGAGAGAACTCGCCCTGCGGGCTCAGGCAGCTCTCCTGACGGGCGCAGGATTTCGCCAAGAACAACAACGGCGCGGGACAAAGTCGCGGCAAAGCCTCCCCGCCACCGGCCTGCCGGAGCCTGCTCTTGAAAACCGCTGGCCCAAAAATTTCAAGCCTCTGGATGCATCAGGGCGGCCAGCACCATGCGGTCTTCGGCCATTAAAATGTTGTAGGTCCGACAGGCTGCGCTGGTATCCATGACTTCCACAGGAATGCCGGCATCGCGCAGGGCTGCCATCAGTTGCAAAGGAAAATGCTGTTTTTTACCGGTGCCCAGGAGCATGACGTCGGGCTTGCGGGCGAGCACTTCGTTAAAATGCTCCAGGCCGAGCCCTTCAGCACTTTCCGGTCCCCAGGGGCTCTGCAGCCAGTCCACCGCTACCAACAATCCATGGCGGTAATGCTGGCCGCGAACCACGATGCCGTCTTGTCCATAGCCATTGATGAGATTGTATTGGGCGTCCTGTTGCCGGTGTAATTTCATGACTTTCCTCCATGATGTGGATTGACAGGCCAGCGTAGCCTCTCTATTGTTCTTCGGTTTCGGTATTCACGACAACCCTTGAAGGCCTGTGTCCCATGAACAGTGATTTTGAACGTATCCGCCGTTTGCCCCCTTACGTGTTTAATATTGTCACTGACCTGAAAAATCAGGCCCGTAAGCGCGGTGAGGATATTATCGACTTTGGCATGGGAAATCCCGACCAGCCCACGCCCCAGAATATTGTCGATAAGCTCTGCGAGACCGCCCAGCGCGGGGATACCCATCGTTACAGCGTATCCCGGGGTATTCCCCGGCTGCGGCGCGCTATTACGACCTGGTACGAACAGCGCTTCGGGGTGGCTCTTGATCCTGAATCAGAGGCCATAGTGACCATTGGCTCCAAGGAAGGTATTGCGCATCTGGCCCTGGCAACCATGGGCCCCGGGGATACGGTGCTGGTTCCCAGTCCGACTTATCCCATACATCCCTACGGTTTTGTGATTGCCGGCGCAGACGTGCGCCATGTGCCGATGCTGCCGGGCGTGGATTTTTTCGAAGAACTGGAAAAGGCCGTCAAGGCCGCCTGGCCCAAGCCGAAAATGCTGGTCATCAATTTCCCACATAATCCGACGGCAGCGGTGGTCGATCTGGATTTCTTCAGGCGGATTGTGGAATTTGCCAAGGAGCATCGCATCTGGGTGGTGCATGACCTGGCTTATGCTGACATCGTCTTTGATGGCTATAAGGCGCCCAGCTTTTTGCAGGTGCCGGGGGCCAAAGATGTGGGGGTGGAATTTTTCACGCTGTCCAAGAGCTATAACATGCCCGGATGGCGGGTCGGCTTTGCCGTAGGCAATCCCAAGCTGGTGGGTGCCCTGGCGCGCATGAAAAGCTATCTGGATTACGGCACCTTCACCCCCATTCAGGTGGCGGCCATTACGGCACTGGAAGGCCCTCAGGATTGTGTGGAAGACATTCGCCTGATGTATGAACAGCGCCGCGATGTGCTTTGCGAGGGGCTGGATGCAGCAGGTTGGGTGGTGGAAAAGCCCAAGGCAACCATGTTTGTCTGGGCGCGTATTCCGGAAAATCTGCGCAAAATGGGTTCGCTGGAGTTTTCCAAGCTGGTGCTGGACCGGGCCAAGGTTGCGGTCAGTCCCGGTATTGGCTTTGGTGAACTGGGTGACGAATATGTGCGTTTTGGTCTGGTGGAAAACGAACATCGTACCCGTCAGGCCATCCGTGGAATCAAACAAATGTTCCGTGAGGATTTATGATGAGCGACAGCATGGATCCTGTCCGTATTGGTATTCTGGGAATGGGCACTGTCGGTCAGGGCACCGTGCGGGTGCTGGCACGTAATGCCGAAGAAATCACCCGTCGGGTCGGTCGGGATTTACGGGTAGTCCATGCTGCGGTGCGTAATCCGGCGCGTCTGGAAGCATTGGACCTGCAGGCGCGGATCAGCACCGATCCCTGGGCCGTGGTGCGCGATCCGGAAGTGGATGTGCTGGTGGAAGTCATGGGCGGTACGGGGCTGGCCAGGGAACTGATTCTGGCAGCCATTGCCGCAGGCAAGCATGTGGTGACAGCCAATAAAGCCCTGCTGGCTGAACATGGTAACGAAATTTTTACCGCCGCCCAGCAACAGGGGGTGATGGTGGCCTTTGAAGCAGCCGTAGCCGGAGCCATTCCGATTATCAAAGCCATCCGCGAAGGTTTGGCAGGTAACCGCATTCAATGGCTGGCGGGTATCATCAACGGCACCAGTAACTATATTCTGACCCAGATGTTCCGTGAAGGCTGGGATTTTCAGCAGGCGCTGACCGAGGCCCAGCGCCTGGGCTACGCCGAAGCGGACCCCGGACTGGATGTGGACGGGGGAGATGCAGCCCACAAAATCACGCTGATGGCCTCCATCGCTTTCGGCATCCCGGTGGACTTCGCTCACTGCCATGTCGAGGGCATTCGTGCTCTGGAGCGGGATGATGTGGTGTATGCAGCAGAACTCGGTTATCGCATCAAGCTGCTGGGTATCTCCCGGCGTCGCGCCGATGGTGTGGAACTGCGCGTTCATCCGACCCTGATTCCCGAAAGTCATTTGCTGGCCAATGTCGAAGGACCCTTCAACGCCATTCTCGTCGAAAGCGATGCGGCCGGACAGAGCCTGTATTACGGGCGCGGTGCGGGCGGTGATCCTACGGCCAGCGCGGTGGTGGCTGATCTGGTGGATGTGGCCCGGACGATGACGGCCGACCCCAGCAACCGCGTGCCGCATCTGGCCTTTCAGCCGGATGCCTTGAGTGCCTTGCCGCTGCTGCCCATGGCCGAAGTGGAGAGCGCTTACTATTTGCGCATTCATGCCCATAATCGTGCTGGTGTTTTAGCCCAGGTGGCGACCATGCTGGCGGAACACCAGATTTCCATTGAGGCTTTGCTGCAAAAAGAATCGCCGGAAGCCGATACGGTTCCTATCGTTCTGTTGCTGCACCGTTGCCGTGAAGGCGATCTGGAGCAGGCTATCCGCCGGATTGAAGCCCTTCCGGTAGTGGCTCGTCCCGTTTTACGGCTGCGTGTCGAAAGTCTGGCCGAACAGTGAATCCGCTTTCCGAATCCATTTTTTATTGCTTCAGGAATTAGTCATGACGCGTTACACCGGTATTATTGATCGTTACCGTGATTTTTTGCCTCTGGCCCCGGATACCCAGGCAGTCAGCCTCGGTGAGGGGAATACACCGCTCATCGAATGTCTGAATCTTCCGCGCCAATTGGGGGTGGATATCCGCTTGTTTCTCAAATTCGAAGGGCTGAATCCCACCGGTTCTTTCAAGGATCGGGGCATGACCATGGCGGTGACTAAGGCCAAGGAAGATGGCAGTGAGATGGTCATCTGCGCTTCTACGGGAAATACTTCTGCGGCTGCAGCGGCCTATGCGGCGCGGGCCGGAATGCAGGCTTTTGTGGTGATCCCGGAAGGGAAAATTGCTTTGGGCAAGTTATCTCAGGCCATGATGCACGGCGCGTTGGTCTTGCAAATTCGCGGCAATTTTGACGAAGGCATGCAGATTGTGCAGGAGGTGGCTGCCAATGCGCCCATTACCCTGGTCAATTCCGTGAACCCCTACCGTCTGCAGGGACAGAAAACCGCTGCGTTTGAAATTATCGAGGCATTGGGCGAAGCCCCTGATTATCACGTATTGCCAGTAGGTAATGCAGGTAATATCACCGCGCACTGGATGGGCTACTGCGAAGCCAACGATGGCCGTGCTGATGCCTCTCAGGTGTTGACCACGGCCTGCAAATTCTGCAACGGGGTGTGTCGCTATGGTCATGGCAAACCCGGAAAACGTCCGAAGATGCTCGGTTTTCAGGCAGAGGGCAGCGCGCCGTTTATGGCCGGTGAGTTTGTGAAAAATCCGGAAACCATTGCGACGGCCATTCGTATCGGGCATCCCATGTCCTGGGATCAGGCGCATCGGGTGCAGGAAGAAAGTGGTGGCTGGTTTGGCAGCCACAGCGATGCTCAAATCCTCGAAGCCCAGCGCTGGTTAGCCAAATTTGAAGGCGTGTTTTGTGAGCCTGCCTCCGCCACTTCGGTTGCGGGCGTTGTTGCCGCTGCCCGCGCCGGAAAAATCGAGGCGGGGGCCACGGTGGTTTGTACGCTTACCGGACATGGTCTCAAGGATCCCGACACGGCCATTTCCCAGGGCGGCGAGGTGGTGACCGTCAATGCCACTCTGGATGCGGTACAGCGCGCCATACTGGATCGCTGATGGCCGATGTCTGCCTCTGGCTGTCGGGGTTGCACGGCATGCCGGAGGAGGACCTGGGCGCAGTATTACCGCGCTACTGGGGGCGTGGGCAGCGCACCCGATTGGTAGCGGAATCTTCTCTGGAAGTGGCCGGTCGTTTGCTGGGATTTGCCGGAGCACTCCCGGCGGCGGCGCTCCTGGCAGAAGCCGAAGGGATAAATACCGCCGGACATTGGGTCATTGCTCTGGAGCCGGTAGCTTTTCGCGGTCAGGCAGGGCGGGCGGTATTGCAGCCGTTGCCGGGTCTGGAAGAAAGTGATGCGGTGGCGTTGTTTGACGCTGCGGTCGAATTTTTGGCAGAAACACCCTGGATTTTAAAGCGTGGAGCGCGGCGCTGGTATGTGCTGAGCAGTACAAGTCCCGATCTGCACTGTCCTGATCCGGAACAGGTGTGGGGCCGTGAGCCTCTGGCTTTGCAGGTCACCGGGGCGGATGCCCGGCGCTGGAATGCCTTTCTCAATGAATTGCAGATGTTTCTGGCGGCCCATCCCGTCAATCAGGATATCCATGCAGTGGGAATGGAATCCTGGTGTTTGTTCTGGGCCTGGGGGGAGGGTTGCTTGCCGGAACAGCGTCCGCTGACCAAGTGGCAAAGTTTGGCGGCGGAGGCCGATTATCTGCAGGCCGCTGCTGCCTGGCTTGGGTTACCGCTCGCTTATCCTAAAGCACTGCAAGCAGCCGGTAAACTTCCCGATAATCTGCTCTGGGTCTGGTCCGGAGCCTGGTTGTATCCCGATGCCGCAAAATCATTCGCGGCGCTGCATCCTGCCCTGCAAAACTTCTGGCGCCGGGGTGGAACTCTGCAATGTTTGACCGGCGTGCTCGCCCATGGTGGGGTGGAGCGACTGACCCTGCGCAGTGCTGATCGCTGGCGCTTCTGGCGCAGGCCAGCCCGACCGGGTCATGCGCTTCCGGGAGTCTGGTGAATGGCTGTGAAAATACCCGAGGCGGGCGTGGTCAAAGGAGCGCGATAAGTTGCACGGAGTCAATCAGAACAAGAGTAGCGCGTGATGCCAGAACCCATAAAAATCATCGACAGGCCATTGTCACAAGATGTTTTTAATGCGGCAGTAGCGGCTGGTTATATGCCACTCCAATCGCGTATCATCGCCGGTCGATTGGGTGACGAGGATGCGGGAAGGGTGGGATTGCTTGTGCGCCCGCCGCTGAGTACGCTCGATCCACCAGACCGTTTACCCGACATCGACATCGCCGCCGAGGCTGTTGCAAGGGCTGTGAAACAAGGATTGCCGTTGATTCTGCTGTCGGACTTCGACTGTGACGGAGCGTCTGGGCACGCGGTACTGAAGTTTGCGTTGCGTGACTACTTCGGTGTGCCTGAACACCGGATTCACAGCTACATCGGCCATCGACTGCGGGAAGGTTATGGTGTATCGGAAAGCGTCACCCAGCGGATTCTGGACTCGGCACCACGTCCTGGACTCGTCATTACGGCGGACCAGGGCAGTTCGGACCATGATCGCATCGAGAAGCTCCGCGATCATGGTTTGACGACAATAGTGACGGACCACCATGGTGTTCCAGAGCAAGGCCCGCCGCACGCCGCCATCGCCTGTGTCAATCCCGTCCGCACGGATTCAAGCTTTGCCGACCCCTACATCGCGGGCGTGCATGTGGCCTGGCTACTCTGCTGTGCTGTACGGCAAAAGCTCATCGACTGGGGGCACCTTCCGGCCAATGCGCCCCGTCTGGGCGGTCTCCTCGACCTGGTTGCGCTGGGAACCATGGCGGATTGTGTTGATCTGGCCCGCTCGGCGAATAATCGTGCGGTTCTGACACGCGGCCTCGCATTGATGAACGTACCGGAGGCGCGACCTGTGTGGCGTGCCCTGTACAAGGTCTCTCGTTGCAGCGGCCCGATTACAGCGGCGACATTGAGTTTTACCTTCGGGCCGATCATCAATGCCCGGGGCAGGCTGGATTGCGCACTGGGGGCCGTCGACCTGTTGATGTGCGACGACGAGGCGGAAGCCATACGCCTGGCGCATGTTTTGGTGGAGCACAATAGCGAGCGCAAGCGGGTCCAATCCAAGATGCTGCGCCGTATCCTGCCATTGGCGGAGGAGCAGGCGGTGGACGGGGCTATGGCCATTACCGTGTTCGATCCGGAAGGGCATCCGGGCGTACATGGGGTCTGCGCTGCCCGTCTGGTGGAAGCCTATGGACGGCCTGCTGCCTATTTCTCGCCCAAGCAGGAAAGCGAGCATATCACCGCTTCGCTGCGCACCGTGCCTGGATTTCATATACGCAACGCGCTGGCAGGGATTGCAGAATCCTATCCGGACGACTTCGTTGCCTGGGGCGGTCATGCTGGTGCTGGCGGCGTCACCTTGAAACGTGAGGGGTTTGATCGTTTCGCGACAGCCTTCAATGCAGCTGCAACCCGTGCCCTGGCAGCGTGGACCCCGGGCCCCCGGATACTGAGTGATGGGGCGCTCGAACAGCTCCCAAGTTTGGAACTGCTCAAAGAGTTCGCACTTTTGGAGCCTTTCGGTCGGCAATGGGAGGCGCCCGTCTTCTGTACGGAAGGTCAGATTCTCAGTGTGCGTCCCGTCGGGGATGGCACCCACCTCAAATTGTTGCTGGGCATCGGGCCAAATCGATTCGATGCCATCTGGTTTGGGGCGGTTCGTGATGGAGTGTGTCCCGTGGAAACGGGGCAGCTTGTCCGGGTAACTTTCGAGCTGGAGGCCAATACCTTCAGAGACGAGACGTCCTTGCAATTGCGCGTCCGCCATGCGGTGGTTATTGCAGGGAAACCGGTGATGGTTCAGCGAGTCGCTACATGAATGCAGTAGAAGTAGTATTACCCAAACCCGCTTTTCAAGCCTCAACTCTTGGGAATATGTGCCTCACGCATTAAGGAGAGCAGCTCCTCACTGGAAGGAAATGTTGTGCCCTCTCCGCCGTCGGTAAGCACACCTTCGGCCAAGGCACGTTTTTCACGGTTGTCAAACAGCGCTGGTGATTAGCCATTTTTCAGCAGAAATCAGCGTTTAGATTGTTCCCCTTTTGGAACCTCGGTATTTCGCTAATGCACATAATATTTCAACGGATTAATGATTCATTTTCCGCGAGATGCGGTGGTAAACACCTGATGCTGACAGTTGGCAAACGAATGACGCTGATTAACAGGGATTAAGCAAAAAACCTGTTGACTCTAATGATCAACCTTAAGATTCATCAAGATTGTAGCGCTACACTAACTGCGGTTTTTCAGCCATGGTAGAGAGTTTCAAAATCATGACAGTCAGCCCGCTGAATGACCGCTTCCGCTGCAAAATCGCCCATTATTCACCTTATTCAAGCTGCGTGGCGTTCAATCACCTCATAACCGATGCAGGCCAGCCAAACGGTCTTTGGTATCGGGCGGGAGCCATTTTTGTAGTAGGCCATCATGCGCCGAGTCATACCGATGGCTTCCGCCGCACGGCTTAAGCTGAGCTTGTTCCGCTCCATCCACAGGATGAAATCCTCACGTGTTGGTAATCCGGCCTGTTTCCTCCCCAAGGCATAGAGACGGTCTGCGCCCAGATCCAGTCCGCCGGGCCAACTCAGACCATCGCCCCAGTCATCTGTATGCCCCTGAGCGAAGAAAGCCGGATCATGGAGTGCACAAAAGGGATCTTCCGCCCGTGAAGGGCCAATAAGATCCTTAAGATCCGTGGTAAACACTTCTCCGGTGGACCAATGGATTTCTACCTGGAACAGGCCAGTAATCGTCGCCGTTTCAATTTTGGGTGCTTGATTCATGGATTCAACCTCCGATATTCCGTCAATAGGGCATCCCGATGCGCCTGAATCCAGGTCCGCACCGGTTCCAATCGCTTTCGGGGCGAGACATAGCCGACTAGAAGCGCGTCTGTTTCAATGGCCAGCGACACACGGGATCCGTCACGAAACTGCACATGGACGTGCGGAAGCGGATGCTGCTCCCGGCCATTGATGCGTATACGCCAGTCATCCCCTACGGAGTAGTTGGTCATGGCTTCATAGTAGGGAAATCATTGCACCATATCAAGGTTGACATCAATTTCGTTACACTTCGGTTTGCTCGGCCATTTCCAGGGCATCGTCAACCTCAATGCCGAACTCTTGGTGAATTAAGCTGGGGGGCGAAAAAAAGTCAGGCGCGGGATAAGGATAGCAGCACACGCCCGCGCCGAAGGCTGGATTTTGGTTACCAATAACGAACGCGAGTTTTGCCGGGTGGAAGGCTTGCAGGTAGAAAACTGGGTAACGGCATGACCTGCTCTCAACACCGTCAAAACTCCACTGGAGATCAGCACCGAAACTGCGCATAATTACGGGCTTTATGTGCTAGGTGAACGGCCTGGTGCGGGTTTGATCCCGGCGCAGTCCGCTGGAAAAGGAATAATCATGAGAGAAGTGAATGAGATGCGTGCGTTGCACGAAGATCTCCAGGCCCGGGTGAGCGGCCTGAGGGGGTATCTTTGACCTCGAAGAAAAGCGCGGCCGTTTAGAAGAAGTTCAGCGCGAACTGGAAGATCCGGGTATCTGGAGTCAGGCTGAAAAAGCTCAGGAATTAGGGCGGGAGAGGTCGGCTCTGGAAGCCATCATCGAACCGATGGACAAGTTGAGTGCCAGTCTGGCGGACGGTAACGAAATGCTGGAACTTGCGCTCAGTGAGCATGATCAGGAACTGCTGGCTTCGGTGGATGCCGATCTGGATACGGCTCTGGCGATGGTCGAAAAACTGGAATTTCAGCGGATGTTTTCGGGAGATCACGATGCTTCCGATTGCTTTGTCGATATTCAGGCGGGGGCGGGTGGCACCGAAGCCCAGGATTGGGCAGAGATGATTTTGCGCATGTACTTGCGCTGGAGTGAGCAGCACGGTTTTGCTGCGGAACTGGTGGAAGTCTCGGAAGGAGAAGTGGCGGGTATCAAGTCGGCCAGTATTCACGTCAAGGGCGATCATGCCTTCGGCTGGCTGCGTAGCGAAACCGGTGTGCATCGTCTGGTGCGCAAATCGCCCTTTGATTCAGGAAATCGTCGTCATACCAGTTTCGCCAGCGTGTTCATTTATCCCGAAATTGATGACAGCTTTGAAATCGAAATTAATCCAGCAGACCTCAAAGTGGATACCTACCGCGCCAGTGGTGCCGGTGGGCAGCACGTCAACAAGACGGATTCGGCCATTCGGATTACCCACGTCCCATCGGGCATTATTGTCGCCTGTCAGACGGATCGTTCCCAGCATAAAAACCGGGCCGAAGCCATGCGCATGTTGCGTTCCAAGCTTTTTGAAATGGAAATGAAAAAGCGTGATGCGGAAAAACAGGCGCTGGAAGACAGCAAGAGTGACATTGGCTGGGGGCATCAGATTCGTTCTTATGTGCTTGACCAGTCACGGATCAAAGACCTCCGCACCGGGGTCGAAGTGGGAGATACCCAGAAAGTTCTGGATGGGGCACTGGACCTGTTTATCGAAGCGGCACTGAAGGCCGGCTTATAAAATGCAGTCACGCACAATTGGCGCGAGGAGAACAAAGTGGATCAGGAACTGAATGATCAGATGCAGGTACGCCAGGACAAGCTGACCCAGTGGCGGCATGAGGGACAGGCCTACCCCAACCACTTTCGGCGCGATGCCCTGGCGGGAGATCTGCAGGCGCGCTATAACGATATGGATGCCTTGGCTCTGGAGCAGGAGCCGATCCAGGCCCGCCTGGGTGGACGTCTGATGACCCGGCGGGTCATGGGTAAAGCCAGTTTTGCCGACATTCAGGATCAGTCTGGACGTATTCAGCTTTTTGTCAGTCGTGATGCCCTGGGGGAAGAGCACTATGCGCGTTTCAAGGCCCTGGATTTTGGCGACATTATCGGCGTGGAAGGGACTTTGTTCCGCACCAAAACCGGCGAACTGTCCCTGAAAGTCCACAGTCTGCAACTGCTCAGTAAAGCCTTGCGTCCCCTGCCGGAAAAATGGCATGGGTTGAGTGATCCTGAAACCCGCTTTCGGCAGCGTTATGTGGATCTTATTGTTACCGAATCGGCCCGCCGGACGTTTCAGATCCGTGCGGAAACCGTGGCCGCTCTCCGCGAAGGCTTGCGCCAGCGCGGGTTTTTTGAAGCAGAAACGCCCATGATGCATGCCATTCCCGGTGGCGCCACAGCGCGTCCTTTCATGACCCATCATCATGCCCTGGATATGACGCTGTACCTGCGCATTGCCCCGGAACTTTACCTGAAACGCCTGGTAGTGGGTGGTATTGAGCAGGTCTTTGAAATCAACCGGAATTTTCGTAATGAAGGAGTTTCCACCCGCCATAATCCGGAATTCACCATGCTCGAATGGTATGAGGCCTATGCCGATTATCGGGATGCCATGGATTTGACCGAAACCCTGATTCGCGCTGCGGCACAAGCGGCCCTGGGTGACACCCGGATTCAGTATCAGGGCCTGGAAATTGACTTGGGCAAGGCTTTTGTGCGGATGAGCGTGAGCGAGGCAGTGCGCGCCTACAATCCGGATCTGGCCGACGCCGATCTGCGCGATCCGGAAGTCCTGGCTGCCAAGCTGGCGCAGTTGCGCGTGCCCTGTGAGGCTTCCTGGGGCTGGGGCAAACGGCTGATCGAAATTTTTGAAAAGACCGTGGAAGGTCATTTACAGCAACCGACGTTCATTACCGAATATCCTCTGGAGGTCAGCCCCCTGGCGCGCCGTAATGATCTGGATCCGGAGGTGACGGACCGCTTTGAGTTGATGATTGCCGGACGTGAGCTGGCCAATGGTTTTTCGGAGCTCAATGATCCCGAAGATCAGGCCGCCCGGTTCCGCGCCCAGGTAGAGGCCAAGGATGCCGGTGATGAAGAAGCCATGTTCTATGATGCCGATTATATCCGCGCCCTGGAATATGGCATGCCGCCCACTGCGGGCGTCGGGCTGGGTATTGATCGTCTGGTCATGTTGCTGGCGGATCAGCCCAGTATTCGTGAAGTCATTCTCTTCCCGCACTTGCGACCGGAATAATCATGCGCCCTTATGAGTTGTGGATCGGGTTGCGCTATACCCGGGCCAAAAGAAATAATCATTTCATTTCTTTTATTACCGGGACGGCCATCCTCGGAATGGTCATCGGGGTAGCCGCCCTGATTGCGGTCATGGCGGTCATGAATGGTTTTGACCACACCCTGCGTTTGCGGATCCTGGCGGTGACATCCGATGTCATCATTCAGGGTAACGGGGTGCCGGTCATGGACTGGCAGACCGCTACCCGACGTTTGTCGCGGGTGCCGGATGTGACTGGCGTGGCACCCTATGTGCAGGCGCAGGCACTGATTTCCCATGATGGTCTGGTCAGTGGGGCGATGATTGAGGGCATTGATCCTGCTCTGGAAGGGAGAGTGGACAAGCTGGCCAAGGATATGAAAGTAGGCAAGCTGCAAAGCCTGCAAAGTCATCCCTGGAGTATTGTGCTGGGTACGGCTCTGGCCCGGCAATTGGGAGTGACCGTAGGCGATAAGATCACCCTGATTTCGCCCCAGGGCGGAGTCACTCCACTGGGGGTGAGTCCGTCCTTGCGCCAGTTTACCGTGGTCGGTCTGTTTTCTGTGGGTATTTACGCCTACGACAGCGGCATGGCGTACATCAATCTGGGGGATGCTCAGCGCCTTTATGGGCTGGATAAAGGGGTGACCGGCTTGCGTATGCAGATCAAAAATCCCTTTGATGCACCGGCTTTTGCCGCCCATCTCCAGAAACAACTGGGGCCAGCCTTTTATATTCAGGACTGGACCCAGACCCATGAAAACTTTTTCAAGGCCCTGAGCATGGAAAAACTGGTCATGTTCGTCATTTTATCCCTGATTATTGCGGTGGCGGCTTTCAACATTGTGGCGACCCTGGTCATGGTGGTGACCGACAAGGAAACCGATATTGCCATTTTGCGCACTCTGGGTGTCACGCCACGCAGTATCATGCTGATTTTCATGGTGCAGGGAGCGGTAATCGGCCTGGTAGGGACTTTGCTGGGGGTATTTTTTGGTGTCCTGCTGGCCCTGAATATTCCCACCCTGGTGCCCGCCCTTGAACAATTACTGCATACCCAGTTCATCTCTCCGGAGGTGTATTCCATCAGTCAGTTGCCCTCCAAGCTCGAACCCTGGGATGTGGTGCATGTGGCCGTGGCGGCCCTGATCATGAGCTGGATTGCCACCTTGTACCCCTCCTGGAGGGCATCACGGGTCGCTCCGGCGGAGGCTTTGCGCTATGAATGATGAATTGGTCCTGTCCGTAGAGCATTTGCGTCAGAGTTTTGCCATTGGCAGAGACAAGCTGGAGGTCATCCGCGACGTCAATTTGCAAATCCGCAAAGGCGAAAGCCTGGCCATTGTTGGCGCATCGGGGCAGGGCAAAAGTACCCTGATGCATCTGATGGGGGGACTGGAAAAACCCTCAGGGGGGGTGGTCCGCATTCTCGGTCAGGAAATCTACAAACTCCGGGAATCTGCCCGCAGCCGCCTGCGCAACCAGAGTGTCGGCTTTGTGTATCAGTTACATCGCCTGTTGCCGGAGTTTACCGCCCTGGAAAATGTGCTCTTGCCGCTCCTGATTCGTCGGGTGCCCCGGCATTCGGTGCAGGCCTGGGGCGAAGAAATTCTGGTACGGGTCGGTCTGGGTGAGCGCTTGCAGCACAAGCCGGGCATGCTGTCAGGAGGCGAAAGACAGCGGGTGGCCTTGGCCCGTGCCCTGGTAACCCGACCGGCCCTGCTTCTGGCCGATGAACCGACGGGGAATCTGGACAGTGAATCAGCCGAGAGTGTCCATGATCTGATGCTCAGCCTGAACCGGGAATTGGGCACCGCGCTGGTTATTGTCACCCATGAGCCCGCGTTGGCAGCACATATGGGACGGGTGTTGCGTCTGCAGAATGGTGTTCTGCAGAAGCTTGAAGGCTGATCCATTCCCGATGGTCCAATCCAGCACGAAGCCCTGCCCTTCAAGTAGAGAAAGCGGCGGATTAGCTGCGAAGCGGGGGCTTGGGCTGGGACCTGGTCATACGCTCTTAAAACCCGCTATGTAGAGACTGAAATCGAGAATCTGAATCAAGAGGTGTTTTTGAGAGCAGCATCCAAAGGTTAGGGATGATTTGTTGTTAAATCGCCATTGCAAACCGGTACTTGAAAGTTGCCAAGTAATTCGTCCACCGCATCAATAATGTGGTTGTCACCAATCAAGCCTCAAGCCGCATCCAGTATCCGCAGTTCTATATGTAGTCCTGCCGCCGTCGCCATATTTACCAACATGTCCAGACTAAAAAGATCAATCTTACCGCGCACCAGATCGGAAACACGCGGCTGTGTTACGCCAAAAAGTTGCGCTGCTTGGGTCTGGCTCATTCCACTACGGGCGATATGGTTCTTGAGTGACATCATCAACTGAGAACGTAGTTTCATGTTCTCAGCGTCCTCCCGCGTATCCTCAATCGCATCCCACACACTCGCAAATCGTTCTTCGCTCATGATTTCATCTCCTTTAATAAATCTCGGTAACGCTGTCCCGCAAGATCCAGATCCGTTTTGCGAGTCTTTTGGGTCTTCTTCTGAAAGCAGTGCAGCACATAAACGGCTTCTGGAAGTTTTGCCACATAGATCACTCGAAAGGCCCCTGTTTCATCTCGTATCCGAATTTCCCGAACGCCTTGACCCACGCTATTCATGGGCTTCCAGTCGTCCGGATCTCGACCTTTTTGTACCTGATCCAACTGGTATCCTGCTTCGCGCCTGGTCGACAGGGGAAAGGTGCGCAGATCTTCCAGAGAAGTACCTTGGAATACGATAGGTTTTTGGTTGGTCACCGGACAAATATATAATAAATTATATACTCAGGCAAACCTGTGGGGTTTGAATCAGGAGAGACAGAATGCGTCATTCGGATGGGCAACAATCTTGCGCAGGCCAGAAAATCGCTCGGTCTGGCAATCTAGACGGTTTTTAGGTTTGCAGAAGCTGACCACAATATTCCGGTGACCTCAGTGCACAGTGACGTGAAGCAATGGCGCGGCCACTGCTCAGTCGTATTGGTGGCAAAGGGATTGGATGGTAATAATTATAATTACCCCTTTTATCTGGCTCTGCTCTGACGCAGCCGTCTGCGGTGCAGGCGCCAGATCACCCAGATGCGCCAGCCTTGCATGATGCCAAAATAAGTAATCAGGGCGAGGGCCGCCCCCAGTATCAGGCTGCCTATCCAGGTAACCAGATAGGCATGCCAGAGTCGGTCCCCCATCGCCATGATGCCGATATCACCATGAAATATTTGATGAATATCATGATAATGAATGGTGATGGCAGGTGCGATGCCTAACTGGGTGAGTAGCCAGAAACCGAATTCATAACAAGCGAAAAAAAACGGTATGATAGTCAACGGACCCGTGACCACCCAGGGCATAACCCAGCCGATGGGGATGTAGGCTCTGCGCCAGAGGCAGAGCAAAGTGATGCTGAGTAAATGCCCAAAAAAAGGCAGGCTTCCAATAAAAGTCCCAATGGCGGCAGCACGGGCGACACTATGGCGATGCGGGTGCCAGAGCACCGGGCGCGCCAGATAATGGGTAAAACGTCCGAGGGGACGTTTTTTGAGGATTTCCTCACGGGTGGGAAGGCGGACAAATGCGGGTAGGCGCAATGGGATATTTCCACAACAATATTCGCCCTAGTGTAGCCAAGCTCTTGCCTGGAACCAAATCCTGGCCGTCTTTGGTTCTGGTGGTGCTGGCTGCCGGTCTGGGAATGGGGTTTTTTCACAGTTTCCGGCAGTTACCCCCGCTGTGGATTTCCTTGCTCTTATGCCTTGTGTCATTGCCCTTTGCCTGGAAATGGCGACATGGGGTGCTGTTGACTCTGGCTGTGGCGGCTTTCTCTTGGGGTGTCTGGCAGGCTGAGTCGCGCCTCGCCGTGCATTGGACCAGTGCCCGGACTTTTTCGGTGGAAGGACGCATCAGCTCCATTCCCCAACTGGGCGGGCGCGATTATCGCTTTCAACTGACTCCCGAGCGTTGGTCGGGCGATTCTCCTGCCGGAAAACATCCCGCCATTTTGCAGATTCACGGATCCCTTCCCGAACTGCCGGTGGTTGGCCAGCGTTGGCAGCTGCAACTGCATAGTGAAGCGCTCAGCACTTTGCCCAAGAGTCCCTTTGCGGATCTTGACCGTAAGCGCTTCTGGGAGGGTATTGGGGGCGTGGCACGCATCGAAAATGCCCGACTGCTGCCGCCTTCCTTGTGGAATCTGGGTGATCAGATTGCTGCTGCCCGCCAGGCCGTGCTGCAGGCGACCAATATGGCGCTGGACCGTGAATCAGCCGGTTTCGTCCAGGCCCTTAGCGTGGGGGTGGGTAACCAGCTTTCCCCGGAAATCTGGCAGATTTACCGGGATACGGGTACGGCCCATTTGTTGGTGATTTCCGGTTCGCATGTGGCGGTAGTCGCTGGTCTGATTTTGTGGCTGGTACAATGGGGCTGGCGGCGTATTCCCTGGCTGGTAACGCGTTGGCCGGCACAAACGGCGGGGGTAATCGCCAGTATTCCGGCCGCCTGGGCTTACGCCAGTTTTGCGGGTATGCAGATTCCCGGCGAACGCGCTGCCTGGATGATCAGCGCAGCGGCAATAGCCTGGTTGCTGGGCAGGTCGCATCAGGCCTGGCAGGGCCTGGCTCTGGCTGCGCTGCTTATTGTTTTAGGGAACCCTGGAGCTATGGTGGATGTCGGTTTCTGGCTCTCTCTGGGGGCGGTAGCGGCCTTGGTGGCTGTTGGCTATGGGGAAGGGGGCTGGCGTACCCTGCTGCGCAGTCAATGGGCTGTGTTTATTGGCTTGCTGCCGATCCTGGCGGGTCTTTTCGGGCAGATTTCACTGGTTTCGCCGCTGGCTAATATTCTGGTGATTCCTCTGGTCGAGCTGCTGGCGGTTCCTCTTGCCTTGTTGGGAACCCTTCTGGCGCTGGTGGATATGGAATGGCTCAGTCGGATACTTTTTCGCCTGGTGGCCGTGCAGATGGACGGGATTACGGCGCTCCTCAGCGCCTTGCTCCATATTCCTTTAGCTCAGGTGCGGACGGGCACCGGGCGGATCTGGGCTTTACTGGCCGCAACAGCCGGACTCAGCATTTTCTTTCTTCCCAAAGGTTGGCCCGGTCGCCCTCTGGCACTACTCGGACTGGTGCCGCTTCTGGTGCCCGCTGAAGGGAATACGAATTTTGAGCTGCGCAATCTCTCGGTGCATTCCGGTATGGTCCTGTTTTGGCAAAAGGCGCAGGATAGTGGCGTGGTGACCGCCAATCTCTGGAAATCCGCTACGCGGCGTGAAGCAGGTCAGGGACTTTCGGCAGTTTTGCAGCAAAAAGGACTGACCCGGGTCTCGGACTGGGTGCGCACCGATATTTCCACACCCTTGCCCGCCCTGTCGGCAATACATCAGTGGGGGCCGCCAGGCGCAAGGAACTACCCGCAAAACCCCGGACTGCTTTCTGTTTGTCGCGCAAATGCCTCTGATGCGCCTGCTGGAATGCATTTTGTGGATTTGGGTAAAGCCGTCCAGCCCTGTATTTTATCCTGGGGAGCAGGTCCTGATCTGCTGATTCTGGGAGACATGGATTTGGCTACGCTACAGCGCCTCGGAAAAGTTGGGTCTTCGTCTTTTCGGCAGGTCAAACTGGCTTTCGCGCCAGCCAGTTTCGCGACTGCAGAGCGGGCTTTTCTGGCCGGACTCATGCCCAATGCGGCCATTCACTATGCGGGGGACGACCCATCCGGGATCTGGTCCTGGCAAAACCGGCATTTTGTCCAATCTGTTTCTCCAGTGCGGGCTTACTGGCAAATAGAGGATTGAAAAATCAGATTGCTGCCACTGCCGTTTGTCGGGTCTTGTGCTATATTCCTGCTTCGTCCAATCTGATTGAATGCTGGAGGCGGTGTGCAGGAGTTGCTGCAGTTATTTAAACTGGGTGGTTTTGTCCTACCCCTTCTGATTCTGCTGGCCGTCATCGCCCTGGCGATTATCGGAAACCGTTTCTGGGTCCTGCGTAAGGCCCGCATTGCGCCTAAGGATCTCGCCCCCCGGGTCACTGATCTGGTGGAGTCGGGAAAAGTGCAGCAAGCCGTCAAGCTGCTCTATGAAAACGATACCCCATTGGCGCGGCTGATGCTGGTAGCCTTGCAACAGGCAGGGCAATCCCGGGATGCCATCAAGGAAACCGTCGAAGAAAGTGGTCGCCAGGAAGTCGCCCATCTCGACCGTTTCCTGAATTTTCTGGGAAGTATTGCCGGGGTTTCGCCCCTGCTGGGTTTGCTGGGTACGGTTTTCGGCATCATGCATGCCTTCGCGGCTATTGGCATGGTCGGAGCGGGTGATCCCAAGGCGCTGGCCAGTGGCATTGCCGAGGCGCTTATTACTACCGCCAGCGGTCTTATTGTCGCCATTCCCAGCCTGATGTTCTATCGTTATTTCAAGGGACAAGTCGATGGAATGGTCCTGGCCATAGAAAAAGAAGCCCTGAAAGTGGTGAATACCCTTTCCGGAGGAGCAGGAAAATGAATCTGCGCCCGCGCGTCAACGAAGAGCCCGACATCAATGTGGTGTCCATGGTCGACATCGTGCTGGTGCTGCTGCTTTTTTTTATGGTGACCAGCAGTTTTGAGCATCAATCCCATTTATCGATGCAATTACCCAAAGCCCAGCAGGCCGCCGCCGGTTTGCCGAAAACGCCCATCACCATTGATCTCAGCGCCACTGGACAGGTGCAGATGGACAAGCAGCCCGTGCCCATGGCGGATTTGCTGGGACGGCTCAAGGCTCTTGCGGCAAAAGATCCGCAACGCGTGATTGTGTTGCGTGCGGATAAAAACACCACGCAGCAATATGTGATTGATGTGTTGGATGCGGCCCAGGAAGCGGGGCTGACCCGGATCAGTTTTGCCACTTTGAGTAATCGCTGAGCAGTGCGGCTGGAAGGGCGTTCCCTGCGCTTGGCTGCCCGACTGGCGGCCTATCTGATCAGGGGTATATCTGCGACTTTGCGCTGGGAAGAGTTTGGCGATGCCCAGGTGCGGCAACTGATTGTTGCTGGAAAACCTTTTATTCTGGCCTTCTGGCATGGACGCGGGGTGATGATTACGGAAGCTTACCGACGGGTGGGTGGTCGTGATATTGATGTGCTCATCAGCGAACATCGGGACGGTGAACTCATTGCCATGACCCTGGCTTACTGGGGATATTCTGCCATACGCGGCTCAACGCGTCGGGGTGCGGTAAAAGGGGGGAGAGGGATGCTCAAGGCTGCTCTGAGTGGGCGAACTCTGGCGATTACTCCTGATGGTCCCAGAGGTCCTCGGGAGGTGCTGCAGAAAGGGGTCATTGATCTCGCCCGCATTTCCGGCCTTCCGATCATCCCGGTGAGTTATTCTGCGCGGCGAGCCAGGCGCTTTTCCAGTTGGGATGGTTTTTTGCTGCCCCGGTTAGCAACACGTCTTGTCGTTACCTGGGGTGAGGCGCTGTACATTCCCCGGGATGCCGACGATCTTCTCCAAACCGAGCTGCAGAAGCAACTGGAAACAAGCATGATTGATTTGCGCAAACAGGCCGACACGCTGGTGGGCCGTGAGTATGATTAAATTATGAGCTATTACGAAAATGGTTTGTTGCGCGGCCGCTGGGCAAGTTGGCAGGATGCCCGTGCCGGTCGCAGAGGACAGGCCAATGCGCGCTGGGGCTGGATTAAAGCTCCCGGTGAGCGCGGACCTATTCTCTGGATGCAGAGTTTCAGCGATCCCGACAATCAGCGTCTGGGTATTGAGCTGTCCAGAGCCATTGCTGAAAAACGCCGGGACCTGCGTATGGTCATGACTTTTGAAACGGAATATCCGCAGTTATTGCAGCAGCATACCGAATCCCTGGAGCGGCTGGGCTATGGTTTTGGACCCTGCGATCATGCTCAGGCTGTGGAGCGGACTCTGGATAAACTCAAACCGCTGCGTTACCTGGCCTTGGGTCAGATGCCGCGCAAGGGGCTGAGTGCTGCCCTGAAGCAGCGACAAATCCCCAGCGTGCTGATGGCTGCAGACCCCAAAAACCCTGTGCCGACTCTGCTCGAAGCGGTCTATCCCCGGGATGCGCGACAGGCGGAGCAGTGGCAGGGAAAGGTCAGCGCAGCGGTGTTGCAGGAACCGGTGGATTTTGCCACCCTTTTTACCATTGCCCAGGTCGATCCCAATTTCCGCAGCATGATCAGTGGCACGGATGAGGGACTGCTGTGGTGGGTCGAGGGCTTGACCGGAAAACAATGGCAGGACTGGCGTCAGGCCTGGGCGGCTTCGCCGCTTTCTCGCCAGGGGTTGCTGTTTCTGGGTGGAGCTGAAAGGCCGGAAGACTTACCGCTGTTATCAAAATGGCCGCGCCAGCCCCTGCCTGCCGGTTCTGTTCTGGCCGTGGATGAAGACCGCTGGTATCCCGCCTTGGCGGCTGCTGCGCAGGCGGTGCATCTGCAGTCTGCCGCACCTTTCCTGCAGTGGCAGGTTTATGCGGGCTCCCGACCGGTGAGCGTGCACCCCGGAGTTGTCCTCAATGCCGCCCGACAACTCGAAGCCGGTGCTGTGCAAGTCCTCAATAATCCCAGTCAGGTGCTTCAGCACTGGCAGGATCTATATGACGATGTGATGCAAGCACGGCAACGCGGCGACGCAACCCGCCGGGTTTTCTGGCAGGAGCGACGTCTGGCCGGAGAACGTCTTCCGGAATTTTTGCAGCGGGTTTTTGACTGGTGAGTTTCCGCCAGACCCTCGAACAGCAATGGCAAGAGGGTGGCTGGCTCGCCACGAGTTTACGACCGCTGGGGGGGCTGACGGGCGCGGTTGCCACCTGGCGGCGGCGCCATATCCATGGTCGGGAAGCAGATATTCCGACCGTTGTGGTCGGCAACCTGAGTGTGGGCGGCAGTGGCAAGACGCCTTTGGTGGCAGCCTTGGCACAGGTGCTGCAGCAGGCTGGATGGCAGGTTGCCATCATCAGTCGCGGTTACGGCGCGCATCCACCGCATTGGCCCTATCGGGTTCAGGCGCATGATTCTCCCGAGCGTGCCGGTGACGAACCACTGCTCCTGGCGCAACTGCAGCATCAAACCCAGGCGGTATACATTTGTCCCGATCGTCACCAGGCTATTGCTGCAGCCGTAGCCGACGGCTTTGATCTCGCTTTGCTGGATGATGGTTTCCAGCACCTTGCCTTGCATCCGAGCTTGCGGCTGCTGGTGATGTCTGGATCGCGCCCTTTTGGCAACGGCTACTGTCTTCCCGCTGGGCCATTGCGCGAGCCCCGGGTGGCCCTGGCGGCGGCTGACGCCTTGCTGGTGGATGCTGCCGCAGCCAGTGCCCTGGCGCAGACTGAATCTCCCCCCCAATTCGGTTTTCAGGTGCGTCCTCAGGATTTACAGGCGGTTGCGGATCCACAACTTACCCGCAGCCTGGACAGTCTGACCGGAGAACACTGGACGGTGGTCACGGGAATAGCCCGCCCACAACGCTTCGTGGATACCTTGGCTACTCTGGGGGCTGACGTAGGTGCAGATGCCCGGTTTTTTCCGGATCATCACGTATATACGCAGGCAGATCTGGAGGCTTTGTCCCGCCCCCTCGTCATGACCGAAAAAGATGCCGTAAAATGTCGGAAATTTGCGCAGCCTGACGATTGGGCTTTGCGGATTAGCGCCGAACTGGCACCGGATTTCATGCCCTGGCTGGAAGGGGCGCTATCAAACTGGAGAAACCATGAGCATTGATCGTCGTTTGCTGGATTTGTTGGCCTGCCCCCAATGCAAAGGGAGTCTGCAACCTTGTGCACAGCGTCAGTCCCTGTGTTGCCCGCGTTGTCATCTGCAATATCCCATTCGCGATGATATTCCTGTTCTTTTACTGGATGAAGCCAAGCCCTACGAGGATAAACCCGCATGAGTTTTTGTGTGCTTATTCCGGCGCGCCTGGCATCTACGCGCCTGCCGCGCAAGGTCATGCTGGATGTTGGTGGTTTGCCCATGATTGAACAGGTACGGCGCCGGGCGCTCGAAAGTGGAGCTTCCCGGGTTGTTGTTGCCGCTGATCATCCGGAAATCGTTGAATGTATACAGAGCTACGATGGCGAAGCAGTACTGACGTCCACGGCCCATGTTTGCGGTACGGAACGTCTTGCCGAAGCTGCGCGTCTGCTGGAATTGCCTGCGGAGGCAATTATCGTCAATCTGCAGGGAGATGAGCCCGGCATGAATCCCGCACTTTTGCAGGCTACGGCCCAACTATTACTGGACGATGCCGGCTTGCAGATGGCTACGGCTGCTGTTCCCATTGGGCACTGGGATGAACTGGCAGATCCTCATGTCGTGAAACTGATCCGCAATGATCTGGGCCATGCCCAGTATTTTTCCCGCGCGCCTATTCCCTGGTACCGGGAGCAATTTCCCCTGCGGGCGGGAGCAGCTCTTCCTGATTCCGGAAATTGGTGGCGCCATTTGGGCCTATATGCTTATCGCGTTGGATTTCTCCAGGATTATGCGCAATGGCCCGCCAGTGCCCTGGAGCAGATTGAATCCCTGGAACAAATGCGGGCGTTGGAGCGTGGCGTGCAAATTGCGGTATATTGCGCAGCAGAAGCCCCGGCATCTGGGGTTGATACGGTAGCTGATCTGGAGCGGGTGCGTACCCTTTTTTCTTAAACCAACCTCAAGGAGTGTCGTATGGATCTGAAAAAAATACCGGCTGGTAAGTCCTTGCCAGATGATATCAATGTGGTGATTGAAGTCCCCCAGGGTTCTTCCGTCAAGTATGAAATGGATAAAGAAGCGGGCGCAGTCTTTGTGGATCGTTTTCTGTTCACTGCCATGCACTACCCTCTCAATTACGGATTTATTCCCAACACCCTGTCTGATGATGGTGACCCTACCGATTGTCTGGTTTGGTCTCCCCAGCCGGTGGCTCCCGGTACGGTGATTCGGGCGCGTCCGGTTGGTGTACTGATGATGGAAGATGAACACGGTATAGATGCAAAAATTGTCGCCGTACCCCATGAAAAGGTGGCTGGAGGCTATGCGGACATTCGTGATGTCGAAGATCTGCCGGAAAACATTCGTCAGCAGATTCGGCATTTCTTTGAACATTACAAGGACTTGGAGCCAGGCAAATGGGTGAAAATGAAGGACTGGGCTAACTTGGCCGAAGCCCGCAAAATCATCGAAGCCGACGTCAAAAGACACGGTTAGGTTTTTTCATCGCGTTGCTCTGCCGGGGCTTGCCGCCCCCAGGCAGAGCAGGCAGACTAGGGGGGTGACTCGCACATGCAGGAGACAACCCCATGTCTGCAGCACCGCCAGTATCCCGGCAACCGCAACAAAAAGGCCTGAAAAACTCCTTTCATGCCGCCCTGCACCCTGACGAGCCGCTCTGGCGAAGGGTTCCCAGTCGTGACGAAAACGGTCATCTTCTCGCTGATTTTCGTATGCTTATCCCCGGATTACGGGATCGTAGCGGCCTGCGTCAGCAGCATACCTTGCGTATTATCAATGCAGTACTCAAACATTATGGTGCCTGGGTGGTATTTGCAGATATGAACATGCGCACCAATTTGCTCTGGGTGAGTATACGCCCTCGCCCCGGTCTAACCCTCGAAATTCCTGCCGCCATCAAGACGCTGGTGCCAGAGGCTCTGTTATTGGCCCCCTACTGGCGTAGTGCTTAAGCGAATAATTTATAATTTGTCTAATATTTAACTAATAAAATATATGTTGACAGTCTAAATCGGATATGGGATACTGACTCTCGTAGTGAAGTTGAGCAGTTCCTGACCCGTTGCTTCGTTGGTTATATAGAGAGGATGACTCAGATGACGATTCGTATTAATGATGTTGCTCCAGATTTTACCGTTGACTCCACAGCCGGAAAGATTAATCTCCATGAGTGGATTGGCGATAGCTACGCCATTCTCTTCTCCCACCCGCGTGACTTCACCCCGGTTTGCACCACCGAATTTGGTGCGGTAGCCCAACTGGCTCCCGAATTCGCCAAACGCAACACTAAGGTCATGGGCGTCTCTGTGGACAATGTGGAAGAGCACAAAAAGTGGAAGCGGGATATTGAAGCCTTTGCGGGCGCACCTGCCGATTTCCCGATTATCGATGACACTTCTCTGCACGTTTCCAAGCTCTACGACATGCTCCCTGCGGATGCCTATCTTCCGGACAGCCGGACGGCAGCCAATACGGCAACGGTTCGCTCGGTATTTATCATCGGACCCGACAAGAAAATACGGCTCACCATGCTCTACCCCATGTCAGTAGGCCGCAACTTTGCGGAAATTCTGCGGGCTCTGGATGCCATTCAGATTACCGATGGGGTACCGATTGCCACCCCGGCCAACTGGGTACCTGGTCAGGATGTGATCGTGGCGCTGTCCCTCAATGATGAACAGGCCAAAGACAAGTTTGGCGATATCAATATCAAGCTGCCCTACTTACGGATGGCTAAAGCCCCTAAAAAATAAGGGCTGCTAAGTGTTGTAGTCATGGCCCCGTCAGGTTCATCCGGATTTGACGGGGCTTATGTTTTTAATTCAATCAAAAACATTTTCAGTTGAATCCTCCCCATTCAGGGCATAATCTCAAGGGTCGGGAGAAATATCTTAGGAGGATTTTCAGCGATGCGCGTTCATGTTCTCCAGCATGTGGCTTTTGAAGGACTGGGTAGTATGGAAACCTGGCTTGAGGACCGCAAAGCCAGAGTGTCCTGGACGCGCTTTTATGAAAATAGCGCATTGCCAGCAACCACAGAGTTTGATTTACTGATTATTCTCGGTGGTCCAATGAGTATTCACGATGAAGCGACTTATCCCTGGTTGTCTGCGGAAAAACGCTTTATTGGTGAAACCATAGCAGCGGATTTGCCGATTCTGGGCATTTGTCTGGGTGCGCAGCTTGTTGCTAATGTCTGCGGGGCGCAGGTTGTTCCGGGCAAGCAGAAGGAGATTGGCTGGTTTCCCGTATATGCGGAAGTATCTGACGCCGATCATTTTCAATTTCCCCGGCAAATACAGGCTTTCCATTGGCATGGCGAGACTTTTGATTTGCCGCCTGGAGCGACCCGTCTGGCCCATAGCGCCGCCTGTGAGAATCAGGCTTTTCAGATAGGAAATCAAATCATAGGATTACAATTCCACCTGGAAAGTACGGCGTTCAGCATTGATGCCCTGATCCGGCACTGTGCGGATGAAATTATTCCCGATCAGCCTACTATTCAGAGTGTGGAGCAGATGCTGGATGCTCCTTCAGACGCTTATGAGCAAATCCACGCACAGGTTCAGCGCGTTCTGGATTTTCTCAGCACTCAGGTGCCACAGAAGGTTTTGTAAACTCCGAAGCTTTCGGGTGCGGGCTGCGCGTAGCTTTCCAGACCGGGGCGTTCAGTAAAGGGCTCGGCGAGGACTTCGAGCAGCTGGCGGAAAAGACCGAGATCGCGGTTTTGGGTGGCTGCATTCAGGGCTTCTTCCACTTTATGATTGCGCGGGATATAGATGGGATTCACCCGATCCATTTTTAACGCCCTTTGCTCAGGCGGCATGGGGTCCCGCGCCAGACGTTCCTGCCAGCGTTGCAAACAGGTATCCACAGTTGCGGCGTCGTCAAACTGGCTGCGCAACGCCGCAGGGTTCCCCAAGACTACAGCCGACAGGCTTCGGAATGCCCGGGTATAATCCACGGATTGACCTTCCAGCGTCGTCAGAAAGTCCTGGGCCAATTCCTGGTCCTGTTCTTCCTCTGTGTGCAGGCCCAGTTTGGCGCGCATACCCTGTAGCCAGTAAGCTGCATAAACTTTCGGGAAATGGTTGATGGCTGCGGTCAGCTGGCGAATGGCGGCTTCGCTGTCAGGATCAACCAGTTCGACCAGAGTTTCCGCAAAACGGGTCAGATTCCACTGGGCGATCAGCGGTTGATTGCCGTAGGCATAGCGTCCCTGACTGTCGATAGAGCTGAATACGGTGGCAGGGTCGTAGCGGTCCATGAAAGCGCAGGGACCGTAATCAATGGTCTCTCCGGCAATGCTCATGTTGTCGGTGTTCATGACGCCATGGATGAATCCCACCAGCATCCACCGGGCAAGCAGCGCCGCCTGCCGGTCGGCGACGGCATTAAACAGGGCGAGATAGGGATTGGTAACGCTTTGTACTGCAGGATAATGACGGGCAATCGTGTAATCGGCCAGTTGCCGGACTTTTTCCTGATCATTACGAATCGCAAAAAACTGAAAAGTACCGACGCGAATATGACTGGCCGCAATGCGCGCCAGAATGGCACCGGGCAGCGGCATGTCGCGATGAATGATTTCCCCGGTGCTGACGGCCGCCAGTGCGCGGGTAGTAGGTATGCCGAGGGCGGCCATGGCTTCACCCATGAGGTATTCCCGGAGTACGGGGCCAATGGCCGCTTTGCCGTCCCCACCGCGCGAAAAAGGGGTGCGTCCGGAGCCTTTGAGCTGGAGGTCCCAACGTTGACCGTTCGGGTCGAGTAGTTCACCCAGCAACAAGGCTCGACCATCTCCCAATTGCGGGGATAGATTGCCAAACTGATGCCCGGCATAAGCCTGGGCCAAAGGCTGCGCACCCTGCGGAATTTCATTGCCGGAAAAAATAGCAGCGCCCTGGTCACTGTCCAGGGCGGCAGCGTCCAGTCCCAGTTGCGTCGCCAGAGCATGGTTGAAAAGCAACATATGGGGGGAGGGCACCATTGCCGCTTGCCAGGGGGCGAAAAATCCCTCGAGTTCACGGGCGTAGCTATTGTCAAAATGAAAGCCGTAAGTGCTCATGATTTATCGAAGTATCCAGAATTTGGCAGAGGGCCCGGAGGCTTTCTGTGCTAACGGCACGAGCCAAAATTGCGGCAAAGCCGCCGGACCCTCTGCTGTTTTCAGGTTCATTCCTGGGTCACCGCTTCGGGAATCCGCAACTTCACTGCACCATCTTCCAGTGTGGCGCTGATCCGGGTGCCCTTGGGCAGATCTCCAAAAAGAATATGCTCGGCCAGAGGCTTTTTCAGGTGTTCCTGAATGACGCGCGCCATGGGCCGTGCGCCCATTTGCGGATCATAGCCTTTATCGCCCAGCCATTGCCGGAGTTCAGGACTGATTTCGAGACTGTATCCCTTGCTGAGGAGTTGCTCATCCAGTTCCATGATGAATTTGTCGACCACATGGAGAATAGTGTCCCGAGACAGGGCGCTGAAGGGCACAACCGCATCCAGACGATTTCGGAATTCCGGTGAAAATACCCGCCGGATGGTTTCCATTTCCTGACCACCTTCCAGTTCTGCGGGCTTCATGAAGCCAATGCTGGCCTTGTTTCGGGTCTCGGCGCCGGCATTGGTGGTCATGATCAGGACGACATTGCGGAAATCCACCGAACGACCGCCGGCATCAGTCAGCTTGCCGTGGTCCATGACTTGCAGCAATACATTGAAAATATCCGGATGGGCTTTTTCAATTTCGTCGAGCAGTAGCACGGAATGAGGGTTACGACTGACCGCTTCCGTCAGTTGGCCGGCCTGATCATGCCCCACATAACCCGGAGGCGCGCCAATGAGACGGGATACCGTATGGCGCTCCATGTATTCACTCATATCGAAGCGCAACAACGGGATTCCCAGCAGGCTGGACAACTGGCGGCTGAGTTCGGTTTTGCCCACGCCAGTGGGTCCGGAAAACAGGAATGTGCCCACCGGTTTTTCGTGATGCCGGAGTCCGGCCCGGGCCATTTTGATGGCTGCGGAAAGCTCATGAATGGCTTTTGCCTGTCCGTAGATGACCAGACCCAGATCTCTTTCCAGATTTTTCAGCGCCTGACGATCATCTAAAGAAACATTTTTGCCGGGAATGCGCGCTACGCGGGCCACCATTTCTTCAATGTCGTGGACGCCAATGCTTTTTTTCCGCCGCGAGGGAGGCAGTAATGCCTGAGCCGCACCCACTTCGTCAATCAGATCAATGGCTTTGTCAGGCAAGTGGCGATCATGAATATGCTTGACCGAAAGCTCCACTGCTGCCCGCAGCGCCGTGTCGGTGTAGCGGAGATTGTGGTGCTGCTCAAACTGGCCTTTCAGTCCGCGTAGTATTTGCACAGATTCTTCCTGAGAGGGCTCCGGAACATCAATTTTCTGGAAGCGCCGGGTAAGCGCCCGGTCTTTCTCGAAATGCTGGCGGAACTCCTGATAAGTAGTGGCGCCAATGCATTTGAGCTCGCCGGAGGCCAACGCCGGCTTGAGCAGGTTGGAAGCATCCATGGCGCCTCCAGAGGCTGCTCCGGCACCAATCAGAGTGTGAATTTCATCAATGAAGAGAATGCTGCCCGGCTGTTTGCGCAGCGCTTTCAAAACCGCCTTGAGGCGTTCCTCAAAGTCTCCCCGATAGCGGGATCCGGCAATCAGGGCACCCAGATCCAGCGCGTAAATCGTGACATTCTCCAGCATTTCCGGCACTTTCCCGGCGACAATGGCTCTGGCAATGCCTTCCACAATAGCCGTCTTGCCAACCCCCGGTTCGCCGACAAACAAGGGATTGTTTTTGCGGCGACGCGCCAATACCTGCAGGGCTCTGATGACTTCCTCCTGACGCCCGATCAGCGGGTCCAGGCGTCCGGCACGGGCCAGAGCATTGAGATTGCGTGCATAAGCCTGCAGAGGGTCCTTGCTGTTGCCCTTTTTTTCGGTACTCCCTTCGACTTCTTCTTCTTCCTCGTCCATGGCTTCATCCTTGCGCATTCCGTGCGCCAGATAGTTGACAACGTCAAGTCGGGTAACGTGTTCTTTCTGCAAGAAGTAAACCGCATGAGATTCGCGCTCGGCAAACATGGCGACAATAACATTGGCCCCGGAAACGGCATCCTTGCCTGCGGATTGGACATGGTAGAGGGCGCGCTGAATGACCCGCTGAAACCCTACGGAGGGCTGGGTGTTGACGGTTCCGGCGGGGCCCATGGCGGGCACCTTGCGCTCCAGAAAGTTTTGCAATTCCATGGATAGATGCTCGGCATTCCCGCCACAGGCCTTGAGTACATCCAGCCCTTCTGGGTTGTCCAGCAGAGCCAGCAGCAAATGTTCTACAGACGCATACTCATGACCGTATTGACGGGCAATCTGAAATGCCTGGTTGATGGATTTTTCCAAGGCCTTGTCAATCATCGGGATTACTCCTTTTCCATGATGCAGCGGAGTGGGTGCTGGTGTTGCCGGGCATCTGCCGTGACCAGTGCGACCTTGGTTTCGGCCAGATCATAAGGGAATATACCGCAGAGACCCTTACCTTGATGATGTACGGACATCATCACCGCAACGGCTTCCTCATGAGGTTTATGGAAATAGGCTTCAAGAACATGCACGACATAATCCATCGGCGTGAAGTCATCATTCATCAGCAATACCTTGTACATCCTCGGCTCTTCCGTCTTCGGATCACGCTCCAGGATCGTACTGCGGCGATGCTGCGTTTTACTCATTTCCCAAGCTCCATGATTTACTTTGTCTGCCTCCATTGTGGCGTCTGCCCCGACCGCTGGCAAGGCGAAACCGCTTAAACAAACAGCTCAGGCTCGATTGGATATGGGGCGGGCACCGACAAAAAAAAGCGCCGGGAAAATCCCGGCGCCAGCAGATGCAAAACTGCTGCAATTACTTGGTAATGTTGATTTTCGCCTGACTACGCAGCTGGGATACGAACTTGGCGGCTTCCTGCTGGGAAAGCTGGGCCTTGATGCGATCCTTCATGGCACTCAAAGGCGGCGGGGTCAAAGCACGCGTCGCCTGTACTTCAATGACATGGTAGCCGAACTGGGTCTGTACCGGACCTACAGGCTTGTCAATCGGCGCGGTTTCGATAGCCTGGGCGAAAGGCGGTACCACCATACCAGGAACAATCCAGCCGAGTTCGCCGCCATGGGCTGCACTGGCCTTGTCGATGGAGTCTTTTTCTGCCAAGGTTGAAAATTTCTTGCCAGCCTTGAGTTCAGCCATGATCTTGTCGGCTTCTGCCTTGGTTTTGACCAGAATATGCCGGACTTCGTATTCTTTTTTGCCCATGGCCTGCACAAATTTGTTGTACGCCGCCTGAATATCGGATTCGGGAACTGGATGCTCCTGAACATATTGGTCTACAGCGGCATCTGCCAATATCTGGCGCTTGGCCATAGCCAGTCGTTCTTTGACATCAGGAGACTGAGCCAGGTTATGGCTGGTGGCATACTGGGACAGGACTTCCATGTTGACCAGATTCTGCACGACCTGCTCGTGGGCATTGGGCTCTTTGGCCAGCGCCGGACTCATGGACATGATGGCCTGGACTTCACTATTGTCGATGGGGGTACCGTTGACAGTGGCTACAGGAGCAGCAAAAGCAGGTACTGCAAAAGCGCTGAGAGTGGCAGCAAGAATGACCGCGCGAAGTTTCATAAATTTTCCTTCAGGTTAAGTAATGCTCCCCTATTATCCATAGTCACAGACAAAGGGGAAGTGTTAGCAGGAACTACGTTGCAGTGGAATTTCTGTTTCCTGTCTTTTTTCAGGACCCAGAAGGAGTTCCACCAAGGTAAGGGCAAAGTCCATAGCCGTACCGGGACCACGTGAACTGATTAGTGGACCATCAACGACTACGGCAGAACTTTCATAATGATATTCCTTGCTGAGCGGATCCAGCACTCCCGGGTAGGCCGTTACATGGCGGTTTTCCAACAAGTGTTGGCGGGCCAGCAAACCCGGTGCCGCACAAATGGCCGCAATCAGTTTCCCCTGCTGTTTCCGCTGAAGCAGCAACTCCCGAAGAGGGCTGTGTTTTTCGAGGTTTTCAACGCCGGCTGCTCCTCCGGGAAGCACAATCACGTCCACCTCGGTAGCGGCCAGCTCATCCCAGGTGGTGTCGGGGATCAGGCAGAGGCCGCGACCACCGGTGACCGGCCCCGGGCGCAACGCGACGATCGTCACCTGACATCCGGCACGGCGCAGAATGTCACTACAAATAACGACTTCCATATCTTCAAAGCCGTCGGCGACCGGTATGAGTACGTGAATGGCTGAAGACATTAGACAGCAACCTCGTAATTTTTACCTAAGTGCATGATTACCAAATCCGCTCATTTCAGAAACCACGGTGCTTTGACCGCATTTTCATGGGATTTATCCCGATTCAAATTTATTGGCCAGAGGCAACAGACAAGGGAATCACTTCCTGAACGCTATGACCATTTTCATCAACAGGTACTGCCTGTTTTTCGAGAATTGCCAAAGCCTCGCGCAAAACATAATCTTTTCCCAGATTCGGTTTGAGGATGCTGGCAGCCTCCATGGCCTCTTCCGAAGCAGAGCCACCACTGGTTTTTGCTGTGACGAGGGCGGGCTTGTTGGCCGGTGCCGTAATAGTGTACTGCGGTTTTACCTTGCTGCAAGTGTCGGGAGCTTTGAGAACGCCCTGTAATTCCGATTCCTTGAGCAGATCTTCATCCATCGCTCGCAGCTGGGGATTGGCAGGCTGAATTTCCACATTGGGCACAATGCCCTGACTTTGAATGGAGCAACCCGCCGGCGTGTAGTACAGAGCGGTGGTCAGTTTGAGTGCGCCACCATTACTCAGGGGGATGACGGTCTGGACAGAACCTTTACCAAAACTGCGCTGCCCCATGACGAGGGCACGGTGGTCGTCCTTGAGTGCACCAGTGACAATTTCGGCAGCCGAAGCAGAGCCGCCATTGATCAAGACGATCATGGGCGCGCCGTGAAGATAATCCGGGCCATGTGCCGTAAAGCGCATGTCGCTGTCGGGGGTTCGCCCTTTGGTGTAAACAATCAGTCCCTTGTTTAAAAAGGTATCTGCGGTTTCTACACCGGCGCCAAGGACCCCACCGGGATTATTACGTAAATCCAGAATCAGACCTTTCAGGTGTCCATGAGCGGCTTTTTCCAGTTGCTCCACGGCCTGGCGCGTTTTCCGACCGGTGTTTTCCTGGAACTGACTGATGCGAATATAGCCATAATCCGGTGCCAGCATGGCGGAGCGTACACTCTGAACCTTGATAATGGCGCGGGTAAGGGTCAAGTGGATGGGCTGATTCTGATGCGGACGCAAAATGGTCAGGGTGACCTGAGTGCCCGGTTTGCCGCGCATCATGTCCACGGTTTTTTGCAGACCAATACCCTGCAGTGCCTTGCCGTCAATTTTGACAATCAGGTCTCCGGGTTCGACGCCAGCTTTGGCGGCAGGAGTGCCATCAATAGGAGCGACGACCTTAAGCACACCATGATCTCCGGTCACTTCAATGCCGAGGCCACCAAACTTGCCATCGGTGACCACCTGCATCTCCTTGAATTCTTTGGGCGTCAGGTAAGCGGAGTGCGGGTCGAGGGCGCTGACCATGCCACTGATGGCACCGGTCATTAATTTTTTGTCAGAAGTAGGGTCCACATAATTGGATTTGACGATTTCAAAGACCTGACTGAGGGTCTGGATTTGTTCCAGGGGGATGTGGTTCTGATCCGCATCTGCGTAAGCACTACCCGCGTAACTGCTGCCCAGGCCCAGCATCAACACAACACTGAGCTTGAGCCATGTGCCAGCTGGGCGCGGCAGGATGCGATTGAGTGGGATCATAATGTATTTCTCCAAAAAGCATGCGTCCGGTTTCCAGGAATCGGAGGATCCGGATGAAATTCAGTTGTGAATGTAATCCAGAGGATTGACGGGATGACCGGCGTTGCGAATTTCAAAGTAAAGTCCGTCATTACCCAGTTCACCGCCACTGCCTACCGTGCCTACCTGATGCCCTGCTGCGATTTGTTCGCCGACATGGGCATCGGTGGAACCCAGATGTCCATAGATGCTGAGCAGGCTATGACCAATCTGAACAATTACAATTTGTCCGTAACCTCTGAGCGGGCCAGCATAAAGTACCATGCCGGGAGCAATGGCGCGAACCGGTGTTCCTTGCGCCGCCTGAAAAGTAATACCCTGCCAGTCGAGACCGCCGGTTACACGCGGACTGCCATAGCGTGCGGTAATGGGACCGTTAACGGGTGCTGGATAGCGGCCATGGCCGATGATCGGGGTGCTGGGCGGGCTGATGCTCGGACTGGGAGCAGGCTGGGGTGCTGGCGGCGGAGGTGTCGCGGGTGAGACCGGTGCCGGAACGGGTTTCCGGGGAACCGTGGTAATGTGCGGCGGATGAACTTCGATAGTCGGAGGTGCAGCATTTTCGGCAGCACGTTGGACTTGTTCCGCACGCTGTTGTTCCTCGGCTTTTTGCACGGCTGCAGCGCGTTGTTCGGCACGTTTTTCCGCAGCCAGGCGGCGTTGTTGGGCTGCTCTTGCCTCGGCGGCGGCGCGTGCCTGCGCTGCCGCACGCGCCGCCGCTTCGGCCGCTGCCTTGCGTCGCGCTGCTTCGGCAACAGCCTCCTGGTGTCGGAACTGAACCACCAGGCGACTCACCAAGCCATTAAGAATATTGGCGTTAGCCTGTAATTCGGCAATTTTGGCCTTGTCTTTGGCGATCCGGTCGGTCAGCTGATTTTCGAGAGTGGCATGTTGCTGACGCTGCTGGTTCAGGGTATTTTCCTGGGCCTGGATTTGCGTGGCGAGTTTCACTAATCCCGCTTCTCTCAGCTCTACCTGGTGTTGTGTCTGAACGATTTGTGCCGCCGTATTTTGGGTTTTTACAATGAGCGTGCTGCGGGCTTTGGCTAGGGAAGCGTAATAAACACTCATCCGTCCCAATTCTCCGGGCTTTTCGGTTTGTAGCCAGACCGCGAGGGGGGTTGTCCCACCGAGCATGTAAGCCCCCCGCAATTGTTTACCCAGAATTTCTTTCTGCTGGACCAACTCTGCCTGCAATGCCGTTATTTTTTGTTTCAGTTCATTCAGTTTTAATTGGGTTTGTTGTTGTTGCGCCTGAATGTCAGCCAGCTTTTTTCGGGTCGTCGCAATTTTTAGATCAAGCGTTTTGATTTCGTCGCGCAGTTCCGCCTGGGTTTTTTGACCGGCGTTCAGATGGGCCTGAATTTGCCCCAGATTCTCGTGGAGATGCTCCAGTTTTTCGCGACTGTTTTGGATTTTTTCCTGAAGCGAACTGGCATCTGCTCCCAGTGGGAGTAATCCGGTCAGTATCAGCAGAGTAACCGAACGGAGCAAAATCCTCGAGGTCATTTAGGCAGTCTGCACCAGATTTTTTCCGCCCATTTCCGGTGGTTTGGGCAAACCCATAAGATGCAGAAGCGTTGGCGCCAGATCTTCCAGAGCACCGCCCGACAATAGCTCGGCAGGACGTCCAATATACAACAGGGGGACCGGGTTGCAGGTATGCGAAGTGTGTGCCTGACCACTTTCGGTATCCAGCATCTGCTCAACATTCCCATGGTCTGCGGTAATCAGAACTTCTCCACCAACATTACGTACGGCGCTGACAATACGTCCGAGGCTTTGATCGACGGCCTCTACTGCCGCAATGGCGGCACTGAGTTTGCCGCTGTGACCAACCATATCGGGGTTGGCAATATTGCAGATGATGGCATCATATCGGCGACTTTCCACCTGCTCTACCAGCGCATCCGTCAGAGCGTTCACACTCATTTCCGGCTGCAGATCGTAGGTGGTGACCTTGGGAGAAGGAATCAAAATCCGGTCTTCGCCAGGATAAACGGTTTCGTCGCCACCATTCAGAAAGAAGGTTACATGCGCGTATTTTTCTGTTTCGGCAATGCGTAACTGATGTAATCCGTGTTGGGCAAGCCATTCCCCGAAGGTGTTTTTGAGCCGGGTCGGAGGAAAAGCCACATGGACGTCAAAATGTTCACTATATTCAGTGAGTGTCACAAAATCTGCGAGTTTGGGCGTGGCCTGACGGGGAAAGCCGTCGAAGTCGGGCTCAATGAAGGGGCGGGTAATCTGCCGGGCGCGATCAGAACGAAAGTTCATGAACAGGACGGCGTCATGATCCTTAATACAGATGGGTGTGCCGCCGATTTGTGAGGGGGCAACAAATTCATCACTTTCGCCCCGGGCATAAGCGGCGGCCAGCGCCTCCTGACCCGTGGCATAGTGGGTACCTTTGCCAAGAGTAAGCAAATCATAAGCTTGTTGTACCCGATCCCAGCGATGATCCCGATCCATGGCATAAAACCTACCAATCAGCGAGGCCAGTTCGCCACCGTGGGTTTTCAATTCGGCTGACAGTTTTTCCAGAGAATTTTCCGCACTGCGGGGTAGGGTGTCGCGTCCATCCAGAAAAGCATGTACGTACACCCGTTCCGCTCCCCGACTTCGGGCCAGACGCAGGGCGGCAAACAGGTGTTCTTCGTGGGAATGAACCCCCCCCGCCGAGAGTAATCCAAGGATATGGACCGCTCCGCCCTGAGCTTTGGCCGTATCAACTGCCGCACAAAGTGCGCTGTTTTTATAGAAACTTGCGTCCATGATGCCACGGTTGATGCGTTCGTATTCCTGGTAAACAACCCGTCCGGCCCCGATATTGATATGCCCGACTTCACTGTTGCCCATCTGTCCGCCGGGCAACCCTACGGAAGCCCCGGAGGCATTGAGGAGGTTATGAGGATGGCTACGCCACCAGCCGTCCCAGTTAGGCGTATGGGCCAGGGCAATGGCATTGTTTTCAGGATCTTCGCGATAACCCCAGCCATCCAGGATCAGCAACAGTACGGGGCGCGGTGTGTGGGCCATCAATTTCCTCTAAACCGGGAAGGAATACAAATTAAGGACGCATTAAAGCAGATCAGGCGAATTCTGTCATGGGGTCATCACCAGGGGTTTGAGATGCCAGATATCGGCATTATATTCCCGAATGGTGCGGTCGCTGGAAAATACACCGCTGGCAGCACAGTTCAAAATACTCAGACGCTGCCATTCCGTCTGGTCACGCCACAATGCTGCTGCCTCCTGTTGTTTCAGCTTATAGCTGGTGAAGTCGGCCAGTACCATCCAGGGATCATGCGGATTATTGAGGGTGTGCATGATGGGATCAAAAATGCCCGGTTCAAAGGCATTGAAATACCCGCTGTGCAGGAGATCCATCACTCTCTGCAGATCGTGGTCGGCCTGCAAATAAACTTCTGGATGATAGTTGCCCCTTAACTGACTGACTTCCTGGGCATTCAGGCCAAACAGAAAAAAGTGTTCGGGCCCGACGGCATCGCGTATTTCAATATTGGCACCATCCAGCGTACCAATCGTCAGTGCGCCGTTCATCATGAACTTCATGTTGCCGGTTCCTGAGGCTTCCTTGCCTGCCGTGGAAATTTGCTCGGACAAATCGGTGGCTGCACAAATCTGTTCCATAAGGGAAACCCGATAGTCCGGCAGGAAACAGACCCGCAAGCGACCGGCGGTATCGGCATCATGATTGACCACGTTGGCAATGTTGTTGATGAGTTTGATGATCCGCTTGGCCATGAAATAACCGGGGGCGGCTTTCCCGGCGAATAGCACATTACGCGGGGTGACTTCGGAGCCTTCACCGCGTTTGATGCGATCATAAAGGTGAATGACATGGAGGGCGTTGAGCAGTTGCCGCTTGTATTCATGAATGCGTTTGACCTGGGTATCAACCATGGCACCCGGAATAAAATGCACACCGGTTTGTTCCAAAACCAGCTTGGCGAGGCGGGCCTTGTTAATTTGGCGAACCGCATCCCAGCGTTTGCGGAACGTGGCGTCTTCTGCAAAGGGGGCCAGGGCCTTGAGATGATCCAGGTCGTTCTTCCAGTCAGGACCAATTTGCTCGGTAAGCAGTTCCCGCAAGGCGGGGTTGGCCCACTGCAACCAGCGCCGGGGCGTGACGCCATTGGTTTTGTTGTTGAACTTTTGGGGCCAGAGCTTGTGGAAGTCGGCGAATAGCTCGTCGCAAAGCAGTTCCGTGTGCAGTGCGGCTACGCCGTTGACGGAAAAGCTCCCCACCACCGCCAGGTGGGCCATGCGGACCATTTGTTCGCCATTTTCCTCGATGATGGACAGGCGTTGTAGTAAGGCATTATCCCCTGGCGCCCGACGGGCCACTTCCTGCAGGAAACGGCCATTGATTTCAAAAATGATTTCCAGAAGGCGCGGCAGGAGCTGGCGAAACAGGCGTACCGGCCAGCGTTCCAGAGCTTCTGGAAGCAGGGTATGGTTGGTATAGGCCATGGTGTGGCTGGTAATTTTCCAGGCGCTATCCCAGTCCAGGCCATGTTCATCCATCAACAGGCGCATCAGTTCCGGTACTGCGCAACTGGGATGCGTATCGTTGAGCTGAAAACAGTGATGTTCGGCAAAATGGGTAAAATTTTCACCATGTACAGCGACCCAGTCGGCCATCACATCCTGTAGACTGGCCGAGGCCAGAAAATACTGCTGACGCAAACGCAGTTCCTTACCATTTTCACTGCTGTCATTGGGGTAAAGCACCATGCTGATATGTTCAGCATTATTTTTGGCCGCTACGGCTTCGGGATAAGCCCCTGCATTGAATTCGCCGAGATCAAATATATCGGTGGAGGCAGCGCGCCACAGTCGCAGGGTGTTGACGACCTCATTGCGATAACCCGGTATGGGAATGTCATAGGGAACAGCGAGGACATCGTGGGTATCCACCCAGCGATGCTGTAACTTGCCCTGAGCGTCCTTATACACATCGCTGCGCCCAAAAAAATGAATGTGACGCACGCGTTCTGGTCGTTTCAGTTCCCAGGGGTAACCATTTTTCAGCCAGTGATCGGGTTCTTCGACTTGCTCGCCCCCCCGAATTTCCTGACGGAACATGCCATAACTGTAGCGTATGCCATAACCCGTGACGGGGAGCCCCAGTGACGCACAGCTATCGAGAAAGCAGGCAGCCAGACGACCTAGTCCGCCATTCCCCAGACCCGCATCGGGTTCTGTCTCAATGACGTCTGTCAATTGTCGATGTTCATTCTCGAGCACTGACTCGGCCGCTTCTTCCAGCCCGAGATTGAGCAGGGTGTTACCCATGGTACGGCCCAGCAAAAATTCGAGAGACAGGTAAAAAGTGCGCTTACCCTTCTCTTCAGCCACTTTTTGCTGGGTTTTTTTCCAGCGTTCTACCAGACGATCACGCAGGCTCATGGATAGCGCGGTATATACATTAATTTTTGAACCGGTTTCTGCCTCTGCACCCAAGGTATGAAACAGGTAATGACGGGTATCGGAGCACAGGCTGCTGGCATCCATACCAAGAGGGGGTAAGACACAGACGATTTTCGCAGGACGTCTGGCAGGCATGATGTGGCTCCTCATGTGCGGATGGTCGACACCCCCATCATAGAATGATGTTATGGGGAATTGAAAGGGGTTATGGTGTTGGAATTTGCAGATATTTCATGGATGGGCACTATTTCAGATCAGCGTGGCAAAGATGCTAATCTTGAGGTGACAAAAATATATCTGGCCAGATCTCCGGTCAGCGTTTCATCCTCTTGAAAAGGAGTCGTCCATGGCTAAATCTTTGGCGGATTTTATACGCAGTGCGCGCAGTCAGATTCGTGAAGTGGATTGCGATACTCTGGAAGACTGGTTGCGTACCCGCGACGACTTGGTGCTGGTGGATGTGCGGGAAGCCCATGCTTTTGTCGAGGGGCATCTACCGGACGCTATTCATGTTCCCCGAGGCTATCTGGAAGCCCTTGCTGATCCGGATTACGGGCATTGCCACCCGGTGTTATCCCAGGCGCGGGATCAGGTGGTGGTGTTGTATTGTGACAGCGGAACGCGTTCCGCACTTTCTGCCGTCACTTTGCAGGAAATGGGTTTTAACGAGGTGTATAACCTGGGTGGTGGCATCAATGTCTGGGATGCAGAAGATAAGCCCATTGTGACCTGATGCGTTGACCTTCAATCGGGCCGCTGTCAGCGGCCCGATTGAAGCGACGGCATCAATTACTCAATCTGGCTTCCAAAATTTTCCTGGTAACGTTTTTTGAATTCGCTCCAAGTGAAATGATGATTTTGGGTGCCAGCCGTTTCGATTTTGTAGGCGCCCATCAACGAGGCAATCTTGCCACTGGTTTCCCATCCCAGATTATGTTCAAGGCCGTAAAGCAAACCGGCCCGATAGGCGTCGCCGCAACCGGTGGGATCAAGTACGGCCCTGGGTTTTGCTGCAGGAATGTGGGTTTCCTGGTCTTCGTGATAGATGACGGAACCCTGTTCGCCTTTGGTAACGATCAGCGCTTTCAGACGCTGGCGTAACTCCGCGACGCTCAAGCCGGTACGGGCCTGAACCATCTGGCATTCGTAGTCATTAACCGTCAGATAGTCGGCCATATCAATGAGACGGGTCAGGGTTGCTGCGTCAAACAGCGGCAGCCCCTGTCCGGGATCAAACAGTGTGGGAATGCCTGCGCGGGTCAAGTCCTCCAGATGCTGGATCATGGCCCCCAAACCATCGGGTGAGACAATGGCCCAGTGCACATCGCTGGGGATTTGCCCGTCCAGATGGTTTTCCTGGGCCATAAACATTGCACCGGGATGAAAAGCGGTGATCTGATTGTCGTCCAGATCGGTGGTGATAAAAGCCTGCGCCGTGTAATGATCAGGGAGGATGCGAATCAGATGGGTATCCAGCCCCTGCTGTTTGATATGCTCAAGGTAGGGTGTGAAATCCTGACCGGCGGTGCCGGCAATGACGGGGTTTCCTCCCAGCAGCTTGAGATTGTAAGCAATGTTACCGGCACAACCGCCAAAATCGCGACGCATTTCCGGTACGGTAAAAGACACATTCAACATGTGTACCTGCTCAGGCAGGATGTGGGCCTTGAAACGGTCCTGAAACACCATAATGGTATCAAAGGCCAGTGATCCGCAGACGAGTGTGGACATGGCAACTCCTTGTTGGGTTTTTGTCAAATTGTTGGGTTGGGTGTGGTATTTTTGCTGAAAACAGACTATTATCATAACAGGTTTTCACGAATTGTGTTGTCCTGTCCGAGGTGGGTCTGGTCATGAACAGGGGTTTGCGTACATTGCTGGCGGTTTCCATGCTGGCTCTTGCCGTTCCGGCTTGGGCTGCGGGTTCTGCTGCCCACGATCAGACCTATGTGAACCTTTTCGGGGGTAATACTTTTTTCAGCGGTGCCAGTGGGCTCGCTCATCATGATGGTAATGCGGTGCTGGGATTGCGTTTGGGGCAACGTCTCAGTGCGCACCTAGGTGTCGAGGCGCAGGTGGCTGCAGCTTTTGCCCATTTGCAGGATGCTGCACCCAATGCTGACGCTAACCAATACAGCGGCGCACTGCTCGGCAATGTGTATGCTTTTGCCAGTCCGGACACTCCCTATGTTTCTCTGGGTCTGGGCGCTTCCAGTAACCGCTTCAATCAGGATCTGGGGCGCGGTACTTCGTTGATGGGCGTATTGGGACTGGGTTATCAATATTCCCTGGGGGATCATTTTGGTTTGCGTCTGGATGTCCAGGATCAGCTTCTGTTCAATACCCCTAAGTCCAGCGCCGCAAACCTCAACAATGTGCAGGTAACGGGCGGTATTTCCTATTTTTGGGGCGGCAGCAAAAAATCGGCCTTTCCAGTCATCGGCCCTGCCCATCCCTGAAGCTTGAGTGGATTTTGTTTGCGGGGTGAGCGTCTTTCACTTCGCTTGGCCGTGTATCCTTTGCTATAGTGCGCTCTGTCCCCGTCGACGATCAATTCATCGGCCACGCCAGCAAGGAGCCTGAACGCATGTCCAAAAGCCATCTTTTTACTTCTGAGTCTGTTTCCGAAGGTCATCCCGATAAGGTCGCAGACCAGATTTCCGATGCCATCCTTGATGCCATTCTGGCGCAGGATCCGCGTGGTCGGGTAGCCGCTGAAACCCTGATTACTACCGGCCTTATTGTTCTGGCCGGCGAAATTACGACGACGGCTACCGTCGATTACGCAGACGTTGCCCGTCAGACGGTGCGCCGGATTGGCTATGATTCATCGGAAATGGGCTTTGACTGGGCCTCCTGCGCAGTGATGCAGACGCTCGACAAGCAGTCTCCGGATATTGCCCAGGGTGTGAATGAAGGGGCTGGTCTGGATCTGGACCAGGGTGCTGGTGATCAGGGCCTCATGTTCGGTTTTGCCTGTGATGAAACCGACGTGCTGATGCCAACTCCTATTTATTTCGCCCATCGTCTGACCGAGCGCCAGGCTTTGGTACGCAAGGATGGCCGCTTGCCCTGGTTACGTCCCGACGCCAAAAGTCAAGTGACGGTGCGCTACGAAGATGGTCGCCCGGTGGCTATTGATGCCGTCGTCCTCTCCACCCAGCATAGCCCGGATATCAGTCATGCCGATCTGGTGGAAGCGGTGCGGGAAGAAATCATCAAGCCGGTATTGCCGCCGGAAATGCTGCACAAGGATACCAAATATCTGATCAACCCTACCGGGCGTTTTGTCATTGGCGGACCCGTAGGCGATTGTGGCCTGACGGGCCGCAAAATCATTGTAGACACCTACGGTGGTCAGGGCAGTCACGGTGGTGGTGCTTTTTCAGGTAAGGATCCTTCCAAGGTAGACCGATCTTCTTCTTACGCCGGTCGTTACGTTGCTAAAAATATTGTTGCTGCAGGTCTGGCGAGTCGCTGTGAAGTTCAGGTGGCTTATGCCATTGGGGTATCCCAGCCGGTCAGTCTGATGGTTGATACTTTCGGCACCGGTAAAATTGATGATGATCGCATCGCGGCGCTGGTCCGTGAGCATTTTGATCTGCGTCCCAAGGGTATTATTCAGATGCTGGATCTGCTCCGTCCGATTTATGGTAAAACCGCTGCTTATGGGCATTTCGGTCGTGAAGAACCGGAATTTACCTGGGAACGTACCGACAAGGCTGCAGCCTTGCGGGATGCTGCTGGATTGCGATAAAAAGACCTCTGCGCGGAGAACCTCTCCGCCGGAAGTTCGGGCCGAGGAGCGCTGCAGTCGCCAGATCTCTGGTGGTCAGGCTCGGCCCGTTTTCCTTCGTGTAAAACCGCGCTCGCTTTCATGACCAAAGGAACTACCTACATGAATGCTGTGCTTAAAACGGGTGAAGACTTTAAAGTGGCTGATATGTCTCTGGCCGCCTGGGGACGTAAGGAAGTCCGTATTGCTGAAACGGAAATGCCGGCATTGATGGCTATCCGCCGGAAATATCAGGCTCAGCAGCCCTTGCAGGGTGCGCGTATTGCGGGCTGTATTCATATGACCATCCAGACCGCTGTACTTATCGAAACCCTGGTGGCTTTGGGGGCTGAAGTGCGCTGGTCTTCCTGCAACATTTTTTCTACGCAGGATCAGGCTGCAGCAGCTGTTGCAGCCGCAGGCGTTCCTGTTTTTGCCTGGAAGGGCGAAAGCGAGGAAGAATACTGGTGGTGCGTAGAACAGACCATTACGGGTCCTGACGGCTGGCGCCCCAATATGCTGCTGGATGATGGTGGAGACCTCACAGGATTGCTCCATGAGAAGTATCCCGAGTTGCTGGAGGGCATCCATGGTGTTTCCGAAGAAACGACCACAGGCGTGCATCGTCTTTGGGAAATGGCCAGGGAAGGCAAGCTCAAGGTGCCGGCCATCAATGTCAACGACTCGGTGACCAAAAGCAAAAATGACAACAAATACGGTTGTCGTCACTCCCTCAATGACGCCATCAAGCGAGCCACGGACCATTTGTTGTCTGGTAAGCGCGCCCTGGTTCTGGGCTATGGGGATGTGGGCAAGGGCTCGGCAGCCTCCCTGCGTCAGGAAGGCATGATTGTGCGCGTCACCGAAGTGGATCCCATTTGTGCCATGCAGGCCTGCATGGATGGGTATGAAGTGGTTTCGCCCTACAAAAAGGGTATCAACGATGGTACCGATGCCTGTATTGATCGGGATCTGCTGGGCCAGACGGACTTACTGGTTACTGCTACCGGTAATTACAATGTCTGCGATGCGGGCATGTTGAAGGCCCTCAAGAAAGGCGCTGTCGTTTGTAATATTGGTCATTTCGACAATGAAATTGATACGGCTTTCATGCGTGCGAACTGGGCCTGGGACGAGGTTAAGGCTCAGGTGCATAAAGTGTATCGTGATGCGCCGGCAGGCAGGGACTTTGATGCAGACAGTGATGATTACCTGATTCTCCTTTCTGAAGGCAGACTGGTGAATCTGGGCAATGCTACCGGGCACCCCAGTCGCATCATGGATGGTTCTTTTGCCGATCAGGTGTTGGCGCAGATACATCTTTACGGGGAGCGCTTTGCTGATCTGCCTACCGCGCAAAAGTCTTCGCACATCAGCGTCACCGTCCTGCCGAAAACGCTGGATGAAGAAGTGGCCCGTTACATGGTGGAAGGTTTTGCCGGGGTGCTGACCCAGTTGACAACAGCTCAAGCCGAATATCTGGGCGTTGACGTCCACGGGCCTTTCAAGAACGACGCGTATCGTTACTGATGGCGCACTCCGTCGAGTTTTTTCCGCCAAAAAATGCTGCAGGCGAGGAGCGCCTGCGCGAAACCATTGCTGCTCTGTTACCTTTGGGGCCGGAATATGCCTCAGTGACTTTTGGGGCTGGTGGTTCCACCCGTGAACGAACTTTTGCGACGGTGGACATGATCCGCAAGGACTATGATCTGGAAGCTGTCCCGCATCTTTCCTGCATTGGCTCAACGGAATCGGGTATCCAGGAAATTCTGGAAGATTATCGAACCCAGGGTATTCAGCGCATTGTCGCCCTGCGTGGTGATTTACCAGAAGGCATGAGTAACCCTGGTCATTTTGAATATGCAGCCGATCTGGTGGGTTTTATCCGTCAGTTCGGCGGTTTTAAAATTTATGTAGCCGGATATCCGGAAGTGCATCCCAAGGCCGTTTCTGCTGAAGAGGATTTGCAGCATCTGGTGGAAAAGGTGCAGGCGGGTGCAGATGCGGTTATCACCCAGTATTTTTATAATCCCGATGCGTACTTGCAGCTCCGGGATGATTTACAACGGCGGGGCGTTGAGGTGCCGATTGTAGTGGGTGTCATGCCCATCACAAATTTTGAACAGATTTCCCGTTTTTCGGCCATGTGCGGAGCAGAGTTACCGCAATATCTGCGGCGCCGCATGGAAGCTTATGGGGAAGATCTGCAGTCCCAATATCAGTTGGGGATTGAGTTGCTGAGTCGGCAGTGTGAGACATTACTTGCGCAAGGCGCACCCAGCCTGCATTTTTATACGCTGAATCAGTCCGAGGCGACTACGGCCATCTGGCAGAATCTCGGGCTTTAAGTACTTTTGACGCCATTATCGAAGCCTCGAAAGCGTTGGTAATGGCGTGTTTTATGTTGACCGGCTGATAACCTTTGTTAAACTGGATTCAAGACGGCCATGGAATATATTGGTCAGCAAAAGAATTTTTCACTATAAGAGGTTCATACCATGTCTAAAAAGTATCCTGTTGTTGCGGTCACCGGCTCTTCGGGAGCTGGTACAACTACGGTCAAACATGCATTTCATGACATTTTCCGGCGCCTGAAGGTCAATCCGGTCATCATTGAAGGAGACAGTTTTCACCGTTATAACCGGGCGGAAATGCGTGAAGCCATTGCCAAAGCAGCAGCAGAAGGTAAGACCATCAGCCACTTTGGTCCCGAAGGTAATGATTTTGAGTCTCTGGAACGTCTGTTCCGTAGTTACGGAGAGACCGGTCATGGCCAGATGCGTTACTACGTGCATGATGATGAGGAAGCGGAACTGCGGGGTAGTGCTCCGGGAACCTTTACGCCATGGCAGGATATGCCTACTGGCACCGATCTGCTTTTTTATGAAGGGCTGCACGGCGGGGTGAAAACCGAAGATGTGGATGTCGCCAATTATGTGGATCTTCTGGTTGGTGTCGTGCCGGTTGTGAATCTCGAATGGATCCAGAAAATTCATCGAGATAATTCTCAGCGTGGGTATTCAGCGGAAGCCATTGTGGACACAATTTTGCGCCGCATGCCGGATTATATTAATCATATAACTCCCCAGTTTTCGCGCGCGCATATCAACTTTCAACGTGTTCCTTTGGTGGATACATCCAATCCTTTCATTGCCCGGGATATTCCCACACCTGATGAGAGCATGGTAGTCATTCGCTTTCGGGATCACAAAATTGAGCATTTCCCGACCTTATTGCAAATGATTCCCGGAAGCTTCATGTCGCGTTCCAATACCTTGGTTATTCCAGGTACGAAAATGGGCTTCGCCATGGAAGTGATTCTCGGGCCGCGCATTGAACAGATGCTGGATGAAAAAAAAGAAGCACTCTGATAGCGCGTTAGTTTCATCCTGGTGACATCCGGTATCGGTAACATCGATACCGGATTTTTTATGTCCTGCATTTTAAGCCAGAGAAGACAGATCAGCAGTTTCTGTCATGACGAAACTGTAGAGATGTCATGACGTGTCATGCAGAATCAGAAGAAATACAAACAGTTCTATTTGTATGATGTGTTGATGCTTGTTCATAATAAACAAGTTGTTACAAATAATTCTTGGGTTTTGTAGAGGTTTCTGAGATTTTGGCCCCTTTCTTGCTATTAAGTGTTTTGAGTGCTCTGGCATTCAAGAACCGCTTAACGGCTAGGAGGAGGTATGAAAATTATGGGTAAGTCTGCGAAATCACCCGCTACAAAAGCAGTCATTCTGGCAGTGGCCTGCACGTTGGGTGCAATGGTCCCTGTGGCCGCCAATGCGGCGATAGGTTCGGCCTGTTTATTTGGCCAGGGCCGTATTTTGGGCACCGGAGCAGTAACAGCGATAGACGGTGCTGCTGGTGGTGGTATCAACCCCTGGGCAGTGATTTCGGGTTATGGCACCAATCAGCAAATTGGCGCGACCGCTTTTTATTCACATGTATTGCTGAACAACTATAACTTGAACGCTTACGGCGCATCGGTCGGATTATTCAACCGTATTGAGATCTCTTTTGCCCGGCAGGGGTTTAGTTTAGGCAATACGGGTCAAACGCTCGATCATCGTATCCTAAGTGTTGTGAGTGGATCGTCGGTGCCTTTGGGAACTTCCACGACTTCTGCAGCACTTGGTCTGAGCGGACCCGCATTTTTTGGCAGCAACTATGATCTGAATCAGGACATTGTCGGCTTAAAGGCAAGACTTTTCGGTAACGTTGTCTATGATCAGAATTGGTGGGAACCGGAGGTATCCGTCGGCGTTGATTTCCATCATAACGAAATGCCCAAAAATCTGGCGGACACTCTGCATGTAGCGCGCAATGGGGTCAGTTATTACCTGAGTGCAACTAAGGTTTGGCTGAATGGTCTGTTCGGTTTAACGACATTAGCGGACGTGAATATTGATGTGACCAATGCGAACCAGCAAGGCTTGTTAGGTTTTGGTGGTGTCAACGGCATGCGTTACAAAGTCCTTCCCGCAGCCTCTGTGGGTGTTTTCTTGAACCGTCATGTGGTACTTGGTGCAGAATATCGAGATATGCCACAGAACCAGCTGATTGCCCCGTCGAGTGGTGCGGGTAATTTCAGCACATTGGGGAATGCAGTATCCAAGACGAGCGCCTGGAAAGACGTGTATGTCGCCTGGTTCCCCTACAAGCAGCTTTCTGTGACGGCGGCCTATGTGGATTTGGGTACTATTGCCACAGAAAAGAACCAAAACGGTCTGTATTTATCTCTGACCAGCAGCTTCTGACCTAATTTAAGAGGAGTTTACCATGTCATTTATACCAACCTCTTCCCGTTTTTCGGCAGTAGCCAAGGGTGTCGCTTTGGCGGCAGGGTTTACGGCTGTTGCCATGATGGGAATTTCGACCGCATCCGCTCAGGATTACTATGCCCAGTACGGCGGTAAGGCGGGCATTACCAAGCTGATTAATACGTTTGTGGGTAATGTTGCGAATGACCCGCACATCAACTACTACTTCGCACATACCAATATCCCCCACCTGAAGTACGAATTGGTGCAGCAGGTGTGTATGGCGGTGGGCGGTCCCTGCAAATACACCGGTCTGAGTATGCGTAAAGCCCATGAAGGGATGGGTGTTACTACGGCAGCCTTCAACTATCTGGCTCAGGACATGATGGATGCGATGCAAACCCAAAGGATTCCCATGTCGGCGCAGAATTACCTGATTGCTATTCTGGCTTCCATGGAACCACAAATCGTCACCGCTAACGGCCCCTTGGGCTGAAAAGGGACATCAAGTAAATGTTGTATGCAGTCTCCTCCTCCCGCTAGCAAAATCGGGAACTTCAGGCTCCATCCTGGATGGGGCCTATTTTGTCATTGAATTTATTGGTTAAAATTGTAGAAAATGAATGCATCTACCCAAAAAATCAGCTACTAAGGAGACGTAATATGAAAAAAATATACAAGCAAACACTGGCTGTGGCAGTGGTCCTGGCCGCTGCTGGCTGCGGTACTAATCCTTTTGCCTGTTCTCCCGGGATTCCCCCGGCCGCACCTGCGGCTCCAGCCGCAAAACCCGCACCTGTGGCACCTATTGCACCGGTGCAGCATACGGTTTTGGAGAGTAAACCTATTACTATTACCGGGATTAATTTCCAGACCAATTCTTCCAAACTGATCAGTCATGATATTGCCGTGCTGGATCAGGTGGCCGATTTTGCCCATAAACATTCAGCCGCTGTTCTGGATGTGAATGGTTACTGCAGTAAAACGGGTAGTTTTGCTTACAATCAAAAACTCTCTGAGCAACGTGCACAGAGTGTTGCTGGTTATCTGGAAGCGCATGGTGTAGCTGCTTCACGGATTGTGACGAAGGGACATTCCTATCTGGATCCCGTCGCCAGCAATGCGACGCCACAGGGACGTTTCCTGAATCAGCGCGTAGAAATCAATTCCAGTATCAAGGTACATAAAACTGTGCACTAACTGGCTTGATGAATCACCAGTCAAGACGTCATGATCAACAGGCAATGCGCTTAAGGTATTGCCTGTTTTTCTTTGGATCGCTTTAATCGAGGAGAATTTGTGTGCGAAGTATTCTAAAAAAATTCACAGTGGCTGGATTAACAGTGGGAATCTCAGCCTGTGGACTGTTTTCGAGTCCAGGGCCAGAGAATACGGCTATGCATTTTGTGCATGGTATGGCGAAAGGGGACATCCAGAAGGTAGACAAACTGGTTTATTGGGGACCTGAAGTGCAAAATCCTGCACAACCCTATGCAATGCGGCTCGAAGAAGCGAAAGTGAATGGATATGTGATGGCTACTTATCAGCGTCTGCAAGCTGAAGGCGGTTTGAAGGAGGCCAAAATAGTCAAAAACCAACGGACCATGATACATGGCATTGAGCATGCCACGGTGATTATCAGCCTGATTCCTGAGAAAGGAAGCCCTCGGAATACGACGTTGCAACTGGTACGCAGGGACGGGAAATGGTTCGTGAGTGTGGACTGACGGCATATCTACTGCTTCGCGAAGGGCTGGGGGTAGAGGCACGCCTGGTGCGCCTCAAAAATCGCGGGCCCTGGACGCATGTCGGGGTTTTGGTAGGTGGTGCTTTATTTGAAAGCATACCGTCTACGGAACGCACCCGAGGTGGGGTGCATATGGGTAGCCTGGACGATTTTTGTGCGCCGGAACGTGCTGTAAAAGTGGGCTACATACCGATTAGCTTGGTAGAACCACAGTGTGAAAATTTGTTTCACTGGTGTCATAAACAGGTGAAGTTGCGTATTCCTTTTGATGATAATTATGACTTGCAGGATGATCGGGCATTATATTGTTCCGAGTTTGTTTATAAGGCATTTTTGCAAATACAGATCAACCTGATCTCAGCGGAGTTAAGTACTTTATCCATACCCTTGGTAGGGGTGCGGAAGGTGGTATTTCCGGGAGATTTGATCGGAATGAAGCCGGTATTCAATAATGTTTTTACTCTACGCAGTTGATTGTCCAATTATGAATATATGATGGGGATCAATTTTCTGTTGCCTGCATCCATTCCGGCGCAGATTACGTAGAACTAAGTGGGCCCTTTATAGGCGCCTCATTCATCATTTGGGAGAATATACTATGAAATCTATGAATCGTCGTGAATGGTTGAAATCAACAGGTAAAATAGCCGCAGCGGCCGCAGTGGCTCCTTTGGTGTTTTCATCCATGGCTGAGGCTGGTACTGCAGGTGGGTTGCAAAGCAAAAGTTCTGTCAGTTATCAGGATCATCCCAGTGGCAAGGACATGTGCAGTAATTGCGCACATTTTGTACCGGGAGCCTCTCCCAGTGCGGATGGCACCTGTAAAGTGGTTGCGGGCAAAATCAGCCCACATGGATATTGCTTTGCCTATGCACCTATTTCTAGCTAACGCTTAAATAAAAAAGCCCCTGAACAACAGGGGCTGCAAGCGGGGCGAGTAGAACACGTTAAAACGGTAAAAGTTAGTTCATGATCAGTGCCTGAGTCGGCAGGAACGGAAATGTTTGCCGACCAGCATGAGGAACTGGATGGTTTGCTGGGTTTCCGGTTTTTTCATCATGTCCCAGAGTCCGGCGATTCCTCCCTTGGGAATGGGGGCGCTGGCGGCCTCCTCAGTGGCGCCACTGAGGCAGTGCAGGAAATCGGTGAGGATATGATCCTGATCCATTTTCTCAGCGACAGCGAGCAAACGGTCCATGACCCCGGTGCGCGTTGCCCGATCCAGCAGGCACATAGCATCAGTTGCCAAAGTGGCCAGGCGTGAGACCATCTCATCATTCATAGAATCGCCAGCGGCACCCGCCATGCGGGCCAGATGAACGATGCGCTCCAGATCGCCGTTTTCGACCAGTGCCGAGATGGCCGGTAAAGCATTGACCACCTGACTGCGGTTCACCCGATCCAGTAAATCCATGCCATCGCTGGCCAGACCGGCCAAGCGACCCACCATTTCATCGCTCATGGAATCGGCGGCGGCCCCACTCAGCCGGGCCAGTTGCACGATGCGCTCCAGATCCCCGTTTTCCACCAGGGAGCTGATGGCCGGCAGGGCCCGCGCCACCTGACTGCGGGTGACCTGATCCACCAAATCCAGACCGTCGCTGGCCAACCCCGCCAGACGACCCACCATCTCATCACTCATGGAGTCTGCTGCCGCACCACTCAGTCGTGCTAGGTGCACAATGCGTTCGAGATCCCCGTTCTGCACCAGATGGACTAGGGCTTCCTGGGCGCGTTGCAGTTCATCTTCAGAAGTTTCTGCCATGACCGCAGCCATACGTCACCTCCTCAGAGTAAACCACGGGCGGTAGCCCAATAGAGTTTGTTATAGGACATCTTGAAGGCGTGTACGGCTCCGGTAGGCGCTTTCGGCTGGGGTGGGGTTTTATAATCGAACATGGCATACGTTGCCCGGTCCTTGCCCGCCTCAATGAAGCAGAACACCTTGCCATCATAACTGCGCACCGGCCGTCCCATCTTGATGACCGCCGCCACATTCTCGGCAGCCACTTCCGCTTCGAAGTGGGCGGTTGAACCGGCCTTACTGATGGGCAAATTGGTGGTATCTCCCAGTACCAGAACATTCTTGCCATGTTCTCCTTCCATGTGCAGGGAAGAGCGATTGGTGGGAATCCAGCCGTTTTCACCCAGACCGTTCTTCTCGATGACTTCCTGACCCTTATGGGGCGGCACGGCTACCAGCAGATCGTATTTCACTGCTCCGCCTTCTTCACTCAGTACCTGGGCATTCTTACCATCCACTTCCTTCATGTTGAATAGGGTTTCGTATTTAATGCCCATCCGGTCAAATTCCGGCGCTGCCCACTTGGCGACATTTTCCAGACTGTGAACCCGGCCAATGGGGTAGGTGTAGTAGAACTCGGTCTTGTCCAGCAGGCCGCGATCCTTGATGAAGTCGTGCATGGCGAAGGTGATCTCCAGGGGAATCATCGGGCACTTGTGCGGCAGACCGACGGTGACCACGATGCGTCCACCCTTGAAGTCCGACAGTTGCTTGAAGAATTCGACGGCATTTTCTGCAGTATAGCAGTTGATGGAATTTTCCTTGAGACCGGGAACTTTCTCGGGCAGGGCACGCGAACCGGTCGAAATGACGATGAGGTCATACTCATGCACCTTGCCGCTTTTGCATTTGACATGGTTCTCGGCCAGATGAAATTCTTCAACCGGATCCACATTAAATTCAATCCCCGGCTCCAGCAGGCTTTGCTGTTCGCGGACCAGTTCATCGGGCGTCGCCCGACCCATGGCGACATACAACCAGCCGGGTTGATACACATGCTCATGACTGGCGGACAACATCGTGATGCGTGCCTTGCCGGTTTTCATTTCATGGTGAATACGCCGTGCCAGATGATTGGCAAAAATAGTACCGCCCATACCGCCACCTATGACCAGAATTCTCATGATGTCACTCTCCTTAGGGTTTTACGCCTGCGATTGTTTGTGCGCTTACTTGGCCTTGCGGACCCGAATGTGCCAGGTGCCTTCGCCGTCCTGCTCAGTATCTACCATTTCGTGACCGACTTTTTTGATCCACTCCGGCACATCCGCAGCAGAACCGGCATCTGTGGACAACAATTCCAGGGTGTCCCCGACCTGCATCATTTTCATGTTGGAAATCAGTTCCATCAGCGGCCCCGGACAAAAACTGCCACGGGCATCTACAACGCGTTCACTCATGTGCTCCTCCTTTTAAAAAGTCAGAATCTGACCATTTTCGGCGTCACTCAGGAATTTGGTCAGGCCCAGAGGCCCGGCTACGATTTCCTCCATGCCGTCCTCTTTGACGCCGAGAACATCCATAGCCATGGAGCAAGCCCAGATTTTGGCATCGCCCAGTTCCACCGCCTGCTCGAAAATCTGGTAGAAGGGGGGCACTTTACGTTCGGCCATGACTTCTCCCAGCTTGCCTTCAGCGGGGGCTTCCTTACTATGACCCTTCACAAAGTAGGGGAAGGCGTTCATCGACAGAAAAATATGGACGTCGGTTCCGGATACCGCCGCTACGGACGCCGCCATGGCGGCGAATTGCAACTTCTCGCGCTCGCCACTTAAACAAATTATGTACATGCCTGACATTTTGTCTCCCCATCGTAAGTGAATAGTTCAGTAATAGCAGTAAATATGCCAGCCTGTATGGACGTTATTAGATTGAAGCTAACTCGCTTATCACGCTAGATAATTAAAAATTAAGAATAAACTAATTAACTGTATTGCTAACTCATTTTTATATCGCGACGGATGAAATGTGTCATGACATGTCATGACATGTGCTGACAAGCAGAACACCTTGTTCATAAACAAATATAATTAAGTTATGGTAATAGAAATTTTCTTGCATCCAAAAAGAAAGAGGATGCGTATTATTTACGAAAGGATATTTTTTAGATCTTAAAAGCAGTAGCCGACCAGACGCCGAGGCAAATTATGGAAATGCAGAATCGTGACCGTACTACTCCTGATGTGCATAAGCCCACAAAAAAGCATCAGTCAGCAACTGGTCTGGATGTTCAGAGTGTTTTGAATATTCAGCAGAATCCAATGGTTTTGATTGATGACCACTACCGGATCATTGCGGCGAACCGGGCCTATCAGGAAGCCTATGGCGTGCAATCCGACGAGGTCATAGGACGTTGCTGTCATGAAATTTCCCACCATTCGCCGGTGCCTTGCCATATGCGTGGAGAAGATTGTCCCCATCAGGCTGTTTTTACAACGGGAGAAGCCCACGATGTCCGGCACATTCACTATGATCACCAGAATCATGCTGAACATGTGCGTATTCGTGGACATGCCATCAAAGATCAGGAAGGGAATACCTATCTTGGTGAGGAAATCATTCGCTTGCCGCATCAGGAAGAAGACATTACTTGTGGTGACATGCGCATGGTGGGCCGTTCTCCGGCATTCATGAAATGTCTGAATCACATTGAAATGGCGGGCCGTACGGATGCCAGTATTTTGCTTTATGGTGAAAGTGGGGTCGGCAAGGAGTTGGCAGCCAGCGCGCTGCATCAATTTTCTGCACGTGCATCTGAAGCATTTATTACTGTGGATTGTACCTCGCTACCAGAAACACTTTTTGAAAGTGAAATCCTGGGTCATGAAAGAGGGGCTTTCACAGGTTGTCTGGGACGTAAGCGTGGACTGTATGAAATGGCCGACCGGGGAACCCTGTTTCTGGATGAGGTGGGGGAATTGCCCTTAAGTATGCAGGCTAAATTATTGCGGGTTCTGGAAACCGGGACTTTCCGGCGTTTGGGGGGCTCAGAGACCTTGCATGCCGATGTGCGTATCATCGCGGCGACCAACCGTAATTTATTGGAAATGGCCGGGCAAAGACAATTTCGGGAGGATTTATATTATCGTCTCGCGGCTATTACCATTGATTTACCGCCCTTGCGGGATCGTCGTGATGATATTGCGGGTATTGCGGCGGTGTTGCTGGAACGCATTGGTAAAAGTTGGGGGGGGCAGTGGACGCTGTCGAAAGATGCAGAACGGCGCCTGTTTACTTATGATTTTCCGGGAAATGTTCGGGAGTTGCGCAATATTCTGCAAAAAGCAGCAGCACTGGCGGATGGACCGGTTATTCAGGCAAATCATCTGAATTTTACGGGAGCCAGACCAGCGTTTGAGGCGCATGCGGCTTCGCCGGGTGCAGTGAGAGATTTTGGACCTGCGCCATCAGTCCAACGCGGTGGCGCGCAACCGGATGATCTGGAGGCTTTGTTGCGTCAGTATCAAGGCAACCGGCGGAGGGTGGCGGAAACCCTCGGGGTCAGTGAGCGCACTGTTTATCGCTGGTTGCGGCGAGGTGCCTGAATCCTTCACGAAGAAGATGCGTTGTCTTCGTTAATTGTCTGTAGCGGGGTACAATCCTCTCAATTGATTGGGAGACACAAGCTATGACAACGTCCAAAGAGCATTTGATTATTTTTGACACTACCTTGCGCGACGGCGAGCAATCTCCGGGCGCTTCCATGACCCGCGATGAAAAGTTGCGCATTGCCCAGGCCTTGGAACGCTTGCAGGTGGATGTCATTGAAGCAGGCTTTCCGGTCGCCAGCCCCGGAGATTTTGCCGCCGTGCAGGCTATCGCCAGGACCGTACGGGAAAGTAGGGTATGCGGGCTGTCGCGGGCGCGCGATGAAGACATTCGCCGTGCCGGTGAGGCGTTGAAGGAAGCCAATGCTGCACGTATTCATACCTTCATTGCCACCAGCCCGATTCATATGCAGGCAAAATTACGGATGAGCCCGGAACAGGTCCTGGAACGTGCGGTGGCTGCGGTAAAACTGGCGCGGCAGTATTGTGATGATGTGGAGTTTTCAGCGGAAGATGCGGGCCGTTCCGAGGAGGATTTTCTGTGCCGGGTGATTGAAGCGGTCATTCAGGCGGGAGCCCGTACCATCAATATTCCTGACACCGTTGGTTATAATCTGCCGGATCGCTTTGGTCAGTTGATTGCCAATTTGCGCAACCGGATTCCCAACGCCGATCAAGCCATTTTTTCGGTACATTGCCACAATGATCTGGGCCTGGCGGTGGCCAACTCCCTGTCTGCCGTGCAGCATGGTGCCCGACAGGTTGAATGCACGATCAACGGTCTGGGTGAAAGGGCGGGTAATGCCGCCCTTGAAGAAATCGTGATGGCGGTGCGTACGCGGCAAGATGCTTTTGTCTGTGATACCCGCATTGATACCAGCCAGATTGTGGCTACCAGCAAGCTGGTGTCTACCATTACCGGCTTTCCGGTCCAGCCCAACAAGGCCATTGTCGGGGCTAATGCTTTTGCCCATGAGTCAGGCATTCACCAGGATGGTGTGCTCAAGCATCGGGAGACCTATGAGATCATGCGTGCGGAAGATGTGGGCTGGTCGGCCAATCGCATGACGCTGGGAAAACTTTCCGGTCGGGCGGCAGTCCGTGCGCGTCTGGAGGCGTTGGGTATTCATCTGGAAAAAGATACGCTGGATCAGGTTTTTGCCCGCTTCAAGGATCTTGCCGACCGCAAGGCAGAAATATTTGATGAAGACCTGCAGGCGCTGGTCAACGAAGATCTGCAGGAAGAGCAGGCTGAACATTATCGTCTGGGTTATTTGCGGGTTTGCTCGGAAATGGGTACACATCCCGAAGCTACGGTGGAAGTCTGGGTGGACGGGGTGGCCAAAACCGCCAAGGCCGTAGGTGGCGGGCCGGTAGATGCGGCATTCCAGGCCATGGAAAGTATTTTGAAAAGTGAAACCCGTTTGCTGCTGTATTCAGTCAATGCTATTACCACAGGTACCGATGCCCAGGGCGATGTGACCGTGCGTCTGCAGGACGCCAGTGGTCGGGCCGTCAATGGACAGGGTGCCGATACTGATATTGTTGTGGCCAGTGCCAAGGCTTACCTTTCGGCGATGAATCGCCTGCAGGGTCCGTCACAACGCCAGCATCCGCAACTTTAACTCAGCATGGACGTACGATGAGGGTAACTATAGGTAATGGAAACTGTTTCTGAACTGGGTTTTTGGCAGCGTATGGCGGAAACCCGGGGTGAAGTCATTTTGTTTTTCAGCTCTGCAGGCTGTCATTCCTGTCGGATCTGGCGGCGGTTGCTGAAAAATCTGGAAGATAACCGGGGTGGTCTACAGGTTTGGGAGATTGATGCCGGCATTGATATGGGTATTACCCAGGAATTCGAGGTGTATCACCTGCCTGCTCTGTTCCTGTTTCATAACGGCCAATATCAACGTCCGATTCAGGTTGAGGCGCGGGTCCATGCTCTCGAGCAATGGCTGGACGCGCATGCTGATCTCCCTCCTGAAGAACTTCCTTGAATCCTGATCTGCTCAATCCTTGGAATGCGGCGGGCTGGCATGCCATGGCGCATGCTGCACCCTCGCCCTATTTTGATCAAAGGCCTGTGGGCGGAGATATTGATCTGCTGGTTGTTCATGCCATCAGTTTGCCCCCGGAACAATTTGGGAGTGGCGAGGTGCCACGATTTTTCACGGGACTTCTGGATTTTGACCAGGATCCTTATTATGAACAGTTAAGAAACTTGCGGGTGTCTGCACATTTTTTCATTGAACGAGATGGCAAGCTTTGGCAGCATGTGAGCGTCTGGGATCGCGCCTGGCATGCAGGCGTATCTTCATGGCAAGGCCGTTCTGCCTGTAACGATTACAGTGTCGGTGTGGAGCTGGAAGGCAGTGAATCCAGCAAATTTCTGCCCATTCAATATCAATGTCTGGCGGCTTTAAGCCGGGATCTGCAAAAACTGTTTCCGGCTATGCTGCGAGAACGCATTGTCGGCCACGCAGATGTTGCGCCTGGACGCAAATGGGATCCCGGTCCGGGTTTTTCCTGGGACTATTTTACAGAGGTATATGCAGCGCATGGCTGAAATCAGAGAAGCACCAAAACGTGACTGGCGACGTGGCTGGACCGGACCCTTGGTCGTATTTGTTCTGCTGGTGTTGGGAACCCTGTGGTGGCTGGGCGTGTTTAATTCCGCCCAAGTGCTTGAAGAAACCGGTTCAGTCCATGCTTATATTTATCAGAATTTTCAGGGTACCTATCGGCAGATGGTCAAGGCCAGAGGCAAATTATCGCCGCAGTTGCCCGCCGATTTGCGCGGGCATCCTGAAATCACGATGATGGAAAATGAAAGCGGTAGCGGCGGAGATGCGATGGTTAAGGCGCGGATCGGCTATCTAGTAAATGCCGGCGATGCGACGCCACCGGGGTGGTTAAGAGGGGATTGGCCCGCACAGAGGGTGGCAAAAGTGGAGGTGAACGCAAATGCGGCCATCGCTTCGTGGAAGGCCTATTCCGCCCTGGATGACTGGGGAAAGGCCAGAGGAATGCCTTTACATTATCCCTTGTTTGAAATGATGGGGCCGGGTAATCGTTATGTGTTATTGATGCCTCTGGATAAATCACCGGCCTCTTCCTGACGGACGTTGTCCTTGCCATAGAATTTGATGCCACGAATAATTTTTTCGCGGCCCTGACTCAGGCGGTGCAGGTTGGTATCACGCAGGGAATAGACGCATCCGCAGTATTCCTGCTGATAAAACTGTTCCTGCTTGGCTATTTCAATCATGCGGGCGCTACCACCGCCCTTGCGCCAGTTGTAGTCCCAATATTGCAGTCCTGCATGACGGGATGCTGCCCGGGCACCACAGGCATTGATCTGTTCCATATCTTTCCAGCGCGATATCCCCAGGGTGCTGCTGAAGACGCTGAAGCCATGCTCCGCTGCATACAGTGCCGAACGCTCAAAGCGCATGTCGAAACAGGCCGTGCAGCGCTCGCCGCGCTCCGGTTCCCATTCCAGGCCTTTCACCCGGGCAAACCAGTTGTCCTTGTCATAATCCAGGTCAATGAAAGGCACGCCTAATGCCTCGGCATAGCGGATATTTTCTTCCTTGCGCAATTCATATTCGGCCTGCGGGTGGATGTTCGGATTGTAAAATAGCACCGTAAATTCGATACCGGCTTTGCGAATGTCATCCATGATGGGACCAGCACAAGGTGCACAGCAGGAGTGCAGGAGAACATGCGTACTGCCGTCGGGTGTCTGCAACGGTGAGGGAGGCGTTTTTTTGGACATGAATGATACCTGAAAAAGCACTATGCTAATGACAAGCATACAACCCATCAGTCTATTTGCCAAAAAGGAGTTTAGCGATGCCCAGTGATTTGCGACAGGGAAAATGTCAGGCTTGTGAAGGCGGTGTCGAGAAACTTGCGGATGATAATGTTGCCGGGCGTATTGGGAGTGTACCCGGATGGTGCCTAGAGCAAGGCAGTTTATGCAGGGATTTTCAATTCAAAAACTTTTACGAAACCATGGCGTTCGTGAACGCTGTAGCGTGGATTGCGGATCGTGAAGATCATCATCCAGACATGGAAATAGGTTATGGACACTGCCTGCTGCGCTATTCAACCCATGCAGTCAAGGGGATCACCGAAAATGATTTTATTTGTGCTGCACAGGTGAATCAACTGCTGGAATGAAACATGATGGTTTCACCCCAGCTGCCTAACTGCCGTTGTTAGGATCAGGCGTTGTTGGCAGGACGCAGCAGCGGGCGCATGCCTTCGCGAACCTGACGCTGAATGAATGCAACGCGGCCGGGTTCTTTTTTGTCCAGTTCTGCGGCACATTCTGAATTGGTCAGCGCGGCAGCACTGAGCATGACTTCCAGCTCGCAGGTGTCAACTTTGGGATCAGTCAGGGCGGCAGGTGCTACATTCATCTGATCACCTACATGCCAGAACATCCGCGCATTCCACATGCGCAGACGGACGTTGGGATTTTGGAAAAGTTCTACGCAACGGGTATTGATAGCCTTGCTGTCCACAGTCTTCCTCCTGTCAAAACGGATCATTTCATCGCCTGTTCGGGCGAGCGTGCTTAAGCATACTCGAAAAAGGTACCTGAAGGGGAGTTTTTTGGGGATTGAAGTATTCCATGCCCGGATAGATTTCGTATGGTAATAAAAAACCCCGCAGCAAGGCGGGGTTTTATCAGCGTGATGCTCTTTCAACTACTCAGGCAGATGCGCCCGCTTTCATGTTGATATGTTGGTTAGTGGCGAGTTCGGGGTTGTAGAGGTATTCCACATTGCCCTGCTCGACCTGTTTGAGGTATTCCTGGAAGTCGGCTTTGGCCTTGTCCCAGCTGATGCCCATTTTTTCCACCAGATCTTCACAGGGTGAAGCATGCCACTGGAGCTGGACGATCTTGAAGGGATCAGCGCCACAGGCCAGGGCGGCCAGCTGCACGTCTGCAATGATCGGGATGCTGTAGTTCATGTCATGGGCCTTGCCGATCCACTGGTTCTTGTCCATGGTGGTGATACAGCCGGTGTCAATGCCAATCATGACGTCGGCGTTGGCTTCTTCCCGGGCCACCTTGATCTTGCGGTTCATGGTGAAGCTGCGGGTGAATTCGCGCTCGGAGATGATGTGCCGGAAGCCAAAGCCACAGCAGTCATACCAAGTGGAGTAGTCGATGACCTGGGCTCCCAGCGCCTGCGCGACCGAGGTGCCAACGGCCGTGCGGTTGCCACCGAGA
>NZ_MOAD01000001.1:2207290-2244623 GCF_001931655.1 Acidithiobacillus albertensis | reverse complement strand
GCCGATGCCAGAGCCGTGGTAGTTCCAGGCGGTGCAGGAGGTCTGGTCAGTTTCGTCCAGATAATCCGTGCCAAAGTGGTTCATGAACCAGAGCAGGCTGGTGGGATAGCCGGGAATGTTGCCACACTGACCGCAGCTCTTGTGATGCCAGAGCTGGTTGGTGGGAACCCGCTTTTTCCAGCCATAGAGGGTGTCTACTTCAATGGGCTTGTGGTCATCGGTGATGCGGTGAACAATGATTTCACCTTCTTTTTCCAGTGCCCACATGTGCTCGCGAATGTCGTCCATACGCTCGCCCAGGTCCATGGTGCGACGGTCTACGTGACTGCGTACCCATGCCGTGGCCGCTTCCGCTTCGTTGGCCGATAAGTTCGTGTCCTGAAAAAAAGCTCCGTGCCCCGCTAATCCTTGCTGCGTGCTGTTGTCGCTCATTGCTGCACTCCTTGGCCGAATGGCCAGCTATTGCGAATAAACATTATTAACTGTTTATATAATTGACTATTATGCTCCACAATAATTCCTTTGCCAAGGAAAGTGGTTTTGTCGTTCAGCTTGCCGCACCATGCGGGAACAGGCACAAATTTGCAGAGACCAAACTAAGGATCAAATGAAATCAATGGAAAATAATCAAAAAGAACAGTCTGAATTACAAATTGCAGAGCGTTGCCGGACGCTTTACCTGAATCCGCTGGTGCAGAGCAAGGGCTGGCTACCGAATTTATTTTGGCGCAGCAAAAATGCGGAGGATCCTTTTGGCTGTTTGCGGGTGAATCCTCTGGAACTGGAGGTATTGTTTTCGGCAATCTGCGGACAGACATCCGAGGCGCGCTGCAGCCTCGAGCAAATCAAGCCGGGAAGGGCGGGTTTCATTGAGAGATCCATCGCTCATGGTGAACTCCCCTTGCTGACTTTTCGTGCGGATGTGTCCTGAATATGTCGGAGACTCCAAGAATTGCGGTACTGTCCCGCTTTCCCGGGCTTTATTCCACCCAACGATTGCTCCAGGTGGTGGATGCGGCGGGAATGGAAGCCGTGTTGTTGGCCCCGGAGCAGTGTTTGTTGACTGTGAATGGCGTCCATGCGGATCTTTATGTGCAGGGTGAAAAATTTCCTTATTGTGCGGCGGTCATTCCCCGCATTGGCGGACCGATAACGGCCTTGGGCGCGCGATTGCTGCGCTATTTTGCCGGGGCAGGTACTTTTTGTCTGAATTCTGCCGAGGCATTGCAACTGGCAAGAGACAAATTTGCCTCCCTGCAGGCTCTGACTGCGGCGGGAATAGCTGTTCCACAAACCGTTTATTTCACGGAATCCAGGCAAAAAGAGCTGGCCTTGCAGATGCTGGGCACGCCCCTCGTTCACAAAATATTGCAGGGTTCACAGGGGGTCGGGGTGAGTCTGGCCGAGACCCCGGTAGCCGCACGGGGAATGCTGGATACTTTTTTGAGTCTGCAGCATGAGGCCATGGTTCAGCGTTTTTTGCCGGGCCGCCAGGATGTCAGAGTGATTGTCTTGTTCGGGGAGGTTGTTGCGGCCATGCGTCGGGAATCTGCGGCGGAAGATTTTCGCAGTAATCTGCACTGTGGAGGCCGCGCTTCGGCGTTTCCTGATCTGCCTGAGTCCTGGGCGGAAATTGCCCGGAAAGCTGCTGTTGCATTAGGCCTTGATTTTGCCGGTGTGGATTTGATGGCGGACGCGGATCAAAACGCACTGGTATTGGAAGTGAATCCCGTACCCAGTCTGGAGGGTATTGAAAAAAGTACTGGTGTGGACGTGGCAGGACGCGTAATTACGGCTTTGCAGCTTCGCCTGGCATCTGCATGACGGCGTTGCGAATCCAGGATTCTGCCTGTTCGGTCAAGGTGGAAGATTTTCCGCTTGGTGCAAAAGCCGGACCAATCCATAAGTCCATTTTTCCGGATTTTTTTCGCCAGTTGTTACGGGCCCAATAGCAGCCGCTGTTGACGGCAATGGGTAAAAGCGGGACTTCTGCACGCAGGGCCAGCCCGGCAGCCGTGCTGCTGAAGGGCCCGACTTCGCCGCAGGGGTAACGGGTTCCTTCAGGAAATATGACCACATTAAATCCCGCTGCGAGGCGTAGTTTGCCTTCTTCCATGACCTGCACGAGTGCCTGACGACCGGCACTGCGATCAATGCCGATCGGCCAGGCCAGACGTAAGCCCCAGCCAATAATCGGAATCCGAAACAGTTCCTGTTTGAGCACATAAGACAGGCGCGGGAAAAGGCACCAGAGCAACAGGGTTTCCAGCGCCGATTGATGGTTGGCTACAATGACGCAGGGCGAATCCGGGATATTTTCCAGACCGGTGACCCGATAACTCAATCCGCAACTCAGGCGCAACCACAGGACGGCCGTTCGCGCCCAGAGGCGGCTGGACCAGACCCGGGCGGAAAGAGGCATGGGGACGGTCAACAGGGTGAAAAATGCCCAGACGAGTGTCCATATGGTAAAGCCGATGTAAAAAATTCCGCTACGCAGGGTTTGCATCAAGAGACACCCAGGATAGCCTGTACAGCGGCAGCAAGATCCAGAAAAATCGGGAAACCAGCAGCTTCGGCATCGCGACGGGTATTTTGGCCTTTACCGGTGAGCACGAGAATAGGTTTGGCCCCGGCTTCCTGGGCGGCTTGAAGATCCCGCAGGCTGTCACCAATAGCCGGGACATTGTCAAGAGAAATTTGCAGGCGTTCGGCAATTTCGTGAAACATGCCCGGCAAAGGCTTGCGGCACTGACAACCGGCATCGGGCAGGTGGGGGCAAAAAAATATGGCTTCAATGCGTCCGCCAAAAACGGCGAGTTCCTGGCGCATGCGCTGATGTATGGCTGTGAGGGTACGAATATCGAAAAGCCCCCGTCCCACGCCGGATTGATTGGTGGCTACGACCACTTGAAAACCAGCCCGGTTGAGGCGGGCGATGGCTTCCAGGCTGCCTGGAATGGGTCGCCATTCGGCCGGTGATTTAATGAAGGCGTTACTGTCTTCGTTGATGACACCGTCCCGATCGAGGATGATCCATTGCGCCATCAGGAGCCCTGGAGTTGTGTAAAGTCGGCAATACGCAGAAACGCATCCTGCAGCCTGATGAGGAGAGCCAGGCGGTTCTGGCGTATTTCGGGATTTTCAGCAAGGACCATGACTTTGTCGAAAAAAGTATCGACCGTAGGACGTAATCCGGCCAGAAGGTCCAGTGCGCTGGCATATTGTGCGTTCTGAAGGTGAGTATGAACAGGGCCGGCCATGACTTGCCAGTGTTCCCAAAGTCGATGTTCGGCGGGATCTTCAAATAATTGTGGATCGGGGTCGTGTTGAACTTCCACATTTTCCTTGCGAAGCAGATTGTTGACGCGTTTGATCAGAGCCGCAAGCGCCTCAGCTGCCTGGTGTTCGGTCAGGAAGCGTGCCAGAGCTTCCAGGCGTTTACGGGCATCGAGAATCTGATGGGGTTGACGGCTGAGTACGGCATTAATCTGGTCGGTACGAAAACCCTCTTCCCTAAAATAGACACGCATCCGGTCCTGGAAAAAATCCAGGACGCCAGTGCGGATGGCGGTGGGATCTTTGACGATATGCGGACCTAAAGCGTCCAGCGTCATGCCTACCGCTTCATCCAGGGGCAGATCAAGCTCTGCATCCAGAATGATGCGTAAGACGCTCAAGGCAGCCCGGCGCAGAGCGAAGGGATCGCGATCACCCGTAGGTATTTTGCCAATGGCAAAAAAACCGCAGAGGGTATCCAGCTTGTCGGCAATGGCCAGGCACTGGCCAGCAGGACTCTGCGGCGTGTCATCATCGCGGCCATTGGGCAGGTAATGTTGGGCAATGGCCGCAACAACCTCGGCATTTTCACCATCATGACGGGCGTAATGTCCACCCATGATGCCTTGCAACTCGGGAAACTCCCCCACCACGCCAGAGAGTAGATCACTTTTACAAAGTGCGGCAGCGCGTTCCAGGTCGTCAGCTTTGACGTTGCAGCGGCTGCTCAATGACCGCGCTACTTTTTGCAGGCGCAGGGTTTTGTCGTAAACGCTGCCCAGCCCTTCCTGGAAGAGGACGTTCTGCAGTTCAGGAAGCCTTGCAGCCAAGGATTTTTGGCGGTCCTGATCCCAGAAAAAAGCCGCATCCGCCAGGCGCGCCCGCAGCACCCGATTATTGCCGTGAATGACCATTTGGGCATCCTGGCTGTGGATGTTGGCGGCAAAAAGGTATTGGGAAATCAGGCGACCGTTTCCATCACGCAACGGGACATAGCGCTGATGTTGCATCATGACCGTAATCAGCGCCTCTTCAGGAATTCGCAGATAATCTTCTGCAAAGCTGCCGATCAGGATGACTGGCCATTCATTGAGTCCGGTAATCTCATCCAACAAAGCTGCCGGCAAGATGGGGGATGCTCGCAGGTCTTCAGCAATGGCGGAAATTTTATGGGAAATATGCGCCCGGCGAGCGTCGAAGTCAGCCATGACATGGCCATCCAGTAAAGCTGCAGCGTAATCGGCGGGCTGATGAATCCGGATCGCTTCAGGATGATGTACACGGTGACCAAAGCTTTGTCCACCGGCCTGCAGTCCGAATGCCTGCCAGTCCAGCACTTGTTGTCCTTGCCGCAATAGTAACCAGCGCACCGGGCGAATGAAGCTGTCGTCACGGGTCCCCCAGTGCATGCGTTTACGCAAGGGCAGAGCGGCAATGGTCTGACTGGCAATATCAGGCAGAAGACTGTGACTACTGCGTGCTGCTTCGACTTCCCGCCAGGCCAGAACCGGTCCCTTTTCCGTGTCCAGGGTGCTGAGATCGGTAAAAGCAACCCCACAGGAACGGGCAAAGCCTTCGGCAGCCGGGGTTATGTTACCCGCCGCATCACGTGCTCTTTCTACGGGGGGGCCGCGACGGATGCTTTCCCGGGGCCGACTGTGCAGGGCCAGGTTCTGAATCCATAACGCCAAACGCCGTGGGGTGACGTAAGCCGTGATTTGCCCAAAGCTGAGACCGGCTTCATTGAGCAGGCGCGTCATTTGTTCAATGGCGGCGTCACGAATGGGGAGCTGCTCACGCGCGGGTAGCTCTTCACAACCGATTTCCAGAAGACAATCTTCCTGGAGAGGATTTTCATGGGCTGACATCATTCACTCCGTAGCAGAGGGTGGCCGAGTTCGGCACGGGCTTCTGCATAAATTTCTGCAACGCCTTTGGCCAGTCCGCGTACCCGGCCAATGAAACGGGCGCGTTCATTGACGCCAATGGCATGGCGGGCATCCAGGAGATTAAACGCATGGGAACAGTCAAGAACCCGTTCGTAGGCTGGTAAAGGGAGTTTGTGATCAAGCAGCTTGCGGCAATCCGCCTCAGCGCGATCAAAACGCTGGAAAAGGTCGTCTACGGGTGCCAGCTCGAAATTGTAGCGGGACTGTTCCACCTCGTTTTGGTGAAAAACATCTCCATACAGTACGCCTGGTGTCCAGATCAGATCGTACACACTTTCTACACCTTGCAGATACATGGCGAGACGTTCCAGGCCATAGGTCACTTCGCCCATGACCGGGTGACAATCAAGGCCGCCCACCTGCTGGAAATACGTGAACTGGGTGACTTCCATGCCATTCAGCCAGACCTCCCAGCCAAGACCCCAGGCCCCCAGCGTGGGTGATTCCCAGTCATCTTCGACAAAGCGGATGTCCTGCAATTTTGGATCAATGCCCAGCACCGCCAGGGACTCCAGATATAAATCCTGAAGATTACTCGGGTTGGGTTTGAGCACCGCCTGAAACTGGTAGTAATGCTGAAGACGATTGGGGTTGTCTCCGTAGCGGCCGTCTGTGGGGCGTCTGGAAGGCTGCACATACGCGGCTCGCCACGGTTCTGGACCAATGGCGCGAAGAAAGGTGGCAGGATGAAAGGTGCCCGCTCCAACGGGCATGTCCATGGGCTGCAACAATACGCAACCCTGAGCGGCCCAGAAGTTTTGGAGCCGCTGGATGATTTCCTGAAAATTCATATGCGTCTCAGACAGTGATTTCGGGCATTATGAACTAATGGAGCAGAGGCTGTGAAGGGATCAGGACCGGATCCCTCGAAAATACCCGGTCACAGCAGTTCGGCGATACCGCTTGATGCGCGTTTGGCATCCAGAAACACCAGGCCCAGCTTGGCTTCCTTGCGGGCGATGATGGTCAATACTGCATCAGGGCCAGCGTGAATGAGCAGTACATAACCATTATCACCCTTGATCATGACTTGTTCGAGTTCGCCGCGAGCCAGCTCGGCTGCCGTCCGGTCGCCCAGGGAAAGCATGGCGGCGGCCATCGCACCGACGCGGTCCTCGTCCATGGTGGAAGAAAGCAGGGAGGCAATGGTAAGACCATCAGTAGATATGACCGCAGAAGCCTCAATATCGGCGGATGAGCCATTGAGATCACTGAGTATGGATTTGAGCATTTCTTCGCGCATGGGTTTTCTCCTGAATAAACTGTCAATAATGCAATATTAAAATGGGTCAAGCTTAGCGGTAACGTTTGTCGAGTTCTTGAACCAAGGTCACGAATGATTGATCCTGGAGACGGGGCGTTCCGCTGACGACGAGCATAAAACGTTGTTGTCCGATGAAAAGCGGCCAAAAGCCCAATTCTGATCGGCCGGAAGGGTCCAGCAGCCCCCAGGTTTCCGTGTTGATCCGTAAATTGTTTTTGAGCAGGCGATTATGGCGTGATTGCAGGGAGAGCAGATCAGCAGAAAGTCCCGCCAGCTCTTCCGCAGCTTCATGAGCAAAGCCTGCTGCAGCTAGATAAAAACCATTTTCATCGGCCAGGAGGGTTTTTTGCTGGTCAGACAGGCGAGCCAGAAGCGGTGGTAAAGCATCTTCCAGGCGCAGTGTGCTGTCAGTACGTGCCTCATGGGTGCCACGCAGAAGACCAAGGCGCTGTAGCCGGAAAATGCTGCGCAAGGCTTCATCCGTATTGTTGTTTTCCGCCCATTGACTGGCTATTTCCGTCGTAAAAGGAGCGCGGTGACCTTCACGTAGTACGTGCAACAGAATGGCACGGTTACCTTCCTGATCAGGACTGGATGTCGCGTAAAAGGCTCCCGCAGGAGTAACCTCGGCATATACTTCAGTACGCGTTACAACCAGCTCTACACTCATAAGATGTCTCCAATTCCCGGATCAATGGAATAAAGCAGGGCCATGACCAGGTTTTTGATGTCCTCCTTTTTACGGCCATCAATTTCAAAAATGGGAGGGATGGGATTGAGCATTTTGAGGTCAGCGGTGACTTCAGGAAGCATGTTCGCATAATCGGCGGGACCGGGACGGTTCTGGACATCGGTTTTGGAAATACCAATGACGACCGGAACATTGACAATGTAGTCCTTGAAGGCGTGCAGGAAAAAGTGGAGATCCTTCTTCGGATTAGGACGGGTGTTGTCCAGCATGAGCACCAGGCCCAGTCCGCCCGTGGTCAGGATGTCCCACATAAAATCAAAGCGTTCTTGACCCGGGGTGCCATATAGATGAATTTTGGTTTGGGCGTCCAGTTTGAGAATGCCATAGTCCATGGCGACGGTTGTATGACCCTTACGATTCAGGGTCATGTCCGAAGCCTGGGCATCTGTAGATATGATGGGGGTATCAGATAATACGGATATGGCCGTGGTTTTCCCCGCACCTACCGGACCGGTAAAAACGATTTTATTATCTTCTCTCACAAATTGGCTCCTTGATATTCATTGTTATCTGCATCGCAGCGCGCCTCAGCCCTATATCCCGGCTATGCGTTTCAGGAGACGGCCCAAAAAGCTTCTTTTGGCTGCAGGGATTTCTGTCTCTAAGGATGCTGAATCATGTGGTATTCGAACGAGATTGCCCGGATTTTCCGGCGTGTTGTAGCGTAGTAATTCCAGGCTATCTGCAGCAGCAAGGAAATTGAACAAATCCCGGGGTTCGATGCGTAATATCTTGACGGTGAGCGCGGGCGAGGCCGGGGAACGGGCTAGAAACGCAGCCAGTCTTAATGCATCAGGAAGCATGGGCAGACGCGTCAGGTTAGGCCATTGTTTCAGCTGAACCGGCGCGTTGAGTGGCAATTTTTGATTCAATCGCCCATTGGCTGTCCATGCGGCTACTTGCCAGAGCAAGGATTGCAGGGACATATGACGAAGGCTGCTATTTTCTCCTGAGTCGCCATCTCTTGGGGCTCTCAACTGCAGATTACTGGCAGAAACCTGGCACAGTTGCTGCAGTTGTTCATCATCTATTAGGGCTGCTGCCTGGTCTGCGGAGGGATCAAGGCGCACAATCGCGCGCTGGTTTTGATCGGAAATTATGCTAATGCCCTGATCGCGCTGGGCAATTTTTAGAAGTCCCAAGAATCCTTCATCAGGATTAAAATACTGCACTTCCTCGGGGCGAAGAACGGGAGCGGGCTTGCTGGGTGCCACGGGTACTTCGGATGCATTTTGCGGAGCCGGAGGGGGGCTGGCTTGCTGAGTATTGAGGCTGGTGACCGGGACTGTTATATCCGGTCGAATCGGCTTGACATTGGTATCCTGTTTTTCAGTTGTTCTGGGTGTATCCAACAGCAGAGCTTCCAATGCCGGGAACAAGGTTTCCATGCGCACCGGCTTTTGGAGTATGGGGAAAATACAATCTGCCGGTGAAGATATAGTGGTCACGAGTATCCGCAGCCCAGGTTCGCTCTGATGCAAATTTCTCGCGAGTTCAGTGCCGCCTGGCCCGTCAATGTCCACAATGCTCAGGTGGGCGACGCGATCATCTCCTGATTCCAGCAGTTGATAGTGACGCCGTGTATGCATTTTAAACGCCATGCGAAAAACAGCTTCTTTACGGGTATCCATGCCGAAGCTGCGGACGAGGATGCTGGCATTGTCTGGAATATTATTCGTCATGATCAAATCCTAAATAACCTGTCGCTGCGGTTGGCGTTGCATGCGTTCAGCAAGGCTGAACATCTGCCGCATGATTTCTTCATCAGGTGTCGTATCCATATTGAGTATGGATCGGGTAAAGTTGGAAAAGCGCTCATGAGCGCCCATGCGCTCATACATTTCCAGAAGCGGGCGATAGTAAAGCTTGTGATCAGGACGTGCCAGGGTGGCTTTTTCAAGAAGATCAACGGCCTCTTCCACTTGTCCGTACTCCAGTAGGCTGTCAAATTCTTCAAGAATGCTGTCATCACTGTTGTGGGGCATGATCTGATGATCACGATGAACTTCCTCCAGGACCAGTGCCGGGCTGGAAAAAGGGATGGCCGTCAAGGGAAGATAAAGACCATATATTTCCGCCTGTTCAGCGAGAAGATGTTTGTTGGTTTCGCTGGCTTCGAGATGATCCCAGAGCGGATGTTCGCCCAGTTGTCGGCCATGTTTAAGCATTCGGGCGCGGAGTGCGCTTCCGGCTCCCCACAAACTTATATATAACTGCAATAAAGATTCTGCGTAATTGTCACAGCGTTTTTGTCGGTAAAAAATATCCAGCAAGGTGACATGCAGTATCAACTTACGTGGTTCAAAAATGAGATTACGTTTTAAAATACGTTCGGCTTCCTGGATTTGTTGGGTCGCCAGTAATGCGCGAATAGCAGCCAACGGCTCTACCAGCGTCGCACAGATTCCCCATTCTTTAGGATTAATAGCATCAAGTTTGGCATTACCTTGGAGCAGCGCGTCTATCTTGCCGGCCAATTCGGAAGGATTATTGTTCTGGATTGATTGCAGCGGCTTTTCGGAAAAGCCGCTGAGATCCATATCCATGGGTTCAGGATTGACAAGGGCCTGCTGGAGTTCCTGTTGCACCCTGATGAGTGCCGGTGAAGGTGCTGGTTGGTCTTCGCTGGTTTTGATGGTGCTAATGGCTGCTAACTGACTATTGCTGATGCCTAGATTTTCGGCAAGCACACGGAGCTGGAGGTTTTCCGGGTCAGCTTGCAGGCCGGCGAGGGTCAGGTCCTGGGCTTCGGCGCCTGATATGATTCCTGAATCACACAAATTACTCAGCAATTCTGCAAAGCGATCCGGGTCTGGAATTTCCTGATATAAAGCCAATAATCTCCGGCTTTGCCGGGTATCATCCGGATTGTGGGTAACGTACCAGCTGAGCGAGGTGGCCGCTTGTTCCAGATGACCGTAAGCGAGGTAAATTTCAATTTCATCCAGGATACTGGTTTCATCAACTTCAGCAGCGGCGGTAAGACTTGCATTATCAGCGCTGCTCGATCCGGAAATTTGTATAGTTGAAACAGAAGCGGAATTTTTAGAGGCAGGCGTGATTTTTTGGGATTTTGCGTTACTTTTAAGGAGCTTCTTCCGGTTGAACAGCTTCCACAGCCCCGTTGAAACCACCAGGGCGAGCAGTAACACAATAATAATCAGGCTGCTTAGGGGTAGTTCCATACTCGAAGCTCAGTTCCGGTTAAGCGCATTTTTGCGGCAATTGACTCATGGCCTCGTAAATAGGCGTTTTAAATGTTCTGTCAATGTGCAAACAGTTCAGCGAGGGATTTCAACCGGGACACGCTCGGGCGCGAAGGCTCAGCAGATTGAGCGGCAATGGCTGCGTAGCCGGTAAAAAAGCTGGGCAAGGCCTGGACGACAATGGGCAATCTTTCGCGACTGACCGTGGCCAGCGTCCATTCTGCCCGCAAGCCGTAAACAGGATGATGGCTGCAGATGGCTGCGCCCCAATAGGAATCAGCTTGGGACCAGCGATGTTCCGCAACGCTGAGCAAATGCTGTTCCGGTGCGTGGCGCAAACCCACGTACGGTCCCATGAAAGGGATCTGCAGGTCGCTGGCCAGATCGGTGAGCATATGGTCGAGGCGATGGAGGGCATCACGGATTTCTGGTGAGTTTGCCGGTGTTCCCTGCGCTACATTTTTTAAAAATATCAGATGAGGTGATTCCACAAAGGCCTCCTTTTCCCTTATGATTATGACCGTTAGATAAAATGCTGCCAACAATCCTTTGGATTGGCTGGGCATCTTAATGGTATTTGCCGCAAACAGGAAGGCTAATGAAGCAAAAACAATGGGGTATCTGGCTGTTAACTGCTGCACTGAGTGCTTTGGGTGTTGGCGTCGCTCAGGCGAGCGTGTTTGCCTTACCGGAGCACGGCAATGTGGTGGGTACATTGCATGCAGTCACTACGCATCGAGACGATACCCTTCTGGATATCGGCCGGTTTTACGATCTGGGCTACAATCAGGTTACCAAAGCCAATCCCGGAGTGAATCCATGGTTGCCGGGGCAGGCAAGTAAGGTGGTCATTCCCGCCCAGTATATATTGCCGCCCAAGCCCTGGACCGGAATTGTGGTGGATATTCCGGCGCGGCGCATTTACTTTTTCCCGAATAATGATCATGTGGTGTACACCTATCCGGTAGGGGTGTTTCTGCCTGGTTGGAAAGAGAATCTGACTACGACCCAGATTATTGCCAAGTTCAAAATGCCGGCCTGGAATGTTCCCAAAAATATTCATTCCTGGTTCAAGACAAAATTCCACATGGATATTCCCTGGTATTGGCCGCCTGGACCGGAAAATCCGATGGGTGAGCTGGCCATGGAAACGGGCCTTTCAGGGATATTTATTCATGGCACCTATCATCCCTGGGGTGTGGGTATGCGCGCCAGCCAGGGCTGTTTTCAGATGTTCCCTGAGAATGTCGCACAATTGTTTCCGATGGTTCCGGTCGGAACCCCGGTGCGGATTATAGATATGCCTAATCTGGTAGGCGTGCACGATGGCGAAGTCTATTTGCAGTCCTACAAACCTATGCATGCTTATCACAAGGGCGTTCCTGAGCTGCAGCGAGCAGTCATGCGTATCAAGGATTTCATGGCGGAAAATCATATTCAGGAGGCGATTGACTGGAGTAAGGTGCGGCGTATTGTCGGCGAGCACAACACCGTCGCCCTGCCCATCGGTGTGAATTCGCCCAGTTATCAGACCCTGGCTGCGGCCTTACCAGCCAGGCCTTATGCTTATGCGCCTTATGGGCCTTCAGCCAATGGCGCAGCAGTACCGGCGCCGTTGCAGCTGGCCAAGCCCAGTGATCGCGAACATTTGCATGTGCAAGTGAGTCTCCCGGATAGTAAAGTCCAGTAACTTCCGTGAATATTAATTGCCGTTACCAAGGCCCTGTTCTTGCAGCCAAAGCCAGAGCAGGCCAAGGTACTCATGGCAGGCCTCACTGCTGATTTCCATGAAAATGGCACGAGGTAGCCAGCTATCCAGCTTCAGTTCCCGGACTTGATTCAGCCGATAGTCGGTGGGTACAGGGATTACTTCCAGATGAGACAAACGAAACCAGGCGACAGCCCGGGGCATGTGCAGGGCTGAAGTCACCAGATATATTTTTTGGATATGATGCTCTGCCAGCAAGGTCTTGGAGTCGGCGGCGTTGGCCGCCGTATTGTAGGAGTGGGTTTCCGGCCATATTGGACTGGTAACATGAAAATCCTGGCGGAGAATGTGTGCCATGGTCGTGGCTTCCGCAGCGACTCCGAAACGTGGCGCCCCGCCACTGGGGACCACCGGTAGCTGCGTTTGTCTGGCGAGTCGCGCCGCTGCCATGAGCCGCACCAAAGTGCGGGCATTGGCGGTTTCCAGGCGGGAATGGGGAGAATCCATGACTTCACCGCCACCCAGTACGACAATAGCTCCTGGGTGCTCTGCTCCCGTTAATGGCTGGTTTAGGGGTGGGTAGCGGTTTTCCAGAGGCATGAGCAGCAACCGGGCACCGATTGCGGTTGAAAAAAAATATAAAATGCCCAGCGCCAGAATAATCAGCGTCCGTCCCCAGTATCGCCAGCCCAGCACCTCACCCAGCCAGCCTAGCATCGCCAACAGGAACAATACTCCCGGGGGTTGGAGTAGCGCCGATGCCAGCGTCAGTACCGTGGTGTAACGCAGTAGCATGAAAACTTCCGGTCAGTCTTCGGTCATTTCATGAAAACTGCGTTCGGCATGGTAGGAAGAGCGTACCAGCGGGCCACTGGCGACATGACGGAAGCCCATGGCCAGTCCATCCAGGCGCAAGATTTCAAATTCATCCGGGGGCACGAAGCGGGCTACAGGCAAGTGGTGACGGGAAGGAGATAAATACTGTCCCAAGGTCAGCAACTCGCAACCCACTTGTCGAAGGTCCTGCATGACCTCTCGAATTTCATCCAGCTCTTCCCCGAGCCCAAGCATCAGCCCTGATTTGCTGGGAATATCTGGATGTTCTGCCTTGAAGGCTGCAAGTAAATTAAGGGAATGTCGATAATCGGCACCGGGACGGGCCTGTAAATAAAGGCGAGGCACAGTTTCGAGGTTGTGATTGAATACATCTGGGGGAGTATTGCGGAGCGCCGTCAGGGCTTTATCGACGCGTCCACGAAAGTCGGGCACCAGAATTTCTATGTGGAGGTCCGGGCAATGATCACGTAAGGCACTGATTACTTCTGAGAAATGCTGGGCACCGCCATCTCTTAGATCATCCCGATCTACGGAAGTGATGACCACAAAACGCAGTCCCATCGTCGCGACGGTCTGGGCAAGGTGCAGCGGTTCTGCCGAATCAGGGGGTTTGGGGCGGCCGTGAGCCACATCACAAAACGGGCAGCGACGTGTGCATACATCGCCCAGAATCATGAAGGTGGCCGTTCCGCCGCCGAAGCATTCACCCAGGTTGGGGCACGAAGCTTCCTCGCAGACGGTATGCAGATCCGCTGCACGCAGAATTTTCTTGAGCCGGTCGACTTCCGGAGACAAAGGAGAGCGCACTCTCAACCATTGCGGTTTAGGCACTCTCGGCGTTTCTACGGGAATGATGGGGATTGGAATAGGATTGCGGGCTGTTTTTTCAGCGCCTCTTCCGGTTTTTTTGTCTGAGCGGATTTCCATGATCAGGCGCCTCCTTTTTTCAGAGGCCGTTGCAGTTGAACGGAAAGCGCGTTCATCAACGCTTCGGCAACGTCACGACTGGGCCAGTCGGGACAGAGATCGTGGATCTGGGTGACGGTGAGTTGGGGCATTCCGCAAGGATGAATGCGCTGAAACGGAGATAAATCCATGTCAGTATTCAGGCTTAAACCATGGTAGCTACGTCCGCGCTGAACGCGCAGACCTAAAGAGGCAATTTTCGCCTCGCCCACATAAACGCCGGGAGCATCCCGACGGGCATGGGCATTTACCCCATGATCTGCCAGGATTTGAATAACAGACTGTTCCATCATGCTGGTGAGTTGCCGCACATTAATACCCATTCGGGGTAAATCAATCAGCAGGTAAACAATCCATTGCCCGGGGCCATGGTAGGTCACCTTTCCCCCCCGGTCACTGCGGATGACCGGTATGGAGCCAGGATCCAGAACATCGGCGGCATCGGCATTGCGGCCGAGCGTAAATACCGGCGGATGCTGGAGCAGCCACATTTGATCAGGCGTTTCCGCATCGCGCTGGGTAGTGAATTCGCGCATGGCATCCAGCACGGTGAAGTAGGGCAGGATTCCGGGCCAGCAGCGCACCAGTATGGGGGAAGTATTCATAAGCAGAGGATGACTCCGTCCACGGCTTTTACTGCCGTATAAATATTCAGAAGCTGGGCTTCATTTTGTATTTCCAAAGAGATCGTTACCGAAAGATACTGTCCCTGACTGCTGGCGCGCAGGGCAAAGGCGCTTTCCGGTAAATCGGGGGCATGGGGCTCTACGGCTTCGCGCACTGCACCCAGCAGATCAGCATGCTGCCCAATGACCTTGACATGATGCAGATGGGGAAAGTCATCTGCTTGCCGGGTTTCTGTCTTCATGCAAGCCCCTTATTCTGTTTCAGAGCGCGTCACCGATTTTGTGGAACATCCGCGATAACCAGCCAGCCTTCTCTGCAGAAACCATGCTGACCACCGGGACTGTTTTAAGTGCTTTACCGTCAAGCTGGAAAACCAATGTTCCCACGACCGTACCTTTTTTCAGAGGGGCCTGCAAATTCGGATTGAGTTCGACAACGCGCTGCAAATCAGAAAAATGTCCCTTGGGTACGGTGACAGTGACCTTTTGGGTGACACCTACGGGAACATGCATGGGAGAGAAGTCGTTCCGCGTGATTTTACCAACCTGCTGGCCGGACTGGTACACCGGATGATTCACAAAAAATCGATAACCGTAGTCCAGCAGTGCTTCTACAGCATTGGTACTGCCAGCCCAGTTGGGTCCACCCATCACTACGGCAATCAGGCGCCGACCATTGCGCTGAGCGGTAGCGTCGATGCAATAGCCGGATGCATCCGTCAGTCCTGTTTTAAGGCCATCCACGCTGGGATCCCGAAACAATACAGGATTCCAGCTCCGTTGGGTGATTTTGTTGTAGGTATAGGATTTTTGTTTCGTAATTTGAATGACTTGGGGGTATTGCTGAATCAGTGTCCGGGATAGCCGCGCTACATCCAGAGCAGTGGTATACAGGTTGTCATCCGGTAAACCATCAACATTGTTGTAATGGGTATTATGCAGCCCCAGTTGTGCTGCCGTTTCATTCATCAGGGTTACAAAGCCGGACTGGCTTCCTGCCACGGTTTCGGCCAATGCCACGGCGGCATCGTTGCCCGAATCAATCAGTAGCCCATGTAGGAGTTGGTCAATATTGACCGCCAGACCGGGCTGGATGAACATGCTGGAACCACCAGTTTTCCAGGCTGTGTTGGATATTTGAATGTTTTCATTGAGATTGAGGGTGCCATTGTGGATGGCCTGATAGGTCAGATAGGCCGTCATCAGCTTGGTGAGACTGGCCGGTGCGCGGCGCAGGTTTTCACTTTTCGCCGCAATAATCTGACCCGTGTCATAATCCATCAGTACATAACTGACGACGGACGGCAGGGCGGGTGCTGGAGGTGTGGGCAGTCTTGGGGTCGGCACGACGGCAAAGGCGGTGCTGGCAAAAAGCAGCCCGAAAAAAACAAGAAATACTTTACTTATCAGGGAGGGGCGGGAAATCATCAGGGCCTCAATACGGAGTGTTTAATTGGAGTGTAATCTTGATGGTATCCGAAGAATTATAATGATGTCCGTCAAGAAAGCTATGTTTGTATGCTAAGCGGGCCAAAGTCGCGGCAAAGCTTCCCGGCCCAACATAGCTTGCAGGGCTATTCATGGGTTCGTGGATGGGCGTGCACTGACATCAGAATCCCCAATCCGATCATGAAAGTCAGCATGGCCGTACCGCCATAGCTGATGAGGGGCAGCGGCACTCCGACTACGGGTAAAATCCCCGTGGTCATACCCATGTTGATAAAAATATACAGAAAAAATGTCAGACTCAGAGTGCCGGCAATCAAACGACCAAAAGCATCCCGGCTTTCAAAGGCGATGACCAGTCCGCGCAGGACAATCAGGAGGTAAGTGGCAATTAGAATGAGTACACCAAAAAGACCGAATTCTTCAGCAAAACCAGCAAAAACAAAATCTGTTTGTGCTTCGGGCAAAAAGTCGAGATTCACCTGGGTACCGTTAAACCAGCCCTTTCCCCAAAAGCCTCCGGAGCCAACAGCAATCATGCTCTGGATGATGTGATAACCCGCTCCCAAGGGGTCGCGTTGAGGGTCAAGGAAGGTCAGAATGCGCTCCTTTTGATAACCGTGCAGGAAATGCCACATGACCGGCCCGCTGACCGCGACGATGATGAGTAGTCCAATAAACCAGCGCCGTCTCACCCCAGCCAGCCACATCATGAAAATACCAGCGGCACCAATTTGTGCGGCGGTACCCAGATCTGGCTCCTTGGCAATCAGCAGAAAAGGAATGGCGATCAGTATCAATCCGGTAATTGCGGCACGCCAATGGCGTACGTTTTCCTGCTGGGAGTAGTAGTAGGCCATCAGTAGCGGTAAAGCCAGTTTCATGAGTTCCGAGGGCTGGAAAGTGACGGGTCCGGCACCTAACCAGCGTCGGGCTCCGAGGCTTGTTTTGCCAGCGACCAGGGTCAGTGCCAGGAGGATAACGCCGATGCCATAAAGTGCTGGGGCCCAGGCGCGAATGCGTTCCGGCGGAGTGTTAGCAATGGCGATCAGCACAATAAATCCGATAGCAAAGTGGAATAACTGGGCGAAAACTACGCGCAGACTTTCCTGGCTGCCGCTGTAAAGCACGGCCAAACTGATGCCCATCAGAATGACAACACCGGTCAACAGGGCTGGATCCAGTTTTTGCAATGGACGAAACAGGCGTTGTGTCCGGTTCATGGCGATGCCTGCAAATGATGGCGCAGATAATCCAGCAAATAGGTAAACAGGGGCCATAGTAGGGCCCCCATCAACGGGCTGAGGAGCAGGCTGAAATGCCAGCTCACTGGCCCGGACCATAGTTGCCAGGACCAGACGATCAGTCGATGGGCGAACAGCAGCATAAATATGAAAACCAATTGTTCCCAAACGGATAGGTGGCGTACCCTGACCAGACCATTGACCAGCGCATAAATCATGAGAACATCGGCAACAGCCTGTCCACCGGGCACATTACCCATAACCATATCCTGAAGCAATCCAATGAGCCATACCACCGTATAGCTGAGTTCGGAGCCGCTGCGGATCGACCAGTAAAGCAGAAGCAGGGCTACAAAATCCGGATGGATCATGCCATAAACAGGGCCGGAGGGGAGTGTTTCCAGGGCCATGGCCAGGAAAAAGGCGAGTACCAGGGCAACCGCATTCATGGCTTGCTTGGCCGTGATGTTGTGTTGTTGTTCAGAAGGATAAGTACGGTAGTGAGCTGACCCAAGGGTACTGAGGGCTGCACTGAAATTTGCGCAAAGGGTTCGTCACCATTATGAATGACCCTGGAAATGGTACCAATATGCAGGCCAGAGGGAAAACGCCCTCCGAGTCCAGAGGTGACCAATTGATCACCTGCTTTCAGGGGGGTGTTGCGCGGCTGAAAGGGAACACTTAACCAATGAATATTGCCCTTTCCATTAACCAGCAGCGGAAGGTTTGTGCCCGCCAGTTGCGCCGGGATGCTGCTGTCGAGGTCGGAAATCAGGGCGATCTGGGCGCTGAGATCGGCTACGTGAATGACTTGCCCGGCCACACCGCCAGCGGCCAGCACCGGCTGACCTACCTGAACACCATTGCGACTGCCCAGATTGACGGTAATGAGCTGGCTACCGGGAGAAAAGTTTTCGGCGATGACCTGGGCTACAGCCATCTTCCCGGGTGGCTGGGGAAAACTGTCGAGTAATGCCAGCAGTTGCCGGTTTTCATTGTGTAATATCTCGTTTTCCAGCAGTTTTGGTTCCAGTGTTTTGAGTTTTTCCCGCATTTGCGCGTTTTCAGCAAGCAAACTGCGGCGATCTTGCAGGTATTCACTCACTTTACGCCAGTTTTCTGTGGCCTGCAGATCCAGCCAATGAATGGGATAAGTCAGATTCCCGGACCAGTTCAGCATATTGGGATGCTTTTCGCTGAGCGCCGCAATGACAATACTCAACAACACAAACGCCGCTACACGAAGGAGCGGCGGGTAGCGGCGGGGGAAAAACAACGCTGGCATGCAGAATGTTTACAGTTTCGCCGGATTAATCGTCGGCGAATACCTCACCCAGAAGTTCTAGCTCTTCCAGAGCACGACCACTGCCTCGAGCCACACAGGTCAAAGGGTCTTCGGCAACGATCACCGGCAAGGAGGTCTCCTCCATGATGAGGCGGTCCAGATCGCGCAACAGGGCACCACCTCCCGTCAGCACCATACCGCGCTCGGCAATATCGCCAGCGAGCTCCGGAGGGGTTTGTTCCAGGGCCAGCTTGATGGCGCCAACAATGGCCCCCAGCGGTTCCTGAAGAGCCTCCATGATTTCATTGCTGTTGATGCTGAAAGTGCGGGGAACGCCTTCGGCGAGATTACGCCCGCGCACTTCAAGCGTCAGCACTTCCTGACCGGGATAAGCACAACCCACTTTTTTCTTGATTTCTTCGGCCGTACTTTCACCAATCAACATACCGTAATTGCGGCGAATATAATTAACGATGGCTTCGTCCATCTTGTCGCCCCCTACCCGGACGCTTTGGGAATAAACCACACCGCCCAGAGCAATTACCCCGACTTCAGTGGTCCCACCGCCAATGTCCACCACCATGGAGCCGGTGGGTTCGGCGACCGGCATGCCGGCGCCAATGGCTGCTGCCATGGGTTCTTCAATCAGATGCACTTCGCGGGCTCCTGCGCTCATGGCTGATTCGCGGATGGCACGGCGTTCAACCTGCGTGGCTCCGTAGGGCACACAAACAATAATACGGGGACTGGGGCTGAGAAAACGCTGGTGATGGACGCGCCGAATGAAGTGCTTGAGCATCGCCTCCGTAATTTCAAAATCGGCAATGACGCCGTCTTTTAAAGGCCGAATGGCGGTGATGTTGGCGGGGGTGCGTCCGAGCATCCGTTTGGCCTCTTCACCGACATGTAAACGCCGACTGCCTCCACCACGGCGGCCAGTATGAATGGCAACGACAGAAGGTTCCGAGAGGACAATGCCCTTTCCTCGCACATAAATCAGGGTATTGGCCGTACCCAGGTCAACAGCGAGGTCCGTGGAAAAAAGTCCAAGAATGCGTTTCATGATCATCTGGTTACAAGCCTTTATTATGCAAGTGGGGACACGGCCGGGACGTGAACAAAGTTAAACATCATTTCCGGGCTGCAAAATTCAGTGCGCAGTCTAGCATGAGGTATGGTTGAGATAAAATCTGGTGAAATGGGGTGATTTGGCTACAGGACCTTGTTTTGCCCACAAAAAAAACCAGCGGTAAAACCGCTGGCTAATGCTGCTCGTCACCTGAACATGGTTAAAGCTTGTAGGTTTTGGGAAAGGCAATGCCGTGGTTGTTTGCCATGTCCTTGTTGAGTACCGGCAGATCCACCTTGTCTACCCGTACATTCTTTTTGGATTGCAGCCACTGTGAAAAAATATCCCAGACTGGTTTCCCTTCAACAGGTTGCATGGCTGCCCATCCTGCCACTTTGTATTTTTTGCTGGCAGACATCGTTTGACCACCAATCCGCATATTGCTGCAACGATGATAGATTTTTTCATCGGGATTGAAATCATACTGAATATTCCCGACCCTTATCATATCCCCGCCCTGCTGATAATAGGGGTTCGGATTGAAGATGTTATCTGCCACCTGCTCCATGATGTTCTTGATTTGTTCGCCGGTGTAGGTGTTGACGGTAACCTGGGGATAGGTAATGGCCGTCTGACCCATGACGTCTTCCATGGTGATGGTTTCGCCGGGGAGTTTGCAGTAACCCCAACGGAAACCGGGGGAGAAAGAGACTTCGCAATCCATTTCTTCCCGTAAGGCATCACAGAGCAACTGGTCAAAGCTGCCATTAAAGTTGTCACGCCGATAAAGCAGGCTTTCGGTAGTAGCCAGAGGTTGCGCCAATTTCTGCTGATAAGGGCTGCGGACCTTATGGATATAGTCAGCCATCTCCGGATCTTCCTTGATCAGGTTGGAGAACACCGGCAGATAATGGAAACGCCAGCCATTGAGTTTGCCTTTGCCGACATCCAGATCGAAACGGGCTAATACCTTGCCATTGGTGCTGGTATTGATAATCAGCGTATTGCCGACCATGAAAGGCTTGGGTCCCATAATATCATGGGTATGGCCACCCAGAATGATGTCAATACCCTTGACCATTGCGGCCATTTTCTTGTCAACGTCAGCGCCGTTATGCGAGAGCACAACCACCAAGTCTGCGTGTTGTTTCTCGCGGCATTCTGTCACCATTTTCTGCATATGTTCGGTATGAATGCCAAACCCCCAGTCAGGTATCATGTAACCGGGATTGGCGATGGGGGTAAACGGAAAGGCCTGTCCAATAACGGCAATTTTACGGCCACTGACCTCATGAATATGGTAGGGTTTGAAAACCAGTTCCTGCCAGGTGTTGTTGAAGATATTCTGGGCCAGAAAATTGGCCTTGAGTTCAGTTTTGACCAGGTGCTCCACCTGATCCTGCCCGTAAGTGAATTCCCAGTGACCCACAAAATCATCTATTCCCAGGAGATTCTGGGCACCGACCATATCCGCACCCTTGGTCCAGAGACTGGTCGCTGAACCCTGCCAGGTATCGCCTCCATCCAGCAGCAAAACCTTGTCTCCCCTTTGTTGCCGATAACGTTTGACCAGGCTGGCGATGTGCGCGTATCCACCGATTTTACCGTATTTGTGCGCGAGGGTGTCGAAGTCCAGGCAAGAATAGGCATATTTGCTGGAAGAGGGGGTGGCTACTCCATAATAATCCAGCATCCACTGTCCGCAGAGATGGGGAACCTGATTCAGTACCTGCCCTACGCCGATGTTGGTATCCGGCTCACGCCACCATACCGGCAGCAATTGCGCATGGGAGTCAGTCATGTGCAATAAGGTGACATTCCCATAATCAGGAATTTCATAAGGGTCGGCATCTGCCCCCCACGCCGACTGCACGGCACCCGGTGTCAGGAAGCTGCCAGCACCGGCTATGCCCATTAATTGCATGAAATCACGTCTACTTAAGTTCATTGAATCCTCCGGTACGGATTAAAGCCCGCCAGCAGCGGCTTGCTTCATCACGGTAATAATCTGGTGATCCAGTTCCTGAGCCACTTTGGCGGATTCTGGATTTTTCGGGAAATATTTCAGGGCATAGGTGGGTAAATAGGTCATCAGTTTGAGTTGACCATTTTGTTCATACATGACAATTTTACAGGGTGCAAAAGCCCCAAATTCTGGTGTGCTTTTGAGAATTTTGGCACCCAGTACCAAATTACAGACCTCATAAATGACATAGGGCTGATTGCTTTTAATACCCCTTTCCTTGAGTCCCTGCTGAACATCCAGCGTGCCCACCACATTCATGTTTTCAGCCTCGGCACCGCTCTGAATACCCATTTTGATCTGGGCCGGAGTGACACCTTTTTGTACGTTGACAATGTACAATGGGCTGGCGGTATTAATTGCTGGCATTCCGGATACTGTCGAAGAAATCTCGGCACCCTGTGCCCAGCCGCCAAGAGTCAATCCCGTGCAACATAAGCCGAGCACGAGTAATGATTTTTTCATATTCATGGTATTCCCCATTGTTTCTGGTAGTAAGTAGTACCGGGTAAAAATTCAGGATTTATTACCCGGGGTTGAGTTCAGGGACGATATCCCGGCACGTTGATCTTGATGCCGTTGCTGAGATAACTCATGAAATATTCCAGCCGCTGGTAATCTGCACTTTCGAGCGGTTGTGGCACCGCACCTACTTTTTTGTCACAACCCTGCATCCGCTTTTGCAAAGTATTTACTGCCGACCAGGCAGCCCGATAAGTCGGGAAATGGGCGCTTTGACCTTGTACTGGAGAAATAATTTGTGCGCGTAAATATTTCCCGGCATAAGCAACATGGCAAGTAGCACAGGAAAAATTCAGTTGCCCGCGTTTCATGAAAAAGTAGGCTTTACCTTCTTCAAAGGCTTGCGTGGCCCCCGGACCCTGCACCTGAACATCCATTGGCATGCCATTGGACAAGGACGTCAGATATGTTTGCAAAGCCACCATATCACTGCTGCCATATTTAAGCGGTGCCTCACCATTAGCCTTGCGGCAGGCATTCAGACTGGTACCGATAGTTACTATGTCATGGGTTTTGGGGTCATACATGGGATAGTGCGCCGCCACACCCTTACCACCATCAGGATAACAACTGGCATAAGACTTGCCGTTAGCAAAAGGCTTGGTCCACAAAGCCTTGCCTTGGGATAAAGTCAAATCTCCGGGATTAAACTGAATGGCCTCCTGATATTGATTGTACATTTCCGGGCTGAATGCATAAGAACCCAGCGCGTACTTCTCCAAAGGCATTTTGGGATTTTGTTCCTTAAAATAGGTATGAAATTGTTTAAGCGTCTCGGCCGGTCCGACCTTGGTATTTCCCAGGTCCCACCAGTTGACTGCCTGCGCGGCGTCACTGACACCAGCTAGGCCTATGATTGAAAGCGCAATCAGCAACCGCTTCATGGGTTCCTCCTTTTATTGCAGGGGCGATTTCATTCGCCCCGATATAGGTATCAGGCTACTGTCAGTTTGGAATCGGCACTCCAGTTACCGCCGGTATTGTCTTTCCAGACCATTTTCAGGGTTCCGCTACTTTCGGCCCGCAATTTGAATGCGAGGTAGGGATTGGCACTGACGGCTGTACTCCAGTCAATGTCCAGTAAAGGTTTGTCATCAAATGTCACTGTGACGGTTTGGATAAAATGGGCCGGAATGACTTTTCCAGCCTTATCTTTGGTCAGACCCGTAGTCATGGGATTCATAATCAGTGAACGGATTTCGACAATTTCCCCTTTTTTGGCGCTGCTCGCCATGCGAATCATTGGGTTACCTACATTTCCTGCCATGGATAATTCCTCTTTTTAATGGGTGTATATTGGTTTAACCGCCGCAACCACCAATGGTGACTTTGACTTCCCGGGGAGCAGAGGCCATCAGAACGCCCTTATTGGTTTTGGCAACGACCCGGACATTGTCCGTTTTTGCCATTTTGATGCGTTGTTGGATGTATGCTTTACCTGCTGCGGGCGTAAACGTGAACTGACTGGCCAGAGGGGTGGGATTGTGATCGACAAACAGATAAACCGCTGCAATGTAATCGTCCGCCGTCATGGGCGAATCAACTTCAATGGTGACGGGAACCGCTCCGCCGTTTTCAGCAATAGTGGGCGCGGTCAGTTTGACTTTGGATGACACCGGCACGTTAGTTTTACCGACGGAATCGGACATAGCCTCTTTCAGTAACTTGGCATCAAAAGCTTTTGCAGGCCATCCGGCAACATTGTCTGCAAAGGCCAGTTGTGGCTTGATCAAGCCAAGACCAGCAGCCGTAGCTAAGGCCCCTGTAGCCAGGCTGGCACCTAAAAACTGGCGTCGCTCAATGGGTTTACTCATCATTATTGTCTCCTTAGGAATTACAGATGGATTATTTACTTCAAAGACCACAAATAGTCGGCAACCTGCTCTAACTGTGTCTGCGTCAGCACTTTGTTCTTGCCAAATTCCGGCATGTTTGCGTAAGGAAATAGTTTTTCAGGATCACCTAAAAAAGCGACAAGTTTTTCCTTGGTCTGAAACATCTGCTGAAAGGTCACCCCCTGCATGGGCAGGGCCGGACCCACATTGCCCGCCATGGTTCCGCCCGGTAGAGCGTGGCAGGCAAGACAGTTTCCCTGAGCGCGATTGAAGGCAATAGCTTTGCCGGCCTGAATACTGCTGACGTTGCCCGGCGCTTCTGCCGCTGCGCCATTTAGGCTAAATCCCAGACAGGAAATACCCGTCACCAGCAAACCGATCTGAGCCAGCTGTTTATTTCTGTGCTTCATAAAATGCTCCTTTAATGCAGCGCGACCTACTGGCGCGGCAAGATTAATTAGCAGCTTTTGTGCCATCATTTTAGACAGAATGGCTTCTTACAATAAACAATAAAATAGTCTGTAATGTATAATTTCTGGTACCGTTTTTTTAGCCATTTTTACGGCATTTTCAGCCCTAAATCTGGATCAATAGGTGTTTTTTAATGATTCAGACCGGAAGGTACAAAGGCGCTGTGCGGGTGAGGGTGTTGCCGCGCGCAAGAGAAGGGGCAGTCGAGAGAAAAAACAGTGTGCCAAAAGGACCAGATGTTTCGCACCGGTCCCTGCAATGGATCAGTTATCGAGGTTGTCTTCTTCAGAATCCTGGTCGCCAAGCAGGCCGATATTTTTCATTTTGGTCCGCAATTGTTTGCGGCTGATACCCAGAAGAACAGCCGCCTGACTTTGATTAAACCGGGTTTTTTCAAGGGCGCTGAGCACGGTTTGCCTTTCCAGGGCAGGTAAATCAAAGAGGCTTGCCGTACCGGATCCACCAGCCCCAGCATTTTGCTGGCAGATGTCGGGAGGGAGGTCCTGCCGCTGTATGTGTCCATGACGATTGAGCACCACCATCCGTTCCAGAAGGTTTTCAAGTTGTCTGATATTGCCGGGCCACTCATAGGCCTCCAGGGCAGCCAGGGCCTCATTGCTGATGGTGACTGTTGGGCTACGGCCAATGACGCTGCAGATTTGTTCCAGAAAATGATGTACCAGCGGTGCGATGTCCGCGCGTCGCTCGCGCAGCGGAGGAATATGGAGCGGAATGACATTCAGCCGATAATAGAGATCTTCCCGGAACCGGCCTTCAGCTACGGCCTTGGCCAGATCCATGTGGGTGGCCGCCACGATCCGGGCCAACATGCGCAAGGGTTGATGGGTGCCCAGACGGGTAAATTCCCGTTCTTGCAGGGCGCGGAGCAGTTTGACCTGCATGGCGAGGGGCATATCTCCCACTTCATCCAGAAAAAGGGTTCCGGCACCCGCCATTTCCAGTTTGCCGGCCTGGGTGCGTGTCGCTCCCGTAAAGGCGCCTTTTTCATAGCCAAAAATTTCACTTTCCACCAACTCCAGGGGAATGGCGCCACAGTTAAAAGCGACAAAAGGTTGGTCGGCCCGATTGGAAGCTTGATGCAAGGCACGCGCAACCAGCTCCTTACCGGTCCCGGATTCTCCGGTAATCAGCACATTGGAGGGAGCTGGAGCTACCAGATCAATGGTTTCCAGCAGGGCTTCGATAGCGCGGCTGACTCCGATCAAGCCGTGCCGGCGTGGCTCCTGACGCATGGGGGGTAGTGACCTGCCACGACGTCCCAGGGTTTGGCGAATCAAGGCGATCAGTTCGCCCTCATCAACCGGTTTAGTCAGATAATGTTCGGCACCCGCCTTGATGGCTTCGACCGCCTGCTCAATTTCTCCGTAGGCTGTCGTAATAATGACCGGTATTTCAGGATGCGTCGCCTTGATATTGCGCAATAGTTCGGTGCCGGAAAGCCCGGGAAGGCGCTGATCAGTCAGGATCAAGTCGGGTGCATTGCTTGCAATGATTGCCAGCGCCTGTTCGCCATTTTCGGCTTCCAGTACCTGGAAACCCTCGGCAGTCAGTACCGCTGCCAAAACACAGCGAAGGTTTTTTTCATCTTCTACAATTAAAATCAGATTTTGCATGTTTATAGGGTCGGTCTCAGAAATTTTTTGGTCATGGTCATCATCAGGATGACAGGGGAAGCTTACAGGGCAAATGGAGAATGAATCTGGCACCGGAATGGGTTTCGCACAATTCTACGCTGCCATCATGCACCATCATGATTTTGGTGACCACGGCCAATCCCAGACCGCTACCCTTGGTTTTGGTGGTGACATAGGGTTTGAAAATGTTCTTCCGTTTTTCCGGAGGAATGCCCGGCCCATTATCAGAAACCATAATGTCCAGCTGCGCAAGCCCGGATTTTTCTGCAGCAAGATGCAGTTCCCCATCTTGCATGGGCAGGGCATCAATGGCATTGAGAATCAGATTGCTCAAAGCCTGTTCGATCAGGGAAGGGTCCAGCATGGCATGCAGGGATTCCGGGCAATCCAGAGTGGCCATAATGGTTTTGGTCTCCAGGTCTGCGCGATGCCTGGATAGACACCGCTCCAGCAGATGCCGGATTTGCGTGTCGACAGGAATCGCCGCGTAGGGCCGGCCAAAGTCCAGAAAGCCCTGTGTCATGTCATACAGGCGCTGCACTTCTTCTTCAATGATGCGGATAAAATCGCCTTGATTGTCAGCCTGACCATAGCGTACCAGGTAACGTGCGGCACCGCGCAGGGAGGACAGGGCATTGCGGATTTCATGGGCCACCTGTGCAGACATTTCACCAATGGTGGCCATACATTGCATGGCCTGTTGGCGCTGGTGCAGCTGACGAAGCTCCAGTAAATGTTCCCTGAGGCGCTGTTCGGTGAAGCGAAAAGCCCATTCCAGGCGGTACAGTTCGTCGCCCGACTGGGGAGTGCGGACAAGGGTGAACTTCTTGTCGAGGCCAAGACGGTCTTCCATGCTTTCAATTTCATCCAGTAGTCTTAATACCGGACGCGTCATCGCCAGGCTGACCAGATAGGCTCCCAACAGGCCCAGTAATGCGGTAATCAAGCCAAGTACAATCAACCGACTGGTGGTTCTATCCAGGCGCTGGTTCACCAGTCTGTTAATGTGTTTCTGATTACCCTGGAGATATACGGCGCCCAGCTGATTACCTCCGGCCAGAACAGGTGCAGCGAAGTGATCGGCCTGATGGGCGTTGGCTCTGGACAAATATGAAGGGAGGGTTTGTCCCAGCTGGCGGATATCGGGGCTGGCTACCACGACATTTCGGCTATTGGTGATGACTACTGTTTGCACCAAAGGATTGTGCAGTTCTGCCAGCTTGCCCAGTTTTCCACCATCTTTCAGCAGGAGAGGGTCTGCTGCCGAGCTGGCCAGCGTTTCCGTCAGCCGCAGCAATTCGGTCTGTACCTGATTGGTGAGATCGTTGCGTACGGATGTGTATAAAAATATGGAGATTGATAAATAAATCAGAGCCACTAGAAGCAGCACAAAAGTCATGCTTTTGGCTCGCCAGGACATATTTTGCCAAAAGTGCATCACTGGCTGGAAAATATGTACAACGACTGCCCGGGTCTTCCAAACATCCTGTTTTTTTGAGGAAGCAGGAATATCTGGTCCTGAAGCCTTGCTCGGACTAGGCATCAGGCAGAATGCTGAAACGCATGAAACCGGCCGTGTCCAGCACGTTGAGGGGCATTTTCGCAACCTGTTGTTTGACAGCGCTGTGTATTCCGAGCGGCAGCTGGCGTTTGCCGACCAGTGTCCATACCGGTGCCCGGCCGGCGCTTTGAACAATCGACCAGATACCGGGTAATTCTTTTTCTAGGGTCATGACAGTAGCTGTACGGACTATGCCGAGTGTGGCACGATTTTCTGCCAATGCTGTAAAAACAGCGTGCTCTGAACCTTCCGGAACCCATGTCACCGGTCTGTTACCGGCCAGGCGGAGCAGTTTGGCTTTAGCCAGAGAGCGGGCACTGCAGTAAGGGCTGGCAAAAGCAATGCGCAGGGGACCCGTGGATGGCCCGGTGCCTGGTGTCGACATATCCCTACGAATAATCGCCAGGCCATGCAGGTCATGGCGAGGAACTGACTGGGCAATAGGCAGCATCTGCGTTTTTTCCATGGCGACCATTCTGGGGGTTAGCAGGGCGAAGTCAAATTTGCCAGCGCGCCCATCGGCGACGAAACTCTGTTCGTTATGGGGAATGACCAGCTGTACAGGAAGTCCCGTGGCTTCATTCAACGCCTTTTGCAGCGGGGCAAAAATTTGGTATGCCGCTATCGGTGTGAAAGTGGGCGGAATTCCCAAGGTCATGGCTTCTTGCGGCACTTTGGGAAGGAGTTTGACCCCGTGTATTTCTTGATAGAGGGTGCGTAGCGCATTGTAATCCCCATCATTGATGGCTTTGAATCCTGCTGCCAGACCCCCAAGAGCCTGAATGCTGACGGGATCCTGCATTTTTGCTGTCAGTAGAGCGGCGGTGAGTTTCGTGCGGACGTTGGCGGGCACGCCGGCAGAAGCCGCCAGTAGGTCGCCGGGGCCGACCTCGGCATCGGCAATGGCGCGCAGGGTTCCCGAATGGATATAGGGTGCTGCAACGTTTTTGGCAACCGCTGTAGCATCGTAAAAACGCGCAGCCACATCCATGAGCGCACTCTGATCTGATCCACTTTGCCGAAAAACACTAAAACTTTTGGGTGTCATCCCCAGCTCACGAAACATGGACAAGGGTACCAGCGAGGAAGCTGCACAGGCAGGATCCCCCATGACAAAGCTGCGGTTCCTGAGTTGTAACACGTTGTGGATGGGGCTGTTACGACGCACGACAATAACACTATGGTTTCCGCCGGGAGTGGGAATCACTCCGGCGAGAGGGTAATAAGCCTGTTGATGGGCACTGCGGATGTAAGCAATAGGACAAAAAAGCACCATTTGCGGAGTGTTTTGGTCGGCCTGATTGTAAAAGCTTTGTAGATTGGCGCTGAAGCTCAGTGTGATTTTTTGATTAATGGCATGGCTTAAGTAGTTGGCCAGCGGTGTGAATGCGGCATACATGACGGCCGGGCTACTGACCGGGGGCAAGAGAAAGCGTAAATCGGCTTGCGCTGGCAAGGCGAAACAACAGAGAATCAAACACAGCCAGAGCTGTCTTTTGGTTTTCATGAGAAATTCCAGAGCCGTTCGGATAGGTTCAAATTGTAAGCAAAAGGAGTGCCAGATTCATGTCTGTTCCTGAAAATCTGAATCATTTTAATGCGCAGGGCGAAGCCCACATGGTCGATGTTGGCGCGAAGGCGGTGAGTACGCGGATTGCCATTGCAGAAGGCGAAATCAACATGGCAGAAAGCACCTTCCACCACATTACCGAAGGGCAGATTCACAAAGGTGATGTGCTCGGAATTGCCAGAATAGCCGCCATCCAGGCCACTAAAAGAACCTGGGAGCTGATCCCTTTGGCACACCCGTTGTTCTTGACGGCTGTTCAGGTGGACCTTATTCCTGAAACTGACCCCACCCGCATTGTTTGTCGTGCGGAAGTACACTGTGCAGGGCAAACCGGCGTGGAAATGGAAGCATTAACTGCCGTATCTGTTGGGTTGCTGACCATATACGATATGTGCAAGGCAATAGACAGGGGTATGATCATCAGTGACATCCGCCTGCTTAAAAAGGAAGGCGGCAAGACGGGCCTCTGGACAAGAGAGGCCCACTCGTAAACTTCAATTATTTGCCGCGATGCGGGCTGGAGCTATAACGCATCATGACATCCGTGTCTTTCCAGCTGGCTTCCTTCAGAATTTCATCCGGAATCATATAACGATCCTGGGGAGCCACATCCTGGAATTTCACCACGCGCAGCACATCTCCATAAGGTAACTTGCGCAGCAGGCCATCTTTGTCGGTGGCCCGAACGATCATGGCATCCTTGAGCAGGGCGTAGACATAGAAATTACCGGGACGCAATTTACCTTCCTTATCCTTCCAGGTCACGGTAATGCGGGAATGTTCTTTGAAATCGTTGCGAATCATGAATGCATCTCCTTGGACTAAGCGCCATTAAACTAATCATCGTCCCTACCACAAAGCAAATAAGGACTACTTATTACAAAATCAAAAACGCTGACTTGCTTTATCAGGCACGCTCCGCCAAGATTTCGGCGATAACGGGATGTCCCCGATTTGTTGCAGCCAGGCGCGAGGTACAAATATGGCTACGGTTATGGAATTTGAAGACCACAGCAAGCAGGAAATCAAGTACTCCACTTGCTACATGTGTGCTTGTCGTTGTGGCATCAAAGTCACTGTAGAAGACAATAAGGTACGATTTATCCAGGGTAACCGCAACCACCCCATCAATCAGGGTGTGCTTTGTGCCAAAGGCTCTGCAGGCATCATGAAGCAGTATTCGCCGGGTAAATTGCGTAATCCACTGCGGCGTAAGCCCGGTACCGAGCGTGGAGCTGGAGAGTTCGAGGAAATTTCCTGGGACGAAGCTATTAACACCCTGACCGAAAGATTGGCCCATATCCGGGCCACCGATCCAAATAAACTCGCCTATTTTACGGGACGTGACCAGATGCAGGCGCTCACAGGATTGTGGGCGCAGCAGTTTGGAACCCTGAACTGGTCGGCCCATGGCGGCTTCTGTTCGGTGAACATGGCTACTGCCGGATTGTATATGCTGGGTCACGCGTTCTGGGAATTTGGTGATCCGGATTGGGATCGTACCAAGTATTTCATGCTCTGGGGTGTGGCCGAAGATCACTCCTCCAATCCCCTGAAAATCGGTTTGGAAAAACTCAAGCGTCATGGTGGCAAGTTTGTCGGAATCAATCCTGCGCGAACGGGGTATCAGGCCATCGCCGATGAGTGGGTGCCCATCAAGCCAGGTACTGATGGCATGCTTGCCCTGTCCATGGTCCATGTTCTGCTTCAGAACGAACAGTTCGACTGGGATTTTCTGCTACGCTATACCAATGCCCCTTTCCTGGTCGTCAACACACCGGGTAAAGTCGGTGACGGCCTGATTCTGCGTGATGCCGAAGGACATCCCATGATTTGGGATATCCAGAAAGAATGCTTCGCCAATGGCATGGAAGCGGGCTCAGCCGGAGCCATGTTTGGAGAATATACGGCCCCCGACGGCAGGCCGGTGCGTACGGTCATGTCGATTCTGGCGGAACGTTATCTCAGCGACGAATTTTCTCCGGAAAATGCCAGTAAAATTACGGGCATTCCCGCCGAGACCATTGAACGGCTGGCGCTGGAAATGGCGCATGTGGCTTTCAAGGAAAGTATTGAAATCAATGTAGAGTGGACGGACTGGGCTGGACGCAAGCATGACAAGTTCATTGGTCGTCCGGTTTCCATGCACGCCATGCGCGGTATTTCAGCGCATTCCAATGGTATGCAGTCAGCTCGGGCCATTCACTTGCTGCAGGTATTGCTGGGTACGATTGATTGCCCCGGAGGCTTCAGATCCAAGGCCCCTTACCCCAAGCCCGTCCCGCCAGCAGTTAAACCCGCTCAGCACAGTGCGCCCAATACGCCCCTCAAGTCTTCGCCGTTGGGTTTCCCCACTGCACCGGAAGATCTGGTTATTGATGAAAATGGTCAGCCCAAACGCATTGATAAGGCCTATTCCTGGGAAGCACCTATAGCCAACCACGGCTTGATGCATATGGTGGTCACCAATGCGGTCAATAAAGACCCCTATGCTATTGATACCCTGATTTTCTTTATGGCCAACATGAGTTGGAACTCCACCATGAACACGGCCAATGTTCAGGATATGCTGAAATCCAAAGACGAGAATGGCGAATATAATATTCCCTTTCTGGTGGTGGTAGACGCCTTCCATTCGGAAATGGTTAATTTTGGTGATCTGATTCTGCCAGATACCACTTATCTGGAGCGTTATGATGCCATCTCACTGCTGGATCGTCCGATTTCCGAGCCGGATGCCATTTGTGACTCCATTCGTCATCCAATCCTCAAGCCTGATCGCAATGTGCGTCCCTGGCAGGAAGTCATGGTGGACATTGCCGGTCGTCTCAAATTCCCGGCTTTCACCAAGGAAAATGGAGAACCCCGTTTTTCCGGCTACAAGGATTTCATTACTAACTACGAGCGTGCGCCCGGAATAGGCTTCCTGGCAGGCTGGCGTGGTGAAGATGGTGAAACCCACTTGCGTGGGGCACCAAACCCCAATCAATGGGATCGTTACATCGAAAATCAGGGGTTCTTCAAGTATCACTTGCCGGAGTCCATGGCTTTTTATCGCTTTGCCAACAAGGAATACCTGGAGTTGTCCCAGCGTATTGGTTTCAATCCGACGGCTGATCCCATCATCATTGAACTGTATTCCGAGACCTTCCAGCGTTTCCGTCTGGCAGGTATGGGTCTCTACGATGGTCCACAGCCCAAGGATCCGGTAGACCGCGAGCGTTTGGCAACCTATTTTGATCCGCTGCCAGCTTTTTATGAGCCGCTGGAACAGCAGCGCGTGGACAAAAAAGAATACCCATTCTTTGCCGTCAATCAGCGCCCCATGATGATGTACCACTCCTGGGACAGCCAGAACGCCTGGCTGCGCCAGATTATCGCCCAGAACTATATGTATATGAACCGCAAGCGCGGTGAGCAGATGGGGATTGTCGATAAAAGCTGGGTATGGGTGGAAAGTCATAACGGAAAAATCCGGGTGCAGGTCAAGCTCATTGAAGGCTGTCAGGAAGATACCGTCTGGACCTGGAATGCCATTGGTAAACAATCCGGAGCCTGGGGCCTGAAGCCGGAAGCCGCTGAAGCAACACGCGGTTTCTTGATGAATCATCTGATTTCCGAACTACTTCCAGCCAAGCAGGGGGAAAGACGTTTGACCAATTCCGACCCTATTACTGGTCAGGCGGCATGGTACGATCTGATGGTCAAAATATATCCGGCGGCACCAGGAGAAGAAGGCACCTGGCCCGTATTCCCAACCATGAAGCCTTTACCTGGTGATACCCCAGCACCTGACGTGCTGCGTTACCATACCCACAAGCCCGTCAATCTGAAATCCTGACGTGCCAAGGAGACTATTATGAGACTCGGATTAGTCATTGATCTGGACACCTGCGTGGGCTGCCATGCCTGCGCGGTGGCTTGCAAAGAATGGAATACCAGTGGCACCACAGCGCCGCTGACCGATTATGATCCCTACGGCGCCAAGCCATCCGGGGTCTGGTTCAACCGTATCCGGCATTTTGAAATAGGGGACTACCCCTATAACAAAACCGTCAATTTTCCCATGTCCTGTATGCATTGTGAAAACGCCGAATGTGTGACGGTTTGTCCCACCGGTGCTTCCTACAAGCGCGCTGAAGATGGCATTGTTCTGGTCGATCAGAACAAATGTATGGGTTGTAATTATTGTTCCTGGGCATGCCCTTATGGTGCCCGCGAGTTGGATCGCGTCTCCGGAACCATGAAAAAATGCACCCTGTGTATTGACCGTATTTATGATATGGAAATTCCGGAGGAAGAAAGGCAGCCTGCCTGTGTACTGACTTGTCCGGCGCATGCTCGTATGTACGGCGATCTGGATGATCCGGAAAGTCCGGTTAGTCGTGCTGTGCGTGATCGGGGCGGCTATCAGCTGATGCCCGAACTGAATTACAACCCTACCAACCATTATTTGCCGCCCCGTGTTCATGCCCCGATCCCCACTGAAGAGCTGAAGAAAAAAGCAGTTCGTAAAGTGAAAGAATGGGTCAACCGCGTAGTTGAGCGTTAAGGAGATACCATGCATCCGGCACTCGCAGTTATTTTTCTGACGCTTTTTTCTGGCGGTGGTTTTGGCATTATGGCCTTGACGGCCATCATCAATGATTTTCAGATTGATGGCGGGTTAAATCCCCTGCAGACCATGGTCGCAGTCATTCTCTCGCTGGTTTTTGTCAGCATCGGCATGCTTTCTTCTACCGCGCATCTGGCGAACCCCAAGAACGCCTGGAGGGCTTTTACCCGTTGGCGCACCTCCTGGTTGGCCCGCGAAGGAGTTTTTGCGGTGTTATATTATCCGTTTGCTTTTGCTTATCTGGTCTGGGTGTTTTTCACGGCAGGCACACAGGATACGGTAGGTTTGATTCTGGTGAATCTGGCTGGCCTGATTGGTCTGATTACCATTTTCTGTCAGGGCATGATTTATGCCGTGCTCAGAACCATTCGCCAATGGAATACGGCTCTTGTACCCGCAAATTTCTATGTTATGGGTTTGGCCATTGGTGCCACGATTCTGGCTGCCGAGCGAATGATCATGGGAGCACCGGCGCTTACCCTGGTGGGAATTGCCCTGGGTCTGCTGGTCGCGGCAGCGGTCATGAAAGGTATTTATTATTTCTGGATTGGTCGTCCAAACGGTCCGACCATTCGTACGGCAACCGGTTTCAACCGTTCAACCGTGCGGATTCTAGAGCAGGGCCATACCTTTGGTACTTTTCTGACGGAAGAGTTCGGACATACTTTGCCCAGTGCCAAGGCGCGCAGTATTAAATTCATGATGTATATATTTGCCTTCATTATACCGGTGGCCGCTTTGATCATTGGCTTCCTGACCGGGCAATTGTTTTTCGCATGGCTTGCCATTGTGTCCGTTGTTTTTGGTATTGGTGTTGAACGCTGGCTGTTTTTTGTTGAGGCCCAACACGTCATCAATCTGTACCATGGCCGTCAGCAATGTTGAACTGGGTCTGAAAAGAGGTCTAGTATAGTTTTTTCATTATTGCTGAGGTGAATGGATATGGCGCAGGAAGTGTTTGCTGTACCGGCACGGGAATCCGCTCTGGCGGATCGTTTCGGGAGGCAGATTACTTACCTGCGTATTTCCGTTACGGAGCACTGTAATTTCCGTTGCTCCTACTGCTCACCGGCAGAAGGCACTCCTTTTTTTGCCAGAAAAGATCACCTTCAGGTGGATGAGTATGATCGCCTGATCGGGGTTTTTGCAGACTTGGGTGTGCGCCACATGCGCTTTACTGGTGGTGAGCCACTCATACATCCGCACTTGCCTGATCTGATTGCTGCCGCCCATCAGCATGGAATTGGTAAAATCAGTATCAGTACAAATGGCTTGTTACTGGCTCGCAAGGCCGAACAACTACAACAATCCGGGGTCAATAATCTCAATATCAGTCTGGACAGCTTGGAACCGGAAGTATTTGCCCGGGTCACCCGGGGTGGAAATCTGCAAGAGGTTCTGCACGGAATTTCTGTCGCAATCAGTGCTGGTATTCCCCGTATTAAGCTGAATGTGGTGCTCATGCGTACCGAAAACGGCCATAATCTCGCTGATCTGGTGCGCTACGCTTTGGCGCAGCATGTTGATATCCGTTTTATTGAAACCATGCCCCTGGGACAAGCCGGAAGCGAGGCCCAAAACGCGGAATTTTTGAGTGCAAGCGAAGCGAAAATGCTCATTGAAAAAGAGCTGGGCACTTTGTATCCGGCCTTTCGGCCGACGGATAATGGTCCCGCCCGGCTTTTTCAGTTTGCAGAGCACCCACGTTCGCAAATCGGATTTATCACGCCCATCAGCGAAAATTTTTGTGCCACCTGTAATCGGGTCCGCCTGACTGCAAGTGGTCGACTGGTATTTTGTCTGGGCCAGGAAAATGGTATGGACCTGCTACCTTTGCTGAGAGGAAGCAGCAGAAACGAAGAAATTGCCGATGAAATCCGCGATAGGATTTGGCAGGATAAACCCGAACGTCACGAATTTGTCACAGATCCGGATCGTTCTTCGCGGATATTCATGATGCGTTTGGGTGGATAATGGTGCTACACGTGAACGAATACATGGTGTAAGCTAGCAGATGACATTATTTAATTAATTGGTGAATAGCTTATGTACGGTTTTCAGGAAATCACGGCAGATCAACTCAAGGCCTTGAGCGATCAAGGTGATGAGTTCATTCTGGTGGATGTACGTTCTCCCGCTGAGGTGGCACGTGGCATCATCGAAGGAGCCCGGCACGTACCCTTGCACATGCTGCCGATGTCTCTACAGCAGTTAGATAAATCCAAAACGGTGGTATTTTATTGTCTCAGCGGTGGACGTTCAGCCCAGGCCGCAGCTTTTGCCGCTGCTCAGGGTTTTGGGCAAGTGCTTAATTTGCGTGGTGGAATTTCAGCCTGGGCGAATCGTGGACTGCCTATTGGTCAGCTACCCGGTTGATTAGCATTTTCTAAAATAGGGGTGCTTAATCATCAAATCAAAATATTTGCCTTGCTGTTCCCCCTTTTCCTGATACAGTCTTGCAGGTAGTTTTCAGACATCAATAACCTTAGGAGGTTAAACCATGGTACAAGAAGATCAAGTACTCGACGCACGTGGCCTGAATTGCCCCTTGCCCATCCTGCGCACCAAAAAGGCTCTCGGTGAGCTGACTTCCGGTCAGGTTTTGAAGATCGTCGCCACTGATCCCGGCGCGGTAAAAGATTTTGAAGCATTTGCCAAGCAGACCAAGAATCCTCTTTTGGAGCATGCTGAAGCAGCTGGCGAATTTATCTTCTTCATCCAGAAGGCATAATTGAATGAGGTTGGGCTGACCGCCTGACCAGGAGTAGAAAATGGACGAGAAAAAACTGGCGATTGTTGCCACAAAAGGCACCCTTGATTGGGGATATCCTCCCTTTATCCTGGCATCCACTGCTGCAGCCCTGGGCTACAGTGTGGAAATCTTCTTCACCTTTTACGGTCTGCAATTGCTCAAGAAAGATCTGAGTCATCTGCGCGTCAGCCCCTTGGGTAATCCGGCCATGCCGATGCCTGTTCCCATGCCTACCCTGATGATGGTGTTGCCGGGTATGGAAGGAATGGCCACATCCATGATGAAAAGCAAAATGAAAGCCAAGGGCGTAGCCAGTCTGGATGAATTGCGCGAGCTTTGTGTTGAAGCTGAAGTAAGAATGATCGCTTGTCAGATGACAGTCGATCTTTTCGAGTTTGATACGGCTGACTTTATTGACGGAATTGAATTGGGTGGTGCAGCGGCCTTTTTTGAATTCGCCGGTGAGTCCGATATCACGTTATTTATTTGAACCAATGATCTGTGCTGCGGGTCGAAAAGGTACGACGTATTAATTACGAGCGAGGAGCGAGTAGATGGCGACTTACGCTGAAATGAAAGAGATGTTTGACGAAATCCGTGCGGATTTTCGTTATGACCACGAACTCAATGGCTGTTTGAATTGTGGCATTTGTACGGCTACCTGCCCGTCGGCGCAGTTCTACGATTATAGTCCCCGTG
>NZ_MOAD01000001.1:2202112-2207190 GCF_001931655.1 Acidithiobacillus albertensis | reverse complement strand
CGGTGGACTGGTCATGATCATGCGCGAAGTCTCCATTCGCCATGGTATGCAATCGGCCAAAGATGTGTTGCGCCCCTTTGGTCGCGTAATGCTCAAACTGATTACCACGGGTAACCAGCTTTCTCCTGACATGATCCAGCCCGATCATTTTCCGGACTGGGGCCCCAATATTCAGAAGGTTGAAGGAGATTTGCGGATTCTACGCAAAGCAATCCCGGTTCGCACGCTGCAAACGGTAGAAACGGCCTGGGAGGTTTCCCTGAAAACTTCCGTAGAAATGTACACCATCTGGGAAATGACGGGTGTGCTGAAGTCTCTGGAAACCATGGATGAAAACCTCTTTGATGTGATTGAGGATTTCATTGATGAAAAACGGGAAGATTATGAAGACTGGCTCGAGAGCCAGGAAGACTGACGGATCAAGGAGATCGTTATGAGCGACAACAGCACGCAGCAAGGATTAGCGGGGCACGGAGCTTTTTTTCAGGACACGAACTTATCGGCCAACGAAGCGGAAGCGGCCACGGCATGGGTACGTAGTCACGTAGACCGTCGCACCATGGACCTGGGCGAGCGTATGGACGACATTCGCGAGCACATGTGGGCACTGGAAAAAGAAGGTGAAATCATTGTTCACCGCATTACCGATGACCACAAGCCTATTGAAGTAGACACTCTCTATGGTTGGAAAAAGCGGGTTCCCACCAACCAGCTCTGGCATCACAAGAGCTGCGGTCAGTGTGGCAACATCCCCGGCTATCCCACCAGCCTGCTCTGGTTCATGAACCACTTTGGCACGGATTATCTGGACGAAACTGACCAGACCTCCTGCACCGCCTGGAACTACCATGGCTCTGGCATCGGCAATGTTGAATCCCTCGCCGCCGTCTTCCTGCGCAACTTCCATCAGGCCTATGTCTCCGGCAAGCAGCACGGCTATGAAAACGGCCACTTCTTCCCGCTGGTCCACTGCGGCACCTCCTTCGGCAACTACAAGGAAATTCGCAAGTATTTGATTGAATCAGCCGAACTGCGCGAAAAGGTCAAGAAGATCCTCGGCAAGCTCGGCCGTCTGGTCGATGGCAAGATTGTCATTCCCGAAGAAGTCGTGCACTACAGTGAATGGTTGCATGTCATGCGCAACCGCATTGCCAGCGAACTGCAGACCATCGACATGAGCAACATCCGGGTGACCACCCATGCGGCCTGTCACTACTACAAGATGGTGGCGGAAGACGCCATTTACGACAACAGCATTCTCGGTGGCAACCGCACGGCCGTCGGCACCTCGGTCGCCCAGGCGCTGGGTGCGCAGGTCATCGACTACTCCACCTGGTATGACTGCTGTGGCTTTGGCTTCCGGCACATCATCTCCGAGCGCGAATTCACCCGCAGCTTCACCATGAACCGCAAGATCAAGGTGGCCCGGGAAGAAGCCAACGCCGACGTCATGATTGGCATTGACACCGGCTGTATCACCACCATGGACAAGAACCAGTGGATCGGCAAGGCCCATGACATGAACTACAGCATCCCGATCATTGCGGACGTGCAGCTGGCCGCCCTGGCCTGTGGCGCTGATCCCTTCAAGATTGTTCAGCTCCAGTGGCATGCTTCACCCTGTGAAGATCTGGTGGAAAAAATGGGCATCAGCTGGGACAAGGCCAAAGCCGACTTCCAGGAATACCTCAAACAGGTCGAGCAGGGGAATGTGGAATACCTCTACAACCCCGAACTCGCCACTAACCAACATATCAACATGAAAGCGGGCGCTTAAGGAGAAAAATCAGTGAGTGCACAGGATACAGTATTAGTCGTAGGTGCCGGCCCGGCCGGTCTGTCAGCAGCTGCAACCATCGCTTCGATGGGCAAGAAAGCGGTCATCGTCGAGAAGGAAGATATTCTCGGTGGCGCCCCGATCATCTCTGGTTACGCCAAGCTGGTTCCCTCGGGTGAGTGGGCCAAGGACGCTATTGGTCGTATGGTCAGTCGGGTAGAAGGGGATGGCAATGTGGCTATCCACAAATCTACCAAGGTGACCACGGTTGAAGGGGAAGCCGGTAATTTTACGGCGACTCTGAGCAATGGTGAAAAGGTCGAGGCTGGATCCATTGTGCTGGGTACCGGTTTCACCCACTTTGACTCCATCAACAAGCCGGAATGGGGTTTTGGTACCTATGAAGACGTACTGACCACCACCCAGATGGAACAGATGGTTGGTACCGGTCAAATTACCTGTCCTTCGGATGGACGGGTGCCCGAGCGGGTTGCCATTCTGCTCTGCGTAGGGTCACGTGACCGTCAGATTGGTCGTGAATGGTGCTCCAAAATCTGCTGCACCGTTTCTACGAATCTGGCGATGGAAATCAAGGAAATTTCACCGAGCACCGACGTGTTCATTTACTACATGGACATTCGTACCTTCGGTCTTTACGAAGACAAGTTCTACTGGAAGAGTCAAGAAGAGTACAAGACCAAGTTCGTCAAAGCGCGTATTGCCGAAGTCACCAAATCACCGGACGGTCGTTTGCTGGTGAAAGGCGAAGATACTCTGGTCAAGCGTCCTATCGTGATTCCCATGGATATCGTGGTTCATGCTATCGGTATGGATCCCAATGCTTTGAATGCTGAAATTGCCAAGACTTTTGGTATTGGTCTCGAAAAACACGGCTTTATTGATCGTGCCGAGCAGTACACCAATAGCCAGGGAACGACGCGCAAGGGTATTTACGTGTGTGGCGCGGCTACCGGCCCGGAAGATATCGATACTTCGATTGCTCAAGGGCAGTCAGCTGGTTCACGAGCAGTAGCCGATCTCTTTGGACAGCAGAAAGTTGCCAGCTGATATCTACCAGCACAGGAACGAAGAACATATCGTTCCAGCCACGCTGCCCATTGAGCTCGACAAGGGCCTGCTCAATCGTTCTTTCTATGAACTGGAAGAAGCTTTTGAGGGACAACAGGGACTTGCCGATCTGGTGAGCAGCATGGCAGAAAAGACGGCAAGTTTTCGCCGTCTGCTACTGGAAGAACAGCAACCCCTGACCGAAACACAAATGGAACATCTCGTCGCGCAGATGTTTACGGCGCGACGGAAAATATGGCCGCTCATTGAGGAACAAGGTGCGGCCAAGGTTGGGGAGTTGATGCGCGATCTGCTCACCGGACACGGTGATTTGACGCAGCGCATGGCAAGATTCGAAGAGGCCTTGCCAGCTACCGGAAAAGTCAAACGCGTCATCAGGGATGTGGCTGCTGAAGTCCTGCACTTCAGCGATCCGGAGCGGTATCCTCTGATGACTCGCTGGGTCTGGGATCAAGGAACCACTTCCGGAGCCATTCGTGAGTTTATACGTGGTGGGGATTACCTCACGGATTTTCCTTTTGGCGAGAGTCCCGAAATGTTTGAGGGGCTGCGCCAGTGGATGCGTGAAACACTGCTGGAGTTGGGCGTATATCGTGATGTTCCCTACATGGTGGACATCATCCTCGCTCATCAGTATTCACAGTATGTACGGGCAATGGCAGAAGGCTTTTTGCGTTCGGACTTTGGCGGTCAGACCGACTTTACGGAGCAGATTCGTAAGTTGCTGGGTGTTGAAGTGCAGCGGCGGATGGGCGGGTCTCGCATCAAAAGAGACGACATTCATTGATGAATTAGGGTTTAGGAGCAGCTATGGCTATTCATGAAAAAACACTGATCGATCCAGATCGGATTTTACAGCACGACCATCTGGTAGTGGACGGAGTGGATGTTTCAGGGTCCTGGAACACGATGATTACTCCCCGTACGCTCACCGACTATGAAGAAAATTTCGAAAAAATTATTCAGAGCTACAGCGGTGGCGAGAATGTGCATCGTTGTTGGCAGTGCGGTTCCTGCACCAACTCCTGCACCATGTACGCCCAGAACGTGGACTTCAATCCGCGTTACTGGATTTATCTGATTCGTCTGGGCCTGAAGGCCGAGTTGATGAAAGATAAGGACATCATCTGGCAGTGCGTGTCCTGTAACAAGTGCACCAACATCTGCCCCAAGGACGTGCGTCCTGAAGGCGTCATGAAAGCCACCGCACACTGGATGGAAGATAATGGGCTGACCCCCAAGACCCTTTCCACTCACTTTGACGAAGAATTCACCCATCAGTGTATTGAGTTTGGTCGCATTGAAGATACCGAAGTCATGATGGGTTTTTACAAGCGTTCCAATCAGCCTCTGGTGCAGGCCTGGATTGTTGAGTTCGGAAAGCGGCTGTCCAAGGGGTTACCTTTGGGGCAGTTGGCGAAAATGGGTATGAACGTTGTTTTCCGTCCGAAAACCAAGTCCTGGGGCAAGACCGGAGAAGTACTCGCAGAATATGTGAAAGCACAGAAGGAGGCTGCTCATCATGGCTAAGGTTGCATATTATCCGGGTTGCGCGCTGGAAGGTTCCGGCGGCCCCTACGACAAGTCCACGCGCGTTCTGGTCAAGGAACTTGGCCTGCAGATGGAAAACCTCGAAGACTACAACTGCTGTGGTGCCATGGAAGTGAAGAATATTCACCCCATGCTGCAGACTTACATGTCCGCACGCAATCTGGCCATTGCCAGCAAATTGCAGGGTTGTGATACGGTGATGGCCCCTTGCAACGGTTGTTACCGCAATCTGAAGCAGACGGAATATGAATGTGCCACTTCCGAAGAGACCATGAAGACGGTTCAGGATCTGGCCGACAAATCCGGCGATCCGGTATACGACGGTGATGTACGGACGTTGCATGCTCTGGAATGGTTCATGGAAGAAGTCGGTCCTGATGGCATCAAGAGCAAGGTCAAAAAAAGTCTGAACGGTTTGAAAATTGCTAACTATTACGGCTGTATGTATACCCGTCCCCGGCAGATCTTCCCGGAAAAGGACCAGGGTCCCGGCTCTGAATCCAGCTATGCACCGCATTTTATGGACGACCTGCTCAATGCAGCGGGTGCCGTAGCCGTAGACTTTCCCTTGAAAACCGCTTGCTGTGGTGGTGCGCATACGCTTTCTGATTCGGATACCTCCACGCAGTTGGTGTTGAACATCCTCCAGGCAGCCGAAGAT
>NZ_MOAD01000001.1:2199991-2202012 GCF_001931655.1 Acidithiobacillus albertensis | reverse complement strand
TCTCGGTGGCAACCGCACGGCCGTTGGCACCTCGGTCGCGCAGGCGCTGGGAGCCCAGGTCATCGACTACTCCACTTGGTATGACTGCTGTGGCTTTGGCTTCCGGCACATCATCTCCGAGCGCGAATTCACCCGCAGCTTCACCATGAATCGCAAGATCAAGGTCGCCCGGGAAGAAGCCAACGCCGACGTCATGATTGGCATCGACACCGGCTGTATCACCACCATGGACAAGAACCAGTGGATCGGCAAGGCCCATGACATGAACTACAGCATCCCGATCATTGCAGACGTGCAGCTGGCCGCCCTGGCCTGTGGCGCTGATCCCTTCAAGATCGTCCAGCTCCAGTGGCATGCTTCACCCTGTGAAGATCTGGTGGAAAAAATGGGCATCAGCTGGGACAAGGCCAAAGCCGACTTCCAGGAATACCTCAAACAGGTCGAGCAGGGAAATGTGGAATACCTCTACAACCCCGAACTCGCCACTAACCAACATATCAACATGAAAGCGGGCGCTTAAAAAATTCTCGCTCATCGGTATTCACAGGATGTACGGGCAATAGCAGATTGCTTTGTGCATTTAGACTTTGGCGTGATGAATTAGGGTTTAGGAGCAGCTATGGCTATTCATGAAAAAACACTGATCGATCCAGATCGGATTTTACAGCACGACCATCTGGTAGTGGACGGAGTGGATGTTTCAGGGTCCTGGAACACGATGATTACTCCTCGTACACTCACCGACTATGATGAAAATTTCGAAAAAATCATTCAGAGCTACAGCGGTGGCGAGAATGTACATCGTTGTTGGCAGTGCGGTTCCTGCACCAACTCCTGCACCATGTACGCCCAGAACGTGGACTTCAATCCCCGTTACTGGATTTATCTGATTCGTCTGGGCCTGAAGGCCGAGTTGATGAAAGATAAAGACATCATCTGGCAGTGCGTGTCCTGTAACAAGTGCACCAACATTTGCCCCAAGGACGTGCGTCCTGAAGGCGTCATGAAAGCCACCGCACACTGGATGGAAGATAATGGGCTGACCCCCAAGACCCTTTCCACCCACTTTGACGAAGAATTCACCCATCAGTGTATTGAGTTTGGTCGCATTGAAGATACCGAAGTCATGATGGGTTTTTACAAGCGTTCCAATCAGCCTCTGGTTCAGGACTGGATAATTGAATTCGGAAAGCGGCTGTCCAAGGGTTTGCCTTTGGGGCAGTTGGCGAAAATGGGCTTGAATTTTGTTTTCCGTCCGAAAACCAAGTCCTGGGGCAAGACCGGAGAAGTACTCGCAGAATACGTGAAAGCACAGAAGGAGGCCGCTCATCATGGCTAAGGTTGCATATTATCCGGGTTGTGCGCTGGAAGGTTCCGGCGGCCCCTACGACAAGTCCACGCGCGTTCTGGTCAAGGAACTTGGCCTGCAGATGGAAAACCTCGAAGACTACAACTGTTGCGGCGCCATGGAGGTGAAGAATATCCACCCCATGCTGCAGACCTACATGTCCGCACGCAATCTGGCCATTGCCAGCAAATTGCAGGGTTGTGATACGGTGATGGCCCCTTGCAACGGTTGTTACCGCAATCTGAAGCAGACGGAATATGAATGTGCCACTTCCGAAGAGACCATGAAGACGGTTCAGGATCTGGCCGACAAATCCGGCGATCCGGTATACGACGGTGATGTACGGACGTTGCATGCTCTGGAATGGTTCATGGAAGAAGTCGGTCCTGATGGCATCAAGAGCAAGGTCAAGAAAAGTCTGAACGGTCTGAAAATAGCCAATTATTATGGCTGTATGTACACCCGTCCCCGGCAGATTTTTCCGGAAAAAGATCAGGGTCCCGGCTCTGAATCCAGCTATGCCCCGCATTTTATGGACGACCTGCTCAATGCAGCGGGTGCCGTAGCCGTAGACTTTCCCTTGAAAACCGCTTGCTGTGGTGGTGCGCATACGCTTTCTGATTCGGATACCTCCACGCAGTTGGTGTTGAACATCCTCCAGGCAGCCGAAGAT
>NZ_MOAD01000001.1:2118696-2199891 GCF_001931655.1 Acidithiobacillus albertensis | reverse complement strand
GGTCCGTGCGGAGACGGAATTCGGTATCAAATCCAACGTCAAGGTCATTTACTTCACCCAGTTGTTAGGGTTGGCTATGGGCCTGTCTGCGCGCAAGGTCGGCATTCCCGACAACGTCAGCGATTCCATGGACCTGCTTGCGGCCAAAGGCATCGTATAACAAGGTTGGGAAGCGCCCCGTAATGGGGCGCTTTTTTTATTACCTGCCGCTGTCAACAGGGGGAGGCTATGGAATGTAACGGATGCGAATTTCGCGCCGAATTATATTATGATCAGGAGTGTCAAATCTGGGTGCGTCGCGAAGGCGACGGAACCCTGACGGTGGGCATGACGGATATTTCTCAGTCTATTGCTGGTAAAATTTTGCATGTGCGGGTGCGCCGTCCGGGCACACGCAGGCCCGTAGGCAAGCCCGTGGCGACCATTGAAAGTGGCAAATGGGCAGGTCCGGTTCCTAATGTGTTTGATTGTGTGATCGATTTGGCCAACGAAGATGTGCTGGAAGATCCCAACCTGCTGAATATTGAGCCTTATGAAGCGTGGATCGCCCGGGTTCGACCGGTGGCATCCGTGGACGTAGCGTTAAAAAAACTGTCTACTGGGGATGCGGCATTTGAGTTGTATCGGCAGCGCTGTCTGCGCGACGACATCCATTGTGAACGGGGTATGCGATGAGTGATCATTATTTGAACGATGACGGTGAAAAGTCGGTGGTTATTGTGATGACCAGTGGCCCAAGCACCGCCCATCGTTGTGCAACGCCTTTCTATCTGGGTTCGCTGTTGTCTTCCATGGACGCAGAGGTTAAGATTTTTTGCACCATGGAAGCCGTAAAACTCATGAAAGTGGGCGTTGCAGAAAATTTGGCAGCGATGGAAGGTGGCAAGCGGATTATTGATTTTATTCGCGATGCCAAAAATGCTGGAGCACAGCTTTATGTATGCAGACCGGCACTGCCTGGATATGAGATTGAAGCAGACAACCTGATTGATGAAGTGGATGAAGTGGCTTCAGCAGGTGATCTTGCTGATTTGATTTTGTCTGTTGACCGGCTATTGTTTTTTTAATTTAAAACCCGAAGGAGAAAATGATGGGAACTGTACGTGGCTGTGAAATCCCCGAAGATTTGATGTACAACGTTGATAATAACGTTTGGTTGCGCAAGGAAGATGATGGCAGCGTCACCATTGGTATGACTTCTTATGCCTGTGCTTTGGCCGGTCAGATTGTTTCCTACACCCCCAAGGGTGCTGGTAAAGACATCAAAAAAGACAAGTCTGCCGCAACGGTTGAATCTGGTAAGTGGGTAGGTCCGCTGAAGAGCCCGGTGAGTGGCACCGTGGTTTCCAGCAATGATGACGTAGCCAAGGATCCGGGCCTGATCAACAAGGATCCCTATGGTAGTGGCTGGATTGCCAAGTTGACTCCGGCTGACTTTGCTGGTGATTCTGGCGAGCTGAAAACCGGTGCTGACGCTCTGGCCGCTTTTGAAGAAAAGATGACGGCTGATGGTTTTGGCGGCTGCTGAGTTATTCAGATAGCCCTATCCAGTCAGACGGCCGCATTTTGCGGCCGTCTAGCTTTCTTAATGGTTGACAAGGATGGAAATTAATATGAACCCATGGTTAAACGCTGTTTCGCAAGTGGAAGCATTAGAAGATCTGACGCTCAACGCTGATCTGGTCGAATCCATGCGGGAGCGGTGGTCTGGCCTGGCTGGCAGTCAGGTGGGTCGTATCAATTTCTATACCCCTTCATTCAAACACCACGAGACTTCGGAAGTTTCTGCTTGTGGTAAAAATGCGTTCCCGGCCATCTCCATTACCGGTGGTGACTGCAAACTCCAGTGTGATCACTGCAAGGCTAAAATTCTGGAACCCATGATTCCGGTACGCAGTCCTGAAGAACTGGATCGCCTGGTCGATCAGATTGTTCTCGACGGTGGTCGCGGTTTGCTCTTGTCCGGGGGGTCGGACCACCAGAATGTGGTGCATTATGAACCGTATTTCCCCATGGTGCGTAAAATCAAGGATCGTTACCCCAACCTGCAAATTGCCATGCATACGGGTATTGCAACCCCTGAGTTTGCCAGAGGCATGGAAGATGCGGGCGTTGATGTAGCGATGATGGATGTGATCGGCGCCCAGGACACCATCAATCAGGTCTATCATCTGCGTCGCACTGTGGATGACTTTGAGGCGGCCCTGGAGGCTTTGGTTGCCACATCAATGAAGGTTGTTCCCCACATTGTCATCGGTTTGCATTATGGAGAACTGCTGGGTGAGTGGAATTCGCTGGAAATCATTCAACGGCATCTGCCCAGTGCCTTGGTGCTGGTCGTGATTATGCCCCAGTATGCCTCTTCCAGTCGTCCTTTTGTGACCCCGCCCACCGATGAAGTCGGTAAATTCTTTATGGATGCCCGTGCTGCACTTCCAGAGACTCCGGTGTTGCTCGGTTGTGCGCGCCCATCGGGCGTTCATCGTTCCATTACCGATACCTACGCGGTCATGGCGGGTCTCAATGGTGTGGCATTCCCCTCCGATGGTATGTTGGCATTGGCCAAACATCTGGAACGGGATGTGTTCGTGACCCCGTCCTGCTGCTCCATGATTGTCGGCGAAGAAGTGCTCAGTATGGGCGACGAGTCCACGACCATGCCTCTGGATTACGTACCTGCTGCTCCAAAGCGTCGCACCCAATTGCGCGATATTCCCATCGTCTTCACGGCCTGAGCAATGTACGTGGTACATGTGACCAGCTTGACGCAGTATCGGGGTTACCCGCAATGAACACTGCGGCACAAACTCCCTGGCTGTTAGTCGATACGGGTTTGCGTCCAGCCGATGAGAATATGGCGCTGGACAAAGCATTGCTGCAGGCCATGGCCGATCAGGCCATTCCCAATATTTTCCGCTTTTTGCGCTTTGAAGAATCGGCGCTGGTGGGTTACCACCAGTCTCCGGATCAGGAATTGAATCTGGATTTTTGCCGGGAAGAGAGCATTGCTGTGCAGCGTCGGCTTACTGGTGGTGGCGCGTTGATTTTTGATCCGACCCAAATTGGCTGGGAACTGGTCTGCCATCGGGATGCTCTGCCCAAAGGCGACATGGCGGCAGTCTCCCGGCAAATATGTCTGGCGGCTGCGGCAGGTTTGTCGAAGCTAGGCGTCGATGCCCGTTTCCGACCACGTAATGATATTGAAGTGGAAGGAAAAAAAATCTCGGGAACGGGCGGTATCATGGACGGCGATGTTTTACTTTTTCAGGGTACCGTGCTGGTGGATCTAGACATACCGAGAATGCTGCGGGTCCTCCGGGTTCCAGTGGAAAAGCTGGATGCCCATGCCATAGCATCCGTTGCCGATCGGGTCACCAGTTTAAGAGCTTTGCTGGGCGAAGCGCCGGAGCTAAGTATGGTTCAAGAGGCCTTGCTGGAAGGTTTCCGCTTACACCTGGGGCTGTGTTTTGAAACGGGAGAAATGCCGGAACCGGTCATGACCTTGCTGCCCGAGATGTTGATTGAAGTCCGCGATCCGGAATGGTTGGCTGTGAACAACCGTGCCCGCGACGGTATGCCAATCCGCAAAGCCAGTCTGCGTGCGCCGGGAGGAACCCTGCAGGCAGAAATCCTCTGGGATAGCTTTGGTGATCGGGTGCGTCAGGTTCATTTCAGCGGGGATTACTTCATCCAGCCCCGCCGCGCCATCGTCGATATGGAAGCCGCCCTGCGTAATGTGCATCTGAATGACGTGGACAGCATTCTGACGGAGCTGTTTGTGCAGCAACATATTGATGGTTTCGGTTTGCAGGCTGAACACTTCGCCAGGGTGCTGCGTATGGCAGCGGAGCAGCCATGAATAAAATCAAGCTGGATCTGCTGATTGTCGGTGCCGGTCCGGCGGGAACGGCCGCTGCCCGTGCTGCCGCCGATAAGGGGCTGCGGGTACTGTGTGTGGATCGTCGGGCACAAATTGGCCTGCCGGTACAATGCGCCGAATTTGTCCCCATGCCTTTGTTGCGTACTGTTCATGAGACCCGGGCGCGGGTGCAGGATGTGGCAGGGATGATGACTGTTCTTCCCTCCGGCTTGGAACATCATAGTGTCTTCCCCGGTATCATGATTGACCGGGGACGTTTTGATCAGGGGCTGGCAGAGCTCGCTCAGGCCGCTGGTGCTGAGGTGAAAACACGCAGCACCTTTCTTGCCTGGGATGGTCGCCACGCCCAAATCAAGTTGTCTTCCGGTGAGATTCAAGCGGTTGAACCCTTGCTGATGGTTGCCGCAGATGGTCCGCATAGCCCGGTTGCTGAGGCGATTGGGTTGCCCCATCAGCAGGTGGTTTATACCCGGCAGTACACGGTACCCTTGAGTCATCCCTATGCGGATACGGATATTTTTCTGTCTGATGCTTTTCCAGGTGGTTACGGCTGGCTGTTTCCGCGTGGACCTGTTGCCAATTTGGGTTTGGGGGCTGATAAACGCTTTGAGGATAATCTCAAATTACCTCTCGAACATCTCCATCAGCAGATGGTGGAGCGCGGCATTATTGGCCCAGAAGTGCTCGGTAGAACCGGTGGTGCCATACCCGTTGGTGGTTTGCGTCCCATGATCCACGGTAATGTTTTGCTTTGTGGGGATGCCGCCGGATTGACGCATCCCATTACGGGTGCTGGTATCCCTGCGGCGGTCATCAGTGGGGAAGCCGTCGGTTTGGCCGCTGCCGCTTTTCTGTCCGGCGATGAAGATGCGCTGGAAAGTTATGAAGAAGACATGCAGGATCAGTTCGGTCCCGCTTTGCGCCGGGCTGTGCAGCGCAGAACATCTTTGGAAGCTGTGTGGCGCAAGCCTGCAGCCCGGGAAGACCAGGTAATGCGATCCGCCTGGATCGCTTTTGATGAATACTTTGCCGCTTAAGGCAGATTGACAGGAGGAACGTCCATGAGTGCGGTAGTCGAAGAAAATTCTCAGACCCTAAATTTTTATCGCCCGGATTATTTCGTCAAAACACCGACGATGCGTTCCCCGGACTATGTGCAGTTAAGTACGGCGGCAGCCATTACCCTGGGTCTGGTGCCCGGCGTGATGCATCGCACCTCCTGTACCAACTGCCTGAATCTGCTGATGACCTACCCGGAAGGTTGCCGCGCCAACTGCACCTACTGTGGTCTGGCCCGACATCGTGAAGAAAGCCGCGATTATGCCGACCGCAATTTCATTCGGGTGGACTGGCCGACGGTGAGGGTGGACGAAATGCTCGAACGCATTGCCCAGAACAGCGACAAGGGTGATTTTCAGCGCATGTGTATCAGCATGATCACCCACCCCGATTCAGACAATGACACCATGACCATGCTCAAACGCTGGATGGAAGTTGCCCCCCATATTCCGGTTTCCATTCTTTCCAATCCGACCACCATGGAAAAGCAGGATCTCATCAACCTCAAGGAAGCCGGTGCGGACATTTTCACGGTAGCTCTGGATGCCGTGACCCCGGAAATTTTTGAGCGGACCCGTGGAAAAACCGTACAAAGCCCGCATTCCTGGGATAAATACTGGCAGACCATTGAATGGGCCGCAGAAATTTATGGGCCGGAAAAATTCGGCGCCCATCTGATTTGTGGCATGGGCGAAACCGAACAGGAAATTCTTGAAGTCTGTCAGAAAATGAAGGATATGGGCGGTCATAATCACATGTTTGCCTTTTTCCCGGAGAAGGGTTCCATGATGGAAGACTGGGATCCGGTTCCTCAGGATCATTGGCGTCGCGTTCAGTTGGGCCGCTTCCTCATTGACTATGCCGGTGGCCGCTACGATGACATGAAATTCGACGAATATGGTCGGGTCGTGGACTTCGGCTACCCCGAAGCGGAGCTGGAAGACATTATCAACTCCGGTAAGCCTTTCCAGACTTCCGGCTGCCCCGGCAAAGACGATGAAGAAGTCAGCGCCTGCAACCGTCCCTATGGGGATTCTTCGCCCTCGGACATTCGTTCCTTCCCCTTCGCCCTTAACAAGGGAGATGTGGAAATCGTGCGTCGGCAAATGCGTTTGCAGGATCTGCAATTCCCGGGCTGACAGGCTTTTGGGAAGAATATTCAGCCGATTCATGATAAATTGGCTGAATGAAAAAAGGGGCTTCGGCCCCTTTTTTAATGGAAATTCCCCAAAATCCAGTAATATTTATTATTGCTAATATACCCATATTTTAAGCGCTGATAATTGGATTAAAAAATTGATAGATCAATGTTCTTGCAACACTGTTCCCGTTAAGACACAATCACCGTGTCATTAGCGACACAACTGTGGGCGGAGGATACAGATGAAAAAATCACGGATTTTAGGGGTAGCAGTAGCAGCAACTCTGGCAATGGGCATTTCCAGCAGCGCCTTTGCAACGGATGGTTATCAGTTGATTGGTATTGGTCAGTACGCGATCGGTATGGGTGGCGCGGTTGTCGCCGCGCCTGATGATCCTTTGTCTGCAGCGATCAGTAACCCTGCAGGTTTGGCTAATATGACTCCGCAAGCAGCTTTCTCGGCAGAAGTTTTTAACCCAACCCGTAAAACGAATATGGGAAGTGGTGAGATAGGAAGTCATAGCAATATTTATGGTATACCTGCAATTGGTTGGGTAGCACCGGCTTTTGGAGATGGAATAGTCTTTGGTGGTGGGGTATATGGTACTTCTGGTTTGGGAGTTAATTATATTCAACCAGGTGCAACGGGTCCCGCATATCAGTTTGCTAAAAATGGTGTCCTTCAGCAACCATCACCAACTTTGACGTCCGGTGTCGCACAAGCATATAGCAGTATAACATTCATACAAATGGCTCCGTCACTTGCTATGAAAGTTAATAGCCACCTTTCTGTAGGTGGTTCTTTGAACATCGCTGCAGAGCAGGGTTCTTTCCAACAAACATTTACGCCAAATCAAAATTTTGCCAAGGGCGATTTGTATGAAGGTGGTGGACTAAATCTTTCAACCCCATCATGGGCCTATGGAGTAGGGTTGACTTTGGGCGTTCTTTACAAAGTGAATGATATGGTTACCTTGGGTGCAACTTATAAATCACCCATGGTCTTTACCCCCCTCACTTTCCAAGCTGGCTCACAAGCTGCACAGCTTCCAAATGGACAACCTGTGCAAGGGACAGCTGGACAGTACAGCGGACATTTGAATTACCCTCAGCAGATTGCCTTAGGGCTTGCTATTCGTCCTACCTCTCAGTGGTTGGTGAGCGTTGAGGGACAATGGATTAATTGGCACAACACCCTAAATACGTTTAATATTTATGGACCTTGGCAGGGTACCAATGTGGTTCCGCTTGGTTTACACTGGCATAATCAGTTTGTTGCAAATTTTGGTACCCAGTATGATATCAACAACTGGTTGCAGGTGCGTGCTGGTTATACCTGGAGTTCCAATCCAATCGATAACAAAGATGCAGCAGCGAATACCATTTTCCCAGCTGTAGTCCAGAATACCATTACCTTTGGTTCTACTCAGAAACTGGGAATGGGTTGGAAGCTTACCGAAGCGTATATGCATGCATTTGCAAATACGATCACGGGACCAGCTGGTACAGCTCCTTTTGGAATGGAAACACCAACATCAACACTTGCTGAAAATTCCTTCGGTCTCCAAGTCGGTTACGACTTCTAAAACCATACCCCTCCTCAGGGTACGTAGGAGACGGGCGACCGTCTCCTTTTTTTGTGTTCAGGTTACGGGGCCGCGTTGGTGCCGCAAAATCCCTTACCTTGCACCCCAAGGGGGTTTTGCGCGAAACTGGCCTGAATCCGATCAGCAGAGAACCCAAGGAAACGCATGAAGTCCATACCGATTACTGATGTTAGTAGCCTCAAAAATGAACTCAACAAATACAAGATGGGGAAAAAGCTGGAAATTCCCCGTTTCAACCAATTGGCGAGAATGGCCTATATGGGTCGTTTGGTCATGACGCCACTGGATCCCGAAGATCCTGCCTGCAAATCATTTCTGGTGCATGTGCAGGAACCTCTGGGCATGGCCGCGCACTTTATCGAGCTGGATGAAGATTTGCAGGATACCATCCTGATTCTGGATAGTGAGCAGTCCATGGCCATGGCGGGTATCATGCAGGCGGGTGTGGAAGAACGCGTGCGCTGGCATGAAGCCCTGAATGAGCGGGATTTCTATTTTTCGGCCTTTTACCGCCCCAAGGACAAGGAAACCCGGGAAGAAAACGCCTGAGTTGATGGCCTTCGGCTATCTTCCGCTCCAGTCAGGACAGCTCTGAGGGATGCAGTTACGCATCATCTCCTTGGGGGTGTTGTCTCCGGAGTTGCTCCACAAAACCTATGTGGGGCTGGCAGAGGCGCAAAGTGACAGTGATCTGCCCATTTTGCTGCTGGTACAAAGCGCTGCGCATCTGAGTCCGGGTGCGGCACAATCTGCCGGAGCGGAACTCGACCTGCTGGCCTGTAAAAAGCTGGGGGTCCCGGTGTTGCAAAGATCCCTGGGTGGCGGGCTGGTCTGGGTGGATGGCGGACAGCTCAGTTACTTTTTTATTTTTCCGACGGCGTGGGGTATGCGCCGTGCTCCTGAGCTTTTTGACTATATCGCGCCCTGGATAGTGGCTCTTTATGCCCATTTTGGGGTGCTCGTTGAGGCGCGCGATGGGCACGACTTCTGGTGCGCCGGGCGTAAAATCGGTGGGACCGGAGCGGCAAGTATCGGGCGCAGTCTGGTGCTGGGCGGCAGCATCATGCTCCATGTGGACTGGCAGGGTTTTGTCGCTTGTGTGGCAGCCCCTTCGGAAGCGTTTCGTGCCTGGCTCGCAGAGGCCCTGGAGGACAGTGTCTGGAGTTGGTCGCAACTGTCCTCCTCTCCACCCACGCCCGAGGCTCTACGCGCGGCTTTTCCTCTGGTGCTGGAAAAGTTGGGAGTGCAAGCGGTCATCGAGATGGTGCTGAGTTGTGATGAGCAGCGCGCCGTGGCAGAAGCGGAACTGGAAGAGCCGGAATGGGAAGACCGCAGAAGCCGCCGCGTAGCTGCGGGTATCAAGATTAAAGCGGGCGCTTTTTTGACAGAACGCCAATGGCCGGAAGGACAATATTTACGTATCTGGACAGAAAATGGCTGCTTTCGTAGGGTGAAAGTCTCGTTGTGGGCCGAGAGCGAGACGCAGATATTCAGCGGCTTGCAGATGGATTCCCCCGCCTTCAGCGCCGCCTTGCAACAATTGGCTGGTAACGAATACGATCTTTGGGCGGCACGATTTGCCGAAACGGCTGTCTGGAAAGATTAAAAATCCGAATCCAGAATGACAGGAGATGACGAATGCCCAGTATTGATGACCGGATGCGCAAGCGTTTTATATTGATGAATAGTGATGCGGCATTGCGTCAGGCGGTGGAGTCTTCTATTCCGGAAAAGTGGGAAATGACGGAAGCCACTGATCTGGATGCTTTTGATGAATGGCAGGAAATTCTCTTGCACCGCTTTATGCTGCTGAATCTGGAAGACCCGCAAATCAGTGATCCGGTGGAGTTGATAGACATGATCCGCCGTGAGCACCAGTTGAATATCCCTATTTTCTGTTTGGGTGGGAGCCGCGAATTGCGTGATCAGGCGCGTTCAGCGCGGGCTGACCGCTTTTTTGATCGGGAAGAAGGTTTGCAACGCTTGCCGGAATTTTTCCAGCAGTTTGCCTGGTAATAAAAAGCACCAAAAAATAGCGCCGCTGGCTTTGCTCAGCCGGACGGCGCTTGCTATACCGCTTGACTCGCTGCTTCAGCCGACCTTGGCGTGGGCTTCAGTATCCAGCAGCAGATCATGGCTTTCGCTCTGGCCTTCGGCGCTGACGGTCAGAGTGGCAATGCGAATGCCGGCATCCTTGAAGGTGACTTCGTAGGAGAAAATACCCGGCAGTTCCAGGGTGCTTTCTTTCAGAGTCTTGCCTTCACAGGTTACACTGACTTTGGCGCTGCCCTGACCTTCGAGCATGGCCTGAATCCGGAAAGGATGTCCGGCGACGCGACGGTAGACCTGAGGATCGCGATTGGCGTTGTATTGCAGGTTGTTCAGTTTGACCATCTTGACGAGTTTGTTGCTCATGGTTGCCCCTTATTAATCACACTATAAAATGAATTATACACGCATTTAGCTAAAACTCTTTTATCCTAGACGAAAATCTCCCGGAGTGGTAGCGGGTTTCGCCGAAAAACCGATCAGGAGTGATGATGACCGAGTCAACACAGTTAATTACGGCACTGGATGCCGTCCATGAACGTATTGAAGCACTAGCCAAACAACAAAGCGCAGGAATGCCCTTGCCCGAATTGCTGGCAGCGGGCATTGCCGAATCGCAGGCCATGTTGCGCATTATGCTGGAAAACGAGCATAAGCCTTATGCCAGTGATGCGGATTTGCTGGAATTGTGGAAAACCCTGGTGAAGGGCAAGCCCCACTGGAATACCATTCGCGATAATTGTCGTGAACTGATTTACTACCAGAATTGTCTGAAAGCGGAGCGTCAGGATGCACTGCCCGCCCAGCCTGAGCGGATGGTGATTCATACCCTGCGTCACATATTTCTGTATTTACGTAGTCATGCCGAACAAAATCAAGAGGGTTGAGTAATGAGTGAAATGATTATCCAGGAACCTTTTTACCAACCCGTAGCCAATGAAGTCGGGGTGTTTATGGCGGCCTGGAGCCGCCGTTTGCCGGTCATGCTCAAAGGCCCGACGGGCTGCGGCAAAACCCGCTTTCTGGAACATATGGCCTGGCGCCTCAAGCGGCCCCTGATTACCGTAGCCTGCCACGAAGATCTGACCAGTTCAGACCTGGTCGGGCGCTTTCTCATTGAAGGAGATGCCACGGTCTGGCAGGACGGACCCTTGACCAAGGCGGTGCGTGAGGGGGCGATCTGCTATCTGGATGAAATTGTTGAAGCGCGGACCGACACGACCGTCGTGATCCATCCCCTGACGGACCATCGCCGCCATCTGCCTATTGAAAAGCTGGGCACGGAAATCAATGCGCATCCCGATTTCATGTTGGTCATTTCCTACAATCCCGGTTATCAGACGGTTTTGAAAGATCTTAAACCCTCGACCAAACAGCGTTTTGTGGGTATGAATTTTACCTATCCCCCGGCCGAGGTGGAAACCCGGATTGTCATGAAAGAGGCGGGGCTGGATGAATCCCGCTCCAAGGCCCTGGTGGCGGCAGCAGATAAAGCCCGGAATCTCAAGGATCAGGGTCTGCAGGAAGTGACTTCGACGCGCGCGCTGATTTACGCTGGAGCGTTGATGGTGGCGGGACTGGAATCCCTGGAAGCCTGCACCATGGCGATCATCAACCCGCAAACTGATGATCCGGAGTTGAGCGAAGCCTTGCTGGAAATTTTCCGGACTTTTTTCCCGGAACGTTAAGGAGCTTTCATGTCGGAAGCGACCGAAGAAATCCTCGAGCATCTGGCGGCCATCAGTTTTGTGGCCGGACGGGATGCCCGCGAAGCCTTGCCCGCAGTGGCGCCGCTTGGGGAAGCGGCTGCCCTGCGCTTTCTGGAAACAGGCCGAGACCTGTTTTTTTATGACCGGGAAGCCGGTAAGGCCTATTTTCATGCCACGGCCAACATGGTAGCGGCTTTTGGCGGCCTGGATCCCTGGCTGGAACAAGCGCGGCAGTTTCTGACCCAGCGCGGCACTTTTCGCGCCGTAGTCGGCTTTTTTGCGCAGGCGGCCACGGTGCGTAAAAGCTGGGGGGCCGAAGGTGAAGCGCTGTGGTTCAAGCTGGGGGCGGACTGGATCGGCCGCCATGTGGATAGTGCTGCGGCTTATTTTCGGATGCCGGTAGCGACGCTTTTTGGTGATAACGGCACAACTGGCCTGACTGCCCTGCTGCAACCCGCTGACAGTCTGGCCAAGGGCCGTCTGGGCCTGGGGACTTATCTGGATGGCGCCATCAAGGTGCGCGGCATCTGTGGTCTGGACGGTGTAGCGGAATGGGCGCGACGCGGGGCAGATGTGCTGGCGGCCGGTCGGATTCGGGGTGAGGCCTGGTTTCGTCTGGAAAGTGATGAAGCCCGCAGCTTTCTGCTGGAGGTGCTGCCCGGTTTTCGGATGGGAACCCACAAGCGCTTGTTTGGTTTATTGCTGCAGGCCTGGACTGGATTGCATTTGCCTTTGGAAGAGGGCGACTGGAGCCTGGAAGGCGGCCGCAGTTTTCTGGAAACCGATGGCCGCAGTCTGTTTGTACCGGCGGTCATGCCGGATCGGGAGGAAGCCCTGCTGGCTTTTTACCATACGGGTGCGCATCTGGCTTTTGACAGCTATGAGCAGGATGCCATTCACGCCCTGTTTGCGGAAATCGGCATGGAGCATCCACCCCTGGACCCCGATCAGCGCATTACCTGGCGGCCGCTGTTTGCCCGGTTTGGCGAAGACCTGATTCGTTTCCAGATGATTTTTGATTTGTGTGAAGACCTCCGCGTAGATGTAGCGCTGGATCGGGAAATGCCAGGATACATCTCCCGGGTTGTGCGGGCGGCCCGCAAGCACGGACTCCCTGAGGGTGTGGCTGCTGCCTACTATGAACAGGCCCAGCGTTATCTGGAAGATTACCAGCTAGGTCGGTTGAGTCCTGATCTGGCGGATCTGACCCGTAGCGAAGCCGGTATTGTGGATGCCTTCCGGGTGGCTATGGCCTTGTATGCCACAAGCACCCTGCCGCCTTTGACCCTCACGGAGCGTGCCCGCGCTTATTTGCCCGGCCATTCTCCCAATGCTGCAAGGCCCGTCTATCCCCGGCAAAAACACGGCAGCGATGGACCGGAAGTAGAGGGCGACAGTGCTCTGGGTGCGGCGGGTCATCAGGAAAAACCCAAGGAAACTCCACAGGCCGCCGAGGGGAATGACCCGGACATGGAAATCCCGCCCGAAGATATTCAGGGTACGGGCGGGCGAGTGGGTGTGGGTATTCCTTTGCCGGCCAAGGTGGCGGGCAGTGGTCGGGGGGTGAAAGGCCCCAAGGGTGGCTGGCCCTACCGCGAGTGGGACTACCGCCATCAGCAGTATAAAATGGACTGGGCGCGGGTGCACGAGCGTAAGCTGCGCGAAAAAGATGAAGCCAAGGCCATTGAAATAGCGGCTGAATATGATGGGACTTTGCGGCGCTTGAAGCGCGCCTTACAGGCCCAGAAGCCGACCCGGATGTCTCCCCGTCGTCGCCAGTATGAAGGGGAGGAACCGGATCTTGAAGCTGCTGTGCAGTTTCTGATTGAAAAACGTGCCGGACGTTCACCAAAAGCCAGCGTGTATTTGCAGCGCCGTCCCCAGCAAAGGGATACGGCGGTGCTGCTGTTGGCCGACCTTTCCACCTCGATCATGGCCGAAGCGGGAGATTCCGGGGTGCGGGTGGTGGACCGGCTGCGGGCGGCCATGCTGCTGTTTGGCGAAGCGTTGCTGGAAGTGGGGGATCCTTTTGCGGTCTATGGTTTTGCGAGCAAATATCATGATGAAGTGCTGATGTATCCCATCAAGCGCTTCACCGACAGATTTGACGCACGGGCCAGGGCCCTGCTGGGAGGCTTGTCGGGGCGTCTGGCGACGCGCATGGGCGCGGCTATCCGCCACAGCAGCAAACTGATGCTGCGCAGCCCGGCCCAGCGCCGCCTGTTACTGATTCTTTCCGATGGTCGTCCGGCAGATTACGATGACGGGGGAGATGCCCGCTATTTGCAGGAAGATACTCGCATGGCGGTGCGGGAAGCGCTGGAACTGGGTATTCACGCCTTCTGTATCAGTCTTGATCCCCAGGGTGGAGAATATTTGCCGCAGGTTTTCGGGCAGGGACATTATCTGGTGCTGCCGCATCTGGATAGCCTGCCGGCGCGCCTGCCCGAAGTGTACTTGCGCCTGCGGGGGCATGGCTGATGAATGAAAAGGAATTATTGCAGCCACGACTTGCGGCCACGCTTCCGGCCCGCTTTGTCGGCGCTGCCCGATATCGCCGCGCCAGTTATGGCAGCAATCATCCGCTGGCGATTCCGCGCGTTTCCCTGACTCTGGATCTGATCAACAGTTATGGGGCTATTGCTCCCGAGGAGTATTGCCTGGGGCGTCCGGCCAGTCATCAGGAGCTGTTTGGCTTTCATACCCGCGATTATATCCAGGCCTTTGAACGTGCCCAGTTTCGCGGTAATGTCCGCGATACGGATCGTAAACAATATCAACTGGGTACCTTGGAAAATCCGTATTTCCCCGGTTTTTTTGATACGCCCAATCTGGCTACGGGCTCCAGCATATTGGCTGCAGAGCAGGTATTACAGGGTTTCACCGCTTTCAGTCCGGCAGGAGGCATGCACCATGCGGCACCCGGTCAGGCACGCGGATTTTGTTATCTGAATGATCCGGTACTGGCTATCCAGCATCTGCGCAGGGCCGGGCTGCGCGTGTTGTACTGGGATATGGACGCTCATCATGGCGATGGCGTAGAGGCAGCTTTTCATGCGGACCCTGATACCTTGACGGTTTCCCTGCATATGGACACGGCCTATGCTTATCCTTTTCAGGGGGGCGGGCTGGATGACCATGAAGGTATGGCGGTCAATCTGCCCCTGCCTGCAGAAATCAACGACACGGAATACGCGGCAGTTTTCGAGGCCCTATGGCCACGGGTCATGCGGCAGTTTGTTCCGGATGTGGTGGTCTTGCAGGCGGGTACGGACATTTTGTCTCCCGATCCGCTGAGCAAATTCCGGATATCCAATGGACTGTTCTGGCAGGTGCTTCGGCGTCTGCTCGCCGAAAGCCCGCGTTTGCTGGTGCTGGGTGGAGGAGGGTATCATCCCATTGCTTTGGCACGCTGCTGGACCGGGGTCTGGGCGATTTTGTCCGGGCGGAAGCTGGATGAAAATCTGCCCGAGTCAGGCCGAGCCCTGCTGGAAGGCGTGGAATGGGATCTGGACGATGAAGACGCCCCCGATTACAGCCGTCAATTCCAGTATCTGGATGATCTGCCCTTGCCGGGTCCCTTGCGAAACGAAGTGACCGATCGTCTGGAGTATCTGTTCCACCATCATCCCCTTTTTGCAAACAGGAGAAACGCTGCGTGAATGCTGCGGATAAGACATTGATTCCCGGAGCCGCCAATAGTGTCGGCAGTAAGGCCTATGTAGCGCGTTTTGCAGAGACTCTGGCGGAAGAACATTTCAGTGATTTTCTGAATACCCGGATCAAGCTGTCCTCCTTGGGGGTCGGCACATTCCCCGGCGCCGTGGATGATGTGACGGATCTGGCCGTGGCGGCCATTGTCGCTCAGGCTCTGCAGTCCGGGATTAACGTGATTGATACTGGTGCGAATTATCGTTTTGGCCGGGCTGGTCGGGCGGTGGGGGCGGGTATTGCCAAGGCCATGGCGGCGGGAATTCTCCGCGAGGAGTTTTTTGTGGTGGGCAAGGGCGGGTTCCTGACCTTCACGGGCGGGCGTCCCGAAGATCCTCTCGCTTTTTTTCGCGAGGAAGTGGTCGCCAAAGGCCTGGGCAAGGAAGAAGACCTCGCCCAGAATGTGCATTGTCTGAGCCCCGAATATATTGCCTGGCAACTGGATGATTTACGCAGCCAAACCGGTCTGGAAACCCTGGATGTGTTTCTGGTGGATCAGCCGGAGGTACATATTCCGCTGATTGGCAAAGAACGCATGTACCAGAAGTTGCTCCAGGTCTTTACCGTGTTGGAACAGGCGGTCAATGAAAACAAAATTCGTTATTATGGCATCTCTACCTTCAACGCCTGTCGGGTGGAAACCGATCACACTCTGTTCCAGTCCCTGACCAGTCTGATTGGGCTGGCCGAGAAGGCAGCCGGTGAAGGTAACAGACACCATCTGCGGGTAGTGGAACTCCCCTTTAATGCCCTGATGCCTGAAGCCTACACGCGCTTCAGTCAGGTTACCGGACAGGGAAATATTGGTTCGACCATTCAAGCCGCTTTTCAGCTCAAGCTGACCGTCATGGCCAGCCATACCCTGGGCAAAGGATTGCTGGCCCAGGAAGAAATCCCCTCCTTGCAGGAAGGAATTCCCGAACTGGCCAATGCGGCGCAACGGGCCATTCAGTTTGTGCGCTCGACGCCGGGCATTGGCGTCACCTTGGTGGGAATGAGTTCACCCCTGCATCTGGCAGATTTTTTAGCAGTGGCCAAGCAGCTCCCCTTACCCAAAGAACGCTATCTGGCGATGTTTGAAAAGGAAAAGTAGTGTTGAGCGAACCGGGCTTTTCTGGTTTTTATGCGGAGGACCGTTTGCTCTGATGTTAATTCTGGATTGACAGAGGAATAAAAATGCCAGAGAAGTTTTACGTCACTACGCCGATCTACTATGTCAACGACGTGCCCCACATTGGCCATGCCTATACGACGATTATCGCCGACATTCTGGCGCGTTACCATGAACTCAAGGGGGCGCTACTTTTTTCCTTACAGGAACGGATGAACATGGCCAGAAGATAGAGCAGGCTGCCCGCAGCCGGGGAAAAACACCTGCCGAGTACTCTGACACGATCAGTAGCACGTTCCGTAGCCTTTGGGATCATTTCGGTATTCGCTATGACCGTTTATTTTGAATTGAAACAGGGGAACTCACGGCGAGCATGTACCACGTTCACGATCTCTATGCAGGTGGCCGTGACACAATGATGTAGTCTATGATGGCGGCCAGATCGGCGTCCGCCGACTCAAGCCAGAAGATGGGTAGCATCATCAGGGCGTCTTGCGCTGTCTGAGCCGTGCTAGTCGCTCGGCCATGCGCCTCTCAATCTCATCGTGCGGGATGCCCGGGCGCTGGTCAGCTATGCTGGCGGCCGTCTTGGCCTGCAGCCAAGCCGTGTAGCTGGCCTCCTGCTCGGCGGTTTCAAACTCGGAGATGATGGATGGTAAAATGGCATTCATCCTAGGTTGCTCCTTGGTATCTATCATCAGAGAGGGTTTAACGCCCTCATTTGGCCAACCATGCGGCCCTTAAAGGCTATATTAGGCGCTTTTCGCTCTTGCCGGAACCATCCTAACATCCAGACCCACCTAATGATCTTTGGGTTTTTCGCCTTTGGGGGCACTGGCAATTTCCCGCAACAGTTTTTCCTGTTCCGCAAAAGACATGCGTCTTTGCCCCGGGGCAAACCCTTTGTTGGCAGGATTTTGTGCAGCAGGATGCCCGGCCCGTTCACTTTCCTTGGTGGCTGTATAGTTTTGTAACTCCCGTTGCCACTGGGCAGGCGCCTCACCCGTATCCGTGCGCCCCTGATAACCAGCAGGTGCGGCAGGGGTTTGTCGGGCAAACCAGCTGGCCTTGCGCAACTCCTTGTTATAGGTGCTGATCCAGTGGCTGATGCGGCTGAGATCCCAAAGAGCGAACGCCAGCATCAGGACGGCCACAACAATGGCCTCCCAGAGTAACCCTAATACGGCCAGAACCACTATGGCGGTCGTCACCAGCGGAAATACCCAGGCCCAGGACTCTTCCAGATAAAAACGATGGGCTCCAAAGGGGAACAAAAACCAATATAGATAGGCCCATAGAGGTTTTTTCTGGAGTTTTTGCAAGCGAATTTGTAAACTCTGTACCCCGGCGCCTTGCAGATCGAGCTTTTCCCAAGCCTTGGGCATGGGTTATCCTCCTTAAATACTGTATTGAAGCGCTCAGATATTACCCCTAAACTCATTAAAAGTCGCGGGTGACTAAGGATTTTCATGGCAGATCGACGGTTACAGGTTTTTCACACGGTGGCAAGGATGCTCAGCTTTACCAAAGCGGCAGATACTTTGCACATGACGCAGCCTGCGGTGACTTTTCAGGTGAAGCAGCTTGAAGAGCAATTCAATACACGGTTGTTTGACCGTACCCATAATCGCATCAGCCTCACTGAAGCGGGCCTGGTGGTGTACGAATACTCGGAACGCATCATTTCCCTGTACACGGAAATGTCCAATCGGGTTGGAGAAATGACGGGAGACTTGCGTGGTCATTTGCTGATCGGAGCCAGTACCACCATTGCCGAGTATATGCTTCCCCGTCTGCTCGGTGATTTCAAAATGAAATATCCGGACGTGCAGGTACGCCTGCATGTAGGAAATACCGACAAAATTGTCCACATGATTGAAGACAACAGCATTGATTTGGGACTGGTGGAAGGTGTGGTGACCAATAAAAGTCTGGCCACGCTCAAATGTTGCATGGATTCCATGATTGTCATCGCCCAGCCTGATCATGCCCTGGGTCTCCATGAAAGCGTGTCTGCTCAAGAGTTGCTGGATTATCCTTTTGTTTCCCGCGAAGAAGGTTCCGGCACCCGGGAAGTCACCATGGAATATCTGCATCAGGCCGGCATAGATACGGATGATTTGCATATCACCATGGAATTGGGCAGCCCTGAGGCGGTCAAGGGCGCGGTAGAAGGGGGGCTCGGCGTGGCCATTGTCTCTGAGGCCACAGTGCTGAAAGAACTGGCCCTGGGGACCTTGCTGGCCCGGCCCTTGAGCCCGGCCCTGGCAAGGCCTTACTTTTTTGTGTACCAGAAACAAAAATTCCGCAGCCTGGTTATGGATGAATTTCTGGAGTTTGCCAAGGAACGTTGCAGCAAGGACATGTTGGCCATGCCGGTGCGTCGCGAGGTCTAATCAACGAGAAGTTTTGAGGAGTATGAATGAAGCATTTTGCAGTCGTGCAGCACAGTTATTCCGAATTTCTGGGAATCGTGGAAAGCCAACTGGAAAAGCGCGACATCGGTTTCAGTTATTTTCGGGTTTTTTTGAGTGGTGAATTACCGGGGAATGCCCTGACTTTTGATGCCCTGTTTTTGTTGGGTGGGCCGATGTCTCCGCTGGAAACAGAAAAATACGAATGGCTGGAGCAGGAAATCAAAACAATTGCCATGTTCCGTAAAAACCGCAGACCGGTAGTGGGTTTCGGGCTGGGGGCGCTGCTGCTGGCTAAATATGAAGGCGCTGAATTACAACTCGAACCTTACCATAACGCTTATTTTACAACGGCGCATGCCACGGAAGCGGGTAAAAACGATCCTCTGGCTCAGGCTGTGGACGGTGCCAAAGTGATGGTCTGGTCGCCGGGAACCGCCATTTTGCCGGAAGGCATCCAGCCTCTAGTAGTAGATGATGAAGGCCGCTGGATTGCTTTCCGCCCTGAAGAGGGTGCGGTAGGTCTGCTGTTTCGACCGGAAATGAAACCGGGTCTGATTGAAGACATTCTCATGGAAGAGGATCGCGAACCCCCTGAAAATGTTGGTGAGTTACTGGAACAATGCCGCAGTCTCTGGCCGGAAATGCAGAAAACCACTGACCGCGTGATTGTTGCCCTAGTTCGCGAGCTGGCGCTGATGACCGAAAAGCGTAAGCCTCCGGTATTTTCCCTGAAAGTGGATACGGGTAGTGATGTATGAATAGTCGTGAGCGTCAGTTCCTGAAAGTGATGCGCAAACTGGATGCTGCCGGGCAGGAACAGGTAGTGGCTTTTGCCGAATTTCTGCGCAGTCGCCAGAAGCCTGAAGCGCCGCAGGAAAAAGTGATTGAAAAGCCCAACCTGTTGCCTGCCCGCGAAGGCGAAAGCGTAGTGGGTGCCATCAAGCGGCTGCGGGAGAGTTACAGCATGCTGGATGCCAAGGAAATGCTCAATGATACATCCAGCCTGATGTCCAGGCATGTCATGGGCGGGATAGAGGCAGAAACGGTGATCGCCGAAATGGAAATCATGTTTGAGCGCCACTATCAACGCTACTGCGGAGTTTCGGAAGACAGCTGATGTCGGATGTTCATCACTTGCTGCAGATGCTTCTGCACTTTGACCATTACCTGCTTTTGTTTTTGCAGGAGTACGGGGCTTGGGTGTATGCCCTTCTTTTTCTGATTCTGTTTGCAGAAACCGGGCTGGTCATCATGCCCATTCTTCCCGGGGATTCCATGCTTTTTGTGTGTGGCACCCTGGCCGGAGTGGGAGCCATGAGCGCACCCTGGCTACTGTTTTTGCTGGTGACAGCGGCGGTACTGGGAGATGCAGTCAATTACTGGGTGGGCAAGCGCTGGGGTGTGCATCTGTTTGGCGGTAAGCTGTTGAACATCCGCCATCTGGAAACCACCCAGCGTTTTTATGCCCGGCATGGCGGAAAAACAGTAGTCATCGCCAGGCTGCTGCCCATTATCCGCACCTTTGCACCCTTTGTCGCCGGTATTGCCGCCATGCCTTATCGGCGTTTTGTCATCTTTAATCTGACCGGGGCATTTCTCTGGGTGGGCGGACTGCTCGGTGCTGGCTATTTTCTGGGTGGCTTCCCCTGGGTGAAAACCCATCTGAACCTGGTTTTGATCGCCATCATTGTGATTTCCCTGTTGCCAGCGGGTTTTGCCTGGTTACAACAGCGTCTGCAGCCCGCCGGTAATCCTGCACCCTGAATCTGTGTAGAGTTCGGCTGAAGCCTGCAAGATTAACCGTTCAGCTCTTGTTTTCCTGTCGTTCGATGGTCCGCACAATGCGGCGCTCGGCACGTTTCACCAGCCAGTTGAAAAGCGCCTGCTGATGGGGATCACCAGCGGCAGTATGTTCCGGGTGCCACTGTACGGCGAAAATATCCGGGTTGTCGGGCATGTCCACGGCCTCAATCACGCCATCTTCGGCGATGGCGTTGATACGCAGGGACGGGGCCATGTTGGCAATAGCCTGATGATGCCAGGAAGAAATTTCCAGGGTTTCCCGACGAACAATGCTGCCCAAAAGGGTATCCGGCAGGACAATGACTTCATGCATGATGGGATCCCCGTCATTGTTGCGATGACAGATGCGGGTACCAATATTTTTGGGTAAATCCTGCAGGAGGTCACCCCCCAGCGCGACATTGATGATTTGCAGGCCGCGACAAATACCCAATACCGGAATGCGGCGGGCGATGGCTTCCCGGGCCAGGGCAATTTCTGCTGCATCGCGATCTGGATGCACCATGTACACACTTTCATCACAGGTAGCGCGATAAAACTCCGGGGAAATATCTCCACCACCCGTCAGCACCAGGGCATCGCAGCGCGACAAAATAATCCGGGCTTCCGGACATTGGGGTGGAAACAAAACCGGCAGACCTCCCGCCTGGCATACGGCTGCGGCGTACTGGGGCGCAAGGGAAAAAGGTTCGCCGTTCCGCTCATAAGCGCTGAGGGCGATGACCGGGGGTTCCGGAGGTAAAATCTCATCCATCGGAAGGGTTTCCATCCAGGCTGAGGATGGGCGCGTACAACTCCGGGCGGCGATCCCGGAATAATCCCCACTCGGCCCGTTGTGCCGCCAGTTTGGATAAATCCAGATCAGCATAGAGGATGCATTCCTCCTGGTCAGCCTGGGCGAGCAGGGCCCCGGTCGGATCACTGATAAAAGAGCCGCCATAAAAGGTGATGCTGCTTTCCGCGCCTATTTCGTGGCCGATCCGATTCGCCGCTACGAGCGGGACCAGATTGGCAGCGGCATGTCCCTGCATCACCCGGGTCCAGTGCCCACGGCTATTGATTTCCGGGGCACGGGGTTCGGAACCGATGGCGGTGGGATAAAACAGGATTTCCGCCCCTTGCAGTGCCATCACCCGGGCGGCTTCGGGAAACCATTGGTCCCAGCAGATGGCGACGCCAATTCGGCCATATTGGGTGTCGAAAACTTTGAAGCCGGTGTCGCCGGGACTGAAGTAGAATTTTTCCTGATAGCCGGGACCATCGGGGATATGGGCTTTGCGATACAGCCCCAGATCCTTTCCGTCGGCATCAAAAACCACCAGACTATTAAAAAAGGCGTTGTTGGCGCGTTCAAAAAAACTCACGGGCAGGACCAAATGCCGGTCTTTCGCCAGCTTTTGCAGGGCGAGCAATGCGGGATGGGAGCTGCGCGGCTGGGCCAGTGCCAAAAAATCCGGGTTCTGATCCTTGCAAAAGTAGGGTGTGCTGAATAACTCCTGGAGGAGGATGATGTTCGCTCCAGCATCTGCAGCACAATGCACCTGCTGCAGTGCCTTGTCGATGTTTTCCGCTTCGTTGTCGCCGACTGCCATCTGAATGGCAGCTACTTTTACCTGCATGATGCACCTCTGTCCGCAAACTTCTGGCCGATTCTCCAAATTGGAGTATAGAGGAGCCACCGGGAGGGGCAAGAGGGCCTAATGATCCGAGCAGTTTTCGGGATTTGGCTGAACTCAGGGATGTTGTGGCGGGTGAAAAGTCATGACGCTACCCGCAGAAACTTCGGACGGGTCCCGCCAACGCCAGGCTTGCAGTGCCGCATTTTGTGCTGGGCTGGCGCAACTGCTGCAACTTCCGGACTGGCACGGACTCCCACAGCTTTTAGCTGAAGAGAGAGAAACAGCCTCGACGCGCCCCCGGCTTTGCCAGTATAACAGCATATCTTCTACCGTGCTTTTGGGCAGGTTCAAAATTACGGCAATCTGGCTGCTGGTCAGCAGAGCGTGATCACGCAGGCTGTCGCGCACGGCAAACAATGTACTCATACCGCAGCCTGCTTTTTGATGCTGGCTGCGGGACTCGCTTCCTGGCGTCGCCCATAAATGCGCAGGGCAATGATCAGCAGTCCGAAGCTCGTCAGAATCCCGGCAATCCAGGCCAATGATGCAGCAGGGTGGGCGGCGAAAGTTCCTGCCTGAAAAATGAGCGTACTGGTACCCCAGGCGAGACCGGTGCCGTAAAGCAGGGAAAACCCCATCCATCCCCAACCGACTTCCCGGCGCAGGGCTCCCATGGTGCTGGCGCAGGGTACATAGAGCAATACAAACACCAGGTAAGCAAAAGCCGAGAGCGGCGTAAAGCCTGCGGCAATGGCTTGCAGGGTGGCGCTTTCTGCGCCGGAGGCCTGCTCCGTTGCGCTGGTGGAATTCATGACACTCAGGCCCAGAGGGTCGTCCAGTGTGCGCATAAAGGTCAGGGCATTAGCCGGAATGGTCAGTAGCGCATCCCGCAGTTGGCCGATAATGTCGGGCTGCCGGTAATCCGCCATCAAATCCGCCGCATTTTGGCGTTGATAAATACCATTGAGAGTGCCGATGACGATTTCCTTGGCTGCCGCGCCGGCAATGAGGCCGGATACGGCGGGCCAGTTGTCAGTCTTGATGCCCATGGGTGCGAATATCGGAACCAATGCCTGACTGCCCTGGGCAAGCAGGGAGTGATCAATGTCCGTGCTGCGCAAGCCCTGACTGGTCCAGCCGATGCCGGGCAGGATGAAGAGCACCAGACCGATGACGGCGATGACCTTGCCGACCCGGAAAATGAAGACCTTCAGGCGCTGCCAGCTTTGCAGGACGACGCTGCGGAAACTGGGCAGGCGGTAGGGCGGCAGTTCCATGACAAAAGGCATGGTTTCACCGCGCAGGGCCGTTTTCCCCAGTAACCACGCCGTGAGCAGCGCGACCAGTATGCCCAGAACATATAAGGCGAATACGACCTGACCACCATTGCTGCGGAAAAATACGACCGCAAAAGCCATGTAGATGGTGAGACGCGCCGAGCAGGACATGAAGGGTTGCATCAACACGGTCAAAATGCGTCCACGCGGATCCTCGATAATACGCGCACCCATAATGGCCGGAACATTGCAGCCAAAACCAATGACCATGGGCACCAGCGCGTTGCCGGGTAAGCCCATGCGTCGCATCAGGCGATCCATGGCATAGGCGGCGCGCGCCATATAGCCGGAGTCATCCAGAAACGCCAGAAAGAGAAAAGTAAGACCAATGGGGGGAATAAAGGAAATCACCAGATTGAGACCGCCGCCAACCCCGCCGGCAATCACCGAAATCAGCCAGTCCGGTAACCCCGCCAGCAACAGGAGATGACCGGTTCCATGGATGAGCAGGGCCGCAGAAGCTTGATCAAAAAAATCCAGGAAAATATTGCCGCCACTGAAACTCACGACAAATACCAGATAAAGAACCAGCAAAAATATCGGTACACCCAGCCATTCATTGAGAACAATGTGATCCAGATGGTGATTGATTTTTTCACGCAGCCCCTTTTTTCCATGAGCTTGCAGGGCAATACCCGCCATGTCGTGAGCCCAGGAAAAACGCCGGTCCATGACCAGGTCAGCGGGATCCTCATCACTGATCAACTCAATATGCCGGCGCAAGTCTTTCAGGATTTTCGCGTTCTGCTCTGAAGAGGGTTGCGCAGAGCCATCCAGCAGACGCAGAGCGTCCACCCTGGTTTTGGCCGTATTTGGTCCGCTTATTGCTGTCCCCAGTGTTTGCAGTGCTTCTTCCACAGGGACCGGATAAACGATTGGATGACCCTGCGGCTTTTTTTGCAAGGCCTCAATCATCCTCTGGAGTAAATAGTCTCGACCTTTGTTTTTTCGCGCTACCATAGGCACTACGGGAATTCCCAAAGCATTTTCCAGCTCAGCACAATGTAACTTCCAGCCTCTGGCTTCTGCCTCGTCCGTCATATTCATGATGAGCAGCATGGGGTGGCCGGTTTCCAGCAATTCGGCGGTCAAGGCGAGATGGCGTTCCAGATTGGAAGCATCAACAATGTTGACAATCAGGTCTACCGGGGTATCCAGCAGAAAATCCCGGGCGACCCGTTGATCCTCTCCGCCACCACCCATCAGGCTGTAAACGCCGGGAAGATCGATAACCGAAACTTTCTTCTTGGCAAGCTGCAGGCTGCCGCTGCGTTTTTCTACCGTGACCCCCGGCCAGTTGCCGACCTGCTGGTGAGCGCCGGTGAGCAGGTTGAACACCGTGGTCTTGCCACAGTTGGGATTACCCGCAAGAACAATGCTTTGTTCGGACAGGACTGGGGCTGCTCTTCCCTGATTTTCATGACAGGCGCTCATGCGGATAGCTCCGTAACCCATATTTTCTGAACCATGCTGTTGCCGATGGCAAAACGCGCCCCGTTGATTTGAATGACTACCCCACGTTTGTTGGGGCCGTGGACAATATGCAGTGCGACGCCCGGACGAATACCCAGCATTTGCAGACGTTGCTGCATGGTCCGATCACCAGCAATTCGGTCAATGCGCGCGGAGGCAGCGCCGGGTAACTGATCGAGGCTGCGTGAAGGATTTTCAGAAGTAAGATTGTGCATGTTCATGGATGAATAGGCTTCCTGATTCAACATTCAAAAAAATTCGAGGTGCAGACGCAAAATACCGACCAGAGCATCCGGGTAATAACCGGAAGGATGCTGGATGTATTGCAAATCCGGCTGAATATTGATGTGCTCCGTTACTTTTGCCAGATAAGTGAGTTCATAGCTGGTTTCAGCGGGATGGATGCTGGCTGGTTCCACATCCAGTCCCGCAGCGACGGCCTCAGGGCGTAACCAGGCTCTGGCCATACCAATGGAAATGCTGTCGTCCGGGCGGTCTGCAAAGGGATGCCCGAGCCGCAAGCCCACGCCCAGGTACCAGGGGACGGGATTGAAGTTTTGCGGCGCTGCCCCGGCCTGCACAAATGCGCCGAGCTGGCGTTCACCCGGCAGTGTCCAGTTTCCTTCGACGATGCCATAGGCACCGGCGGTGCTGGGTGATAAGCCATAAAGTTCGGGATTAGCCTGCTGGTAGTGCCAGGCACCGATTTTTAATTCATATTGGCCATATTCATCGGTATTGTCCTCCATGTCTTCGTCGGCTTTGTGACCCCAGTGCAGAGCGCCTTCCCACAGGGCCATGTAGCCTCGTTCAAAAGCAGAAGTCTGATGCTGTGGGTCACCCTGAAAAATTGCTAATTTGTTACTCACATTTTGCGTGTGTGTGCTGACCAGTAGGCCGAGGCCGGAATAGGGATAGGTGGCAGTGCCGGGGACGTTGACCGTGATGGTGGGCGACATGCCAAAGGAGCTGTTGATCAATTGCAGGGCATTGGCGGCAACATCAAAATAATAGTTGACGTCCATGTAACCGACCCGGGTGTTGAGCCAGTCATTCCAGCGTTGCCGATAGGCGGCATCGTAAAAACGGACGGCATTGGGCGCCCAGATATTACTGGCAGTCTGAATATCACCACTATAGTTTTGCTGAATGCCACTACTGTAAATGCCCATCAGGGAGAGGGTGAATTTGCCACCCTTCCAGAGACCAGCTTTGTCGGTGTCATATTCAGCCCCGATTTGTCCGACAATATTGCCTTCACTGCCCTGCTTGATTCCTCCCGAAAAGTTGGAAAAAATCTCGCTGTCCAGATGTCCCGCCCAGGATAGCCCGTTGCCGATATGGGTGTAAGCAGGTAAGTACTTGGCAGAAAGTCCGGGGGTGTTGGGTATGGAGGATTCCGGGTTGCTGTCAGCAGCATCAGCGCAACCTATTGCAGGACAGCCCAGAAAAGACGCCGCACAAAGTGCAGTCGCCACGGAAAAAGTCAGGCGAGACATTGCAGATACGCTCCGTTATTAGAATATTAACGATAATGATTCTTAATATTATAGAGACTGTTAGCAATGTCAATATTTTCGGATTATTTTTTGCGGGAAGCTGGAGCCGATGCCGGGCCGGGAAGCTTTGCCGCGACTTTGGGCCGCGCCTTAGAACAACAGGCAAGGGACGTTGGAGCAAAAAGCTTCCCGGCCCGGCATCGGCTCCAGATTTGGCTAGTGAAGTCCCTTTAGGGTCTGGGCGAGATTTTTAGCATCCAGAACCTGCCAGACAATTTGTGGCTGATTGTGGCTATCCATGTAAAGCATGGTAGGGACAGTTTTCTGGCCGGTGGCTTCGAGTATGCTCAGGTTGTTTTTCAGTGCTTTTTCAGTTGCCGTACTGGGCAGAATTTCCTGGATGGCACCATCATGACCTTTTTCCGTAAACCCTTTTTCATTTTCCCATAGGGCCTTCAGTGGGTTTTTCGCCTCCAGAATCGCGGCAGCCTTGCCGGTACTGGAAGGTTCCAGAAAGCCCACGGGAACATAGCGTATGCTGAGTTGATCGGGTTTGATCAGGGATTGCAGTTCCTGGATGAGAAGATGGCAATAGGGACAGTTCGGATCAAATATCAGATAAATGATGTGTGGCCCCGAACCTTGGACGAACCAGCGGGCATGATTGAGCCGCTGCCAGATCTGTGCAGAGCTGGCCACTGTGCGCTTTGGGGCAAAACTGGCTGCCATCTGGCCCAGCGTCGAGGCTTGGCCAGACGGGCTGAAGCCGCTGGTCATGAGGGTCATGGAAAACGCTAAGCCTATAGAATAAAGCCAACTTTTTTTGCTCATTAAGACAGAAGAGAACATGCATGCGCTCCTTGATTTTTGCTATCTTCTTGTATTAAAGCAATACTCAGGCCAGTTTTAAGTATTTTTCGGAAATCAGAAAAAAAATTGCTTTTCAGACCTTGCCTGTCCCGGCAATTCCACCTATATTCCCAAATACGGACTATGGAGCATCGATTTTACTAATGGCTAATATTCGAATTGATTCGGGAGAAGACTGTCTGGTTATTTGGGGCTTGGCGCCCCAAGCTGCCGGCAGTTTTGATTCGGTGTCGGCCCGCGTGTTCCGTTGTCCGGGTAATTCTCATCGAGCCGAACCAACGTTCGGCTTTTTTATTGGGTTCAGGGGGTAGCCTCGAAGTTTCTCTTTCAACTTTATGAGAAATGGCAATGTCTCTGCATAATCAGCCCTTGGGCAGATTACGCAGCGGCGATTCCCAGGTGATTCTGGAGATAAGAATGAAGAAGAAGCATCGCTGGCAGATTGCTTTGGCGGTATGTTTGTGTACAGGAGGTGTTGCTGTGGCTCAGGCCGCGCCACATCATGTTAAGACGGCAGCTCATCGAGTGGATGCGCATCGGTATCACCGGGAGACCTCTTCCAGGCATCCCTATTCGAGACATTATCATGCCGTCAAATCGGTCCGAAAAGTTTCGCATAGGCATAAGGCTTTACCAGTCGAAGCAGCCGATTATACGGCTTTGACGCCAACGGCCCTGCAGTTGATGCATCTTTCCCCGGTGGAATTTGCGGGAGTGGGTGCAGCACCTCAGCCGGTAACAAATTACCAATTTCCTGTTCATTCGTTTCCGGATACCCCTGACAATTCGGTCACCAGCCCCGACTTTGTGGATCAATCCCTGGTGCTGGTGAAAACCGGTCTCGCAGCCAGCACGATGACTACAGATTCTCCGGCCAAGCCAGCGGCAGCCCCGGTGGATGCAGTGGTCGCCACTTCCGCGCCGGAACAGTCACATCTGCGCATTGCCCTGGAAATGTTCGCCAGTCAGGCCTATCACTGGGCCCGTCATCCGCTGCAGGCTTTAGAGTCCAGCGGCGACGCCGCCAGCGGGCCTCAGGCTGCTGCTGAATTGGCAGACGATATGGCCCAACAACAGGCGGATCAAACTAATACCGGGAGCAATGCTTCGTCGTCCTCGGGCGATTCCTGGCTTTCGCCCCGGGCCATGGTGGTTTCGGCCTTGAAGTTTATTGGTGCCCCCTATCGCTGGGGCGGGATGAGTCCGGCTTCAGGTTTTGATTGCAGTGGCTTCGTGAAATACATACTGGCCAAATTTGACATTCAGGTGCCGCGCACTTCTTATGCCCAGGCTGCGGAGTTGCACAAGGTGTCCCGGGAAAACCTCAAGCCCGGAGATCTGGTGTTTTTTGATACCATGCATCGGGCTTATTCTCACGTAGGTATATACATCGGTCACCAGCGTTTCGTCAGCGCCCAGACACCCAGCACTGGCGTCCAGATTGGCAGCCTGAATGATCCTTATTGGGCAGCGCATTATGACGGCGCGCGCAGCTTGCCGGTAGCCAACTCTTATTAAGGTTGCTTTACCGACAGAGCATTGCACAAAAAAACCCGCAGACTTGAAGCTGCGGGTTGTGCTTTTTTGATGTTTGGCTTTACGGTTCACCGTAAAGGCGGCCGTGGGCCGTCTGTCTGACAATTCAGAGTTTGCCGTAGGAGTGCAGCCCACCTAGGAACAAGTCGACGCCGATGAAACAGAAGGTAACGACGATCAGACTGATAAATGCCCACCAGGCCATGGGGCGTCCTTCCCAGTTGCGCTGACTACGGGCGTGCAGGAAGCCGGCATAATTCAGCCAGACAATCAGTGCCCAGGTTTCCTTGGGGTCCCAGGACCAGAATCCCCCCCAGGCCTTGGCAGCCCAGACTGCACCGAGAATGGTGCCGACCGTAAAAAACAAAAATCCGAAGGCGATGGTTCCGGAAAAGGTCTTGTCCAGTAATTCCAGGCTGGGCAGGCGATCACGCAGAAAGTTGCCGCTGCTGATGGCGCGTTCTTTCAGCAAATAGGCCAAACCGGCCATGGCTGAAATATAAAAATTAGCGTAGGCAATGAACATGGAGGGTACATGGATTTTCATCCAGAAACTCTGCAGTGCCGGAATCAGTGGTTGAATACGGTTCAAATGATAAGCCGCACCCACCCAGATCAGAAAAATATCAGCGACCAGCACCAAAGGCAGAACAAAAGCCCCCAATCCCCGGTTTTCTGTGCGATTTTCGTGAAACAAGTAAAACAGGATGGTGGTCGCACAAAACAACACCATCACATCAAATATATTGCTGACGGGAATATGTCCCCAGGATGGGTGGCCGATATAGGTTTCTCGCCAGCGAATGGCCAGACCGGCAAAGCCCAGAACAACGGCAATCCAGGCCAGGCGATGCCCCCAGTTGCCCGCATTCTGGTTACCGGCAAACAAATACAAATAGTAGCCGGCGGCACTGAGCAGAATCGCGCCACTCATCCAGTAAAACATTGCATTACTGTGGAAAAAATAACGTATTGCGAGGCTGTTGTGCGTTGTGAAACCCCATTGATAAAGCCCTACCCCGGTGCCGGCAATGGCCATGACGACCAGAAACAAAGCCCGGAAAGCCGGCCATTTCAGACCAAACCACATAAGCCCGGCATACCACATACCGAGGATGAGGAATTGCCACATCCAGAATTCGGCACGAAATACGGCCCAGGTGGCAACGGCGCCGACGCTCAGAAAAATGGCCCAGGCAATACGCTGAGCTTTGGAGTTTTCTATGGATGCGGGCTCTTTGAGTGAAAAATAGGGTGATTGGAGTTGCGCTGACATCTTGTTGGCTCCTGTTTCGCGGTAGTGTTTGGCATCTGTTTACAATTTTATAAGGGCTTTAAGCAATAATTAAGCCCGAACAGTCAGGGCTTTTTATCTATCCGCAAGGGTCAAGATGCTCGCTTTCAGAATGCGCTAACTTACACATAATTTTAAACTTTTGGGCCTAATCGAACAATCGGGACAATACGCCTGGTTCCGAAAGGGCCAGCTTGTTCACCCGGGCTCAGGCTTGCGGCGGTGTACTTTGATCCAGTCTGGCCAGTAAGCGAAAACCGCCGATGACACCCAGAATGCGTTCTCGCAGGTTATTTTCAGGATCCGTGGAGGAAACTGGCCAGAATTTGCATTGGGTATGAGTTGCCCGTTCCAGATCAGGGATCCCATCACAGTCCAGCGCAATAATCAGATCGGGCCATAAGTATTCTGCCGAATTGGCTTTGGCGATCAGCCACTCACCGCCAAGTTCAGCAGCTAACTGGGCAGCAAGTTGGGCCTTTTCAGGTTGGCTCGGATGCCAAAAGAGTATGTGTGCACGTCGTTTATACATGAATGCCCTATTTATGGCGGAATTGTGTAAAAATAGCAGGACAGAGCGCGCAGCGGGAGTAGGCATGAAATTCAGGCGTTGTCAGTGACAATAACAGACTGGTCAGAAAATCTGGGACAAAATGGGGCCTTGGCACAACGCTTGCCGCAGTTTCGGGCGCGTGCCCAGCAGCAGACCATGGCCGCGCAGGTTGCCCAAACCTTGCAGCAGGGTGGGGTGGCATTGATTGAAGCGGGTACGGGTACAGGTAAAACGTTTGCCTACTTGTTGCCCGCCATGCTTTCCGGACGCAAGGTGCTGGTTTCCACCGGGAGCAAGGCGCTGCAAGACCAGATTCTCGAAAAAGATATTCCCTTGCTCACGGATGTGGTGGGTAAGCCGATGCGCGTCAGCCGTCTCAAGGGGCGGTCCAATTATCTTTGTCTGCACCGTCTCCAGCGTTTCAGCAGTGAGGGCGTCGCGCCATTGCTGGCGGCTCCTCTCGCCAAAATTGTGGATTGGGCGGGGCGCACCCGGGAGGGAGATATTGCGGAAGTCAGTGGGGTTTCGGAAGACTCGGCGGTGTGGCCGCTGGTGACTTCAACCCGGGATAATTGTCTGGGTAGTGAATGTCCTGATTACCAGCGCTGTCATGTCGTGGAAGCGCGGCGCAAGGCCCAGGAAGCCGATCTGCTGGTGGTGAACCACCACCTGCTTTTTTCCGATCTGGCACTCAAGGCCAATGGTATGGGAGACCTGCTGCCCCGGGTGGAAGCGATGGTGCTGGATGAGGCCCATCAGGTTTTTGACCTGGCGGGGCGCTACTTTGGGCGGCAACTCAGCAGTCACCAGTTGTGGGATTGGGCCAGGGACAGTCGTGCGGAAGCCCTTGGCGAAGCGGCAGATGATGCGCCTTTACTGCTGGCCGCAGCCGGGGTGGAGACGGCGACCAGTGCCTGGCGCACTGCCCTTGGGGCGGGTGAGGACCGGACTCAGTGGGCACTGACACCAGGGTCTCCCCAAGAGGCGGCTTTTATCCATTTGCGTCAGGCTGGACTTACGTTGCTGCAAGCCCTTCAGCAGGCCTCCGCCCGAGGCAAGGGACTGGAACAATGTGCGGAACGGGGCGCGGCGCTGTTGGCCAGCGTCGAGTTTTTTCTGCTGCATAATGCCCCGGAAATGGTGTTCTGGCAGGAGAAGAGAACGCGTACCGTGCAGTTACACGCCACCCCCCTGGATGTGGCGGGACCGCTGCAAAAATATCTGCTGGAGCCTATCGAGGCATTGGTGTTGACCAGTGCAACCTTGCGGGTGGGAGACAGTTTTACGGTCATTGAGCGGGCGCTGGGTCTTAGTGGCGCACAGACTTTCAATGCCGCCTCACCCTTTGATTATGCCCGCCAATCTTTACTGTATTTACCCTCTGGCCTGCCTGAGCCCAGTCATCCAGGTTATACGTCGGCGTGTTTGCAGGCTGCCATACCAGTGATTGAGGCCAGTGCCGGGCGGACTTTTATCCTGTTTACCAGTCATCGCGCCCTGCAGGAGGCTGCATCCTTTCTGCCCCGCCAACTGGGGTTTCCCGTGCTGGTACAGGGCAGCATGCCGCGTTCGCGCTTGCTGGACCGGTTCCGCAGTCTGGGCAATGCCGTGTTGCTGGGCGCGGCGAGTTTCTGGGAAGGTGTTGATGTGCAGGGAGAGGCCTTGTCCTCGGTCATAATTGATAAACTGCCTTTTGCCAACCCATCTGATCCGATTTTGCGTGCGCGTACCGAACAATGTCAGGCAGCGGGCGGCGACCCCTTTCGCGAACTGCAAATACCCCAGGCCGTCATTGCCTTGCGCCAGGGCGTAGGGCGCCTGATACGCTCAGAAACTGATCGTGGTGTGCTCATGCTCTGCGATCCGCGTCTGCGCAGCAAAGCTTATGGCAAGATTTTTCTGGAAAGTTTGCCACCCATGCGGCGCGTGAGCGATCTGGAGGCCGTGCAGCAATTCTGGAAGGCATCGCTGTCATGAGTGATCCGATTATTCTCGCGATAGATACGGCTACCGAAGCCTGCTCGGTCGCCGTGAATGGCGTTGCGGAGTGTCAGGTGGCGGCAAACGCCCACAGCCAGATCTTGTTGCCGATGATCAGCAGGGTATTGCAGCGTGCCGGACTGGTTCTTGCCGATCTGGATGCGATCGCCTGCGGAGTAGGACCCGGCGGCTTTACTGGTGTCCGTATTGGGGTCAGTACCGCCCAGGCTCTGGCGATGGCGCGGGGGTTGCCCGTATATCCGGTTTCCAGTTTGCAGGCGTTGGCGGCAGCGACCGTCCAGCCATCAGTTTTGACGGCCCTTGATGCGCGTAAAGGCGAGGTCTATGCCGCCGTCTATGTGCAGGATGAGCGTACCGGGCTGCCAGTATTGCAGGGCGAGGAGCGCGTTTGCCCGCCCGGGGCAGTGGCCTGGCCCCATGAGGGCGGGTATTGGGGGCTGGGTAGCGCTTGGCCCCTGTATCATTCTGAATGGCAGCAGGATAACGTCCTGGGATGGACGGAAGACGCCTATCCGCAGGCAGAAGCGGTTCTGCGTCTGGCACTGGCCCGTCATCTCAGAGGCGAAGACGGTTGTCGTCCTGACCAGCTCGAACCCCATTACATCCGGCCCTTTCTGCCCCAGGACCAACAAAAATGAAGTTGCGACCGATGCAGGCGGAAGATCTGGATGCGGTGGCGGCACTGGAGTCGCACATTTCCCCTGGACCCTGGACGCGGGGCATATTCCGGGATTGTATGCAGGCCGGATATGATGCCTGGGTGCTGAAGGATGAAACGGATCTCCTGACTGCCTTTGGTGTCCTGTCTACCGGAGCCGCTGAAGCGCATGTGCTGAATCTGGGGGTGAGTCCGGCACAGCGTCGACGTGGTTATGGGCGTAAAATGCTCATGCACCTTTTGTCGCGTGCCGGGCAACTGGGTGCAGAACGCGCCTTTCTGGAGGTCCGGGTATCCAATACGGCCGCCCAGCAGTTGTACCGCTCGGCGGGTTTTCATGAAATCGGGGTGCGCTTGAATTATTATCGAAATACCGAGGGTCGCGAAGATGCTCTGGTTTTGTCCATGTCTTTGGTTCGTGATGTGCATTTTTTCAAAGAAGGTTAAAAAAGCTTATGTCTTCCTCACCTGAAGCACTGGTTCCGTCAGTGGATGCCTTTCTGGAGGCTATTCAACGGCGCCGGACTTTTGCGATTATTTCCCATCCTGATGCGGGTAAAACTACCCTGACGGAAAAACTGTTGTTGTTTGGCGGTGCCATTCAACTGGCAGGGACCGTCAAGGCGCGTAAAAGTAGCCGCCATGCTACCAGTGACTGGATGGCTATTGAAAAAAATCGCGGTATTTCCGTGGCGAGTTCGGTGATGCAGTTTGAATATGCGGATCATGTGATCAATCTGCTGGATACGCCCGGTCACCAGGACTTCTCCGAAGATACTTATCGGGTGCTGACGGCCGTGGATTCAGCCCTGATGGTCATTGACGGCGGTAATGGTGTGGAAGCCCAGACCATCAAATTGCTGGAAGTGTGCCGGTTGCGCGATACGCCCATCATCACCTTCATGAACAAGTTTGACCGCGAAAGCCGGGATCCTACGGAACTGATGGATGAAGTGGAGTCGGTGCTGGGCATTCAATGCGCCCCCGTCACCTGGCCGATTGGTATGGGCAAGCGTTTTCGAGGGGTCTACCACCTGTTGCGGGATGAAGTATTGGTGTTCGCCCCTGGTGAGGAAACCCGTGAGCATCAGCTGGAATGTATAGCTGGCCTGGATAATCCGGAGCTGGACCGGCGCTTTCCTGAGGAAATGCCCGAGTTGCGGGAACAGGTGGAGCTGCTGCGGGCCGCTTCCAACCCGTTTTCACTGGAAGATTTTCTGGCGGGACAGCAGACCCCGGTATTTTTCGGCTCCGCCATCAACAATTTCGGCGTCCGGGAATTACTCGGAGCCCTGATTGACTGGGCACCCTCGCCGCGTCCAAGACCAACGACTGGCCGTGCGGTGCAACCCGATGAACAGGCTTTCAGCGGCTTTGTATTCAAAATACAGGCCAATATGGATCCCCAGCATCGCGATCGGGTAGCGTTTTTGCGGGTTTGTTCCGGTCATTTTCAGCGTGGCATGAAAATCAAGCATCTGCGTATAGGGCGTGATATTCAGGTGCACAATCCCATCACTTTTCTGGCCCAGGAAAGAGAGCTGGTGGAAGACGCCTATGCCGGAGACATCATCGGCCTGCATAACCATGGCAGCATTCAGATTGGTGACAGCTTCAGCCAGGGCGAGGCGCTGCAATTTACGGGAATACCCTATTTTGCGCCGGAATTGTTCCGGCGGGTGCGGCTGCGCAATCCGCTCAAGGCCAAGCAACTGCAAAAAGGCCTGCAGCAGTTGGCAGAGGAGGGCGCGACCCAGGTTTTCAAGCCACTGCAGGGTGGCGATATGATTCTGGGGGCAGTGGGCGTGCTGCAATTTGATGTGGTGGCAGAGCGCCTGAAAACTGAATACGCGGTGGAAGCCATTTTTGATCCGGTTACCGTCCAGACGGCCCGCTGGATTCAATGTGAGGATGCCAAAATCCTCGCAGAATTCACCCGTAAGCATGAAGATCATTTGGCTGAAGATGCGGGGGGGCGCCTTGCCTATCTGGCCCCCTCGCGGGTGAATCTGGATTTGACCATGGAACGCTGGCCGCAGGTCATCTTCCATGCCACCCGGGAGCATGCGGATACCTGAGATTATAGACAAAAGGAGATTGCACGGATGAAAAAATCCACCCTGATGGTCCTGATGCTGCTGATTTGGCCCCTGGCAGCGGCCGCCCAGGACCTGGAGTCATTGCGCAATCAGGCCGAGTCTGATCCGGCCACTTTAGCACAGTTGCAGGCGCTCGCCCGTGGGCATGATGCCAAGGCGGCATTTTATCTGGGGACCCTGTATTCACCGCTGATCACCCGTAAGGAAGTCACCGTCCATAAAGGCTGGCCAGAAACCCTCCATTGGTACCGTAAAGCTGCAGGATTGGGTCTGGCTCGTGCTGATTTTGACCTGGGTCTTGCTTACGAAGAAGGCCTGGGTGTGCGCAAAAATCCGCAACAGGCCAAGGCCTATTTTGCGCGCATGGCCCATATTGCCCAGCTTGAAACAGCCCTGCCAGCCGCTGCCCAGGTTCCCGCAAACCCGCAGGAGTCAGCGCGGCAGGATTGATGGTTGTTGTGACTGGTCGTATCGCTCATTTGCGCGTCAACAGAAAAACCACTATCCCGAAAAATACCAAGCCTCCTGATAAAGCCAGTAATATTAAAGGATTGCTTAAGCCTGCGAAGGGACTGGCACCGTACATGATCGCTCCTCTGATAGTAAATGCGGAAACTGACCTATACTGAATTTTATCACAGAAGCGCAAAGCATTTGACAACGATTTATAATTAGTCTAAATATATATTTAGTTTCATTTGTGATCTGGGTAATGTGTCGAGGTTCGTGGCTGTCTGTCTATATCAATAAGGAGGATGTGATATGTCTGAAGAAATGACTTGTCCGTTTCGTAAAACCATGGCTACCGGTGATGTACAGTCAATTCGCGATTGGTGGCCAGAGCGCTTGAATCTTGGGCTCCTGCGTCAAAATTCGGCTTTATCCAACCCCATGCCAAGCGATTTTGACTACGTCAAAGCGTTTCAGGCGTTGGATCTGGAAGCAGTCAAGGCAGATCTCCGTACTTTAATGACAGAATCCCAGGATTGGTGGCCAGCCGATTTTGGTCATTACGGACCTTTTTTCATACGCATGGCCTGGCATTCAGCGGGTACTTATCGTACGGGTGACGGGCGGGGTGGTGCGGGTGCTGCCCAGCAGCGTTTTGCCCCCATCAATAGCTGGCCGGACAATGTCAACCTGGACAAGGCCCGGCGTTTACTTTGGCCGGTCAAACAAAAATATGGGCACAGCATTTCCTGGGGTGATCTCATGATGCTGACCGGCAATGTGGCTCTGGAATCCATGGGCTTTAAGGTATTTGGTTTCGGCGGTGGACGTCGGGACGTTTGGGAGCCTGATGAATCGGTTTACTGGGGTGCAGAAAATACCTGGTTGGGCGATCAGGATCGTTACACCGGCAAGCGAGACCTGGAAAATCCTCTGGCAGCGGTGCAAATGGGCTTGATTTATGTGAATCCGGAAGGCCCGGGAGGCAATCCAGATCCGGTGGCAGCCATTGAAGACGTCCGTGAGACCTTTGCACGCATGGCCATGAACGATGAAGAGACTGTAGCATTAATTGCCGGCGGGCATTCTTTTGGGAAGACACATGGGGCCGGACCGGCCACCCATGTTGGTCCGGAACCAGAAGCCGCACCCATTGAAAATCAGGGTTTGGGCTGGAAAAGCAGCTTTCGCAGTGGCAAGGGAGAAGATCAGATTGGTAGTGGTCTGGAAGTCACCTGGACGAAAACCCCCACGCAGTGGAGTAATAATTTTTTCGAAAATCTGTTTGGCTTCGAGTGGGAACTGGAAAAAAGTCCAGCGGGGGCCCATCAGTGGGTTGCCAAAAATGCTCCCGAAATCATTCCCGATGCCCATGATCCATCAAAATTTCATCGTCCAACCATGTTGACGACGGATCTCGTCCTGCGCTTCGATCCCGTTTACGAGAAAATTTCGCGGCACTTTTACGAGCATCCGGAAGCTTTTGCCGATGCTTTTGCGCGCGCCTGGTTTAAGCTGACGCACCGGGACATGGGACCTAAAAGCCGGTATTTGGGGCCTGATGTGCCGCAAGAAGATTTGCTTTGGCAGGATCCCATACCGGATGTGAATCATCCATTGGTGGATGATCAGGATCTAGTTGCTCTGAAGAGCAAAATCATGGATTCAGATTTGACGGTTTCGGAAATGGTGACAACCGCCTGGGCATCTGCCTCAACTTTTCGTGGGTCTGACAAACGTGGTGGTGTAAATGGAGCGCGTATTTGTCTGGAACCGCAAAAGCAATGGGAAGTCAACCAGCCCGCGCAATTGATCAAGGTATTAAATACACTTGAAGGTATTCGTGCCGACTTCAATGCCAAGCAAAGCGGGGGCAAACAAATATCCATGGCAGATCTGCTTGTTCTTGCAGGTAATGCAGCGATAGAAGACGCAGCCCGCCAGGCTGGTCACCAGATAACGGTGTCGTTTACTCCGGGACGCATGGACGCTACCCAGGAGCAGACGGATGTGGTCTCCTTTGCCGTATTGGAGCCAGTCGCAGACGGTTTCCGTAACTACCGCAGTGCCCGTTGTTCCAACATCCCAGCAGAGGCTCTGTTGCTGGACAAAGCTCAATTATTGACCTTAACTGTTCCGGAAATGACGGTTCTGTTAGCTGGTTTGCGTGTATTGGGCGGGAATTTTGCCGCAGCCGAACACGGTGTGTTTACAGACAGGCCCGGTGTTCTCAGTAATGACTTTTTTGTGCAGCTTCTGGATATGCGGACAGAATGGAAAGCAGATGCGGAGGAGGCTGAAACCTTCACCGGCTATGATCGTAAAACGGGGGCTCGCAAGTGGTCTGCGACCCGGGTGGATCTGGTTTTTGGATCGCATTCCGAGTTGCGGGCAGTGGCTGAAGTGTATGCCAGCGCCGATGGGCAAGCTCAATTTGTGGAGGATTTTGTAAAAGCCTGGACCAAGGTCATGAATCTCGATCGTTTTGATTTGGCTGGATAAAAACTGGCAGGCAGGCTCAGGTCAGATTAATGAATGAACCTTTGCGCCAGCCGCCGATACTGGATGGCCTCGGACAGATGCTGCAGGCTGATCGTGGCGCTTTCTTCCAGATCGGCAATGCTGCGGGCCAGACGCAAAATGCGGTGATAGCCACGGGCGGAAAGATGCAGGGTGTCAGCGGCGCGCGTCAGTAAGCGGGCGCCCTCGGGCTGTAGTGCACAATGCTGGTCCAACGCTTCGCCCTGAAGTTGGGCATTACGGCAGGACTGTCGTTGCCACTGTCGGTTTATGGCCGCGCTGATCCGCTCGCGCCAGTAGGCAGAACTTTCGCCTTCTGGCGCTTTTTGCAGGAGTTCTACCGGAAGACTCGGTACTTCTATTTGGATATCCATACGATCCAGCAGGGGGCCGGAAAGACGGCTGCGATACTGGGAAATTTGGGTTGGGGTGCATACACAGGCCTGGTGGGGGTTACCGAGATTGCCGCAGGGGCAGGGATTCATGGCGGCAATCAACTGAAAACGCGCCGGGAAGGTGCTTTGCCGGGCGGCTCTGGAAATATGGATTTCGCCGGACTCCAGAGGCTCCCGAAGCACTTCGAGAACACTCCGCGAGAATTCCGGCATTTCATCCAGAAAAAGAATGCCATGATGCGCAAGACTGATTTCTCCGGGGCGGGGGCGCGATCCCCCACCCACCAGTGCTGCCGAAGAGGCACTATGATGAGGGGAACGAAAGGGACGTTGTCCCCAGCGTTGCACATCAAATCCACCGCTTTGCAAACTATGGATGGCGGCCACTTCCAGGGCTTCGCTGCGGCGCAGGGGCGGAAGCAATCCGGGCAAACGCGCGGCCAACATGCTTTTTCCGGTCCCGGGAGGCCCGGACAGGAGAATATGATGACCTCCGACGGCCGCAATAATCAGTGCCCGTTTGACGGTTTCCTGACCGCGCACATCCCGCAAGTCCGGATAGGGGATGGCGTTTATGCCGATCTCGTCATGAGGCACCGTTTCCGGCAGTGGTTGGGTGCCGCGCAGGTGGGCCACTGCTTCCGCGAGATTGCGGCAGGCCAATACGGGTGCCGTGCGAGCTAAAGCGGCTTCCACGGCATTGCCTTCCGGGAGCAGTAAAGCATGTCCGGCCTGACCGGCAGCCAGACTGCTGGAGAGGGCTCCGGTCACCGGACGCAAACTGCCATCCAGCGCCAGTTCCCCGATCATTTCCAGATTTTCCAAGGCTTTCAGAGGAATCTGACCACTGGCGGCGAGAATGCCAATGGCAATAGGCAGGTCAAAGCGCCCCCCATCCTTGGGGAGATCGGCGGGCGCCAGATTGACGACCATGCGCCGGGCCGGAAACTCGAAGCCACTGTTCTGAATGGCGGAGCGGACGCGATCCCGGGATTCCTTGACGGCAGTCTCGGCCAACCCCACCACAGCAAAAGTGGGTAGACCCGGCCCCAGATCGCATTCTACGGCGACTGCAGCAGCATGCACCCCCGTGAGCGCACGACTCTGGACAATCGCCAGAGGCAAGGTTCAGTCCTTGTCGGTATTTTCGTCGAGGGCTGCTTTGGGAGCCAGGGCGTCCAGGCGCGCTTCCAAGGCTGCCACGCGCGAGGCCAGTCGGGATACCAGATCCTGCTGGACATCAAATTCGTCGCGGGTAACCAGATCCAGACGATCCAAGGCATTGGAGAGAATGGCCTTAACCTGTTTGTCCACATCTTCTTTGACGGTGCCCAGGCGCGCAAATGCGTCACCAAGAGTGGCAGCAATATCATCAGCAATACGGTGTTGCATGGCAGTCTCCTTAAAGGCCCATGGCCTGACGAATCAGAAAGCGCTTGACCGGTGGCAGCATTGCCGTTCCCAGCATGCCAATATCGCGCAGGCGGGCAAGGCCACGACTGCGATTGGAAAACAGATGGCTCAGTGCCCCGCAGGTCATCACATTGAGAAGATTATCAGGGCGTCGCGCCCTTTGATAGCGGCGCAGCACAAGATCATCTCCCCAGTCCTCATGTTGGGCTTGCGCGTCGCGAATGGTGCTGATCAATGCCTGCGCATCGCGAAAGCCCAGATTGACCCCCAGTCCGGCCAATGGATGCGCCCCATGGGCACTATCTCCCAGAACTACGCAACGGTCACCTAGGTAACGGCTGCTGTGCAGACCGGAAAGCGGGTAACTGCTGCGCTGGCCGATACGCACAAAGTGCCCCAATTGTGGTCCGAATGCCTGATACAGAGCGGTCAAAAATGTGCTGTCGTCCATGGTCATCAAACGCCGCGCCAAGGCGTGTTTGGCGCTCCAGACGATGGATGCACGGGGATGATTTTCGGCATCAGCGCTGAAGGGCAGGACGGCCAGGGGGCCAGTCGCCAGAAAACGCTGATAGGCGATCCCGCGATGGGGTTTTTCCATCCATACGGTGGCGGTGATGGCATCCTGGCCGTAGTCTTCCTGAAAAACCGGCGCCTGAATAAGTTGTTTGCGCAGGCTTGATTGGCGGCCTTCGGCAATGGCCAGGAGGGTGGTTTTGTATCCGGTTCCATCTCTCGTAGTAAGTTGCATGTGTTGCTGATCAGTCCGGGCCTGAGCGATTTCCTGGGCGTAAAGCACAGTGACTCCCGCTTCGGCCAGAGCGGCATGGAGCTGCTGCTCCAAACGCCGGTTTTCAACAATATGACCGAGAAAGGTTTCGCCGGCTTCTTCGGCGTCCAGATGAATGCTGCCGGAATTTTCAGCATCCCAGACCCGCATTCTCTCGACTTTACTGCCAAGCGTGGCCAGGTCGATACCGAGTTCCTGTAAAAAGCGCTGCGAACCATTGGCAACCAGGCTTGCTCGCTCCGAGGGATCGGCCAGGGCGCAGACCGATTGCGGACGTTTTTCAAAAAGTGCGACCCGGAGACCGCTTTGCCGGGCAGCCAGCGCCAGGCTGGCACCCACCATGCCGGCTCCGGAAATGATCAGGTCGTAATGTGCGTCAGTGGACATGGACAGACTCCCACATCAGGTCTGGGATGCTGCTCCCGGCAGGCAGGCGAATTCCCGCCAGACGGGCAGCGAGTTCGCGTTTCCCGAACGTGCTTTGTTCGAGCAGGGCAAGGGCTGCAGCGCGGGCGAAACGCAATGGCAGGCGCGGACTGCTGAACAGGCGATTCATGGCTTCGGTGAAGGCGATGGTTTCCAGGCGGTCCCGGCGGCGAATCCGGCTGTAATCTTCCAGCAAGCGTCTGGCCCCGGGATCCTGCCCGGCAGCGGCAGCCTCCCGAAGCAAGGCGGCCAGGGTGATGACATCGCGCAAGCCCAGATTGTAACCTTGGCCAGCCAGGGGATGGAGCGTTTGCGCCGCATTTCCCACCAGTGCCAGGCGTTGACTGGGCTGAGCCCATAAGCGCTGGAAAAACAGCGGATATACGCTACGCGGACCAACGCCGGTCAGTAGAGGAAGATGGGGAGGCCGTTGGCGGTTCAGGGCTTCCAGAAAAGCGAAATCACTTAAATCCAGCATCTGGCTGGCGGCACTGGGACGCAGGCTCCAGACAATGGAAAATTGCTGTTGACCAATAGGCAAAAAAGCCAGTGGCCCGCTCTCTTGAAAATGTTCAAAGGCAATGCCCGGTAAGGCTTCTCGCGCTGTTACCGTGGCGACAATAGCATGGCGGTTATGATCCCAGCCCATGCGCTGCAAAGCCGCCAGACGGGCAAGACCCCCATGTCCGCCGTCGGCCACGACCGCCAGCGCCGTGTCCACGCGCAGATCCGGCCAATCCAGCTGGAGACGATCGGGAAACCACTGCATACCTTCCAGAGGCCCCGCCCCTTCCTGCCGCAGCGTACTACATTGCGCCAGCGGCAGTGCCAGCGCTGCTTGCAAGGTGTTCAGTCCGGCTACTTCTCCCAGGCGTTGTTCCGGCGCTTCCAGAAGCTGCTGCTCCAGGCGGACCCGTCCGCTGAGTCCCTGCTGGGTGATCTGGACGGTTTCAATGGCGGCAGCATCATGCAGCGGCATTTGGACGCCGAGATGGCTGAGAAGACGACGACTCCCCAGTGCCAGGGCAACCGTCCGCTCACTATGCGCAGGGCGGGGCTGCTGCAGCGGAAAGGTGTCCACCATGAGTATGTTGAGGGATGTCTGTTTCAGGGCCAGCACCAGACTGTGCGCCACAGGCCCATTGCCGAGGATGGTGATATCGGCGGTCAGGCTACGCATAATTTCTCCGGTACTTGAGCATATACTGCCATTTAAGACCAAGATGCTCCTTGCAGCAAGTCATGAAGCTGCAAATCCGGCGGAGCATGCGGACACAAGCCATCAGAAAGTCCTAGAATGGCTGGATGGAGATTCGCTCAGTGAACCATAACGGCAACTCAGCTGGCACGCCGCAAAACCCTTTGCTGCAGGGTTTGATTGACAGTCATTGTCATCTGGATGACGAGGCCTTTGCTCCAGACCGTAGCGCCGTCATACAAAGGGCCAAAAATGCTGGCGTCGATAAAATTCTGGTGCCTGCTTACAGCCCGGCATTTTGGCCGCGTCTGCACCATCTCTGCGCGCAACAGTCCATGCTTTATCCGGCTTACGGAGTGCACCCTTTGTATCTCAATGCGTGTGCTTCCGACTGGCTTGAACAACTGCGAAGCCTGCTGGATCAGGCGGTGGCGGTCGGCGAAATTGGACTCGATCTTTCGGAAAGCGCGCCTGATTATGGGTCGCAAGTGGCCTGCCTGAAAATGCAGTTGCATCTGGCCCAAGAGCTGAATTTGCCCGTGATTCTCCACGCGCGTCGCACCCTGGAAGATCTATCACTCATTCTCAGGGATTTTTCGGGGCTGCGCGGGGTGGTGCACAGTTTTTCCGGGAGTCTGGTACAGGCCCAACGACTGGTGGACAGGGGATTTTATCTGGGGTTAGGTGGGGCTTTTACCCATGCGCGGGCGCTGCGCCTGCGGGCCACTATCCAGTCCCTGCCGCTGGAGCGGATTCTGGTGGAAACGGACGCTCCCTGGCAATCTGCCGAAAGTTACCGGGGGCAGCGCAACGAACCCGCCTTTCTGCTGGAAACCGTGCATGCGCTTGCAGGTCTGCTCCAGATGGCGCCGCAAGCGTTGGCAGGGCAGCTCACCCGTAATACTCTGACTCTTTTTCAGGAAAAATTATAAATGCAAGATCCCTTTATTCGTAGCGAAATTCTTTTGGGTGCTGGGGCAGTAGCCGATTTGCGCCACCGCCATGTGCTTATTGCCGGGGTGGGAGGCGTGGGGGGATATGTAGCAGAAAACCTGGCCCGGGCGGGGGTCGGTAAAATCACCCTGGTTGATCACGATGTAGTCTCCTCATCCAATATTAACCGCCAGTTGGTGGCTTTGCACTCGACGCTGGACCAGCCCAAGGTGGCCGTGATGGCGGCAAGGATTCAGGATATTTCTCCAGATTGTGAAGTGGACGCCCGACAGGAATTTATTACCGTCGACAATGCCGAGCAGATCCTGCGTGACAGTGGCGCGGAAGTGGTAGCGGATTGTATTGATGCCATTGCCTGGAAAGCGGTGCTTATTCAATCAGCCCAGCATTTGGGTCTGGAAGTGTTTTCGAGTATGGGCGCAGGGAATCGTCTGGATCCCCGGCGGGTGCGAGTAGCCAAATTGAATCAGACGGAGACATGTCCGCTGGCCCGTGAAGTCCGGGCGTTACTCCGTAAAAACGGCGCCAGCCTCGATTTTCTGACTGTATTTTCCGATGAGGCACCGCGACCTGCCGCTCCCCAGGAGCCGGTTAGCGGCCCGCAGGGACGGCCCAAAACGGTCAATGGAACCATTTCCTATATGCCCGCGATATTTGGTGTGTTGCTTTCTGGAATGATTGTGCAATATTTTCTTACGGCTGGCGAAAACGAAAAAAACAACTAACTATAAGTTTATATTGGGAAGATAAGAAGCATATAACCAAATTATTATATTATTGGGTTCGGTAGCGTAGAGGCGCTTCAAGTTATGGCAAAATTCATGAGTACGGAGTGGATTCGTCTGGTGGGTAAACAATGGGACACCCATCCGGAAATCCAGAAAGATCTGAAAAATTTTAATGCGACCTGGGAATACTATATTGAGGATCGTCCCGATATCCCCCATGTCATGCTTTTCTGCAAAGCCGGAAAAGTCATCTATGCGGGCCCTTCTGATGGTCGTCGTCGTGATTTCATCATGTGGACCTCCATGGACAACTGGAAAAAAATTCTTTCCGGCGAGCTGTCTGGAAAAGCCGCGCTGATGACGCGTAAGCTGAAATTTAAAGGGTCCATGATGACCGCCATGAAATATATGACCCCATTCAATATTCACCTGAGTATTCTGGGTGAAATACCCGTCGATTTTGATATTTAGGGCGGATGCATTGATGACAGAAGAAGTTTTGCCTTCCAAAACCATACTGAACTTTACGGTTGACCCGAATTATTCCGGGAAAAATCTGCCAGGCTGGTTTTTGATGAATACTTTTTTGCAGCGTCACCTGGGTCGGGTAATGCATTTTCAACCGCAGGATGATTTTGACAGCGGTCGGGCGGCAGTGCTGTCCGGAAATTATGATCTGGTATATGCCAATCCTTTTGATTGGGTGCAGTATCAGCAAAAGCTGGGTTTTCTGCCCATCGTCAAGCCGCTAAACCATTTTGATGAAGTGTACTTGTGCGCACCAGCAGCAGGTTCTATTCATCATGCTGAGGATTTTCCGGAGCGTATCCGGATTGCTTCGGCGCATCCCTCAACGCTGGTCCATATGGTGGGATTATTCCTCATGGATAAAGCTGACATTGATCGAGCGCGTCTGGATTTTGTGTTTACCGGCAGCTATCAAGGGGTGCTCAAGGCCTTACTGCAGGGCCAGGCGGATTTGGGTTTTCTTTTTAATGAAGTTTACAGCAGTGCCAGTAAACTGATCCGTGAACGTTTAAGAGTGATTGATCAGTCTGATGATGCCTTTGCTTTTCATGCTTTTTGCGTGGGCCCACGCTTACTGTCACAACGTGAATTACTGACTGACTTGTTGATAAACATGGATCAGGATCCTCGTGGGAAAAGCCTGTTGGAAGATTTGGGTTTTTCCGGATTTGAGGCGGTTACGGAAGATGAAATCGCCTGCCTTGCCACCCTTGCCGATGAATACATCAGCGGTCACGAAGCCATTGATATTCGTGCGACCTCCAGCCTGGCCGTGGCAGACAGCGCCTTTGTCGTCGCCCGTGAAGATCCCGAAGGCGGGACAAATTAGCCGTGCTGCGGTTACAATGCGCCCATGAGCTATCGTGACCTGCGTGCCTTTATTGCCGACCTTGAAAAACGTGACCTGCTGCGCACTCTGAATGTGCCGGTTTCTCCGCAGCTGGAGATGACGGAAATTTGTGATCGTACCCTGCGGGCAGGTGGCCCAGCGGTGTTATTCAAAAAGCCCAGCGGGTTCGATATACCGGTGCTGGGCAATCTTTTTGGAACCACGGAAAGAGTCGCTCTGGGTATGGGTGCAGAGTCTCTGGCTGATCTGCGCCAGATTGGTCAATTGCTGTCCTATCTCAAGGAGCCGGATCCGCCCCGGGGACTGAAGGACCTGTGGAGCAAATTGCCGACCTTGCGCAAGGTGCTGTATATGGCTCCGACAAATGTTGCGCGCCCGGTTTGTCAGGAAGTGATCATGCGCGGCGACGATGTGGATTTATCCACCTTGCCGGTGCAGACCTGTTGGCCCGAAGACGTAGCACCACTCATGACCTGGGGGCTGACCATTACCAAAGGTCCGCACAAGCGCCGTGCCAATATGGGAATTTACCGACAACAGGTCATTGGCCGTAATCGGGTGATCATGCGTTGGCTGGCGCACCGGGGTGGGGCGCAGGATTTACGTGAATTTCAAAAATTACATCCGGGTGAAGCTTTCCCGGTTGCTGTGGCCTATGGTGCTGACCCGGCCACTATTCTCGCCGCCGTTATTCCCATTCCCGATACGGTTTCCGAACATCAATTTGCGGGATTACTACGGGGCGGGCGGACGGAACTGGCCAAAGCGTTGACCGTACCCCTGCAAGTTCCGGCGCGCGCGGAAATAGTCCTGGAAGGGCACATATATCCCGATGATATGGCTGAAGAGGGACCTTTTGGCGACCACACCGGATATTACAACGAAACCCAGAAATTCCCCGTTTTTACGGTCGAAGCCGTCACCCACCGCGAAAACCCCATTTATCATAGTACCTATACCGGACGCCCTCCGGACGAGCCAGCCATTCTTGGTGCGGCCCTGAATGAGGTTTTTGTGCCTCTTCTGCAAAAGCAGTTTCCGGAAATTGTTGATTTTTATCTGCCTCCCGAAGGCTGCTCCTATCGCCTGGCTGTAGTCAGTATCCGCAAGGGATATCCAGGACATGCCAAACGTGTCATGTTTGGTATTTGGGGATTTTTACGGCAGTTCATGTACACCAAATTTATTATTGTCGTGGACGACGACATCAATGTGCGCAGTTGGGAGGATGTCATCTGGGCGATGACAACGCGCATGGACCCGGTACGGGACATTACGCTGATAGACAATACGCCCATCGATTACCTCGATTTTGCTTCGCCGGTGGCTGGTCTGGGCGGTAAAACGGGTTTTGATGCCACCAACAAGATGCCGGGCGAAACCAGTCGGGAATGGGGGCGTCCCATCCAGATGACCAGTGCCGTGCGGGACAGCGTGGATGCTATACTGAGTAGTCTGGATCGACCGCTTTTCTAATCGGGTATGGTTGGGGTTTCTAAAATTGTTGTATGGGGTTATTCTCATTCGCTGATGGTGGAGCGGGTGATGGGAATCGAACCCACGTCATGAGCTTGGGAAGCTCAGGTTCTACCATTGAACTACACCCGCATGCGCTGGATTCTAAGCGTTTGCAGATGAAAACGCAAGGCAGCAAAACAGGCATTTTTTTAAGAATTTTCAATTAAAGTCAATAAGATGGTTAATAGACCAAGAGGCAAGAATATGGAAGAGTTACCAACCCGGGAAGAGGATATCGAGCAGGCTTCGCGTTCTCTGAAAGCCATGGCCCACCCCCTGCGCCTCAAGGTGCTTTGTGTTTTGGGTTCAGAAGAAATGAGTGTTCAGGACATTGTCTCCGCAGTGGGTACCACACAAAGTAATATTTCTCAGCATCTCGCCATTTTGCGGGAAAAAGATATCCTTCGCGCTCGCAAGGACGCTAACAAGGTTTATTATCGAGTGGGTGATCCGCGCACTTTGCGCCTGATTTCCATGATGAGTGATGTGTTCTGCAGTATCCACTGAAACTCTGGATAGATCTGAATCATCGGCTAGCAAAGGCAATGGCAGCAAGAACCGGTGCCTGATGCGCATTTGTGGAATATGATGATATTCTGATATACTCCGCCGCCTGTGCCTGCTGGTTTTCAGAAAACGCAAGGAAAAGCAATTGGTAATGGCTGCGTGACCTGATTTGTGGCGGCTTTGTTTGGCGGAGAAATCAATGCATTACAGTCCCTATAAAAAATCCCTGGCGCTCGTTGCCATAGCTGTCTCAGGAACTTTTTTTGCCCTATCTGCTCAGGCAGTGGATTTTAACCAGTGTGTGGCCATGGCACTCAAACAGAATCCGCAGATGATGGCCGCCAAGGCGGAGCAGGCGGAAGCCAAGGGGGCGGTGTCCCAGGCGCGTGGCCACCTGCTGCCGAAACTGAAAGCTTCGTTTTCTGCCAGCCAGTCCAATAATGCCTTGACCGTTTTCGGGATGAAGTTGTCCCAACGCCAGGCAACTTTCAATGATTTTGGCGCGAATCAGTTTAATCCCAGTAATCCCAACAGCCTCAATGTGGCACCGGCTGGTCTCAATTTGCCGGGTAGTTATCATAACTACGGTACCAAACTCCAGTTGGAAATTCCGATCTGGAATGGTGGTGAAATCTGGGGGCGCCTGAGCCAGGCCCACGCCATGCTGGAAGCCGCCCAAAGCGGAAATGTCATGGCCCGGCAAAAGCTGACTTTTGCGGTTTTGCAGGCCTACGACAGCGTCATTGCGGCTGAAAGCGCCATTCAGGTTGCCCATAAAGCCCAGAAGGCCGCTGAGTCCTATGTCAAAACCAGCAAGTTGCTTCTGGATAAAGGGGTGCTGGTCAAAAGCGATTGGCTGGCAGCTGAGGTGAATCTGGAAAAAGCTCAGCTGGCAGTGCAGACCGCAGAAAATGACCATGCTAATGCTCTGGAAAATCTGTCTATTCTGATTGGATGGCCGGAAGAAAAAACATTATCCGTGGGGAAACCCGTACAACCCGCCTTACCTGATCACTCCCTTCTGGATTTGCAGCGCCAGGCGATGACAGAAAATGCGGGCATTGTCGCGTTACGCCACAAGCTGAAAGCTGCTCAGGATGGTATCCAGGTCGCTCGTGCAGCCTATCTGCCCCATGTGAACGCCATGGCCAATCAGGAATGGAACGGTACATCCTTGGGTAATGCTGCTCCTTCCTATACCGTTGGCGGCGAAGTCACCTGGAATGTGCTGGATTTTTCCCGGGGCGGGGGCATGGATCGGGCGCAGGCCGAACGTGAGCAGGCCATGGCCGCCTTGCAGGAAGCGCAGGACAAGCTGCGCTTGCAGGTGGCAGAAGTCTGGCGCGGTGCGCGTGAGGCGGCACTGCGCGTCAAAATGCGCCGTCTGGCTGTTCAGCAAATGGAAGAATCCCAGCGTCTGGTGCGACTGCGTTATGAAAATGGCGTTGAAACCATTACCGGCTTGTTACATGGGCAAGCCGAGCTGGATCAATCCCGGGCTGAACTGGTATCGGCCGATTATGCCGAGGCTGTCCAGCGTGCCGCACTGCTGCTGGCCATTGGTAAACTGAATCCGCAAGAAATCGTCGACGTGGCCCCGGTGTCCGTCGTGGAAGGAGCTTCCTGATGTTGACCTTGAAACGCACCGTCATGCTATCAGCCATTGTTTTGGCCAGTGCCGGCTTGGCTGCCTGCAGTAAATCCCCTCCCCAGACCCCTGCTGTGCATCACAGTGTGAGTGCTCCGGTCATGCAGATTGGAGGGAAGAACATGGCCGCCTTTAGCCAGGTCCCGGGCACGGTGACTGCGGCCCGGCAGGTGCAAATCAGCTCGCGACTCAGTGGTTATATTCGTCATCTGGATCTACGCGAAGGTCAGGCGGTGAAAGCTGGGCAGCTCCTCTTTGAGGTCGATCCAACGGATGTGCAGGCCCAGGTCCAGCAGGCCCAGGCGGGTCTTGCCGAGGCACAGTCCAGTCTGATTGATGCCCGGTCCAATTATGAGCGCTTCAAGGCCCTGTATGCCCAGCAGGCGATTCCCGAAAAGCAGTGGGATCAGGTGAAGTCGGCCTATGCCATGGCCCAGGCGCGTGCCGCTGCCGCGCGTGCGGGTATTGCCAGTGCTGAGGCCCAGATGCGTTATGCTCGAGTAACTGCACCGTTTTCCGGAACCATTATCAATAAACAGGCCCAAAATGGCGATATGGCCTCGCCGGGGCAACCGGTGCTTACTTTGGCCAATACCAGTCAACTGGAAGTGCGCTTTGCCGCCGGCAGTGCTTTATACCGCAGCCTGAAAATTGGTCAGACGCTCAGCGTGCTTGCAGACGGCCAGCGGATACCCGCGACGGTGCTGGATATGGTCAACGCGGCAGATGCCATGACCCATGCCCACACCGTCAAGCTGAGTCTGCCCGCCGATAGTCATCTCCAGGCAGGAGATTATGTGACCGTTGCGGCCCCGCTGGCGGCCCGCAAGATTATTGCAGTGCCTGCCAGCGCTTTGCTGGATCGTGCCGGCATCCCCGGCGTGTTTGTTGTAGACGCCCACGGCATCGCCCATTACCGGATGGTGCGTCCCGGCCCGGAAACACCGGATGGTGTAGAAATTCTGGCCGGCCTGAGTACTGGAGAAACCGTGGTGACGGGTAATCTTGCTGCAGTCAACAATGGCGATCAGATCAAGGCCGGAGCAGCCCATGGCTGATCAGCAGCACAAAATGAATCTGGCCGGACGGCTGGCCCAGTCTTTTTACCAATCCAAAATTACCGTGCTCATCATGATTGCCATCGCCCTGTTCGGGCTCCTGGCGGTTACGGTGACCCCGCGTCTTTACAATCCCGAGATTGTGGTTCCGGCAGCAGAAATTTTCGTCATGCGCCCCGGTTCCAACAGTGAGGAAATCCACAATTTAGTCATCCGCCCGTTGGAAGCGCTGATGGCTTCTCTGCCGGGAGTGCATCATACCTTCGGTTACTCCGTGAATGACATGGGCATTGTCACTGTGGAATTCCAGGTGGGAGCCAATGAAGAAAAAAGCCTGCTGGAGGTGTATAACCAGCTCAGCCGCAATATGGACAAAATGCCGCCGGGGACGGAACAGCCTCTGGTCAAGTCCATAGGGATCAATGATGTTCCCATCATGACGGTGACTTTAAGTACATCACAGTTGACGCCGGTGGCCTTGCGTCAGGTGGGTACCCGCTTGATGGATCAATTGCAGAATGTGCCCGATGTGGCTAATGCTACCCTTATTGGTGGAGGCAGGCAGGCGGTCAATGTCTGGCTCAACCCCGCCAAACTCGCGAGTGCCGGTCTCAGTCTGAAAAATATCCAGCAGTCCCTGCAGGGCAACAATGTGATTTTGCCGGGTGGTCATCTGGTCAATGACAATCACGAAATTCCTCTGCGCATCAATGGCGCACTGGGTTCCGCGCAAGATGTCGGTAATGTGATTATCGGCAGCCATGATGGCCAACCCATTTTTCTGAAAAATGTAGCACGTATTGAGGAAGGCGCAGCGGAAGGGCACACTGCAATCAGCAATACGGCAGGATTGGCCAATCGCATGCAGCTGCCGGCCGGAACAAATATGCCGGCAGTAACCATTACCCTGGCCAAGCGCCCGGGAACCAATGCGGTCACTGTCGCTGATGCCATCAAGGCCAAGCTGGGGCGCCTGGAACAGGAGGCACTGCCCGAGGGCGTGCACGTCACCATTACCCGGGATTACGGTGCCCGGGCTGATGATGCCGTCAGTACCCTGTTTGAGCATCTCAGCATCGCTGTCGGCGTGGTGGCCATCATCTTGATGATTTTCCTGGGTTGGCGGGAAGCCGGTATTGTCATTTTGACGGTGCCCCTGACTCTGGGAGCGGTACTGGGCATTGGCTGGTTGCTGGGCCAGACCATCAACCGCATCACCCTGTTTGCCCTGATTTTATCGTTGGGCTTATTGGTCGATGGCGGCATTGTGGTGATTGAAAATATCCACCGTCATTTGCATGGATGTGCCAAAGGTGGTTTTGCCAACTGCGTGATTCATGCCACCAATGAAATTGGTAATCCTACCAATATCGCTACGTTAGCGGTCATTCTGGCTTTTGTGCCGATGGCTTTTGTGACCGGCATGATGGGTCCTTTCATGTTGCCGATCCCCATTTTTGTGCCCATTGCCATGATTGCTTCGGTGCTGTTGGCTTATACGGTAGTTCCCTGGGGTGCGTATCGTTTTCTGCGCAAGAAGGCTGCCAAGGCGGCAGATACCCATTCCCATGCGGGACATGAAACAGAGCATGAGGATGGGACCCAAGCTCCCCAAGATGCGTTACAAAGGGGTTATTTGCGTGTGGTAACCCCCCTGCTCAAGTCTTCTGGAAGGCGCAATATATTCTTCCTGATTGTCGTGGTATTGCTGTTGTTGGCCATGTTGATGCCCCTATGGCAGTTTGTCCGTCCTCAGGGTATGAATGGCCCCCTCAGTGCCTTGGGCGTCAATTTGAAGATGCTCCCGGAAGGTAATGTCAGTGATTTCATGATTCAGGTGGATACGCCTGCAGGTACTGCATTGGATGCCACCGGTCAGGTGACGCAAGCGGTAGGGGATGTCCTCAGTCATAATCATTACATAGAAAACTTCCAGACGTATTTGGGACGTTCTGCTCCGGTGGATTTTGCGGGACTGGTACGTGGTGACATGATGCGCGAAGGCAGTAATTACGCCCAGATACAAATCAATCTGGTACCGCGTGATGAGCGCCCCATGTCGCATACGGTGGCGGTGGAGGTGTATAAAGCCCTGCAGAGTGTGCGCAGTCGTTATCCCCAGGCCGTCATCAAGATTTTTGAGGTTCCGCCGGGGCCCCCCGTGCGTGCCCAGGTGGTGGCAGAGCTTTATGGCCCGAATTACCAAAAATTGCGGGAACTGGCGGGGACGGTAGAGCAGCACTTCCGGAAAGTGTACGACATGATTAACGTGGATGATTCGGTCACGGCGACTGTGCCCGAATACCGGATTCACGTAGATCGGCAAAAGGCCATGCTCGCAGGGGTGGCTCCGGCACAAGTGGCTGAGCTGGTACATGACTATGTTGCGGGCACCAAGCTCGGTGCCTTGCATGATCCTTCAGCGCGGGAACCGGTAGACATCATTTTGCGGGTCCCCCCCCAGGATCGTGCCTGGCGTCAGCAGATTCTTGATCTGCATATTCGCAACAGTCAGGGGCAAGAGGTGGCCTTGTCCAGTATTGTCCAGATCCAGAAAACCACTCTGGCCAAACCGATTTATGATCGGGACCAACATCCGGTGGTCTATGTGACCGGCGATCTGATTGGTTCAAGCCCGGTGTACGCCGTCCTGAGCCTGAATCACTGGCTGGATGATCAGCACATTGACGGTGTCCATCTGACCACTGGCAATCTCGGCTTCACGCCTGCCCAGCCCGATGATATTACCCACTACCAGATTCTCTGGGGGGGAGATATGCGCCTGACTCTGGATGTGTTTCGCGATCTGGGTGCCGCTTTCATTGTGGCTCTGGTGTTCATCTATCTGATGTTGGTGGCTTATTATCAGTCTTTTATGATGCCGGTCATTGTCATGGGCGCCATTCCCATGACCCTGATTGGTGTGTTTCCCGGGCACTGGTTGTTGAATACGCCCTTTAACGCAACTTCCATGATTGGTGTCATTGCATTGGCCGGTGTAGTGGTGCGTAACTCACTACTGTTAATTGATTTTATTATTGATTATCGGCGTCAGGGCTACGCGCTTGAAGAGGCCGTGTTGCAGGCGGGGGCAGTGCGGTTTCGCCCGATTTTGCTGACGGCTCTGGCTATCATGTTCGGCTCGGCCATTATGGTGACCGATCCGGTATTTGGTGGTCTGGCGGTTTCCTTGATTTTTGGTACCTTCGCCTCCACACTGCTGACGTTAGTGGTGATTCCGCTTTTATACTTTTTGTGGGAGCGGCGCCTTGAAAAGCAGACGCAGAGGATTTAACAGAAAATGAATACAGAACGTTGGGTACGTGTGGTTGCTGGTTTTTTTGTTCTGGTGAGTGTGGTTTTGGGTGCGCCCGCCAGCCCGATTTTCGTCAGTGAGTGGTTCCTGGCATTTACGCTCTTTGTCGGTTTCAATTTGTTGCAGAGCGGTTTCACTTGTTTCTGCCCTCTGGACAAAATTTTACTGAAGCTTGGCGTACCGGGTTCAGGGTCCTGCGGGAGATAATTCATGGAAGCCAAAATTCTCACCTTTGTCCAGGCGCAATGGCCGCTTTTACTGGCAGCAGTAGCCTTGATCATCATGATTTTTAAAGGCCCACTGACGCGCAAAGCAGCAGGAATCAGTGAGGTGGATGCGAAAACGGCGGTTCAGTTGATTAACCACGAAGAAGCTGTAGTCATTGATGTGCGCGAACAAAAGGAATGGGCTCAGGGGCATCTCCCCGGCGCCCGTCATATTCCCCTCGGGGATCTTCCCAAGTACATGAAAGATTTGGAAAAACATCGTGGTCATCATGTCATTTGCCAGTGTGCCAGCGGAATGCGTTCGGCGCGGGCTGCTGCGAGCCTGAAAAAAGCGGGCTTTGATAAAATCTACAGCCTCAAGGGTGGTATTGGCGCCTGGAGGGGTGCTGGATTACCGGTCGAAAAATGAAAGTAGCAGCCGAAGTGTTGATGTATGCTACGGGGACTTGCCCCTATTGCCATCGCGCAGAGGCCCTGCTGCGGAGTAAGGGCGTCAATCCACAAATTATTCGGGTGGACCACAACCCGGCTTTACGTCGGGAAATGCAGCAGCGCGCCCACGGAAGGCACACCGTACCGCAGATTTTCATTAATGGTCAGCATGTGGGTGGTTCTGATGATCTGGCGGCCCTGAATCATCGTGGGGCTCTGGACGCTCTCCTGCAGTCTGCACCCCAGGAATAGCCGGCAAGGCGGATTTGGAGGAGAAAATGAAGGGATTGATGGTAGTTTGTCCTTCCTGTGGAAGCCTGAATCGGGTGCCGCAGGAGCGTCTGGGTGACAAAGCCAAATGCGGCAAGTGTCATGCTGAAATCTTGCCCGACCACCCGGTTAATCTGGCTGCTGCAAGCTTCAATACCTACATCCAGAAAAATGAATTACCCGTATTGGTAGATTTTTGGGCCCCCTGGTGTGGTCCATGCCGCAGTATGGCCCCGCAGTTTGAGCAGGCTGGACGAACTTTGCGTGGTCGCGTGCTTTTTGCCAAGGTCAATACGGAAGAAGAACAGTCCTTGGGGGCGCGCTTCCAGATCCGCTCTATTCCCAGCATGGTTCTTTTCAAAATTGGTAAGGAATACGCGCGGGTCAGTGGTGCCATGGGCGCTGCGGATATTCAGCGCTGGCTTGCTGCTCAGGGTGTCTAGATCAGAATTCTTTCAGTAAAGGTGCAAGCCATCATTATCTGTCTTGACTTCTTTCGAATAAACACTAAATTACCTCTATAACTTGAGATTTTAAAATAAGTTGGGGGCGTGTTGTGTGTGATTCATCCAGAACTTATTCCAATCGGCGTCAATTTCTTCGGCAGTTAGTTCTGGGTGGAGCTCTGCTCGGAACCTGGAAAATGGCGGATGCGGGCAATTTCCTGCGCAGCCGATCGAAAGAACGTCCCATTGTGGTTTGCCTGGATCCCGGTCACGGGGGCCACGACCCTGGTGCGGTTGGTTTGCGTGGCACCCGGGAAAAAGACGTGGTGCTCGACGTCGGCCTTACTCTGGCCCAACGTTTGCGCGAAACTCCGGGGATACAGGTCGTCATGACCCGGCATACGGATCAATATATTCCGCTGATGTCGCGTATGCATCTGGGTTCACAACATCGGGCTGATCTGTTTATTTCCATTCATGCGGATGCTTTTCCTGACCCCGACGTACGGGGTTCCACGGTCTGGGCGTTGTCAGGGAAGGGCGCCAGTAATGCCGCAGCGCGCTGGCTGGCGAAAACCCAAAATGCAGCAGACCCCTTACTGAGCAAGTTGCCTGCAGGCAGCCCGAATCCCATGCTCAATGAAGTATTAATCAATATGACCCAGACGGCCGCCATGAATGCAGCGGCAGCGGCAGCAGATGTGATGATTCGCGGGCTGGTGGGGGTGGAAGGGCTACATAATGCGGCCGTGCAACATGCTAATTTTGTGGTGTTGCGTGCGCCCGATGTGCCTTCCATGTTGGTCGAGACCGCCTTTATTTCCAACCCGCAGGAAGAACAGCGACTGCGTGACCCGGAATTTCGTCAGACCCTTGCGCGCAGTATGCACGATGCTATTGTTGCCCACTTTGTGAAGGCACCACCTGCTGATAGCTGTTGGTCATCGGCTAATCATATTCTGGGTCATCATGAAACTCTCTCGGAAGTCGCGCGACGGTATGGCCTCAGTGTTGAAGCGCTCCGCCTCGCCAATAATCTCCCCCATGGTGAAGAGCCAGCAGGCACCCATCTGCGTGTTCCGATCATGAGTGCCTGAGATCAGGTTCTGTGCAGTTTTACGGGCAAGTGATATAACTAAGCAGTTGGCCGACAGAACTATAGGTGGACATTGCAGTATTCTCAAGCGGAACTCCGGACAGAAAGAAATCAGACGCGGCTAGAAGAGTGGATTAATGGACTCTTGCACGGCGCTGGAGCCATGGGTGCGCTGCTGATATTTATTATCTGGTTGCTGGGAGCGGCGTTGCACAGTAAAGCGCTGGCCATTGTCAGTGTTTCGGTATTTGTGACTACCATCCTGATTTTATATGCGGCATCCACCATTTATCATTTGCTGCCACAGGGACCCGCCAAACTGTTTTTTCAATGGGTGGATCGTTCGGCCATTTACCTGTTGATTGCCGGCACCTATACGCCCGTGACCCTGATGGTTTTGCACGATGTCTGGGGGATGATTCTTCTGGTGCTGGAATGGGTGCTGGCGTTGGTGGGTATTTTACTGTTGGTGTTCACCGGAAAGCGCTTTTATACCCTGTCTTTGATGCTCTATTTGCTGATGGGTTGGATGGCAGTGTTTGCGGTGCTGCCTTTGTATCGCGCCTCTCCAGGCTGGTTTTTGTGGCTGTTGCTGGGTGGTGGTGCCGCTTATACGCTGGGAGTTGTTTTCTTTCTGTTGGACCAACGTAAATACTTCCATTCGATCTGGCATATTTTTGTCATTGCCGGTACGGCTCTGCAATTCTGGGCTATCCTGCAGTTTGCGGGTTGACCTGATTATACTTGCTATTATTCGGTGGATCCTTATAATCTGTGGCCCTGCTCCCATCGTCTAGCGGTCTAGGACACTGGCCTCTCACGTCGGTAACAGGGGTTCGAACCCCCTTGGGAGCACCAGTTACCGTCTCAGTGAAAATTATACTGGCTGATCTGCTGACTATTGTTGCAGAAATGACCATGAAGGCAGACAGCTTCGTAATGCCATTAAACAATTTTGGTCAATGGCTTTTCCCACTTCCTGTTCCATGATTTCCAGAGTGCGGGCAACAGGTACTGCGTCGCGATAGGGTCTTTTGGCAGTGATTGCATCAAAAATGTCAGCGGTGGTGATGATTTTGGTTTCAAGGGAAATATCCTTTGCAAGCAAGCCTAAGGGATATCCCATTCCATCCAGGCGTTCATGATGGGCGCCAGCAATAGCAGCTATATCCTGAAAATGAAAAATTCTTTGCAGAACATCCTTGGTTAATCCGGCATGAATCCGAACCGCTTCCCATTCCTGATCATCCAGTTTGCCGGGTTTGTCGAGGATATGATTACTGACGCCAAGCTTTCCCACATCGTGCAATAACGCACCACGTCGCAACCAGCGTCGATGCTCTGGAGTGAACCCCATTTGTTCCGCAATTCCGTCAGTGTAAAGGCTTACCCGACGACTATGATCATGTGTATAGGGGCTTTTTATATCGACTATGGAAGCAAAAACCTCTGCAATATGATCTAATCTGTCCTCGTCAATAAAGGTTCTGCAGGATACGGGTTCCAGGGCGCTGACGCGTGACTCAATCCCTTCATCCTTGAGTCCTTCCCAAAACCCATCGGTCTGATAAAGTGCCTGAAAAGCTTTTACTATCTCAGGATTAAACCATGTTCCCTGACGTCGACGCAGCTCTTTATGGACGTCATGGCGTGATCCTGTCTTGTAGAAAATATCTATGACCTGAGAGATCAGGGCTATTTGTGAAAACAATGGAATCTGGTTGCCTTTTAAGCCTTCCGGACGCCCTTTACCGTTCCAGTGCTCGTCAAGACTCTTGATGCTTTCGGCAACCTTTGCGTTGAAACCTAATTTTAGCGCTATATTGGATCCACGTTCACAGCGGGTTTGAACCAGTTCTGTCGCCAGTTCTTCTCCTTTGCTGCCAAGATGCACAACACGACGCATTTTTCCCAGAATATCCTCATGTTGACCAACGTGACGAAACACAAATTTGGCTAGCTGCAAAAAATTCTGATTGTCTACCAGCTTGTAGTCTTTTTTGACCAGTCTTTCATCGGTGCCATAAAGCTCCCACAGACGCGCGGCGTTACTGCTGCAACCGGCGTCTTTCAGTAATACCGAGTAGTACAGGTCGGTTAAGGCAGTATCGTCAAGCCGTAATTCACGACCGATATGCATGGCAATCCAGGTGCAGCGCAAAGAATGGCCGGCTGGCTGCCCCTCGGTTAGATCCAATGCGAAGCTTATGGCACCCACAATTTCTGCGAGTGAGGCGGTTGATTCATATTGAGCAAAGTTTTTCATAAGCTTTGTATTTTAACGGGCATCCATACTGAGGTACAGATGCATCAAGACTGTCTGGAATAGAGTGTTATGGAGTTGGTTATGACGCGGGGTCAGCCAGCCAATTGATCCCTTTGCCTTGCCAGCCCTCTGTCGGGCAAGTACCATCCCATGCAGAAATGGAACGCGTAAGAGCGGGAGCATAAAAATCATGTTTCACGGCAGTATGGTAGCTTTGGTGACGCCCATGCGCGCAGATGGCGCTGTGGACGATAAGGCATTGCGGGATTTAGTGGAGTGGCATATCAGTGAAGGCACGCATGCGCTGGTAGCTGTGGGTACCACCGGTGAATCTGCCACCTTGGAAATGAAAGAACATGTTACGGTGATTCGAAGCGTCGTTGAGCAGGTCAAGGGGCGGATACCCGTCATTGCCGGAACCGGTGCCAATGCCACCCATGAAGCCATCAGTCTGACCAAAGCGGCCATGGAAGCCAAGGCGGATGCGGCGCTTCTGGTTTCTCCATACTATAACAAACCGACTCAGGAAGGGCTTTTTCAGCATTATACGGCTATTGCCGAGGCCTGCCATTTTCCCATGATCCTTTATAATGTGCCCGGCCGTACGGCGGGAGACATTCTCCCGGAAACTGTGGCCCGCCTGGCGCCGCGCGCCTGTGTGGTGGGTATCAAGGAAGCCAGTGGTAAAGTCGAGCGGGTGGCCGAAATCCTCCATCAGTGTGGTGATCAGGTTGAAGTGTATACCGGAGATGATGCGGCGGCCTTGGCGGCCATGTCTTTGGGGGCCAGAGGGGTCATTTCTGTGACGGCCAATGTCGCCCCGCGCCTCATGGCAGAAATGTGCAATCTGGCGCTGGCAGGGGACGTTGCGGCCGCCAGGGCTGTCAACGCGCAGTTGGTGGGTTTACATCGTGACTTGTTCGTAGAGTCCAATCCCATCCCGGTGAAATGGGCCTTGCAGGAAATGGGAAGAGTGGGACCGGCGTTGCGATTGCCCCTGACTCCGTTGTCCGAAATGTATCACGAGCGTCTGCGCAGCAGTTTGCACGCAGCGCATTGTCTTTGATTTTTTTCGCGCTCTGTCGCGTTTAGTGGGGTTTTGCATGCGCCGTTATGTTGCTCTTGCCGTGGTTGCCAGTCTGGGTTTGGGAGGGTGTTCGTATATTCCTTTCCTGCATACAAGTACGGGTCCGAAGTATGAAGATTCGCAGGTGATGAAACCCTTGGCCGTTCCGCCGGACCTGCTGGCGCAGGTCCCGGCGCCGGGGGTGACTATTCCAGGTGGACCTGTAAATCCTGCTAGCGTGTCGGATAGCACCATGGGCGGATATGGGGTTTTCCAGCCGCGTGAAGCGCCCGGCCAAAAGCCCATAGAAGAAAAACCGTTGGCCGGGGTCAGTTCGCAAATTGTCGGTAGCGGTGCAGATCTGAGCCTGACGACGCAGGCCAAACCTGAGCAGATATGGGCTGCAGTCAAGGAAACCCTGGCAGCCAGCAAGACCCCTATCGAAAAATTTGCGCCGGAGCAGGGTGAACTGGTGACTGGCTGGCATAATTTCCGTACCGGTATTTCGGCCTTTTTCGGCAATACCCTGGCGCCTTCACATCGTGAACGCTACGCTTTTCATTTGCAGACCGCTACCGATGGTAATCAGGTTTTAAGTATCCAGCAGGAGCGTTACTGGAATAACCCTCAGGGCAGTTCGGTGGAATGGAAAAAAGTCCCTGCCGATGCTGATCATAATCGCGACTTGCTGCAGGCTGTGCAGAAGCGTCTGAGCCAGTCGGTGCTGCTGGCAGAAATGCCCAAAATCAAGGTGACGCGCTATCGGGATGATGGTGGTCCTTATCTGGTTCTGAATGCGGTTCCTGCCAAAGCCCAGCCAGCCGTTGAGGTGGCCCTGCAAGGCCTGGGTTATCCGGTCCGCAGCGAAGGAATGGGTGATTGGTCGGTGATGATTCATGAAGGCGGTAAGCAGGCCCGGCAAAAGCAGGGTTTTGTGGGCGGGATTCTGAACCGTACCTGGGACAGCATCAAGGCTATCTGGAGCAGCCCGAAAGATCAGGAGCCGGTTTCGGTGCGAGTCCGCCTGCTGGCCATGAAAGACAACTCCGGTAGCGTTCTGGAAACCGAGCCGGGGGTGGGTAAAACAGCGCCCAAGTGGTCGGTGGAACTGCTCAACAAGTTGCAGACGGCCCTGACCCCGCAATCCGGGGGTAATGCATGATTGAGCGTTATACGCGCCCGGAAATGGGTGCCTTATGGACTCAGGACGCTAAATATCAGGCGTGGCTGGATGTCGAGCTGGCCGCCTGTCGCGCTCTGGCTGCGCGTGGCGAGATCCCGGCCGAGGCCCTGGCAGAAATTGCAGCAAAGGCGGCTTTTGACAGTGCCCGCATTGCTGAAATCGAGCTGGAAGTGAAGCATGACGTCATTGCATTTTTGACCTCTGTGGCAGAATTTGTGGGGCCTTCCAGTCGCTTTATTCACGTGGGACTCACATCCTCAGATGTGGTGGATACGGGGTTCGGCTTGCAGCTCAAGCGCTCCGGTGAACTGCTCCTGAAAGGCATGGAGCGGGTTTGTGCGGCGCTGGAGCAACTCGCCTGGAAATACAAGGATACGGTCATGATGGGCCGTTCTCACGGCATTCATGCCGAGCCCATTACTTTTGGTCTGAAAGTGGCGGTCTGGTATGCCGAGGCGCAGCGTAATCACCAGCGTCTGCAGCGTGCCATTGCGGCAGTTTCGGCGGGAATGCTGTCCGGAGCGGTGGGTACTTTTGCCAATATCGACCCGGACATAGAAGAAGCGGTTTGCCGGGAGTTGGGCCTCAGCCCGGAGCTGGCCAGCACCCAGGTGATCTCCCGTGATCGTCATGCCGAGTTTTTCAATACTCTCGCCATCATCGCCGGTTCCATCGAGAAAATCGCGGTGGAAATCCGGCATCTGCAGCGTACGGAAGTCCTGGAAGCCGAAGAACCGTTTACAGCAGGGCAGAAGGGCAGTTCCGCCATGCCGCACAAGCGCAATCCCATTCTTTCCGAAAATCTTACCGGCTTGGCGCGCCTGCTGCGCGGCTATGCCAGCATGGCGCTGGAAGACATTGCCCTCTGGCATGAGCGGGATATTTCCCATTCCAGTGTGGAGCGGGTTATTGGCCCGGATGCCTGCATTGTCATGGATTTCATGTTCCACCGGGCCAGTGGGTTGCTGGAAAAACTGGTGGTTTATCCTCAGCATATGATGGATAACCTGAATAAAATGCATGGTCTGATTTTCTCTCAACGGGTATTGCTGGCTTTGACGGCCAAGGGCATGTTGCGGGAAAACGCTTACCGTGTCGTCCAGCGCAATGCCATGCAGGTTTGGGAAAATAATGCGGATTTCAAGGCGCTGCTGGCTGCGGATCCAGATGTTTCGCAGTATCTGCAGGAAAAGGACCTGGCAGAATTGTTTGATCTTGCTTACCACACCCGCAACATTGATCGCATATTTGCGCGGGTCTTCCCGAAAGGACAGCCGCAATGAGTGAACGTCAGGCATTGTACGAAGGCAAGGCCAAAATTGTTTATGCCAGCAGCGTGGAAGATGAGCTGATCCTGCACTTCAAGGATGACACTTCGGCTTTTGATGGAGAAAAAGTCGAGCAGCTTGCCCGCAAGGGCGAGGTCAATAATGCTTTCAATGCTTTTATCATGGAGTACCTGCAATCCGAGGGCGTACCGACCCATTTTATCCGGCGTCTGGATGCGCGCGAAAGTCTGGTGCGCCGCCTGGAAATGATTCCGGTGGAATGTGTGGTTCGCAATCGTGCTGCAGGCTCTTTAACGAAGCGACTGGGTATTGAGGAAGGACGGATACTGGAACCCCCGACTCTGGAGTTTTTTCTGAAAAATGACGCCTTGCATGATCCCATGATCAACACCGCACATATTCGTACCTTTGGCTGGGCCAGTGCAGAAGAGGTGGAAGCCATGCGGCGCTGGACCATGCGCGTAAATACGTTATTGAAGGCTTTGTTTGCCAAAGCCAACCTGATTCTGGTGGATTTCAAGCTGGAATTTGGACGTTTTCACGGCGAATTATATCTGGGTGATGAATTCAGCCCCGACGGTTGTCGATTATGGGATGCCCAAAGTCTGGAAAAAATGGATAAGGATCGCTTCCGGCGTAATCTCGGCGGGGTGGTGGAAGCCTATCTGGAAGTAGCCCAACGTCTGGGTGTGCCCCTTTAAGTTTATTATCGGTTCCAGGTCTGATTTTTAAGCGAGGAAACACTTCATGCTGCTGCTGCGCGGCTCTGCGGCCCTTTCTGCCTTTCGTCTGCAACATCTGCTGAAACTCCTGCAAGAAGCCGACCTTCCGGTTGCTTATCTGAATGCGCGCTTTGTGCATCTGCTTGACCTGAGTGAAGCCCTCAACGCCGAACAAACTGGTGTGGTCACCGCTCTGCTGCACTATGGAACGCCATTTACCGAAGAGTCCCAGGATGGAATTCAGGAAATTTGCGTATTGCCGCGCCTGGGTACCATTTCTCCCTGGTCGAGCAAAGCCAGCGAAATTTTCCGGCATTGCGGGCTTGCCAACGTCCGCAGGGTCGAGCGCGGTGTGTCCTATACGCTGATGCGTGCCGGAGCAGGTACTTTCAGCACCACAGAAATGGAGCAAATCCGCCGGCAGCTTCATGACCCCATGACCGAATCTGTGCTTTCTGACTGGGATGCAGCCGAGGCCATTTTCAACCATCCCGAACCGGCGCATTTGCGGCGGGTGGCTCTGCAGGCAGAAGGCATGACGGCCTTGACTGAAGCCAATCGCAGCATGGGACTGGCGTTGACTCCTGCTGAACTGGATTACCTGAAGGATTATTTTTCAGATTTGGGCCGAGATCCCAGTGATGCCGAACTGATGATGTTTGCCCAGGCGAATTCCGAGCATTGTCGCCATAAGGTATTTAACGCCCACTACTGTCTGGATGGCGAAAATCAGTCCAAGAGTCTGTTTGGCATGATCCGTGAAACCCATCGCCTGAATCCGCAAGGCACTTTATCTGCCTACAAGGACAACGCAGCAGTCATGGCGAGCATCATGACCAGTCAGCCCTTTGCCGTGGCTGCCGACGGTCAGTATCGGCCAACGGAAGAAAACACCGCCATTTTGATGAAGGTGGAAACCCACAATCATCCAACGGCCATTTCTCCCTTTCCGGGCGCGGCCACGGGCAGTGGTGGGGAAATTCGGGATGAAGGGGCCACGGGGCGGGGCGGCAAACCCAAGGCGGGTCTGACCGGGTTCTCGGTATCTCATCTGCGTATTCCGGGTTATACCCAGTCCTGGGAACAGCCTTTTTATGGAAAGCCGGCGCGTATTCGTTCCGCTCTGGAAATCATGCGCGATGGACCGCTGGGTGCGGCTGCTTTCAACAATGAATTTGGACGTCCGGCCATTGCCGGTTATTTCCGGGTTTTTGAGTGTGATCACGATGGGGTGCATCGCGGTTACCACAAGCCCATCATGCTGGCCGGAGGGTTGGGGCAAATCCGCCCGCAGATGGTGGAAAAACAGCCTTTGCCGATCGGCGCGAAAGTCCTGGTGATTGGTGGTCCGGCCATGCTCATCGGTCTGGGTGGCGGTGCAGCTTCCAGTGTGGCCAGCGGATCGGGCGATGAACAACTGGATTTTGCCTCGGTGCAACGGGGTAATCCCGAAATGCAACGGCGGGCCCAGGAAGTGATTGAACGCTGCGTGGCTCTGGGCCAGGATTCCCCCATCCTCTCCATTCATGATGTGGGCGCTGGTGGTTTATCCAATGCGGTTCCCGAGTTGTTACATGATGGGGGTCGTGGCGGGCGCCTGCAGTTGCGCATGGTACCTAATGAAGAACCCGCCATGTCGCCCATGCAAATCTGGAGTAATGAAGCGCAGGAGCGCTATGTGTTGGCGGTTACTCCGGAGGATTTATCGCGCTTTGAGGCCATTTGTCAGCGTGAGCGTTGCCCCTACGCCGTACTGGGTGAGGCTGTGGAAGAAGATGTCCTTCTGGTCGAAGATTCGCTCCTGCAAGATACTCCTGTAGATATGGCACTCAGCGCGCTACTGGGTTGTCCGCCGCGCATGGAAAGAAATAGCCGGCATCAAATGGTTCAGACCCAATCTCTGGACCTGTCTGGAACGGTTTTGCGCGATGCTGCCTATGCGGTGCTCCGTCATCCCTCGGTAGCCAGTAAGGAGTTTCTGATTACCATTGGCGACCGGAGCGTGGGGGGCCTGATTCACCGCGATCAGATGGTCGGTCCCTGGCAGGTGCCGGTTGCTGACTGTGGAGTGACTGCAGCAGATTTCTGGAATACCCACGGTGAGGCGATGGCCATTGGCGAAAGGGCGCCAGTGGCAGTTCTGAACCCTGTGGCCAGCGCGCGCCTGGCCATTGCTGAAGCACTGACCAATCTCTGGGCGGCAGATGTGCGGGTACTGGATAACATCAAGCTCTCGGCCAACTGGATGGCGGCAGTGGATCATCCCGGCGAAGATGCAGCTCTCTTTGATGCCGTCAAGGCAGCAGCCCTGGAGGTCTGTCCTGCCCTGGATCTGGCCATTCCGGTGGGAAAAGACTCCTTGTCCATGCGCACGCTCTGGCAGGAAGAAGGGCAGGACAAAGCGGTCGTCTCTCCTCTTTCCCTGATTATTACGGCTTTTACGCCCGTGCAGGATCTGCGCAAGACCTGGACGCCCCAGTGGGCGGCCCAGGAAGAGACGGATTTATGGCTGGTCGATTTAGGACAGGGCCGTCTGGGGGCTTCCATCCTCGCTCAGACAATGGGGCAAATGGGCGCGGAAACGCCGGACATGGATCAGCCCGAACTGTTGCGTAAACTTTTTGCGGCGCTCTGCAGCTTGCGTGAACAGGAACTCGTGCTCGCCTATCATGACCGTGCCGATGGCGGGCTGTGGGCTACGCTGTGTGAAATGTCATTTGCGAGTCGTTGCGGAGCGGATATTGTGCTGCCTGCCGGGGCCGATGTCTGGTCTTTCCTGTTTGCGGAGGAGCTGGGCGTGTTACTTCAGGTAGCGGCCAAAGATCGGGAAACCGTGCGGGGCATTTTTGCGGAAATGGATCTGGACACCCGGGTGCAGTGCCTTGGTGCCGTGCATGTCGGGCATTGGCAGCTGCGGGTACTCCAGGGTGAACAGGTTTTACTGGACGAAGCCGTTGCGGAATTGCTGCAGGCATGGACTGAAAACAGCTATCAGATGGCGTTGTTGCGTGACGATCCGCAATGCGCCAAAGAAGCATTTGCCGCTGCGACCGCAATGGAAGCTCCGCTTTTCTCCCGTGTTCCCTTCAGTCCGCAGATGCCCATGATTCAGCAGGGTGTGCAGCCCAAAGTGGCCATTTTGCGTGAGCAGGGCGTCAATGGTCAGGTTGAAATGGCGGCCGCTTTTCACCGTGCCGGATTTACGGCTGTGGATGTCCACATGAGTGATCTGGCTAATGGACGTTATCGCCTCAATGATTTTCAGGCATTGGCAGCTTGTGGCGGCTTTTCTTATGGCGATGTGCTGGGTGCCGGGGCTGGCTGGGCCAAGTCCATCCTGTTTCATTCGGCATTGCTGGACCAGTTTGCGGCGTTTTTTGCAGATGAATCGCGCCTGGCCCTGGGTGTCTGCAATGGCTGCCAGATGATGGCTGAATTGCGGGAAATCATTCCCGGAGCCGGGCATTGGCCATTATTTACCCGCAATCGTTCTGAGCAATTTGAAGCCCGCCTGGCCATGGTGGAAGTGCTGGACTCTCCTTCCCTGTGGTTTAGCGGGATGGCCGGAACCTATGCACCGATTGTCATCGCCCATGGTGAAGGCCGTGCCCACTTTGACAGTACCACCGAAGGGTCTCCTGCACCGGTCACCATGCGTTACGTGGACGCCATGGGGCAAGTGGCACGTCATTATCCGGCCAACCCCAACGGATCGCCGGGAGGGATCACCGGGCTCTGCAATGAAGATGGTCGGGTTGCCATTTTGATGCCGCATCCCGAGCGGGTCGTGCGTAGCCTGCAAATGAGCTGGGCACCAGCAGATTGGGGCGAATTGACCCCGTGGATGCAGATATTCACCAATGCCCGCAAAGTGCTGGGATCCTGATGTAAATAAAAACAAAGGCACTTGGCCGCATGTGCCAAGTGCCTGTTCCATTTGGTCGGGGCGATAGGATTCGAACCTACGACATCCTGCTCCCAAATCTGACTCGCAAGCTCCAGTAACAGGATGATAGAAAACTGAAAAACATTTTTTCAGTTTTCTAAAACTCGCTTGTCAAAGATGGCTTAACTTACTGATTTTGCGTTGTCCGAATAATGCGATTTAGAAGCTTAATGCTTGTATACCGTGAGCCACCTACGCAGTTATGCGTTCCTCATGCTCTCTGAGACGAGAGAGGCTCTGGGGTGGTTGCACTTCTGGTGGCCGCTGTAGATCTGCCGCCATCTCGGCATCCTCAGGTAATGGCTGCCGAGGACCCAGCCAGCCAGTTCCTTTGTGCAGCTTGCTGCCACAAAAACCTCAATTTATTACGGCCCATGATTCCAGCACCGGCAATGCTGCGGTCAGTTTTGCCTTGGCGCATCCATACCAAAATCTGACGAATCGTAAACATCTCAAATCTCCTGTTGCTCATGGTTCCCTCCAAAAGCGAGGAAGGTAACCGGTTCAATAGAAGTTGAGATTAAGATAATTAAGCGGCAGGTGGTACCATTACGTCGCCCCCAAGGCGGCTCTATTATGGTGACCCTGCAATGACGCAATATTGCCGACCCGCGACGCCACCTCTTCCCCTAATTATTCATTAGTGAAAGGTGATTCCTCTCAAATCGATAATGTCATTTCAGCGGAAGTAACTGCCGAATTTAGGTTTGTTGACCGCAGCGTGCGCGCCAGATACCTTGGCGAATTCCTTCACGCTTATCCCCAACTGTTTGCGCAGAAGAATCCCCATCCGGCGAAGCACCTATCGTCCTTCCATCGTCAAGCTGCGCCCATTAATCCTTTCATGCCCTATGTAGTATTGCACTATGGTCGGGTGTTTAATGGCCTTGTTAGTAACGCAACTCCGGCATAACGATAAAGCTCAGCCTGAAACTGGTAATATGCCGCTAATTGCTCGGATTTTGTGACTCTAGCATTGATAAGATTTTCTTCTGCTGTCACGAGGTCGAGGATATTCGCCAGACCAATCCGATATTGGGTACGTATACCCGATAAGGCTTTCTGCGCATTTTGAACTTGTGACTGTGCAGCCTTATAGGCGCGGTAGCTGCTTTGCCACTGAAAATAAGCCTTCCATACCTGTAGAAAAATATTTTGAATTGCCTGCTGGGCTTGCGCGCGGGCTTCTTGATATAAGGCGCGAGCCTTCTGTACTTGATATTGCGCCTGAAAATTGGTGTCAAGTGGTACATTTAATTGCAGCCCTACCGAGAAGCTTTCCTGGTCTGGGTTCTGCTGAAAAAAATTCTTGCCAAGACTGCCCACCAGAGATAGTGATGGAAGCCCTTGGCTTTTGGCCACGGAAATGTTGTGTCGCGCGGCCGCCATGGTTTCCAGGTCAGCCCGAATGGCTTGGTTTTGATGGTACGCTAGATGCAACCAATTAGAGACGATCGGTGCATGTGGAACTTTAGGGGGCCTAAGGCGGTGTATGTGAACCCTCACGGAGATCGGCAAACCAACGCTCTCAGCAAGTTGTCCCTGGCTAGCCTGTAGCGACCCCTGTGCTGAAGCGAGGTCTTCCTGTGCCTGTGCGAGTTCCGTCTTGGCTTGATATACATCCGTGATCGCCTTGAGGTGAGCACGGTATTGGGTGCGTGTTGACTGATAAATCATTCGAGCCTCTCGTACCCCTCGTTGATAAGTTTCCACAATGGCTTTGGATTCTGCCAGACCATAATATGCATCGGCGACATCTAAAGCGACCGTCTGCAGGGTTTCATTTGCACTGTAGCGGGCTGCCAAGGCGGTAGCATGTGCTGCACTGACATTGGCTTGGCGGTAACCGAAATTAAACAGCACCTCACTTAAACTGAGGGAACTATATAGACCATTCTGGGCTGGCGTATTGGGGAGTGATGTACTATAAAGCGTTTCGCTACGTTGTCCTTGTACCTGTGCGCTGATTGTCGGCAACCAGAGTCCTTTGGTGTACCCCAGAGCTGCGGCCTGTGCCTCAAGATTCGCCCAAGCGCCAGATGTTTGGGGATTGTGGGCCAATGCCCAAGCGGTGAGTTCTGGGAGGGTTTTTAGGTGTTCCAACACCTTTGACGATGGCATCTGAACCGCAGGTAGATGCACCACTGGACCTGATGCGGCACGGTATTGTCCCACCGGAGGAACCAGTGCGCGCGTGTCCCAAGGGTCGGCAAAAAAGCCTTTGGCGGGATAAATCATGGACGCCGATGCCGGAAGAATACAAAGCAAAAGCCAAAAACCGCACACGGATACGGTCGCCTGGATCGTCCATTTCGGAAAAATATATCTTCGGGCCTTCATGCTCTACCAGTGGGCGGGGTCACAACCGGATTCTTTATGACAGGTTGTTGGCTATTCCAAAGAGCCAAACGATATTCTTCCCGATCAATTTCCGTAAGATGCCCTTCTCCCAAATGATAGATGCGGTCACATTGCATGACAGTATCTGGTCGATGGGCGATAACAATCCGGGTAATCTGTAGATCGCGGATATGAGCATTGACTTGCTTTTCTGTGGCCGGATCCAGGTGACTTGTGGCTTCATCAAGGATCAGAATACGTGGTTTAGCTAGCAGGGCACGAGCCAGAAATATCCGTTGTTGTTGGCCCCCAGACAAGGTGGATCCCATGTCCCCTACCAATGTCTCGTAGCCCATGGTCATTGCGCTGATTTCTGCGTGAATGCCAGCCAAACACGCCGCTTCAATAATTTTCTCCAGCGGCGTATCAGGATTTGCGAAAGCGATGTTGTTTGCGATGCTTCCCGCAAACAGCCGGTCGGATTGCATGACGGCGCTAATATAGCCTCGATAGCGCTGCAAACCTAGGTGCCTCAGGTCCACACCACCATAGCAAATCGTGCCTTGTTCGGGGGTTACTAGTCCTAAAAGAACTTTCACCAGCGTGGTCTTGCCATTTCCAGAGGGGCCGATGATGGCAATCGACGACCCTGCTTCAACGTGCAGGAACAGATTCTGTAAAATCCATTGATCAGTTTCGGCGTATCGGTAATGAATGCCTTCTAGATCAAGCTCCGCCTTGGGTTCTGCACCCAGGTAAGTGGCTTCGCGATGGGCTTCAGGTGGTGTCAAAGCGATATCTGCCAGGCGTTCTCCGTAAAGGCGTAACATGCGGAATTCAATCCAGGCATTGATTAGCCCATCGCCTCGGCTCATAAACTGGCTTGCATAGGTGGCATATGCTACTAACATACCCACTGTGAATTCTGTGTGCATCACCATCAGTGTGGCAATCCAGATAATTACAACGTGACCGATCCCGATCAGAAACTTTTGCGCGACATCAAAAAGCGAGGTCAATTGCTGAACGCGTATATTCTGATTGGTGGTTTCCACCAATAAATTGCTGAATATGGCACTTCGTTCCGTTTCTCGATTGAACAGCTTTAGGGTCTGAATTCCACGTATGGATTCCAGCAAGTAGGTTTGCTGTCGGGCTGCAGCGAAAATCCGACGCTCTGTCGCAGCCCGCAATGGATAGAACACCATCCAACGCAGTAGGAGATATAGCGCAAACACGACCAACACGATGGCAGTAAGTCGCAGACTGTAGATGGCAATGACTACCAGAATAGCCACACTTAGAAGACCATCCAGGCTGGCCGAAACCAATTTAGTCGTGATGGTGTTGCGAATTTCCTGAATCGCTCCATAACGAGAGACCAGATCACCAATTTGGCGTTTTTCGAAAAAATCCTGTGGCAGGCGCATCAGATGCGCGAACACATTGGCCGCCCACTGCACGCCTAGTGTGGCATTGATATGGATGACTACCCAGGAGCGCAGGCCAGAAAACAGCGCGGAAAATACGGTTACCGACAAATAGACAATACCGAGCAGAGTTAGCAAATGATAATCATTGATGACCAGCACCTCATCGATTATCCATTGCATGTAAAAAGGGCCGAGAATACCTAGCAGTTCCAAAATAAATGCTAAAATAAAAATGCGCATTAAAGCACCACGAAGGCCATGCACAGGTCCCGTTAGGGCTGGCAGGGAAATTGACACTTTTTGTTCAGCTGGCTGAAAATTGGCAGCAGGTGTCAATTCCATAGCCACTCCCGCAAAACCTTCGGTAAACTCTCCCTTGGTTAGCACACGCATACCCCGTGCCGGATCATGAATCACCACATGCTGTCGATGGACAGCCACCAGGACAACAAAGTGATTGCCCTGCCAATGCAGCAGGCAAGGCATTCTTAGTTTGGAAACATCTTGTGGTTCCAACCGTAATGCCCGGCATTCCAACCGTAGGGCTGCAGCCATCCGTATCAACTGGCTAAGATTGACGCCCTTGAGAGAGCTGCCGAAACGCCTGCGCAGGCTGGGAAGATCAATGGCATAGCCATGATAACCGGCAATCATGGCCAGGCATGCCAAGCCACATTCGGCAGTTTCGGATTGCTGGATCATGGGGACATTACGACGAAACCCGAAGCGCAGATCCGCAAGTATTTCCTGCGCAATTTTCATGATGGTGGCTCTGCCCTATGCGAATGAGGATGAACAATCTTGTGCTGAAAAAAGAAATTGCGCTGAAATCCGCGCAAGGGTTCGAAAACCCATTGAATCAACCGCAGGTGGCCTAAGGGAATTTCGGCGTGTACTAGCATGCCCGCCCGAAGAGGACTGTAATGACCATCGACACGCACCACAGAACGGTTCATGTGGACCAAAACCTGATACAGAGAGGCGGTGCTATGTTGCTGGGTTAATATGGCAATTTCGGCAGGTGTCAATGCACTTTCAGAAATTCTTTGTACAATCCCATGGAAGGCACCAAAACTGCTGTAGGGGAATGCAGCATAGTGCAGCAGGACAGGTGTTCCCCGATGCAGATAGGCCACAGCGCTACTGGGAACGAGAAACTGAGCAATGAGGGAATCGCCTTTAGGCATGATAGACAAGACTGGAGAGCCGGCAACAACCGCCTGACCAGAGGTTACAATCAAGGCCGATACCCTGCCGGACGACGGTGCACGCAGTACTACAGCGTGTCCTCCTGCCGTTTTAGCCAACTCCTGTCGGAGAGATGCTAATTTGGTCTTAATATCGCCTTCCTGGTTTTGGATGTTGAGAGGCAACTCCAATAGTTCCTGATGGGTATCATTGAGTTGCTGGGCCAAGACACTTTGTTTGGTTTGCAGGGCCGCCAACTGGCTGCGGGCATTATAAACAGACAGGCGTTGTTGCTGTAGCTCAGGGTCAGATACAAGACCTCGACTTTTCACGCTTAGGAACTCCTGCAACACTTTCTGAGTGCTGGTGATGTCTTCCTGCTGAATGTGAATCTCGGTACCCAGCTGGGCATATTCCTTCTGCAGATCGGCGAGTTTGATCGATAAAGTTGCTCGCTGCATATGAGAAAGAAGATTTTCAGAACTCAGGTTACGCTGAAGGATGGCCTCCTCCTCGTTAAGGGATTGCTCAATCAGCGTATTGACCATTCCCACTTTGGGACTGTCAAGGTTGCTCGTGATATCAAGGAGTGGCGTTCCCGCCTGCACAGATTGATTGGGGCGTACCAGTACTTTTGCGACGGTACCAGCTAGAGGGCTGGTCACAGACAATAAACCCTGGCTGGGCATTAGTGTTCCTGATACAGACAAATGTCTGGTATAGCGCCCAAATATGAGGATCAGAAAAACGCTAATGACTAAGATTAAGGCCGACCAAGCATAAATTCTGTGATGAACTGGAGAGCCCAACTGAATGGGGCCGAGCAAATCAACATTAGGCCTTTTATGGTGACCTGACATTGGAACACCCTTGGCATTGTATAATATTTTTCAAGTGTAGATAACAGGGATGAGCCTTTGTTTTTGTTATGTACAATATTTTTGCAGTTATTGATGTCATAATTATTGCTTTCATTATGGCACACTAAATCGCCATATTTTAAAAAATTTCTCTGATAATCCATGACCAGGACATTTTAAAAACGGCCTGGTCATGATGTCGAAGCTTAAAGTATCAAGCTTTTGATAACACGCCTCCTAGTGTGCTTCCGACTAATGAGAGAACAGGGGTTAGTATTGGCGAAGTTTGAACTTCGGCATCCAGGACGGGCAAACCTAACACGTCGACTCCAGCGCCAACAGCTAGACCGCCAGTTACTTGTGCTGCCTCTTCAAGGGTGATCTCGCGAATTGAGTTCTGTTCCATATAATTACTCCTTCGTAATAAATTTACCTGTGGCATAATAAAGCCATAAAACAAACCGGCAGAACAACCTGCCGAAACGTCATTAAACAACTGATGTGAACAGACGTCAAGATGCAACATTCTAACTTTATTGGTCTTATTTTTAAAATATTATTATAATACGTGATCGCCCGGCGATGGGTTCACGCTTACATAGGTAAGAGACTGGTATGCATTAATTGAGCGACATGTATCCCGGATTTTCAGATGCAGAGTAAAGATCACGCAAGATGTGCTCTGAGGAGATCTTGGGTAATTGCGAATTCCTCGCCACTCCATCCATCGGCATCAGACCACTGGTTCTACGAGGATCCAGCCACCTAGCCCACGGCCAATCAGCCTAATCGGACATTAAGCAATTACTTCGGTTAGCAGTAAACATCAAAGGGTGTGCGTTGCTAAATATAGACAGTGCAAATCCAAAGATTATTAGGTATATAAGAAGCTGCTACGTAGCAGTGTGGCTTTATGGCTACACATGAAATTTAATCTTGTGTTAAAAACGTTAGATATTGGTTCGAAATTCTTGTGAAAACAATGGTTGGCACAATGCTTGCTAAACACAGTTCGGGACTCTATTGGTTTGTCTGAGAAATCCGAATATATGCTGTCGATCGTGGATCATAAGGAGATTATGTCAATGAATAAGTTTTCTCATTTTGATAGTAGATCATCAAAATCAAGGATAAGAACAGCCGTGTTCCCCGTTGCAGGAATGGGTACTCGCTTTCTTCCCGCGACTAAAGCTACAGCTAAAGAAATGATGCCAATTGTTGACAAACCGCTGATCCAATATGCGGTTGAAGAAGCATTGGAGGCCGGTTGTGACAGGTTGGTTTTTATCACGGGTCGTGGAAAACGAGCTATAGCTGACCATTTTGATGTCGCCTACGAGCTTGAACATGAACTGGAGCGAAAGGGGAAGCAACAGCTTCTGGATGAGATAAGGCATATTGTGCCCAAAAAGGTCAGTACGGTTTTTTTGCGGCAGCCCTATCCATTGGGATTGGGTCACGCAGTGCTGATGGCACGGGATGTGATTGGAGAAAACCCATTTGCAGTGCTGCTGGCTGACGATCTGATTTTATCCAAAAAGCCTGTACTTGCACAAATGATTGAGCAATATGAGCGTTATCATGCCGCTATTCTAGCAATCCAAACGGTGCCACCAGAAGAGACGAATAAGTATGGAATCATACAATGCCAGTCTTGGGAGGATCGAATCTATCACATCTCAAATCTGGTTGAAAAACCCGAACCACAAAATGCGCCCTCTAATCTTGCGGTTATAGGACGTTATATATTTCCTGCACGGATTTTTTCCTACTTGGAGGATGTAGGTGTAGGAAGTGGAGGGGAGATTCAGCTGACAGATGCCATCGCCGCGTTGTTATGCGAGCGCCAGGTATTAGGATATGCGTTTGAAGGCGATAGATTTGACTGTGGGGATAAACTTGGATACCTGAAGGCGACGGTCGAATTTGCTCTACGACACAATGGAGTGGGTAAATCATTCGCCGAGTTTTTGCATGGCTTCGCGGCAGAAGGATTATGCTGTCGACTTAGTGAACATAATTCGGACAACCCCCCTCTGCAAACCATGAATAAGAAGCATGTCGCATAACTTCATGAAGCCAGATCGCTTATTTAACTAATAAGGATGCAACCCATGCATATCAAAAGAATACTAAGCACCCTAATGACCGCGATTATCTTTGCTATTATTGTAGTTGGAATGGTTGGCGTCTTTGTTTTGGCTGCAACGCCTGTTACGACTACGGCTCAAGGTTATGTAGGTGGGGTCATGTTGGCTTTGATGATCCTCGTTCTTTTTTGGGGACGTAAACTGAAGTTTCGTGGACCGCTAATTGCACCCTTACGCATAATCAGTATTTTTCTTGCAATCTTTCTGACCATGAGATACATGGTGTGGCGTGTAGAGTTTACTATCGGTGGTTACGGACTCATTAGCCTGATTGCCGGAATAACACTGTTTGCTGCTGAAATATACTCTGCTGGATTTGCCTTACTGGGATATTTTGTTAATGTAAATCCTCGACATCGTCAACCAGTCCCCCTGCCGACTGAAGAATCTACATTCCCTACTGTTGACGTTGTCGTGCCTAGCTATAATGAACCTGCTGATTTGCTTGAGGTGACTTTATTAGGGGCACTTAACATGGATTATCCTTCCAATCGCTTCCATGTACATTTGTTAGATGATGGAGGGACAGATGATCGTTGTCATCACCCGAAGACAGCAAAGCAGTCTCGTGAACGTCGTCAAAATCTGCAGCATCTTTGCAATAGACTAGGTGTAACGTACCATACAAGAATTAAAAATGAACATGCCAAAGCCGGTAACATTAATGCTGCTTTAAACTCTCTTGAATACGACCTTATGGTTATTCTTGATGCGGATCACGTGCCGACCAAAGACTTTCTGAAAAAAACCGTTGGATTCTTTATTCAGGATGATAAATGCTTTTTAGTGCAAACACCGCATTCTTTTATTAATCCAGATCCAATCGAGAAAAATCTGGGAACATATAATGATTCACCTCCGGAGACTGAATTATTCCACAACGTGATTCAGACCGGGTTGGATGGATGGAATGCTTCATTTTTTTGCGGGTCAGCTGCTGTCATGCGTCGAAGCATGCTCCTGGAGGTGGGTGGTATTCAGGGGGATACCATTACGGAAGATGCTGAAACAGCAATGATTCTGCATGCTAAAGGCTATCATAGTGTTTTTTTGAACGAATCCCTAAGCATTGGACTGCAGCCAGAAACAGTCATGAGCTTTATTGCCCAGCGCGTTCGTTGGGCACAAGGAGCATTACAGTTGCTGCATTTTAAGAACCCACTTTCATTGCCGGGACTTAAAATTACCCAACGTATTGCCTATCTGGCAAGTTTTTCATACTGGTTTTTCCCATTTTCACGCATTATTACCATTCTGGCACCTTCCATGTTTCTTCTTTTCGGCATCATGGTGTATAACGCGACAACGGAGCAGTATGCCATATATGGTGTTCCATATTTCCTGTCTACCATGTTGTTTTCTGATTTTATTTTTGGAAAAATTCGCTGGCCGCTTATCTCCGATGTCTACGAAATGGTACAAACACCGTTGGCAGCTCCTGCATTGGCTGCAACCATTCTTCGGCCAGGGAAACTTTCTTTCAAGGTAACTCCCAAAGGTGAGCAACTTGATCGTGATTTTTTAGCTCCGACAGTTTGGGTACAGTATTTCCTGCTGGCATTGGTTTTTGTTTCCTTAATCGCTGGTGGATGGCGTTGGCTGGATCATCCAGGAGAACGTCCGCAACTGGTTTTTACCATGATGTGGGAAGTGATCAATTTTATGATTGTGGCTGCGGCTGTTGGCGTAACGTTTGAGCGCAAACAACGTCGTAAAGACTTTCGTATAAAACCAACGACGCCCATTCCAGCCGTGCTCCATAGCGACTCTGGTTCTCAGATCTCGGTACGCATCGCTGATTTGTCAATGGGTGGTGCATCTCTTTACCCATCCCAATCGGGGGATGCTCTTGATGCCCTGCATGGAAAGGTCACGCTGTGGTTGCAAAGCTGCCAGAATAAGAAACGAGTTATTTATCTTCCCGCACGCGTGAAAGGAGAGGCTTCAGGGAAGATAGGAATACAGTTTGAGTACCAGAACACGCAGCAAAAATCAGAAATCGTGGATTTGATTTATGGTAACAGCTCGCAATTAGAAGAACGCCTTGAGCAACGTCGGAAACGGATTTCATTTTTTTCAGCTTATCTTTATATTGCGAAAAAGTCTGCGTCTGGATTGGTTTCAAACATCCAATTCGCTATAACCCTAGGCATGCGTTCTGTCGCACAGGCTGCTCATGAATTGTTTATGATCCGGACACATCATATATGGTCTTTGGTATTTTCTGACCGGTCTGATCGTAGATAAAAAAGGAATAATTTATGCTTCGATTTTATCTGACTAACGTTTTATGGGCTTCTGGAATCGGTGTCCTCTTATTGGGTACTGTTCCGGTATGTGCGCAAGCTGGAACTCTTCCTGTGGCGATGCCTCTCACTGCTTTGTCTCAGGGCAAAAAGGTTACAGTGCTTCGCCAGGGGCATGATATTGCCCAGTTAACCTGGAAGGTGCAACCTCACCACGAGGATGACAATCCCGCTATTCAAATTCGTTATCTGACTAGTCCAGATACCCCAGTGGGTTCCCAACTGGTCGTTTCTGTCGATCATAAAATCGTTGGGGCAGTGCGTTTGAACCCCAAGCTTCCAAGAGGCAGTTTTACTGTGCTTCTTGGGCATCGTGCTTTTACGGCGGGCTCATACCCGATAGCGATTCAAGCCATTCTTGGACCTGTTGTTTCTAAAACCTTGGCTGCAGAAGCCTGGACACAGGTTGATTACAGTTCTTCGCAAATCCGTTACACGCCGAAGCCCATTCCATGGAAACACCTTGATTTTGGACATATGCCCACTATTTTGAGTGAAGCGGCTACGGGAGGACATTTGCTTTTACCGGTTCGATTTTATGGCCCTAAAGACCCCGCAATGCTCACCGCCGCACAAGAAGCAGTAGCTGGGTTAGCCTTGCGAACTAAAAATGTGCTTCACGTTGACGTGCAAATGCCATCCTCTTCATCAGTCCTGGCAAAAAATACACCGGCAAAACTGTCAGTGGTCATTGGGAAAGCTTCAGACTTGCCTACAGATCTGCTGCCCCACAGGCCTGTAGAGACTCCAACCGTGTACCTCATTCCCGACCCGGCAAATCGTGTGGGAGCGGTTCTGGTTTTTACTGGTGCTAATAATGCCCAGATACTTGAAGCGGCAAGCGCTTTTGCTATGAATCGCAAGATGTTGCCTTTGGGGCATCGCTGGGACGTGACTAGCGGCGATCAGCTCGCGAGTATGCACCTGGGGCCAGAAAATGGACTATACCCCGACCAGTTGATGCCGATCAGTAACCTGCAGGGAATGCAGTCCACACTGAGTAAACCCCGAGGGACCGCTGTTATTCGGTTTTGGATGCCTGGTGGTCTGTTTGCCTCGCGGCAAAGTCGACTAAAAATGAAATTGACGATGGCGACTGAACCACTACGTGCGACTACAGACCACCCGATTATCACCGTCATGGCCAATCACCATTGGATATCAAGATGGAAACTTACGCCCGGAGTGGCTAACTACCAGACCACGATACCTTTTTCGGCGCTGGTTGGGGGCGAAAATCAAATTCGTTTTGATATTGCAGGGGGTAAGGTAGCAGTTTTCCCCGATTCCACTCTGGAGTTGCCTAGAACGCACCGATATGCCGTCCTGCCCAATCTCAGACTGTTTGCGCACACTGGGTTTCCACTGGTCGCGAATGGTGCCGCGCGCAACTTGGTCATATGGTATAGCCAAAGAACGGCTACAAATTGGTCTGCAGGGTTAACCTTGTTTAGTAAAATAGCTCAGGCGGCACACTCTCCGTTAGCTGGAGCTCAGGCAACATTCTCCATGCCCAACAAAAAGAATGCACTGGCTATCGGAACGGTAGAATCTATTCCAGCAACGTGGTTGGCCAATAGTGCCGTGCGTTTTATACAGAATCGCATCCAATGGCAGTTGGGGAGCCTTTCTGGCAAACAAAAAACATGGGTTGGAGCCAGCTTGTTTCCTTCCACCGCTTATTTAACAGAAGCGCGAACTCCCTACGAAAATGGAGTGGCTGTAACTTTTTTATCCACTAAATCTCAATACTTGAAGTCTGCTGCCTGGAATCTGGCCGATAGAGCCAGTTGGAATAGTTTGCATGGAGACTTTGCCAGGCAACAGCTTCATGGCACTTATCAATCCACCATGGTGGGTCGTCACTTCATATATGGCAATCGCCAAAATGACTGGTTTTGGATCTTCCTGTTTTCCAAGAAACCTTGGTTTTGGGTGCTGACGGGATTGTCAGCGGTTCTTTTAGCCACTTTCGCTGTTTGGATATTCACCCTGCGAAAAAAAGCGCAATGGCGCGCAGAGGATGCCCTATGAAAAAGAATAATCACCCGAAGACTTCCCGTATCCCTTATTGGGTGAGCCTGATCGTTGCAGGAAGCTTTCCCCTTGGGGTAACCAATGCTTATGCTATGCCTGCAGCGGGGCAGATCCAGAGGGGCGGCAATGTCTTGCAGACGCACCAGTCCAGCAATCTAATCAGCAACATCTATACGAAAAAAAATCATTCACTAGCCACTATTGGGGCCATAGAACAGAAGATTTGGACGGCTATCAACCATAATCACCTGCGGGCAGCGAATGGGTTGATTAAGCAAACTATCGCGCAATATCCCGGTTGGCATCCCCAACCCTCCATGAAATTTGTGCTGTTGGAAAAAACGATCTGGGCAGAAATTCGGCTTGGTCAAATAAGCCTCGCCAGGGTCAATATGCAGCATTTGCAAGAGCGCTTTGGACAGGGTGTCATGGCGCACCAGACCAATGTATCTCTCGTTTCCATGCGCAATGTTCTGGAAGAAAATCGGCTCTGGCACCTTTTGAGTGAAGGGCACCTGCGCACATTACAGACCGCCATCGTCCAAATTCAGAAAGAAGATCCCAGTTACCAGCCTCCGCAGAAGCTCTTAGCACTGATGCAGCAGGGACTTGCGGGTAGAAAAGTTAGCCAGTTGGCCCTTAGGAAAGAATGGTCACAAATAGTCGCGCTCCACGCGCAGACACCCAGCGTCTTCACGCTTGCTTATGCCGGAAACCGGCAGACCTGGGCCGAAGCGCTGGCGAAGACCGGGCATACACAGCATGCCACCCTTGTTTATCTTTCTTTATTGCAGGACAGCCACCATGCCCTGCAGGCGCAAAATATTTTAAACCAGGCTGCAACCAGCCGGATACCGTTCCAGGACCTGAAAGCACTCTATGCTCGGGCGCAGGCGCGTTTCCCATCTGCTCAGCAGAGCCTTGAACACCACTTTCTTCAAAATGTGCTGATGCTGGCAGCACGTGCGCACAACGCCCATCAAAATGCCCAAGCAGCAGCCCTGGTCACACCAGAATCCATGGCGATAGAACAGTTGCATAAAGCCCGTGATGCCGAACTTATGGGCGCCATATTTTCAGCCAATCACCAACCGCATAAAGCCTTGCAATGGTGGGTCAGGGCGGCCCAGTGGTCTGGGAAAGTGGGTGACTGGCAAATAGTTGGCAATCTTGCCATGGCTGAAAATGATCTGCCCATCGCTGACGAAGCCATAGCGCATTTACCGGCCGGCACACCTGCGTCGGAGCATTTCCGTCGCCACAATGACATCATGGCCGCACTGCGCGATTACAAAAATCGGGATTATCCAGGTACCCTCAGGGAATTGCATGCCGCGCAGCAGTTTGGTCCCTTATCCTCAGGCATGGAAACCATTAAAGCATGGTCTTTGGTGCATACCCGTCATTACCAAGCGGCCAGCACCCTGTTTACTCGCCTCTATCAAAAACATCCTTCCTCCGGGAATGCGGCTGGCGTGTTGATTACTGACCAGCAGACGCACAACCTGGCACACGCTTACCGGTTGGCGACCGTTAGCAAAGGCCCACTGGCATCCCATTTACCCATGGCGAGCATGCGTGACCACCTGAACGACATCAATATCATTCCCTGGCGTTTTATGCCTCCAGCTCAGATCGTGCCGCCGCCTACCCGTCAAAGTTATCTGGCATTGGGTGGTTCCTGGGAGGAGCGTGGCGGGAACGATAGCGGAATGACCCAGATGACTGAATACCTGCCTTCCTTGCAGGCACAGTGGGGGATCAATTGGCACATGGCAGCTTTTGCCCAGGTGTCCTCGCCCGATTTGTACGGAGGTCAGCCTTCCAGCGGACAATTGCCGACCTTGAATGTTGCCTCAACGACTTCGAGCCATGCGACCGGGCATGTCTGGCAAACTCCCCAATTCCTGCTGGGGGTGGATAACCGTGAACCCCACCAACACTGGCGCGCAGCTCTGGGTTGGACCTCACCTTCGGGCATTGGAGGGGGGACAGTACAAGGCTTGCTGCGGTATACCTTTATCCCCTCCAGCACCGGAAGCAACTGGAGCGTTCACCTGCTCCGTGACAGCGTGCGACAAACTCTTTTGTCCTACAACGGGGTGCAGGAAAATATTCAAACCACCGCCGCTGGCCATACCCTGGACCTTCCCTATACCTGGGGAGCAGCCATTCGCAACCAGGTTGGAGCCAGCGGATATCTGAGTGGCGGG
>NZ_MOAD01000001.1:2073945-2118596 GCF_001931655.1 Acidithiobacillus albertensis | reverse complement strand
ATTACGGTGAGACCAAAAGCAACGTAGTAAATGCACTGGCGACATAAGAGCGTGGACATAGCACCTTCCTGGTATAGGAAAATGCCCCGTGACGTGGGGCTGAATCCGTCAAAACAGCAACGAATTCACGGCAGATGCCTGATTCCAAGATGTCCTTGGAGTATTCGCCGACATCATCTGCTGCTCGTGTTCAGACACCGCGAGCTGGTCTTTGGGGTATATCTCGTAATGCTATCAAATAGGCAATTTAGGATGATCTATTTTCTCAGGATGCTTCCAGCGTACTGACAGGATCTCGTGACTGGCCAAGGGATTTATGGGGGCTGCCAGTACATGGGGTGTCTGAATGGGCGTCCTCATCTCCGTTCCAGGCAAAAACAATCGGGTCATCATGACCGGTTCAGGGAAGTTGAAGGCTGGACCGATGAAAGGACCAAAAGATACCCGCATGAGCTGATTCATTTGAGCGATCTGTCGATCCATTGCCACCTGCATGGAGCGCATCTGCCACAAACTCCGATTGATCAGCGCTTGCGCCTGTACCGGAGAGAGATGGCTGGCAGTCACCTGCAAATGTCCGGGATGACCTTGTGCCCCCCAAGTGACCGTTTGTATTCGGATGACACCACCGGGAATATGAATGGTTTTGTTTTCCGCAGAAACGGGAATCGAATGGCCATCCACTGAAACATAAGCTGTCGCCGCATGGGCGAGGGGTAAGGCCATAGTCGCACCGAGAAGGGGCAAGCTCGCCAAGGCAAGCCACTGGCGTTTTGTTTTCGAGAGAGGGTTTCTTTTCATGGCTATCCTCCTTGCTGTAAAAAACCCTGGGACCAAAACAATCGGATGGAAGTGTCCTTCCATCCGAAAAGACCGGAGTTCCTATCAGAAAGTTCCCTGCCAGTCGGGGTCGAACTTGACGAGGCGATGATTGTTCACGGTTTTGTTTGAAGCCTTTCACTGCAGAATCTCCTGGAATTTGCTAGCGATATAATGGTCTTAGGCGGGTGAGCAATAGCAGATCATTTCGGATGGCATTTATGGATGTAATCAACAAATCGGTTATGGACAGGCTGGGCGCCCAATCCCAAGAATTTCGACATACGCAGCCTTACCCATGGATCCGTATTTCGGATTTTCTTTATCCGGAAAAGTTTGACCAGCTCTGCAAGGATCTTCCTGATCCCGTTCTTTTTGAATCCCAAATGGGTTACAAAAGGGCGCACGGGCAAGCAAGCCATGATCGTCTCGCATTACAATATCGACCAGCGCTGGAGAAAGTCTTGGCACCCAGCTGGAGAAATTTTATTCACGAATTGCACAGTGAGGCTTACAAGGATTTCTGGCGCGAGATGCTCGGTTTAACATCCAGGACACCGGTTATCCTGACCATGCACTGGCATTATGCGCCATCCGGTGCCTCCATTTCACCCCATACGGATGCCCGGCGGAAAATAGGTTCGCATATTTTTTATTTTAATACGCCAGAAGACTGGGAAGAAGCCTGGGGCGGACAGACGCTGGTTCTGGATGATGGTGGCAAATGGCCACGTCATTCGGCGCCGGTCTATACGGATTTGCGCGAGGCCGGGGCCTCACAGGTACTGGGGAACCGGAGTTTTCTCTTTGCGCAAACTGATCATTCCTGGCATGCCGTCAAAGCCGTGCAGTGTCCGTCAGGTCATTTGCGTAAGGTTTTTATTGTCGTTGCCAACCGCCTCACCCCGCAGGTCATCTGGCGACGCGTCCGGGGCAAAGACGCTGACGGCTACCGTCTGGCTGGTGGTGTTCAAAAAAACTAACCGTTAATAGATGATGCATATATTATGCAAGGAGAAATCCTTGCACCCACTTTTTGCTGCCCCGATTACGGATTCTCAGGTGAGGTACCTTGTCCTCAGTAATGTTGCCTTGTCGATCTGATTAACTTCAACTTTGGGATGATGACGCCGGAACACTGTGGCAATTGATTCTATGCAAATTTTCCACGTGGTTTAACATTCTTATTATCATGGCACGACTCCAATATTCGCCTCTTTTAATTGTAGGTAACGGCGATATGGGCTGGTCACCGGAAGTGCGGTGATGGCCGATTTGTAAGCCTGTTCTGCCTTTTCAGGCTGATCCAAAGCGGTATAAGCATCGCCTTGGATTTCATCCGTGATAGCTGCGAAGGCCTTGCTGACCTTTGTTAATAGGATAAGTGCCTTGTGGGGATGATGATGATCCACATAGAGCCTTGCCAGACTCAGGCGGGCCATACTATGCATGCCGAGCGGTACTTCATGATGATCAATAATCGCTTTGAAGGCTTTTTCAGCAACGGCTACCTGTTTGCCTTCCATATCCAGGCGAGCTAGAAAAAAATGCGCAAGCGTTCCATAGGGTGTGTCATTATAGGTATTTATAATGCTTTCCGCACTGGCACGGGCAACGCTATTATTCTTGTGAATCGTAGCGTTTACCAGCTCACTATAGAGCAGCGCGGCCTGTTGCATCTGGTGCTGCTGGTACTTGTTGTAGCCCAAAACAGCCAAGCCAACAAAAAGAAAAAAGAGAACGCCTATAATGAGCAGCGTTCGATGACGATGGAGAAATTCCGTGAGTTCTGGACCAGTCATTAACAACAGAATGGGTAGCAAATGATCTATAATCTTGTATTAAGATCAGCAATAAATCAACCCTACCTCAATTCATTTTCTGCTTCGCCTCGTCAAACCGATAGACCTTTTTGTCTACATGTTCTGTTGATGCGCAGACAATGAACAATTCATTGAACTTGCAGTCTCATACAGGGAAACAGGATCTGGCGGTTTACCGATGGATTTGATGAATTCCTTTTGCTCCGGTTGTTTTATTACCAATGTTCAAACCGATCGATGGAGGTGGTCCGATGTGGATGATAAGAAAGAAATTTCCAGCCATTGCTTTAACAGTATCGGCCCTTCTTTCGGGCTGTGCCACCATCACTCCAGTCAGTGGAAACTTCCCGAAAATTGCGCCTGAACAGGCACAATCGGGTCGGGATGACGGGAAGATCGTACGTTGGGGGGGAAAATTGATTGAAACTCAACCTGAGGAGCACCAAACCTGTTTTACGGTATTGGGTGAACCTTTGCGTCACAATGGCCAGCCCAAATCAGAAAAAGGGGAAGCCCACACGGGCCGTTTTTTGGCATGTACTCCGGGTTTCTATGATCCAATGGTTTACAGCAGCGGACGGAACATCACCTTCGTGGGGCGGGTAGTGGGCGTAGTCCATCATAAAATTGGGCAGTTCAATTATCTCTATCCCAAATTGGAGGCAGGCGCTGTTTATCTTTGGCCTCTTCGACCGATAAAACCGCCTGTCCAGGAACAGTTTTACATGGGGGTTGGGTTCGGCAATTACCCGGGTTGGTGGTACGGACCAGGTTGGGGTTTTTGGCCATACTGGTAGTGTGTTGAATGCACGTTTGATATCGTCCCTGCATAGAGAGACCCAACCGGATATTCAAGATGTTGGATTAATCAGTCGAATGTTTGGAGCGTGTTAAGTCTGTGGCTGGATGGTAGACTTTCAGGGTGTGCTGATCAGGCATATCCACGTCATGTACCAACCAGTAGTGGCCTATCTCAAAAGCGCCCCAATAACACAGAGCGAGGACTATCAGTACTAACCATTGTTTCAATGAGGCCTCCTAATAATGGGTTTGATGGTGAAAAGGTTTAGCAAGGAAGCTCCTGTCCGGAGCTTCCCTTTTGTACGCTCTTCAATGGCCAGGTAACTTGATTGACTGACCCACCCGGATCGATGTGATCTGATTGATCACCGACCAAAACTCAAACTCAACCCGGAAGCGTAATCACGACAAAAAGACTTTCATGATGGCTACGCACCCGCATAGATATCGGGGTGTTTGCCGGAAGCCCTTTTACCAACTGTGCAAATTGCTCAGGACTGTCGACACGCTGCTGGTTGATAGACAGGATAGCCATTCCGCTGTGCAAACCGATAAAAGCTGCCGGTCCCGGGTAGACCGCCTGGATCAACACCCCGTGATGAATACCCAGTGCTTTTTGCTCTTTATGCCCCAAGGTTCCAATGCGCAAGCCCAGCCGACGAATATCCAGACTCTGTTTGCTAATGGCGAGCTGCATGTGTTGAGGCATGGTGCCCACTTTAACCCGCAAGGTGTGGGGTTTACCCTGCTCTAAAACCCCAACCTTGATGCTTCTGCCTGGCGGTGTATCTCCAACCAGTGGGGGAAGTGTACCCACACTATATATGGGATGATGGCCATAGGTGACAATGATTTCACCCGGTTTTAATCCCGCTTTGGCAGCAGGGCTTGAGGGCATGACCTGGGCAACAAGTGCTCCGACGGGCTCAGAGAGATGGAGGGCTTTTGCCAATTGAGGGGTGACGGACTGAATTTCGACACCAAGCCATCCGAACTTCAATTTTTGGTGGCGCTCGAAAGCATGTACCGCACGCATGGCTGTATCGATAGGTATACTGAACGACAAACCCATATACCCGCCATCGTTGGTGTATATTTGATCATTGATGCCAACCACCTGTCCCCGCATGTTGAAGATGGGCCCACCCGAGTTGCCCGGATTAATGGGTACATCACTTTGAATAAATGGGATATATTCATCGTCGTGCGGCAATGAGCGATCCAGCGCGCTCACCACGCCTTGGGTGACGGTATTGTACAGGCCAAATGGCATACCAATAGCCAGGAGCCATTGACCAACCTGAAGATTTTTTGAATTGCCAAGACGCACTATGGGGAGATTGTGTGCATGAATTTTGAGTAATGCGGTGTCGTAACGCACGGATAAGCCCACAACGCGCGCACGATAAGCATGGTGATTAGTCAGGGTGACGACAATATGATGCATACCGCGCACAACGTGACCGGCAGTAAGAATGTAACCATTATGGGAAATGATAAAACCCGAGCCAAGTGCCTTGGTAACCTCTTTCACCGGGGGCGTGTAGTTCGGTAGGCCATGGAAAAAACCAAAAAAGGGACTGTTTTCTGGAAATGGATTGAAAAACCCTTGGTGACCGTGAACAATTTTTGTCGAGGAGTCCGTAATTCTGACAATGGCGTCTCCATACTTTTTCACGATGGGGGTGAAGTCAGGCAGATTTACTATGCGTTCCGCATTAGCGGCTTGTTGAGGGGACGGCAAGGGCGTTATGGTGCCATCCGTCTGCCCGAAAACCAGATCAGACACCCCCACACTGAACCCCAAGGCAAGAGCCACAGCCAGCGTTAGGACATAGCGAGAATTTTTCCGCAGCTTGGTTTTCATCAGTTATCTCCTTGAATTTTGCGGTGTCCCTGACACGGATTTAAATCTGCTGTGCAAAAGGGTCTTGGGATTTTTGCCGGGTTTGGGCGATGTGTTTTTGGCAGTCATAGAGGCCGGATATAGCTGGCATCCTGGAACCAGGTAATCTGGATTGATATCCTGCTCCCGAGCCTGATTGGCTGACTGACAAAGGTAGTGTGCTCCTGCTACAAAGGCCAGATTATGGTGAACATCAGCCATACCTGCACCCGGATGAATGCCCAGCAAAACCAGAATGGTTAGCAATAGCCGCTTTTTCATATCCATTAATCCCATGAATCACATTTGCTCAGCTTTATAGAACGGTGGTACTACCCGATAAATAGACAACTTCCGGGTATGTGACATAAAGAACTCTATGAATTGCCGGGTTGAGCACTATGTATTTTTCTAATGGGAAAGTTTTGCTTAACATTTTAGATCTCCTTGGACTGTAAAACTACAGATTACGTCTCTATTGGATAACATTTATGGGAACAAGTTCTGAGATTTTCAAGTAGTGGATTAGAGTTGAGATATTGATTGGTACACTGTTAGAGAGATAATCCATCAGCGAGCATGACGCCAGGGAACTTTCTGGTCGGTTAAAGGTCAGTTTATCTATCTTGAATTCCGGAGAAAGAAAATGCATATCTATCTTGTTGAGGTGTGATGCGCACACCTTGAAGTGCGATGGTAGCCTTTTTAGAGGGTCGGTATCTGAATGCTAAGTATGGATATAGTTCGCAGTCACGATTATCGGGATAGAATCGCTGTTCTTATGGTCGCTCCGTGTAATATTTCCTCCCGGTTCTGTGGTGTTAGATCACAGATGTATTGAGACTGTCTGTTGTGGATTTCCGCAACGATAAGAAGGTGGTTCACATGAAAAAAGTTCGATTGATTATTCTTGCTACTGTGGTTAGTGCCTATGCCATTCCGTCCTTCGCTGGAACAGTTGCTACGGTTAACGGAAAGCCCATTGACCAGAGCGAAGTGCAAACTATTCTGTCCATGAGCCCAAACCTTGCGAAGACTCCCCACGCCCGGCACCAAGTTGTACAAAATTTAATCAACATGGAGATATTGTCACAATACGCCATCAAACATCACATCAATGAGTCCGCTAATTTTAAGACGCGTTTAGCGTTGGCTCGTGAGCAGATTCTTGCTGATGTAGCGGTGGATCATTATGTCCATGATCATCCTGTAACCGCTTCGGCCCTTCAATCAGCCTACCATAATTTCGTGAAATCCATGGGGAAAAAAGAGTACAAGGTTCGGCAAATTCTGGTAAAAACGAAGGCTGATGCGGAAAATATTTTGAGAGCGCTTAAAAATGGAAAGAAGTTTAAAGGGTTGGCTCAAAAAGATTCGATTATACGGTCCGGTGCGGCGCATGGCGGTGAGCTTGGTTGGATTGTGCCTGCTATGTTTTCTGCGCCCCTGGCCAAAGCCATAGAAACCGGACCGATAGAAAAGCCATTCGGACCTGTAAAGACACAGTATGGCTATCACGTCATGGAGGTTCAGGCAACTCGGGCAATCACTCCACCATCCTTTAACGCGATAAAAGAGCGTCTTAAAGTTCAACTCGCTCAACGAGAAGCGGCCAGATTTGTCGATGATCTTCGCCATCATGCTGATATTAAAATATTTGGCTAGCCGTAGTATGTATAATGGATAACTGTTCGTAAGTACGCTCAAGAATGAAACCATGCGTTCATGGTTGGATGGGAGCTAAATCTCATCTACTTAAATATATCGCATGAATGCTTCTGATGGAGAGGGAGGGAGATGATCTGCTATTTAACCTTGATAGGTATGCTGCGATGAAGGATTATATCATCCTACTGATTTCGGCATTCATGGGTCTTGATTTTGTGTTATCGGGAGCGTTATGGCCGCAGTATTATTGCGCAACATTAATTATTTTTATGACCTTGATAGTCTTACAAATCTATCTGGTGTATGTGTTGCATAAAAATGCTGGTTGGCCTGATGATTGAGTCTATGTAATCTAAAACTTTGATTTCTGGGTACCACTATACCTTAAGGTTAAGGAAATATGTGCACGCAATGCTGCTTTTCCACCACAGCATGTCTCTTAAAACGGTCTTCTGATCCGCTTAAATCACTCATGCTTTGGCTTCGAATAGCTATCTATCAGTACGCGATCTTGGCGCGTTTGCTGGTTCATCGTGAAGCAGGGTTACTGTGACATCTATTATGGATAAAGTAATCTTTACATGTGAAGGTATAAGATATGCCAATCAATCCAAAAATATTCCATAAGCTAAGAGCAAACTGGTCTGTTCTTACGGTTTACGAACGTTTTGAACAGATATTTTCAATCGCCATATCTTTCGTGATAATGGTAGTTATTGTGCTTGCTTTTGGCAGCTTTTTGTCACACGTCGTAAACCTATTGGAAATAAAAATAATTGATATAAATAATCGTACTTTTTCCACTATTTTTGGCTCTATTATGAGCTTGCTGATTGCCCTGGAGTTTAATCATACAATTTTCCACTCCATCAAACATCGTGGACAGATAGTCCGTGTTAAAACGGTGGTTCTGATTGCTATACTGGTAATAGCTAGAGAGTTCGTTTTACTGGATACCGGTAATATCCACAGTGCCACAGTTCTTGCTTATGCCATTTCTGCTGTATGCCTTGGCGTGGTTTACTATATCCTTGATGTGCGAGAACGTATAGGTCAGGATGAGTAACTATAGGAGCGTGAATTATAATACGTATCCGAATCCTCTGGTAAGATCATTTATCTGTCTCTTCGTGAGGAGTTATAAAAGCTGATTTTCGTTAATTTGAGCGTGAGTTTGTCTTATCTTGTTATTGATTTAACTTTATGTTTATGCTTGTTTTCTTGGGGTGCCATATGATTCAGAATAAACAGTCTATCTGGTTGTTACCGATTGTGTTAGGTTGTCTGGTTCTTGGCACAGCACAAGCGAGTGTTTTTGCGTTGCCCAATCAAGGCAATATAGTTGGATCATTGCATGCGGTAACAACGCATCAGGACGATACACTTCTTGATATCGGTAGATTTTATGATCTGGGTTACAATCAGGTCACGCATGCCAATCCAGGCGTTAATCCGTGGCTACCCGGGCAGGCTCGTAAAGTGGTCATCCCCGCCCAGTATGTTTTACCACCCAAACCTTGGGTTGGTATTGTTGTAGATATCCCTGCGCGACGGATTTATTACTTTCCAGCCCATGATCATGTCGTATTTACTTACCCTGTTGGGGTGTTTCTACCCGGCTGGAAAGAAAGCTTGACGACTACTGAAATCATTGCCAAGTACCGGATGCCTGCATGGAATGTTCCGAAGAATATCCATGCCTGGTTCAAGAAGAAATTTCACATGAATATACCATGGTACTGGCCGCCTGGCCCCGAAAATCCTATGGGCGAATTGGCGATGGAAACGGGACTCTCTGGTATTTTTATTCATGGAACATACCATCCATGGGGCGTAGGCATGCGGTCCAGTCAGGGCTGTTTTCAGATGTATCCTGAAAATATCGCGCAATTGTTCCCCATGGTTCCGGTCGGGACTCCGGTTCGCATTATCGACCGGCCCAATTTGGTCGGCATTGATAATGGCCAGCTTTATCTCCAGTCCTATAAGCCCTTGGACGCTTATCATAAAGAGGGATTTTCAGACCTTCAGCGTGCCGTTATGCGCATCAAGCTATTCATGACGAAACATGGAGTTCATGAAAAAATTAACTGGGGCAGGGTGCGTCGCATCGTTGAAGAGCACAATACAGTCGCTTTACCCATAGGCGTTCATTCCCCCAGTTATCAAACACTATCTGCAGCACTTCCAGCCAAGCCATATGCTTACGCCCCTTATGGTCCTGCAGCCAATAGTGCGGCCGTTCCTCCGCCTTTGGCTTTAGCGAAAACCAAAAACCAGGAACACCTACATGTACAGGTTATCCTTAAGGGTCAGAAGGAGTGACTCTTTGAGGGATGGTAAGGATGCCTCCCCCTACAGGACCGGCAGCGGGGCGCTTCAGAAGGGAGTCCCCGCTTGATCCGGACGGCATCAAGGTGCCAAGGTGGAAATTTATCCACGGTAAGGACAAGGAGGACTCGTCATGCAGATTACAACTTATGGACTGGATTTGGCAAAAAAGGTTATGCAGCTGCACTGGGTAGACATGGAGACCGGTGAGATTCATCGCAAACAGATGAAGCGTCGGGCGCTTCTGGAGTTTTTCGCCAATCGGCAACCGGATATCGTGGCCATGGAAGCCTGCATTATTCGCGGTAGAGTCGGGTGCGTCTGTCAAGCAGATCCAGCCCCCCGTAATTCAGGGGAAACGCTAGGATGATACTTTATCAGTATGAAACTGTTTTTCCGCTAACACGTGTACCTTTCCCGATTCGCAGAACAGGCAATTAGTATGTACGGTACGGTTCCAATCAGCAGGGAATTCTGGGGGTTGGAGCAGCCATTTTGCGGGTCTTTGTATTGGGGCGCTGCAAGCTTGGCAGGGGATGATTCTAATTCACAGTAGAAATAGAGTTAATTATGTATTTCCATCCCGCGATGGATTTCACGCGGGTGTGGTCTTCCTCAATGACACATAGACCAACAACAAGCTGGACTTCCAGTGCCTCCAGACTGTCAAAGGCCCGGTTGTGAAAATACTTTCCGCAGAGATCGTCCCAGATTTAGTGGCTCTACGAAATGACGGAATGGAACCAATAGATAGCGAAGTAAATAAGCATGAAAGACAAATTTACTGTGGAAGTATCTGAACAGGCAGGGAGCTTGGTTCATCATTACCGGGGGTTTACGGGTAAATAAGCCATAAGAGCGTATGGACGCGCCTCGTGAAGCAGTAAACGTATCTGGTCCATGGGAACCACTCCAGCGAGCGTGGAGCTTTCTCCCAAAATATCGTCACGCAGACTGGTGAGACCCAACACATTCAACTGTTGGGTAGGTGCAATCGAAGGTGTTGGCTGCGGCAGGTATTTTATCCGATATTGTCCTTTGGAAAGTTTTGCCAGTTTGGCAGCCTCCTGAAGCGCTTGCGGCATACCTCCGAGCGCATTGACCAAGCCTAGGTGATAGGCATCCAGGCCACTCCAGGCGCGACCCTGGGCATCGTGTTCGGCTTTTTTGAATGGGATATGTCTAGCGTTGGCTACCAGTTTCACAAAGTCAGCATAGGTATGGTTTACCATCGCCTGAAGCGCTTTTTGAACATTTTTACCCATGGGTGCATACGGGGACAGCGCATTGGCGTTTTTCGTGGTGGCCACTCCCGAATAGTGAACCCCCAATTTTTTTAGTAGCCCTGCATAGTTCGGGAATAGCGCAAACACACCAATGTCGGCTGTCAGCGTGGTGGGATGGGCATAGATACGATCTGCTGCAGTTGAGAGCCAGTAAGCACCTGATGCGCCGAGGGTACCCATGCTGACGATAACCGGTTTATGCGCCTTGCGTAAGCGGACAATAGCGGCACGAATCGCTTGGGCTGCGCTGACATCGCCACCGGGACTATTCACCTGCAAAACGACGGCCTTCACCGAGGCTTCATGACGGACGCGGTTCAACTGCTTGATCGTGGCTTGGGCCGCGACTACGCCTGGAAGGGGGGTGTCTCCCGTTACAAGCATCCCGTCAATAGGTATGACCGCAATTTGCGCATGGGTGTTAGTGGTTTTTTGGGTTGCTGCCAAAAAGGTATGCAATCCAATCAATTTTACGTGGCCAGGGGATTGTTTCAGCGCGGCGGCAACCGCCTTCCTAAACGCATGCGCATCACCGATATGAGTGATCAGTCCTTGCTTAAGAGCCAGCTCAGCAGCATTGCCTCTATAATTCACCATAAGTTCAGGCAACCGGTTCGCATAATCGGCAATTTGCGAAGGTTTAAGCCCACGACCTTGGGCTACATTGTTGCGATAGGCGTTCCACCATACTTTCAGCCAGGCGGCATTTTCAACCCGAGCAGGCTTGGACATATGCGTCAGGGTAAGGGGTTCCATGGCAGATTTATATTGCCCTTGTCGAAAGGAGTATACCGTGATCCCCAATTTGTCTAGTAGTCCTTTAAAATATAAGCCGCGCGTCGAAAATCCGGTGATCAGGACAGCACCTAACTTGGGCAGGTAAATATGGTTGGCCTGGGCGGCCAATAGATAAGCATCTTGGGAATAGTTGGGTGCATAGACATAAATAGGTTTGCCCTGCGCACGAAATCGCCGTAGGGCCCGTGCTATAGTGTCTAGCTGGGTGATACTGCCCCCACTAAAGTCACTTAGATTTAATTCCAGCAGATGAATGCGCGGATCTGTGGAGGCGCGATCAATCCCATGGACCATCTGCCTAACGGAAGCATCTGCAGCCTTCTGCCCGGCAAGGTGATTCAGCACACGACTTTGCCAGGATTCGCTTTGACTGTAAAATAGGGCACCACGTGGAGCGATAAGCAGAGCGGCCCCATTGGGAACAACAGGATGATAGAATGATTTGTAGGCTATAAAAACAACAAGAAACAAAAGAATAACGAGCGTCAGCAGGTTGAGAATTCCTATGCGCAACCAGTGCATGGCACGGTCCAACCAAATGAAGGGAAGAAGCAATATGCGCATAGCCAATCATCCTAACAGCAGTAATAAACGTGATGTGGAGATTCCATTCGAACCATAAAGCCGTATGCAGACCAGTATACAACATTTGTGAAATTCGAAAAATACTAATGTAGCCAGATAGCAGGCCCGCGTTTGATCAGTCAGATATTTTTAGGAGTTACCATGACCTGTCTGAGAAATCGGCATCACCCCTGTATCAAGTACCGATACAGGAGTTTTTCTGATGATGGATTTGACCCGAACCGGATACCGCCCCAATTCCGAAACCATCCAGGCGCTAAAATCCCTGATGGCCCAGAAGGGGAGTGGGGCGCGGGCCTTGCTCGTGACCGGAGAGGCCGGAACCGGCAAAACGGCGCTCGCAGAAGCGATTGCCGATGCGCTGGAAGCGCGGGAGCGTTACCACTACGTCCAACTGCATTCCTGGACGGACGGCGCAAAGTTTTTCGACTACCAGAGCAGTGCGGGGGCTAGCACCCTGCGAAGGGATTCCGAAAAAGGTTTTTTGACCAAGGTGGCCGAAGCTAGCCAGCAGGAAGGTTGGACCGTCGCCTGCCTGGATGAAATGGATAAGGTTCACGAATCCTTTGAAGCACTCTTTTTGGATTGGCTGCAAACCGGCCGCGTACCGGGCAAGCCCGGCGAACACCTTTATACCAATCTCGACCGATTGCTGGTGTTGGTGACCAGTAACGGAATGCGCGAACATACCGAGCCGTTCATGCGTCGCTGTCGGCGGCTGCGCATGGAACGCATGAGTCATGCGCTGGCGGTGGAGTTGCTTTTATCGCGCACCCAGACCTCGGAAAAAGCCTGTGCACTGACTGTTGATCTGGCCCATGCCTGCGAACGGGTGGATGAAACTGTGATCTCCTTACAGGAAATGACCCACTTCCTGAACGAGGCCCGCCATGTTTGCCGAAGTCTGGATGATCTGAAAGCGGCTACCGTGGCTTGGCTCATGCGTCGCGATGAACCCGAAAATATCCTGCGGTCCTTTGAAGTGCAGCGCATTTTGCCATTGCTCTGGGCGGAAATTGAAAGTTTGCAGGAGGTCCCTCTCGAAACCGACATCACCCTGACAGAAACACCCCTTCTGTCCGTGAGCACCCCGCAAGGGCTTGCACCCTGCGAAGGGCTTGGCAGCCTGCAAAGGGTTTGCTCCCTGCAAGAGGGAGACTGAAAAAATGTTTCTCACGCCAGATGAAATAGAAATACTCACTGGACGCAAACGCTGGACCGCCCAGGCACGATGGCTACGGGAACATGGGTATCATTGCGAAATCAACGCGGTCGGACGGCCTGTCGTCCTGCGGGCGGAAGTCGAACGCAAACTTGGCGGAACAGTCACGGAAAGCAGGCCCCATAAAAAAGCACAACCCAGGCTTGAGATTCTGGATCAGGTCGGCTAAAAACGGGGTATGCCCAGACCGCGTACCGTCAATCGCCATTTGCCGCCCCGTATGCAACGCAAGGGGCGGGTTTATTATTATGTCGCCCGCAAGGACGGGAAAAACGTCTGGATACGCCTTTCTGATCGTTACCCCGAAGCGGTAGCAATGTGGGCAGAAATGGAAGGTAAAGAAAACCGCCATGGGCGCACCGTCAGTGACGCTATCCATCGTTTTCTCGCAGAATGTCTCTCTACCTATTCCGAAAAAACACAAAAAGAATGGCCGCGCATGGCGCAAAAACTCGCTGAAGTGTTTGGTGATGTGGAACTGGCTGACGTAAAGCCCCATCATATTGCCGCTTATCTGGATCGACGCAAGGATAAGTCCGGGAAGCCTGTCCTGGTTATCGCCAATCGGGAGATCGGCCTGCTTTCCACCATCTACAGTTTCGCCATGCGGTGGGGATGGTGTGATATCAACCCTACACGCGGAGTGCGACGCAACAAGGAACAGGCGCGGGATCGCTATATTACCGATGCCGAACTTTTACAGATTCGCCAACACGCAAACCCACAATGGCAAATCATCATTGACCTGGCCTACCTGACCGCCCTGCGACGCGGCGACCTTATGCGTCTCCAATTAACGGATATTCAGGACGATGTTCTCGTTGTACGTCCTTCCAAGACGGCCTACTCCACCCGCAAAAAACTGGCTTTCGAGATCACCCAGGAGTTGCGGGTCGTGCTGGATCGCGCCAAGGCTCTGCGGAGACGTGTTGACAGTTTTTATCTGTTTTCTACCCGCGATGGCCAGCCGTTCTCTGAAAACGGCTGGCTCTGGGCCTGGAAACGACTCTGCCAACGTGCCCAGGTAGAAGATGCCCACTTCCATGATATTCGGGCGAAGGCGCTCACCGACGCCAGCAGACAGGGCGGAAGGGACTACGCCCAAGCCCTAGCCGGTCACGCAGACGGTTCCATGACCGAAACCTATATCCGCGCCAGAGAAACCCAAAAGGTACTCCCTTTGGGTAGGGTTTTAGAAGGCAAAGAGTGATTTAGAAAGCGGCACCCTTGGAAGGTGCCGTAATCTGTTGATTTAATTGGTCGGGGCGATAGGATTCGAACCTACGACATCCTGCTCCCAAAGCAGGCGCGCTACCAAGCTGCGCTACGCCCCGTCGCGGCAGAGAATAGCCGCTTGCTGCTCCGTGGTCAATCTAAACGGGACAGTTTCCGACGCAGGCGGTCCAACTCGCTACGGGCCAGGGCGATGCCATCATTGAGGCGTTGCCGTTCCCGGTCGTTCAGATCTTTACCCTTTTGGACCAGCTCTTCGCTGTAAATGGCGATGGTATCCAGCAACTCTTCCACGCGTTCATTCATCCGTTCACGGGAAGCGACCACTTTGTCCCAGGCACGATTAGCCTGATGGCGAATTTGTTCGCGGGTGCGGTCGCCTGCCTGAGGGGCAAAAAGCAAAGCGGTTACTGCTCCGGCAGCGGCACCCGCCAGCAGGGCAATGCCCAAAGCACTATATCCAAGACCATTACTATCGTTGTCGTAATCCATCATAGTCAGACTCCTTCATCAGGTGATGACAGTGGGGGCCTTGCGGCCCGTAAGTTTTTCAATACGGGTCAGGTCCTTGCCCAAGGCAATCAGTTCACGCAGAACCCGTTGTGGATCCAGTTGCTGGCGCGCAGCATCCTGTTCCAGATGTTCATGATAAATCCGCAGAGTCGCACCCTCGGTTCCGGTTCCGGAAAGACGGAAAACCAGGCGCGCTCCATCGCTGAACAGCAGGCGCAATCCCTGATGGCTGCTAATGCTTCCATCTATCTGATCCGTATAGGCAAAATCATCAGCGGTTTGGATAATTCTTCCCGCCAGCGTTTGCCCTGCCAGCACCGGAAGCTGAGCAGTGAGTGTTGCCATGATTTCTTCCCCGGCGCTGGCAGGTATCCCTTCGTAATCATGACGGGTGTAGTAATGGCGGCCAAATTCCTGCCAGTGCCGGGTCACGATTTCTGCCACGGATTTGCCGGTCGCGGCGATCACCGACAACCAGGCAAGGACCGCCCAGAGCCCATCTTTTTCGCGGACATGATCAGAACCGGTGCCGAAACTTTCCTCGCCACAAAAGGTAATCTTACCGGCATCCAGAAGATTTCCAAAAAATTTCCAGCCGGTCGGCGTTTCATAATGTGGTATGCCCAGTTTTTGTGCTACCACATCAACGGCCTGACTGGTGGGCATGGAGCGTGCTACTCCCTTCAATCCGCCGTGGTAACCGGGAATATGGGTAGCATTGGCAGCCAATACCGCCAGAGAGTCGCTGGGTGTGACAAAAAACTGGCGACCCAGAATCATGTTGCGGTCGCCATCACCGTCGGATGCTGCGCCAAAGTCGGGAGCCTCTTCGCCGAACAGATAATCAGCAAGAGACTTGGCATACACCAGATTCGGATCGGGATGACCACCACCAAAATCCGTCAGGGGAATGCCGTTGACGACCGTGCCGGCAGGGGCACCCAGTTGGTTTTCAAGAATCTCCAGGGCATAAGGACCGGTGATGGCGTGCATGGCGTCAAATCGCATGCGGAAATTGCCATTAAAAAGACGACGCAGCGTTTCAAAGTCAAAAATGCGGGCCATCAGCTCGGCATAGTCCCGGACCGGATCGCAAATTTCAACGGTCATGTCGTCGAGTTGAAAAACACCATCGTGATCGATATCGACATCCGCAGTATCCAGAGTTTGATAGCTCTGGATGCTTTTACTGCCGGCCCAGATGGCATCCGTGATTTTTTCAGGAGCGGGTCCTCCGTTGCTGATGTTGTATTTGATGCCGAAGTCATGATGGGGGCCAGCCGGATTGTGGGAAGCGCTGAGAATAATGCCGCCATGGGCATGGTGGGCCCGAATGATTGCAGAAACAGCGGGGGTAGACAAAAGTCCTCCCCGGCCGACCATGACTTTGCCCCAGCCATTGGCTGCGGCCATCCGCAAAATGATCTGGATGGCTTCGCGATTGAAAAAGCGTCCATCGCCACCAAGAACCAGCGTTTTACCCTTGCGGTCAGGAATCGCTGCAAAGATCGATTGGACAAAATTTTCGAGATAATGAGGCTGCTGAAAAACCGAGACTTTTTTACGCAGTCCCGAGGTGCCGGGGCGTTGATCGGTAAAAGCCTGTGTAGGAATCGTCAGCACCGCCATGGTACACCTCAGTGTTCAAGTGGTAAGTCGATGATGGTCGTTTTTCTGCTGGAATCGGTCCGAATCCAGACCGTATAACCACTGATCTGCCAGGAACTGACTATAACCCCTTCACTCTGGATGGCCTTTTCACTGGCACGCACAACCTCCGGGTCACTGGCTTCGTCCCAATCGGCAGTAACATGACGCCGGAGCAATTCCTGTGGATCCAGCTCGCCAGACTCAAAAATGGCCTGGGCATCCGGGGAAACGTAGATGGATCCGAGTTCAAACAGCATGGTTTTTTTCATGGTTCTCAAATTATAGCAGGAGGAAAAAAATCACAAGGCAAAGCCTTGGGTGCGCAGAAAGTCACGACTGGGGTTTGCACACTGGTTCATCAATGCAATCCGGTGCGGATTGTGACGGGCGCGACGCGCCCAGACCCTGGGATGGCTCAGGCCGGCCGCAGCATAAACTTGTTCTGAGGGGAAAAAGCAGGTGCGCAGAAACTGTCGGAATACTTCGCGCAACACCGGGCTGATGGCCTTTTTTTTCAGGCTATGCATGGCCTGACTGCGCATCTGGATGGTCGTCCGGGCAAAAGCCATATGCCGCGCTTCCTCGCGCATGTGCACATGGGTAATGGCGAGCACGGCAGAAGGAAGATCCTTACGGGCGAAAATCAGGCGGTTCATGCGATCGGGCACATCCTCGCCGATGAGAATAGTCGCCCAAAAAGCCGCAGAACCCTCTGGAGCGTAGCGGGCGAACAGACGTGCCAAGGGCGGACGCTCACTAAGAGGGGTCATAAACGGCAGATGGGAACGCTGCTGGAGCTCCAGAAACATGAGACTATGCCCGACTTCTTCACGCAGTTCGTGGAGCTGGTAATGATAGCCCTGGGGATCGCGATACATCTCGTGCAGGGAATTGGCACTGAGTCGCTGGATGAACAGGGCCTCTAGCCAGAGGCCCAGTTCACAAAAAGAAACAAATTCCACCTGCGAAAGCCGGGTGCGTTCATCCGCGCTGAGCTGCTCGTATTCCGGGAGCCCATAAAGTGAAACCAGGGAATTCGGCAGCCAGGCGCTGTCAGCATCCAGACTTTCCCAGGGGATGGTGCTGACCGGATCCCGGTATTGACTGCTATGTGCAGACAAGCGTTTGACCAGCGCATCATGATGGCGCTGGATACGGGCCTGGACGGGAATGTTGGACGCAAAAGTCATGCGCTATTGTGCCATGGTCTAGGAGACCCTCCAAGCTTTAAGCGGACTGAGACCCTGAGCCTGACGTAGAGAGGACAGTGCTTCGCTGACAGAATAACGTGCCTGCCAGCCAAGTGTCTCTTGAGCGCGGCGGGTATCTACAATAAGCGGATTTTCCAGAGCCTGAAGCCAGCCCGGGTCTCCCAAGGTCCGATTGAAGGGCCGCAGACGGAGATGGATGCGATGTAATTGTCCGGGGCTCAATGGTAAAGACCAGCGTCTTGGAATGTTGGACCACGGGACAGGTTCTGCTGCGGCAATATTGAACACTCCACCATGGGCGTGATCCAGAGCAGCAATGATGGCGCTGGTCGCATCGTTTTCATGCAGGCACTGGATGGGTAGATCTGGGTTCTTCATGCGTACATTAAATGGACTGGTCGCAATGGTATTTACCAGCTTTTGCCCATGGGGCCCGATGATGGCATGAAGACGCAATCGGGTAACTGCCAATGCCGGTTCCTGGGCGGAGAAAGTATCCAGCCAGGATTCCAGTGCTGCCTTGTCTTCACTATAGGCAAAACCGGGTACCGGCCGGCAGGGCCAGTTTTCATTCAGAGGAATGGGATTATCGGGCCAGGCACCGTAAGCGGCAACACTGCTGGTGTAAATGACATGCTTTACGCCGGCGTTGGCCGCTGCTTGAAAAAGATGCTGGCTACCGCGCAGATTGATGTCGCGCATCTCGCTGCGCCAACGGTTTTGTGGCCCCAGATGAGGGCTGAGAACCACAAAAGCCAGGTGAATGATCTGGTCGATGCCTGCCAGCTGCTCTGCAAGACACGGGTCGCGAATATCCATGCTGAAGTAGCGCATTTTGGCAGAGCTAAAAGCGGGCGGGTGAATATCAACAGCAATCACCTGCTGAATATCCGGCCGTTGCACGAGAACCGGAAGTAATGCTGCAGCCGTATGACCAGCAGCACCGGTAACCATGACCCGCATCAGCGAGCTTCCGGCGGGTTCAGGAAAGGAATGACTTCTTCCGCGAGCAGTTGCAGGGAACGCCGGGTAACGGCACTGGGCACCATGCCTGCGCCAACCGCCAGAATCAGGCGATCAACTCCGGCATGTGCATATCTGGAAAGCTTCTTTCGACAGGTTTCCGGATCACCGACCACCACCATGCCCATACTTTCGAGCATGCGTAAACTCAGGCCGCGCCGCAGCAGGGGCTCAAGGAAGCCGAGCCGGTGATAGTATTCATAGCTTTCCCGCAATTGCGCGAGAACCGGCCTGGTCTGATCCAGCAAGCGTTGATAGTACCAGGTAAATCCCTCAGCCAGCCGTCTGGCTTCAGAGGCATCTTCCAGGCAAAGGCAACCAATGGTCATGGCAAATCCATTATTTTGTCCGGCCTGCAAAGGGCCTTGACCATGTTGCTGTTGCCAGCTCTTTTTATAAGCGCGTAAATCCTGTTTGATCATGAACCAGGGCTTGAAGGGTCCGGAGAGTACCCCGATGCCTTCCTGAGCGGCCCACTGAAAGGTGGCGGGACTGACGGCTGCTGTCCACAGGGGGGGGTGAGGTCTCTGGATGGGTTTGGGTAATATATCCAGATTTTCAAACTGATAAAGTTTATCCTTGTGGCTGAAAGCAGGTCCTCCAGCCGCACGAAGAATTTGCAAACCTTCCTGCATATGTTGGCGGCTGTCGGCCATTTGGCTGCCGAAAAGTTGATATTCCTTGGGAGAAAAGCCGCGACCAACGCCGAGCTCCAGACGACCATTGCTGAGAATGTCCAGGGCGGCAACCCGTTCGGCAACCCGGATTATGTGATTATAAGGCAGTACCACAACAGCATGTCCCAAGCGCAATTTGCTGGTACGTTGACTGGCAGCAGCCAGAAAGATTTCGGGGGCGCTGGAATGCGAATACTCGCGCATGAAATGATGCTCTACCAGCCAGGCACCATGAAAACCCAGCTGGTCCGCCAGGCTGAGTTCGTCTAGCGTTTCGTGATAAACTTGGGCTTCGCTGCGGCCCTGATGTTCGGGAACAGCAAGTTCGTAGAAAAGATCTATTTTCACTATTGAGGAGCCTCCGTGACCCAGATTGCATCTACTCCGCGCCAGATTGCCGAACGCTTGCAAATTGCCATACTAACATCAGAACAAATGCGCCTGCACTGGGCGGATGAAAGTACGGGCATTCATTACATGGAAGTCGTCATGCCCCTCGAGTGGCAGGAAAGTCCGGAGGGAGACTACCTGCTTTGCAAGGTTCTGGCAGAAAATCTGGAAGTGCGGGTACGGGTTGAGCTGATCCAGAACCTTCCGGCACCGGTAAAATAACGGGATCTACTTTTCAGGAAACTCCAGAAGCTGCGGAAAGATCTTCTCCCGATAATAAGCCAGTTCGTCAATGGATTCACGGATATCCGCCAGGGCCTCATGTTTTTCTGCCTTGGAAAATTTCGGGAAGCCGGGATACCAGCGGGAAGTCAGCTCTTTGAGCGTGCTGACATCAATCATCCGATAGTGAAAAAAGCGCTCCAGTCGGGGCATCAGTCGAGCCAGAAAACGCCGATCCTGGCAAACACTATTGCCGCAAATGGGCGAAGTTCCGGCAGCAACATGCGCGCTGAGAAAATCCAGGGTCTGGGTTTCCACGGCCTGGGTATCCAGGCGACTTTCTCGCACCCGCTGAATCAGCCCGGATTGACCATGGGTACGCTGATTCCAGTCATCCATTTTAGCCAGCACGGTGTCGGGATGATGCACGGCTAGCACCGGCCCTTCGCAGATAATGCGAAGCTGGTTGTCGGTGACAATACTGGCGATTTCAAGGATTTCATCCTGCTCAGGGTGCAGACCGGTCATTTCAAGATCCACCCAGACTAAGCGTTGGTTTTTGGGGTCCATACGACATCCTTGTTGAACAAGCAACAATAGTGTAGCATGATAACCACGATATAAAAAAAGACGGATCAGAGATCCGTCTAATAGCCGCAAAACAACCGCTACAAAACTGTTTCATACCTAAAGCACTGCGGCCTTCGGGCCGACGGTGCATAAAATTCTTAAAGCGCTCCCTCTTTCTGTGAGGTTTGGGTACGTTGCGCCCTCGCCATGGTTTACATAATACGGACGTTTTGTTTCTGGAATATTTCCGCAAAATACCCTGTTTGATTTTTTTTGAAGGCCCGTTTGCTTGTTCACAGCGCCCATAAAAAAAGACGGATCAAAGATCCGTCTAATAGCCGCAAAACAACCGCTACAAACCTGAAAGCATAACCGTTTTTATTATTTACCGGCTTGCTGAAAAACGCGCTCCACTCTATCTTTTGGTTTGGGTACCGCTGCTGCCTATGGTGTTATAGTAGGCGGTAAATATTTCGGGAATATTTCCTGATGGGGCACTGTGCTTCACAGGGAAGAACAAGCGAGGCAGGTTATGGCGGTCGTGTTGATAGTGGATGATGATCAAAGGCTTGCAGACATGCTACGGGAGTATCTGGTAGCACAGGGACTTGCGGTTTTGTTGGCAGCCAATGGCAAGCAGATGCGTCAACACCTGCTTGCTGGCCCAATAGATGTCATCGTATTGGACTGGATGTTACCAGGACAGGATGGCATCAGTCTGGCCAAAGAGTTACGCAGCAAGGAAGGCGGCCCGCCCATTCTGATGCTTTCGGCCCGGGGGGAGGATGACGAGCGCATTCTGGGTCTCGAAAGTGGGGTGGACGACTATTTGGCCAAGCCTTTTAACGCCAGGGAATTGTTGGCGCGCTTGCGCGTACTGTTACGGCGTAGCGGTAAGGATGAAGGTGCTGACAAGGTAGAGATCGGAGAATTTCACCTGCAGATTTCGGAGCGCCGGCTATATCGAGGCGATGCTGAGGTGGACATCAACCCGGCGGAAATGGATTTATTGCTGGTTTTTGCACAACGACCAAAACGTATTTTGAGCCGGGATTTGCTGTTGCAACTTTTGGGCGGCGAAGAAGATGGACGCTTTGATCGCAGTATTGATGTACGCGTTACCCGCTTACGAAAAATACTGGAAGAAAATCCCCGCCAACCGCGTTTTTTGCAGACAGAGCGTGGCTTGGGCTATCGTTTTGTGCCGGGTCCATGACTTTGCGGCGGGGCAGAAATTTATTTTCACAGACGGCCTGGACGCTGGGGCCGGGTATTGTCATTTTACAGATTCTTACCTTGGTGATAGTTGTTCTGACCGTGCTTTATCCGTTGGCAGAACGATCGGCGGAAGATCTGGCCGGTCTGATTGTGATCAGCGCTAAAACCTACACCGAGCTTTCGCCCGAAAAACGACCGGCTTTTCTGGAAAGCCTGCGTGCCGATAATGGGGTAGAAATTTCGGCGCAACTGGACCGTACAATCAAACATACGCATGGCCATATTTATGGCTGGCTTTTGAGCCAGGCACTCAGTAAACGTCTGGGAAAACCCGTTCCCGTAGATGTGTTGGGTGGCGCGGTACGAACTTTCTGGGTGCCGGTAAACATTTCCGGACAAACCATCTGGGTGCATTTTGATCGGGGGCGCCTCGCTTCATCACTGCCTATCGCCATGATTTTTGTTTTGGTGTTTTCGACCCTGGCGTTGGTGGTTTTGACCATGATTCTGGTACGCAGGGTTTTAAAGCCGCTGGATGTTATCTCTACAGCTCTTCAAAGCTCGCTCAAAGCGCCATTGCCAAGCTTGCCACCCAGCGGAGCCTATGAGTTTCAAAATATTCTCGATATTTTTGCTGAATTACGCACGCGTTTGCAGGCAATGATTAATCATCAGTCTCTTTTATTGACGGGCATTTCCCATGATTTACGTTCGCCTTTGGCCCGATTGCGCATGGCTTGGGAACTGCTTCCGGAAAATACTCCCCGGCATTTGCACGATGGCATGTTGCAGGACATCGAGCGCATGGACGCGCTGCTGGCACAATCGCTGGATCTGGGGCGCGGTATGGCGGCCAAAGTGGCAGATTTCGATTTGATGGTTTTATTGCAAGAAGTTGGCGCCGATTTTGAGCGGGCAGGGGGGCGATGGCATGCCCAGTTACCTCGCCGTTATGCTTTTCGGGGAGATCGGGAAGCTTTACGTCGTTTGTTGTCCAACTTGCTCGATAATGCCATACGCTATGGCGGCGGAGAAGTTCGCGTGGAGTTCAGAAAAATGGCCAACCAGGTTCTGATCCGGCTCTGTGATGCCGGTCCGGGAATTCCGGAAATCGAGATGGAAAAGGTTTTTGAGCCATTTATTCGTCTGGATGATGCCAGAGGGCATGGTGAGGGAAGTGGATTAGGCCTGGCTATTGCTCGCCAGCTGGCCGAAGCACAAGGCATGCGCCTGCGTCTGATGAATGGGGCTGGGGGTGGTTTATGCGCAGAATTATCCTGGCCCGTTTGAGGCTGCGAAATCCAGGATTCCACCAGGAACAACAACGGCGCGGGCCAAAGTCGCGGCAAAGGCTGCAGGCCCAGTGCCGTTAGAAGATGTTGGTTTTTTGGCTCAGATGTAGCCCAGATCGGCGCTGCTGATTTGATGTTCCCAAAGGGTCTTACCCTCGGTGGATTTGCAACTCAGGAGTAGATGACGCCCCGCGCCCTTGCCGAGGAATTCAATGCTGCAGTAGTTTCTGGCTTGTATCAATGTCCCTGGCACTCGATAGGGGTTGGCGTCTCCTTTGGCCGGACTTGAGTTGAGTGGAGAGCTGGTGAGTTCCCAGAGGGGATAATCGTGTTTGCCGGAGTAATGCGGGCGGGGTCGGCGCATTAATTCGCTGATATGCCGATCTCCCGAAAGAAACAATAATCCCCTGATCTGATTATTCTGGAGCCAGTCCATAAAATCCTGACGTTCTTCCGGATATAAATTCCAGCCTTCATAAGCATCGTCATCATTAAAAAGTTGGCCACCTGCGGCAATAATTTTGAAATGCGCACGAGAGCTGAGCAGGGCGTTTTTTAACCAATCCATTTGCGCTTTGCCAAACATTTGCTTGCCGCGTGACAAGTGGGCAGCATCTGCATCGCGATACCAGCGATCATCCAGCAGAAAAAAATCGGCATCATTCAGGGTGCACTGGGTAAATACCCCGGGTATTCCTGGTAGGCCATAAGAGGGATTCGCCCAATAACTCTGAAAAAGGCGGAGTGCACTTTGTTTCAGGACAAAACTGCTGTCGCTGTCATTGGCTCCGTAATCATGATCATCCCAGATAGCTATCTGTCGCGTAGATTGCAAAAACTTTTGCAGAGGCGGAAAGGCGCGATCCGTCCAGTAGCGCATGGCCATTCCTGCAGGACTTTGAATGTCGGCTTCGCGAAAATAAAGATTATCTCCTAACCAGATCATCATATCGGCGGCTTCAGCGGTCATGGGATCATATATTTCGTACCCACCCCCATATGCTTTGCCCGGCCGATCATATTGCGGATCGTTGATGTACGCGCAAGACCCCGTGAGGACTTTGAAATCCGGAGCGGGATGACGCCATTGCCAGAGTTCAGGGGTATGTATTTGCAGATTTTTTCCGCTCCAGGTTTTGCCGTCCAATTGTATTTCAGTTTGGTAGGTTGTATTCGGGGCAAGGTCATCCAAGGTGAGCAAGGCGGTATAAAACTCCCTGGCGCTGGTGCTTATTTCGCTGCTGTTTTCACGTAAATGCGGTTGATGGACGGGCCAATAAGCGATACTCACCCTGGCAGGTCCCAAAGTCTGCATCCAGATGTTGGCTGAGCGTTGCGCCGGATAACCGGTCATGGGCCCGGCATGCAGGCTCGTGGCACGGACCGGCACCGGCATGGCAAAAGCGGTCACGGGCAGGCTGAGACCAAGCCCTAAACCCAGTCCTGAGTGAGTTATAAATTTTCTACGCGAAATGTACATCGGTATTGGCTCCCTCTTGGAATAAGATATTTACCCCGGATATTTTAGCTTCTGTGACTGTGGTCTAAATAGCTGCAATCATCCGGGTCTGTTAAGGATTATTCGTTTTGATCACTAAGTTTGAATTCCACCCAGATGCTCAAATCGAAGATTTTTTCTTTGAGACCTGCGGGGACGGTGGGCAGGCGGGCATTGCGCAAGGCGGCAATGGCGGCGCTATCGAAGGCACTCATGCTTCCTTTTTGCATGATTTTCACCTCACTAATCTGACCGTTATGAAGGAAAAAGTGCAACTGTACCCGTCCATTTTCACCCAGCATTTTTGCAGATTCCGGAAAACGGACCGCTGCCTGAATGGCGCCTTTTACTTGTGCCAGATAGTCCTCGCGCACGGCCGGGCTTACCGGAGCAGGACTCTGCGGGGGAGGCGGTGGTGTCGCTATGACTTTGGGTGCCGGAGCTTGCACCGGGCTGGGCAATGGTGATGGTGGCACCGGAATTTTCTCCTGGGGTTTGGCAACAGGGTGTGGAACCGGCCGTGGCGTTGGTCGTGGAGTCGGTCGCGGTACGGGCTTTGGTTGTACCTTTGGCTTGGGCGTGGGTGGCAACGGTTTGGGCGGAGCGGGTGGCACCAGGCTGATGGTAACGGGGGCATTGATGGCTGCCGGTGGGGGAGTCTGTGTTGCACTTTGCCAGATCAGTACAGCGACAAAAGCCGATTCAATGGCGGCTGCAATCACCAGCGCCTTGAGGTTGCCGTTACCACTTGGTGCCTTGACCAGACTTCCCAGCGGACGCAAATCTGCGGACATCATGACACGGGTTTGGCGGCAAGGCCGATTGCGGTGACGCCGGCATGACGACAGGCATCCATGACTTTTACCAGGGCCTGAATGTCGGCACCTTTATCGGCGGCAATGGTTACCTGGGTTTCTGAGGGGTTCCCCCCCTGGCGCAATTGGGTTTCGAGATCCTGAAGAGTGATGGTTTTGTCCTTGATTTCCAGGCTGCCATCGGCATGTAGGGTCAATACCACTTTGGGTTTGGGTAATTCCTGAGCAGAACTGGAACCGGGAAGGTGCGCTGGTAGTCCTTGGCTGGGAATCATGTGGACGGTGATCATGATGAAGAAAATCAGCAAAAATAGCATGATATCAATCATCGGGATAATCTCGACACGCCCTTTTTTCATTTCGAGGTATTGCATGACTCAGGCCTCTTTCGCCGCATAAATGACAGGCTGGGTCTCGGTAGCATTCAGGGCATGACTATGGTCCAGTCCGGACATACGATTGATGAGCATGCTGCGTAAGGTTTCCATTTGGTGTACAACAAAACGCATCTGGTTTTGCAGACCATTAAAACTGACCAGACCGATAATGGCGATGACCAGACCGGCTGCAGTGGCCATCAGGGCTTCAGCAACACTTCCGGTAATGGCCGTGGGATTGTTGGCCACGTTGTTTAAAATCTGAAAGGCATGAAACATACCGATAATGGTGCCCAGAAGACCCAGTAGGGGGGCCAGGGTAACCGTGGTATCCAGGAGCCAAAGACGCTTATCCAGCAAAGGGACCTGACGCATGACCGCTTCCTGAAGAATCTCAGAAAGCTGCGCGCTGTCCTTGATATTGGGGAAACGGATGGGGATCTGGAGCAATGCGCGGAATGGAAATTCGGCAGAATCCGCCAGAGGACGCAGGCTTTGCTCCTTAATGTCCGGAAGTTGTTCCAGAGTGCTCGCCATTTTTTCGCCGAGGCGACTCATGCGGCTTAAAAACAAAAAACGTTCTATGCTCACCCATAAAACGATCAAAAGGAGTACAGGCATGATATAAAGAATACCGCCGGATTTGGCGGCAATGCTGGCAATAGTTGCAAAGTCCATGTTCGTTTACTCTCTTAAAAGTGACTCTCCAGAATGATCTGGAGAGGTTGTACTGAATAATGACTACTTAAAAAGTGGCATCAATACTCGCATAAACATTGGTGGGAAGGTTGAGCTTCAGATTTGGATTGCTGCTGCTGCCGGTATAGCTCTGTACAAAGCGGCGATCAAACAAATTGTTCAGGTTGAGGCTGGCAGTCACATTTTTGAAGCCCAGGGACTGGCCAAGGGGCGCATTTCTGAAGGTGTAACGTAGAGAAGCGTCCGCAAAGAAACGACTACCCAAAGGCAGAAATTTTCCACCCAGGTTGTAGTACGACTGCCCCATCTCATGTAAGGAAACTATTGCTCTCAGGCCATGGTAACGGGCAATTAACCCCAGTGCCTCGGTATGATGCGGAGCATAGGGAAAAGGCTGATGAGACGAGGTTAAACGGGCGTCGAGGACGCCGAAGTTGGCGTAGGCACTGAAAATATCGTTCAGCACGACGTTATTTTGCCAGGAGAGGCCCTGATTTATGGCCGTACCCGCGTTTGCCAGCACAGTCTGATTCAGCGATCCAACCAGTATGGTCGTACTTAAAATGTAGTTCTGGAAATCGACGCGGAAGGCCTGGAGACTGGAGCTCCAGGGGCCGATGTCCCAGTGTGTACCGAGGCTGTAGGTGTTGGCTTTCTGGGGTTTAAGCTCGGCATTGTAGGTTCCGGTATAAAACTGGTTGTATCCTGGAGGATTGGTATTTTGGGTAAAATTGGCAAATGCATGCCAATTGTCGGTGATGCGCAGATTGGCACCCACAGAAGGTAATACCGAGCCGAAATTCACATTGAATTGACCAGGCTTGTTTTGCGCCAGAGCCACTGTATTTTTAAAATCCCGGGTGACATAAAGATATTTAAAACCGGCAGCCAGGGTAAGTGCATCAACAGGCTTGTAAGTTAAGTTGATATAGGGCTGATAGGTGTTGGTGACCACCGGCTCCGAATAGGAAGATCCAAGATAGGTGTTACTGGCACTGAAATAACGGGAATCGTGCAGTGTATTATTATGATTGAACCAGAAACCCAGTTCTGTGCTGACCGGACCAAGCGGATAGATGATGCGGGCCAGATTCCCCCAGCGATGAGTATTGTTAACGCTATTTCCCAGTAAAACGCCATTCCTTGCAGGAGAAAATCTGCCAATCGTCCCTGCTGGTGTCAGTAGTGTCTGGGTATATGTAGTTGCGCTGGCGCTGAATCCATTTCCGTAGTAATAGTATAATTGATCGGAAAACTTGACCTTGCCAATTTCGCCTTCATATTTGGCGTAGCCCAGCCAGTTCAGGTACTGGTTATAGTTATATCCCGTGTAATTATAATTAGCCTTGCCGTCCGGGAGTAGAGGATTGCTGGTATAACTGTTGTAATCTTGTCCGTATTGGGCAATTTGCGCTGCTGTGGCGCCATTATAATAGTTGAAGCGTTGATTGTTTTGAGAGAAAAATAAAGTCAGGGCACCGGGTCCGATCTGGGTGACAGATTTGAATAAAAACTGATTTTGCAGGGCAGCATTATTTTGAAAGTACCCATCCCGTTGGATTTTATTCACATAGATCCACGCCGAGGTTGGGGCAAAGCTTTTGGCAAAAAGACCGGTGTTGATCAAACCGCCGACATTGTATTTACCAAAAGATCCAGCTCCGACAATAGGCCGCACAAACGGTGATGGCGAAGGCTTGAGGCTGTAGGTTTCTACGGAGCCTCCGAAAGCAGAAAGCCCGGGGATCGCTGCGGATTCAGCGCCGGGATAATATTTGGTGCCGGCTACCAGTACAGAGGGGATAAACTCGTTGGTATAATAGGTATAACTGTCATTATCATTGAGCGGGATACCATCCAAGGTAAAATTGATCAGTGATTTGCCGAATCCGTTGATGTAAACGTCATCGCCATCCATGCTGTCACCACTGCTGACGACCATGGCGTTGGGCATATTGTTCAATACCTGGGTATAGGAGTCGGTGGGTGCCAACATTTCAAATTGCCCCCGGGTGATCAGGGTCTCCTGATTGGTGGCTTTTTTATTGAATTTCTGGATGCGCTGGATGTCGCTTTTGGGCGTTTCTCCGGTATTGACATTAGGACTGCTACCGAAGAAATCGTTGCTGGCTGTAGCCGTTCCGGTTACCGTCCCCAAGGATTCATCAGCTTCTGCATTGATGCCGTAGAGGCTCACAGTGGCGCTAATAATGGCAAGATAAAGTACTTTCTTACGACGATTGATCATGACTGGCTCCCTTCCGTTAGTGTTTGACGCAAAAAACCCTAACAACGCAATTTTCAAGTTTGCATTGCCTTAAACCCTGCCATATCTCATCTGAGCTTACCGTGCGGTCAGAAGAGGGCGGTATTTATTTCAAACAGTTGTTTTGGGCTTACGCTTGGTTATTTAATTGTTGTTCATAATTTACAATGCTAATGTGACAGTATGATGACAGTTCTGTGAACCTTTTATGACAGTGGGTTGGTTTTTCTGGGCTGAAATAGATTGTAGGGCATGGACAGCTCTTGAAGCCTATGGGTTCTGGTGGTATTATCAATAATGTTATTTTGCCGGGATGGCGGAACTGGTAGACGCGCCGGACTCAAAATCCGGTGGTGGTGACATCGTGTCGGTTCGAGTCCGACTCTCGGTACCAAATATGATTTGAACGGCCCGGTTGATCCGGGCTTTTCTGTATTTGGCTTTCAGGTGGTATGGAGGAGCAGGTACATGTTGATTCAAAGACGTTTTACCTATTTGGCTTTGGCTGCTGCGGTCTCCGCCCTTCCCTTGGGGGGGTGCGTTGCTCTCGTGGCTGCCGGTGCTGGTGGTGGCGCTGTAGCCTATGTGCAAAATGGCGGGGTCGCCAATTTTTATGCGTACTATCCAGCTTCCATGAATCGGGTAAGCGCTGCTTCTCAGGCGGCATTTGCAGACATGGGCATACGCTATAATGGTGAAATCCGCAAAAGTCCTTCCAAATATCTGTTAGAAGGGATGACCACGGAAGGAGATACCGTGCGGGTAACCTTGACCTCCATGGCAACGGATGTTACCAAGGCGAATATTCGTATTGGTACCTTGGGTAACAAATCGATGTCCTTGCAGTTTCAGAAGCTGCTTTCCCAGCATTTGGGTTTGGCTGCCAGTGCGACAGCGCCGACGAGTCTCCCGCCTGCGCAAGATAATGTTCCTGCAGAAGCGGCGCCGCAGCAGCCAGCCCAGGAAACCATCCCCCTACAGTAGGGGTTTGGGGAAACTGTCATAAAAGTGTCATAAAAAGTTCATAATACGGTCACAATTGGGGTGTAGCCTTTCGTAAGGTCCAGACTAGAAAGGAGACCACGATGGCAACACCGCAAGGCAGTTCAACACAAAACAATGTGGCAGAGGCACTCAACTCTGTCAGTTTCAGTCCGTTTCATCTGAAAGCCATGTTTGCGTCCGCAATGGGCTTTTTCACTTCTGCTTATGATCTTTTCATTATTGGTACCGCCCTGGTGCTGATCAAGGGTGAGTGGCATTTGGGCGCAGCCGAAGTCGGGTTGATTGGTTCCATTTCGCTCATCGCCACTTTTGTGGGTGCCTACGTATTTGGTACCCTGGCGGATCGGCTGGGCCGCAAGGCCATTTACGGTCTTGAAGCACTGTTGATGACCGTTGGTGCACTACTATCCGCTTTTGCGCCGGATGTGACAGTGCTGCTCATCGCCCGCGTTATTTTAGGCTTGGGGATTGGTGGTGATTATCCGCTCTCCGCTGTGCTGATGAGCGAATATGCAAACGTCAAATCCCGTGGTCGCATGGTCAGTCTGGTTTTTTCAGCCCAGGCCATTGGTTTGGTAACAGGTCCGGTAGTGGCTTTAACGCTGCTGGCGGCGGGTGTGAATCATGACCTGGCCTGGCGTCTGATGCTGGGACTGGGTGCTTTACCGGCGGCCGCCGTTATCTATATTCGTCGTACCCTACCCGAATCTCCGCGCTGGTTGGCCCGCGTCAAAGGCGATGCCGTGGCAGCCGGTAAGCAACTGGCTTCATTCAGCTTGGGAACGGCCACGGTTCAGGACAAAATTGTCAAACAGCCCCTGAGCCGTTACTGGTTGACCCTGCTGGGTACAGCCGGTGGCTGGTTCATGTTCGACTATGCCTATTATGGAAATACCATTTCTACCCCCATGATCATGTCGCATATTGCCCCGCATGCCGACGTGGTGACCAGTACGGCATTGAGTTTGATGGTATTTGCTATTGCTGCTGTCCCCGGTTATTTTCTGGCGGCGTTTACGATTGATCGTGTTGGTCACAAAACTCTGCAGATGCTGGGATTTTTTCTGATGGGATTGATGTTCCTGCTGATTGGTGCGTTCCCGGTACTGACGCAATCTGTGGGTGTATTTCTGGTGCTGTACGGTGTTTCCTACTTTTTTGCGGAATACGGCCCCAATACCACCACCTTTGTTCTGGCCGCCGAACTTTTCCCGGTCAATTTACGGACTACCGGACATGGCCTGTCTGCAGGAACAGCCAAAGTAGGTGCTTTTTTGGGCGCCTTAGTTTTCCCGATCTTGCTGCATGATTATGGTTTGCATGGAACTTTGATGATCACTTTCTTTTTTGCTCTGGCTGGTTTGCTGCTCACGGCTTTTTGCCTCAAAGAGCCTGCTGGTAAATCTCTTGAAGAAGCCAGTGGTGAAGATATTGTAGTGCCGATGCGCAAGAATACCTCTGCAGGGATGACACCTTCCTGAGGTTTTCCTGATGAATCATCAGGCAGGTTTTTTACCTGCCTGATTTATAAATGAATGCCTTTTGCGTAAAAAATGTGCGTAAATTTTTTCCGGAAATTGTGCAGTTATTGATCAATCAAAAAAATCAGGAGCGAATATGTTTTATACCCTGGTCGGTGGGGTGCTTCATCATGCGATCCATCTGACAGATGCCCTGCTATTAATGACGGCTGCTAAAGTGGAAAACATCAATACGCTGGTTGGTTCCAGAATTCTGATTTTTTCTGCTGGTAAGCCAGCCGATAAGATGGCTTTACGGTTACAGCGCTCCGGCGCTTTTGTCAAAGCGTTGAATGGTCAAGAACGTGATGTTTTACCACTCATTAAACGCTGGCATCCGGTTTTGCTGATTATTACGGATTGGACTGTGGATATGGCGCCATGGCTGAATGAATTATTATCCCTTCCGGTTTGTACGCACTTATCCGTTCTGGCATTAGGTGCCGATGACGAAGCTCATGCCATGTCCGCACTGGATGCCGGTGCCAGCGCCTATCTGGCGGATACGGTGACGGAATCTGTTTTACGCGCCCAGATAGGAACCCTGTTAAAAAACGGCCATCATTGGGAGAATACTGAAGTCCGGCAAGATCCTTATATCTGGATCAATCCGGAAAGCAGTCGAATTCGCTTGAATGGTTCTGAAATCAGATTGAGCCGAAGGTTATTCCGGTTTCTGCATTATCTGGCTTTGCACCCGGATCGGACATTTACGGCCTCGGAAATTGCCAATGTCCTCAGTGACGGTCAAAAATTCATTCAGGAAAACTCCGTTGCCGCTCAGGTACACCGATTACGTAAATATATGGAGGCGGCTGGCGCCGGAGAATGGCTCGAAACCGTGCATGGTTTTGGTTATCGGCTGACTTTGCCGCAAAAAATATCATTTGATGTGAAATTGTCATAAAAGGTTCATAAAACTGTCACATTAGTTTGTTAAGGTAGCACCTTCATTGTTACAAGGTGCTTTTCTGATGAACCTCCAATATCTCATTCACCTCGCCAACTATTCGGACGGGGTTCTATACATTCTGGGCCTGATGCTGCTGGTGGAACTGGCCGTGATGGTGGATCGCTTCTGGTACCTGCGGCGGACCATTCTGCGTGGTCTGGTATTCGTGCAAGAACTGGGGCGTCATGGTCGCCTCGATCGCGAAGCTCTCAATACCCTGGCAGAAGATGCGGGCGACCTGCCCGAAGCTGCTCTGCTGCGTACCGCCGCTGCCCATAGTGGTCAGGTGAAAGGCGAAGCCCTCGCCAGCCGCCTGGAAGAAAGCGTGCTGGTCATTGCGCCGAAACTGGACCGTCGCCTGTGGTTGCTGGACACCATTATTACCCTGGCCCCGCTGCTGGGGCTGTTCGGGACCATCATCGGTATGTTTCATGCGTTTTCGGTATTGGCCCAGCCCGGTCATGCGCCCATGCAGGTCACGGGGGGTGTTGCCGATGCGCTGGTATCCACCGCCTCCGGCCTGTTCATCGCCATGCTCGGCTTGTTGACCTTCAATGCCTTCAACAATCAGGTGCGCATGATTCTGCTGCAACTGGACTCAGTGAAAACCATGCTCATCAACCGCATGGATGGTCAGCCGGTCGTGACCTTTGACACCGAAGGCCGCCCCAATGCTGAAGCGGTGGCCGTGGCGAGGGCGGGATAATGGAAAGACGCTATTTCGAGCAGAAAAAGGGTCGGGTCGAAATCATTCCAATGATTGACATCATGCTCTTCCTGCTGGTGTTTTTCATCATGATCACCCTGCAGATGATTCCCGACAAAGGGCTCAATCTGCAGTTGCCCACTTCCAGTGAAGCCCAGAGCCTGCCGCGTCCACATTTCACCATCAATATTCAGAAAGATGGCTCGGTGAACGTCAAGGGTCATCATTACGACCTGGATGGTCTGGAGAAAATGCTCGCCAGCGACGGCGACCCCGGCAAGACCCAGATCACCATCGCCGCTGACAAGGGCGTGCCCTTTCAGGATTTCATTCATGTCATGGACCGCTGCCAGAAGGCGGGGGTGAGTGATATCGGGATAGCGGCAAAAAGTTCTTGAACAAACTTTTTCCTAACATTAAGGAGTTATAAAAAATGTACCGTAAAACAAATATGCGTCCATTAACCCTTGCCTTGGCCGCTACCGGCATCTTGGGCTTGATACCACTGGCCCATGCGGGGGTGACCGCCCAGACGCGCAGCGCACGGGTACGACACAAAACCAATCAGCAAAGCATTGCTGTAGGCGAAGTTTCCAGTAATGTGGTGACACAATCTGCTTATGCGCAGCATACGCCAGAATTACCCAAGCAAAAGCATATTTTCAAGTCAGGCATTTCTTCAAAAGTGTTAGGCAGAAAAGAAATTGAAGCAGCAGGACCAGGTGCCGGCGGTGCGCAAATGCTGAATTTTGCTCCCGGGGTGAGTACCTTGGCCAGTTATGGGACGGGCGCTGCCAAGGCTCAGATCAGCATAGATGGTATTAAACAAGGCTGGGGTAATCCCAAGGGATCTGAGGCCGCACACAGCATTGCCATCTCTTTTGATGGTATCCCCATGAATAATCCGGCTACCGGGTTGTGGCAGTCTCCCCAGGTCAATCAGCCTTCCATGATCCAGGGCATTCATGTCACCTATGGCCCTGGTAATCCTGAGAATCGCTGGTACAACAATATTGGAGGTGGTATTGATTTTGTGCCGATCCAGCCGACCAACAAACCTGGTGCCAGTATTGGTATGAGTTACGGAAGTAATGATTTCAAGAATATTCACTTTGATGTGCGTACCGGTAATTTTGATGGTTTTTCAGCGGTTCTCGCGGGCGGCGTGAGCAGCGGTAACAGTTTCCTTGGCGTACCATCCGGAACCAGTTTACTCAGTCCTTCTGGAGTGGTTTTGCCGAGCAATAGCTATGCCTGGTTCTTCAAGATTCGCAAGCGCTTCCGCCGGGGCGATGACAGTTTCGGAGCCTATTTGGCCAAGGGTTCAGCCTACAAGCCTTATGATATACCGGTATCGGCGGCATCGGGCACGACTATCAACGGTTTCAATAATACTACCGGTAAGCCTATACCGGGCCCGCTGTATAGCCAGCAGACCTCTGGTTTTTACAATGCTGTACCCTACAAAATTGACAGTAACAGCACCTGGATGTTCTACAACAAGCTGAACGTAGATATTGGTGCCGCGACCTGGCTGCATAATGACATCTGGTATCGTTATGGACACCGTTTGCACAATCGTTATGTTTCCTATGGGGTGGGAGCGCCCAATACCAATGAGTATAATGATCCCCACAGTGAAACTTACGGAGATAAGCTCTGGTTTGATAGCAAGTTGCCCTACAACAAGCTGGGATTTGGCGGCTATTTTATTAAATCCAGAGACAACTCTAAAAATGCCTTCTACAGCCAATATGCACCCTACTATGCCACGCGTTTTGTTCCCAACGATAAGTACCGGAGCAACTTTCTGGATGTGACCGATGTGGCGGCTTTCTTCCAGGATAAAATTCATCCGATATCCTCTGTGGATATTACGCCAGGAGTTCGCGTAGAACAATTTCAGATGAATTATACGCCTTTTACAACGGAAACCTTCCCGGAGTCGAGCCAATTATATCCTAAGGGTAATCAGGCTATACTCCCTGCGGATTCTCGCAGCCTGAGTGCGGTGGAACCTTCGGTGAATATCAGCTGGCGTCCTATTCATCATTTGGCGTTGTTTGCAGGTTATAGTGAGGCTTATCAGACACCTGCATTCGGTGGTGGCGGTGGTCCTTTCCAGGCTATCCCAGCCAGTTCGCTTTCGTTGGAAAAGGGACAGAATTATCAGGCTGGCTTCAAGGTCCACGTGGCGCATGATGGTTACCTGCATCATTTTCTGTTTAGTGCCAACTGGTACTTCACCCGCTTCTCCAATCAGTATCTTCCCATTACTTTGACCAATGGTGATGTGATCAATGCCGACGGCACTTCGGATTATGAAGGCGTCAATATTTATGCTGTGGATAATCCACTGTACTGGCTCCACACCTTTGCCAATTTGTCGTTCCAGAAAGCGTATTTCAGTAATTATACCGTGAAAGGTAAAAGTTATGATGGTTTGCCAGTTGCCAATGTCCCGGATGCAACTTTCAATATTGGTGCCTATACCAAAAGTTTCGTTGACGGTATTTTGCTGGAACCGCGTATTTGGGTGCAGTACACCGGACCCCAGTCCCTGTATGACAGTATCACCAAGTCACCCTCAGCTACGGCAAAACTGCCCTCTTATACCTTGCTGAACCTGGCCCTGCATAGCAAGATTCCCATGCACATGGCTTATTTCAGGAATGTGGGCGTGGATGTGGATCTGCTCAATGTGCTTGGAAACCGCTACAACAGTTATGAATATATCAGCAGTGGTGGAACTTACGGACCCAACACCAAGGGCGATCTGATTGGTCTGCCCGGGGCACCGAGAACTTTTTATGTAAGCCTGACGGCTAATTTCTAAGCCGTTATTTGTTCGCGCCGTAACTCTTTTAAAGGATTTGCGGCGCTATTTGAAAGCCATTGCCCGGCATGGTGCTTCGGTACATTTCCGGGCAATGTCATTCGATGAGGGTTAAATGATGAATACCATGGTGACAAATCCTTCCTGGTCGCCCCAAGGGCCTGATAAGTCTGAGGGGCATTTTGGTAAAGCCCTGCTGGTGGGGGCGGTTATGGAAATTGCGCTGCTGGCAGGCCTGCTGTGGATCAGCTCGGCGCCGCCACCGCCCAAGCCGGTGGTGAAAAAAATCATCGCCATTCATATGGTGCATCCGGCACCGCCCAAGCCAAAACCCATTCCGGTTCCGCCGCCGCCCAAACCAGTGGTGCAACCCAAGCCGGTACCGGTGCCGAGGCCCAAACCTATCCCCCAACCGCGTCCAGTGGTCCATCATACTCCGGCGCCCAAGCCGCTGATGGCCAAGACGCCGTTGCCGACTGCTCCAGTCGTACCGCCGGCGCCACCGGTAACACCACCTGCGCCGCCGCCGCCCCCTCCGGCTCCCAGTATGTCGGCGCGGCAGGCAGCATTGGCGCGCTATGCGGCCATGGTACGTGCCCAGGTTCAGGCCGATGCCCATGTGCCTGAGGCCGTGCGCCTGATGCACTTAAGTGGTACGTCAGTCATCACTTTCCGGTTGACCCCTTCCGGACAACTGCTTTGGGCCAAAATCACCCAGTCCAGTGGTGTGCAACCGATTGATAAGGCGGCTCTGCAATCCGTGAAAGAGGGTAACTATCCGCCCTTCACGAAAAACATGCCCAAGCATGCAACCAACTTTACGGTTGAAGTACATTTGTCCAGCCACTCCAGTTAATATGAACACTATTTTTCGGGGAGCATTTTGCCAGTGAATATTTTGCGAGTCATAAAAGCTTCAGTTTTATCTCTCGGTCTTGTTGGGACTGGTCTGTCATCTTCGCTGGCAGCGGCAGACGTTCCCCAGGGTATGCAGAATTTCAACCACTATACTTTTGCGGTCATGTGGCATCCCGGCGTGTGCGCGACCTGGACCAATGCGGGTGCTGCCTGCAAGGATTTGTCCCCGGACGCAAAAATTAACCAGGAGTGGACCATGCATGGGCTGTGGGCGAGCCGCCCCCAATCCCTCATTGCCTCCGGAATGAATGGCCCGACCTGGTGGCATTACGGCTGTTACTGGTATAACCCGGGCCATACCCTGCCAAAGGATAGTTGTGCCAATCCGGCTCTGAATTTACCGGCTGCACTGCATCAGCGTTTGTATGCACACATGCCCATGGCCAATATTTGTCTGGATCGCCATGAGTATTACAAGCATGTCGCCTGCTTCGGCGAATCGCCTGAGCAGTTTTTCCCCAAGGAGCTGGATTTGCTGGATAAACTCAACGCCAGCTCGTTCACGGCCTTTATTCGTGAGCATCGCGGGCAATGGGTGGAGCGCAATGCTATTCTCAAAGCCTTTGCCGAAAGCTTCAAAGTGAAAAATGCGGATGCGCTGGAACTCCGTTGTGAGACGCCCGGCCGTCATACCCATGAACTGGAGCATCAAGGTGATATTTTGACCCAAGCCTGGATTACCATTCACAAAGATAAAGTTAATGATTTCCCTGCCCCGGACAGTCTTGAAAAGGGCCGCAAGGGAAATTGTGCTGAAAAAATTCATATACTGAATTAAACCACCAGAATAACAAACTCTCTCTTTTTGATGAGGAATATATGATGGAGCGTCAGAATCGTCGGCAGTTTTTGAAGCAATTGGGGTTAGGTGGTGCAGCAGTAGTTTCCGCACCCAAATTAATGGGTATAGCCCATGCGGCTGGTGTGGATGAAAAAACCATCCTGCGCAAAAAAATTGAGCATGTGGTTGTCATTTTTCAGGAAAATCGCAGTTTTGATCATTATTTTGGGACTTTTCAACCCAAGAATGGTCAAAAAGTCATTAATCTCTTGGATTCATCAGGAAATCTGGACCCTCGCTTCAATGGTCTCCAGAAAAATCCGGCCGGAATTCCCTATGGTAACTTACCTTTGCCCCTGGATATTCCCGGTTTTCAGAATGTGCAACTGGCTAATAAGCCCTTTCATTTGGCACCATATATTCCAGCCAAGGGCAACGTCAACTGGGATCCAAGGCATCGTTTCTTTCGGATGATGGCAGAAGTCAATAATGGGAAAATGGACCGTTTTGTAGCCCTGGCCGGGGGTAGCAAAACCCATTTGCACCGTGATGAATTCAGGAAAATGTCGGCAGAGCAGATGGCTTTTGATCTGGCCCGTCCCAGTGGCCCTGTTCTGGGGCACTATACGGGAGAAGATCTTCCTTTTTATCATCGCGTGGCGCATAAATACACCTTGTTTGACCATTTTTATCAGGCAATGAGTGGTGGTAGTACGGGCAATGCCCTGTATCTCGTCGCCGCGCGTTCGTGCATCAATCCTCAGGCTACAGCGGATATTTGTGCACCCTTCGATCCGCGTGAAGCCGGTCTGGAACATGGATTTTTCGATTTGCCTTATGATCATCGGAAAATCATGGTGAATGATCTGGCGCCTATTCAAGGTCCTACGGACGCAGGTAGAATGAAAGAGCTGAAAATTTCGCCGCCGCCAGCAGCGCAGACGTATGACAATATTGGTGATCGTTTGGATGCGGCAAAGGTTTCCTGGGCCTGGTACAACGAAAATTGGAACAAGGTAAAGCCCTGGGCACTGAAAACGGCTTTCGGACCGGGAGATGGTTCGGCAGTGATTGATACCAGCCAGTTATATGTTGCCCATCATAATCCTTTCCAGTATTACCCGCGTTGGCCTGATTATGTTAAGGCAGGTCATATTCGGGATAGTGATGATTTTCTGGCGGATGCGCGTGCCGGCAAGTTGCCATCGGTTTCTTTTTTGAAGGCTACGGCATCCCATGATGAACATCCGGCGGATAGTGCGCCCGCTTATGGTATGGAATGGGTGGAGCAACTGGTGCGCGCTGCGGCTGATGGGCCAGCCTGGGATAAAACCGCCATATTTATCACTTATGATGAAGGGGGTGGTTTTTGGGATTCGTTACCTCCGAAAGTGGTGGATGATTACGGATTTGGAACCCGTATTCCCGCCATGTTGATCAGTCCATGGGCGCGGAGTGGCCTGGTTGATCATCATCTGGCCAGTACCGCCAGCATTCTCAAATTTATTGAAACCCGTTTTGGTCTCAATCCCCTCAATCATCGCGATCGGGATGCTTATGATCTGTTGGGTGCCTTTGACTGGGATCAGCAACCCAAGGATTTCAGCGTTTAGTTTTTTCTTCAGTAATTTTTAATGAAGCGCATGATTTTTCATGCGCTTATTTTTTTCTTATTTTGTCAGGAAATTGTCATAAAATCTTCATCATAGTGTCACATTGTGTTGTTAGAATGCTGCAGTGTTGTAAAACACGAATGGATTTTAACTTTCATAGAGGGTCTCCTGATGATAAAACGCGCAACGCTACATTCAGCAATCGTGCTGGCTCTGCTGGGAATGTCTGGCATGGCTTATGCGGATGTCACTGCTTCAACAGTCAGTTCTGTAAATTCTGCCACAGTAACAACCGATAGAGGTAATGCACCGGTAACTATTGGTGAGGTAGAAAAAGAAGCCCCACCGGAAAGAGGTACTGGCTCTTTGAGCAAGGAACTCGTGAAGCATGCCAGTCCCAATGAAAACTTTCAGTCTGTTCTGCGCAATGTTCCCGGCTTTACGGTAACGAGTTCAGGTCCGGGAAATCTGACAACAAATGACAGCACTTTTACTTATCAGGGTTTTAATAGTGATCAGATTGGCGTGAACCTGGATGGCGTACCCTTAATCAATACCTTCCGCGGTGGTACCAATGGTCAGGGTGACGATCATGCCCTGACGCCACTGGGTATGGGGCAGTTTTCCGGAGTTTCCGTATATAGTGGTGCCAATACACCATCAGAAACAGGTATTAATGCTTTGGGTGCTACGCTGGATTACAAACCAAGAATGCCGACATCCAAGTTTTATGCAGAAGTTTCAGGTAGTGGTGGTCTTTACAGTGGCGGAAATGGAAACAGTGCTGCAGGTGGTTTCAGTGTAAACTCCGGCGTGTTGCCTTACACGGGTACCAAGCTTTATGCCAATTACTACTATAGTCCATTTCACAGCTTTCTGGACCATGTATATTCGATCAATAACAACTATTATTTTGCGGCGGTACAACCCTATAATCATGGAATGTCCCAACTTTCATTGATTACCATTTATAACCATGAGATTGCTCAGCAACCCAGTGTTGTACCTTTAGCTTTGTTAAACAAATATGGTAGAAGTTTTCAGTGGGCTCCGGATATTACCAGTAATCACACGACAACCAGATCATACACAACGATTGTGGGCTGGAAATCTATCTTGAACCAGTACATGCTGGCAAAAGCCAAGTTCTTTATTACGCAGAATACGAATGATCGCACGTCCTACGCCAACGCAGCATACAAGGATGGATATGAGGGCTATCCTTTGCCATATGCTCTTGAGAGTTATGCGAATCCGAGCAAAACAGGAAGGCCTGGTAATACTTACAACCCAACTGTATTGTTTGGCAACAGTTATAATGGTACGCAATATCATCGATATATTGATAACTTTGGTAATGCCGGTTTCATGCCCTCGTTGACTTTTTTGTTACCGCATAACACGGTGACTTTGGGCGGCCTTTATATGTTTAGTAAGGATAATTCTGCTGAATACTGGTATGGCGCTCCTGATGTACCAATGATTAATGGCTACAACGACGCCTGGGATGAACATGATACGCGTAATTACGCAGATGTATACATACAAGGCCGTATCAGCCTGTTTAATCATCGCTTGATAATTACCCCGGGTGCCAAATATTACATGGTGGGTACAACTTGTAATGATATTGAAGGTTATTACTACAATTATGGTGGTACTGTCAGTAATACCTTTAACTATTGGGAGCCATCATTTGGTGTAAGCTTCTTGGCTACCAAAAACGCAGATCTCTATTTCCACTATGGCCGGGTTTACAAGGTGCCGAATATTAGTGCCTACTACAGTGTGATAGGCAAAACCCCAACTCCAGGTGCAATGCTTGTAAAGCCTGAGTATGTAGATAGTATTGATACCGGCATACGCTACAATTTTGGCGCTATCAAAACTTCTCTGGCCTATTTCCGGAGAATGTTCAGTAACAAGTTTGGCTATTTTTATAATAATCAAACAGGACAGACATTCCAATACAATGTCGGGAGTGCTTTATATCAAGGCCTGACCGCATCGGTAGATGGCAAATTGCCATACAATATGAATGCATTTATCAACTACAGTCTTACCGATGCTAAATACACGTCCAACTTTGATGCGGCTGATGGTGCTGCAGTAAGTTCCGGTGAGTATGTTGGTGATGTGCCGATGTATAACCTGAATTTTGGCTTGGGTTATCATTATGCAGGTTTCTCGGCAAGAATCACGGATCATGTCATTGGATCCCAGTATATCAACACCAATAAGGGCGCGCCGGCTGGTATTGCCTTGCATCCTTATAACATTACCAACCTCAACCTGGGTTATGTCTGGCGTCCTGATGATATGGGCGTCAAAAAACTAACCTTTGATGTCTATGTCGATAACCTTTTCAACGCAAATTATATTCCTTATGAGTATCTCCAGCTTGAAAGTGCCAAAGATGGCGGAAACTTCATAGCTGCACAGGCTAGTGCTCCAGCCTTTGTTGGTGCGAGCCTTGCGGCTAAGTTCTAGATTAATGATAAACCTACGCTTGTTCAGGTAGGTAAGATTCCATCCCCCGGCACCAAAATTGGTTGCCGGGTTTTTTATTGCCTCTTCACCAGCAGTAATCCCTCGCGGGTACTGCTGGAGCTCAATACCGCCAGTTGGTGCAAGGCCGGGTAGTCCTTAGCGCTGATCACAAACTCCGGCAGCTTCAGCCGCTGATCAATTTTGAGGGTTTTTCCGGACAGTGCGTAGTGAATGCTATAGCTTCCAACGGATGTCTGTACGTCGATATTTTTCGGTAAATAGGCGGGCTGATAACCTTGCGGTAATTTCAGAGAAATATCTGATTGCATATAGCTGGGGTTGATCAAACTCGGTGTTGTGCGGACGCTCTCGGCAGTAAAGGCCTGCAGAGGTTTGGCAATGGACGTATCTGTGGGCATGATCATGGCGACACTATGACCGGGTATAAACAGGCCGTTTTTTACGGCGCTGGTTTTCAGGCCCAGAGGCTGGTCGAGCTTTTTCCGGTTCTGAAAAGCAATGCTTTCCAGTTGCCCCAGATCTCCCTGTTCATAAAAACCGTTGCGCAATCCTTTCATCAACATGCGTCCCTTGCTGCCCATCAGGGCGGAGCGAATATCCTGGGCGGCGTAACCCCGGCGTATTTCGACGGTCTGGTCGTGCATGGTGCCGGAGGCGCTCAGGCGGAGTTGGCTATGTTTGTCGATGAGCGGCAAGCTGAGATCGGGCAAAGGGGTTTGCGTCATGCGTGGATTTTTTCCGGTAATGAGCACCGGTCGGCCCGCATCCTCCAGGGGCAAACTATGGATGCCGGCATAGCGCGAAGTGGGGTCCAGAAACAAATGATAAGCGGGCACATACACCAGAAAATGACCAAAGGCAAAGGGATCCACAGCGGGGTAGGGGTGAAAGCGCGCTGAAGTGGAAATCATGGCCGGTACTGCCTCAATATGGAGGGCGCCTAGCAGGGTGCAGAGCAATACCGCATTGGCATTACTGTCGCCGACTCCGCGTTGCAGGGTGCTGCTCGCGCTGGGTGGCGTAAAGCCGGCATTGGCGTAGTTGATGGATACCGAATGAATGTTTTTTTGCATCCAGTGATAAATGACCTTGACCGCATCCAGCCCCGTCGCCCCATGCGCAAGATGTTCAGCGGCTTTTTGCAATTCCGGGGTCATCTGCATGGCTGGGGTGGCAAGCTGATTGTAAGCCTTGGCGACTTCAGTCCAGTGTTCTGCCGTCGAAATCACCGCCAGGGGCGCATATTGGGTCAGTGCCGGACTACCCAGTGGTGGGTAGGAAACTTTATTGAGGCTGGTTTCAAAAGATCGGCTGGTCGCATCTTTAGCGGGACTGACGGACATGGCATGCCAGGCATCCCCTTGTTGGGCGGCATAGAGTTTTTGCGCGGCAGGGGTGTGCAAAATGATTTGTGCCTTGCTGACGGGCACATTGGGGGCCAGGAGCGTGCTGATGGCGTAGATACCCGGCAAATAGGGATGATCATAGTGGATAGTGTAGCGGATGTGCAGCGTATCTCCGGGCGCTACCGCCGGAAAGACCACACTCTGGATGCGACCATCACTTAAAAAAGGGGCACTCAGGGCATCCGGGCTGGATTGGGTATAAATGGCATCGGCCGGGACGGGATGTTTAACGCCCGAGGCCGTTTCCGTATAGGCTTCGAGTATGTGCACCTGGGCAAAGTTAGCTGGATAGCCAATTTGCATCTGGGATTGTGACTGTACGCCAGCCATGGTCAGCGGTTGAATCACCCGGTCAATGCTGTCGGTATAGGCACCGTTTTTCTGGACGCTCAGTTCCTGACGCAGGAGTAACACCTGATAATTCACCTGGGCGGGTTCCCGGGCAAAAGCCGGGTTGGCGCTGACAGTCAGCAGGATAAAACCGGCAGTCAATAAAGCCGCTTTGGGAGTGAGATGACGGGTCATATGCAGGTTTCCTGAACTCATTGGCGAACAAGGATAATCGGGCTTTGCTGCGCGGCATAATCCAGTTTCAGGAGCGTGCGCAAGGCCGGATATTGCTGAGGGTTGTACACGACCCGCTGGAGTTGCAGTGTGTAGTGTACGATGACGCTGTGTTCTTGCAGGGTGAGGTTATAAGTGAAACTTCCCGCCTGATTATGGAGCTGCTGTGCGGGCGGTAGATATTGCACCTGATAACCAGATGGCAGATGAATAGTCGTTGTCCAGTGAATTCCACCGAGATACGTGGTGACAGGATGTTGACGCTGCAGCGGGCCAATGACCCGGGTCAATGCTTCCATGGGTCGGGCGGTGGCGGAAAGGCCGGGGGTCAGATAGGGGCCGGAGGGAATGGGAAAACTGATATGATCGCCAACATGGGTGTAAGCCACCGTATGCCAATGCGCAGTCACGGCAAAGGGCTGATCGAGAATATCCGGATTGCCTGGCACAAAGGTGCCACTCCCGCCTCCATCCGGCAGCAGCAGGGTATTCATGACCCGGTGATAGGCTGAGGGAGGAATGGAGGCGAAGGTTTGCCGATACATCCAGGCCCACCAGCCTTTGGTCTGCATTTTGGCAATACCGCTCAGGTCACCATTTTGCTGCAGGGTCAGATCGGCTGCATAGTCCAACTGATTGGCATCGGGCTCGGCACCAGGGGTGGTCACTACCCGGGGATGCGGACCGGTGACAATACTGGGCTTGTCGCGTTCACCAATAGCCAGCTGCCCCGGTGTTTCGTAGGTGCCGGTACTGTCCAGAAAAAGATGACGCTGCGGGGCGTAGTCGATGGCGTGATTAAACCAGAAAGGGGTGGGCAGCGGCGGCAGGGTGAACACATTATTCCAGTTGATTAGTGTTGGATAAAGTTTGAAGCCTTTGGCATTGAAAAGCGCCTGCAGCAGAGTGGCGTGGGCCTTGCAGTCTCCATAGCGGGTTTCCAGGGTTTTGCTGGCCGAGATGGGCA
>NZ_MOAD01000001.1:2050553-2073845 GCF_001931655.1 Acidithiobacillus albertensis | reverse complement strand
ATAACCGCCGACACCCAGTTCCAGACCTACATAACGAATATGGTGGGAGTCCCAGGTATACAGGGCTTTTTCCGCATCCCAGCCCTGCAGTCCATGACTTGCTGTATCGGCGGTTTTTTGGACAATGGGGGTGACTGCCGCCTTGTCGGCGGCGCGTGACCAGTAGGCCTTGCCGACGGCTGCCCAACTGGGAAAAGTACTGACTTCAAAAAGCGGACTGAACTGCCTTTCATCCACGGTGCTCGGTCCCGGATAACGCGCGTGGTGTACCGCCATACGGGCACTGATATGAATCAACTGGCCCTGAGTGCGCTGCGAAACAATCCAGTTGCCGGTGTGGGCGGCCCGTAAATGCATGCTGCGTGGTGCGGTGATATCAATACGAAAGTTGCGTGCAGACTGACTGACCGGCATTTCCCAGATTTGCGAAAACTGTCCGGCAAAATAGGGCGTGGTCTGGGTTTTTTCGGTGATGATATGAAGCTGATCGTCTTTGCCCAATTTCGGCAGAACGATGGAAAGCACCTTGGCATGACTATACATGGGGGCTCCGGCAGCCATCGGTTCCGGGCGCACAAAAATGGCACTGGCAGGAACGACATATTTTTGGCCACTGGGCGTGCTGACCCAGGCGCGCAGCACCCGCAGCTTGGCCATATCGGCAGAATACTGGATTTGGTAGGGATTGATCATGGTTTCCAGGGCCGGATTGAGAAGTTCCAGCACCTGATGATCGCGCTCGGTAAACAGTCCGCTGGATTGCACCGAAACATTGACATGGTTTTTGAGAATCCGCAGGGGGGCTCCGCTCTGCTTTTCATTGAGCGGGATAAAAGGCGCGTTGCTGTTGCCAGAAACCGTCGTCCCGGCCTGGGCCAGGCTGCCCAGTAAAGTGCCGCTTAGCAGGCCTGCCCCACCAAGAACCATCAGAGCGCGCTGGACAGATTTCAGAAGAAGCATGGATGAGTTACCTTTATGAGAGATCGGGATTCAACGCAACGGCTTGCGTCCGTTTGCGACGTGGCCAGGAGAGCCCGTCAAACCATAAATAAAAAGCGGGCGTGATATACAGGGTGAGAAACTGGGAAAATATCAGACCGCCAACCACGGCAATACCCAGGGGTACTCGACTTCCGGCACCGGCGCCAAAGCCGATGGCAATGGGCAGCACCCCGAGAATGGCGGCAAAAGTAGTCATCATGATCGGCCGATAACGAATGGTGCAGGCATCAATAATGGCTTCGTAGGCATCTTCGCCCTCACGGCGCCGACTGACGGCAAAGTCAACGAGGATAATCCCGTTCTTCTTGACCAGCCCCAGTAACATGATGATGCCGATGAAACTGTATAAATCCAGCGGCTCATGAAAAATGACCAAAGACAGCAGCGCACCGAAAGCCGCCAGCGGCAAAGCCGTCAAAATCGTCAGGGGATGGAGAAAATGTTCATACAAAATGGCAAGGACCACGTAAATCAGCAACACCGTTGCCAGCAATAAAAAAGGCAAAGATTTGAAGGCAGACTGAAATTGCGCGGCATTACCGCCCAGATGCCCGACAATGCCTGCGGGCAGGACTTGGTGAGCCGTATGCTGCAGGGCGCTGATGGCCGAACCGAGCTGCACCCCGGGAGCCAGATTGAAGGAAATGGTGGTGGAGGGCTGGCCATTGTGCTGCATCAGATTCAGGGGGGCTGCGTCATAATGAAAACTGGCTACGGCAGAAAGGGGAACCAGCGTTGATCCCGCCCCCGGCACGCTCAGGGTGGACAAGGCGTTGATATTTTTCTGATAGCGCGGTTCAAGTTCCATAATTACTTCATATTGATTACTGGCCCCGTAAATGGTTCCCACCTCATGTCCGCCAAAGGCCAGACCCAGGGTGTTTTCGATGGCGGCCGGGGTGACCCCCAAAGCGGTGGCACGAGCCCGATTGATATGAATGGTGACCTGCGGATTATTGTTTTCCAGACTGTTACTGACTGAATTCAGTTGCGGAAGCTTTTGCAGGGCTTCGGTCATTTTCAGCGTGGCCGCATTCAGATCTGTCCAGTTGCTGCCCATGAGTTCATAAATATAGCTGCCATTGCCGCTGGCGGTTCCCGAGTGGGCGCTTTGCGGTCCCTGAAAAACAATCTGGGCATTATGGAAGCGACGGGTGGCGCGCTGCAGATCCACAATGATGTTTTCCGTCTGTGGCGCATATCCACTGCGAATGTGGATGAACATATGGCCGGAGTTGCGGCTGCCAAAACCTCCTGCACCCTGGCCTGCCGAAGACACCACCGATTGAATGCGGGCATTGGATTTCACAATCCGGGCGATTTCTGACTGCTCATGCCTGACTTCAGCAAAAGTCATTCCGGTCGGGTATTCAATGTTGGCATTGATCATGCCCGAATTCTGGCTGGGTAGAAAAGCCTTGGGAACAATCATGACCAGCCAGACGCTACCCGCCAGCGCAAGTCCGGCCAGGGCCAGCATCCAGTATTTATGCTGCAGGGCAACTTTCAGGGTGCGAATATAAAAATCGCGACTGTCCTTGAAAAAGCGCTGAAAAATTCCGTCTTCAGGTAAGTGACCCGTATCATGCAGATCAGTCAGGGCGTGAGCATGATTGGGTTTGAGATAACGGCTGCAGAGCATGGGAGTAACGCTCAGGGCGACCATTCCGGAAATCAGGATGACCACAGCAATACTGACCCCGAAGTCCGAGAATAAATGACCGACAAAGCCCCCCAGGAAAATCAGCGGCAGAAAAATGATGGATAGCGACAAGGTCATGGACAGAACCGTAAAACTGATTTCCCGACTGCCATTGAGGGCGGCAGTCATGCCGGTTTCACCCCGGTCGATATGTCGGTTGATGTTTTCCAGCATCACCACGGCATCATCCACCACAAAACCCACGGAAAGGGTCAGGGCCAGCAAGGTCAGGGTATTGATGCTGAAACCGAGCAGCATCATGACCAGAAAGGTGCCCAGCAGGGAAAGGGGTATGGCGACCGCACCGATGAGGGTGGCCGAGGGGCGGCGCAGAAACAGCCACATGACACCAGCTACCAGAATGCTGGCCAGGATGAGGGTCATCAACACTTCGTGTACTGCCGCGCGAATGTAATCGGCCAGATCGAAAACATTGGTCAGATGCACCCCGCCGGGCATGGCCGCCTGCAGTTGCGGCAACAGGGCGCGGATTTTGTTGGAAATCTCTACGGTATTGCTGCCGGGCTGCCGTGTTACGGCGAGAACAATGCCGGGCGTTTTGTTGATCCAGGTCTCCTGCTGGTTATCTTCGGTACTGTTGACGGCCTTGCCAACCGCACTGAGGGGCACCGCCTGTCCGCCTTCGTAGGCCAGAACCAGATGGTTGTAGGCTTTTGCGGTATGTAACTGACCATGTACCTGGGTGGCGAAAGCCTGATCGCCCCCATCCAGGGTGCCACCGGGCAGATTGACATTGGCATTACCCAGGGCGCTTTGCACGGCCTGCAGACTCAGATCCCGGGCAGAAAGGGCAAAAGGATTCACATAAATGCGCACGGCGTAGGTTTGTGCACCGTAAATTTGTACGTCAGATACCCCGGATATGCCGGATAATGCTGTGCTGACCTTGGTTTGCGCGTACTTGTCCAATTCATAGAGCGGCATGTTGGGCGCGGACATGCCAATATAAAACACGGGCTGGGCCGAAGGATTCATTTGCCGGACCGAAGGTGGCTCGGGCATACCCGGTGGTAGAAAATGCTGGGCCTGGGAAACGGCGTTGGACACCTGCTGGGTGGCCCCCAGCGCGGATTTGCTGAGATCGAACTGCAGGGTGATCTGGGTCACTCCATTTTGACTGACGGCACTCATGGAGTTGAGACCGGGAATGCTGGCAAATTGCCTTTCCAGTGGGGTGGCTACTGCGCTGGACATGGTTTTGGGGCTGGCTCCCGGCAGTTCTGCGGTGACCATCACCATCGGAAAGCTGACGTTAGGCAGCAAAGCCGTGGGTAATTGCAGATAGGCAAACAAACCCAGCAGAGCTACTGCTACGGCGAGTACCGTCGTGGCAACGGGACGGCGAATAAAGGGTGCCGATAAATTCATGACTTGATCACGCGCACTTCAGAACCGGGATGAAGTCGGGTCGGCGCTCCCACAATCACCCTTTCTCCCAATAAATGGCTTCCGGCGATGGCCACCTGCTTACCGTTCTGCCCTAAAAATTGCACGGCCTGCATAATGGCCTTGTCTTTTTTTATGGTATAGACATAAGGGCCGGAGACGCCCTGCTGTAAGGCGGTTGCAGGAATGATCAGGGCATGACGCAGTTCTCGGGCGGTGAAATCTACCTGCACATATTCACCGGGCCAGAGTCGGGCCGGTTGATTACTGAGGGTAGCGCGCGCCGTGACGGTTGCTGAAGCCGTGTTGACGGTATTATCAATCACCGTGACCGTCCCGGTGCCAATCCGGGTCTGATGATTTTCATCCCAGACTTCTACTTTGCCGGAGTGATTGCTGATGGCGGTATGTAAATCGTCGAGATAGGCCTCAGGCAGGCTGAATTGCACGTAAATGGGTTGAATTTGATTGATGGTGACCAGTGCTGTGCTGTTGGCAGTGACCAGATTGCCTGATTTGAGGCTCAGGATGCCTACGCTGCCACTGATAGGTGCGGTAATCCGAGTTTCAGCCAGAGTAATTCGAGCGGCTTGCAGTGCCGCCTGATCAGCGGCCACGGTGGCACCAGCGGTGTTGGCCTGAGCCTGAGCCTGCTGGACCGTCTGACGGGTGACATAATCCTTGCTGAGCAGCGGCGCATAAGCCTTGACCTGGGCATCATCATATTGTTCCTGGGCCATTTCACCCTGCAGATTGGCTTGGTCTTCAGCCACCTGGGCGGCGGGTGTGGCAGGATCAATCTGGAAGAGAAGCTGGCCTTTTTGAACCACTTGCCCCGAGTGAACGGCAACCTTTTGCAAAATGCCGCTCACCTGCGGGGTGATGGTGACACTGTGGGATGCCACGGCTTGCCCCAGGGTATTGACCACAATGGGTAGATTGCCGGTCTGCACCGTCGTGGTTTCGACCGGCAGTGCCGTATTTTTGTGGGAGGGCTTATGCTGGGCGCAGCCCGCCAGGATCAGGGCTGCCGCAACGGGAAGCAACAGGGATCTTACGGACAGAGAGCGCATCATGAGTGGAATCCTGTGGTCGTGTCGGGGAGCCCGATCATCCCCAAGGCATTGGCGAGATTAGCCAGTTGCACATAGGCCGTCGTCATATCCTGAATCCGGGTCTGTTCAGCCGTCGTCAGCGTCGCCTGGGCAGTCAGCAAGTTGAGCATGGTCGAAAGTCCTACCTTGTATTGGGCGCGGATGGCAGCCAGCGAAGCCTGGGCACTTTTGACCGCGATTTGTGCCGCTTTTGCCGCTGATCGCGCACCCATGACGGTCTGGTAATCCTGATACACGGTTAAGGCAATGCTTTGGGTCTCCTGGTTCAATGAGGCCTGAGCACTACGCTCCTGGCGCCGCGCCTCCTGAATTTGGTAACTGTCATGAAAACCCGTAAACAGCGGCACTTTAAGACTGAAACCGATGGCCCAGTTCTGGGAAGGTTCCAGCCCGTTCTGAAAGCGTTTTCCGGCTGAAACCGATGCGCTCAAGGTCGGTAGTCCCTGAGCCTGATCCTCCCGGAGTGTGGCACGGCTGGCCAGAATCTGGGCGGCAGCCGCCATGACATTGGGGTTGTGTTGAGTAGCATGAAGGACCAGGGAGTGCACAGAAGGGGTAATGTCGGGGGGTAGTTGATGGGTGTTCAACGGTACCAGCGGAATGGGATTGCCGGGTGGTAATCCACAACTTTCCGCCAGTGCGGCCTGATCTGAGCGCACGGTAGCCTGAGCCGAAATCCATTGGGACTGCGCCTGTGCAAGAGCCGACTGGGCCTGCAGAATATCGGCAATGGTTGCCATACCCGAATGCTGTTTCAGACGGGCGGCATCCAGATTGGCGCTATCTTCCTTGACCGTTTGCGCATAAGCCCGAACCAGCGCCTGCTCGCCAATGAGCTGGTAGTAATTCTGGGTGACGCTGAGAGCGACTTTCGTCAGCGCGCTATTGTTATCAAAGCCGGAAATGTACAACTGAGCCAGCGCCCCATCTTTCTGCGCGGCGCGTAGCCCAAAATCCAGCAGTACATAACTCAGGCTGAGAGAAGCCGAATTACTGTTGATGATGGGAATGCTAAAACCCGCTGTGGTATTGCTCTGGGAACGCGCTGCAGTGTCACTCAGGGAAATACTCGGCAACCAGGCAGATTCAGCGACACCCAACCCTGCCGCAGAGGCCTGTAAATTCTCATAGGCCACCCGGGTTTGCGGGTTGTGTGCCAGTGCATAATTGGTCAATGCGGCAAGACTTTGGGGTTTTACGAAAGTGCGCGTGCCCGGCAGAGCCGCCTTGGGCAACTGTAGTTGCCGATCTTGCCAGCTTTGTCCCAGTGGTTGCTTTACCCATCCTTGAGTATCAAAAGGGTCGTGAAACAGCATGTCCAGAGGCGCTGCCGAGGCAGTTTGAGCACTCAAAAGCATCCCGAGAGTCATACAATACAGAATGCCCTCGCACCAGCTCCTTAAGCAATCCTTGAAAAATGGTTCGTTCAGGAAGCTACGGATAAGACGCATAGTGCGGGTACCTTGTTCTTGCGGATATTGTCTGATGCGTGAAGCATCTTAAAGACTATAGATGCATCACGCTAGCCATGCGACCGGGAAGTTCTGTTGATTTAAAGTAGAACAGGTTGGGTATTGGCCGGATCACTGAAGCTCTCGTCCCCGTTTTCGATGTGCCCTGCCAGTCGCCACTGGTGTTGAGGGGTGGAGACCATCAGGTCATACCAGTGGTGACTGGGTTGCAGGTTCCAGTGCAGTTCCTGGGTTTGTCCTGCTGCAAGTTGAATTTTCCGAGCTGCCTGGCCATACACCGGGTCCGTTACTTCAATGGGTAAGGTATCAGCACCGGCGTTATACAAGAGCACCTGGATATCCCCAGTCCTGGTTCCCTGGGTATCAATGTGCAAAGTGGAAGGACCGGTACCCGTAATTTTACGGATATAGCTGTCCGGACCATAAACCGTGAGCGCGAGCTTCTGATCCTTGGGCAGTATCATCTCGTCTTCCAGTTTGGCTCCTGCTCCCAGAGTGTAATGATGAGGAAGTTGATGGCTGTGATCCCAGTAGGCGGTGCAGACGACGCCTAGCTCAGAAGGGTTATGCAGGTGCAGACGGACTCCCTGATGCGTTGCTTCCAGCCGCACTGCGGTGGCGTATGCTAGGGGCCGCCGTTTGCGCAGGCCGGTTTCTTGAGGATCTATGGCAACGGCCTGTTCTGTGGGTACTTGCGGAGCGGGCAAAGTGGATTCGTGATGTACCGTCGCGACATAGTTGGCGGTGCTGGGCAGCGATACCTTGCGCTCATCGGGGCGCGAGAAATCGAAAGCAGCCGTCAGATCACCACAAATGGCGCGTCGCCAGGGGGTGATGTTAGGTTCACTGACGCCGAAGCGTTTTTCGATGAAGCGGATGACGGAAGTATGGTCGAAGACTTCCGAACACACATAGCCACCCTTGCTCCAGGGCGAGATAGTAATCATTGGTGCACGGGGTCCGAGACCATAGGGCAGTTGGTCGGCGCTATAAAGCGTAGGCCAGTCCGGGTTAATCCGATTGTGAACTTCGCCTTCGGTGCTTACCGTACTTTTGCCGGGCCGCACCGGAGTGGGAGGTTGAGGTGGCGGCACATGGTCGAAAAATCCATCATTCTCATCATAATCCAGAAGCAGCACAGTCTTGCCCCAGACCTCCGGATTACTGGTCAGGGCATCCAGCACCCGGGCAATGTAAATGGCGCCATAGGCGGGTGGATAAGAGGGATGTTCGGAATAACCGGCCGGCACCACAATCCAGGAAACCTGCGGCAGACGATTACGCAGCACATCCTCACGCAATGCTGCCACTCCGCCCGGTCGCCGTGCGCGTTGGGCCAGCGGTGAACTGTCGGGAATGTCCGTAAACGCCTGGAAATACAGCAGCGCATTTTCCCCGAAATTCCCCGTCATCGGATTATGATCCTCTTCGTGGAGTCCTTCCTGATAGACCCGCCAGGAAATGCCTGCTTTTTGCAGGCGCTCCGCGTACGTCGTCCAGGTAAAGGGCTTGACGCCCTTGGTCCAGAGATGGGTGTCGTCATCAATGTAGGGGCCGCCGTGCTGGCCTTCGGGATCAATGGAGCCGGTAAAAAGCATGCAGCGATTGGGACAGGTAGGCCCGGCAAGAGAAGTAAAATAATGGTCACAAATGGTGAAGGCATCGGCCAGCGCATAATGAAAAGGGATGTCCTGGCGTTGGAAATAACCCATGGTCATGTCGGTCTTGTTGATCGGCCAGGCATTCATCAGGCCCCCCGCAATGGCTCCGTGCTGAGACGCCCAGCTATGGTCCAGGTCCTGAAGGAATTGTGCGGAAGTTTTCCGGGTATTGAAATGAAAAGGCAGAATGGGCCGGGTCGGGTCGTCCATGCGTCCCTGAAACCAGACGGGTTTACCGTCGGGTAACTTCAGCGGAAAGCGGTCATTATAGCCGCGTACTCCACTCAGATGCCCGAAGTAATGATCAAAAGACCGGTTTTCCTGCATGAAGACCACAATATGTTCCACATCTTCCAGGGTCCCGGAACGGCCCAGGGCGGGCAGCATGGCGGCACGGGCTACCGAACTGCCCAGAAAAGCGGTGAGTGTGGCACCAGCCCCCAGGCTTTTTAAAAAATCGCGACGTCTCATGTATTTTTCTCCTCAAGATGTTGAAGGGCAGCGGCCGCTGGCGGGTAGTGCTCCGCCAGGGCGCGTCGGAAATACTGTTCAGCCTGATGAGCGTCTCTTTTGACCCCATAGCCGTGCCAGTAGGCAATGCCGAGATCATAGGCGGCAGCGCCCACGTGCTCGGCATCCAGTTGTTTCAGCAGAGCAAGACTGCGCCCTTCATACCAGGCCGCCTTGGTCGGATTTTTCGGCATGAGTCTGCCCGCTGCATAGGTTTTGCCTAACCAGAAATCGGCATTGGCCACCTGCGGGACCATCAGACCCTGGCGAAACCAGAAAGCCGCCCGTTGGGGATTGCGGGTCACGCCCCAGCCATTGAGATAGGCATTGGCTACTTGACGCTGGGCAAAACGATCTCCCGCCTCAGCGGCCTGCAGATACCAGTGAAAAGCGGTCTGGGAGTTTGCGGAAACGCCCAAACCGGCCTGATACAAATGACCCAGCGTGTCAGCAGCCCAGAAATCGTCCTTGTCCACCGCCGCTTTTTTGAGGAGGGGTACCGCCTGGGTATAAGCAGAATGATTCAGCAGATGGACGATGGGTGCATCCGCCTTGCGGATGGCCCGGGCATGGGACAGATAGGCATCAGCAACGGCGCCCGGATTGGCGGGGTTGCTCATGGCAATGAGTGACGTGTTGTCCTGGGCAAAGGCTTGAGTGAAAGGAATAAGCATCAACATGATGCCGATTGCCGAAAACTTGAAATTTCTGATTGGCATCTCAATCCTCAAAAATGGGTAAATAGTGAATTAAACTGTTCAATTTTCAATTGAAAACATCATATCAGGGTAATGTGACAGTATTGTGAAGGTTTTATGACAAAAATATGATATTTTCTGGTCTGTATTTTGCTTAGGATAGGTATTAATTAAAACTCATGACCAGTGTTTTTTAAGTAACGGTCTATAACGAAAAGCGTAATGCTCACAGAAGTCAGGTAAACTCTGTTTTTTCATCTATTCTTTAAAGCACTGTCATAAAAGTGTCATATTGGCGTGCTATGGTGAACGCTTTATAACTGCTTTGATGGCGAGATGATGAGTAACCTACTCAGTGCAATAGACGACGGACAGAAAGTCACCAGGCGACATCGGCGGATTCTCTGGGCTTCCGGCCTCGGTATTTTTCTGGATGGTTATGATTTGAGTATCATGGCTATTGTATTGATTCTGCTCAAACCGCAGTGGCATCTGGGTCCAACTCTGCTGGGATTGCTGGGTACTGCGGCGCTGGTGGGCGCACTGATTGGTGGACTTTTTGGCGGTATTATTGCGGATCGTTATGGTCGCAAGACGGTTTATTTAATTGATATTGCCGCGTTTTTCTTTGCGGCCTTGCTTTCCGGATTTGCCTGGGACATCACCTCTCTGGTTATTTTGCGCTTCATTCTGGGACTTGGGGTAGGCGCAGATTATCCCTTGAGCTCCACTTACATTGCGGAATTCATGCCCAAAAACAAACGCGGGTCGGCCATGACCTGGATTTTCGGGTTATGGATGGGAGGGGCTTTGGTGTCCAGTCTAGTGGGTCTGGCGTTGCTGCATACGGGCCCGGACGCCTGGCGCTGGATGCTGGCATCCGGTGCGTTGCCGGCGGTATTGGTACTCTGGTTGCGGCGGAGCTTGCCGGAGTCGCCGCGCTGGTATATTTATCGCGGCCGCTTGCAGGAAGCCGCACAGGTTTTACGCTGGCTGGTGCCGGATGTGGATGCCCATGAGCGGGAGCGTCTGGTCCAGGAAACGGCTTCCAGCATGCAGGCCAGCCGTAATGTGTCGTGGACCATGCTGTTCAGTAAACCGTATTTGCGGCGCACTGTTTATGCTTGTGTGCCCTGGTTCATGATGGATGTCATGGGCTATGCCCTGGGTATTTTTCTGCCCTTTATGCTTATGCACATGGGGCTTAAAACGCCGGAACAGGCCATCATTGGAAACAGCTTTTTTACAGCCAGTTTTGTGCTGGGATGGATTCCTCTGGCCCTTATGATTGATCGGATTGGGCGCCGTCGTGCCCAGATTTGGGGTTTTCTGGGGGATGCCATCAGCCTCGGCCTGGTCGGGCTTTTTGCCCTCTCCGGCGAACCACCCTTTATTATTGTCGCGGCAGGATTGATCATCTGGCAAATCGCCAACAGTTTTGGACCGGGCAATACCACCTGGATCATCCCCACTGAATTATATCCAACAGAATTACGGGCTACAGGCCACGGCTTTGCTACCGCCTTCAGTCGTTTTGGTGGAGTAGTCAGTGTGTTTTTCCTGCCTACGCTCCAGGCCGAATTGGGTAATGGCGGATTATTGTTGGTGCTGGCGGGGGCAGGATTGGTCGGGGTGCTCACTACCTGGTGGCTGGGTTCGGAGATGGCAGGTCAGGCTTTGCCGGAAATGCTGGAGCCCGGCAGTCAGCGTGCTGCCTGATGATTTAACGCCAACGGTTCTGAATCCAGAGTCAGGGGATCAGCGAAGTGCCAGCATCAATCACATCACCGGTCGCTGACGCAGTGTCGGACACGGCGGCGCAGCCCGCCAAAGAAATCAGCAGACACAACAAGCACAGTAAGCGTGACCAATAAATCATGACCGTTTTATTCCTGAACATTGATGGCAGTTCCCAGCGCGGCACTGATATGGCAAAAACCATCTTGTTCAAAAAGATCAGGCAACTCCAGCAAAATCTCGCGAACCAGTTCCGGCCCCTTAAAAACCAGACCCGTATAAACTTGCAGTAAACTGGCCCCCGCCCGGATTTTTTCATAGGCGTCTGCAGCACAGGATATACCACCGACCCCGATAATCGGCACCTTGCCCGCGCAGTCTTGATACAGTTGGGCTATGACCGCGTTGGCACGTGACCGGAGGGGCATACCACTCAGCCCTCCCGCCTGCACATATTCGGGATGCCCGGCAGGACGATCAATGGTGGTGTTGGTAGCAATGAAACCATCCACCAGTGGCTGGTCGCCTTTGGCGAGTTGCGCGATGGCGCTAATATCCTCGGGATCCAGATCCGGAGCAATTTTCAGGAGCAAGGGAAGGGCTGGACGCTGATATTCGGCGGCCAGACGTTGATTGGCAGCGGCGACGGCGGCCAGCAACTCCGGAAGAGCATCGGCACCTTGCAACAGGCGCAGCCCCGGCGTATTGGGAGAGCTGACATTCACCGTCAAATAATCTCCATAGGGAAAAAGTACTTCCAGGGCAAAGACATAGTCCTCCGCCGCGTGCTCCAGCGGCGTATCCTTGTTTTTGCCGAGATTGATGCCGATGGGAACGCAATGAGGATGGGGGAGGGCGCGCAGACGTTCAGCTACCGCAGTAGCGCCTTCTCCGGGAAAGCCCATGCGGTTGATGACTGCCTGGGAAGACGGATAACGAAATACCCGGGGGCGGGGGTTGCCGGATTGGGCGCGTGGTGTGACCGTACCAATTTCAATAAATCCAAAACCCAAGGCCGGCAAGGCCGCCGTTGCGCGGGCATCCTTGTCATAACCGGCGGCCAGACCCACGGGATTGCGAAAATTCAGTCCCCACAAGGTTTGCTGCAGAGCGGGATTCTCCACCGCAAAATACTCGGCCATCCGTTCCAGACTGCGGGGCATGCGACCCAGAGTTTCCAGTGCCGCGATGCTGAGTTGATGGGCCTGCTCCGCCTCCAGTCCAAACAGTAATGGCCGCAGCAGCGGATAAATCATACCCAGTCCCTGGGGGTCAGAAAATCTTCTTTCAGGCGGGCCTCGGGGCTGTCTGCCGGTGCCTCCCAATCATAATGCCAGGCGGCGAGGGGCGGCAGGGACATGAGAATGCTCTCGGTGCGCCCGCCGGATTGCAGGCCAAACAATGTGCCCCGGTCGTACACCAGATTGAATTCCACATAGCGACCCCGACGGATCAGCTGAAAATCCCGTTCGCGCTCACCAAAAGGAGTGTTGCGGCGCCGTTCGGCAATGGGCAGATAGCTCTCCAGAAAACTGTTGGCCACCTCTTCCCAGAACGCCTGCAAAGTATCGGCATCCCCGCTGAGATCATCAAAGAAAATGCCACCGACCCCCCGCATTTCCTGGCGATGTTTGATGGTGAAATATTCATCACACCACTCCTTGAAACGGGGATAAAAATCGGGGCCATGCCGGTCGCATGCGGCCTTGAGAGTTTGATGAAAATGCCGGGCGTCTTCCACAAAACCATAACTCGGGGTGAGGTCAGCCCCGCCACCAAACCACCACACGGAACCCGCCGCAAAAAACCGGTAGTTCATATGGACAATGGGTACATAGGGATTGCGGGGGTGCAGAACCAGCGAAACACCCACTGCCGTGAAAGGTTGCCCCGCCAGTTCTGGTCGCTGTGCAGTGGCCGAGGGTGGCAGTTTATCGCCATGCACCCTGGAGAAGTTGACCCCGCCCTTTTCCAGCAGATCACCGCCACTGATGACCCGGGTACGCCCCCCGCCGCCACCGGGCCTTTCCCAGAGATCTTCGCGAAAACGGGCGTGACCATCAGCCTTTTCAAGAGCCGTACAAATGCGGTCCTGAAGCTGGAGGAGAAACTGTTCTACGATTTGAGTGGAAGGCTGCTGCATCCTTTTAACTCCTTAAAGTCTGACCGGTACGGGCATCGACAATTCTGCTTGGACGGCGCTGCCTACCCAGTCGGGCATGCAGTACCGGAAGATGTTTTCCAAAATAGCGGCGGATGGTGCGCAAGTCACGGGCGGGTTGCTGACCAGCGCGATTGGCACTGGTTGAGACAATGGCGCTGCCAAAAGCCCGGGTCAGAGCGCGGACCCCAGAATGATTGCTGACCCGAACGGCCACGCTGGTATGCCGTCCGCGAATCCAGACGGGAACCTGCCGACGGGCGGGCAGCACCAGGGTGGTCCCCGGCCAGTATTGTTCCAGCAGTGCCGGACCTATGCCCTGATCCGACCAGAAGGCGGCGGTTTCGGAGCGGCGTCCGGCAATGAGCAAAACGCCCTTGTGTTGTGGGCGCTTTTTCAAATGCAGAATGCGGCGCAGTGCCTGACGTTGTCGAGGGTCACAACCCAACCCCCAGACCCCTTCCGTGGGGTAGGCAATGACCCCGCCCCGGCGCAGGTGCGCAACCAGCTGGCGTAATTCCTGACGACGCGGAGTATGACCTGGCATACGTCTCAGACCTGCCTAGTCACGGCGTAAGCCCAAATGACCAATATCCTGACGGAACTGCACCCCGGACCAGTGGATTTTAGCTACTACCGCATAAGCGCGATGCTGGGCAATGGCGAGACTATCGCCCAGCGCGGTCACACCCAGCACCCGTCCACCAGCCGTAGCCACATGACCATCTACACTTTTGGTACCCGCATGAAACACCTTGACGGTATCCGTTTCGGCTGTACCCAGTCCGGCAATGGCATCCCCCGTGCGCGGATGCTCAGGATATCCCTCAGCCGCCATCACCACGCACAAGGCGCTGCGCTCGTCCCATTCCAGTTCAGGCGGTAATCGCTCACCCAGGGCAGCCAGCAGCAAGACCGCATAAAGATCCGAGCGCAGGCGCATCATCAGCGGCTGGGTTTCAGGATCGCCCAGGCGGCAATTGAACTCCAGCAACTTCGGCCCATCCCGGCCAATCATCAGGCCAGCATACAAAAAGCCGCAATACGGCGTGCCGTCGGCCATCAGACCCTGCGCTGCAGGGCGCATGATTTCCCGCAGCACCCGCTCACTCATGGCCATGTCCAGCACCGGGGCAGGGGAGTAGGCACCCATCCCACCGGTATTGGGCCCCTGGTCATCATCCAGCAGCCGCTTATGATCCTGGGAACCGGCCAGAGGCAGCACCTGACCATCGACTATAATGGCAATAAAACTGGCTTCCTCACCTTCCAGAAATTCTTCAATGATGATGGGCCCCCACTGCAGAAACTGCCGTGCTGCGGTTTCTGCTTCCTGCACGGTGCTGGCTACAACCACACCTTTGCCTGCAGCCAGGCCATCGGCCTTGACCACCACCGGCAGCGGGTGCCCATGCAGGTATTCCAGAGCATGGGTAGTGTCCGTAAAACTTTCGTAACGGGCGGTCGGCAGCCCGTGACGCATCATGAAAGCCTTGGCATGGGCCTTGCTGCCCTCCAGCATGGCCCCCGCCTGATCCGGACCAAAAACCGGAATTCCGGCGCGGCGAAGAGCATCTCCCACTCCCGCCACCAGTGGTGCTTCCGGTCCAATCACCACCAGTTGAATATCCAGAACATGCGCCTCAGCCACTACCGCCTGAGGATTGTTGGGATTCAGCTTCAGGTTGAACAGCTTCTCTTCACCGGCCGTGCCAGGGTTACCGGGCGCGCAATAGACGGTCTCGACCTGTTCTGATTGGGCCAGCTTCCAGGCGATGGCATGTTCACGACCGCCGCCTCCCAAAACCAAAACCTTCGCACCCATAAATATCCCTCTTAACCGTGGCGGAAGTGACGGACGCCGGTAAACACCATGGCAATTCCATGCTCATTGGCGCTGGCGATGACTTCTTCATCGCGAATGGAGCCGCCGGGCTGAATAATGGCTTTCACTCCGGCAGCGGCCGCCGCATCAACCCCGTCCCGGAACGGGAAAAAGGCATCGGAAGCCAGTGCCGCACCGTGCAAATCAAAGCCCAGATCCAGTGCCTTGGCGGCCCCGCAGCGGGCCGCATCTACCCGACTCATCTGTCCCGCGCCAATACCCACGGTCTGCCCTTCACGACCATAGACAATGGCGTTGGATCGTACATATTTACCAACCCGCCAGACAAAGGCGAGGTCACGCTGCTCCTGCAGGCTGGGCGCCCGCACGCTGACCACCTGCCAGTCGTCTTCCATTTCCATGGCCTGATCAAATTCCTGCACCAGTAGACCGCCACGTACCCGTTTGTATTCCCAGCCTGGACGCTGCCAGGCGTGACCGTCTTCAAAAGCCAGCGCCCGCAGGTTTTTCTTTTTGGCCAGAATCAGGCGGGCATCGGGCAGAATGGCCGGAGCCAGTACCATCTCAACAAACTGACTACTGATCAGTTCAGCAGTTTGGGCATCCAGCGGGGCATTAAAGGCAATGATGCTGCCAAAGGCCGAAACCGGGTCGCCCGCCCAGGCGCGCTGAAAGGCACTGAGCAAATCCTGACCCAAAGCTACCCCACAGGGGTTCCCATGTTTGACCACGCAGCAGGCCGGTTCCGAGAATTCCATGACCAGAGCGACGGCCGCATCCCCATCGCCAATGTTATTGTAGGAAAGCGCCTTGCCCTGCAACTGATGGGCATCTGCCAGCCCCCCGCCACTGCCATCGCGGTAAAAAGCCGCCGCCTGATGGGGGTTTTCGCCATAACGTAATTCCTGCACCTTCTCGAACTGCAGGGAAAGGGTCTGGGGAAACTGACTTTGCTGGCCTTCCACATTGCGGCTTGACAAATAATTGGCAATAGCTCCGTCGTACTGGGCGGTATGAGCAAAAACCTTGGTCGCCAGATGAAAACGGGTAGCCGCCCCCACGCCACCGTGGCTTTGTTCCATTTCCTGCAAGACGCGGGAATAGTCATCAGGATCAACGAGAACTGTCACTCCTTCCCAGTTTTTGGCCCCGGCCCGGAGCATGGTCGGCCCACCAATATCAATATTTTCGATGGCATCTTCCAGCGTGCAGTCGGGGCGCGCCACGGTTTCGGCAAACGGGTATAAATTGACGCAAAGCAAATCAATGGGGAGGATATCCTGCTCCGCTATTTGCCGATCGTGGTCAGCATTACCGCGACGGGCCAGCAGGCCACCATGAATTTTGGGGTGCAGGGTTTTCAGGCGGCCCTCCAGCATTTCCGGAAAGCCGGTGTAATCGCCCACTTCCTGAACGGCAATACCGTCGGCCATCAACACCTTGGCGGTTCCACCCGTAGACAGAATTTCCACCCCAAAGTCGCGCAGTCGCCGTGCAAACTCCACCACCCCGCGCTTATCAGAAACGCTGATGAGCGCCCGTGTTATTTCACCCATAAAGCCATGCCACCTTTGCCAGCCTAAAATTAAAAAAGGTACGATCAGGAGACCTGTCGTACCCAAACCTCCTGATGGAGGGAGCGTTCTTACTCGCATAACGCAAACTGCGTTAACGGAATGAGCCTATTGTAGAAGAGCCGCGCGGGGGATGCAAGCTGTCGGACAGCTGTGACACACCAGCAGCGGAACAGTTTTTGTCGTAGATGCTGAGATTCTCGTCGTAGTCCGTCTTAGGTGGATGCCTGATCTTACTATGTGGCGTTAAACCTGTTCGGACATGAGCACGAGCATGGCTGAATGGTGTCAGGATCTTAGACCAGACACCATTGCTGGTAGCGTCTTATGTTTAGTAGGCCCCGCTTTTCGAAAAAACCACCTTGATGGTGCGCAACAAAATGACGATGTCATACCATAGAGACCAGTTTTTTACATACCAGGCATCCAGATCTGCACGGTCTGCAAAGGTGGTTTCCGAACGTCCACTCACTTGCCAGAGACCCGTTATACCTGGCTTTACCTGGGCGTAGAGATTGATACCGTCACCATATCGGTTGATTTCGCGTGCCAGCAGGGGTCGCGGCCCAACCAGACTCATCTGACCCAGTAACACATTGAATAATTGAGGTAGTTCGTCCAGACTGGTGGCTCTTAGCAGACGCCCGGTTCGAGTCACTCGCGGGTCGTTTCTCAACTTGAAATTTCTGGAGTATTCAGCAGCTATATCTGGATTGGTTTCCAAATATTCACTTAATTTTGCTTCGGCATCATGCACCATGCTCCGGAACTTGAAACAACGAAAAGTTTTTCCGTTATGACCGACCCGCTCTTGTGCAAAAAATATTTTTCCACCATCTTCAGATTTTATTTTCCAGGATAAATAAGCAAGGACAGGGGAGACCGCAATGATGATCAAAGACGCGGCAAGCAGGTCAAATATACGTTTCAGAATACGTGGACCGGGTCGGGCGAGGTTGTCGCGTACCCGCAGCATAAAAACTTCCTGACTGAAAAAATGCATGACTTCCAGACCGAAAAGCGGTAAACCCCGCAAAGGCGGTGCAATGGTCAAACGGGGATAACCAAAACCCAAGGTGCGCACCAAGTGTTCTTGTGCCTCCCATTGCTCCATGTCCAAAGCTAACACAACATGCGGATTGCCTAAATCCGCAAGCTGACCGATCGGGTCATGACTCAGAGGCTCCATCCCAACCGGTGGATAATTCTGTCTTTCAGCTGACAAGCAGGCATTTTCAGGAATCAGGATTTTTTTGATGGAGTAGCCCAGTAAGGGTTCGCTGGTCAGGGCGCGAATGGCTTCGAGAGCATTTTTTCCGCAACCAATAATGACAACGGGCTTCGCCCAGGCCCCAAGACGAGCCAGCATCCAGCGCGTGGAATGTCGGGCGACGGGTAAAAACAAAAATACAAGGCCCCATGTGGAAAATAACCACAGTCTTGAAAGAGGCCATTTTCCAATGAACGCGATAGCTGAATTCAGGGCAATAAAAAGAATGAGAACAGCTAACACATCTCCTGCTTCATCCCAAAAAGCTTTTCTTTGGCTATAGTGCCCCTTGATGGCAAAGCTGATAATGACGGAGACGGTTAATATCAAAAAAAGCAATGTGTTAATTTGAGCCAGGCTCCCCCACCAATGCTGAAGAACCCACAACGGATTAATATCATAGTAGAGTGCGTGAGAAAGCCGGGCAAAGTAAAAAGCGGCAAGAAAGGCTAAAATATCTCCCAGCGCCATAATAAAAGGCGTCCAGCTAGACCATTGGAAGGTAGAGTGTGTGCGCATACTGATTCTTATGGTGGCCATTGTTCATTCTCCGAGCTTCGGCATGGACAATTCCCGATAGGCAAGCCGCAGAGAAAACCTGAGAACCAGCATATCCTGTGACGACTATCGAGAGCAATGATGATATCTTCTGCGGAAACTAGACAGATTCTCCACAAAGGGTCGTTTTTTGCTGGTTAAAACAAACGGTGATGATGTCATCCAGACGTTTGTGCATATTGTCAAGGGAAAACCGGTTGAGAGCTGTTTCCCTGCCACGTTGCGCCATCAGCAAAGCCTGTTCTGGTTCATTAATGATCTCAGAAAGAACAGATTGCAGAGCCTGAGAATCGCCCGGGGTATAGAGCATTCCCGTGACGCCATTTTCTATGATTTCATTGGGCCCCCCGGATTTGCTGGCAACTACCGGCCTTCCGGAAAGCATACCTTCAACGATTACGCGACCAAAAGGCTCAGGTGCAATAGACGTGTGTGCGATTATATCGCAAGTCTTCATAAGTTCAGGGATATCACTCCGAAAGCCGAGCAGCTTTACTCTGTTTTCCAGGCCAAGAGTTTTGATTTCCTGTTCCAGATGTTGAGCGTAAGCATCCTCTCCGAACATGGAGCTGCCAACAATCAAGCCTTGTACTGCCGGCATCATAGCAAGCGTCCTCAAGAATACATCCTGCCCTTTCCAGGGGGATAGTCTGCCAAAAACACCAACCAGAGGCCGACTATCAAAGCCTAAGGCCTCACGCTGGTTTTCCTGAGAATTAGGAGTTTCGACAAATGGTTTCGTATTAAAAGCATTATAAATTAAATGAGTATTATCGTTACGACCAGTCAAAATCTGGAGAGCTTCTTTTGTTGACTTCGAGTTGACCAAAATTTGCGTAGACTTCCTTGCAGTATATCGAGCGGCCAGCAATTGAGCCTTGCCAAAATGCTCGGAATTCAAAATATCATGCAAGTACCAGACGACAGGTTTAGACGCCAATTGTCCAGCAAGAACAGAGATAAGACCAGCCTTTTGTGAGTTAGCAAAGATAAAATCGAAATTTTTTGCTTCCTGAGCTACGCTTCTGGCTAGACGAACCAATGAAGTGATGCTTGCCATGGGAATACGAGAACCCCTACGAATATTATTAAGGGCGCCATTTGGAATAATTGTTTCAACTTTAACCTGACGTTTTACGAGTTCAGCGCGGAGTGGGCCATTTTCAAATAAAATAACTTTGCTGCCGTCTTTATATGGTGTAACAATATCTAAAAGCGCTAATTCACCACCACTGAGTTTTGCTGTTTGATCAACGAATAAAATATTCATGATATTGCCTCCCGATAAATTGCAGAAATCTTCGGAGTAACTGCTTTCCAATCGTAACGATTTGCATAGACTTGGCAAGACTCAGGCGAAGGCATTTTTGTTGTCCCGGATAAAATGCTAATAATTGATTCAGATATTGCTTTGCTCCCGATATCTCTGGTTATCCATTCAGGATTGAAAGGCTTTATGATTTCTGGCAACCCCCCTACTGGGGTAACCAGTACAGGTGTTCCAGTTGCCATGGATTCTGCCGTTATGAGACCAAATCCCTCTAAAGAAGTGCTGGGAACAACAGTGAAGTCTGCAGCACGATAAGCCATTGAAAGATTATCATCTGGTACGAAGCCGAGAAAGCGAATATTGTTTTTCAAGCCCATCTCATCAGCACTTTTAGCAAGCTCATTGGCCATATTGCCTTTGCCTGCAAGCATCAGGACTACATCAGGAAACTTTTTACGGACGTTTTTTAATGCTATTAAAAGATTTTCCAGCCCCATCCGTCTGGAAAGACGACGGACAACGAAGAGGATAGGTCTATCAGTGGGCCATCCTAGTTTTTGCCGAGCTTCTACCTTACCAAGGGTTATATTGAATTTTTCAGTGTCAATAGCACCGGGTACGACATAAATTTTATCCACAGGAATTCGATAATCTTTTATCAAAATCTCCTTGAATGCTTCTGAAAGAACAATTAATCGGTTTGCTTTGCGGTAAACTGTTTTTTCAATATAATATTTTATGGCAGATCTGTTGTTTCCATTTTCCACTGCTGTTTCTTGAGCCCATGGCCCATGGAAGTGGACCACCAGAGCCTGTCGGGAAAGTAAATCAGCGGCAGGAAAACCATATAAGGCAAAATGGACACAAACAAGATCTGGATTAAACTCATTGATTAATTTTTTTGTTGCAATGCGAGCATTGTACAATCTTTGCAAAAGTGGTAAATTTTTTTGTGAAAAAGCGCTGACCTGATTGTTGGTGTTTTTTTCTACTGCATTTGTTCCAATTACGAGACCACGACTTTGAATGTTTTGGTTTATTAGATGCTGGATCAAATCAAAATAATATCTTTCGAGTCCCCCAGAATGTTCAGGGAACCATGATGAACCCAGTTGTAGTGTTCGTATATTATAGGTCATTATTTTTCCAGATTAAAAATTATCCCAGTGTTTCTGGTACCAATGTATGGTTTTCTCCAGACCCTCTGTAAGCGCTGTTTTGGGATACCAGTCAAGTTTCTGTCGCGATTTGCTGATGTCGAGATACTTAATGGATGGAACAGACTTGATAGGACCGGAAAATATAGGTGTTCTTTTTTTTCCGTCGTAAGCCTGAGAGGCCTTGTTAGTGAGTTCCTTCAGAGCAGTGGGTACACCTGTCCCGAAATTAAACGCTTCGCCAGCAATTGTTTCCAGATTTTCGGCAACACTAGTGTAGGCGTGCGCCATGTCACCGATGTAAAGACAGTCAATTCGCGAACTACCATCGTCCCGTGAACCAAAGTCATAGGGTGCATCGGTAATCAAGTTTTTAATCGCGCGGGGGATGATTCGGCTGAAATTACTATCGCCTGGGCCATATGTATTCATAAAACGGCACGCAGCAGTTTTCATACCATATACATGTGCGTACGTTCTAACCGCCACATCACCTGCTACCTTTGAAGGCGCATAAATGTTGGTGGCTGGTAGCGGTGGGTGATTTTCCAGAATGGCATTATCGGTTGATGTGGCTCCGTAATAGGCCCCACTTGATGCAAAAACAAGTCGTTCAGTGCAGCTTACTGTTCTTACCGCTTCCAGGATTGTATATGTGCCTTGAGCGTTGATGCTGAAGGTCTCCTGTGGAAGGATGTTGCTGATAGGAACGATAGGCTGCGCTGCAAGATGAAAAACCGTGTTTATCTCAAAGCGTTCCAAGGTTAAGCGAAGCAAATCCATGTCTCTGATGTCGCCTTGAATATAATTGACCTTCGATATCATGCCAGTGAGAACAAGATATGAGTTACTGGGTAACCAGCGGTCAAGCACATACACTAGGGCTCCTAAATTCAGGAGGTGCTCACAAAGATGGGAACCGCCAAACCCGGCCCCCCCAGTGACGAGGCAGGGGCGCCCACTCCAGAATGGATTCATTTCAGCAACCTTCATTCTTGGTTTTAAGATAATTGCGGTAAAAGCGAATGGTCTCGCGCAATGAACTCAGAAAATCAGTTTGTGACCTGAAACCTGTAGCATCTTCAATTTTGCTTCCATTAAGATGTTGCTTGGTAATGGCATGTACCGTAGCACCAGTGCTGCGTACGTGTATGGATATACCATTATTCAAGATTGTTTCAGCCCGATCACTGTCGAATTCTTTTTCCACTTGCACGGCCTGCTCGACGATGGTTTTCAGCATTTGTGGGGTAGGCAGATAGGTTCCAGCAGAAAGATTGTAGACTTCGCCACGACATTTTTTACCATGCGCCAGTAACAGGATGGCAGTCACCAGATCGTCTACATACAAATAGTCGCGATGGTGTTCAATGGCATCGAAATAAAGTTCCGGAGCTGTCGGCTCGGAATTTCCAAATATATTGGCCATGGCCTTGGGTAGAAGTCGGTAACCCATGTTGAAATCATAGGGACCATATATATTACACATGCGTAGAGTGACTGTCGGCAAGCCAAAGGCTTCGTGATAAGTCCTCGAAAATACATCTGCGGCAAGTTTTGCTGAATCATACACGCCGATGCCTCGGAGCGGAGTTAAATGTTCAGTGTAGGAATCGCCCTCCATCTCTCCATAAACTTTATCTGTAGAGGAGAGGAAAATCATGTTTGGCTTATGATTAGCTGTCCGGCAGGCTTCGAGTACATTTACCCAGCCCATAGTATTAGCCATGATGGTGTCGTAAGGCGCGCTTACTGCTTTTTCAATCACTGAAGCGTACGCGGCAAAATGAAAAATGAAGTGGAAACGGCCTTCATGAATGATTTCCTTCATGGCGTTAACATCAACTACATCTGCTTTCTGGACGAGTACTTTGGAACGAAGATCCATAGAAGCGCAGTTCATGATTGAATCTCTTTGGGGATCTGTATTGATATCGACCACTGTCACGTTGGCACCCAGATCCACAAGACGTTTTGTTACATGACCACCAACGAAGCCGAAGGGCTCTTCGTCAGATTGAGTGGGTAGGGGGTAGAATGCTGTGGAGCGGTCGTGCCCTGAATTGGAGTTAGCTGATGGTCCCTGAAGAGCTGTTTTCTCTCGCGTTAGGATTGGTTCCGCCGTGGTTGGTGGATCATGTGACTTTCACGG
>NZ_MOAD01000001.1:1935504-2050453 GCF_001931655.1 Acidithiobacillus albertensis | reverse complement strand
AATGGAATTCTGGAAGGTTTCAACAGCCTCATTCAATCCGCCAAGGCCAAGGCTCGGGGTTACCGCACGCACAAGAACTTTATCAACATGGCCTACCTGATCCTGGGCAAGCTGGATCTCAGGCTACCCACTTGAAATGACGAGGAACCAGCCGAAGCCGCCAGTAACTAGAACATTCTTGGCATCGAAAAATTCATTAAGGTGTTCATATTCAACGGGTAAGCGACCTGAATTTGTCATTATCATACTCCAAATATTTTTAAAATTACTAAGTTTGCAATGATTGAATGCGACCAGTGTGATGAATAAAAGCCTATCCAGGCAGGAATATAAGCATTTAACGTGCCAAAAAATTAATATAATAAAAACATGCTGTTAAAAAATATAACACTTTAGAAGGCTTCATAGAGTTGTATTATTTTTGTAACATATAATAGTGATTTTTGTCTTGAGATTGTTGCAACATTCTGTAAAGTTAGAATTTTATTTAGAATACGTTCATTGTTATACCGTTTGTGAACGCCAGGATTGCAGGTCCTTGCCCTTCTCTTGCTTGCTGATGTCAGTTATTACGTATGTATAAATGATATCTTCTTGACTTTCAAAGCCGATTTGTTCAGTTTACCCGGAGGATAGATGAATAGATTTTTATTCAATGAGGATCCGAGCAGAGAAGCTACCGGTTGTGAGTTATTGTTTTCGATTTGTAAGCCATGCGATACATAATTTTAATTTTGTTTGTTATAAGACCTTTTCCCTCGTCTTGAATATAGTGTGCGGGATTCAATTTGCCAGAACTAAAATTTTCAACTTATTGTTTTGTAATATGATATATCTTTTTTACGCTTCTTGATATGGATTCCTATATATTGGTATGATTTTTGCTTTATAAGCGCTATGGTTGTTTGTGATCGCTGATTTTTGCTATTGCTTTTGTATGTCTGGGTTGTAGGTCTTAGCTGAGATGCAGGCAAGTTGATAACGTATCGTTAGTACTTAAGGATTATTCTACATGATCAACAGATTAAAGTTGTTGCTGGTGGTTGCTGGTGTACCAATTTTACTTGCGGGTTGCGCTTCGACTTTCTCCGCTGATCATGCAGTCTCTATAAAGAGGCTGCCCAGTCCGGTAATTGCGGTTAAACCCGAATCCTTGCCCGCCAGTACGATTAAAAAAATGCTTCATCCTGACATAGCTTATCATTTGGGCGCCGGAGATGTGGTATCGGTCTCGGTTTATCTGCACCCAATGCTTTCCGCTGCAGGTGTGACAAATGGTACGGGAATCCCTGGTGCTTTGGTGACGAATCAAGGGAACATCCAATTACCTGAACTCGGTCTGATTCATGTGGCAGGACTGACAACTGCCCAGCTGCAGCAGAAACTTACCAGAATGTATGCCAAATACATTATCAATCCAGATGTGACTGTTCAGCTTCAAGTTGCGCATAGCATTCGCTATTACTTGCTCGGTGAATTTACTGCGCCCGGTCTGAAATTTTCTGATAGAAATCTGAGCCTGCTGGATGCCATGGCTTTGGGTGGCACAGTGAATCTACCAGAGGCCGATTTGCGTGGGGCTTATATCGTACAAAACGGTAAGAAATTGCCGGTCAACTTCCATCAGCTACTCAGAGATGGCAATTTGAACCAGAATATACCCTTGGAAAGTGGCGACACGGTAGTTGTACCCAGCGTTGCCACAATGAGGGCATTTGTATTCGGGGCGGTAAACAAGCCAGGTCCTGTGCCTTTTGTAGATGGGCGCTTGGGATTGTTGCAAGCACTGTCTTCAGCGGGCATGGACACTACTTCCCTTACCAATGCACAGCTCAGTGATATCCGTATTATTCGTTCGGAAGGTGCCAGCGGAGAATTAATTACAGTCAATGCACAAGCCATTCTTCAAGGGAAGGCAGCGCCATTTTTTCTGAAATCAGGTGATGTAGTATTTGTGCCGCAAACGGTTGTCAGTAATTGGAATCAGGTAATACAGCAAATTTTACCATCATTGCAAGCCATATCAGGGATATTAAATCCTTTTGTATCCATTAAGTATTTGTCTCAATCCAATAATTAGGAATAGATACCGTGACTGATCACACTGAAAATATGCATCCGTCCGAGAACGTCGATCTGCAACGGCGGCCATCAATTGCCAACAACTCTGAACGTATGGGAGATGAAGGAGAAAAAATTGATCTTTCTGCACTGCTTCGATCGTTGAAAAGACATTGGCGTTTACCCTTGGGACTCGCCGGTGTTGGTGCTGTTCTAGCCATTCTTATTACCCTGTTTTCGGTGCCTGTATTCGAGTCTTCCGGTTCTGTCTATCTGGGTAATGCAGAAAAGGATCAAGCAGCCGTGTCTGCTGCCACGGAAGGTCTGTCACTGGTGCCTGGCCTGGTTCAAGCCCCCAACCTTGAGACTCAGGTCCAGATTATGCAGAGTCGCCAGGTGGTTGAACGGGCCATCGTGCGGTCGGGAGTAAATGTTTCCATTTTAAATCCAGATCAGAGTCCTGTAGTCCATTTTTGGTATTGGCTGGTTAGCGGTCATTCCTTTAATATTTATGAACATCAGAAAACCGGTTTGCGAGCTACGCTTGCAGAAGCCGTAAATCCTGATATCTATGGAAAGTCATTGGATCTGAAATTTACTAAAGATGGTCACTATCAAATTTTCGATGATAAAAATTTGATATTGAACGGTGTGCTTGACGAGCCTGCAGTAAGCCCAAACCTACGTATAATCATTAAACCAGATGCTCAAGGGTTCATTCCTGGTAATAATAGTATTTATCATTTGACAGTCAGCTCGCCTCTGGCTGTTTACAAGGAATTTGCTGGCAATATTTCGGTAAGCCAAGACAGTAAGGATAATGGTGGGACACCTACGCTGAGTTATTTGATCTATTTGTCTTTCAAAAATCCCAATCCCTATGTATCCCAAAGGTTCCTGAATAGCCTGATGTTGAGTTATCTGGAACAAACACATGCATGGGCTACGGGTCAAGCGTCATCTACCTATGATTATTTGAATGGACAACTGGAAAAAGTGCGAACCGCTTTGGCAACAGCGGACGGAAAACTGGCTCGCTATCAGAGTCACAGTGGCTTGTTGTCGGTGACTTCGAATGCTCAGGCGATGATCACCCAGATGACCAATTATGAAAGCCAACGCAATGCTCTTGATCTAAAGCTAAAAAATCTTCAACAAGTATCCTCCGAACTCAGTGGTAAAGGTGGAAGCCATGTTGATTCTTATTTGGTCACTTCGTTGAATGATAGCATGCTCAATAGCCTTTCTGACAAATTGGTGACTGCCCAAAACCGCAAGGCTTCATTGGCAACCATGTACACTGACCGCGCCCCGGAAATTCAGCAACTGGATAAGGAAATTGCCTCTATCAAATCTGCGATTAGCAGCGTGATTCATAATCAGGAAGTACAAGCACAACAGCAACTCAAGTCGCTGGATGGCGCGATTGAACAATACAAGGGCAAGATGGGGCAATATCCTAGGGAAGCCTTACAGGTTCTGTCTCTCACGCGATCCACGGAAGTGTTAGGCAAATTGTATATGTTCCTGCTCGAAAAACAGAAGGAAGCTGCCATCAGTAGAGCGAGCACGATTACCAAAAATCGCATATTGGATACGGCATTAGTCCATAGTGTTCCGGTTTCACCAAAGGCTTCTAAGGCTGTTCTCATAGGTGCTTTTTTGGGTTTACTCCTTGGTCTCGCTGTAGTCTTTGCGAGGTTTCTCCTGCACAAAGGGTTTCATTCGGATGAAGGAATTCTGAGTAGATATCCTTCGATACCACTATTTGGAAAATTACCAGAATATGAAGCCTTTCAGAGCGTGGGCGATTCAGCAAAAATCAAGCCAATTGTTCCTTCTGATCCTCGTTCCACATATGGAGAGGCGTTGCGTTTGTTGCGCGGGAAGCTTTATCTTGATTCCGGAGCGGGAAATGCAGGCAAGGTATTGATGTTTTCTTCGGCATTCCAGGGAGATGGAAAAACAACTGTGGTCAGTCAGTTGGCCGTGGCTTTAGCGAAAGACGGAAAACGCGCACTGTTGATTGATGCTGATCTCAGGCATCCACAGTTACATTCGGCATTTGATTGCAAACAAAGTCCGGGATTAGCGGAATATCTGGCAGGTAATGCAAAATTGGAGGACTGTACGCGCGTCATGACTAGATTTGATGTACCGCTGACTTGCTTACCCTCTGGTCAAACTCCCGATAGTCCAGTGGAGCTGATTGGCAAGGAGCGTTTTGCTGAACTAATTGATAAAGCTCGTTCCGAGTATGATTATGTACTCATAGATACACCACCGTTTCCTGTGCTGTCTGATGGCCTGATTATCGCCCGGTTGGTCGACCGCGTGGTATCTGTAATTCGCGTCGGTGAAACCCCTCGGTCGGCTTTTAAAGAGCACATGCAAGGGGTGGCGGAAATTGGTTGCCCACAGGCCTTGTTAATAAATGGGGCTCCAACCTCTCAGGGAGGGGTGTACCACTATCACCCCAGATCTTCCGTTCGTTTAGATCTGGAGAACCGAGTGCGCAGCTTCATTAGTCAGTTCCAGAGAAAGCGTTGAAATGACGATAACGCACCTTGTAAGCGCCTATCTGTTGAGGATTCCGGGTCATGGCCGCTAGCCTAAAACGTAATTCCTTGTATAACTTGATGGGTAGTTTAGTGCCTATCGTGGTTTCGTTTGTAACGGTCCCTTTATATTTGCATCTGATTGGTGTGGATGGATACGGAGTGCTGGCGATAGTCTGGCTGTTTCTGGGCTATTTTGGAGTTTTTGATCTGGGGTTGGGCACGGCATCAGCACACCAGTTTGCATAACTGGAAATCAGGTGGAAAGAAGTGTATCCATAAAGCGGCACAATCAAGGTGTTATAGGCTTTCAAAATGTATCTTAATTATGAATCCTCAAGAAAGGCCAATATGAAAATCAATGTATTGATAAATGGTGGAAACAGGCCTCGGGATATGGAAAGGCTGCTGACGGCGTTGATGGTGCAAACTCGCAAACTTGATGCGCTCTTCATCTTGATTCATCCCCGTGATACCGAGACTGCTGATTTGCTCAAAAACATAGTGGGTTCAGACATCACTTATACCCTGATCTGCAAAGATCAATCCGGCCCTATTGTGGCAATGCAGAAAGCTTTGCAATTGATGCAATGTGGAGTGGTTGCCTTTACGCACGATGATGCTGCGCCTCGCCCGGATTGGTTGGAGCGGATGGAGATTGGTTTTGTCTCTAAGCCTGAGATCGCTGGTATGGGAGGCAGAGACTTGCCGGTTTCTGCTAAGTTTGAAGATACTCCTTACTGCGATGTGGTGGGCAGGGTCACCTGGTATGGTAAAATTATCGCCAATCATCATTTACCCTGTTCGAGTGTCCGTCAAGTGGAATTTCTTTCCGGGGTCAATGCCGCATATTGCCATGATATTCTGTTGGCTACAGGTCTGAATCAGCGTTTGCAATATCAACAGGATACCGCGTGGTATTGGGAGCTGGCGCTGGGCATGGCACTCAAAAAACAAGGTTTGAAGCAGTATTATGATCCCAATATGGTGGTCGAACATTTTCCCGGCAAACTTTTTTCTGATCAGAAGGATGGTTACTGGTCTGCCGCGACACGCAAACGGGCGCAAAACGAAACTTATCTTCTTCTGAAATACCTGAGCATGTTCGGACGTTTTGCCTGTATGTTGTACGTTCTTATGGTTGGAAGCCGTGACAGCTATGGTTTGTTGCAATTAATACGCTATTGGCCTAGAGAAGGGGGTTTAGCCTTCCGTAAATTTTTGGATGCATTGCGAGGACGCTATAAAGGTATGCAGACATGGATGTTCCCTGACAACCTAATTCGGGTCCAAAGGGTAAAGGAATAATAATGCGTGTGTCTGTGATGATTCCCACCTACCGTCGTCCAAAGGATTTGGAGCGATGTCTGAGTGCCTTGGGTGACCAGTGCCGTGCTGCCGATGAAATCATCGTTGTGGTGCGACGTGATGACCTGGAAACTCATGACGTGCTGAATGGAGATGCAGCAACATCCCTGCCATTGCGAGTGGTCATCGTGGATCTTCCTGGTCTGGTTACTGCGATGAACCTGGGTTTGGATGCAGCAGACGGGGATATACTGGCGATTACTGACGATGATTCGGCACCTTTCCCGGATTGGTTACAGCGTATTGAGCAAGCTCTTCAAAAAGATCGAACACTTGCCGGTGTCGGAGGGCGGGATTTTATTCGTCAGAATGGTACGCTGCTAGATGACCCGGTTCGTCTCGTGGGGCAAGTATTGTGGTATGGAAAAATTATTGCCAATCATCATTTACGTACAGACAAGGCACAATTTGTCGATTTGCTGAAAGGGGTCAATGGTGCTTATCGTTTGTCTGTACTGAAAGAGATTGGATTTGACCGACGGTTACGAGGAAGGGGTGCGCAATGGCACTGGGAACTGTCTTTGGGCTTAAGCTTACACCAAAGAAATTGGCGCCTGCTATATGATCCGGAAATACGCGTAAACCACTATCCGGGCAATCTATTTGGGGATCGTTCAAGAGATGTCTACAATTCCGAGGAAGTGCGTAATCGTTGTCATAATGAAACCCTGGTGTTGCTAGGTTATTTGCCAAGCATTAACCGAATAGTTTTTCTGACTTGGGCCATCCTGGTTGGGACCAGTGAAAGTTACGGAATGGTACAAATGCTGCGCTATGTTCCGCGAGAAAAAAAACAGGCGCTGGCCAAGTTTCGGGATAACCTGCATGGCCGTTACACGGGGGTACGTTCGTGGCTACGACATTGAAAGACCTCAGCTCAAGCGTTCACTATCGCCGGGGAATACAGGGGATATGGCTTTATATTGTTCTTTTTTGGACATTCCCGTTTGTTTTTTATTTTTCCCATCTAAGCGCATTAACTAACTACTTATTCCCGCTTTTAGGATTGGTGTTAGGAGTGAAACTGTACCGGGATTTTCCAATATTATATGTCAGTAATATGTGGTGGCTCTGGTTTGTGACCCCTGAAATAAGACGTTTGGTGGATTACCAAATCGGATTTCAGCCCGTTGACCCTATTATGCTTACCCCTTATTTGGTGACGGGCCTTGCATTTTTTACTGTAATAAAATATCTCCCGGAACTGCGACGAAAAACTCTGTTTCCCATGGCTCTGGTCCTTGTAGGCATTTTGTATGCCTATATGGTCGGAATGGTGACCGCAGGCTTCATGCCCGCCACCTATGGTTTGCTGAACTGGCTGCTTCCGGTTTTATTTGGCTTGCACATGGCTATTCGCTGGCGGGATTATCCGCAAGTTCGTCGCACCCTGTATCACACTTTCGTTTGGGGAACCTTGGTGATGGGTGGGTATGGCCTGATTCAATATGTCCATCCTCTACCATGGGATACCTACTGGATGACTGCCTCCAAATTGCTGAGTATTGGTAGTCCGGAACCTTTTCAGGTTCGCATTTTCAGTACAATGAACTCACCAGGACCTTTCGCCTTTGAATTGATGGGAACCTTGTTGATGCTGTTTGCCGGAGGCGGTTTTTGGCGAATTCCTGCAGCGCTATTCGGTTACCTGGCTTTTTTGTTATCTATTGTTCGAGCGGCTTGGGGTGGTTGGTTTATTGGTTTTATTTATATCTTGTCCCGTTTGAAACCAGCACACATGGTGCGTTATCTCGCAGGGATTATTGTAATTGTTATACTCGCGACACCTATGCTGCTTTACAAACCGGTATATGATCGATTGGAAGCGCGTTTTAATTCTATTGAAAATGTAAAACAAAATGCCAGTTATCAAGCCCGAACGAAGTTCTATGAAGAGTTCTTTGATGAGGCTTTTGAAACACCACTGGGAGCAGGTATTGGCAGTACCGGAACTGCTGCCAGACTCGGTTCAGAAGGGCATGTGATTAGTTTTGATAGTGGTATCATGGAGATTCCCTATGTCCTCGGATGGGCAGGAGGCACATTATTTTTTCTGGGAACTATCTGGACGTTGATATACATATTAAATAGTAAGTGGTCAAAAAATGATCCATTTATAGCCATTTCTTCAGGGATCAGCCTGGCGGTGTTTTCCACTTTGATATTCGTAGATACGTTGATTGGCAGTACCGGGATGTTGTTTTGGGCATTTGCAGGAACTGCTATTGCCGGAATTCACTATCGTCAAGTGGAAGGGACGAAAAATGGCTGAGAATACACTCAGCAGCGATGTGTGTGGGAGCGTTGAAAAAATGCGGATATTACACATTACCAATCACGTCCTTGAGATTGGTAATGGTATCGTTAATGTCGCTGTTGATTTAGCCTGTTCACAAAGTGCGCTTGGGCACGAGGTTTTTTATGCTTCCAGTGGCGGCGAGTATGAAAAGCTTCTGGATCGCCATGGGGTTAAGCACTATTCGATGAATTTTAGTAAATCGATGTTTGGTTTGCCTAAAATGCTCGTTAACCTAGAACAGATTATACAGCAAACCCGCCCCGATATCGTCCATACTCACATGATGACAGGAGCCCTGCTTGCAAAATTACTGCAATTACGCAGGCGCTACCGGTTGATTACCCATGTGCATAATGAATTTCAAAAAAGTGCACGATTCATGTCTGTCGGTGATGCCGTAATTGCAGTCAGTGATGCAGTCTGTCGATCCATGGTAGGGCGTGGAATTTCAGCCAGAAAATTGCATGTGGTCCGTAATGGCACAATCAACAGCCCGCGTATGCAAGGAGTCGAAGCCAAGCCGTTGGTTCATCCGGCCATCGTTACGGTTGCTGGGATGTATGAAAGGAAAGGCATTCGCGATCTGATAGCCGCTTTTGCAAATTTGCCCGTGGACCTCCCCGGCTATTTGTATATTGTTGGAGAGGGGCCAGACCGTGCAGTTTTTGAGGAGGCGGCAAGGAACAGTTCGCGTAGGGACTGTATTTTTTTCGAAGGTTTCCAGTCTCAGCCGCAATCTTATTTGAAAAGTGCGGATATTTTTGTTCTCGCTTCTCGTAAGGACCCATTTCCGTTGGTTATTCTTGAGGCGAGAGAAAATGCCTGTGCTATTATTGCCAGTGACGTAGATGGAATTCCTGAAGCATTGGAAGGCGGGAAGGCGGGTCAGTTGTTTATTGCTGGAGATGTCACTGCATTGAGTCATCAATTACATCGATTTTTGTGCGCCCCAGATTTGCGCGAACAATTTGCCGAACGGGCTTGCACTGGCATTGAATGGCTTACCGTGCAACGCATGACTCAAGAAACCCTAGACTTGTATCAGCGAGTTTTGCAGCCATGAAAAATATTTGCATGATTACTCATGAACTGAAAGAAGGAGATGGTCAGGGGCGCGTCAAGCATGAAATTTTGCTGGTGGCCCACTCGGCAGGGTATGCCATTACTGTTCTGGTAATTGCTGTGCGTGATTTTGCCCTAAAATTATCGTGGCGCGTTATTTCCAAAAATTATGTTGGGATTTTGTGGTCTTACTATCGTTGGTATGAGGCAACAGTTATCGGTAGGTTATGGTTAAGGTAATGACAATATTATGAAGAAGTTATGCTTGGTTACACATAAGCTCAAAAAAGGGGATGGTCAAGGCCGGGTCAATTATGAAATTGTTCGTGCGGCTTGCGCAAAAGGCTATAATGTTACTATTCTTGCTACTGAGTGTGCTCCAGAAGTAATAAAAGATTTTGGAGTTTATTTCATTGAAATTCGCGTGGACCCATGGAAAACTAATCTCATACGTAATCAGATTTTTGCATTAAAATCATATTATTTTCTTAGTCGTAATAGATCTCAATTTGATCTAATCAATGTGAATGGTTTCATTACATGGTATCCTGGAAGTGTGAATTCTGTCCATTTTGTCCACGGTGCATGGATGCGTAGTCCATATAATGATGATAGGTTTCTTGGTGGAATAAAAAGCGCTTACCATAAGGTTTTCACCATGCTCAATGCAGGGCTTGAAAAAAATGCTTTCAAACAGGCTGATACTGTAGTTGCTGTTTCTCCTTTGGTGGTTGAGGAGTTGTGCTCTATTGGGGTGCCCAGACAGAAAATTGTCATGATTCCTAATGGGGTAGATGTTGATGAGTTTTCTCCTGGTGAGGGTTTGCGTTCAGAACTGGGCATAGCCTCTGAAACCCCTTTGGCGATTTTTTCTGGAGATCTTCGCTCACGTCGAAAAAATCTGGAAACAGTTTTTGCAGCCTTGCGCGATCGTCCTGACTGGCATCTACTTGTACTCAGTCGGGTCGAGGGCAGTATATATCCAGCTATGGCTCAAGAAATGGGCATCTTCGAGCGTGTGCATTTTTTGGGGTTTCGTTCTGATAGTGCAGCATTGATGCGCAGCGCAGATGTTTTGGTTTTCCCTTCGCGTTATGATCCTTATGCTCTTGTTGTTGCTGAAGCTTTGGCTAGTGGAGTACCTGTTATTACTGCACGTTCAGTCGGCGCAGCATTCCAGGTGAAAGAGGGCTGTGGGTGGGTGGTTGACAACCCTGAGGATGCTGCAGAAATTGCGCGTCTTCTTGCTATTATCGAAGCTTGGGATCGCACTGATCGCGAGGCCGTGAGTGCTCGGGCGCGTACAAGTGCTTTGGAGTTTTCCTGGGAAAAAACTGCCCAACAATATTTGGCTATTTATGAGCGCACTTTGTATGGTCATTCAGGCTCATCTGGCAAAATTTATCCTGATTAGCCGAGGTTTAGCGTGTGCCTTCATACAGCAATCCATCCTGTTACAATCTGCTGATTCATATGACATTGAGGTGTTCCATGGCGATTAACCGTGTGCAGTTTCAGAACAGATGGTCTCTCCCAGATTTTCTGCAGTGTTTTGGCGCCAATGAACTGTCGAACTACGGTGGTCTAGATGTGTCATGCCTCCTCCACGATTATGGAAGGCCTCTTGCGTCGCGGCGCTCAGGTTCAACTTTCGACCGGCTGCCCGCAACCCATAATTATCCAAGCACGCTGCACCAGAAAGGCATTGGATAACATGGGATTGGGTGACCTTGATATGGGCAAAGGCTTAGGTGGTGTGACGACTTCCGGCCAGTCTCAGCAGCCGTCTACTGCATGGGTTTTTGGGGCGCTCCGATGAGCATCCGGCGTAATACCCTCTACAACCTGTTAGGCCAGATGGTCCCGCTAGGGGTTTCACTGGTCACGATACCCCTCTACCTGCACGCCATTGGTGATGCCCGGTATGGAGTCCTGGCCATTATCTGGTTGTTCACAGGGTACTTCGGTGTTTTTGAAATGGGGCTTTCGCGTGCGAGTGCTTTTCATCTGGCCCGCCAGCATGACGAAACGGCAGCGGTGCGAAGTACCACCTTCTGGACCGCGCTGTGGATAAATCTGGGTTTTGGTCTTTTGGGCGCAGTAGTACTTTACACCGTTGCTCAGGCGGTGTTCACCCACTTTTTCCATATGTCTGAAGCCATGCGCCGCAGCCTGCTTGTGAGTTTACCGTGGATTGCCGCTGCCTTGCCGCTTTCCACCCTTGGTGGGGTTTTGGGGGGCGCACTGGAGGCGCGGGAGCGATTTGCCTACATGAACCTGATCGGGGTTTTCAACGCCGCCGTGACTCAGATTGGACCGCTTCTAGTAGCGCTTTTCATCAGTCCCGAACTCACCTGGCTGATTCCCGCCGTAGTCATTACACGGGCTTGGGGGCTGCTGCTTCAGTTCGTGGGCGTCTGGCGCTTTTTGCCCATCGTTCCCTCAGTCCTGTTTGACAGGTCACGTGCTCGTGCCCTGTTAGCATACGGCGGCTGGATTTCTCTCACCAATATCGTCGGGCCAATACTTGTTTCCTTTGACCGTATGCTAATCGGCGCCCTGCTCAGCGTACAAGCCGTCACTTATTATACGGTGCCTTATAATCTCGTCAGCCGGGTCGCCGTGCTCCCCGGTGCGCTCTCCAACAGCCTCTTCCCCCGCTTTTCCCGTACTGCAAATGCGGAGGGTAAGCAGTTGGCGGAGCGCGGATTGCAACTGCTCCTGGCCGTCATGACGCCCATCACCGTCATCGGCATCACCCTGCTTCCCCTTTTTCTGACACATTGGATCAGCCCGGCGTTTTCGCGGCATGGGGCGGCGGTTGGCATGATATTGCTGGCGGGTGTCTGGATCAATGGGTTGGCCTATATTCCTTATGGCTTGCTCCAGGGGCAAGGCCGCCCGGACATTACCGCTAAATTACACCTCATCGAACTTCCCTTTTTCCTGCTATTGCTCTGGGGAGGAATTCACTGGTTGGGTCTGCCGGGAGCGGCGCTAGCATGGAGTTTTAGAGTGTCCGCCGATGCCTTGTTGCTCTTCTATTTTACGCGACTTCCACTACGCTTGCGTTATGCGCTGCCCGCCTTGGGAATGATAGGTCTTGCGTTCGTACTCGCACCGCATCGGTTACTCTCCGCATACAGCATCGCGGCAATATTTCTAATGATATTTAGCATGCTCTGGGCACTGTGGAGTGCCCCAGATTTGCGGCAGATGCTCAGGCAGTCCTCGCACATTCTGCGCCGTTTATTTCTTGCACAATTCTGGAGGCACCCATGAATAATTCCAAAGAAAACATCCACCGCATCCCGCCTCCCGGAGATTGGCTGACTGAGATTTCGGAAGAGTTTGGTCATTTTTTTGAAGATCTGCACGATCCAGCGTGTGCACTAAAGGAGGCCATCCGGATATTGCGGCCTAGCGGTCGGCTGCGGCTTTTTGTGTCGAATCTGGACGGTGGGAGCAATCGAGTTTTTAAAGAAAATAGTCGACTACTAGAATCACCATGTCATTTGATTATGGTCAGCGTGAAAAGTTTGAAGCAGTTTTTTCTCGATTGCGGTTTTAAATATATTCGACAAATACTGACTCTAAATATTAACTGGTTGATCTACATGGTAAGCCTTGGCATAACGAGGAATCCCGACCCTGAGGGGGCGCAATATCAGGATCTGCCCGAGCCACTTATGTGGCAGACCATGCCTGAGGGGAAAAAATATTCCGGCATTTTACTTTTTTCAGCTGCCAACACATCACCTTTGAAGGCTTTACGTCATGACTGCTAAGCCCCGCATCTCCATCGCCATGGCCACCTACAACGGTGCGCAGTATATTCGCGAGCAACTTGACAGCCTCGCGGCACAAACTTTGCTACCCTGCGAACTGGTGGTTACCGACGATGGCTCGACCGATGCCACGCTGGAAATTGTTCGCGATTTTGCACGAGAGGCGCCATTTCCAGTACGAATTTATTGCAACGAAAATCGCCTTGGTTACGCTGATAATTTTTTATATGCTGCGAGTAGTTGTGAAGGTGACTTGATTGCCTTTTGTGATCAAGACGACGTTTGGATGATGGAAAAACTTGCGACTTGCGTACAAGCGTTTACTGATCAGGACGTGTTACTGGTGATTCACGCAGCGCAGGTGACAGGACCAGATCTGACACTCACGGGTACTTTATTTCCTGATATAAAACAAGTGAATAGACGTCTAGCAAAACGACTAAAACAAGCTGATATACTGCCTCATGATCAGATAATTCGTCGTATATATAAGCCGCTACAGCTGGATCCAATGAATATATATCCCGGTTTTTCGATGGTTTTCAGAAAAATGGTTGTTAATTTTATAGATAGGCCAGATCGTGGGAAAGATTATAGATTTTACAGTTCAAATCCGCCTATGATACCTCATGATCGATGGATTTATCTATTATGTTGTAGCTTGGGGAAGGTCGTGTTAACAGAAGAGCATCTATCCCTTTATAGACAGCATGATTCAAACACCTGCGGATTATCTGGCCCACCTCTTTTAATAAATAGTTTAACATCATATTTCGCGGCTACTATTTTTGAGGGACGCTATAGAAACGAACAGCACTGGGCTGGTATTATGGAAAAAATATCAAGAAATTATTCCGGGCAAAATGAATATATTGCCAACAATGCATCGCAAGCAAAAAGATACTTCGAGATGAATGGAAATAATGATCGTGCATTAACTGATATATATTCAGTAAAATCGGATTTCACGAAAAGACTTTTCGGATATACTGATTTAATGAGAAACGCCTATCGCAACCCGGCATGTTTGCAATTTGGAGGCTTTCACCCCGTAAGGGAATTTGTATTCGGAGTGCTTGGATGTTATTTGTTATATCGCAAAACAAAAATGGTTTTATTAAGAGTAAAAAAGTCTATCGCTATTAGGATATAAATGCAACTCACTATTACTTTGAACGTGGCGGTTTTGATATGCGTGGTTTGGCTAGAGACTTTAGCTTTGGCCTTTTATGAACTTAAACTTGAAAAAGGCAGAGAATAGGCTGCCCACTAGAAATGACAAGGAATACTTTTATGAAGATAGCTCACTACGTCTTTTCTTCAATCGCAAATCCTGGCGGCATAAATTCCTATGTTAAAAGGCTTGCCAGAGCCCAGAAAGAAGTGGGTTATGAAGTAATAATATATACGCGCGATTGTCAGAGTGAATCAATCGAAATAGATGGTATAAGTATTAAAACCATATCCTCAGATATGGAACTATATAACGTATCAATTCAAGACGGTATTTATTGTATACACTTGCATGATCTGGTTGATGCCCGTATTTTTCAAAGCATGCCCGTTGTTCTAACGGCGCATGTTGCGAGTTTTGTCTGTTTGAGTATGAGCATGATGCTAAAAAAAATTAAGAAGCCATGCCCTTACGTTTATAGTCCAGTACGCTGCTTATATAACCATTTTTCTAATCGCTGTGGCAGTATTCGGCCTGTAAAGATATATAAAGAATTTAAACGTCTTGAAATTGAAAGAAGACTATTTCCATTAATGCATATCATTATTCCGTCATCGCATTACATGGATGCTTATGAACGCTCTGGATTTCCGAAAGAACAGTTACACTACATACCACATTTTTTAAACATTGAAAACAGCTCTGCTAACTTTATCACGGGTGATACTAATAGATTCTTATTTCACGGCAGACTTGCAATGGACAAGGGCGTTGATGTCTTGTTGCATGCGGCATCTATGTTACCAGAAGATGTGTTCATTGATGTGGCTGGTAGCGGGTATTATCAATCTAAATTAGTGCAAATGGCTAAAGATTTGCATGTATCACATAAAGTGATATTTCACGGTGAACTTGATTTTGAAGGTATTAAAGCTCTAATGCAGAACAGTTTAGCTGAAGTTGTACCTTCAATTTGGCATGAGACTTTCTGCCTTTCAGCACTTGAGGCGCAGTCATATGGCCGTGCAGTTATTGCGGCGAGTGCCGGTGGCTTGAAAGATATTGTTGTAGATGGAGAGACTGGTTATTTGGTGCAACCTGGTGATTCCCACGCACTGAGCTTAGCGATGAAGCAGTTGGTTGATGATAGAAACCTGGCTGCAAGAATGGGTCAGAATGCATGGAAGCGCGCACGTGAAAAGTTTTCACTGTCGGAACACTTGGTAGCGCTCGAAAAAGTTTATAAGGTTGCTGCAAATCAAAAAGAAGGGAACGATTAGATGCAAAATTGCGATTTGAGGTGCTGTATGACCTGCCATTTTTTTGCCATAGTCGTGCTGCTGGCAACTATGATAGGTGTTTTTCGAGTATATGGGGTGCGCGTGAGCAATTTATTACCACGAATGTTATGTGGAAGATTCCTTGATGATCCTGATTGCCACCAGTATCTCACCGATTTTATATAATATTTTTCTCTAATGAATCTATCTAAACGTAAACAATTGCCAACTGTTGCGCGTAAAAACTATTGTGGGATGATATTTCCAAAAAATATGTTGATCTATGTTATTTCATGTCTTTATGTGAGTCAGATAATTTTATTCAAAAATATTCTTCGTGGGGGGGTGAAATGATAAATGATAGAGATAATTTAATAGGTGATGGGGTGTTGGCTACAATAATTATTCCTGCTTTTAGGCGTACCCGTTATGTTAGGGATGCTGTCCAATCGGCTCTCGCGCAAACTTTAAAAAACATTGAGATTATTGTTGTTGATGATTCTGATTCGGAAGAAATTAAAAATATCTGTCATGAATTCAAAGACTCAAGGCTGCGCTATCGATCGAATAAGGTCTGTCTTGGTGTTCTTAATAGTTGTAAAAATGCCGTATCTGAATCTAAAGGGCGGTATATAACTGTATTGAACGATGATGATTTGATTGCCCCAGAGTTTCTGGATCGTTGTGTTGGGATTATGGAAAATCAAGCACATTTGTCATTAGTATTTTGTGATCATTGGATTATTGATGAATACGGAATTAAACAAAATATAGTAAGTGACAGTAATACAGTATATTGGCATCGTGAATCCCTGGTTGAGGGAGAGTTAAAACACCCGGTAGAAGCTTTGTTTCATGGATCTATTTCAGTTTCATCCACAAGCGTATTTAGAAAATCCCTTATTGATACATCAATGGCCTATAAGAATGTCGGAGTGTGCGCTGATTTTTGGGTGGCATGTGTATATGTACATTTTCGTCTGCCCATTTACTATGTACCTGAACGTTTAGCGAGTTATCGTGTCCACAAGGATTCAGAAACTAACGGTGGTTCATCCAGGCTTCCTGATTCGGAAAGGTTTATATATGGTTTTTTGCTTCAGGAGCAGTGGTTTCCTGATAATGATGAACTGATCAATATTAGGATTGCTGACGCTACATTCAGAAGCGCAAAAGCCCGTTTGATTTCTGGTAGTAGCATAGAAGCGCGTGAATTATTTGTGTTATGTATCAAGAAATATAGAATGCCTCGATGTGTCATAGGATTTATTTTATGTATGCTCCCGCTTTTTTTTACAAAAGCTTTCTTTTCGTGGAGAAGAAAAGATTTTTATTCCACTTTAAAATCCAGAAATGCTACGCGGGCGCCACGCTCCTGAAAGTCGGATTAGAAAAAGCAAAAATCAGCGGCATACTGCATATACTAGGGTTGCCTAGATTCCATATGGATTGCTGGCAAAGAATTCTCGTTGGCTCGAGAGCCAGTTCATTAATGGCAATTTCGACGGCTTCAACAGCCTATCCAACCTTCCAAGGCAACAAGTTCGGGATTGTCGCATCTACAAAAACTTTATCAACATGACCTCTGATCCTGGTAGACTGGTTCTCATGTTGCTCACTTGAAATGATGAGGAATCTAATATCTTGCTTATTTATATGAAATTTAAAGTTTGGTGTACGTGTAATAGCTCCTCAAATGAATCGCGAGGCAGAGATAAAAAAGTGAAAGACCAGTCATGAATATTCTTCTTTCTATCCATCATCCTATATCTATTGAAGGCGGTGCGCCGGGAGTGACGAAGCAGCTTGCTGGTGCATTTTCTAGGCAGGGCCATGACGTAACGGTCTTGTCTTTTGAGGACATTCCCCGTCGTTTTCAAGGTAAAGCTGCGCAACTCGTCTTTCCGTGGGTCGTTGCCCGCCATATCGATAGGCAGGCGCGGAGGTATGATGTGCTGGACCTTTCCAGCGGAGACGGGTGTCGCCTGAATCCTGACAAGCACCAGCGGTCGCTGATAGTGTTTCGCAGCCATGGACTTGAGCATGTTGCCGCCGATCAGGCTCATGCGGCAGCGCAGAGAGGAGAACTCAAGCTCTCATGGAAATATCCAATTTACCACGGTGGGTGGCGGTTACTTGAAGTGGCGCGGTCCTTGCGTATGGCCGATCTTGGAATGTTTCTCAATCAGTTTGATTGTGATTTTGCGATTAGACGTTTGAAGGTTGACCCTGCGCGCTGCGTAATCGTACCTAATGGCTTACCAACAGCATTTTTACAGCAACCCTTGTTCGTAGCTCCCGAAGCAAATGAGCCTTTTCGTGTCGCCATGATTGGGGGATTTCTTCAACGCAAGGGATTTTCATATGCTTTCGGTGCATTTGCTCGCCTTTTCGAGCGTTATTCATCACTTGAAGTAGGTTTTTTGGGGGTTGGTAAAGGCAATGCATCAAGGATTGAGGAGGAATTGGGCGAAGCAGGGCATGGTCGAGTAAAAATCGTCGAGAACTATGCGCATGAACATTTGCCAAGACTGCTCCGAGATTATCATGTGCTCCTGTTTCCAAGTTTGGCAGAGGGTTTTGGAATGGCTGCGTTGGAGGGTATGGCTTGTGGATTGGCGCTGATCACGACCTCTGTTGTGGGACTAGCTGAACGACTGCAGAACCGGCATGATGCGATTATCATTCCACCTGCAGACGAGGCAGCAATCGAACATGCTATCGAGGCACTGCTCAACGATCGTAGTCTCTTGCAGCATTTGCGTGAAGCGGGACAAGCCAAAGCACAATCATTTTCTTGGGATAGCATCGCGCGTGATCAACTAGCCTTGTATGCTCAACGGCTGGAGGAAAAATGCAAATGCTCGGATTTCCGTTCTCGATAGTTACCGTCGTACGAACGATCTGCACCTGTGTGCGAACTGCATATTGTCAAGGGTACAAATCTGAGTTGTCGGAGTGTGGGCAGTAAATGATAACGACGAGGAACCTTCTAGTATTCGTTATTTTTAATTTTTATCATTAAAGCTTATCCATTCTTTCTCGACAGCCTCTTTAAATTCTTCACAAAAGCGTTCAGAGCCGAAACGCAAAGCGTTTTCCCGGCAGTTGATGGGTTTGATCAGCGCAATGTTTTTTTCGAACTGTTCTACGGCTGCCATGATAGCTGACTGGGTTTGTTCGTAAAAAAAGACACCAGTCGGTTTTTGGCAAACGGGTCCATCATTTTGAGCATTTTCTTCAGGCAGCGTAACGATGGTTTCACGCGCCCCCCCCTTGCCAAAGGCTAATACTGGCGTACCGCAAGCCTGGGCTTCCAACGGTGCGATGCCAAAATCTTCTTCTGCTGCAAATACAAAGGCTTTGGCATTCTGCAAATGCTCCAGCAACACCTGGCTTTCGGCAAAGCCCAGTAACTGCACATTAGGACCTGCAGCGGCCCTGACTTTTTCATAGTCTGGTCCATCACCGATGACGATCAGTTTTTTGTCGGGCATGGCCGTGAAGGCCGCGACAATCAGGTCTACTTTTTTGTAAGGAACCATGCGCGAGGCGGTTACATAATAGTTTTGTTTTTCTTGCTGCAGAGTAAAGCTGGAAATGTCTACCGGTGGCGCAATAATTTGTGCCTGACGCCGGTACACCTTGAAAATTCTCCGCGCAACAAAGGCAGAGTTGGCGATGAAACTGTCCACGCCATTGGCTGTGCGGGTATCCCAAAGACGGACATAGTGCAGGATAATGCGCGCTATCCATCCCTTGATACCATGATCCAGTCGGGACTCCTTTAAGTATTGATGCTGGAGATCCCAGGCATAACGAATGGGCGAATGCACATAACTGATGTGTAGTTGATCCGGCCCGGTGAGTACACCTTTGGCAACGGCATGACTACTACTGAGGATGAGGTCATAACTGGAGAGATCAAATTGTTCGATGGCTAGAGCCATGAGGGGTAAATAGCTACGGTACTTGGTCCTGGCTTTGGGCAGTTTTTGAATAAATGAGGTGTGGACGGGCTTGTTGGCGATGAAGCCACGTTTGTTGTCGGGAAGAAAATCTACCAGACTAAACAGATCTGCTTCGGGATAGCACTGGATCATCTGTTCCAGTACGCGTTCGGCACCAGCATAAGTTACCAGCCAGTCATGAACGATGGCCACGCGTGGCTTTTGGAGCGTCATTGGGGGTGTCCGGTGTTTTGCATGTGGGCTGATTATAAAGGGTTTGGATGGCAAGACAAATATCGCATTCTGATGATGCACTGGAATGCCTCTGCTTCCGGTATGAAATTCTGCTAAAATCCTCCAGTCAAGATTTTTCGGATACATCCAATGGAAACCAGCAATCCCCCCAAGCGGCGGCTTGAGCCGCTCTGTGACAAAATATCCCTGCCGGTGATTCGCGCGGTGGTAGATGACTTTTACAATCGTATTCAGGTGCATCCGACCCTGGCCGAGCCATTTTCCATTGTTCAGGACTGGGACTTGCACAAGGATCGTCTGGTGCATTACTGGTGGACGGTATCGGGTGGACTGCCCTACAAGGACTACCGCTATGCGCTGGGGGACAAGCACGCCCCGGTGGGGGTCACCAATCCTTTGGTGGATGACTGGCTGGCTTTGTTTCACGAGACCATGCTGGACCACATGGACGCGGATTTGGCCAAACGCTGGCACGGTATGGCTGCGGGTATTGGTGAATCCCTGCGCTTGATGTTCGCGCCTCGCGAGAATTAGGCCGGGCCGTCACCCTGGTCCAGGAAAAAGCGATAGGCGGGATTGCTGCTTTCGGGATAATTGGGGTAGTTTATTCTGGTCAGCATTTCTTCAAAGCGCCGCAAATCCGTATCAGGGACTTCAAAACCAGCCAGGACGCGCCCCAGGTCAACGCCGTTATTCCGGTAATGAAACAGGCTGATATTCCAATGCCCGCCCAGCTTTTCCAGAAATTCCATGAGTGCCCCCGGCCGTTCCGGGAACTCAAAGCGGTAGACGCGTTCGTTTTGTGCTTCGCTGGCATGACCGCCGACCATGTGGCGGATGTGCAGCTTGGCCATTTCGTCCTCGCTGAGGTCCAGCGCCTGGTGCCCGCTTTCCTGTAATTGCCGGAGGAGGGCAGCGGCATCTTCCCGATTACGAATGGCTACGCCGACAAAAATATGGGCGCAATCCCGGCGGTGTAGGCGATAGTTGAATTCGGTGACGACGCGCTGGCCAATTGCCGTACAAAAATCCCGGAAGGCACCGGGCGTTTCCGGAATGGTGACAGCAAACAGGGCTTCCCGGGCTTCGCCCAGTTCGGCGCGTTCGGCAATGAAGCCCAGCCGGTCAAAATTCATGTTGGCGCCGGAGAGCAGGGCGACCCAAGCCCCACCCTGTCCAGGGTCTTCAGCCGCCTTGCGTTTCAGTCCGGCGAGAGCAAGAGCGCCGGCGGGTTCCATGATGGAACGGGTTTCATCAAACACATCCTTGATGGCGGCGCAGATTTCATCATTGCTGACCCGGACGACCTCATCCACATATTGCTGGCAGAGGGTAAAGGTGTGTTCACCGACCTGTTTGACGGCCACACCGTCGGCAAAAATACCTACCTGGGGCAGAGTGATCCGTTTCCCTGCCTGCAGGGACTGATACATGGCATCGGCTTCAAAGGGTTCGACGCCAATGATGCGAATTTCCGGGACAATGGACTTGAGGTAGGCGGCTACTCCGGCGATCAGTCCACCACCCCCGACGGGCACAAAAATCGCCTCGAGACCGGCACCCCGCTGCCGTAATATTTCCGCCCCCACGGTTCCCTGCCCGGCGATGACCAGGGGATCATCAAAGGGCGGGATAAATACCATGTCCGATTGCTGCACCAGTTGGAAACAATAGGTTTGGGCGTCCGAAAAGTTATCGCCGTGCAAAATCACTTCAGCGCCCCGCGCCCGCACCGCATTGACCTTGATTTCGGGCGTGGTGGCAGGCATGACGATGATGGCACGAATGCCCAGTTTCTGGGCGGAGTAGGCGACGCCCTGGGCATGATTGCCCGCACTGGCGGTAATCACTCCGGCGGCTTTTTCGGCGGCGGAAAGTTGGGCTATCTTGTTGTAGGCGCCGCGTAACTTAAAGCTGAATACCGGTTGCAGGTCTTCGCGCTTAAACAGAACCTCGCGCTGCAGGCGTGCACTCAACTTGGGCGCGGCTTCCAGCGGGGTTTCTCGGGCAACATCATAAACCCGGCTGCAAAGGACTTCCCGAAGCAGATTTTTCACGATTTAGGCTGCTCCCGGGGCTGGAGTTGCATGAGTTTGCGAAATTCGGCAATGTCCGGGGCCAGTGCGGCATTGGCTTTTTCTTCCATGCTTTCATAGCGGCGCAGCACTTCTTCACCCATTTCCGTCAGGTGGGCACCGCCGCCGTGACTGCCGCCGGTGGCAGTGCTGACCACAGGCGTAAGAAAGCTGTGATTCATGGTGTCTACCAATAACCAGGCGCGTCGGTAGCTCATGTGCATACAGCGGGCCGCAGCGGAAATGGAACCGGTTTCGCGGATATGGCGAAGCAATTCGGCTTTGCCGGGGCCAATGGCGATGGCTTCTGCCAGTAAAACCCGCAGACGTGGTTGCAGATGATCGCTCATGCGTTGTTCCTCCCGTCAAAATAATCCAGCAATGTGTGCGGTAACCAGTCCAGACGTCCGGGAAAAGGCCCGGACATGAAGCCCACATGCCCCCCATGTGGGGTTACGCAGGGCGTTATCGCCGCACTCAACATGGCCTTACGAACGCTAGCTATGGGTACAATCGGATCATCCGCGCTGTTTAGCAGCAGGGTAGGCACGGTAATATGACGAAGCAGGGGAGCGGATGATCCTTCTTCCCAAAAACTTTGGGCGCCTGCGAAACCATGTACCGGGGCTGTAAAATGCTCGTCAAAATCATACAGGTTTTTGGCGGAAAAAACCTGTGGCCAATCTGCCAGTTCCGGATAGTTTCGCTGAAATCGGCGCACACTTTGTTTCATGTTTTTCAGAAAGTAACGATTGTAAAAACGAATTCTGCCTTTCTGCAAAAATTCAGCAGTCGCTACCAGATCAATGGGGGCACAGACGCCAGCGGCTTTACTCAGGATCGGCTCAGCATTGGCTCCCTGTTCACCGAGATATTTCAGAAGAGCATTGCCGCCCAGGGAAACACCTACTGCATAACGATTTATGTCGGGCAGGAGTTCTGCAACCTTTTCCAGCATCCAGGCAATTTCGCTGCTGTCGCCAGCGTGATAACTGCGGGGCAGGCGATTGTCGATACCACCGCAGCCACGAAAATTGATGAAGCAGCCGCCCCATCCCTTGTGGCGCAAGGCACTTGCCAGTGCCAGTGCATAATGTCCTCGTGAGCTGCTACCCAGGCCATGAAACAAAATGACCACGGGCGCTTGGGGAGGGGCGTCTATCCAGTCGACCGCCACTTGATCATGATCGGGTGTGGTCCAGATTTCACGGCGCAGGGGAACCTTGCCGGATCGGGCGAAAAAGGGGGCCCAGATCGTCTGCTGATGCCCACCCCGGGACCACCAGGGTGGTTGAAATTCACAGGACAACTTTAATCTTCAATGTAAGCGTCGTGCTGACGGAGGTAAGCCTCAAGATCGTCAATACAGCTTCCACAACCGCCGCCACAACCGGCGTGGACCATCAGCAGTTCCATAAAAGGTAAAGGTTCAGCGCGTTGGCGCTCCAGAATTTCCATAAAAGTGGCGGCCGAACAACAGCAGTAAGGGCTGTCATCGGCTTCCTCGGGTGCGGCAGACATGGTAAAAACTTCACCTCTCAGCAAGGTACGCTGGAACAATGCCATACAGTAGCCATTGCGGGCGCGGGGTGCAAGACTTCGACAGCAGATTTTTGCAGGGAGTCGATTATTTTGCACTTGGGGCTGGTAATGTCTGAATCATGCTATAAAATGGCCCTATCGGGTGAACTGGATCTTGTTTGTCACAAAAGGTTCATAAAAGTGCCGCACTATTGTCATATTTGTGAGTCATAATAAGGAAGGTTTGCTATCGTTTTTGCACGGAGAGCTCTGCATGTTAAGCACTCAATCTCACGGCAGTACCGATCACGTGACTAAGAAAAAAGATCGTTCCTTGCGACTTTATCTGGCCCGTCATCAGGACGAAGTGGAGGCAGCGCAACGTTTACGTTATGAAGTATTCAGTGCCGAATATGGCGCCCAACTCAGTGGTGGGCCGGGTCTGGACCAGGATGAATATGATCCTTTCTGTGAGCACCTGATTGTAGAAGATGAAAACCGTCAGGAGGTGGTGGGGACTTACCGCCTTTTCCTGCCCGAGAAAGTCCCTTCAGTGGGCCGCTATTATGCCGAGACAGAGTTTGATTTATCCCGTTTGCTCGCCCTGAACAGCCGGATCATGGAGCTGGGTCGTTCCTGCGTACATCCCGATTACCGTCAGGGCGGGGTGATTACCCTGCTTTGGTCGGGGCTGGCTGAGGCCATGTCCATGTGGCAGATCGATTACCTGATGGGTTGCGCGAGTGTGCACAGTACGGATGGCCCGGCCCTTGGGGCGTTGTATCAGCAACTTCAGCAATATTTGACTCCGCAGGAACAACGGGTTTTCCCGCTGCGCGAAGTTCCGGGTTTTGACCAGCTTGCAGAGGTGGAAGCCGCTTCTTTGCCTTCTCTGCTGAAGGGATATTTGCGGGCCGGTGTCCGGGTGGGGGGAGAGCCGTTCTGGGATCCCCAGTTTCACTGCGCAGATTTTTTTGTATGGTGTGAATCCACCCTCATCACTCCCCGTTATCAGCAGCGCTTTCTGGAACCGGTGGGCTCCAGAAAATGAGAAGGCGCAAACAAACGCCGGCTCCGGTTCTCATTCACTATCCGGGGCGGCGTTTGCGGCGTATGCGGCCCAATGCCCTGCGGCGTTTTTGGCGGATCCCTATGCTGTTGCTTTATCTCTTGTTGGCTTATCCGCTAGCGCTCTGGACTTGTGCCCGCAAAGCGCAACCTGATGCGTCCAGTTATCGGGCTTTTGCCTGGTGGAGCCGTCGCGCCTTGCGGGTTTTGGGAATTCGCCTGCGTGTAGATGGTAAAATCCCGGTACAACCCGTGATGATTGCCGCCAACCATGTGTCTTATCTGGATATTCTGGCTCTGGCGACCTTGATTCCCGGCCGTTTTGTGGCGAAAAAGGAGATGCGTGACTGGCCCTTTTTCGGGATCATGGGGGTCTGGCTGGGAACCTTGTTTATTGATCGCAGCGATGCCCGTGCCAGTCAGCGCATCATGCGTCAGGCCAGTGACATTATTATGGCCGGAACCAGCGTGGTGCTGTTTCCGGAAGGAACCACCAGTGATGGTAAATCGGTGGGCGAATTTTATGCCGCGCCTTTTGAAACAGCCGCAGCCGCCAAAGCTGAAACAGTGCCGGTGGCCCTGCGGTATGAGGATGTGTTGCAACCGGGGCAACCTGATGGATTGTGTCCTTTTGTTGGCGACGACAGTTTGTTCGGACATCTCTGGCGGCTGGCCGCTGCAGCACCCTTAACCCTGCGGGTGGAATTTCTACCCGCCTTACCTTCTGAACTGGGGCGGCGGCAGCTTGCACAGCAAACCCGTATGGCAATCAGTGAGGCCTTGCAGCGCATGGAACAGGGTGCTTCTGTAACTTATCTGCAACCACGGCGCGGGCGTCATCCGCTGCGCGATGCCTGGGCAGCCTGGCGACGCAGCCACGGTGGCTGAGATTCAACTCTTTTCAAACTTAAATGGACTGCCTTGCAGGGTTCCAGCCATGGACCGTATCCACGAGGGTGGCAACATTCTCTATGGGTGTTTGGGGCGTGATTCCATGTCCCAGATTGAAAATATGACCTGTTCCAGCACCATGACTTTCCAGAACCCGTAGAGCTTCCTGCCGTACGCCTTCGCTGCTGCCATACAGAGCAATAGGGTCCATGTTTCCTTGCAGGGCGACCTTTTGACCCAGCCGCTGCCGTGCAACATGCAGTTCCGTACTCCAATCGAGTCCGATGACATCAGCACCACTGTCGGCCATGGCCTCCAGCCAGTTGCCGCCACCTTTGGTAAAGATAATGACAGGAACCTTTCTCCCGTCTGCTTCGCGGTGCAGGCCGGCAATAATCCGGGTCATATAGGCCAGAGAAAACGCTGCATAGGCGGGAGTGCTGAGGCTGCCGCCCCAAGTATCAAAAAGCATGACAGCCTGGGCACCAGCAGCAATCTGGGCATTCAGATAGACGGTTACTGAAATGGCAAGATGCGCCAACAACCGGTGCAAGGTGGCGGGGTCGCTGTAAAGCAGGCTTTTGATATGAATGAAATCACGGCTGCCACGGCCTTCGATCATGTAGCAGGCGAGGGTCCAGGGGCTGCCGGCAAAACCGATGAGGGGTACGCGTCCATCCAGCTCGCGACGAATCAGGCGTACGGCATCGATCACAAAACGCAGTTCATTTTCAGGATCAGGTTGACTGAGACGGGCAATGTCCGCTGCAGAGCGCAGGGGCTTTGCGAAAACCGGGCCTTCTCCTTCCTGAAAACTCAAGCCCAGACCCATCACGTAGGGGATGGTGAGAATGTCCGAGAAAAGGATGGCGGCGTCCAGGGGGAAGCGGTCGATGGGTTGTAAGGTGACTTCGCAGGCCAGTTCTGGCGTGGTGCAAAGAGTCAGGAAGTCACCCGCCCGGGCGCGGGTGGCACGGTATTCCGGGAGGTAGCGACCCGCCTGCCGCATCAGCCAGACCGGTACCTGATCTACGTTCTGCTGCAGGCAGGCGCGCAGAAAGCGGTCATTGTGCAAGGTGCTGGCCATAATCCTTAAACTCCCAACTGATCGAGAATACCCTCGGCGGCTTTGCGGCCTTCATCCACCGCAGTGACTACGAGATCCGAACCGCGCCGCATGTCGCCGCCCGCAAAAATGCGGGTATTACTGGTCTGAAATTGGGCATTGGTGCGAATCCGTCCGCGCTCGTCAATTTCAATGCCGTGTTCTCCAAACCAGGAGGCGGGGGAGGGATCAAAGCCAAAAGCAATGATGACCACATCCGCATCCAGAATTTGCTCGGAACCGGGGATGAGTTCGGGATGACGGCGACCTTTGGCGTCGGGTTCGCCCAGCTGCGTTTCCACCATACGGACAGATTTTATACCTTCTTGTTCAGTGCCGATAATTTCTACAGGCTGGCGATTGAAGAGGAATTTCACGCCTTCTTCGCGGGCATTGGCGACTTCCCGTCGGGAGCCGGGCATGTTTTGTTCATCGCGACGATAAGCACAAATGACGCTGCTGGCGCCCTGACGCACGGCAGTCCGTACACAGTCCATGGCCGTATCGCCACCACCCAGTACGACGACTTTTTTGCCGGAAAGGTTGATGTAGGGCAGAGTCGGGTCCGGAAGCTGCATCAGATGACGGGTGTTGGCAATCAGATAAGACAATGCCTTGATGACGCCGGGGAGATGCTCACCGGGAAGATTGCCGGTCTTGGCGGTATAGGTGCCCATGCCGAGGAAGACGGCATCAAAGTCGTTCAGCAGTTGTGCCAGGGAAATGTCTTTACCTATTTCTGTTCCCAGTTGAAACTCAATGCCCATTTCCTGCAGCAGATCAGCGCGGCGGGCAATGACTTCCTTTTCCAGCTTGAAGGGTGGAATACCAAAAGTCAGCAACCCACCCACGGCGGGATAGCGATCAAAAACGGTGACTTTGGTGCCGGCACGATTGAGAACATCCGCACAGCCCAGTCCTGCAGGTCCGGCTCCGACGACGGCCACCTTTTTACCGTTGGGGCTGACGGTACCGGTGCTGGGACGCCAGCCGCGTGCCAGGGCTTCCTCGCTGATGAATCTTTCGAGATTGCCGATAGTGACGGCTCCGTAGCCGTCATTGAGGGTGCAGGCGCCTTCGCAAAGCCGGTCTTGCGGGCAAATGCGCCCGCAGATTTCCGGGAGGGTGTTGGTCTGATGGGAAAGTTCTGCCGCTTCTTCAATGCGGTTTTCCACAATCAACTGCAGCCAGTTGGGAATGTAATTGTGCACCGGGCACTTCCATTCACAATAGGGATTACCGCAATGCAGGCAGCGGTCGGCCTGGAGCTTGGCACTGTCCAGATCAAAACTGGTGTAGATTTCCTTGAAGGCCTCGCGGCGTTCTTCTACGTCCAGTTTTTTTGGGTCCTGCCGTGGGTCTTCAATGAAGGCAAAATGGCTCATAATTTTTCCTCGGGATAGCGCTGAGAATCAGCTGGCTTCTTCCAGCAGAACATCCAGCTTCGCTGCCTTGGGCACCACGAGCCAGACATCACGAATGAAATGGGACCAGTCTTTCAGCAGGCTGGCGGCGTAGCTGCTGCCGGTTTGGGCAACGTGGGTTTCGACATGACGGCGGAGCAGGGCCGCATAGCCGCGCATGGATTCGGTCTCGATGCGGTGACAGTTGACCAGTTCGCCATTGACCTGATCGGCGAACTGCCGGGCCTGATCGCGGACAAAAGCGAGACCACCTGTCATGCCCGCACCAAAATTGACACCCACGGAGCCGAGAATGATGACCTGGCCTCCGGTCATGTACTCGCAGGCATGATCCCCTGCGCCTTCAATGACGGCAATGGCCCCGGAATTGCGCACTGCAAAGCGTTCTCCGGCGCGCCCTGCGGCAAACAGGCGCCCACCTGTGGCGCCATACAGGCAGGTGTTGCCGACAATGGCCGAGTCCTGGCTGGCATAACTGGTCCCTGCCGGGGGGGCAATGACAATGGTGCCGCCGTTCATGGCCTTGCCCACATAATCATTGGCATCCCCATGCAGTTGCAGGGTTACACCCTGCACGCAGAAGGCACCAAAAGACTGACCGGCCGTGCCCGTCAGTTCCACATGAATGCTGTCTTCTGGCAGGCCGCTATTCCCGTAACGGCGCGCAATTTCTCCGGACAGGCGGGCACCAATGGAGCGATTGACGTTGCGGATCGGATAGTGCAAACGGGTGGGGATTTTGTCTTCCAGTGCCGGACGGGCATCCTTGACCATCTGTTCAGCCAGTTCACCCTGATCAAAGGGCGGATTGCGGTCCTGGGTGTGGAAGTTGACATCAGCATTACGCAGCTCTGCATTGGCGAGCAGTGGCAACAAATTCAGACGTTCCTGCTTTTCAGTCTGGGCTCCACCGATTTCCAGCAACTGGCTGGCGCCAATCAGATCATCAAAGCGGCGGATGCCCAACTGCGCCATGATCTGACGGGCTTCTTCGGCCACAAAGCGGAAATAATTGATGGCCATTTCCGGCAGACCGGTGAAATGCTTGCGCAGGGTTTCATCCTGGGTGGCAATGCCGGTAGCGCAGTTGTTGAGATGGCAGATACGCAGATATTTACAGCCAAGGGCAATCATTGGTGCAGTCCCGAAGCCAAAGCTTTCCGCACCCAGTAAGGCCCCCTTGATGACATCCAGACCGGTTTTGAAACCACCATCAGCCTGCAGGCGTACCCGATGCCGCAACTGGTTGCTACGCAGGGTGACCTGGGTTTCGGCAAGTCCCAGTTCCCAGGGGGATCCGGCATATTTGACCGAGGTCAGCGGGCTGGCGCCGGTGCCACCATCATAACCGGCAATGGTAATGCGATCGGCATAGGCCTTGGCCACACCCGCAGCAATGGTGCCGACGCCCGCTTCGGAAACCAGTTTGACGGACACATAAGCCTGGGGATTGATCTGCTTCAGGTCAAAAATGAGCTGGGCCAGATCTTCAATGGAGTAAATATCGTGGTGGGGCGGGGGGCTGATCAGGGCCACGCCTTCCTTGGCATAACGCAAACGGGCGATGATGCCACTGACTTTGTGACCGGGCAGCTGACCCCCTTCACCGGGTTTGGCTCCCTGGGCAACCTTGATCTGCAATTCTTCGGCATTGACCGCATACTCTGGCGTCACACCAAAGCGCCCCGAAGCAATCTGTTTGATTTTGCTGACCTTGTTGTTGTGGTAGCGGGCAGGATCTTCGCCGCCTTCACCCGAGTTGGAGCGCCCACCAATGCTGTTCATGGCAATCGCCAGGGCTTCGTGGGCCTCCGGCGACAGCGCCCCCAGAGACATGGCTGCCGTATCAAAACGCGGAGTAATGGCTTCAATGGACTCCACTTCGCTGAGGGGGATGGGTTGCGCAGTGCTTTTCAGTTGCAGCAAATCCCGCAGGTTGGTGACCGGACGTTCGTTGACCAGCCCTGCAAACACCTGGTAATCCTCATAGCGTCCGGATTTGACGGCTGTTTGCAGGCTCTGGACGACATCGGGATGGTAGGCATGATACTCACCTCCATTCACATATTTCAGTAATCCACCCACGGGCAGGGTTTTTCTGGGAATGTAGGCATCGCGCACCTGCTGGCGGATATCGGCTTCAAGCAGTTCAAAACTGGCGCCGGCAATCCGGCTGACGGTACCCTTGAAACAACGCTCCACCACCAGTTCATCCAGACCAAGGGCTTCAAAAAGCTGGGTACTGCGATAGGAGGCGAGGGTGGATATGCCCATTTTCGAGAGGATTTTGTAGAGCCCCTTGTCGATGCCCTTGCGATAATTTTCCAGAGCCTTGACCAGAGTCAGGGGCTGACTGAAGGCGTGCCGTTCGCTGAGGCTGCGGACAATGGCATAGCTGAGGTAAGGATAGACGGCCGTCGCACCATAGCCAATCAGGGTGGCAAATTGATGGGGATCGCGGGCATGCGCCGTGGCTACGACAATGTTGGCTCGGGTCCGTAGGCCCGCATCAATGAGTGCATGATGAACAGCCCCTACTGCCATGAGCGCCGGAATGTAAAGGCGATCACGCTCCAGGGCATGATCGGACAGCACCAGAATGACGGCACCATGGCGGACAGCGGTAATTACTTCTTCACAGAGCGCTTCAATGGCCCCACCCAGGTTGCTGTCTGTGGCAGAATAGCAGAGGCTGAAAGTCTGGCTGCGAAAGGCCGGTTCTTCACGACTGGTCAAAGCGACAAAAGTACTGTCGGAAAGAATGGGTGACTGAATTTCGATGCGGCGGGCATATTCGGGGCGCTCTGCGAACAGATTGCTTTCGCTGCCAATCACCGTATTCAGGGACATTACCAGGGCTTCACGCAGGGGATCAATGGGGGGATTGGTGACCTGCGCAAACTGCTGCCGGAAATAATCGGCAATGTGGCGTTTCTGTCCGGAAAGTACCGCCATCGGGGTGTCGTCGCCCATGGAGCCCACCGCTTCCTGAGCGCCTTCGGCGAGAATGCGGATGACCTGATCTTCTTCCTCAAAACTGACGCCAAAAGCCTTTTCGCTGAGCAGCAGGTCGGTAACGGGCAGGGCCGGGGTCAGATCATGGTCATCGCGATGCAGATGCTCCGCATATTCATCCAGCCATTCCCGATAGGGATGACTGTTCATGATCTCGGTATCAATGCTTTCCGAGTCGAGGAAGCGTCCGCTGGCCATATCGACCGCGACCAGCTGACCGGGCCCGACCCGCCCCTGCACGGCAATATCCTGATGCTGGTAGTCGAAAACGCCTACTTCCGAAGCAATGTTGATGATGCGGTCTTTGGTGATGACATAACGCGCGGGCCGCAAACCATTGCGATCCAAAGCGCAGGCGGCGATGCGGCCGGTGTTCAGAACCAGACCGGCGGGGCCATCCCAGGCTTCCATGCGCATGGAGTGATATTCATAAAAAGCCCGCAGAGCCGGTTCCATATGCGGAACATTGTGCCAGGCCGGGGGCACCAGCAGGCGGATGGCCTTGAAGAAATCCATGCCGCCCTGCACCAGCAGCTCCAGCATGTTGTCGAGACTGAAGGAATCACTGCCACCGCCTACGGCCGGAAGGACCTCAGCCATGGGCAGCAGGTCACTGTGCAATTGCGCTTCCCGGGCCTTGGCCCAGAGTCGATTACCCTGCACCGTATTCAGTTCGCCATTATGGGCGAGAATGCGGAAAGGCTGGCAAAGGCGCCACTCCGGCCAGGTGTTGGTGGAAAAGCGCTGATGATAGGTGACCAGTGCCGAGCTGAAGCGCGCGTCGCGCAGGTCGGGATAAAATACTGGAAGATTTTCCGGAAGGACCAGGCCTTTATAGCCGATTACCTGAGAAGAACAGGTGACGGCAAAAAAATGCGGGTCTGCGACGAAACGCTTTTCTACCCGGCGACGCAGGCGATACAAAAGCCGCTCATGCGTATCCACGTCCTGATCTTCGGGCAGGCCGACAAATACCTGCCAGACGGCTGGCAAGCTGCTCAGGGCTTCTTCTCCGCAAGCCGAGTTGTCGGTCGGTACCTGCCGCCAGACAACACTGCTCAGGCCGAGATCCCGGGCTTCTGCATCCAATGCATCACGGATGGTCTGGGCAAGGGTGGCGTCCTGGGGCAGGAAAAACTGACCCACACCAAAATGTTCAGGGAGCTTGATACCCATTTCTGCCGCAACGCTGTGGAAGAACGCGCGCGGCATCTGGACCAGCAGGCCGCAGCCGTCACCACTTTTACCATCAGCGGCCACTGCACCGCGATGCGTCAGGCGGGCCAGTGAGGCAATGGCCGTGGCGACAATGGCATGGCTGGCCTGATTATCCATCTGGGCAATCAGCCCGAAGCCGCAGGAATCTCTTTCAAAGTCGGAGGAGTATAAGCTTTGCGTCATTAGGTCACCTGGTCCGTTCCGTCACCCTGTCGCTGAACTGCAAAGCAGGGCTGGACATTATAGCGGGCTTATGGACGAGCTCCAAGAGGCGCAGGAGGGCCGATTGTCAGGCCTCACCGTGGGGATCAAAAAGGCGGTCATATTCAGCAATGGCAAAACGGTCGGTCATGCCGGCAATGTAATCAGCGACTATGCGGGCCTTGCTTTTGTCCTGCTGATCCGTGGCCTGAATGCGTGCCTGATACTTTAAGGGAAGCAGGCGGGGATCTTCGCGCAGGGTGTGAAAAAGACGGCGCACCAGGCGTTTGGCTTTTTCCGCCTGCCGGTGAACCCGGGGGTGCCGATACATGCGATGAAACAGAAAGCTTTTCAGCGACTTGATTTGGCCAGCGATTTCCGGGCTGTGAGCCGCCAGTGGCCGGGTACTGGCCCGGACCTCGGCAATGCTGGTGATATGATTACTCTGGATACGCTGTCGCGTTTCCGCAACCAGGTCATTAATCAGCAGATTGATCAGGCGCCTGCCGGTTTCGTGACGGAGAATGGTTTTAGAAGCCTCCGGATACCGATCCTGTACTTCGGAATAGATCGAGCCGTACAAACTGTTGCTGCACAGTTCCTGCAAATCCAGCAGGCCCGCGCGCAGGCCGTCGTCAATATCGTGATTATTGTAGGCGATTTCATCGGCCAGATTGGTGATTTGCGCTTCCAGGGAAGGTTGGGTACCGCGCAGAAAACGCTCGCCCACATCGCCCAGATCGGCGGCTTTGCTTTTGGCGCAATGTTTGAGAATGCCTTCGCGGGTCTCAAAACTCAGGTTCAGACCGGGAAAATCTCCATAACGGACTTCAAGTCGGTCCACAATCCGCAGGGACTGAATATTATGCTCGAAGCCGCCGAGATCGCCCATGCATTCCTGCAGCGCATCCTGTCCGGCGTGACCAAAGGGGGTATGGCCGAGATCGTGGGCCAGGGCGATGGCTTCTACCAGATCTTCATCCAGTCCCAGTTGTCGGGCAATGGCACGCCCAACCTGCGCGACTTCGAGGGTGTGAGTGAGACGAGTACGATACAAATCACCCTCATGATTGACGAACACCTGGGTTTTATACTCCAGACGGCGAAAAGCGCTGGAATGAATCACCCGGTCGCGGTCACGCTGAAAGGGACTGCGGCTTTCCGGAGGAGCTTCGGCATGTTTGCGGCCCAGGCTGCTTTCGGCATGGGCGGCGTAGGGGGCCAGCATCCCTTGGAAAACGCTGCCTTGATTATTCTGCACGACCAGCATGCTCTTCGCTGGACGGGGATTGCTCCGACTCGTCGATGACCCGCTGCATGGTTTCGGCCAGCAATGGCAGGCGGGCGGCAAAAAGCGCATAGGCCGCATCTGCATATTCACGGATTTCATACTGGGCATCTTTTTTGCGCCGCAATTTGAAAAAATTCATGAGGCTACGAAAGTTGATGGTCCAGTACACATCCGAGTAGGCAGCAACCGGCATGACGTTACGGAGAAGCTCCCGGGCACGGCCCCGATAAGGGTCACGACCGCCTTCCTTGGGTGCCAGTTCGCCGGATTCGCGGGCCTGATCAATACGTGTGCAGGCAGCGCTGTACTGGGTTTCATACCACTGGAAAAGTTGACCCATCAGGGCTTCGTATTCGGCCATCACCGTATCGTCCAAAACGGCGTAACCATCTACCGTGCGTGCCGCCTCATCAGGAATATAGGCCACAGAAATGGGTTTGCGGTAACGCATGGAAAATTCATTCCAGCTCGAAACCCGGTGTTTGACCCATTGGCGGAGCACAAAAATGGGCGCAATAAAGCGAAAACGGAAGTAGATGGTTTCAAAGGGGGTGCCATGTTGATCGCGGAGCAACTGGTAGAGCAGATTGCGATCGCGCTCGTTAAAGTCATGACCATTTTTCAGGCGTTGATTGGTCGTACTGATGCGGGCGGTATTGATGATGGTGGCTTCATCTCCCCAGCTTTCCTCCAGCTCGATGAAGCCAAAATTACCAATGCGCCGGGTTCCCCCGGGATTGAGAGCCATGCGCTGTGCCATTTCTGCCTGCAATTCTGCAGTGGCCTTGTTGATTTCGTTCATGCGCTACGCTCCATAAAAGCCTGCAGGGTCTGGATAATGGCCGCAGGAGGCACATCGCCGGTAATCAGGGCGTTGCCAATGCTATTGAGAAGAATGAAGCGGATTTGACCGCCTTCCGCTTTTTTATCGACTTTCATGAAATCCAGATAGACGGAAGTTTCCAGGCGTGGGGCCAGAGTAGGGAGTCCCGCTGCCTTGATCAATTTGAAAATGCGATTTTGTTCGCTTTCCCGCAGCAAATCCAGACGTCGGGACAGATCAGCGGCCATGACCATTCCGATAGCTACGGCTTCGCCATGCAGATAATGTCCGTAACCACTGGCGGCTTCAATGGCATGGCCAAAAGTGTGACCAAAATTCAAAATGGCGCGCAGCCCCCCTTCCAGCTCGTCCCTGGCGACCACATCCGCCTTGTCCCGGCAGGAGGTTTTGATGATTTTTGCCAGGACCTCGGTGTCGCGGGCGAGCACGGCATCCAGGTTGTCTTCCAGCCAGGAAAAAAAACCAGGATCGTTAATCAGCCCATATTTGATCACTTCAGCAAGACCTGAACGAAACTCCCGTTCTGGCAGGCTGTCGAGGGTGTCTGTATCGACAATGACCGTACGGGGCTGATAAAAAGCGCCGATCATGTTTTTACCCAGGGGATGATTGACGCCGGTTTTTCCGCCCACGGAAGAATCCACCATGGCCAGCAGGGTGGTGGGAATTTGCACACAGGCCACGCCGCGTTGATAAACGGCGGCAGCGAAGCCGGTGATATCACCCACTACCCCACCGCCCAGCGCGCAAAGTGTACAGTCGCGACCATAACCGGCGCTGAGCAGATGCCCGGCGATGAGCTGGATATTGTCGAGGGACTTGCTTTCTTCCCCCGCTGGCAGGGTGATGACCAGTGAATCCTTGTTCAGGGCCTTCAGGGTGTTTTGCAGGGCCTGCAGATAAAGTGGCGCGACATTCGTGTCGGTAATGATGGCGACCGGTCCCTTACTCAAAACCGGAGCGAAGAAGGTTGTGTCGCCGATAATGCCGCTGCCAATATGAATGGAGTAGCTGCGCTGACCAAGTTCTACACGAAGACTTTGCATATAATCTGAGCTCTTGTGGGCGGGTTTACCCTTCCATTGTTGAGTTTCTTGGGCCTGCAGGCAAGAGGGGCGTCCTCATTTAACCTGTTTGTGTGTGTAAATACCTTAAAATTCGCCGTAATACCTGATCTGAGCGCAGGCCATCACCGCTCACCCGCCAATGGGCGGTCTGCTGGTAAAGGCTGCTTCTTTGCTGGGCGAGGCTGCGCAGACGACTTTCCAGGTCTGAAGTTTGCAGCAAAGGACGGTTACGGTCGTGGCGGACTCTTTTTAACTGTTCTTCTACGCTGACATCCAGATAAATTACCTGACCCTTGTGGCGCAGATGGACGCGGTTGCGGGGATCGAGAATAGCACCGCCGCCAGTGGCAAGGACCATATCCTGATTGTGCTCAGCCAGATCGGCAATGACTTTCGCTTCGCGCTCGCGAAAGCCGGCTTCTCCCTCAATTTCAAAAATAGTGGGTATGTCCACGCCCGTTTGGGTGACGATCAGTTGGTCACTGTCAACGTAGGGAATACGTAAACGGGCGGCCAGAAGCCGCCCGATGGTCGATTTGCCCGAGCCCATCGGCCCGATCAGAATGACCGTTCCGGTCATTGTCCGAGATTGCTATCGCCGTCGGCACCCGCGAGGCCGTCCTGGGCGTCACCGCCCACAACTTTGGGGGTGATGAACACCAGTAATTCGGTTTTGGCGACGCTGTCAACGTTACTTTTGAAGAGCCAGCCCAGCAGCGGAATATCTTTCAATAGAGGTATACCTGTCTGGTTGTGATTGGTGGTGTCCGTATAAATACCGCCAATAACGATGGTCTGTCCATTGTTGACCAGCAGTTTGGTTTTGACTTCCTGAGTCTGGATGGGAATACCGGAAGGCAAGGCATTAGCGTAATTGGGCTGATTGTTTTTGGCGTCCACATCCAGGGTGATTTTGCCGTTGGGTGAAATATGCGGCGTCACATCCAGACTCAATTCGGCTTTTTTGAAGGAAACCGAAGTGGCGCCACTGCTGGTGGATTGCTGATAGGGGATTTCCTGACCCTGAGAAATGACTGCCTTTTCATTATCCTCAGTCATGACTTTCGGACTGGAGATGATTTTGGCGCGGTTATTCACCTGCAGGGCCTGCAATTGCAGGTTCAGAATGCGATTACCTGCAGCCGTTCCCAGGGCAAAGCCCAGAGAAGCTGGGCTAGCACTGGCCAAGGCCGTGCCCGCATTGGAAGCAGCGAGATTGGCAAGAGCCGGTACGGTGAAGCCCGTGCCGGTCGTAGAACTGGAACTGCTGCCGCCCTGGATGGGATATGCACCACCCTGGGTTTCCGTTGTGCCCGTGGCTCCGGTTCCGGAAAGATTGACGACGCCACCTGCACCGTTGGAGGTATAGGTGCCACCCCAGTTGACGCCCAGAGAATGCGCCGCACTGGTGGTTATCTGGACAATACGCGCCTCAATCAGGACTTGCGGTACGGGCTTGTCGATTTTGGCAATCAGTTTTTTGATATTTTCAATGTCTCGAGGGGTATCCCGGACCAGCAGGCTATTGGTCCTCGTTACTACGGCCACGGAACCGCGTGGGCCAAGCAGGGAGTTACCGATAATGCTGGATTTTGGCAGTCCAAGGGCATTGGCCAGAGATTGTTGTTGATAACTGCTCATCTGATCGTCAGGGGCACCAGGTTGCTTGTTCTGATCAAAACCTTCCAGCAGTGAAGCAATACTCGAGGCCTTGGCGTACTTGATCTGAATGAGCTGGGTTTCCAAAGGTTCCAGCTTGCGCTTGCTGGCATCGGCTTTAAGTTCCGCCTCTTCCTGGCTGGTAATCTGGTTGGCGGGAGCCACCCAGAGAATATTGCCAATGTGTTTGACCGCCAATCCCTGAGATTCGAGAATGACCTTGAAAGCCTGTTCCCAGGGTTCATTTTTCAAACGGATGGAAAGGCTGCCCGTCACATTATTGGAAACCACAATATTCTGGTGGGTGAAGTCGGCAATAACCTGCAAGGCATCCCGTACGCTGATGTTCTGGAAATCCATGCTCAGACGGGCGCTATCCTTGGGATTCTCAACCGCACTTTCGGTCTTGGGATGCACATCAATCATGGTCTGCTGACCTAGTTGATAAGCCGAGTATTCATAGGGACCATGAATGGCAAATACCAGGCGGGTATTCCGGCCAATGGGATAACTATCCACAAACTGTACCGGAGTGCCGAACTGGGTCACCCCAAAGCGATGGGTGTAGCTGGCGGGCAGGGTCGTGTTTTTGAGTTCAACCACCAGTTTGCCATCTTCCCGGGTAACGTTCATTTCCGGTTGCGGTCCGGTGATGGATAAATCCAGAATACCGCCACCCTGTTTGCCGCGCTTGAAATTCAGGCCATTGACCTGAGTGCCGTAGGTCATGACCGGAGCAGGAGCTGCTGCGGGACTTGCCATGACAGTAGCAGGGCTGGATACCGCTGTTGCGCCTGAGGTCGCTGCCGGGGCAGGAGCTGCTGCAGGTGCGGTGCTGTCGACAAACGCCAGGCGATAACCGCCAACCGTAGGTTCTATCATGACTGCCTGGGGAGATTTCAGCAGCAGGTCCAGCCGGGCATTATGTCCCTCGTTTTCGGTCAGTACATTTTGTACTGCTCCGCTACCCATGACGGTGCCCACAGAGGGCAGAAAGTGGGCGTTGGTGAAATCGATTTGAACCCGATATCCGCCGTTAAGGGTATTGACATCATAGGCAGGGCGCGAATCACTATGAATGATGAAAGCGGTACCATGCTGATCCGGGCTGGGCGTGATGCTGCTGATAAGACTTTCCGCCCAGGCTGCCCCAGAGCTCAGGCTGAGTGCCGCAGCCAAAATGGCGCCGGTTAATGGACGCAGGCGCGGATGACGGCTACTGAGTGGAAGCTGGGCATTGTTGGCTGTGCGCATCTTTTTGTATTCCTCTGTATTCTTCGGGGTCAGGCTCGTCATGTTCAGTTACCACCCTGCATGTGTAAAACGGTCTGTTGTTTTTTGTAACCACCAAAAGCATTGGGTAAATATTGCTCAACAGTGACAGATTGTTTGCCCATCCTGTCGTCAATGCCCGTTATGCGTCCGTCATGTGTTCCGATGTAGCTACCCAATGTCGCGCGATATACTTTTGAGTCTGGAGCCGCAATGACGGCCCAGAGCTGTCCGTTAGCAGTACGCATGATGCCGCTGACGCTCAGGCTGGAAAGTGCATATTTCTCCAGGGGTTGAATAGGGCCATGAGAAGCCGGACGAGGGCCGGTATCTTCACTGGCGGCTTCCTTGCGCAGCAGCATTTCGGAAAAGCTGGTAAATGGATCACGATTGGCCGGGTTATTATAAGCAGTAGGCTGATAAGCCGGAGTTTTGGGCAAGGGCGTAATGTGATGGTTGGTTTTTGGTCCGTTGGCCACAAACTCCCGTAAATGACTTAAGTTATCGCTGTCCGAGCAGCCCGCCAGCAAAGTGATGGCGACGCTGAAAGCCAGAATATGACGGGTTTTAATATAGAAATTCGCTCGGATTGGTTTCATGGCTTACCCCCGGCCTGGTTATTATTGCTTTTGTCTCCGTTATCCAGATAACGATAGGTGGTTGCCGTACATTGCATGGTCAGCTGCTGGGCAGCAAGGGCCTTGGCGGCAGGTGTGCTACCGGTATCAGGAACCCGGGTAATATCAATCCCGCTGATAGTGACGATGCGGGGCATGGCAGCTACTGCTGCAGCAAAACGTCCGATGTCATTATAGGTACCAACCACTTTCAGTTTTACCGGAATTTCAGCATAAAAGTTCTTGTTGATTTCACCAGTGGGTTGAAACAGCTCAAAATCCAGCCCCCGGCTGCGTCCTGCCAAAGTCACATCATCCAGGAGTGATGGAATCTGGGTCCGGTTTGGAAGCTGTTCCAGAAACTTCTGAAACCGCACATTCATTTCCTTGATTTGTGCTTGATAGGCCGGTAACGATGCCGCCAGTAGCTGCTTTTGCCTGATCTGGATTTTCAGGCTCTGTTCCTGAGTATGCAGCGCATCGTATTTGTCGTTTTCCGGGGAGATGAATTCAAACCAGACGACAATGCCCAAAATCACGATAATGATGGCAATGGCAATCAATTTGGTTTTTAGCGGCCAGCGGAGGACGTCATCCACCTGCAAATTACGAATTTCGTCGAAAGTCACGGCTGGGCCTCCTGTGTGCCCGTTGTATGAGCGCTTTTATCGGCTGCGGTGGGTTTGCGGATGTTCATTTGTAAGGTGAACTGTCCAACCTCCTCGGAACCCAGTTTGGATTTGCTGATAATGTTTAACTGCGGTTCGGTAAATATTTTGGAGGCATCAATATTCCGCATAAAAGCGGCTACCTGATCATTATCTTCCGCATAACCATTCACGGTCATGGAATTTCCGGATTGCTGTAAATGGGTCAGAAAAACACCATTGGGGGTTTCTGCGGCCAGGGTATTGAAAACCTGTACTACCATATCCCGTTTATCCTGAAGATCGGTGATGATACCTTCTCTGGCGAGTAATTCATCCCGTTTTTTGCGGAGGTCGGCAATGGACGCGATTTTGCTGTCCAGTTGTGTGGTTACACCCTGCAGGTAATTGACTTTGGTCTGTTCACTGGCGACCCGGGCACTGAAAATGCTGTAAATTCCATAATAAAAAAGTGCTGCCAGCAAAAGAATGCCGAGGAGTGCGGCGGCCAGGAACTGGCTGCGTTTGGTGCGGCGCGCCTCGCGATAGGGAAGCAGGTTGATGCGAATCATGCCGAAATCCTCCGCAAAGCCAGACCACAGGCAACCGCCAGAGATGAGCGATCGGAGTCCATGAAACGCCTGCTGATTTGGGGTGAAATTTCCATGCCAGCAAAGGGATCGGGGACCAAGACCGGAAAACTGACCATTTGCCGTAACTGGTCGGCCAGTTGTGGAATTTTTGCACCTACTCCAAAAAGGTGGACGGCTGCTGTGGGTACGTCGGGCATGCTGGCCTGAAAAAAATCCAGAGAACGGAAAAGTTCCTGAGCCATATTGCGGGCAAAAGGCTGAAGCACTTCTTTTTCGTATTCTGGTGGGAGTCCGCCAAAACGCTCCATGCGCTGGGCGTCGTTACTGTCGAGATTATAGCGGTGCTGAATTTCTTCCAGTAGTCGGCTCAGACCAAAATTATGTTCCCGGGAATATACGGGATGTCCATCCTGAAAGACGTAAATGTTGGTGGTGATACTGCCGATTTCTACCAGAACAATGCCTTTGCCAGCTTGGTTAACGGTTTTGGTATTTGCTCCATTCAGATGCTCATGAAGTAACCACAGTGCAAACGGTTTGACATCGACAATCTGTGGCTTCAAGCCTGCCTCTTCGAGAACTGCTGCGCGATCTTCAATAGCTTCTTTTTTGCTGGCAACCAGCAAAACGTGATTGAAGCCTTTGCGCGTCTCATCTGGACCAAGAACAGAAAAATCAAAATTCACGGCATCAATACTGTAGGGGATGTATTGACTGCCTTCGTAGCGGATCTGGTCTTCGATCCCGACTTCGTCCAGATCAGCCGGCAGGGAAATGACTTTGACAATGGCGGTATTGGCGGGAAGTGCTGTAGCAACAGCCTTGGTACGAATGCGTGAACGTTCCAGAATAGTGCGCAGGGCGCGGGAAACGGCTTCAGTATCCAGAATATCCCGATCACTGACCGCTCCTGGCGGTAATGTCTCGGAATCAGCGTGCTCCACCCGGATTTTTCCACGGCTTTGGGCCAGCGAAACGAGCTTTACGGCATCAGAGCTGATATCCAGGCCCAGCAAAGGAGAACTTGGTATGCTTAGCACGTCTATTCCTTTTTTATGGTCTGACAAATGTTACAATCATTGCCTTGCAAATTAAGTTGATGAAACGTATGCATGGCTAGTATCTTTTTCGCAACTTGCGGTGGAAATTAGCAGCATTCCGGATTCTGTCAAGGCGCGAGACTACAAATAGTTACTCTTGTAGTGTCCGGTACGGCTATAAATCAGGCAAATAGCAGGAACCTTGATGACAGCAGAGCAACGAATATCGGATAGGCGCTGGATGAGCATGGCTCTGGATCTGGCGGCGCAGTCGGCTGCTGTCGGAGAGGTGCCGGTCGGTGCGGTGCTGGTGAACGAGGACGGAGTATTCATGGCGGGCGCCCACAATGCACCCATTGCCGAACACGATCCCAGCGCGCATGCAGAAATACGGGTGTTGCGTGCAGCAGCACGTCTGGCTGAGAATTATCGACTGACGGGATCCACGCTCTACGTCACTTTGGAACCCTGTGTCATGTGTGTAGGAGCCATGCTTCATGCCCGGGTCAGCCGGGTAGTTTACGGAGCGGCTGATCCCAAGGCGGGGGCGGTGGAAAGCCTTTATCATTTACTGGACGACTCGCGTTTTAATCATCGCATTATGGCGGAAGGTGGTCTGTTGGCAGAACAGTCAGCAATCTTATTGCGGGATTTTTTTCGGGTGCGGCGCGCCCAACAAAAGGGTAAAGCATGAAGCATTTCAGTGCGGAGTGGAAAATTCAACACGGTGGCCGGGGGCTGCATGAGCTGACGGAAAAGCTCCAGGATTGGCTCCAGAGCATAGGTGCCCGGGAGGGGCTGGTGAATGTGTTTGTTCCCCATACTTCGGCCAGTCTGATTATTCAGGAGAATGCTGACCCGGATGTGCAACGGGATATTCTCGGGTATTTTGCCCGGCTGGTGCCCGATGATGATCCCCATTTTTATCATCGCAATGAAGGACCGGATGATATGTCCGCGCATTTGCGTTGTGTACTGACCCAAAATAGTCTGGTCATACCGGTCAGGGAAGGCCGCGCAGCCCTTGGGGTCTGGCAGGGCGTTTTTTTATTTGAACATCGTACCCGCCCCCTGACCCGGCAGGTATTGCTCAGTTTTCAGGGCGCAACAGGAGAATTTTGAATGTCGAACTTTACAGATGTTTATCGGGGGATGCTGTGGGGTATCAAGGACTGGGCACGTTGGGACACTTTTGTGGAAACCCTGGACGCTCAGGCCGATGATGGCTGGTATGTGTATTTTGTCGGGGTGGATTATCCTGAACAGCCGGTGAAGGCTGAAGTGCTCCGGCAGCGTCTGGCGGCCATCAGTGCGCTGTTGCACCAGGATCATCGCGAAAAATACCTGGGTATTGTCTATGTGGATGATTTTGACCATCCACAACTCATTAAAATATATGATCCCAACAACCTCGGCGCATCTTGCGGCAGCAGTGGCAAACTGGTTCCGCCCGGCTGGATTTTGTCGCGCATGGCACCTGATGATCTCGGATCATTTATCGTCCCGGAAGGCCGCAAACGCTGGTGGCGAGAACTGACTCAAGCTTAAGCGGATTGGCATTAGACGGTAGCCTTTTGTACTCTTGATAAAATTCCAAACTGAGGAGAACCCATGGAAGCCGACCTGAAACCCCTGGAATTCGAGGGGATTCGCCGATTACTGGAAAAATTGTGTGCGACCCCTTTTGGTGCCGATGCGGCCCGTAATTTGGGGCCTGCCCCCAGTGTCGGTGTCGCCCGGCAGTTACAGGATGCCATTACGGCGGCGCGCTTTGGTCTGGAGTCCGGCGAAGGACCGGTGGTTCCGGAATTACCGGATATTCGTGCTGCTATCCGCCAGGTTGCCAGTCCTGGTGCAGCACTGGCAGGAACCGCTTTCCGCAACCTGGCGCTGGTGTTGCGCGTGGGCAAGGAATTACGTCCTTTTGCTGAAAAGCGACCTACCTTGTTGCCAACCGGGCCGGAACGTCTGGATGCAGCCGCCGATCTCCTTCCCAAAATTGACGCCGTGTTGATGCCCAACGGCAGCGTCCGCGAAGATGGTAACGCCGCGCTGCGCCAATTGCATGCCGAACTCAAAACCGAACGCGATCAGATTCAGAGGTCCATGCAGTCCCACCTGGGCACTCCGGGTGCCAAATTGCACTGGTCCGGGCAGCGTGCCTGCGTACATCTGCCCGATGGCGCTACGGATCAGATTCGCGGCGTGCGGCGGGGTACCGGTCCGGGTGGTCATGGTTATCTGGTAGAGCCTATGGAACTGGTGGCCAGCAATAATCGGCTGGAGAAAATCGCCGGGAGTATTGAGCAGGAAAATCAGGCCATTCTGCGTGCGCTCAGTGATGAAGGCAGGGAACGGCTCAGTGCCCTGCAGCACTTGGTGGAATCGCTGACCTGGCTGGATCTGGCCATTGCTGGTGCGCAATTATCCATTCATTTACAGGCCAAGGCGGCAGAAATGGTGGATGAACCGGTATTGATTCTGGAAGATGCCTATCACCCGCAACTGATCCTGGCCTACGCTGAAAAGCGCGGCCCGCAACCTAAGCCGCTGACGGTACATATAAATGCCGATTGTCCGATTCTGGTAGTGACCGGACCTAATACGGGCGGGAAAAGTGTTTCACTGAAAACCGTGGGGCTGCTGACCGTAATGGCCCATTGCGGACTGCATGTTCCGGTGGCGGGACGGGCTGTGGTCGGTAACTTCACCCGGATTTTTGTCGATATGGGCGATCCGCAAAGTGTGGCTTTTCAGCTTTCCACCTATTCCGGGCATGTAGAAGTGCTCAAACGTCTTCTTGCCGATGCCGATGATCATACCCTGATTTTACTGGATGAATTGGGTACTGGTACCGACCCGGAAGAGGGCGCCGCCCTGGCCATGGCGGTACTGGACCACCTGGCCGAGCGGGGGGTGCGCGGCATGGTGACGACCCATTTGACCCCGCTCAAATCCTTTGCTGAAAGCCATGCCTGTCTGCGTAATGCTTCCATGCGTTTTGATCATGAACGGCTGGAGCCTACCTACGAGCTGGAGATTGGTGTGCCTGGCCGTTCGCTGGGACTGGTGATTGCCGCCAAACGCGGCCTGCCGGAAAACCTGGTCGCCAAGGCCCGCGATTACATGGAAAATTTACATAAGCATTACTAATGGCGGGCTATAGATGGCGGGCAAAGTACGCCAAGGCATTTTTATTTGACCTGCATGGGAAAACTGTCTAGTTTTTTGCGCTGATACTTTATTCCCTGAGGAGTACGACGATGACGTCCCCGACCACCACCCATGAGCGCCTGAGCCCAAAAACTGAATCCGAAACCTTGACCGGTGCCGAGATTGTGGTGCGCGCCCTGCGTGATGAAGGTGTGGAATTCGTTTTTGGTTATCCCGGTGGTGCTGTTCTTTACATTTACGATGCCCTGGATAAGCAGGAAGCCGTGCAGCATGTGCTAGTACGCCATGAGCAGGCGGCTGTGCATGCTGCCGATGCCTATTCCCGGGTGACCGGCAAGGTGGGTGTGGCGCTGGTGACCAGTGGTCCGGGTGCCACCAACGCTGTTACCGGCATCGCCACGGCCTATATGGACTCCGTCCCTCTGGTGGTGATCAGTGGACAGGTTCCCGTTGCGCTGATTGGCAATGATGCCTTTCAGGAAGTGGATACGGTGGGGATTACCCGGCCTTGCACCAAGCATAATTTTCTCGTCAAGGACATCAAGGATCTGGCCAGCACCCTGAAGACCGCTTTTTATCTGGCGGCAACCGGCAGACCCGGCCCGGTGCTGGTGGACATTCCCAAGGATGTGACCGGTCATCAGTGTGCCTACCACTATCCTGACAAGATTTCCTTGCGTTCCTACAAGCCGACCGTCAAGGGACATCCTGGGCAGGTGCGCAAGGCCATGCAGATGATTGCCAGTGCCCAGCGTCCAATGTTTTACACCGGTGGTGGCATTGTGTTGGGTAATGCTTCTGAAGAGCTTCGCAAGCTGGTCCGGAGCCTGAATGTGCCCATTACCCATACCCTGATGGGCCTGGGCGCTTACCCCGCTTCTGACCCCCAGTTTGTGGGGATGTTGGGCATGCATGGCACTTATGAAGCCAACATGGCGGTGCAGCATTGTGATGTGCTGGTGGCGCTGGGCGCACGTTTTGATGACCGGGTTACCGGCAATCTCGCCAAGTTCGCGCCCCATGCCAAAATTGTGCATGTGGATGTGGATCCTTCCTCCATTTCCAAAAATGTCCGGGTGGATGTGCCGATTGTCGGTGATCTCCAGCAGGTCCTGACAGAAATGAATCAGGTGCTTGGTGAACTGGATGCACTGAACGACCCCCATGCCATGCAGGCCTGGTGGGCGCAGATTGCGGAATGGCGCAAGCGCGATTGTCTCCATTACCAGCAGGATGATCAGATCATCAAGCCGCAGTTTGTGGTACAAAAACTGTTTGAACTGACTGGCGGAGATGCCATTGTGACTTCTGATGTGGGACAGCATCAGATGTGGGCTGCCCAGTTTTATGGTTTTGATAAACCCCGTCGCTGGGTGAACAGTGGTGGTTTGGGGACGATGGGTTTTGGCTTGCCTGCAGCCATGGGTGCGCAGGTGGCTGAGCCGGATGCTACGGTGGTCTGTATTACAGGTGATGGCAGTATCCAGATGAATATTCAGGAATTATCTACCTGTCAGCAATACAAGTTGCCCCTCAAGGTGGCCTGCCTGAATAATCATTATCTCGGTATGGTCCGCCAGTGGCAGGAGTTCTTTTATGAAGATCGTTATGCCATGAGCTATGTGGATGCCTTGCCGGATTTCGTGAAACTGGCTGAAGCCTATGGGCATATTGGTTTGCGTGCGGATACTCCCGCTGACGTCGAGCCAGTCATCCGCGAAGCCTTACGCCTCAAGGATCGTATGGTATTCATGGATTTCCGCGTGGATGCCAAGGAGAATGTTTATCCCATGGTGCCTGCTGGTGCGGCACTTTCTGAAATGATCCTGGTGTAAGCATGCGCCATATCATTTCTATTTTATTGGAAAACGAAGCGGGTGCCTTGTCGCGGGTGGCGGGTTTATTTTCGGCGCGGGGTTATAACATTGAAGCCATGACGGTAGCGCCAACCCATGATGCCAGCATCTCGCGCATGACTGTGGCTACCAGCGGTTCCGAAGAAATCATGGAGCAGGTACTCAAACAGTTGAACAAGCTGGTTGAAGTGATTCGCGTGCATGATCTCAGTGAGGGACCACACATTGAACGTGAGCTGATGCTGATCAAGGTTCACGCTGTCGGCCCTGATCGCGAAGAAGTGAAGCGGCTTTCGGATATTTTCCGGGGGCGGATCATTGATGTCACCGATCGCTCTTACACCATTGAACTCACGGGTCCTGGTGACAAATTGGATGCCTTTATTCATGCGCTGGACCCGGGTATGGTCATTGAGGTGGTGCGCAGTGGCGCCAGCGCCATCAGCCGTGGGGCCAAGGCTATCTGATTTTCCTGATTATTATTCATTTTTTGTACATACGCAGAGGTTTACATGAAAGTTTATTACGATAACGATGCTGATTTGGCCCTTATCCAGAAAAAGAAAGTGGCCATCATTGGTTACGGCTCACAAGGCCATGCCCATGCGCTGAATCTCAAGGATTCCGGGGTCTCCGTAGTGGTGGGTCTGCGTAAGGACTCCACTTCCTGGGACAAGGCCGTCAAGTCCAGTCTGGAAGTGAAAGAGGTCGGTGAAGCGGTGGCCAGCGCCGATGTGGTCATGATTCTGACGCCGGATGAAGGCCAGGCCGCTTTGTATCGCGATGAAATTGCGCCCAAAATCAAACAGGGTGCGGCACTGGTATTCGCACACGGCTTTAACGTGCATTTCGGTCAGATTCATCCCCGCGCCGATCTCGACTGCTTCCTGGTGGCACCCAAAGGTCCCGGCCATCTGGTCCGTTCCACTTACACCCAGGGAGGTGGGGTGCCCAGTCTGATTGCTGTGCATCAGGATGCCAGTGGCAACGCCACCAACATTGCTCTGGCTTATGCCAAGGCCAATGGCGGTACCCGCGCTGGTGTCATCGAAACGTCCTTCCGTGAAGAAACCGAAACCGATTTGTTTGGTGAGCAGGCGGTACTCTGCGGCGGCGCCACGGCCCTGGTACAGGCCGGTTTTGAAACGCTGGTCGAAGCAGGATATGCGCCGGAAATGGCCTATTTTGAGTGTATGCATGAGCTGAAGCTGATTGTCGATCTGATGTACGAGGGGGGTATTGCCAACATGCGTTACTCCATCTCCAACACGGCAGAATATGGCGACCTCACCCGTGGCCCGCGTGTGGTGAATGCTGACACCAAGGCCGAGATGAAGAAAATCCTCACCGAAATCCAGACGGGCCAGTTCGCCAGGGAATTCATTCTGGAAAATCAGGCTGGCAAGGCGACCATGCAGGCCATGCGCCGGATAGGTGCTGAGCATCCTATTGAAGTGGTGGGCAACAAGCTGCGTTCCATGATGACCTGGATTGGTCAGAACCGGATTGTGGACCGTTCACGCAACTAAATTTGTTTGCACTTTTGAAAAAGGGTGAATTCTCTTGGGCAAGTCTTTTGCCTTGGGTGTTCGCCCTTTTCTCATGGCTCCGGTCCTGATACGCTCCGCCCATGAAAACTGACTATCCATATCCTGTTCTGGCGCGTGAAGGCTGGCCTTTTCTGCTCGCCTTTCTGATCATCGCCATTGTCTTGCAGATTTTTTTGACGGGTTGGTGGTTGCTCCTCCCGGCTATTTTTTATCTGTTGTTTTTGTTCAGTCTGCAGTTTTTTCGGGACCCGCGTCGGCCGTTACCGGATTTGTCCTCCCGGTCTGTCCTTTGTCCGGCGGATGGTCGGGTGATTGCCATTGAGCAGGTCGATGATCCTTACCTGTCGCGGCCAGCGCTTAAGATCAGTATTTTTATGAATGTGTTTGATGTACACGTCAATCGCATGCCGGTCAGTGGACGTATACAAAATGTCTGGTATTTCCCGGGCAGATTTTTTAATGCCGCCCTGGACAAGGCCTCACTGGAAAATGAACGGAATGCGATTTGGGTGAAAACTCCCGGGGGGCATGATGTCACCGTGGTGCAGGTAGCGGGCCTGGTGGCCCGGCGCATTGTCTGCTATGTCCATAACGATCATGACGTGGCCACCGGTCAGCGTTTTGGTTTTATTCGTTTCGGGTCGCGGGTAGATACCTATTTACCACTGGATACGGAAGTTCAGGTGCGGATTGGTGAGAGGGTGCGGTCCGGCGCGCAGTGTCTGGCTACTTTGCCTGGGTCCATAACATGAATCCCCGGTATCCCCGGCGGGGCGTTTATGTACTCCCCAATTTGTTTACGACAGCCAGTCTTTTTGCCGGTTTTTATTCCATTGTTGCGTCTATTCATGGCCATTATCGTACCGCCGCAATCGTCATATTCATCGCCATGATTCTTGACGGTCTTGATGGCAGAGTTGCCCGCATGACGCATACGGAAAGTGCTTTTGGTGCAGAATATGATTCACTGGCCGATGTAATCGCCTTTGGATTGGCTCCAGCTATTCTGGTGCTGCTTTGGGGGCTTCAGGATTTCGGCAAGTTCGGCTGGTTGGGTGCTTTTGTTTATACGGCTTGTGGAGCCTTGCGTCTGGCGCGTTTTAATACCCAGGTGCACAGCACTTCAAAACGCTACTTTCAGGGCTTGCCCATCCCCACTGCGGCAGCCGTTCTGGCCAGTCTGGTCTGGGTGGCCGTTGGCGAGGGGTATCCCTGGCTGACCCAAATCAGTGAATATATCGCCTTGGGGTTGGTCTATGTTCTGGGGCTGCTGATGGTCAGTAATGTCCGTTTTCGCAGTTTCAAAGACTTTGACCTACACGGGCGTGTTCCTTTTGCGCTGGCTATTATTGTCGTTTTGGTGGTCGCCCTGATCGCCGTACATCCGCCTTTGGTGCTTTTCTTTGCCGGGATTATATACGTGGCAGTGGGTTTGGTGCTGACCCTTTGGCAGATCCGCAGCCGGCGTTTAAAAAGACGCCGTGGAAGCCATTCGTCTTGAGTTGATTTTTATATCACCACAGGGAAGTGTTTAGATGGGAGCGAAAACAGTTCTTTGGTGTCGTGAAAAAGTCCCGTTCATGGCATTATGGTTGGTATTTCTAACCATTCCTTTGGCCATTTCGCTCACCAAATATGCAGCCATAATTTTTTTGATTACGTTCTTATGGTCGGGATATTGGCGACAATTGCGGCCAAACATTTTTGTTTTGACGATAGCTATTATTTTCATTATCAATATGTATGATTTGTTTCGTTATCATTTGGCTGCGAATGATTACGAGCCAGTAAGACATATTTGGTATTTATGGTTTTTGCCCCTGGTGGCGGTAATGCCCTGGCAGAAGAAAGACTATGTTTACCTGTTGCGATCTTTTATTGTCGCGCTGACCACCAATGGATTGATAGGTATATTGCAAGTACTGGGTTGGCACTTCCGGGATCTCCTTGGGCAGGGGCCAATTGGTCTAGCACAAACCCATATTACTTTCAGTATGATGCTGGCCTCAGGGTTGTTGCTGTTGATGTTTGCCATCACGGAAAAAACTTTGTTCTGGAGCCCACGCATTGCTCTTGGCATATTTATATTATTGCTCTGGCAGTTGATGTTTACGATTGGCAGAACGGGGCAGGCGGTATATTTTATATTGGCTTTGCTGGTTTTATTGTGGATGTTTCCGCGCTATCGGGTTGCCGGAACAGTAGCCGGTTTTGTTCTTGCGGGCATTGCCTTGCTTTCCCCGGTTTTGCGTAGTCGCTGGATTCAGGCTGTGTACGATGTTTATCTGTTTTTTAATGGCTGGGTGATTACCAGTGTTGGTTTACGTCTGGTCTATGCACACTCAGCTATACAGATGTTTGCTGAACATCCTTTTTTTGGAGTGGGCGCAGGACAGTTCAGAACGTCCTATTATGATCTGGCAAGAAGAGGTCTGGAGCCTAAATTGCCTCCTGTTGTGGATAGCATGATCGGTCCTAATAATTCATTTTTGGCCTATTTATCAGAGTTGGGTTTGTTTGGATTTATTCCGCTGGTTATTTTGATAGGCTATTTGGGGATCCGGGCATGGCGCCATAGTGATCCACTGCTGCGCTATGTGCAGGTGGTTACATGGTTATGGTTTGTGCTGGGTAGCTTTGCAGATACATTTATCTGGCTGGAGGGTCAGGCAATTCCTTTTGCCATTTTAATGGCTGTGCAATATGGGCAAGAAAAAAGATTAGCTCCTGAAAATGCTTTTTGATTGACTTTATTGGTGCGCCTGAAGGGACTCGAACCCCTGACCTACGGCTTAGAAGGCCAAATGTAGCCATTTTTTAGCCTTTCCGAATCAATGCCTTAAAGATAATAATTTATAATATACAATTGGTTGTGAAAATATATGAGTATCACCAATCCCTAATATTCCCTATCATTCCCGTTTCAAGTATGGCGTCAGGGTGGCGCGGGAATCAATAACTTACAAGTGCCAAAAATCAGTGTGTCCGCCCACCATTCAGTAGATCAGCAAGCATATCGAAAACCTCGATTGCATGTTGCACCGACACCGCGAAAAATTTCCGCCTATCGTTCATACATATCAAACACCGTACCAACATTGGCACAATGTTTCCCATATTAACCGTTACACTGTAACTATTCAGTCGAGCAGTTGAGTTCTTCTGCCAACCGATTTATGGCTTGTTCGATACACTGGCGTTGGGTCAATCCGGTGGTCTTTTGTAGCCGCTTGAGATTGGCGTGTGCCTGAGGTGGAAGCATCCTGCACCTTGACCAACAAATGCCTGTCAGGGTCCTTCAGGGCCTTTTCTCGATACTTTGCTTGCCGTTCTGCTGCTGTCATTGCCACGGTGAATTATCCTCATCGCGTTACACTGTAACAAGATAATGCAATGTTACATTGTAACGCGTAAGCCACCGTTACAGTCACCACCGTGCCGGATCGGGGCTGGGATGCTGCAGGACCACCATAACGCAGGGGTGATGCCCATAACGCATCCGCCATGATTAAAAAGCTACAACTTTTGAACCCATCCTTTATCTGGCGTTCCCTTTTAATCAAACCATAAAAAATAGAATTGAACCATATACAGAAAACGGCAGGGTAATACCCCCGCACTTTAATGGGTGCCTCTTTGGTTTCGGTGACCAATGTTTAAGCGGGTTCCAGACCGTTTGAGGGATCGCTTCTTGAGGATGTACCCCCGCACTTTTGGGGGATGGCTTCGATGCGGGATAACTGGCAGGTGTGGGATTAACCCAACTGTGGGGGCATCTATTTATAAGCGCCCCGCAATTTCTCAGGCTTTTTCCAAGAGCGGATCATCAGTCCGATAAAAGCTGGCCAAGCCTTATTCAGAAGATGACAAGGTAGTGTGCCATCGCCCTTTTGGGGTGACGATGGTGGCTATCGGGCCTTTCAAAGCCATGTTGCGCAGCAATGATCTCGCGTGGTGGATGAACCGACATAAATACACAAGGCCCCGCCCGCCTAAATTCAACCAGCATTGTCCTATTTGTGGACTCACATAGGACTTATCCGTTAGGGCCAGCGTGGCGGCGTCCATGGCTTGTTACCCGCCGTTACCAGTTGGTAGTGGGCAGGTAACAGACAGGTAACAAGAAAAACCAAATAAATCAATGTTGTTACCACTGTTACCTCTGTTACCACCTATTTGATACGTCCACGGGACTTTCCCCGCTATAAATAGAGGGCACTCTTATAATAGAGAAATTGTCCGTATAGGGGTGTCGTTTTTGCGGGTAACAGAGGTAACAAGGTAACAGCTTTGATTTTATTATGTATTTATGTTACCCGCCTGTTACCTGTCGGCCTCTGTTACCGGTAACACGGGACTTTCATTGCGCACCTCTGTCGCCCGAAACCATATGAAGTAAAAATCTACACCGGTTGGTTATGCGGTAGAAGCGTTAATCACGCTGATGTTTAATGGCCCTTTTGTGGTGATCTCAACCATGCAAGGCGAGAACGGGTGAGGGCCTAGTGTACCCAACAGTCGCCCATAGATGTTTCCACTTCGGTCGGGATGCCATATCTGAGCAACAATGAATCCGCTGCCGTAATCATGGTTTTTTCGACGAGGGCCTGCACCTCGGTAACACGAGCCTCAGGCACTTCCAGCAACAGCTCATCGTGGACAAAATTGATAAGATAACTCTGTATATCTTCCGGTAACGCCCGCAGTGCCCGGAAAGCAATTTCAGCCCCCGTTCCCTGATCCTGATAGTTGGCCCCGCTCGTCATTTTAGAAGATATGGTCAAACGGCCAGACAGGGTACTTCCGAGATATAATTTTCCCCCTGCTGTTGCTGGCTGCACTTCATAAGCCTTGTAGGGATTCAAAATATCCGCTTTTTGGCTGAAAGCATTTTTCAGTAGCCAGTGCCAAAGACCCATTTCCGGGAACAATTCAAAATATGCGTTTTTAGCGGCTTCTGCCTCTGCCTCGGTCCATTTCAGGCCGTAAGACTGCCTGCCAGACTTCCAGAGGGATTCCGCAGACATGCCGTATATGAGACCGAAGTTCACCGCCTTTGCCGCCTGTCGTGAGCCTTTCAGCGTCTTTTTCAGCGCATCCTGCGCATCCCGCGTCAGAGACTCTAAGTATGCGATAGGGGTCAAACCACCCAACTCAAACCGTCCACTCATGGATTCCATAGCAAGGGCGGTAATCATATGCGGGTCCAGTCCTTTGATGTACGCCAAGCGGAAAGGCAATTTGGCCTCATCCCCTTCCGTGGCCGTGTGAATCTTCTTCACGATGACGCAAAGCTGGCAGGCTATCGCCAGTGCCCAGGTATCCATGTCCGGTTGGCTTTTGCTGTCCGGAAACGGGTTCGCTTCGGCGATCCTTGCCGGAACAGGCTCAGAGGGGTCACTGAGCCATGGTAAAAGTTCGGGGACTTTTTGGACTATCCAAGCTATCCGTTGCCGTTGTGGTGACTGGCATTGGTTATCTTCCCGCAGGAAACGCAGCATGCGCCAAGACCTGACCCCCAAGGCCGCGCCAATACGCAATTCAATACTCGAAAAGTCCGTGGCAATGATTTTATGCCCCTCTGGTGCCGCAAAGATGGCCCGGAAACGGGGATCACGCGGGATATTCTGCAAATTGGGTTCCTGTGATGAAGTCCGGCCTGTCACCGTATTGATACCCGTCATCGGATGAATACGCCCATCCTCAGCCACCAGCGCTGCATATTGGGGAATTTTCCCACGCTCTGAAACAGGTTTGAGAACACCCTGCAAGGCCGTTACTACCTGACTATCTGGGAAAACTTCTTCTAGGTCTTTGGCCGAAAGAGAAGGGTTCCCCTTGGCTGTTGTAGGTAATCCTTGCCCTGTTTCTGCACGAATGGCCTGATCTATGGCTGTTTTGAGCGCATCGTTCATACCTTGCTTGGGATTCAACAACCGTTCGCGAAACGCCCCCAAAGCGGGAACAATCTGTTCCAGTGCATCCATGGCCGTTATTGCTGCCACATTTAAAGCCGCATCCAGTTCTGCCGCCGCTGAATGAGACCAGTACAAACCCTTTCGCTGCATCCGAACCAGCACATGCAAGGCTTCTTCCATGTCTCGATATGCCTTGCCGCCATTGTGGTTATCCAAGGCGTTCAGCACCCCATGAATGTCTGTATCCGAGTCTATCTTGAGTAATGCCCGTGCGGCTTTTGGGGGAATATCCACATCCCCCATGCAGTAATCGTAATGGGCCGGTGAGAGATAATCCGGCATCCAGTTTTGCGGTTTCTGGAAAGTCTTGTCGAGTTTCTGGTCGAACAACCAGAGCGCCAGATCATCCAGACTCAATGCCCCACCTTCTTTGTCACCAGACCTTGTCTTGTGTGCCATTTTGTCTTTCACATGCCGGGCAAATTCCGCATAGTTTTTTCGGGTGGATGGCTGCCGGGTTTCAGCCTGAACAATAACCGACTGCATATAATAAACCGCTTCTGGTCGTATGGCCGTTGCCATGAGCATCGTATCCACAATCCGTGCAGGCCGTATATCCGCATGCAGGTTCAGCAACCATTGATAATCAAACAGCAGGTTGTGACCAACCCAAACATGCCCATGCAGCATCCCTACCAAAGTCCGTTTTTGTTCAGACGAAAATTGGTCCAAATCCACGGCAGTCTGGAATCCATTGTGGGGCAGGAACAGTGACAGAACCCGACAGCGGGGCATGGCATCCCCATCCTTTCCATTGGTGAAAGGTTTTTTCACCGCCCATGGTGTCAGGCCCGTGGTTTCCACGTCCAAGACGATTTCAACCGGACCATGCACTGTAGCGTCGGGTAATGCTTCTGACAGTGCCTGCAGAATTTCTGGTCCTGTGAATGAATTACGCGTTGGTGTATCAAGCATCAAGGTCGACATAGGGCACCTCAATAATTTTGGTCAGTTGGTCCAGCAAGGGGGTTGTGGGGTCATTCACCACAAAGGTTGGTGGTGCCTGTTTGGGTGCCGGTGGCGCCGGTTCTTCCGGTTTCTTGGCTTCACCTTTGGCTATGAGAGGCACTACATTGTTGGTAGTCGCCGCATCGTCCCCTGAAAACAAGGTGTCAGGAATATCCAGCCTAAGTGCCGCTACCGGTACCAAGGTGCATTTTCTTAGCATCCCTGACACGCGCACGGGGTGGTTGCGTATTGCCCCATCCACATCACGCAACCCGCCCGTCCAAGCGCCGTCTTTACGCCAGCGGGTGTTTTTCAGCAAATCTGAAAGACCGGCATGCCGTGCAACGATAGCCGCATATAGTTTCCCTGCGTTTTCCAGCAGACGAATCCCGATATTGCCCAGCGCTTGGGCTTCCTCGCTGACCATGGTGCTGTTAGGTGACTTGGTCAGCCTGACTACTTCGGTTTGCATGGCCCGCCCAACACTCATCTTGTCACGATTAATCCGTGAGTTTCCACGTTCATCCGTCTCGGGACGCAGAACCTCAATGGTCATGGCCGCAATCGTATCCAGAATCAAATCCGATTCTTTGGATGCTTCTCGGGCTTCCTGAAGTTGGCCCATCAGATCGGGCAAAGCCTGTCCCATTGTTGTGCATACATTGCTGACATTCTGATCTACTGCCGTCATTGCTGCAGCCATCAACACACCGAAAGTATCCACTTCGCGTGACTCGCCATTTCCGGCATAGGACAACCAGTGTTCCCGCACTTCAGCAAACAAGCTCTGGTAAGACTGCCACCGCTGAATTGTGCCCCAGAAGAACACAGCGGCGTCCTCTGCGCTCAGCTTCGCCGGTGGCTTGCCAATGTGCCCGTCGTGCTGAAGGGGCTTCAGATAGATTTTTGCAATGCGTGTCAGGTCGGCAGGTTCCAATGCAGGGTCAGCGATTGAAGCAAAGCAGAAGCTCGTCATGATGCGGAATACTTTGCCAACCTGATCGGCAGTGCCTTTCCGCACGTCGGAACCCGCTGAATAGCTACTGCGGTTCAGACTAAGAAACCCGTTCGTGTTTCGCTCGGATCTGGCGTTCACATTGTCCGTATTGTCTTTTTCCATCTCATCGAGACCACAAGGGCCGGATGACCGCCCAAACATCTGCCGAACACCGGCAGATGTGGATTCACTGGCCATGTCCGTATGCCACATATATCCCCCCAGACAGGACTTGATGAAACGCAGCAGTTCAGACTTGCCGCTACCTCGCTGACCTACCAGCCATATGGATGGTCGCGAAGTCATGGCCCCCAGAAATATGGTCATGGTCATCCAGCCCAGCACCATCTTTGCGCTTGCCGCCGTGCCGCCTGCGTAATTCCACTGTTCGAGTGAAGACATAATGCGCGAAACAACCGCCCTGTATTCTGCATTAGACGTTGCACGGTAAGCTGGGGGTGGAAAAGGACCTTCTTTGATATAGAGGGCTTTCCTGCCCTCTACAATGCGCGGAATGCATTGTCCATCTGCCCTGAATACGCCGTCTGCCGTATTCACGACCAGATCGCCGTCCTCACCTAGCCATGTTCCGGTCCCAAACACACGGTCCGCTTCGTTGAAATGGCCCGCAAGGCTGCAGGCATCCGCAACTTCCCGCGCTGCGCGCTGGGCATCGACGCTTCTGTTGCCCTGTTTGTCTATTTTCGAGTAGTGCTTTTCCAGATAAGAATTGCCCACCATAAGGGTTAGCGCGCTGACATTGCTGAGGTCTTTTCCGGGCATCGTAATCAGGTTTTTCGACCGATTTGACCAGAGAGCCACATAGAGGCCCTGATTGAGGGTACCCAAAGGAATAAAACCCTCGTTATCCGCATCTGGTTTGGACACACTGGCCCAGCTGGCAGCTTCTGCGATGGTTTTCAAAACTTCAGAGGACTGATCCGCCACAAGCGCATCATCCAGACCACGGCTTTTGCACCGAAGCATGGTGTACTGCCCACCACGCGGCCCGGTACATTTTTCCAGATCGGGTTTCATCCATTGTGCAGCGACCGGCAGCCCCACAAACGTCTCACGAATCAGCTTCGCCAGTTTGCGAGCCGCATGGTGTACGTCCGCATTCAACGCACAGCGCCCCATGCCCAGCGACCAAAGTTTGCCATGCTGGCCAAATTCTTCCGCATTTCTGGGGGCAGAGGCCTTTTCCATGGGCCAGCCGTTACTATCATAGAGGACCACCACGGTATCTATGGCATCCTCTTTCTGTAACTGTTCAATAAGCGCCGCAATCTCAGGGGATAGAACAGCCTGTTCTTTGTCCTTCGCCTTGAAGTTGTAAACACCGGGCAGACCCACGCAAGGAATACCGGCAAGGCAAGCGGCAGTGGCTTTCTTTTCGCCTTCCGTGATGACGAGCGTTTTGCCGACCTTGCTATTTTTCAGGGCATCTCGAAACGACGATGGGATATAGACATGCGACCGACTGCCTTTGGGGGATAGGTACTTACCGAGTGTACTGCCTTCCTCTAAGCCCAACAGTCGGAACCGCTGGTAAGGCATACCTTGGTCCTCGATAGGATTATTGTCGAGGTCAAAGTAGGGTATGGCGTAGGCACCCCGAGCGGGTATCCTGCCTTTGAAGCCCAACGCTTGTTGTGCCTGTTCTGGTGTTTTGGACCCAACCCGTATTTCCGTCGGTGTCAGCCCCGAGCGAGCCAGGTCTTCACGGGTGAGATTTTTAATCTCATCCAGTGCTACGGGCTGGACAGTCTGAACAGTCGCTTCAGCCTTATTTTCGGGCTGGGTATGATTGAAGTCGTTAATTAATCCCATGTCACACCCCCTTACCGCGAACAGCGGCTATCTGGGCGAGTGTGGCAATCCTTGGGCGGCCTATTTTGCCCTTGGGCGTTCTTGGGGATTTCGCGCCCCCGACAGGGAAGCTATTCAGCCATGCGATGACATCCCGATAATGGTAGCGCGGACCGCGACAACCGGGGATGAAGACGGCAGGGGGTAGTGCAGAATTGGGTTTGTTCTGAAGTGTTTTAGGACTGACCTGTAGCAGTACAGCCAGATCATGGACCGTGCAGATTAAAGGCAGAGACGCAGGCGGCTCACCACCATCACTATCGTCGGAACTGCTGCTGGCTGGCTTTTTGTGTCCACCAGCTTTCCGATGACCGGACTGACGACCGGCAGATTGTTGTCTGTGGGCATGGGCGACCAAATCTGCACCAACGGCACCTCGCTCGCGCAATTGGGCTGGATAGGCAGCTGTGGGGCTGGTAATAGCCCAAGCTTTAGCCTCAGTTCTCACCAATGTGACATTGCCAGAGATGTGCCCCCAGACATGTGGCATCCCCGCCAGAAGAACCATGGGGATAAGGATTGTGATAATGGTTATGGCATCTGCCATTGGCACAAAGCCAAGCTGACCAAGACAGGTAGCAAGGAAGATGGTAATACCGCCATAGCGGTATATGCATGCGCGAAATTCGGCCCATGCGCTGGGCGTGTTTTTACTGTTCATAATGGTTTCCTCGTGTGATGGTCAATTACTCTCAATTTGGTTTCCTCATACAACGGTCAATTACTCGGTGTGTGCCTCAGATGTGCCCCCTTTAATAAGGGAACTCACCTGTGTGCTGGCCGGGAAACCATCGCTTGAGCAGCAAAGAATCCGGTGACCAGCCGGGCGGCCAGAGCACATCTGAGGCACCGCCGAGTGGATAATTTTGTATCCACAGGATGGTATAGACTCGCCAATGATGGGATAAACCGTACACCATTCCTATGGGCATATATATAGTCCAATAGTTCCAAGTTATCAACATTATTTCGAAATATTTTTACCAATTTTAATTTGACTTTATAAAGCACAAAATACAATATGTGAATATATTTAGGTTTCCATGAAAAACCACATTTAAAATTCCAGCTTGCGCAATGCGAATCACAAGTGATTCAGGCGACGCTTCAGTTCCTTGATGACCGGCGCGCTGTTCATCCGCAGTTCCAGATTGTCGGGCTGGCCCAGTACCCTCGACACAGCAAGGCATAAATCCCGATGGCCCATCAACGCCACATCAACAGGTAGTAAGGAACCATCCAGCGCACTCTGTGCCATCGTTTTCCGCTTCTGCCGATACCGCCTTGCTTTTTCGGTAGGGGTCAGTACATGGTCAGCATGTAGCCTTGGGCGGCCTGCTTTGCGTTTCTGGGTAGGCGCATCAACTTCAGGCTGGACCAAAGAGGGCTGTTCCATAACCGGTGCAGGCGGGTATGTGGATTCTGGCTGGCGTGCAGGTTCCGGTTGACGTACAGATTCCGGCGGTCTTACTGGATGGTCACGTTCTGGTTGGGTTGGTACCGGCTGTTCCGGCTTGCGCAGGGGTTCCCGCGTTACAGGTTTCAAGTTGAGTTCATCCAAACCCAGTCCTGCCAATAGGGATTTTTTCATGACATCCATCCTCACAAATCTCATCACGGCTTATTCCGTCATGATTGGTATAGCCGAACCATATGGGGTATAGCTTTATTGGGTGATGGCCAACTATTTTGAGGTGACTTGATTGGGTAGCGGCATACTATTTAGGCACGGCCTTATTAGGTGGTGCTCTACTATTCTGGTGAGGCTTAATTGAGTGATGGTTTACTATTCTTGCGCGGCCTTATTAAGTGATGGCCACTATTCAGGTACGGCTTTAATTGGGTGGTGGCCGACTATTTATTAAGGATGGCACAACCAAATGAATTGGTTCCAGTAGATGAAAAATGGTTGGTTAGCGTTACTATATATTTAGTGATTATTGTTTTAATGGGATAAGGTGAACGCCAGATAAAGTAACGCATCAAAAGCTGTAGCTTTTTATTGGTGGGATTGTCCATAAGTACAACGGGAACCACCAAAAGGGTTTATCCCGCGACAGGGCTAGTATCACGTTCCTTGAGTTTCGGGCTAGCCTTAAAAACCACCACCCGTCTGGCCGTAATGACATGGGGTACGCCGTTCTTGGGATTCCGCCCCGGTCGGGCAGCCTTTTCCCGTAACGTGAAATTCCCGAAGCCGGACAACTTCACGTCTTCACCAGAGGCCAGTGTTTCCCGTATCGTATCAAACAAACTATTCACCAGTTCCAAGCTGGTTAGACGGGTCAGCCCCATTTCATCCATCAAAAAATAAGCCATTTCTGCTTTTGTAACGGTCATAGTTCTTTCATCACCTTATTCAATGCGCGTTGTGCCGAGGCCAGTTCTTTCAACAGATAGTCGTGGGCGTTTATGTGTATCTGGCAATCCTGAATCACTTCCCGATAGGCATCCCGAAAATCGAGCATCATCGTCTTGCGCCGGTCCTTCTTGGTCTGAATGAAATTTTCGTCATAGTAGACCAGAAGGTCTTCCGCAAAATAACTGACCACCAGCATGGCAGCATTGGTGGCATATTCCGCCATGAAGTCCGGTCCAAAGCTGTTTGAAGAAAGAATAAATTCATCCGTTGGAAGCATTTTATCCAGCTTGCGCATGACCTTGTGCGTGGTTTTGGTCCGTTGAACCAGCCAATCCACGGCTTCCTGATCTGTCAGTTCAGGGTATCTCTGCGCGTCATAGATCAGCACATTGGCCGCTTCCGTCAGGACATTCATGCCATGAATGGTCTGCAGAAACTGGGCGCAAGGGGCAGCCAAATCATCCGCAGTGGGTTCCTGACCCGTATGTGCAAGGTACAGGCTACCCGCCTGAATAATGGCGTCGAGCACATCTACTGGTTGGCTATCAATGTCTTGCAGCAACAGAGCCGGACCATAGGCGGTCAGGCGTTTACGTTTCTTGCGCGAGGGTCTAGCGGACTTACCGCCTGCGGGGAATGTGTGAACATTACTCATTGCGGGAATCTATCACGATGCGGCTTCCCAGAAAATCCTGATGCTGAAAAACATGTACCATAATCCAATTAAACCCTATTTCTGAGGTGTCTATGTGTGGCCGTTATGCTTTGGAACCCCGCAAGCTGGACCGGATCATCAAGGCTTTGTCTTTGCCTCTACCGGGCTTCGAGGCACACTTTAATATCAGCCCCGGCCAGAATGTGCCGATTATCCGGGATGTCGGTGCTGGCCCTGAATGGATTACAGCGCGATGGGGGCTGATTCCGCATTGGGCCAAAGAAGCCAAGGCCACCTACAGCACTTTCAACGCCAGAGTCGAAACCGCCAGCCAGAAGCCCACTTTTCGGGATTCATGGAAGCATCGGCGCTGCGTCATACCTGCCACGGGGTTCTATGAGTGGCAAACTAGTGTATCCGGCAAAAAACAGCCGTGGTATCTGGATAGAGTAGATGGTCAAGCGCTGGCTTTTGCCGGTTTATGGGACCACTGGACCGATGGGGATTCTACGCTGGATAGTTGCACTATTCTGGTAGGCCCACCAGAACCTGCCGTTTCCGGTATCCATGATCGCAGCCCTGTCCTGATGGGGGATGCGGCATTGTCTTTATGGATCAGTCCGGCCTTGAAGGTGGCTGACATTCCCAAGGTGTTTGCCTTACCACATGCCGAATTAAAAGCGCAGCGGGTGGAAAGGGTGGCGGATGATGGGCTGCATCTGCTGATGAACTGACGATAAGGGATTTCCATGATATAACCACCCAACCAACAACAAGCATCAGATACCTGCTCAACAATATCCTCAATGAGAACGAACAGATGAGAACAAAAGAAAACACTTTGGTTAGTGTCGTGCTTCCAACGTTTAACAGGGGGCACATAATTGAATTATCAATTAGAAGTGTTCTGGCACAAACATACAATAATCTTGAGATAATTGTAATTGATGACGCATCTACAGATGATACAGAAAAGAAAATAGAGGAACTAAACGATTCAAGAATTAAATATATCAAATTGAAAGAAAATGTGGGTGCTTCCGCTGCAAGAAATCTAGGAATCAGCTTGGCAAAAGGAAATTTGGTTGCATTCCAAGATAGCGATGTAATTTGGCTTCCAAGAAAACTTGAATATCAAATAAGTTCATATTTCGATATGCTTAGGCATAACGAGAATGTAGTTGGTTGTTATTGCAGACATATAAAAATATCTAATAAAAAGATAGCTGATGTTATCCCGTCAATTTATACCACGGCAGATCAGAACGGACAATACCACAGTGCACTAATGCACCGTAATTTTATTGATACACCAACATTAATGGTGAAAAAATGTGCACTTCAAAATGTGGGTGGATTTGATATAAGCTTATCAACAGATGAAGACTGGGATTTAGCATTGAAACTTACCAAATTTAATAGATTAGCCTTAACAGATGAGATTTTGGTATATTCTTTAACATCACCAGATGGCGTCAACACCAACCCAAGATCAAAAAACATTTTAAAAATAATCCAAAACAATGCGGATTCTTTTAATAAAAATAAAAAATGTTATTCTCTACAACTAAGAACTGCTGCTATAGATTATTTAATGAGAAACAACATATCAGAAGCCGTAAAACTAGCGAAGAGATCATTAATGATCAGGCCATCGGTGAAATCACTACTGATTTTTCTTGCGCCAAATATTTATATTCAGTTAAAGAAAATTAAATAACAAACATGCTGATGCCATATTTTTTCTTGATAAACACTGCTAACGCAATGTTTACAATAATCATACTAATTCCAGTAGACAAAGCGGCACCAACGTATCCATAATCAGGGATCAGCATCAGATTTAGGAAAACATTAAATACAGATTCTATCATCAACCCTATGAATAAAACTTTACTTTTCTGAGTCATACTTAGAAATGGACCTACTGCACCTACAGAGGCATTGAAGAGCCGAGCCACAACCAGAATAACCATGACTTGGCCCGCTTCTATATATGAAGTACCAAAAGTAATTTGTAGTATAAGGCTTCTCATTGGGATCAATATGATAGAAATAGATAAAGCCAAAACAAATGCAATTCGACTTATAGACTTGCATTTTATTTTTAAATCATCCGTGTTTCCTGAAAAATAAGCTTTCGACAACAATGGCTGATAAACAACGGCGAGAGAACCTAAGCCAATTACAAGCACCGAAGCCATCTTCACGCCAACCTGATAAATGGCGGTATAATCAGACCCTTTAATTATACCCAAGAGTACCATATCAATTTGCGAATTTATTGAAAATGCAAGACCAGCCCCTAACAATGGGAAAGCTTCAGAAAGCCAAAATTTCCAGGGCATTTCCAAAACATTAGCTCTGCATTTCAAATTAATTATAGATCGCAACTGAATCGATTGAATAACAATAGACAATATTGTGGTCACCGTTAAAATAATCAATACAATTGAGGTGTCTAGCTTTATATTGATTATCAAAATAACAAAAATTGATAAAAGAAACAATAAAGAACTAATTAAAACAACTTTTGCAGAGCGTAAAGACTCTGACATGCCGTTTTGGACCGATATCAATAAATTATTTATTTGCACCACAAAAAGAAGAAAAATTGATATTAAAATTAGACCGCTTGAAGCTTTGATCTTAATTATAGAAAAAGAACCATCCATCAGAACAAAGAAAGCACATCCAACTAAAACTGTGCCTATTGTCAGCATAATAAAAGCTGCTATGATAATTTTTTTTATTTCTGAATTTAATTTATTACTGTAAAATCTTGCAACCTCTCTGATTAGCAAAGTAGGCATTCCAAAAGAAGCTATAACGCTCGTTAGGCCAACTAACGATAGAATATATACATACAGACCATATGCAGGGGCGTTTAAATTACGTGCTAAAATTACGAACGAAAAAAGGTTTGTTGCTGTGGTGCCAATGGAAAATAAAAATTGGTATGAAATCTTTTTTGTTTCATCTTTTAAGAGACCTTTTATTGACATAATCCTAGAAACCTATATGCTTCAAAAGCATTCTAAATGAATTTTAACTATAAGGTTTACTTATGAGGCCAAAAGTATTTACTATAATTCTTAACTGGAACGGACATCATGATACCATGACCTGTCTCAATTCAATAAAAAAATCTACATACACTAACAATCAGGTAGTTGTAATTGATAATGGTTCCTCAGATGAGTCCATCAAAGCTATTGAGCATTTTGATGATTTCTATATTTTGATTAAAACTGGGGTTAATCTCGGTTTCTCTGGTGGGTGTAACGTTGGCATTAAATATGCCCTAGAACAACATGCTGAATATATCTGGCTGCTAAACAATGATACGGAAGTAGATTCTAATGCATTGCATGAGATGGTCAGTAAAGCAGAGTCTGATACTAGAATAGGGGTTGTCGGCAGCGTCATTCATGACATGGGCACAATCAATCACATACAGGCTTGGGGTGGTGGTTGGGTGAGCAAACTAACGGGACGAGCTGGACATTATTTTACTGTAAACGATGAACCTCACATTGATTATATTACGGGGACCAGCATGCTTTTAAGGGCCTCTGCAGTGAATGATGTCGGATTATTTGATGAAAAGTCCTTTTTTATGTATTGGGAAGATGTCGATTTATGCTGTCGCCTTCGTAAAGCAGGATGGAAACTGGCTGTTGCGAATAATTCTAAAATATTTCATAAAAAGTCAGCATCTGTAGGCAACAACAGTCCACTTCTGGATTATTATTACAATACATCAGCCATTAGATTTTATCTTAAAAATTATAAAAATCCATTTATTCCGATTTTATTTGGAACTTCAGGAAGGCTGCTCAAACGATTATTGAGTCGAGATAAAAATCGGATTGTAAGTACCTTGAAAGGAAGTTGGGTCGGACTTACCAAGCGTTAATTCTCGTACTCGAAAGAAAGAGCTCATAAGGCGATTGATGATTCACTGCTCATACCATATTGAAGAAAAATCGTTTCTGAAATATCAGGCACTTTCCCAGTCGAGAATCCATCGTAGAAATGATCACGATACTTTCTGTGAGTGGTGTGGAAAATTTTACCAAAAAAGTCCTCAAACTCTACATAAATAACCAGAGAACTAGATCTTACAACATCTGTCGCCCGTAAATTACTGGTATTGCCTAGTAAGGGTAACGGGACAGAGTAACCATACTTGCTAGTAACAAAAAAGCTTCCATGCGCGTCAATAGGTCCGTAATTACAACGAAACTCGTCTTTTTCTGGAAATCGCCTCAGAATCACAGACACATTCTTTGCGGGACCAAGTCCAACATTTTCTAAAGTACCATTTATAGATAATACCGGACCTACTGAGGCATTCAGGTAAGGCTCAAGATCGCCAAAAATATCATCACAAATATGGCCCATCCTAAGACTAGTCGGTTTTATATAACACAAAGGACGTAGATTTTCTTGATGGTGGCGCTCTTCGCTTTCAACAAGCGTTTTATTACTCTCGACTAATTCATGTGTTTCCGCCACGAGTTGCGCGTTTTGTTTAAGTGCATTCTCGGTAGATTTTGCCATCCTATAGGTGAAGTAAGCCAACACGCCAGTGAAAATTGCCAGCAATACCGTCACCCCCGGTAATAACCACGTCTGCAACAAATTTGTATGGTTGCTCACAGCACTTCCACCACCATCACCGTCCCATAGGCCGTGACCTCATTCATGGCCTGCCCCTGTCCGGCATCAAACTCACCAGAATCGAAGCGCATCCCCAGTACCGCATTGGCCCCAAGCGAACGGGCATGTTCAGCCAGTTGTTCCAGAGCATCATCGCGGGTTTGGGCAATCATTTTGAGATAACCACCCTGTTTTCCGCCAAAGACGGCACGGATACCACCCAGAAGATTGCCGACGATATTGCGGGACCGGACACCCGTACCGTAGACCGGCCCGATGACCCGAACCACCCGCATACCGGGGCAGTCGTTGATGGTGAGGATGAGGACATTATTTTCCACCATCATTTCCTTCATCGTTCATCACACGTCCAGCGCCACCCCGACCTTGCGTCAATTTGTTAAAGCGTTCCCTTTTGGCCGCACATCTTACGCAGCGAACAGCCTGTACCGCCTGTATCCGTTCGGGGGGAATGATATCGGCACAATCCAAACAATAGCGATTCCCCTGTGCGTCTTCGTCAGGTTCTTCGTGGGGCACCAAGGCGTCACGCTGTCTCGCCAAGGCGTCCATCAGGTGTTCTTCCGTATTCTTTGCGCCTACATCTGCCTCATCAGCCAAACGTTCCCCCTGAATCATGGTCGACCTTTATCGAATGAGAATGGGCGGTTTTACTGAAAATCGTGTTTACCCAACTTTGGGTCGTCGTCCCCGTCTGGCTTTTCCGTGCTCTTCCAGTAAGGCTTCACCACGCACCGAGAGGTCGGCTGCATCAGCGGAATCCGCCAGCACCTTCTCAATGGCCGCAATGTAGTGCCGATGGTCCCATTCAGGGGCGATGACCTTCACTGCCCGCCCAAAGCGTTTTTCAATCTCAAGGTTGCCTTTCCGCACGGTAGGGGTTTGCATGATCTTTTTCTTGGCGGACTCAATCTTGGCGAGCGCGGCCCTCTGACGTTCAAGAATTTCCGCCTGCTTCTTTTCCAAATCCGCCAGCCGTTGCTCTGCGGTACGACGAATACGTTTTTTCACTTCTGTCATGGCCTATTCCTCTAAATGTTCACTTTGTCTGCAAATTCTTTACCTGCCTTAAACTTTACACTCTTTTTAGCAGGAATATCGATTTCCTGTCCAGTCGCCGGATTGCGGCCTTTACGGGCGGGTTTTTCCACGACCTCAAAAGTACAGAAACCCGTAAAGACAATCTTTCCGGCTGACGGCAATTCCGCTTCCAGCGTATGCCGAAAAGCCTGAAAAAACTTCTCGGCATCTGTTTTGGACATTTCGCCGTGACGTGACAGGGCGGATATAAATTCGGATTTGTTCATGGATACCATCCTTTGGATGTAATGAGTAATGGTAATTTAAGCGATAAAAGCCCAGTCTGCAATTCGTGGTTTTTACACAGGCACAAGACTTTTTCAAGAGGATAAACTACAAACCCCTCACAGCATCCAGTGTTCGGAATGCACAGCTTCCGAACTCGGAATGCCGTCCGTCAGGAACGGACGGCATCCACTAATACTTTGCCCGAAATATGCGTGTAACGCTTCATCATTTGCGTCGATTTATGGCCCGTAATGGCCTGCACGGTCATGATGGTTTATCCATCACCCCAACAGTTTTGCCAAATCTTCCGCTTTCAAATGCGTGTACCGCTTCAGCATTTGCAAGGTTTTATGGCCGGTGATGGCGGCAACCTGCATTTCGCGTAAGCCTTTCTCAAAAAAGCGGCTGGTGGCTTCGTGGCGTAAGTCATGAAAGCGCAAGTCATCGATTTCCGCGCGTTTGCAGGCTCTAGCAAAAGCTTGATGGATGCCTTCATAGGTTGTGCCAAATACCCGCCCATCCATGGATCGTGGCAAGTCCTGCAAAACCTGAATGGCTCTACTGGAAAGTGGAACAGTTCTAGCCTCGCCGTTCTTGGTTTTGGGCAGGTGTGCGGTACGCTTGTTTAGATCAACGTCTGACCATTGCAGGCCATCGCTCACTCTAACTTTAACCTTGTGACCGTCAGTGTCTTTTATATACTTCCAACTTTCTAGTATTTCACCGGCGCGCATCGCGGTTTCAATGGCGAAAATGACGACGGGTTGCAGCCAAGCATTTTGTGCATTGGTGCAAGCATCCAGTAGCCTTTTTTCTTCATCATCCACTAGGCGACGATCTCTTGCAGCAGGTAATGCAGGCTTCTTTACAAGTGCAGTAGGGATGCCACCCGGAAGAGCAATACCCCATTCCATAGCCGCCATTTTCAATGCGCGTTGCAACAAACCTAACTCATGTTTTATGGATTGCGTACCGATCAAGCGCCCCGTCTTTTCGCTGATTGTGGATAGGCGTTTGTCTCTATATTTTGCAATTATGGAAGAATTGATCGCAGCAAGCGAATATTTGCCTAATCCAGCCTGTAATGCCTTGATTCTGGATAGTTCTTTGTGTCCACCCTTGAGATTTGGCAGCACTTCATCTGCATATCTGGACAGTAGATCATGTACGGTAGTCTGTTCGGATTCCGTGCGCTGAACAAAAACCCCTCGCATCATTTCAGATTCTGTAACGGTTGCCCATTCTTTGGCTTCAGCTTTGGTCCTGAATGTTTTGACTTGTAGCGGGAAACCTTTGCGCTTGATCTGGGCTTGCCAGCCTATTGTGATGCCATCCCGATCTTCTCGTGAACGAATGGTTGCCATATTTGCCGCCTCAGTTTTTGACTAAGTATGGCGCTAGGGTGGCATAAATTCATTTTCGCATCAACTTAAAATAGTAACTTACTGTTTTATATGGTGCGCCTGAAGGGACTCGAACCCCTGACCTACGGCTTAGAAGGCCGTTGCTCTATCCAGTTGAGCTACAGGCGCATGAACGAACAACGGATGTTTGTACAAGCCGATATATTGTAAAGTAGGCATCGTGATCAGGGAAGGGCGTAGATCTGCATTGAAGTAAACCAAACGTAACTCGTGGAGTGGCCAATGGACAAAAGCCTTATTCTGGAAAGCCGCTTTTCGCCCCAGGGCGATCAGCCGGAGGCGATTCGTCAGCTGGTCCAGGGGCTGACGGACGGAGAATTTTTCCAGACGCTTCTGGGGGTAACCGGTTCCGGGAAGACCTTTACAGTTGCCAATGTCATTGCCACGACCCAGCGCCCAGCCATTATCATGGCCCCCAACAAGACTCTGGCGGCGCAGCTCTATGCAGAAATGCGCAGTTTTTTTCCGCATAACGCCGTCGAGTATTTTGTCAGTTATTACGATTATTATCAGCCGGAGGCCTATGTCCCGTCTTCGGATACTTTTATTGAAAAAGATGCTTCCATTAATGACCATATTGAGCAGATGCGCCTTTCCGCGACGAAAGCTCTGCTCGAAAGGCCTGACGTCATTATTGTGGCGACGGTCTCCGCCATATACGGACTGGGTGATCCCGCTTCATACCATGGCATGATTTTGCATTTGCGCGAGTCCGATTTCATGGATCAGCGTGCGATTCTTCAGCGGCTGGCAGAAATGCAGTACACCCGTAACCAATTGGAACTGAAACGCGGTAACTTTCGGGTTAACGGTGATGTGATTGATATCTGGCCCGCAGAAAGTGAAGACGAAGCCGTGCGGGTGGAATTATTCGGGGAGGAAATTGAACGGGTTTCGCTTTTTGATCCGCTCACGGGGAAAACCATTGTGCGTTTGCCGCGCTATACCATTTATCCCAAAAGCCATTATGTAACCCCCAGAGAGAAAATTCTGGAAGCGCTGGACAGTATCAAGGATGAATTGCGGCAGCGTCTTGAAGATCTCCGCAAGGCCAACAAACTGGTAGAAGCCCAACGTCTGGAGCAACGCACCCGTTTTGATTTGGAGATGATGGCAGAGTTGGGATATTGCTCGGGTATCGAAAATTATTCCCGTTATTTATCGGGAAGAAGCGCCGGGCAGGCACCGCCTACCTTGATGGATTACCTGCCACCCAATGCTTTACTGTTTATTGATGAATCTCACGTCACCGTGCCCCAGTTCGGGGGGATGTACAAGGGGGATCGCTCCCGCAAGGAAACTCTGGTGGAATATGGCTTTCGTCTGCCTTCTGCGCTGGATAATAGACCCCTGATGTTTCCTGAGTTTGAAGCACTCATGCCCCAGACCATCATGATTTCGGCAACTCCCGGACCCTATGAAATGGAGCACTCCGGGCAGATTGTCGAGCAGGTGGTGCGGCCTACCGGATTAGTGGACCCGCTCGTGGAGGTACGCCCGGCAAAAGGCCAGGTCGATGACTTGATTAGTGAAATCCATGTAGTCATCCGCAGTGGCTGGCGCATTCTGGTTACCACCCTGACCAAGCGTATGGCAGAAGACTTGACCGACTATCTGCACGACTTGGGTATCAAATGCCGCTATTTGCATTCAGATATTGAAACAGTTGAACGGGTGGAAATTATTCGGGATTTACGCGCAGGCGTTTTTGATGTGCTGATTGGCATTAACCTGCTGCGTGAGGGGCTGGATATGCCCGAAGTGGCGTTAGTGGCGATTCTGGATGCAGACAAGGAGGGCTTTCTGCGCTCGGAGCGCTCGTTGATTCAGACCATTGGCCGCGCAGCCCGGAATTTGCACGGTCGAGCGATTTTGTATGCGGATCAGATCACCAAATCCATGACGGCGGCCATGGCAGAGACAGATCGCCGCCGCGAAAAGCAAGTGCATTTTAATGCGGTCCACCAAATTACCCCCAAGGGTATAGTGAAACCCGTGGCGGATATTATTGAGGGCGTGTATCGGCGTAACGCGCAACCTGCAGCGAAGGTGGCAGAGAAAAACAGCGCTTATCGTCTGCTCAATGAGCCGAAAGCCGTTGCCAAAAAAATCAAGGAGCTGGAAGAGGAAATGTTCCGCCATGCGCGCAATCTGGAATTTGAGCAGGCGGCAGCATTGCGGGACGAAATAAAAAAACTGGAAACCCGTCTGTTGGGTACCGATCTGGAAGTGTCTTTGTTAGAAGACTAATACCAGACCGGTTAGATCATTCATCCAAAAAACGGCAGTTGCCGTGGGTGTTTTTTGCTCCGTTGTTCCTCGCCTGTTGTTCTAGGGCTCATCCTGCTGTCAGGAGAGAACTCGCCCTGCGGGCTCAAACAGATCTCCTGACGGGCGCTGGATTTCGCCAAGAACAACGACGGCTCAAAACAAAAGTCGCTGCAAAGCACCCACGGCAACTGCCGTTTTTAGCTTCATGATAAATCAGGCGTTTTCTTTCGGTTCAGTACCCGCTACCAGGAAAAACGGCTCCTGATCAGCGGGCATTTCTGCCAGTTCGGCATCAGTCAGGCGGGCGTACACTTCAATGTTGTAGCCCGTAGGATCCCGCAGCCAAAGTTCATGTAGAGGCGTACCGCGCCAGGTGGTGCGGGGCGGTTTAACAATTTCGGCACCTGCCGCCATGGCGCGATGATAGCTTTCGATGACTGCCGCCCGGTCTTTCACACCCAGTCCCACATGGTAAAGGCTGTAAGTGTCCAGCGCTTCTCCCCGGTCATTCACCAGAATAACGAGATTCAGGCACAAATGCGGGACGATAAAAGTGCTGAAGCGTGCCGTGCTCTGTTTGGGCGCGACCCCCAGAAAGTGCTCGTAAAAACGAGTGCTTTCGGCTAGGTTGCTGACCCGGAAACTGAGATGAAATTCCTGGGCAGCAGGAACCATCACCGGGTTCTGATTGGTTGTATCCATACGCTCAGGGTTCCATGCTGCCAATGCGATTCAGTTCCTGCCTTAACTGAGCGGGATCTTTTTCGAGCCATTCAGCAACAGGCAATTTCAGCAAGGCTTCAATGCGGTGCCGGAGAATACGGTATGCCGTTTGAAAAGCCGCATCAATTTCTGCTTCGCTGCCGGTGGCCTTGGCCGGATCTTCCACCCCCCAATGCGCGCGTATGGCGGGTCCGAGGTAGGCGGGGCAGGCCTCGCCAGCAGCACTGGCACAAACGGTAATGACAATGTCCGGCGTGGTTTTCAGTTCATCCCAGGATTTGCTGCTCAGGCCTTCCGTGGCAAACCCCTCCTGCTGGAGAAGCTGTATCGAACGCGGATGAACATAACCCGCAGGATGGCTTCCGGCACTGGTCGCGTGCAGACGTGAATCGGCCAGTCCGTTCATGGTGACTTCGGCGAGAATGGAACGACAGGAATTTCCGGTGCAAAGAAACAGGATTTCAGGAGTTTTCATTCAGTGCTTCCTCGTCAAGTGGCAGATTTGCAGGTTGGGGTAAAGAACAATTCCGGGTACCACGACAGCAATTTTCTGTCAGATAGGCGACTAATGCCCGAACTACGCTCATGTCAGCCCGATAGCGTTGATAACGACCCTCGCGTTGCACCGTAACCAGACCGGCATGTTGAAGGCTTTTCAGATGAAAGGAGATACCATTGTGGGGTTGGTCCAGATGTTCGGCAATATCACCGGAAACCAGTCCTGTGGGCTCCTGTTCAACGAGCAGGCGAAAAATTTCCAGGCGCACGGGAGAGGCTAGCGACTCCAGTTGCTGAACAATATTTTCCGTTTCTTTTGAAATTTCCATCATTCTATCCACGAACATTTCTTGTAGTATTGACAAGTATCAACGCCTCGTCAAGACTGACGTCACTTTCCAATCGTCTGGAGTATAGCCCCATGCTGGCCGTAGTCATTTTTCTCGTCACCCTGATTTTGGTCATCTGGCAACCCAAAGGCCTGAGCATAGGCTGGAGCGCCATGGGCGGGGCGGTCGTTGCCCTGGCAACGGGCGTCATTACCTGGAGCGATATTCCTATTGTCTGGCATATTGTCTGGGATGCCACCTTTACCTTTGTAGCCCTGATTATCATTTCCCTGATTCTGGACGAGGCCGGATTTTTCCACTGGGCAGCCCTGCATGTAGCGCGTTGGGGCGGGGGACGCGGTCGCTTGCTCTTTGTCCTGATTGTCTTGTTGGGTGCCTGTATTGCTGCGGTTTTTGCCAATGATGGCGCCGCTCTTTTGTTGACGCCCATTGTGATGGCCATTTTGCTCCGTCTGGATTTTTCTCCCACAGCGACTTTTGCTTTTATTATTGCTACTGGCTTTGTCGCCGATACCACCAGTTTGCCGTTGATGATTTCCAATCTGGTGAACATTGTCAGCGCCAACTATTTTAATATTTCCTTTTCACAATATGCGACCGTCATGGTGCCCGTTGATATTGTGGCATTGCTTTCCACTTTGGCGGTTCTCTGGCTGTATTTCCGACGCAGTTTGTCAGGCAGTTATCCTACGGCGCATTTGCCGGATCCGGCGACGGTCATTAAAGATCATCTGGTGTTTCGTGCCAGTTTTCCAGTGCTTATCTTATTGTTGGTAGCCTATTTTGTGACGGCGCACTGGAATGTACCCGTGTCGGTAGTCACCGGAACCGGGGCCTTGATCATGTTGGCTTTGGCTGGTCGCTGGTTGCAGGGTGGTCGCGATGCACAGATTCCGGTGCGCAAGGTGTTGCGCGGCGCTCCCTGGGCCATTGTGGTGTTCAGTCTGGGCATGTATCTGGTGGTTTATGGTTTACGCAATGCCGGACTGATCCATTTTGTGACCATAGCACTCCATGATTTTGCCAGCCATGGTCCGGTAGTGGCGGCGCTGGGCACCGGTTTCATGGCCGCGCTGCTGTCTTCGATCATGAACAATATGCCCGCTGTGCTGGTGGGTGCGCTGGCTATTCATCATCTACCTGCCACGGCGGATCCCATGCTCCGTGAAATCATGATTTATGCCAACATCATCGGTTGCGATCTGGGGCCGAAGTTTACGCCCATCGGCAGTCTGGCCACCTTGCTCTGGTTGCATGTGCTCAGCCGTAAGGGCGTCACCGTGGGATGGGGGCAATATATGAAAACCGGTCTGCTCATCACTCCACCCGTATTGTTTTTGACTCTGTTGATGCTGGCCTGGTGGTTGCCTCTGGTCTAAGGTCCTTGGCGACTTGACGTTTGGGCCGCTATTTCCTAAAATTTATACCAACCAGACGGTATGTAATAACAGGAGATAGTGATGCAGCTCAATACCGATTGGTCCAAAACGGTGGTCATTTACACCCCGGACTTACCCTGGCAGGGTTCTCCGGCAGAGGGCGTTCAGCGTCGTTTGCTGGAGCGGGACGGGGAGGAAGCAGCCCGTGCGACTTCCGTGGTACGTTATGTTCCCGGTGCCCATTTTCCAGAACACCAACACCCTCTGGGTGAAGAAATTTTTGTTCTGACGGGGACGTTTTCCGATGAGACAGGAAGTTATGGTCCCGGGACTTATTTGCGTAATCCTCCTGGTTCTGCCCATGCCCCTTATTCAGATGAGGGCTGCATCCTTTTTGTAAAGTTGCGCCACTTCAATCCTCGGGATCTGCAGCCGGTACGTGTCAACATGGCTCAGGCGCGTTGGTCATCCGGTCTGGTAGATGGCCTTACGGTACTCCCCCTGGCTGACTTTGAGGGAGAGCATACCGCGCTGGTGCGCTGGCAGCCGGAAACTTATTTTCAGGCACACCGTCATTATGGCGGTGAAGAAATACTGGTTTTGGAAGGAACATTTGCCGATGAGCACGGCGAATATCCCGCCGGAACCTGGATGCGGAGTCCCCATTGGAGTGCCCACCAGCCTTTCAGCAAGGAAGGTTGCCTGATTCTGGTCAAGACGGGCCATCTGCCTTTGCCGGCAGATGGCAGTTAAGTACACACGACAAGTGATTTAAGGAGATATTATGACGAAAGCCTATGCAGCCCAATCATCCACCAGCCCTTTAGCCCCGCATGAGATTGAAAGACGTCAGCCTGGTCCGGATGATGTCAAAATTGAGATTCTTTACTGCGGTGTCTGCCATTCTGATTTGCACACAGCCCGTAATGAGTGGAAAAACACCATTTATCCCTCAGTGCCTGGTCATGAAATTGTCGGCAGGGTGGTGGCTGTCGGTGATCAGGTCAAAAATTTCAAAGTAGGTGATTTTGCAGGCGTGGGTTGTATGGTGGACAGTTGCGGACATTGCAGCTCCTGTGACGAGGGTGAAGAACAATATTGCGAGAATGGTTTTACCGGTACGTACAATGGCCCGGTGTTTGGCGGGGAGAATACGTTTGGGGGTTATTCTCAAAGTGTGGTCGTCAAGGAGTCTTTTGTATTAAAAGTCCGCCATGACGAGAAAAGTCTGGCCAGTGTGGCTCCGTTGCTTTGTGCGGGCATCACCACTTACTCGCCGTTACGCCATTGGCAGGTTGGGCCGGGTAAAAAAGTGGGTATTGTCGGTTTGGGTGGATTGGGTCATATGGGCGTCAAGCTGGCCCATGCGATGGGGGCTCATGTCGTTTTATTTACGACCTCGCCCGGTAAAATCGAAGATGGTAAACGTCTGGGCGCGGATGAGGTCTGCATTTCCACGGATCCCAAGCAGATGGCTGAGCAGGCCAACAGTTTTGATTTTATCCTCAATACGGTGGCCGCTTCCCACAATCTGGATGCCTTCCTGAGCCTGTTGAAGCGGGATGGCACCATGACGCTGGTGGGTGTTCCCGCCGAGCCACATCCTTCTCCGGAAGTTTTTAACCTGATATTCAAACGTCGTCAGCTGGCGGGCTCGCTCATCGGTGGTATTCGGGAAACCCAGGAAATGCTCGATTTCTGTGCAGAACACGGAATTGGTTCGGACATTGAAATAATTCCCATGGACTACATCAACACGGCCTATGAACGGATGCTGAAAAGCGACGTTAAATACCGTTTTGTCATTGATATGGCTACCCTGTAACAAGGGGTCCGAAAAATGTATCTACCGGGTCTGCTATAGCGGGCCCGGTTGCCAGGCCCTCCTGTTTTTCCCTTCCTGTTTATTGTTCGCGTTGTGCCTTAGGTCCGAATTGGCTACCATGCACAGCATCAAGCGCGTGCACGTCGAGACCTATGAGCAAATACATTTTCGTTACTGGTGGTGTGGTTTCTTCGTTGGGCAAGGGCGCCGCCGGCGCGGCTCTTGCCGCGTTGTTGGAGGCGCGCGGACTTAAAGTAACCATGATGAAGCTGGACCCGTATATTAACGTAGATCCGGGTACCATGAGTCCTTTTCAGCATGGCGAAGTGTTTGTCACCGCAGACGGTGCGGAAACGGATCTGGATCTCGGTCACTACGAGCGTTTCATTTCGACCCGCATGACCAAGCGCAATAATTTCACGACCGGGCTGGTCTATCAGACAGTGATTGAAAAAGAACGTCGTGGTGATTATCTGGGCCGCACCGTGCAGGTGATTCCCCATGTGACCGACGAAATTAAACGCCGGATTCGTATTGGTGCCAGTGATGCGGATGTGGCTTTGGTAGAAATCGGTGGAACAGTGGGTGACATTGAATCTCAACCGTTCCTGGAAGCCATCCGCCAAATGGCCGTGGAAGAGGGGCGCGGCAATACCCTGTTCATGCATCTGACCCTGGTACCCTATCTGCCCTCGGCTGGTGAAATGAAAACCAAGCCGACCCAGCATTCAGTGCGCGAGCTGCGCGCTATTGGTATTCAACCCGATGTTCTGTTGTGTCGGGCAGACCGCCCGATCCCGGAAGACCATCGTGCCAAAATCGCCCTGTTTTCCAATCTCACTGAAAAAGCCGTTATTTCAGCCATTGATACAGACAGTATTTACCGTCTGCCGCTACTTTTCCATGACCAGGGCCTGGATGATCTGGTATTGCAGGACCTCGGCCTGCAGGCTCCGGCGCCGGATCTCGGCGCATGGCAGGGGATTATCCATGCCCTGGAAAATCCCGAAGGGGATATCGTCATTGCCCTGGTCGGTAAATATGTAGGGCTGACCGAGTCTTACAAGTCGCTGGCGGAAGCCCTGTTACATGCGGGATTGCGGGCCCGACGCAAGGTGCATTTTCTCTATGTAGATGCCGAAGATATTGAATCCCGGGGTGCGGGCATGCTGGCTGAAGCTGATGCAGTCCTGGTACCTGGTGGATTTGGCGGGCGTGGTACAGAGGGGAAAATTACCGCAATTCGTTATGCCCGAGAAAATAAAGTGCCCTATCTGGGAATTTGTCTGGGTATGCAGTTGGCCGTAGTGGAATTTGCCCGCCATTGTGCCGGGCTGGTCAATGCCAACAGTTCCGAGCTGGACCCGGAAACGCCGGATCCGGTAATTACCCTGATGACCGAATGGTCTGATCCTGAAGGTAATACGGCTTATCGGGAAGAGGGCGGTAATCTGGGGGGAACCATGCGTCTCGGTGAGCAGGAATGTACCTTGCAGCCGGACAGTCTGGTCGCTAAAGCCTATGCCCAAACCGCCATTTATGAGCGCCACCGCCACCGTTTTGAATTCAATAACCGCTATCGGGCACCTTTGGCAGCGGCCGGTTTGCAGTATACCGGCTTTTCGGCGGATAGTGCTTTGGTCGAGGTGGTGGAATTGCGGGATCATCCCTGGTTTCTGGGCTGTCAGTTTCACCCTGAATTTACCAGTAACCCGCGTCAGGGCCATCCGCTTTTTGATGCCTTCATGGCGGCGGCGGTTACCCAGCGGGAGAAACAGGCATGAATCTCTGCGGTTTTGAGGTCGGGCTGGATCGTCCTTTCTTTCTGATTGCGGGCCCTTGTGCCATAGAAAGTGAAAAGCTGGCCTTGCAGACAGCGGAAACGCTCCGGGACATCTGTCATCGCCTGAATATTCCCTTTATTTACAAAAGCTCTTATGACAAGGCGAATCGTTCTTCGGGCACCAGTTTTCGCGGTCCCGGCATGGATGAAGGGCTGCGGATTCTCGAAAAAGTGCGCCGGGAGTTGGGCGTGCCGGTCATTACCGATGTCCACGAAAAAGAGCATGTAAAGGCGGTTGCCGAGGTCGTAGATGTCCTCCAGACTCCCGCTTTTTTATGTCGTCAGACCGATTTTATTCAGGCCGTGGCTGCAGCCGGAAAGCCGGTCAATATTAAAAAAGGCCAGTTTCTGGCACCCTGGGACATGCTTCATGTTGCCGCAAAAGCCAAGGCGACGGGTAATGCCCAGATTATGGTCTGCGAACGGGGCGCTTCTTTCGGATACAATAACCTGGTTTCGGATATGCGCTCCCTGGCCGTGATGCGCCAGACTGACTGCCCGGTTGTTTTTGATGCCACGCATTCCGTGCAACTGCCGGGAGGGCAGGGGGATCGTTCCGGCGGGCAGCGCGAGTTTGTGCCAGTACTGGCCAGATCCGCCGTCGCTGCGGGGGTTTCCGGTCTGTTTATGGAAACCCATCCGCGTCCTGCCGAAGCCCTGTCCGATGGTCCCAATGCCTGGCCACTGGGTCGGCTGGAAAGCCTGCTGCGCACCCTTCAACACATCGACCAGTTGGTCAAAGCCCAAGATTTTCCTGAAAATCATCCTGAGGATTTAATATGAACGCCATTGTCCGCATTCAAGGTCGTGAAGTACTGGATTCACGTGGTAATCCTACTGTAGAAGCCGAAGTTCATCTGGAAAATGGGGCCATGGGGCGCGCCATTGTCCCCAGTGGCGCATCGACGGGTGAGCGGGAGGCCATGGAATTGCGGGACGGTGGCTCACGTTATGGTGGCAAGGGCGTACGCAAGGCGGTAGAGCATGTTAATGGTGAAATTCAGGATGCCCTGTTGGGGATGGAAGCGGAAGACCAGGAGCATCTGGATGCTGCCATGTGCGCCCTGGATGGTACTGAAAACAAGTCCCGTCTGGGTGCCAACGCCATTTTGAGCGTTTCCCTGGCCGCTGCCCATGCCGCCGCTCACGCCGCCGGACAGCCGCTTTATCGGTATATTGGTGGCCTGGGTCCGGTGCAGTTGCCGGTACCCATGATGAATGTCATTAACGGTGGTGCCCATGCCGATAATGATGTGGATATGCAGGAATTCATGCTGATTCCTGCGGGTGCGGAATCGTTTTCGGAAGCCTTGCAGATGGGTGTGGAAGTGTTTCACAGCCTGAAAGGGGTCTTGCAGAAGAAAGGATTGGCGACAACGGTAGGCGATGAAGGGGGTTTCGCCCCGAATCTGCCATCCAATGAAGCGGCTCTGGAACTGCTGATGGATGCCATTGCCCAGGCCGGTTATCAACCGGGTAAGGACATCTGGCTGGGTATGGATGTGGCCTCCAGCGAATTTTATCGGGATGGCCGTTATCATCTGGCCAGCGAAAAACGTGATTTAAGCAGTGCGGAATTTGTGGATTATCTGGCTGCGCTGGCTGATCGTTATCCCTTGATCAGCATTGAAGATGGTATAGACCAGAATGACTGGGAAGGCTGGATTACCCTGACAGATCGTTTGGGCGACCGTCTGCAACTGGTGGGCGATGATATTTTTGTGACAAACACCGCCATCTTGCGTGAAGGGATTGAGCGCGGTGTGGGTAATAGTATTTTAATTAAACTCAATCAGATCGGGACCTTATCAGAAACTCTGGCGGCCATTGAAATGGCCAAAACCCATTGTTATACCGCCATTGTGTCGCATCGTTCGGGTGAAACGGAGGACACAACCCTGGCAGATGTGGCGGTGGCTACGGGTTGTGGACAAATTAAAACCGGTTCTTTGTCACGCACCGATCGGGTGGCCAAATATAATCGTCTTTTGCGTATTGAAGAAGAATTGGGTGAGGTTGCGCGTTATCCAGGACTTGCAACTTTTTATAATCTCGACTAAAAGGTAGATATTATAGAGCGTTTGCAAAGGCGCTTGCATTTCCCGGAGATTATTTCGATATGTTTGATTGGGCGCAGTTCAAAGCCAAAGTGAATACGGCAAAATCAGAAATGCGCCTGGTTGATTTCATGTTGCTCGCCGCTTTGTGTGCTTTGCAATACCCGCTGTGGTTTGGAACGGGCAGCTGGTTAAATGTGGGTGAATTACATCACAAGCTGGAGAGCAAAGAAGTAGTTTTGAAAAAGCTGGAAGCGCGCAATGATCATCTGGAAGCCAAGGTGGTCAGCCTGCAAAGCGGAGATCGCGCCGTAGAAGAGTTGGCGCGCCGCCATTTGGGGATGGTCAGTAAAGGCGAAATTTTTGTCTGGGTGATTCCGGCAACGGAAAAATCCTGAACAAGCCGCCTAACCTGTTTTGCTCAGGCGGCTTTTTCATTCAGGCCCGGTCTATATACGTCCCATCAGTAGTATTTACCCGGATTTTCTCCCCGGAATTCACAAACTGGGGCACCATCACCGTAATGCCCGTTTCCATGCGCGCTGATTTGTAGGAGCCGGTTGCTGTCTGTCCTTTGATGGCCGGATCGGCTTCGGTCACTTCAAGAACGACCACCGAAGGTAATTCCACCCCAATGGGGCGATCATTATGCAGATTGACCTGAATTTCCGTATTGGGCAATAAATACCCAGTCTGACCTTCCAGCAGATCTTCGCTGAGAATGGATTGTTCAAAGCTTTCGTTATCCATGAATACATAACCAGTGCTGTCGGCATACAAATATTGCATGGTTCGGGCTTCCACAACGGCTTTTTCCATGGTTTCACCCGAGCGGAAACGGGTATTGGATTTGGTTCCTGTTTCGATGTTTTTCATTTCGACCTGAACGAAGGCCCCGCCTTTGCCAGGCTTTACAAAATCCGTTTTGAGTACACGCCAAAGCCCTTTTTCATGTTCCAGAATATTGCCGGGGCGAATATCAAAGGCCGAAATCTTCATACCATCATCCTTGTGGGCATTCCCTTTAGAGGGCGTGAATTGTACCCTAGAGGCTTATTGCTGACCAGTCCGCTCCTTTACGAGGTTTCTCATGTCCGACACGCACACCCAGCCCCTGGAAATTCGCCCCTTGATGATCAGTCGGAAGATGGAAATTGACTGGGCAGATGGTCATACCAGTGTTCTCAGTTTTGAACATTTGCGGGTGGAGTGCCCCTGCGCGGAATGCAAGGGTCACACCCCGGATGAAGCCCGGGTGATCACCGGCAAGGAAGACGTGAGTATTGTCGATGTGCTGCCGGTTGGAAACTATGCCATTCAAATTCATTTCAGCGATGGCCACAGCACCGGGATTTTTACCTGGGAATATCTGCGTCGTCTGGACGCGCAGCAGGCCGGGACAGCATAAACCCCCGTTGACGTGATGACGCAAGAATCCTCTGAAAATTCTGCCAATCAGGTGCTGGAATCTGATGCGCCTTTCGATCTTCGGGAGTTTTTGCGTACGCTGACCAGTCAGCCCGGCATTTATCAGATGTACGGCGTCGGCCGACGCCTGCTTTATGTCGGTAAGGCGCGCAATCTGAAACGCCGCGTGAGTTCGTACTTTCAGAAACAGCGGCATAGTCCCAAAACCCTCGCTATGCTTGCGCAGGTGCAACAGGTCGAAGTGCTCGTCACCCATACGGAAACAGAGGCCCTGGTACTTGAGGCGAATCTCATCAAGCGCCACCATCCTCCCTATAATATATTGCTGCGCGATGACAAAAGTTATCCGTATTTATTGATTGAGACCGGCGTGTCTTTCCCGCAAATGAGTCTGCACCGTGGCGCACAAAAGAAAAAGGGACATTATTTTGGTCCATACCCGGCGGTGACGGCCTTACGTGAAAGTATGGTGCTGCTGCAAAAGGCCTTCCGTTTGCGGACTTGTGAAGAACCTACGTTTCGCAATCGCAGTCGCGCCTGCCTGCAATACCAGATTCAGCGTTGCAGTGGCCCCTGTGTGGGGCATATTCTCCCTGAAGACTACGCCCGGGATGTGAATGATGCCGTTCGTTTTCTGGAGGGCAGGAGTGACGAGGCCATTCGCAATCTGGGCGAAAGGATGCAACAGGCATCAGAACAGTTGAATTTTGAAGAAGCGGCCCGGCGTCGCGATCAGATTGCCGCCCTGTCCAAAATTCAGGAGCGCCAATATGTGGCGCAAGCGGGTGGTGGCGATTTTGATGTGATAGCCCTGGTCCAGGAAAATGGACAATGGGTCATTTTTGTCAGCTTTATCCGCAATGGTCGCCAACTGGGTGGCAGGGCCTTGTTTCCTCAGCATACTGAAGACCTGCGCGGGCCGGATGTCATGGCAGGTTTTCTCATGCAGTTCTATAATAACAAAGATGTGCCGGGGAATCTTTTAATCAATATATTGCCTCGCAACGGCGCTGCAGTGACAGAAGCCTTGATAACCCAGTCCGGGCATAAAGTGGTTATGGATGCGCCGCAGCGGGGGCCCCGTAAACGCTGGATGGCTATGGCACATACCAATGCTGTGGGGGCATTGCGTCAGCGTACCCATAACGCTCGTGCGGGGCGGCGGAGAATGTTGTTGCTGCAGGAGTTTTTTGAGCTTCCTGAGTTGCCGCAGAGAGTGGAATGTTTTGATATCAGTCATACCCGGGGTGAGGCGGCAGTGGCTTCCTGCGTGGTTTTCGGTGAAGATGGGGCGATGAAGGAAGCCTATCGCCGTTTCAACATCCGTGATGTGACCGGTGGCGATGATTACGCGGCGATTGAGCAGGCGGTCTATCGGCGCTATGGTCGTCTGCAAAAAGAAGGAATGGCGTTGCCTGAGATTGTTCTGATAGATGGCGGACCAGGGCAATTGGCACGTGCCGAGGCGGCACTGGCGATGCTGGAAATTGATGAGATTCAGCTTTGCGGCGTATCCAAGGGGACAACCCGCCGACCCGGAATGGAACTGCTGTATGTACCCGGTTGGCCGATGGCCCGGCAGTTGCCGCCCGATGATCCTGCCTTGTTGGTCATTCAGGAAATCAGGGATGAAGCGCATCGTTTTGCGATTACCGGTCATCGTGCGCGACGGAGCAAAAACCGTCAGGAGTCAGATCTGGATAGCATTCCTGGCATTGGTTCCAAACGTCGCATGGCGTTGCTGCGCGCTTTTGGCGGGCTGAAGGGCGTTCGCGATGCGGGTCTGGACGACTTGCAACGAGTGGAGGGAATTCATCAGGAATTGGCCCAACGCATTTATGATCATTTTCATTAAGGAAGTTAGCGGACTGTGATAAAGCGTTTACCCAATTATCTGACCATTCTCCGCATTCTGCTGGTGCCTATATTTGTTGCCCTGTTTTATTGGGGGGGCGAAGCAAGAACCTATGCAGCAACGGCTGTTTTTGCCATTGCCGCCATTACCGACTGGGCAGATGGTTATCTGGCGCGACGCTACCAGGGCGTTTCACCGTTTGGAACCTTTCTGGACCCGGTGGCCGACAAGATCATGGTAGTGACCGCCCTGATACTTATTGCCTCCTCGCAAGAAATGCCGCCAGTGCTGGCCGGGATCCTCATCAGTGTGATCGTGGGCCGGGAAATTACCGTGTCCGCCCTGCGGGAATGGATGGCGGAACTCGGTGAGCGCAAAAAGGTGGCGGTGTCCTGGCTGGGGAAGGCCAAGGCGACCACCCAGATGCTCGCCATTTTATTTCTGGTTTATCGCGAAGCGTTGTGGGGGGTGTCCGCCCGCATTGTCGGAATCGGACTTTTGGTTATTGCCGCCATCATGACTTTGTGGAGTATGCTCGGTTACCTGCAAGCTGCCTGGCCCAGTTTGATGGCCTCTGGCGCTGATCTTGACAAGGATGGGTGATACCTTTATCTTTGCGCCCATGCGGGAATAGCTCAGTGGTAGAGCACAACCTTGCCAAGGTTGGGGTCGCGAGTTCGAGCCTCGTTTCCCGCTCCAATATCAAGGGAAAGTTTTACGCTTTCCCTTTTCTTTTAAGGCTGGGTGGCAGAGTGGTCATGCAGCGGCCTGCAAAGCCGCGTACCTCGGTTCGATTCCGGGCCCAGCCTCCAAATAAACTAAAAAAATTCTCCTGCACCTGTCAAATAAACACTGCATTTATGCGGCTCTTTGCTGAGTTAAGCTTGGTAAGCCAACTGGAACGCTGGTAGATCCACAAGAAACCACCACCACTTGTTCGAGAATGGCTCTAATCCAACGGAAGTCGCCGCCACTAAGGCCACAAGACATTTCAGAAGTTGAGGCGGTACAATCAGTTGAGGGCAGAAAATATGGCGAAGAGGTTTGATTGAAAATAATTGGACCCATCCAGTATATTGAGGCCATCGTTGATGGTTCAGGCATTCGGGAGTTGGCGGGTCTCAGGGCGCGGTATGGCGACGGAAACTGGAAAAGAAAAAAGGCATTGCCGTGATAGGCTTGAGCGATGGTAGACAGGCTCTGGCAAGAATGACTGCATAATGAGTATGATGTACCTACTCTCGAAGGTTCCAATAGTGTTAAGCAATGATTATGCATCAACGCGTCAGCGTAGTTATGTTTGCGGTGATTTTATTCTGTCTATCCCATTGAATCAATCTAAGCACTGAAATTCACTCATAACTAGCCAATTTTTAATGCAGTTTTAAAATTCATGCGTAAGGCGTTTTATGCGTTATATCTGTTGTAATAAGATGTGTTTTGATCTCTATTTTATTTATTTTATCCATCATATCCCATCTCCTGTTGATGTCTGAGTTTATGATATGAATAATAAATTATAAAGTTTACCATGTTGTCGTTTTAATAAAAATTGACATTTTTATATAAATATGAGATATATATGGAAACATTCAATATTTGTTTATTATAAAAATAAATATTATTTGTCCAGCTTTAACGTTTTTTTCATATTTTATTAATCAGGAGGTTCGCACATGCCTGTGTCCAGGAAATCCGACACTTCTCAAAAAAATGCTCTAAAACGTGAAGGCGGACTCGTTGGTCTGATATTGGCCTGTGTAGGAGCATCCATAGGTTCTGGCTGGTTATTCGGGCCGTTGTTCACGGCAAAAATGGCTGGCCCGTTGGCCATCGGGTCCTGGATTCTGGGAGCGGCGGCCATTCTTTTGCTGGCCCTGGTGTTTGCCGAGTTGGCACCCATGATTCCGCGTGCCGGAGCAGTCGTCCATCTGGCGCATGTCGGCAATGGACCTATTGTCGGACATATGTGGAGCTGGATTTTATTTCTTTCCTACGCCTCCATCGCCCCGCTGGAAGTGACGGCCGTATTGACCTATGCCAATAACTATTATCCGGGTCTGTTGCAGCCACATACGGATTTGCTGAGTAGTTTCGGGTTTTTGATCGCCGTGATCATGCTCGGTTTGTTTGTAATCACCAATTTCATGGTGATTGGCTGGGTACTCAGGATCAATAATGCGGCGACCTGGTGGAAAATTGGCATTCCTTTATTAACGGCGGTGATGTTGATTGCGGTGGCCTGGCATCCCGGAAACTTTCACATGCGCGCCGACAATACCCTGAGTGATGTGCATGGCATGTTCATCGCCATTGCCAGCGGTGGGGTCATATTCAGTTTGCTGGGTTTTCGTCATGCCATAGATTTGGCCGGAGAAAGTAAAAATCCCAGGCGGGATGTGCCTATTGCCGTTATCGGTTCGGTGCTGATTGCTTCGGCAGTCTATATCGCCGTTCAGGTTGCTTTTCTCGGTGCGGTGAATCCTGCAGATATTGCCAAAGATGGATGGGTACATTTGCATTTCCAGGGGGTAAATGGCCCCTTTGCGGCCTTGGCAGCGGCGGTGGGCATCGGCTGGTTGGCGACCTTACTGTATGTGGATGCTTTTATTTCGCCCGCAGGCACCGGGCTGATTTACACGACCACTGCGGCGCGGGTTACCTTGGCTACGGCTGAAACTGGTGCAGCACCCATGTGGCTGAACAAGATCAATCGCCATGGTGTTCCCTGGGTGACACTTATTCTCTTGTTCCTGGTTGGCATTATATTTTTTCTGCCTTTCCCATCCTGGCAGAAAATGGTCGGATATATTGCCTCCATGACGGTGCTTTCGTATTCTATTGGACCCATTGCCCTGATACAAATTCGTAAGGCTATGCCGAATCTGGAGCGTCCATTTCGGTTGTGGGGGGCACCGGTGCTGGCCCCTATCGCTTTTGTGGTATCCACCTGGATTGTTTACTGGTCAGGTTTGCGCACGCTGAACTTTATTTTTATTACGCTATTTGTGTTATTGGCTATTTATGCGCTTACTGGAGTTTTTCGAAAAGGTCGCTGGGCAGAAATGGGCTGGCAATACATGTGGTGGATATTCCCATACTTTATGGGGATGTGGGTTATCAGTTGGATTGGCCCTAAAGATCTGGGTGGTCTGGGTTATTTGGCATTTTTCCCGAGTATGGGGGCCTTGGCGGTTTTGGCTCTCAGCGTATTTTATCTGGCTATTCGTGAATCAGTAGCGGATAAAACCATGCGCATATATATGCGTCAGTTTGGCAACAAGGTGCCTCCAGCCGCTCCTTAGATAAGAATGGAATCATGACTATAATCCAAAGGCTCGCCGGATAATATGCTTCTGCTAAAACACCTGCCCACGGTGCGCGAGCCCAGGCTTTACCTGAGCATGGAAAGAACTTACCTGTCTTACTTGAAATTTATGTTTATAGCTTTTGGTACAGGTATTCTTTCTAAAAAAATGATCTTGTTACTGGCTGCTTTGCATTTTTATGGGCTGATTCCTTTTTTTCAGGACTTGTATAAGCTTTTGACCTGGCCAGTGCTGATTTTGTTATTTATGGTTTTTTATTTTTTTGTGCGTGATCTGCGCTATATCAATCGTGGTGCCCCGGTCACTGCCAAAGAAATTCAGGATCCACGTATTTATTTTTCGGCGGAGCGCACTTTTCTTTCATGGATCAGAACCGGGATCAGCATTGTAATTTTTGGTTTTGTGATGGAAAAGTTCGATTTTTTTCTGACCAAGCTGGCGCTGATGATGCACCGGGTGATTACGTTGCATGCGAGCTTCTCAGGAATGAGCATTATTTTCCTGGTATTGGGGATTATCAATATTGCTGTTGGACTCGGTGGATTTATGCTCACCGTTTATCAGGTAGAGCATGGTGCGTATCATCCCCACCACAAATTATATGGGTTTTATGGCTTGTCTTTGTTGGTCTGTTTGTCATTGCTGAGTTATTTGCTGATCAAACTTTCGATTTGAGTCAATCTGGCCGCTGGACATCAAAGCGCTATACAGTACGGGCGCCAACCATAAAGACATGAATATCGAGAGCAGCAACCCACCCATGACCGCAATGGCCAAAGGCTTCAGTAAATCCGTGCCATGGCCAATGCCAATGGCCAGAGGTAAAAACCCGAAAACATCCGCGAGCATGGTCATGAGGATGGGGCGCAGGCGCTGTCGCGCAGCAAAGGCCACCAAAGCCGGGCGGGGATGGGTACCCCCAATTTGGCGCGCACGTGCAAAAATCAGAATGACATTGTTGACGGCAATGGCAAAAACCAGCAACACGCCCAGAAAAGCCGTACTGTCGAGTTCCAATCCACAAATCCATAACAAAAGCAGGGAGCCCGGTGCGGCCAAGGCGATGGAAAGAAGCGCCGCCACGGCGGCGCGTTGACTGCTGAACTGAAATCCCAGCAGGATCAACAGTAAACCCAGTGCACCAGCCAGAATCAACGCCATCTGCTGAAAGCTTTGCCGCTGTTGTCGATAGTAACCACCCAGTACCGGGGTGATGTTGCCGGGCAAGTGCATTTGGGTGATGATTTTTTTGGTCTGACGGGCAGCCTGGGCCAGGCCTTCTCCCGGCTTTGGTTGTAACCACATGTAAGCATCAGGCACCAGATTCTGATGAGTCACAAAAGGAATGGCACCTTGAATGTGCAGGGAAGCAATGCTGGAAAGAGAGGTCATGGCCCCGTCGGGCAGTTGGATAGGCAGCGCGGACAAGGTCTGCGGGGTCTGTGGCTGCCCCACCAGTTTAACGCGAATAGGCAGTATTTGTTCGCCATGCAGCAAAAAACCCGCTTGTCTTCCCCAGAAACGGGCCTTGAGCTGCTCAGCAATGCCCGGCGGGGTAATGCCATAAAGTGCGGCCATGGGCGTGGGGGTGATTTCCAACTCAGGCCCAGCCGATGGGGACTTGAAGTTGACTGATGCAAAATCATGACTGTTTTTCAGGGCGGCAGCCAGCCGTGCGCCTTCACCACGCAAAACGCTGGAATCGGAGCCGAACAGATAAACTACCAGGGGGGCATGTGCGCCCGAGAGGTTTCCCAGACGGACAATCATGGTCTGATGCAAAGACAGTCCGATCAGATTGGGGGCCATGCTGCGGTATTGTTTGCGCAGTTCTGCCATCACGGTTTCGGTGCTGTCGTGATGATCCGGTTTGAGGACGATGGTGATGGCACCTTTGTTGGCGGGTGCATGACGGAACTCGAAACCACGACCGACCATAAGGGACGCCCGCTGCACATTGGGATTGTGCAGTGCCGCCTGCATGAAAGCGCGGCCGATCCGGGTGGTTTCGGCAACGCTGCTGCCCACCTGGGTGCGATAGGGTACAGAAATAATGCCTTCATCCCAGTGCGGGAGAAAAGCGGTCGGCAGGATCGTGAGTGCCAGTCCGGCGGCCCCTGCCAGTATAGCGACGGGTAAAATGGCCCAATAAGGGCGGCGCATCCCGGCGATGAGCCATTGACTGTAGTGCCGGCGCACCCAGCGCTCTGCATGATGCAAACGGCGGGAAGATGAGGTCACACGACCGGCGAGCCATGCTGTCAGAATCGGTGTGACCAGCAAGGCCACCATTTGTGATGCCAGCAGGGCAATGACGATGGCCAATGCCATATGGCGGAACAGCAGCCCCAGGGTGCCCGATAAGAAGAGCAGGGGCAGAAACACCAGGCAGGAGGTGAGGGTGGCAAGACTCATCAATGGTAGGATGTCGGCGCTGCGGCGCAACGCCAACTGGCGACGCTGCGAAGCTTTACCCTGCAGGCCATGGAGACCGCGTTCGACCACGACGATGGCATGGTCCACCAAAGCACCGATGGCTGCGGTTATGCCCCCCAGGGTCATGATATTCAGGCCATATCCGAGCATATGCAGAACCAGAAAAGTGGCAGCCAGGGCCAGAGGGACCACGGCCAGCGTTGCCAGCGCTCCGTCCAAACGTCCCAGAAAGGCCAATACGACCAGCCAGGCAATCAGGCTGCCGAGTCCCAGGGCAATCCAGACATCACGCAGGCTATGGCTGATCAGGTGGCTGAGATCATAAATGGGTACCAGATGGACGCCCGGGGGGAGATGTTTGCGCAGATTGTTCAGACGTGTTTGCACGGCGTGGGCGACGCTGACGTCATTGGCGCCCGACTGTGCAAGTACGTCAATGATCAGGGCGTGTTGATAACCGGGTATGGCTGCTTCACTCAGCAGCGGGGGCGGCCCGGTATGCACCTGACCCAGGGCGCCCAAGGCCAGCGGAGTGCGGGCACCGGAAGCATCGGGTGGCCCCAGTGGCAGGGTCAAGGCAGCCAAGGTCTGATCGTTTTCAGGCCGCGCTGTTGTCGCCAGAATCAACTGCTGATGATAGGCGTGCAGAACCCCAGAAAAAAATGGACCTTGGGCGGATTGCAAGGCGTTGATGACCTGCCGGGCACTGAGGTGATGCTGCGCTAACCGTGCCGGATCCAGATCCACATGCACCTGTGGCCAGCCGCGACCGGTGCCCTGCACCTGATAGATCCCGGGAATGGACAGTAGAGCCGGTCGTATCTTAAAGGCAAAAGTAGGCATCATTGCCGAACTACTCTTTTGATTGGACACCAGCGCATATTCAGCAAATGGATAGGTATAGGGTGCCATGCGGATCACCCGCAATTGCGCACCGGCGGGCAGGCGGTATTGCGCCAGGCGTGCCTGGAGCATCAGATATGCGGTTTGCGGGTTGGTCCCTGGTTCAAAATAAATATTGAGCTTGCTCAGGCCGGTACCGGTTTGCGAGCGAACCAGACGCACCCCTGGCTGACCTTTTGCGAGCGCTTCCAGGGGCTTGGTTACCTCCACTTCCATGAACTTGACGGGCAGACTGCCGTCATTGACGAGGACCGCCACTCTTGGAAAATTGACATTCGGAAAGACGCTTTCCGGAAGATTCTGCAGGGCAAACCAGCCTGCACCGAGTAATAATAAGGCGCTGAGTAAGATGCTGAAGCGATTGCTCCAGAGAAAATGCAGATACACTCTCATGGTTGTTGCTCTTGTACCGGGGTGCCACTGAGCAAGCGATCATTGGCGCTGACGATGACCTGCTCGCCGGTTCGCAGAGCGCCCTGTACCCAACTTTGCCCGGCCTGACTGGCAATAATATGTACGGGAACAGCCATGGCCTTGCCCTTGCGGATAACAAACACTTCGATCTGTGCGGCATGCATTACCACAGCGGCAGTAGGAATCTGGAAGGCTCGGCCTTGAACTTGTTGTACTTCTGCCTGCAGCCATTCGCCGGGCAGCGCCCGGCTTTGTACTGGCAGATCAATATAGACGGACACCAGTCCCAGATGGCGGGCGCTTTGTCCTACGGAACGGACCTGTCCCAGGCCGTGCCAGTCTGCACCGTGCAGAACGACGGTACTTCCGGGGCGTAAGTTTCGGGCGAGGGAGGGGGTGACATAGGCCTGTGCCCAGGGTTTTCCGCGACCATCCAGGGTCGCAATGGCTGTTCCAAAATTGACTACGGCCCCAGCCGGAACCAGATAATGTAAGCTGCCTGCAAAGGGCGCAATGAGGGTTTGTTGAGCGGCCTGCGCCTGTAAAATGCGCAGATGAGATTGCGCCTCTGCCAGCGTCAAACGACTGGTTGCGACATTTTGCTGGGCAATGACGCCATCCTGATACAATTTCTGGTCGCGCAAATACTGTCCTTGAGAAAAGGCAATCTGTTTTTGTGCGGTCTGGATGCTGCTCTGCAACCCGGGTGACGCGATTCTGGCGATGATCGTTCCGGCAGTTACGGGTCCATCGGGGAGCAGCGGACCGAGGACGCGTCCGGTAACGGGGGCTGTCAAAGTGGCGGCACCATTACTTTCAACCTGGGCCAGCAGGGCGCTTTGCTGAATGGCAGCACTTACCCTGACTGGAGCCGTCCGCACGGGTATGCCAGCCCCCCAGGCGTTATGAACGCTCAAGAGGAGCAGAATGCCTGAAAAAATGCTGAAGCAGTAAGGTAGCGATGCCCGGTAAAAATATGGTAAAAATTTCATGCGGTTAAGCTTCCATGAGTGGATTATCATGAGGATGCACGCTGTCCCGGCAGGAAGCCGCTGTCCAGGATCAGTTGCGTGCGACTTAAACGGGCGCGAATCATCGCGTTGGTAGCCTGCAGCTGAGCCTGAACCCAGGCATCTTCAGCTTGTTGCAAGGATAATGCGCTCTCGGCACCGGCCAGATAGCCCTTGCGGGTCATGTCGTACACCGCCTGAGCACTGTGCTCGATTTCCCCGGCATCTTTCAGGGCAATGCTGGCCGCCCGGGCGGTCCCGGCGTCCTGTGCCAGACGGCTGCGTATCTGCATTTGCAGAGCCGATTTAGCTGACTGCAATGCCGCAACCTGTTCCCGGGCTGCTGCAATCTGATCGCGGTTGCGACCAAAGCCAAAAATGGGCATCTGCAGGCTGAGGCTGGCCTGCCAACCTAACTGCGCACTATGCGGTATGGTCGCAGTATCAACTCCGTAAGCGGCGTTGGCACTGAATACCGGTAAGCGGACACTTTGATGGAATTGCAATTGGGCGTGTGCCGCCTGAATTTGCGCATCAGCCGTCCGGAGTAAGGGCTGCGCCTGCATGGCTCGACTCTGGATTTTGGATAAATCCGGTAACGGCTTGAGTGGGGTGCTGATTTTTGCCAGCGTTGGTAAATGGCTTCCAAGGCCGGTTTGCAAGGCCAGAACCTGGCGTATGGCCACACTTTGGGCCAGGGTTTGTTTCAGTTTGCTCTGGATGCGCAACAGGTTCAGTTGTGCCTGCTTCAGCGCTAGGCGGGAACGGGTACCAGCAGCATAACTATCCCGGGTGGCTTGAAATACTTGCCTGGCAGTAACGAGGGCGCGTCGCCAGATGGCGATCATATTATTACTCAGAGCCAGCCGGTAATAGGTCATACTCACTTGTGCGGCCACTGACAGGCGGGTTTGCAGCAGATGAAAGCGCTCAATAGTGACCCGATCTTCGCTCAGTTTGCTGAGTGCCCGGGTTTGCGGCGCATAAATGGGAACATGCAAACGGATTTGTCCCAGCATTTCCCGTGCGCCATTGGCACTGACAAAAACGGGCTGACCGGAGCGGGATTGGGTCCAGATAGTGGCCGCATTCAGGGAAAGAGCGGGTAGCAGTCGGGCTTCGGCACTGCGACTGAGATCTTGTTGCGCTTCCAGTTGGTGCTGGCTTGCCTGAACGAGGGCCTGATTATGCAGGGCGCTGTTAATAGCCTGGTTGAGCGTCAGAGGGGCCGCATGGGCGCCAATCGATATGCAGCCCAAGCTTAAAACCAGTAGCCAATTTTTGGCAGCAGACTGACGATTATTCGGTATAAATTGAAAAAGCATTTTTCTCGACTATCTGTAAAATGTGTTTATGAATGGGGACGGTTTTTTTATTATGACATTGCTGCATGTCCAGAAGATGACCGCAAGATGACCAAATCGTCATCTTATGTTGTCATCATTGTTATCCTTAGAAATTATCGGGAAAGATAAAATGGCCGTCGTCCCTTTTCCGGCAACGCTTTTTAAGCGGATCTTACCCCCATGTAGATGCACGATGGATTGTACAATGGCCAGTCCCAGCCCGGTTCCCTGTCCACGCCGCATGCGTGCGGCATCTGCGCTGTAAAAACGGTCAAATACCCGGTCAAGATCCGCATCGGCGATGCCCGATCCGGTATCGCTAACAATCAGTTGGACCTGCTCGCGGGACTGTTCACAATAAATCCGGATGCTGCCACCGGCTGGCGTATGACGCAGGGCATTACTCAGTAGATTACTGACAGCGCGGCGCAGGAGATCAGAGTTTGCAGTGATGGATCCCTGAGCATCATTGTTCAGGGTAACATCCTGTTCATCCGCCATTGCCTGATAAAAACTGCAAAGAGAGGCCATTTCCTGATGAATGTCCAGCTGTTGCTTATCCAGCGCGTTATGATCCTGTTCTGCCCGGGCCAGAAACAAAAGGGCATCGACCATACGCGACAAGCGTTCATATTCATCCATGGCGGAGGCGATACAGGTCTGGTATTCCGGGATGCTACGGGTCCTGGAGAGTGCCAGCTCGCCCTCACCGCGTAAAATATGGATGGGCGTGCGCAACTCATGGGCAATGTCTGCCGAGAAGCGGGAAATCCTGGCAAAGGAGTCTTCCAGCCTTTCCAGCAGCCGGTCAAAATTTTCGGCCAGTGTGGCGAGTTCGCTGGGCCAGTTATCTCCAGCAATGCGCCGATGCAACTGGCTGGCGCTCAGTTCGTCCACCAGGCTGGCCAACTGATGGACGGGTCGCAAGCCACGCCGGGCAATCAAATACCCTGCCAGTATCGCGATGAATAACGCCAAAACAATCGATAGCGCGAGCGCGTAGCGATAGAAAGCCAGAAAGTGTTCACTTTCGCTGGTGCGGATAGCCACGTAAATGATACTGGCTGGCTGACCTGCAAAGCGTTGCGCCATCACTTGAAAATGTTCATGCTTTTTAACTTTCCAGTGCCATTGTTGGGGCTCGAAAGCCTTGGGTTTGCGGTCAAAGGGCTTGTTGCTGTCGAGGAGAGGATTATCACTGCGACCCCGGGCAATAATGCCCTCCTGTGACCGGCTTACCCAGATGTATACCCCGCGAATAGTATTGGACTCCATCTGTATTTCATGAAGCAGTTCGGAAAAGTGATCGGTGCTGTTGCGCATGGCCGTATGTATGGCATGGATTTTACTGATAAGAATCTGGCTGTCGGCCGCACGCAGTTGTTCAGCCAGAATCCAGTACAGGGCAGCGCCCGCTACCGCAATCAGGATGGTGCTCAACAGGGCGTACCAGAGGGTGAGCCGGACCGCCATGGAGCGCCCCGGACGCTTTAAGATTTTAATGACGTAGTTCAAGAACATAGCCAACCCCTCGTAAAGTATGGATCAATTTGTCCGGAAAGGGATCGTCCACTTTTCGGCGCAGGCGGCGGATGGCAACGTCCACAACATTACTATCACTATCAAAATGCATATCCCAGACCTGCTCGGCAATGCGGGTGCGGGTCAGCACTTCGCCGGGAAAGCGCATGAGGTAGGCCAGCAGGCGGAATTCCTGAGGGGCCAGGTTTATGGGCGTGGCGGCACGCCAGATTTTGTGGCGGAGCAGATCCATTTCCAGATCGGCGTAATAAATGGTCTCTTCCGTACGCAGATTACTGCGTCTCAGAATACTGTGAATTCTGGCTAGTAATTCTGAAAAAGCAAAGGGTTTCACCAGATAGTCGTCTGCGCCCCGGCGCAAACCTTCCACGCGCTGGGCTACGGCATCCAGGGCGGTCAGCAGAATGACCGGCTGATCGGGATGCCTTTTACGGATTTCCTGAAGAACCCACCAGCCATCCCTCTGCGGCAACATCAGGTCGAGCACAATCACTTCATATTCGCCGATTTCGGCGAGGTGCTGGCCGTCCACGCCATTGTCGGCAACATCCACCACATAGCCTAGCTCGTTGAATCCTTTTTTGAGAAAGGCAGCCGTTTTAGATTCATCTTCAATAACCAGAATTTTCATGGGAAAAAGCCAAAATGAGTCAAGAATAATGTTGGAAAAATACGCTGTATTAATCCTCTTAACAACTTTTCTGCGGATAAGAGCGGAAAGGAGGATATTTCATAATAAGTCATTTTTTGACCTTTTGGAGAATATGTATACAATAAACTCTCTCTTAATGGTCCTATTCCGAGATACTATGAAATCCTCAATGTCCATGGAACATAAACGCCGCTTGGCTTTCGGCGTTGTTCGTATCGTTTTTGGCCTGGTCTGGCTGATCAACACTTGGTTACAGTTTAATCCAGCCTATGCAGCCCACTTTCTGGGGAGTTTTAATGCGGACTGGGTGAGTGGACAGCCTGACTGGATCATCCAGTATGGACATTGGATGGCGAATCTGGTGCAGCACATAGGGCCACAGTCTGTGGCTTATGGAACGGTAGGGCTGGATGCCATTCTGGCGGTTGCCCTGATCACCGGGCTGGGCTTGCCATTTCTGGCCGGGGTAGGGGTGCTGTATAACCTCTGGCTCTGGAGTACGGTGGGTGGATTTGGCGGACCCTATACCCAAGGGGCCACAGATCCGGGCACGGCGATTATCTATGCCCTGTGCTTTGTTTATGTGATCTGGTCCCGAAGCTGGGAAGGTCTGAGTTTGAGCAAGGTGCCGCATAAGCCTTTGTATGCCCCGGCCATGCACACTGCCCGGATTCTTTTCGGTCTGCTTTGGGCTTTTGATGCATTCTGGAAGTGGCAGCCCTATTTTCTGCACAATGCCGTGACTTATTTGCAGCAGGCACTTCCAGGAGAGCCCGTCTGGATTGCTGCTTACATTTCCTTCGTGATTGCCGTGATCAACCTGGCAGGACCGGTACTTTTCGGCTACGTCGCCGCCATCATGGAAAGTATCATCGCTTTTTTTCTGCTCATCGGACGGGGTATGCGCTGGATTATTCCTGTGGGTATTGCCTACAGTTTCGGGGTGTGGACAACAGCCGAGGGATGGGGAGCGCCTTATCTGCCCGGCAGCACGGCCAATAAAGGCGATGTGCTGGGCACCACCAACATTTATATCATTGCCTTCCTGTTCCTGGCGGCCTGGGTTTATTTCACTCCCCGTGCCCAGCGCAGGGGCGACGGCGATGCCTGAAGCCGCCTGATCAGCTCACGGTAAACTGCCCCATCATGCCATTGTCCTCGTGCTCCAGCATGTGGCAATGGTACATATAGGGGAAGTCGTCGGGAGCGGGCTGCCCATAGTGGGCAATAAAACGTATGGTTTCAGCACGCCGGATCAGCAAGGTGTCTTTCCAGCCATTTTCATAAGCAGGAGGTGCCTTGCCATTGCGGGACAGTATCTGAAACGAAGTGCCATGAACATGAAAAGTGTGGGCCATCTTCGCATCGTTGTAGACCTCCCAGATTTCCGTGCTTCCCAGGCGCAGACGCTGATTGATGACCTGCATATTCATGTACTGATTATTGATGGAAAACAGCGGTTGGCGACCGATCCCCATGGACATTTGCGCCGGACCGTTGTGCAGAGCGTTCTCCAGAGCCCTTTGGGCGAGAGACATTTTGTCCATAGGCATGCCCCTGAGCTCGAAACGGCGCGACGGCGCATCCGCCTGCAGGGTGGGGATGCTTACCAGGTGATCGGGCAAGCGTCCAGCTGGGCCTGTGGCAGAACCGACATGAATTTCCAGTAGATCAAAATTGCTGCGATCAAAATGATCACTGTCCATGGGATGCAGGCTGAGTCCGGGAACCACCGCCGCAGAATCACTGCGTAACGCCAATGTATTGCCTGCAAGTGAGCGCAAATCAAGGAGGATTTCGGCGCGTTCAGCCGGTGCCAGAAGCAATCTCTGCACCTTCACCGGCGCGTCAAGATAGCCGGCATCACTGGCAATGACATAAAACGCCCGATCTCCACTCAGGGCAAAATTGTAAAGGCGGGCATTGGAGGCATTGAGCAGGCGTAATCTGACCCACTGTGCCGGAACATGCAGGACGGGAGATTCGCGACCATTGATGAGAAAGCGGTTACCCTTCATCCCCATGACGTCCATGGCCTGAGGCATATAAACCAGTTTGCCCTGCGCATCGAGCAGGCGGTCCTGGACGATAACCGGAATGTCATCTATCCCCCAATGGTGGGGGAGACCCAGTCGCCGATCGGTGCCGTCCTCCACCAGATACAGACCCGCCAGCCCCCCGTATACATGCGGTCCGGTTCTGCCGGCAGGGTGAGGATGATACCAGAGGGTGGCTTCGGGCTGATCAATCGTATAGCCGTAGGTCCATGTTTTTCCCGGCAGGATGAGGCTTTGTGGACCACCATCCATGGTTCCGGGGACATGGGCGCCATGCCAGTGTGTGGTTGTGCTCTGATCAAGATGGTTGTGCACATATAGCCGCAGCTGCTGTCCTCTGGGGATGCGCAGGGCGGGTCCTAAAACAGCGCCGTTATAACCCCAGGTGGCCGTTTTGAGACCATCACTCAAAACGGAATGACCATCTGCCATGTGCAAGTGAAATTCCCGAACCTTGTCGCGCCCCATGACTCCCGTATATACCGGCGGAATGGGTAGTGCGCCGGAAAACACCGGCTTGGGTAATGGCGAGGATTTGCCATGCACTCCGGCCATATTCATGCCACTCATATTCATGGCCACGGCAGACGGCAGAGAAAGGAGCGCTGCAGTGCCGGCACCATAAGTCAGAAACTGACGCCGGGAAATGTGAAGCGCAGAGGATGGTTCGGCGCTGGCGGGTTTGCTCATGGCAGGCGTTCCCTGGTGGGTATAATTGACCGTGGAACCATAACATTGGAGTTGGCTTGAGGGTCAATACTCTGCCGAACTTGCTAATCCATGATGTGTATTTTGGGGCCGCTATAGCGATACCCGAATCCCGGAACGGTTTCCATCCAGTGATGTAAACCGGTATGTTCAAACAGGCGTCTGAGCCGATATACCTTTACGACCAGCGTGTTAGGGGCAATAAATACTTTTCTGCCATTTTTCAGCGCTTGTGTAAGTTGCTGATAAGACAATGCTTCGCCGGGATTCTGGACCATGCAGCAGAAGAGGACGTACAAATTGCTGGGGAGATATATTTTCTGATCATCGATATTGACTATCCGCGCCTTATGATTGATCGATATGTGCGTAGATTTGATCCGCTCTGCTGCGCTGCAGTCTGATGATGGAACCGGTTCCAGCAACCTGTGCAGATAGGCCAAGAGAGGCGCCGTACCCAGGCTCCAGGGAATAAAAGTCTGGGCTCCGGAGTGAATGGCATCTTCGGCAAGGCTGCCCAGAAGCGCATTGTTCGCCTCGGCCATGACCAAAAATGGCAGATCGGATCCATAGTTTTTTTGCAAGACCAGCAGTAACTCCCTGATTTCATCATTCCAGCCATTGGTGATGAGGACGGGTCTGTTTGAATGATTCAGCAGTTTTTCGCAATCCAGAGCGGATGTTACCGTCTGAACTATATAAGCGGTATGAAGATTTATGCTTTGCAACAGTCTGGATTCATGGTGATCACTTTGCGGGGATAACACGACAATATCCGGATCACTTTTGAACATGCTTTTTGCTGTGGGCATATGTAGCCAGGCCAGTCCTTCCACCACAATCCAGTGCAGATGAACGGAAATGAAGGGGATTATAGAATGAAAAAACATGTGTATTTTCCTGCAATGTTCAGATAAACCAGTCGGTGAGTGCACACTTTTTGAATCCATACATGGTAGCTTGGTAATGTGACATTATTATGACAATCTGCTCTCCCCGGCTTGCTTCTGAAAAGATGCGGGAACCATCTGCCATGATAAGGACATTTTTTAAGGTGTTCTTCCGGGTGTGCATGATGAAAATGGTCATAATATCGTCATCAAATTGTCATCTTTTTGACATATTCCCCTGATAAATTGTGCGGCTGCAAAACCAAGGGCTGACTCAGTCCTTAACGCCTACATAAAACAGGGAGAAACAAAATCATGAGTAAATCCGTATCATTACGTCCTTTGGTGTTGGCCCTCGTGACTGGTGGTGTGTTGTTGACGGCTACCAGTGTCATGGCAGATACCATCACTGCTGCCACGGTAAGCAGTCAGGACAACGCAGCGGTGAATGTGGGAGAGGTCAATGCGGCCGCTGCTTCTCAATCCTTTCTGGGTAGCAGAGGAGTACATTCGCTCACCCAGAAACACCGTTTTGACTCCGGTCAGTCCATAAAGGTATTGGGTAAACAACAAATTGCAGCTGCAGGACCGGTGGGCGGCAGTGCTCAGGCATTAGCCTATGCACCGGGCGTAAATGTGACGGGATATGGAAATACCGGCTCCACCAAAACATCCATCAGTGTCAATGGAATCAGTCAGGGCTGGGGTGGTTTTGGCGGGAGTGTCATAGATGCCGGTAACCTCTCGGTGACTTTTGATGGCGTTCCCATGGTCAATCCATCCACTGGTCTTTGGGAAAGTCCGCAAGTCCCACAAACGGGAATTTTACAGGGAATTGGTATCACCTACGGGCCGGGTAATCCGGTGAATCGCTGGTATAACAATATTGGCGGCCAAATCGCCTTTGTCCCTTTGCAGCCAACGGCACAGCCGGGCGCCAGCATCAAGATGACCTATGGAAGCTATAATTCCAAGAATATTGTGTTCAATGTCCGTACCGGCAGCATAGACGGATGGTCAACCATTATGGCGGGTGGCGCAGGATCCAGTAACAGTTACCGGCAAAGCCCCGATGGATTCGCGAATCCGAGTTACAATTATGCCTGGTTTCTGAAAACCAAAAAAACCTATACGGATGGGAATTTTTCATTGGGGGCCTATCTGGCCAAGGGGTCCGGATACCGTCCGGTTCCGGTTCCGGTCAACCCTATTGCCGGTGTTACTTATACCGGTGCCGCAACGGGACCATTATATAGCCAGAAAACTACCGGCTTTTATTCGTCCATTCCCTTTGATATCTGGAACAAGGATGACAGCAACACGACCTGGTTGATTTACAGCAAGCTGAATCAGAAGCTGGACAAAACCTTAGGTTTGCACAATATGATCTGGTATCGCTACGGCCATCGCTTGCATCAGCATTATAATAATTACGGCTTGAGTAATCCCGGCAATCTCTATGAATACAACAATCCTCATGACAGTGTATACGGAGACAAGTTGTGGATTTCCGCCAAGCTTCCCTATAATGATGTCAGCTTCGGCGGCTTCTTTCTGAACAGCCAATATAATACCAAAAACGCTTTTTATAATCCGGCGGATGGTGGTTCTCTTGCGCTTCCCAATCATTCCTATCGGAATGATATTTTTAGCCAGACGGACCTGGCGGCATTTGTGCAGGATCGCATCAGCCCCATGCATAATCTGCATATTACTCCGGGGGTGCGCTTTATCAATTATCAGACCCAATATACGCAGGGGGCAGATATACCCGGAGCAACAGGCACCAATCAGGGCAAGCTGCCTGCTTCCAATAAAAGCTTTACCAAGGTGGAACCCTCGGTGGATTTCAACTGGAAGCCGCTGCAATGGTTGGCGGTATTTGCAAGTTATGCCCAGGCCTACAAAGAACCGCAGGTTGGCGGTGGTGGTGGTCTCTACCAGAGTATCCGGCCGGTGTATAACCTTGAACATAGTGCGGATTATAATGCCGGCATAAAATTGCATTTTAATGATGCGGATTATCTGCACCATTTCTTTGCCATGTTCAGTTTTTATCATCTGCATTTCAGCAACCAGTTTGTTGCCGCCTATGATGCTAATGGAAATTATCTCGGGGACGCCGATGGTGACTCCATTTACCAGGGTGTGAACATCGCTCTGGAAGATGATCCCCTCTATAATGTGCATGTTTTTGCCAACCTGAATTTCGAGAAAGCCACTTTTGCACACTATACGACGGGTGGCGTCAGTTATCAGGGCTTGCCGGTATCTAATGTTCCCGAAAGCACGTTTAACATTGGTGCCAAATATCGCTATTTTCTGGATGGTATCCTGATGTCGCCCAGCATCTGGTACACCTATACCGGTGCCCAGAATATGTGGAATAACAATACGGTTATGCCCAGCAGTCAGAAAATTCCCGCCTATGACACGCTGAACCTCGGGCTGGAAAGCGTAATTCCCACCCATGGATCGGTACCTCTGCTGAAAGACGTGAAGCTCAACCTGGATATGCTGAATGTGACCAACAATCATTATAATCCGTTTGAGTACGTTACTTCCGGTGGTTTGCTCGGTGGAAATTCGCAAGGACAGGTGCTGGCTCTCCCCGGAGCCCCGTTTACTGTCTATGGAAGTATTTCTGCTGACTTCTAAAAATCGCTATACAGCGTGGATGGAAATTTCTTCATCCTCGCTTAATGATCTTGTTCGGACGTAATTTGAGGGAAATTATTCACATGAAAAAAACCGCACTAGCCAGATATGTGCTTTCGATAATGACCATTTTTTTGCTATTTTTGGGCGTTGCCAATGCCGGAACAAGCACATTTAAGCTGATCAAAGTTATTCCATTGCCGACCGCGGATCAAGGTGGTGATGCAGTCAGTTATGATCCTTCCAATCATTGTGTTTATGTATCCATGGGAAAGACCGATGCCGGTGGCGTGGTCATCAATGCGGATACGAACGCACTCGTCAAGGTGGTTCGTGACGGTCTTGTCCGTCCATATGGTATGGCTTTTGACCATCAATACGTTTATTGGACATCCAATAAACTGGAGCATTCGGCGGGCGCGGACAATAATACTGTACCTGAAAAAAAGTCCAGAATTTTTGTTGTCAATAAGGCTGACTGGAAGGTGGTTAATGTCTTTGATACGGTAGGTTCTGGTGCTGATGGCACCTGGGTGGACCAGAAATTGGGACGCCTTTATGTGGCCATGGATGACAGTAACTGGATTGATGTGTATACCCTGGGAAAAGCACCCAAATTTGTCGGGAAAATTTCCTTGTATCCGGAAACTGGTCATGGTCCTGATCTGGGTGTATTGCTCAGTGCCCGGCATTTGTTGTACATGCCGGATGATTCCTGGGAAGAAAAAATCAATTTGCTGAACGGGCAAATTGAAGACAAGACCAATGTTGCTCCTTACTTTCCGGTCTCAGCGACAAAAGCTCATCCTTATACCAAAGGACAGATTATTGATCCGGAAAACCATACACTTTGGGTGGGCACTACGGGTTCCCGGATTTTTGTCTTTAATGCGGGCAATTTGAAAGTGCTCAAGCAGTTGCCTGCGCGAGCCGGTATTGATCAGGTTGCCTATGATCCAGCCTATCATTTGGTTTATGCCTTTGAAAGTAATGCCAAAGGCTTCAATGTCTATAATGCCCGAACCATGAAGCCGGTTACTTTTGTCTCTACCGGTTATGGCAAGACCCATACTGGAGCGGTAGACCCCGGTAATCACAAGATTTTTGTTTATGTGGGTGAGGCGCATGCGGTTTATGTATATCAGCCTGTCCATGATTGAGGGATAGACTTCCGGTTGCTAGTCATAGCTATAATTCACGACTTGCCATAAGCAGGTCGTTTTTTAAGCGAGCAACCGGATATTTTATAAAAAGGGTTTCATCGATGCACGGATCAGATAGCTTACCCTGGCCACGCAGTGTCAAGTGGCTGCATATTTTTTTGGCGCTGTTCATCACCTTTCAGTTGATGAGCGAGCTGGACATGAAAGCCATCTGGAAACATGTAGGTATTTCAGCGTTTCGGCACTTTCTGTTTGTATCCCATATGTGGGTGGGGATGGCCAGTACCCTGGTGATCATCCTGTTCTGGCTGGTTGTTGCCGGGAACGCTCAATTACGTGCCCATCTGTTTCCCTATCATGGGGTTTATCTGCAGCGTATTGGTAAAGATATTCAGGGTGCGACACGCGGTATTTTCCCCCCGGCGGGTATGCGTGGCGGATTACCGGGCCTGGTCCATGGTTTGGGTCTTCTGGCCATTTCCACCATGGGGGCTTCGGGGGTGGTGATGTTTGTGATGATTTATGCGGCTGGCGGCGTCAAGCCCGGCGATGCTTATGGCATTCCCCATGCCATCCATTCCCTGATTGCCAATCTGGTATGGGCTTACTGGTGGGGTCATATTGCTATGGCTCTGCTGCATGCATTGCGTACCCCACGGATTTTGCGAATATTTATTCCCTAATTTTGGGCTAATACCGGAGCGGTATAGTGCGTAAACGGAAGGGGTCAATGGGATCCATCCATCATTTAACGCAGGTAACAGGAGCAAAATCATGAAAATATCTATACGGTTGGTGGGCGGTATTGTGGGCGGGGTGTTATTGCTGTCTGCTTTTGGCGCTTATGCTTTTACCGGCCAGGAATTGGCTGGAAAAGCGAAGATCAGTATTGCCCAGGCACGCGCAACGGCTTTACGGACATATCCGGGTAGCATCACCGATCAGGAGCTGGAGAAAGAGAAAGGCGGCAGCGGATTGCGATATTCTTTCGTGATCAAAAAAGGGCATGTCAGTCATGAAGTCGGTGTTGATGCCATGACTGGTGCCATTCTGGAGAACTCCGTTGAGGGTGACCATGCGGATTAAGGCCTTATAGTTTTTAATCGGTGCTGACCCGCTCTTTGGAGCGGGTTTTGTCTGTGTTTGTGGGGGATGACACTCAAAATGCGTATTCTTCTGGTCGAAGACGACCGAATGATAGGTGAAGCCATCTCTGTTGCGCTGCGGGATGCCGCTTATGCTGTGGATTGGACGCGTGATGGTGAAACGGCCCTGCAAGCCATTGCCAATCAGGAATATCAGGCCATTCTTCTGGATTTGGGCTTGCCCAAACTGAATGGTTGTACGGTGCTGCAGCGAGTGCGGGCAATGGGTAGTGATCTGCCGATCATTATTATTTCTGCCCGGGATGCCCTATCAGACCGGATAGAGGGTTTGGACCTGGGGGCGGATGATTATCTGGTCAAACCTTTTGCCATGGATGAATTGTTGGCGCGCTTGCGTGCCATTATCCGTCGTCAGGGTGGACAGGGGTCGCCTGTACTTAGCAGCGGATCCTTGCAGCTTGATTTAAGTACCCATATCGCGCAACTTGGCGAGGTCAGTGTGCTGCTGAGCCGTCGGGAGTTCGCCTTGCTGCAGGCTTTATTATTACGCCCCGGTGCGATACTGAGCAGAGCACAACTGGAAGAACGGCTCTATGGGTGGGGCGAAGAAATAGAAAGTAACAGCATTGATTTCCTGATTCATGCTTTGCGCAAGAAACTCGGTGCGGAGGTCATCAAAAACGTGCGTGGTGCGGGCTGGATGGTTTCGCGTCCATTATGAAAAAATCCTTGCAGCGGCAATTGTCCATTGGCTTGGGTATTGCCATTATCTGTATGGGCTTGCTGGCCGGTTTGGCGGCTTTCTTTTTATCCCTGAATGAAGCCCAGGAATATCAGGATGCTTCCTTGCAGCAGATTGCTGCACTGGTCCCTCCCCAGGTCTGGCAGAATGCTTACCGCTATGATCAACGACATGTGGATATTGATCCGGACGCGCGTATTGTCGTTGAACCGTTATGTTTATCAAATTGTGGGAAGCTGGATACTCCTTTGCAACTGCCCCCGCAATTATCACAGGGATTTCATACGGTTGTTGTCAAAGATCAGGATTGGCGGGTTTTTGTACGGCGTCTGGGACCAGATAAGGCGCTGGCCGTGGCACAATCTACCGATCTGCGCAGTGATGCAGCTTTTGCCAGCGCGCGTTTGACCCTGTTGCCCTTGTTGATTCTGATTCCGTTGTTGGTGATATTCGCACGGATTATTGTTCGTCGCAGTCTGGCTCCAATCCATGCTTTGGCCGAGGCCGTGGATCAGCAGAATTCCGACCGACCCACGCCGCTTCCTGTGGAGCAGGTACCCGAGGAGATTGTCCCGTTTATACAATCCCTGAATCGCCTGCTCGAAAGGATTCGGCAGTTGTTGGCTAAGGAGCGGCGTTTTATTGCCGATGCCGCCCATGAATTACGCACGCCTCTAACGGCCTTGTCGCTCCAGGTGCAAAATTTGCAGCGAGCGGATTCTCTTGAGGAAAGTCGAAAACGTTTGCTGCCTCTACAGGATGGTTTGGAACGGACCCGTCATTTGTTGGATCAGTTGCTGGGTTTTGCCAGGCAGCAGAGTGGCGTTTCCACGATAGAACCGGTTGATCTGACCGCCGTCGCCCGTCAGGTTGTGGAAGATCTTTATCCGCTGGCGGAGCTGAAAAAAATAGATTTTGGCATGGATGCCGAAAAACCTTTGCGCGTGCAGGGTAGTTCCGCTGCCTTTTACAGCCTGTTGCGCAATGCCGTGGATAATGCCCTGCGCTACAGCCCGGACCATTCCGAAGTGACCGTGCGGGTGCGCAGCGAGGAAAATGAAGTGCTGCTGGAAGTGCTGGACAGTGGTCCGGGGATTCCGCCCGAGGCCTCAGAACGCGTATTTGATCCTTTTTACCGGCTTCCCGGTTCAGCAGGAGACGGCAGTGGTTTGGGCCTGAGCATCGTGCGCAGTATTGCAGAACAAATGGGCGGGCAAATTATCCTGCAAGCACGGACAGATCACGCCGGGTTGCATTTCATCTACCGTCAAAAAGCTGGCTAAGTTTCGCTATGACGCAGCAGCATTCTATACTGAGCATCCATATTTTTATGAAGAACACGAATCACTTGAATCTCCTCTTCGGAGCGGCAGTTGTAAAAAACGACGTGACTCTGAAAAGGATGTTTACGCAGGTCAGGTTCGATATAATCACAGGGATTCCCAAGTCTTGGCGAATCGGCCAGTATTTTGAAAGTTTCATCCAAGCCTTTCAGGTAATGCAGGCGTTGTGCCCTTCCCCAGCGTTTCTCTGTGAATCGAGCAATTCCACGCAAATCGTTTTTAGCCGCAAGGGTAAGGGCAAATACGCCCATTAGCTCAATTCATTATCGAGTTCAGCCATAAAAGTTTCGTAGCTGTATGCAGCCGTTCCGCTGGCTCGACCTTCTGCAATCAACTGGCGCAGCGCTTCCAGTTTCTGTTCTTCATTCTCAAGCAGACGCAAACCGGCTCGCACCACCTCTGTCGCAGAGCCATAACGGCCCCTAGAAAGTTGGGCAGCAATAAACTGATCGAAATGGTTTCCCAAGCTAACACTGGTGTTTTTAGCCATTGTGGTAATCTCCAGAAAATACCAATAATTGGTAAATATTGCAGTAGGCGCTTAACAAGTCAATCCCGCCGCCTCACAACTCCGCACAGCTCGTACATCGAAGCCAAAAGCCAATCCAATAGGTGTAAGCACTACGGGCAGATGCTGCGAAGGCTTGGCATTGGTAATGTTTTCCAACCTGGGCAGATCTATATTCAGCACCTGCTTGTACAAAAAAAGCAGAGCTGCCTTGGCCTGATTTTGAGTGGATGACGAAACGTGACGCTCATTGGCGAGGTAACTCAGAAAAGCCTCCACCTCAGCGACCCCCATATTTTGGGGATGGCGCTTCCGATGGAACAAAATAAAACGCCGCACCCAATCGGTATAAACTTCTTCAGTGCGGATACTGTAATGCATCGTCCGGATGCGGGCGCGCAGCTGATCCAGAAGCTTGGGCGGGTTGCTGGGATCTGGTCGGGTGTTTTTCATCTGGAAAATTTTAGGCTGTTAAATTATTGCGCAATGGGAAATATCATGAATATACAGCATGTTGATTACTACTAATATTGTATTAGACAATTCTTTGGTGGTAGTATTTCAGAATCTAAATTACGTTGGGCAGCTAATTCATAGGAACTCACCATGGATAAGAAAACGGTTGAACGTGCGATTGATGCGCAGCTCACGAGCAGGAAAAAACATGTTCTAAACCGTAATGCGATTGCGGCGCTTTTCGGCGCGTTTGCCGACCCGGTGGGTGCGCTTGGAAAAATATTCGTGGGCCATGACGACGCCATAGACGCAGAGAAACAGAAAATAACCCAAGATGTCATCTTAGAAATGTTGTGCAAAATTGATGAAGCCATTTCTCAAGCAGCGAAAGATTCAAATACACGCGGTGTCCAGCTACAAGGCTTAATCGAAACTACCGCCCATGGCGCAGAATCAGTAGTGGGAGTTCACATAACAGAAAACAGTGGTTCAGTTACGATGCAACCTGGCACACACATTCGAACAACAGCCACCGCATCAAAGAGTGTCACCGGGTTAAAGGTTTGCGGGAAAATAGAAAAGGAGTAACACACCAGTGGAAACGAATGTGTTCTTTGGCCACCATTGTCCGCGTTGCAAAACAACAATTGGCACCTATGCATCGGTTGGCGGAAAGCCAGTCTGCCCTGGTTGTGGCGGCCCATTGGTCGCCGCGCCCGGCGGCCCAAAGACTACAGCTATCGCAAATGCTAGTTGTAAAAAATGTGGCGCACAATTCGGGCTCGTGAGTATTGTCGGAGGGGAAGCAAAATGTCCAAATTGTGGCGGCCAACTTTCATAGTGTTGAAAAACAGTTGAATGTGCTGCCCAACATGGCGTTCGAGAGGGACGCGCCAAAAGCGGCGCGCCCCTCAACTTTGCGTTATGCATTAAAGAAGGAGGCTGCATGAAATACGATGGGCCCATTGAAGATCTTCAAACTGTAGTCACCAGCATGGGTAGAAATGTCACTAGCTGCGTTGACAAAGGGAACATGCACCAGATAAAGACCAAAGAGGGCGAGACGTTGAATCTCTTCCCAAACGGCACGTTGCAAGTTCAGGGAAGCCCAGCAATCAAACAGAAATTTGAAACAGATTTCGATCAATACAACGGAACGCCACAGGCTTCAGCGGTGCCTGTGGCGGTTGACGGCGCACCCAATGCAGCGGCCGTTTTGCCTAAACAGGTATTTATCGTTCACGGCCACGATGATTCTGCACGTGAGCAACTGGAACTAGTACTTCACAAGCTGGGCCTAGACCCATATGTCTTAGCCAATACAGGGGGGCATGGTCTAACGATCATAGAAGCCCTTGAGGCAAAAATCGGCAAGAACGCTTCGACAGCATTTGGCATTGTGCTCATGACCCCAGATGACATGGGATATGCCCTTGCTAAAGGGCAAGATTCTGTGCAACCCAGAGCGCGACAGAATGTTGTTCTTGAAATGGGAATGCTCATTTCATCAATCGGCAGAAAGAACATGGCGATTCTCGTGAAGGGGCATCTCGAAAAGCCATCTGATGCCGATGGAGTTCTTTACATCGCCTTCAACAATCATGTTAAAGAAACTGTGCCTCGGCTCGCGAATCGCCTCAAGGAATCTGGATTTATCCTTAGCCCTGACAAGATCACCCATGCGTCCAGTTAATGCATAACCCGGCGCTCAACCTCGCTCCCTTCGGTCGCTGGACGCTGCGCGATAAGGCTGCGCAGCGCCGGTTAGCTCTACGTTAGCTGTCAGGAGATCGCATGTCACTGTCGGAATTGAAGAACTGGTTTTCACTTATCCAGCAAGCGCCGGAGAGTCTCCGCCAGTACTTGGAAACAACGTTTTGGGTTTTAGTGTTTCTGCTTCTGCTGTGGGCAATCCTGAAAATTCTCTTCAACAAGCAGTTCAAAGAGCTTTATCGAATCATTGGTGTGGCCGCCAAGAAGACCGGAGAGGTTGGAAAAATCATTGCAAAGGAGGCTGCAAAAAATCTAGAACTTCCGGAGCCATATCCGAGACTGACGAAGTTCTTTGCCATCGTGTTCATGATTAACGGCTATCTGGTTGCATTCTTCTTTACGTGCTTTGCTCTCGCTGTCGCTGCATTGCTAATTCTCGCCGACACACCAAGTTTCTGGGCACGAACCGGTGTCATGCTGTTCTTGGTAGTCATTGGTTATTTTGCGTGGTTCTTTTTCGCCCAATCTGAGAAAGATCGTATAAGGCTTTTCAAGAAAAATGACCGCCAGGACAGCTAACCCGGCAGTCGAGCGGGACAGCCAAAAAGCTGCGCTTTTTGGTTCCCTCCGCGCTTCGCGCTCCGGCCGAGATTGAGGAAGCGTGGGCCGCCGAAACCGAGCGCAGAATTGCTGACATCGAAAGTGGGGTGTTGCAAGTCATTCCGATTGCTGACGCTCTGGCGCAGGTTCGTGCAGCACTGAAGTGAAGCTCGTTGTGACTCCACCGGCACTAAGCGCTAACAGCGGCGCATCCCTCAAGCTGCACGTTATATGTAAATTGCATTACGTAGGCCGAGGTGTTCTACAAAAGATTTGAAATCTTTATCTGAAAACAGCAGGGGGAGGTGATGTTCAATGCAAAACGATGCAATTATTACATCGGCAGTCTTTCTGATGGTAATTCCCTTTTTGCGTAGCTTGTGAAAATTATCCGCGCTCTGCACTACCAATTTTGTACCAAGCAATTCGAATATTTTTAGCGCGCTGGAGACCATCTCGACGCCAAAGATGGTCTGTATCTGCAACATGGTGACTACGACTCACGGCGCACTGGAAATCCTCATCCTAAGTTTCGCCTAATTCCGTCATGACATACTGATGGACAGACGCCGGGTGGTTGATAGACACCTCGATTAAGCGTTCTCAACCTTCAGGGAGCATTGGATTTATGGCATTACGATTATGGTTCGCCTGCACGGCGAGCCTGTTGTTACTGCTGACAGGATGCGCGCATTATCAGGCAGCGCCTTTGCCTGAGCATCTGTCCTCCAGGCAGGATCTGCATCAGAAAATGGCAGCGGCATTGGCGCGGATGTACTCCCATGTCCAGTCAATGGATTTGCAGGGACCATTTTCCGGGAAGGATCTTGGAACCATTGCGGTGTTGCTCAACCCGCAGTTGCGAGCCATGCGGGCCAATCTGGGGGTCGCCCAGGCCCAGGTTTTCGCGGCCGGTCTGCTTCCCGATCCCCAATTGTCACTCAGTGCGGACTTGCCCAGTAATGTTGCAGCCGGTTATTACAATGCCTATAGCATGGGTTTGAGTTGGAGCCTCGCCAGTCTGTTTACCCGCTCAGCTAATCTGGATATTGCCCGCGCCCAGCAGAAATCCGTGCAATATCAGGTTGCCTGGCAGGAGTGGATGCAAGCCGGTAATACGCGCGTACTTGCCCGTCAGCTTTATTATTTGCAGGCGCAGGAAGCGGTCGCGGCAGCAGCGGCCAGGACTTCCGGGAAATTGTATCAAGCCGCTGCTAAAAATTTACGTCTGGGTGATACCACCATCACTACCGCTTCACTGCGGCAAATTGCCTGGCTGGATAGTCAGGATCGGGCTTTGGCCTTAGGTCGACAAGTCACGGATACGCGCCAGAAACTCAACCAATCCATTGGTCTTCCGCCCCAAATGCGACTCCGTATGCGGTCTCCGCAACTCTGGGCCAAGTTGCCCGATGCGGCGTCATTAGTGAAATTGGCCGACCAGCGCCGCTTGGACCTGGTGGCCCTGCGGGCCGGTTATCAGGCACAGGAAGCCCGGGTACGGCGGGCTATTCTGGGTCAATATCCGGGTTTCACCATCGGTTTTGGAAAGGCTGCTGATACTTCCAATATACAAAGCTACAGCCCGAGTTTGACCCTGGATATTCCCCTCTGGAACCGGAATCGCGGGGCCATTGCCGAAAGCGAGGCTACCCGTACTCAACTGCGGGCAGCCTATGCCGCCCGTTTGTTTCAGACCCGCGCTGACATTTACCGTCTGGTGACGGACCTCCACCGTCTGGCCCAGGAAATCCTGCCTCTGCAGCAACAGGTTCCGGAACTGGAGAAAGCCGAAAACCGCTTACGCAAGGCGGCTGCCGAACATGACGTGACCTTGCTGGATTATGAAACCATACGTAGCCAGTCCCTGGCGAAGCGTCTGCAATTACTGGCGCTGCAGGAGTCCTATGCCGCCCAGCAGGCCGCTCTGGAAATGGCGGTTGGAGTACCTTATGCAGATTGGGAGAGTCAGAAATGAGAACACGGTTTTCGGGCGGAAAAATTCTGGCCTGGGGATGCTGCCTGTGCTTGCTGTTTGCGGGATCTGCCGGGGCAGAGGTTTCCGCTCTGGTAAAAGTTACGCCAGCGCGCATGATGTACATGGCCGATCAGCTGCGGGTCTACGGTACCGTAGAGTTTGCGCCGGAAGATGGCAGGACCATCGTGCTGCCAGCTGAAACCCTGGTCAATCAGGTGTTGGTGGCTGCCGGGCAGAGGGTCAGGCAAGGACAACCTTTGCTGCAGATACAGGCTTCGGTCAGCGATCAACTGCAACGGAAACAGGCGGAAATTGCCCTGAAATTCGCCATTGCCGACCAGCAACGGGTGGCAAGCCTGCGCCAGCGCCAACTGGCGACCAATAGCCAACTGCAGGCGGCCGATCAATCGCTGGCCCGGGCGCGGGCCGCCTTGCAGGATATCCAGTTGCGGCTGCAGCAACTGCAAAAAGGACAAGTCTCTGCGCCCATCAACGGGGTGGTGACTATCGTACATGTCCATCAGGGCGACCTCGTCCCCGCTGGTCAGCCTTTGCTCAGTTTGAGTACGGCTAATGCCCTGCGGGTGTTGTTGGGGGTAGAGCCGGCAGATTTGGCGCGCATACAGGTGGGAGATTCCGTGCAGCTGCTCCCGGTATATGGAGGGCAGGCAGCGGTGCAGGGGAAAATCCGGCAGATTTATAGTCAGATCGATCCACAAACCCGACTGGCCCAGGTGGTGGTCCCTTTGCCTGCAAGTCCCGATTTAATGCCGGGTGCCATGCTGCAGGCGGAAATTATTCTACATCGACAAAAGGCTGTGGCGGTTCCGGACAGTGCGGTTCTTCAGCAGGGCGGTAGATCCTATTGTTTCGTAGACGTGGCGGGTAAAGCTCAAAAACGCTGGGTGAAAACCGGTTGGCAGCAGGGTGGCTGGATTGCGGTCAACCAAGGGCTGAGCGCGGGGGATTCGGTGGTCAGTCTCGGCAACTATGAGCTGAAAAACGGCATGGCCTTGCGGATAGAAGGGAAATCCTGATGGGTGCCTGGTTGCTGCAGCATCGGCGTTCCATGCTTTTCCTGTTGCTGGTGTTGGTCCTGGCGGGTCTGATGGCCGCCATGAAAATGCCGGTGGCCCTGTTTCCCAATGTGGTTTTCCCACGGATCGAAGTCTCGGTAAATTCCGGGAACATGCCCATTCAACAGACGGAAATTGCGGTCACCCGGCCGTTGGAACAGGCCTTGCGGGCGGTTCCCGGTGTCGAGCGCATTCGTTCTACCACGGCGCGTGGTGCCGCCGATGTATCCGTACAGTTCGCCTGGGGCAGCAATATGACCGAAGCGCTGTTGCAGGCGGAATCGGCGGTCAACAAGGTATTGCCCGCTTTGCCGCCAGACACCCGGTTTACGGCGCGGCGCATGGATCCGACGGTGTTTCCGGTGCTGGGTCTGTCGCTGACCTCGGATCGTCTGGATCCGGTCGCCCTGCGTCGCTATGCCGAATATGACCTGCGGCCGCTGCTGTTGGCTATCCACGGTGTGGCACAGGTCGAAGTGCAGGGCGGGGCGCGTGAGGAATATCAGGTGGTGGTGGATCCCATGCGTCTGCAGAGTTATGGGCTGCGTTTGACAGAAGTGGAGCAGGCACTGAGTAACGGCAATGTCATTACCGCCGTGGGTCGATTGCAACGACATTACCGCCTCTATCAGATTCTGAGTGAAAGCCCCCTGAAAAATGTGCAGGATATCCGTCATATCGTACTGAAGACCGGCACGGCCGGGGTCGTGGACCTGGCCGATGTTGCCGAGGTCCGGGTAGGAACCGCACCTCAGTGGACCACAGTAACGGCCAATGGCAAAAACGCTGTGCTGGTCAATATCAAGCAACAGATGGGTGCCAATACGGTGGCCATTGATCAGGATATCCGGACTCTGCTGCGCAAGGATGCCAAGAGTATTCCGGCAGGGATAAAGCTGAGTACCTGGTACGATCAGAGTCAGTTGATTACCGCTGCAGCATCCAGTGTGCGGGATGCCATTTTTATCGGCGCAGCTTTGGCCGCTCTGGTGCTGCTGGTGTTTTTACGAAATTTGCGGCTGACCTTCATTGTGGCCATCGTGCTGCCCAGTGTGCTCCTTGCCAGCGTGCTGATCCTTTATGTGTTGCACCAGAGCTTTAACATCATGACGCTGGGGGGCATGGCGGCAGCTGTGGGCCTGGTAGTAGATGATGCTGTGGTCATGCTCGAACACATCATGCGCCGCATTACCGATAACCCCAGTGAAGGTAAGCCGGTGTCCGTGCTGCATTCTGCCCTGGAAATGAGTAAACCCCTGGCGGGCTCATCGGCAGCAACCATTATCATTTTTATACCCCTGGCCTTTTTATCCGGGGTTACCGGTGCTTTTTTTCAGGCATTGGCCATTTCCATTGCAGCGGCCCTGCTGGTGTCCTTTCTGGTGGCTTATCTGGCGGTGCCCCTCCTCGCCGATCTACTCCTGAGACCCCGGGATGCCGAGCAGGCCGAACATCAGGGCCGTTTTTTGGCCTGGTTCAGCCGCATGTATGGGCATTATCTGGAAAAACTGTTGCGGCGGCCATTGTTTTTATCTTTGATTGTGCTGGCTTTTTTGCTGTTGGGAGGATGGTCCTATACCCAGGTGGGCAGTGGTTTCATGCCCGCGATGGACGAGGGGGGCTTCGTGCTGGATTATACCGCTGCTCCCGGCACTTCTCTGGCGGAAACGGATCGACTGCTGGATCAGGTACAGCAGATTCTCGCCCAGAATCGGGATGTGGCCAGTTATTCACGGCGCACGGGTCTGCAGTTGGGCGGCGGCATCACCGAAGCCAACACCGGAGACTTTTTCATCCGCCTCAAGGCGCAGCGACAGCACAGCATATGGCAGGTGATGCAGGGCGTTCGTGCGCAGATTCATAATCAGGTTCCGGGGTTGCGGGTGCAAACGGGGCAACTGATGGAAGATCTTATCGGAGATTTAACCGCCGTCCCTCAGCCTGTCGAAATCAAGCTCTTCGGTGCGGATCCCCAAACGCTGCAAAAAATGGCCCGGCAAGTGGCTGGACAAATCCGGCAGGTGCCGGGTGTTGTGGAGGTTTTTGATGGGATTATCATTGCCGGTGACGCCGTTGATATTCATGTGGATCCAGTGAAGGCCGCCCTGGCGGGAATGACTCCCAGTCAGGTTAGCAGCCAGTTGCAAACCTTGATGGCGGGCCGCGTGGTCAGCCGAATACCCCAAGGCCAGGAAATGATCGGGGTCCGCGTTCGTGCGCCCCATGCACTCTGGAGTGAAATCCATCGCCTGCGACAACTCCCCATAATTGCCCCCGATGGGCATTATCTGACCCTGGGGCAGGTGGCCGAAATTCGGATGCAATCCGGGCAGGCGGAACTGAACTCCGAAAACCTCAAACCCATGGTGGCAGTGACAGCCCGTATTGAGGGGCGGGCGATGAGTACGGTGATGGGCGAGGTGAAGGTCCGTCTGGCCCACCTGCAGTTACCCCGAGGGGTCTACCTGCAATATGGCGGATTGTATCGCGAACAACAACAGTCCATGCGCGAACTGGCGCTGGTGCTGCTGGCGGCCATTCTGCTGGTGACGGTATTGCTGCTGTTTCTCTACGAGCGTTTTACCGTGGTCCTGAGTATTCTCGCTACGGCTCTTCTGGCTTTGGGCAGTGTGTTTATCGGCCTGTGGCTGACCGGCACTGAGCGTAATATTACCGCCATGATCGGGATGACCATGATTGTTGGCATTGTCACGGAAACGGCGATTTTCTTTTTTGCGGAAGCGCAGTCTGCGGAGTCCCATGAACTGGTTCGGGCTGGTAAGGCGCGGCTACGGCCGGTGCTGATGACGGCCATTATCGCCATTTTGGCCCTCATGCCGCTGGCCTTGGGGATGGGTGCCGGGGCACAAATGCAGGCACCTTTGGCCATCGCCATTATTTCCGGATTGCTGGCTGAAATTCCTCTGGTACTGCTGGTGATGCCTGGAATTTACGCGTGGCTGGAAAGACTTTCTAAAAAGGGATCAGTGCGCGTTATACACTGATCCATTGGTTCAGGGAAAGGCCCGTCCTTGTGAAAGGGAGTCATGATGCTACTACCATGCGCGGGTCGCTAAACAATATTTTAGTCCCTCAGGTATGTCTTGGTTCTTTGTTGCTTTTGACAACATACCGGACAGTTGGTACCTTATGTTTTCATTATCTAACAGAGGAGAATGGTCATGACCACACTTACCCTTACCCCACCTTCGGAAGCCACCGGCGAGCTGGCAGAACTCTATGCGGCCATTGAGAAATCTTTCGGAGGCGTCCCGGAAGGCCTGCAATTATTTGGTGTCAGCCCCAAATTGCTGGCCATTCAAATGCAGTTATTGGGGTATTTCGGACAGCATCCACGCCTTTCGGCTAACTTTCTGGCATTGCTGCGTTATATCCTCTCAGAAGATGGACACTGCCAGTTTTGCATTGGTTTCAATCAGTCGCTGCTGGTCAATGCCGGAATCTCGCCCGAGGCTATCCAGAAAGCCCTCGAAAATCCCCGTAATGGTCCCTTGGCCGAGCGCGAAAATCTGTTGCTGGATTATGTGGTCCGTGCGGTGAGAAATCCTCATGCTGTCAAAGATGCTGAGGTTGACCAACTGCGCCAGGAAGGCTGGACGGATCAGGACATTTTCGACGCTGTTGCCCACGGTGCCCAGCATACTGCCGTAGATATTCTCTTTGAAACGTTTCGGGTGGCACCTTTGTAGCCTCCTGAAAATCTATGGCTAGCGCGATTTAGTGCTTGTGTAAATGATGCATGTCCGGCACGTGAGGGTGGCTGTGGGTGAGGGGCTCGTGATGATGCGGATGCGCATGGCGGGTTCCTGGAGCAACCGGAAAGGCATGGGCGTGTTGGTGATGGACGTCATGGATATGCATGTGGGCATGATCCATGGCCTCATGGGAATGGACATGATCGTGGCGTTCATCCAGA
>NZ_MOAD01000001.1:1931336-1935404 GCF_001931655.1 Acidithiobacillus albertensis | reverse complement strand
TTTTGTGCTTGCGGTACTGTCTTGCGATGGCTATCCTGCCTTTTTCTCCAGTGAGCATCTATTTTGATGGAAGCCATCGCGGATAATGTATTCTCACTCCTGCGCGAAACATCGCTTTTTTCGGCCTGGCCCGAAGCGTTGCTGGATTCCCTGCTGAAGCACAGCAAAACAGTCCATTTGGCATCAGGCGATATTCTGTTTGTCGAAAAGGCGACCGCAAATGCCTTTTATCTGGTTCTTTCCGGTCGTATTCATCTGATTGCTGCTGCCGCCACTGGTCAGGAAAAAATTGTTGAAATTATTCGGGAAAACGATCTGTTTGCCGAAGCCGTTGCTTTTCTGGGGGGACGTTATCCAGTAACGGCCGCTGCGGAAGGTTCCACAACGGTTCTGGAAATACCCCTTGCCTTGTTTCTGGAAATTCTGGAGCAAAGGCCCCAGTTGATGCGGCAGATGCTGGCGCGACTGAGTATGCGCTTGCATTTTCTGGTCAAGGAGCTCCGCCAGCTCAGTGTCGAGTCGGCAGAGCAGCGTCTGGTGAGTTATCTGCTGGATTTGTGTCCGGCTCTGGATGCTGCAGCCGTTGTGGAGCTTCCCGCCAAAAAATCAGCAGTAGCTGCCCGTCTGGGCTTGACCCCGGAAACCTTGTCCCGCTTGCTATTGCGCATGCGCAAAGCCGGGCTGATTACAGTCAATCGCCGCGTTCTGGATATTCCCGATCCACATGCCCTGCAGTGTTGGGCTGCCGGGCATACGAAATAACGTTTGAAATAGTCGGTCGTGATGGTGTCAGGATCAGCAGGACTGTGATAGCAAAAACTCCCGAAGTACCACAGCACCATTATGGATTTTATCGTGGGCGGCATACAGCAGAATGACCGGCCGACCCTCCGCATTATCCAGTAAACGACCGGCGTCTTCCTGGTGCTCGGCAAGTTCGTTCAGATAACGCTCACGAAATTCGGTCCAGCGATCTTCCACGTGCCCAAACCACTGACGCAAAGCGGTGCTGGGTGTGAGTTCCTTGGGCCAGTCGTCCAGGGGAAGATCCTCTTTGCGCACCCCGCGCGGCCAGAGGCGTTCAGCGAGCACGTGGTAGCCTGCCGGTAGAGGGCGCTCATAGACGCGCCAGGTAATGATCTCAGGGGATTGCGATTGTAAGAACGAATGGGATGTCATGGTATATGTCCCTCCTTCTCCAGGCGGTTTAAGAGCAAAAGAAAATACAGCGCGCCAGCATAGGGTTGCCAAGGCTGCAACCTTTTGGCTACCTGCGTATAGTCCGGAGCAGACTTTTCTTCCAGCCACTGATACAAGGCCTTGCGGGCACCTACATCATCACCTGGGAACACGTCCAGACGCCCCAGCCCGCGCAGTAACACATATTCTGTAGACCAACGGCCGATGCCGCGCAACTGATGCAGGCGCTGTGCGGCTTCAGAATTGCTCAGGCCTTGCCAGTTTTCACGCGCCAACTGACCTGCTGCAGCACTTTCTGCAATGCCTTGCAAGAACTTCGCCTTCTGGATGCTGAACCCCAGGCTGCGCAGGCTGGCTGCTTCCAGCTGCAGTAAGGTGGCAGGGTTCGGGAAAGGCACAAACGAGTTCGTTGCTTCGGGAGCGTTACTGCACAGCCTCGCCATGCGATTGAGCAGGAGAATGCCGACGTGCAGACTTAATTGCTGGCAGGCAATGGCATTACTCAGCGCTTCGAAAAGAGAGGAAAAACGCGGCGGCCTGAATCCTTGAAAGCGATCCGCCAGAGCTGCCAGCCGCAAGTCGCTGGCGGCCATCGCGTAGAAGGGGCGAAGATCCTGGTCCAGACCCAGCATCCACGAAAGTTGCCTGCTGACCCAGGCAACGCTTGATGCATCAACGCAGTTCCCCCGGACTTCTCCTTCCAGCAGTGGCGTCCTGCCTGCCTGAGTTTGCCAAAGCCGGACCTCCAGCCTGTTTCCTGAATATTGCCAGGCCCGCCGGTAGATTTCGCCATCCCAGGCATCTATCTGATTATGGGCCTGACGACGGAGCACCCAGACGGTCAGGTCCAGGCGGAAGGGCGCGGGCGGGCTGAGCGTAAAACGGCTTGCGGCCTGTTTCATGGATCATTCCGAACAGCGCATACACTGCACCCCATACCGTTTGATCCAGGCCTCCAACAAAATAATCTAACCATTGGGCGCAAAAGCATCAAAGTAGATATGGTTATGGGAGACGCCATGGGAAAGCAGTAAATCAATGGCCGCTTCTATCATGCCGGGTCCGCCACACAAATACACTTCATGATCCTGCCAGTGGCCGTTGGCTGCCACCGTGGGCAGAAGACGGCGGGCACCTTTCCACTGCGTATCTTCGCCATCGGAAATGGTGGGTGTAAAAGTGAAATGAGCATACTGTCCGGCCCATTGCTGCAGGGTTTCCAGATGGTAAAAATCCCGCTGTTTTTTGGCGCCGTAAAAAAGATGAATCGGGCGGGTTTGCCCAATGTGCATACTTTCCTGAATGATGGCTTCAATAGGTGCCAACCCTGTTCCTGCGGCAATACAGAGCAGGGGCCGCGTATTATCCTGGAGAGCGAAGTCCCCTTGTGGCGGTCCGAGCGTGATTACTTCGCCGGGCTGTGCCCGGTAAAAAAGCCAGCGACTGAACAGACCACCCGGAAGTTCACGGATATGAAAAACCAACTCGCCCCGGTCCTGCGGAGGGGTGGCCATGGAGTAAGAACGCCATTGATTTTCCTGTCCCGGCACGGCCATCCGTGCATATTGCCCGCTTCGGTATGGATAGGGTTTTTCCGGCCGTAACCGCAGTTCCAGTACATTCCAGGCCAGTTTGCTCAACCCCACAATTTCAGTATTCCAGATGTCCCCGGAAATCACTTCAGCTTGCAGCCGCAGATTACTGCGCGGATATAGCTTGCACAAAATGGCCATGCCCGCAGCGCGCTCGGTTGGCAATAAAAGCAGGGGCATGAAGGGTCCCTGCTCACTTTCTCCGGACAGGATGGTGCCCTTGCAATCTCCGCAGGAACCGCTGGCGCATCCATGTTTAATGGCCACATGATGGGCTTTTGCCGCTTCGACAATATTCTGGTTTTCATCCGCCTTGAAGCGGACACCGGAGGGCTCCAGACAAATTTCGTATTCCATGGCGTCACCTCATCAGCGTGGCGCAGCGGAAATATCCTTGCGCCACCGGTATGCTCGAATCACACAGCAGGCGGAACGTCGTCGATGGTGACCGGGACAAAACGGGAAGGGGCCATTGCCTCATAGGCGGCCTCAATACATACCGTGGAAGCGAGGTTATAGGCCTCAATCCAGGATTCTGCCATTTCCTGAGTCCATGCAGCGCCCAGAAAATGTTTCAGGGTATTGAGCAGGCTTTTCCCGACGATGGGATAATGTTCCGGACGCGTATCATATTTGATGTGTGAAATGCCCAGTTCTTTCAGATAAGGGACCAACACTTCCAGATTGTCGATAGTGGTCGCAATCAGAATGACCGAATTAAAAAGCCGAATACGTTGTTCGGTCATGTCTCCCGGAAACATTTTCCGGACTTCCGGAAAATGCGTAAACATATAATTATAAAAGTGCTCGGCAACCTGAACACCCAGGTCTTTCACAGCTGCACCACTGGACTGGATCAGTTGAATATTGATGCTCATTACGGATGACTCCTATATGTGTATTTGGTGGATAGGCTGCGTAACACAGCCAGCGTTTTAGAGAATAAGGATTGGTTAATGGAATTTCCTTGATTTCGGTCAAGTTTACGAATGTCCCGGTTTAGCTATTCTGGCGAATGATGACCTCCGCCCGCTGTTGAGCCTGCAGCAGTTCAGTGCGATATACCGTGCTTTCATATCCTTGGGTCGGGGTGGTGGTCAGGGGCTGGAGTACGGAATGTTTTTGTCCGGGTTTCCAGTGCAGTTGTGCAATCATGGAAAGCCCCGGACGCAAGGGGTGTTCCGCGAGTTCCCTGGCAGGTATGGCAATACGTACCGGCACGCGTTCCACAATATGAATGTAATTTCCGGTGGCATTCTCTGGGGGCAGAATGCTG
>NZ_MOAD01000001.1:1901265-1931236 GCF_001931655.1 Acidithiobacillus albertensis | reverse complement strand
GTGCAGCAGCGCGGATACTCCATCGCAGCCAGCCGGCCGTCACGGAAAGACTGCAGAAATTGAGCCAGATGGTCGGAGAACCTTTGACTATGCGTCATGGTCGCGGTATTCAACTGACCCCCGCCGGTGAGGCGCTACTGACTACCGCCCAACGTATGCGTGAAGTCATCGACGAGTTCGAGGATATGATTTTACGTCGCCAACGCCTGCAAAGCGGGGTTTTACGCATCGCGGCTACCAATACCGTGGCCAACTATTTTTTACCGGAACGCCTGGTTGCTTTTCAGCAGCAATTTCCTGATGTGGAAATCCAGTTGCGCGGAGGGGTTATTGACTGGGAAAGCATTGCTTTGTCTGACTGGGATTTATTCTTTCTGGAAGGTGGTCTGGATCTGGAAGGTTTGCCTTCCTATTACGCCGTAACACCCTGGCTGGATGATGAAATCATGACGATATTTCCGGAAGGACACGCGTTGTTGCAACGCGATGTTCTGAATCTGGAAGATCTGATGGCCTACCCTCTGATCTGGCGCGAATCGGGTTCGGGAATCCGCCGCTCCGTCGAAAAAGTTTTTCGGGATGCCGGGTTGAACCCCAGACAGTCCATTGAGGTGACAGGTGTTGAGGCGGTCGGTGCCGCTGTGGATGCCGGGCTGGGCATCGGTTTTGTGACAGCCGCCGCCTTACTATGCCGAAAAGATTGGCGTGTACAGGCGCGGCGTCTGCCTGCACCGCATGGCATCCAGTGGACTTTATATATGGCCAGACCACAGCCAGCTTATCAGTCTCACACCATACGCGCTTTTTTGGAGTTTCTGGAAACCGCTACGGTAGGACTTCCGTTGATAGGCCGATATGTGATCAATCCAGACGCTGAAATTCACTCATAACTGGTCACCGGTAGATTACGAATCGACACCACGACGGAGCACAAATACCAGCTCCTCAAAGCGATTGGTATCCGTGGATCCTTCCTCACGCAAGTCGATGGAAGACAGGTGCTGTACGGCCCAAGAGGGCTGGTAGAGTGCGCAGACTTCGGCCTCGGGCACGGCAAAGGGTGGGCCTTGCCGGGTTTCCTGGGGATAATCCAGGGTGATGAGCAGGATCGGTGGCCGATGGGGAAGAATATCCCGTAATTTTTCGGTGTAGGCGCGGCGCAATTCCGGGGGAAGGGCGATGAGTGCGGCCCGATCATACACGGCGGTAATATCCTTCAATTCTGCACCGGTGAGGTCGAAAAAGTCTCCGCAAAAGATTTCGACAGGACCCGCCTGCCAGCGTTGAAAGGCACCCACGCTGTCCACTTGCGGATGCAGATGGTGTTCCTGAAAAAACTCCTGGACAGCAATAGGGCTGAGTTCGACGCCGCGCACCCGATAGCCTTGCTCGACCAGCCACAGCAGGTCCAGGCTCTTGCCACACAGCGGGACGAAAACTGTACCCCCTTGAGCGACTTGCAGACGATCCCAAAAGGCGGGGAGTCGTGGGTGAACATCCGGACGGTGGAAGCCGATGCGATGTTCCTGCCAGCGTTGCTGCCAATACGCCTGATTCATATGGTTTCCTGTTCTTGCGCTTCCCGGCACTGCCGGGCCATGGCGACCAGTGCTGTCCGGGCTTCCTGCGGGCCGGTAATGGGCTCAGGAAAATCAAAGCGCAGCAGCTTGCCATCAGCACGTAAATCAAAACCATCGTAGTCAATGCCCACCATTTCTACATCAACAGCTTCGCAAGCGCACAGATGACGACAATAATCGCGCATATTGTCGCGATGATCAGCATTCATATGGGCAAGAATCCCTGCTTCAGCTTCTAGCAGTGCCGCTGTGGGTGGAGGTGCATAATGTTCAGGTCGCACCCAGTGGATTTTGCCGAAACCGCCAATATAGCGAATGTTTTCGACCTGAATCCGATAGAAATAAAAATCATGGGCAGCGAAGTAATCCTGTGCCTGGGGTAAATAGCGCAGATAGCGTTCTCCAAAACCATTTTTGTCGGGCAAGCGGGCAGCGCGCCCTGTTAAAGTCACCCGGCCCACGGCTTGCGCATCGTCTGCGCAGGGATAAACCAGCAGGCTCACCCGGGGATCGGCATCAATATTTTTGGTGTGTTCGGCCAGATTGGAGATGAGAATGACTGGATTGCCTGCGGCGTCAAGCACAAAAGGACTGACCGAGGCAAAAGGATAGCCTTCCAGTTTTTTGGAGAGTGTGCAGAGCGATCCATTATGGTAGCTGCGTACGAATCGCCTGGCTTCTGCGCCAATGGCAACTCCCTGGTCAATAGGTGTCATGAGATTATCCAGACTGGGGGCATTCAGCCCAACCTCTGCAGTCTAAAGAGTGATTATTTATCTGTCGATGATTTGCCACTTGGCGAATGCCTTCATTCACATTATCTTCACCCAAAAACCGGATGAGCGTAAATCCCATGACCTTGATGAAAAAGTCCCTGCTATACCTTTTGTTGCCTTTTTTTCTGAATCCATTGCCGGCTTCGGCAGAAGCTTCGCTGTGGCAACAAGTCCAGCATTGGGGCAAGGAACAGTGGTCCATGGCGACAGCAACCATGCCGCAATCGCCAGTCACTGTTCCGGCGCAGGGGAGCATCGAAGTGGCTTTTTCTCCGCCGGGAGGGGCAACAGCCGCCATCGTCCGCGCCGTGGACGGCGCCCGCCAGCGGGTCTGGGTGCAGGCCTACAGTTTTACCAGCGCCCCTATTGCCAAGGCGGTTTTGCAGGCGGCACGTCGGGGGCTGGATGTTCAGGTGGTGCTGGACAAAAGCCAGCGTACCCAGAAATATTCCGTGGCGGACTTTTTTGCCAATCAGGGCGTGCCCGTATTTATTGACGATCAGCATGCTATTGCCCACAACAAGGTGATGGTCATTGATGCAGACACCCTCATCACCGGCAGTTTCAACTTCAGCAAAGCGGCAGAACAGGCGAATGCCGAAAATCTACTGATTTTTCGGGGAAATCCCGCACTACAAAAGCTTTACGCCGAGAATTTCCGCTTTCATCTCAGCCATTCCACCCGCTACCAGCCGCGTCATGGTCTGGACTGACGGCAGCTGTTACGAGCAATTCAGACCAGCCCCTCCAGCAATTGCACATCCACCATGCTTCCGGCTGGAGCACCCTCGGCTTCGGCGGCCAGAATAATCAGGCAATCCGCATGGGCCAGTCCACTCATGATGTGCGAAGCCTGTTGACCGACCCCCGCCACCTGCAGACCGTTTTCCCCAGAAATCAGCACGCCGCGCTGAAAGTCGGTGCGCCCCGGTTTTTTCTTGAGGGAATGTGCCAGCGGTATTTTGAGAACGGTGGGCGTCCAGGGGGCGCTTTTCCCCATACGTTTGAGGATGCAGGGCTGCACGAACTGATAGAAAGTCACCATGGTGGAAACCGGATTGCCGGGTAACCCAAAAAAAGTAGCCTCTCCCAGTTGGCCAAAGGCCAGCGGGCGACCGGGCTTCATGTTCATTTTCCAGAAATTGATGCTGCCGATGCGTCCCAGCAGTTCGGCAATGTAATCCGCATCACCTACCGACACGCCGCCGGTGCTGATCACTAAATCAGCCATGCCTGCGGCTTGTTGCAGAGTTTTTTCCAGATGCTCCGGGTTATCCAGGATCCGTCCAAGGTCGAGAATTTCACAACCGAGACGTTGGAGCATCCCTTGCAGGGCGTACCGGTTACTGTCGTAAATCTGCCCTGCCTCCAGGGTGCTACCCAGCGGACGCAGTTCATCACCCGTTGAAAAAAAGGCCACACGCAGACGTCGAAAAACCTTGACCTCGGCAATGCCCAGACTGGCGAGCAGGGCCAGTTGGGCGGGTCGGAGCAGTGTGCCGGCAGGGAGGGCCTCGACGCCGGGCTGCAGATCTTCGCCAGCCTGACGAATATTGGCGCCGGGTGCCGGGTGCTGCCGGGGAAGGATGGTTTTATTCTGAATTTCTGCCTGTTCCTGAATCAGGACGCTGTCTGCACCCTCTGGCATGACGGCACCGGTCATGATGCGCACGCACTCACCAGGCCCGACTACACCCGTGAAGGGATGTCCGGCAAAACAATGCCCAATGAGCTGTCGGGGCTTTTCGCCGTCACTGCTGCGCAGGGCGTAACCATCCATCGCCGAGTTCGGCCAGGCGGGGACCGCTTGCGGTGCGCGTATGTCTTCAGCGAGAACCCGTCCCAGTGCAGCACTGAGGTGCAGAACTTCGGTATCTGTCAGGGCCGGGCTGCTGGCAAGAATGGCAGCGCGCGCTTCCTCAACACTTTTGGCCATGGGGTCATGTTCATTATCACTACAGCAGTGAGCCATTCAGGGTTCCTCGTGTATCCAGTGGTGAATAAATTGCGCAATGCTTTCAGGGGCATTGAGGTCCAGTACCGCGCAGTGTGTGAGTAAGGTCGCATCGCTGGCTACGGCAATAATCCGGTGATCTTCTGCGGCCAGCAAAGGTTTTTGCAGCGCCGGGCGGTGTACCTCTATTTTCGGAATGGGCAAAGCCTTGTTCCCCTCAATCAACAGCAAATCTGCAGGCGCAGGCAAGCTGGCAACAATGCTTTCCAGAGTGACCTGTTCCGGCGCCGGACAGGTAGTGAACCAGCGCTTTGGGCCTTGAAGCATGACCGTTTCGGCACCGGCCTCACGCAGGCGATAACTGTCTTTTCCGGGGGTATCCCAGTCCACGTCATGATGCGTGGATTTGACCATGGCGATGCGTAAATCCGCTGCGCGAAGCAGGGGGATCAAGGCACAGAGCAGGGTGGTTTTTCCGCTACCGCTATATCCTATAACACCCAACGCTTTCATGACAGATCCTCGGGCAAGTTACAATTGTGCAGAACGGCTTCATCCAGATGCAGGGTGGCGTAATCCAGATCACGAAACCAGTCCTGAACCCGCCGTCCGCCTTGATCCAGATAAGCTTGCAGGTGGGGTAAAAGACGGCGATGACATAAGACGAGTACCGCATGCCAGCGCTGGTCGCTGCGCACCACGACCAGATCCTTGTCCATTTTTACCTGCCACATCTGCCGCAACAGATCGTGGGGGAGGAGCGGACTGTCCACGGGAATACTGACCACCCAATCCTGACCGGCAGCGGCCAGTCCGGCACTCAGGCCCATAAGTGGACCCTCAAAAGTGGCGCAGGAGTCAGAAATAACGGGGTAGCCTAAGGCCCGATAATCTTCGAGCTGACGATTGGCACTGATCAGAATTTCTGCACTGTCTGCCTGCAGGATCTGGATGGCATGGGTAATCAGAGGAGCATTGCGCCAAAGGACCCAGCCTTTATCCACCCCGCCCATGCGCCGGCCAGCCCCTCCGGCAAGAATCAATCCGGTGATCGGGAGCGGTGGAAGAGCCGATGAGGAAACAGTTTGCCGGTGGTCCATGCTATTTAGCTGCTGCCCTGTCATAAAAGCCTATGCTATCCTTCCACAATTCTCAGGCAAGTAAAACCCGGAGCAGGTATGTGGGATTGGTTGCGGGGCAAGTCAGGGCCGACTGCTCCCCCCCGTGGTGTGGTGGTGGATGCTGGTATTCCCAATCAGGAGCGCGTCGCAGAATTGCCGCTGCCCGAAGCACTGTTTGTGCTCCATTACAATGGCTTCGCAAAGCTCCCGGAAAATGCCGAGTTGCGGCAATTACTGCTGAACACGGCGCGTAATGGTGATTTTTTGCGCGATTTGCCCCGGGCCAGTGCCCGGCGTCTGGAAGAAAGTGCTGCCCTGCAGTCCCGTTTCGGCATAGAGCTGGAAACCGTCGTGCAATTTTTCAAGGTGTTGCACAGTGAAATTACCCGCCGCATGTATATTGATGCAGCCCGCAAGCGCGAGGACGTCGCCGGGCTGCAATTTACCCTCCGTGACCCTGCCGGGGCCGATGCCCGGGTATGCGCCATTGCCGAGGCCAATCCCTATGATTTGGGTGTTGGTACTTACCCTTTTACCCATATTCCCGAGAATCCGCATCCGGGAACAGAAAACCCCTTTATTATTCGTATTGTTATGAAAAAGGATCTGGCATGAAAAAAATAGCAATTTTCCCGGGTGACGGGATTGGACCCGAAATTGTGGACGCGGCCCGACTGGTGCTGGATGCCGTGGACCAGGCTGCAGGCCTGAATTTGCAATGTACCGATGGATTGGTCGGTGGTGCCGCCCTGGATGCGACCGATGACCCCTTGCCTGAAGCTTCCCTGCAATTGGCCATGGCGGCCGATGCGGTCATTCTGGGTGCTGTCGGTGGCCCGCGCTGGGATGGTCTGCCGCCGGCCAAGCGTCCTGAGCAGGGTTTGCTGCGCCTGCGCAAGAATCTGGATTTGTTTGCAAATTTGCGTCCAGCACAAATTTTCCCGCAGTTATTGAGTGCATCGCCACTGCGTCCGGAGCTGGTGCGGGATGTGGATATTCTGGTGGTGCGCGAGCTGACGGGCGATATTTACTTTGGTCAGCCCAGAGCTGTGGAGCTGGTGGACGGCAAGCGTCGTGCCTACAACACCATGGTGTATGATGAGGACGAAATCCGGCGCATTGCCCACGTTGCCTTCAAGGCAGCACAGGGTCGCCGTAAACAATTATGTTCGGTGGACAAGGCCAATGTGCTCGAAACCACTCGTCTCTGGCGCGAAGTGGTGACTGAATTGGCAGCGGAGTATCCCGATGTCCACTTAACCCACATGTATGTGGACAATGCAGCGATGCAGCTGATTCGTGCCCCTTCCCAGTTTGATGTGCTGCTCACAGGCAATATGTTCGGTGACATTCTGTCGGATGAAGCGAGCCAACTGACCGGCTCCATCGGTATGTTGCCTTCGGCTTCCCTGGGCGAAGGGCGGGGCATGTATGAACCCATTCATGGCTCTGCTCCGGATATTGCCGGGCAGGATAAAGCCAATCCGCTCGCCACGATTTTGTCTGTGGCCATGATGTTGCGTCATTCTCTGGGCAACGAAGCATGGGCACAACGGGTGGAAACGGCGGTTCAGAAAGTGCTGGATGAAGGACTGCGGACGGCCGATATTGCCGCAGCCGGTGAGGCCGTAGTCGGAACCCGTGCCATGGGCCAAGCCGTGGTCAAGGCATTGCAACTCTGAGGATGAACGAAGCATGAAAAAAACGCATTACAACGTGGCGGTACTGGGGGCAACGGGGGCCGTCGGCGAAGTCATGCTGCAAATCCTCGAGCAGCGCAAGTTTCCCGTTGATCAGCTTTACCTGTTGTCCAGTAGTCGCTCTGCAGGGGGGCGGCTGCCGTTTCGGGGTAAGCAGGTTCTGGTGCAGGATGCGGCCAGTTTTGACTGGTCCCAGGTGGATATCGGCTTGTTTTCCGCCGGGGCCAAAGTCAGTGCCCAATTCGCGCCCTTGGCGGCGGAGGCGGGCTGCGTCGTCATTGATAATACCTCCCAGTACCGTTATGACGACGATATTCCCCTGGTGGTCCCGGAGGTCAATCCCCAGCGTATTGCCGATCATGTGAATCGGGGCATTATTGCCAATCCTAATTGTTCCACTATCCAGATGTTGCTGGCTTTGAAACCCATTGCCGATGCCGTGGGTATTGAGCGCGTGGTCGTGGCCACCTATCAGGCGGTCAGCGGGGCGGGTAAGCGCGCCATTGAAGAATTGGGACAGCAGACGATGGCCCTGTTCCGCCACGAAGAGGCTGTCTGCGATGTTTTCCCCAAGCGGATTTCCTTCAATTGTCTGCCTCAGATTGATGTGTTTCAGGATAATGGATACACCAAGGAAGAAATGAAAATGCTCTGGGAAACCCGAAAAATTCTGGAGCTTCCTGACATCGCGCTGACGGCAACCTGCGTGCGGGTGCCCGTATTTTACGGCCATTCCGAGGCGGTCAACGTGGTGACCCGTGACCCGATTACCCCGGAGGCCGTGCGGGCCTTGCTGGAAAAAGCACCGGGCGTGACAGTGGTGGATAATCAGGAGAAGAATTTATGGCCATCGGCTCTGGATGCAGCAGGCCAGGACACCACTTATGTGGGGCGCATTCGCGGGGATTGTTCCCATGAGAAGGGCATTAATTTCTGGGTGGTGTCCGATAATATTCGCAAGGGCGCGGCATTGAATAGTGTGCAGATTGCAGAGTTGTTGATTCGCGACTATTTATAGGAACACTGCGGGTTGAAAGTGGCCCATTGCAATACGCTTGCGTTACAGAAAAATGAGGAAATAACAATGGAGAGAAAGAATTGGTTGTGGGCCATGGCCGGAATGGGCTTACTCTTGCCAGGCCTGGCTCAGGCACTGGGGTTGGGATCCCTGCAGGTCTTGTCTGCCCCCGGAGAACCCTTTCGTGCCGAAATACCCATCCAATCAGTAACCCCTCAGACTGCATCCAGTCTTAATGCCAGCCTGGCTCCTAACAGCGCGTTTGCCATGATCAATCTGCCACAGGCTCCGACCCTTGAGCATTGGCAATTTACGGTGCGGCGTGGGAGTCAACCCGCCATTCTGATTTCCAGTCCTCTACCCGTGAGTCAGCCAAATTTACAGTTTTTGGTACAGCTCAACTGGTCGGGGGGGCAGTTAGTCCGGGAATACTCGGCGAGTGTTGCGAATGCCGCTGCAGCGATGCCCCTGGTATCCAGCCCGGCACCCGTTGCCCCGTCGGCAATTTCGCCAGCGAGTGTGCCAGCGACCGAATCTGTGGCGCAGCCTCCCGCACCCGCTAGACTGTACCATGGTTGGTCGCGGGTAAACCGTTATGGCCCTGTTCCGGTAAACAGCTCTCTGTATGATATAGCGCAGTCTATCACTAACAGTAATGCAGTTACTCTGGATCAGGTCATGTCGGCAGTCGTCAAGGCCAATCCACAGGCCTTCAAAAATGCCAACCCGACCTATTTGTATGCGGGAAGCATGCTGAATTTGCCCACTGTGAATCAGGTGCAGGCCATGACTCCGGCTCAGGCTACAGCCTGGTTGTCAACCCAAAGTCAAGCGGGAAGTGTGGCGTCCCTTCCTGCCACTCAAACCTCACGGGCTGCGACTTCCACTTCCACAACCCAACCACAAAAAGCTTCCACAAGTCCCACCGAAAGTGCTACGCATCTGGTGCTGTCCAGTGCGCCAGCCAATGCAGTAGCTGCCAGTGCTGAGACGGCATCTGCCACTAGTTCGCCTCTGGCAGTGGACACCCTGGCCCTGCAGACGGAAAATCAGAAGCTGAAAAGTGAAGTAACGGGCCTTGGACAGCGTTTGAGCGCAGAAGAGCGTTTACTGGCCAATCAGGGCGTCCAGTTAGCTACGCTCTCGCGCAATAGTGCCAATAGTAGTCTATTCAACAACATCCCACTATTGATTTCTCTGGGAGGCAATCTGCTGCTGCTCATCCTCTTTATATGGATGCTGCGCCGTCAGAAAGAATCGGAAAGACGTCAGCGTGAGGTTTCTCAACGTCTTTCCACACTGAACAGTAGCAAATCGAAACCGGTTGCCGAGCCCCCGGTTGTTGCACCGGCACCGGCATCGGCACCGGCTGCCGCATATAGTGCGGCAGCGGAACCGGCAATAACTCCTCCAGCCGTTTCCACGCCAGCACCGACTCCGACTCCTGCCTCCAAAGAGGCGGCGGTGGAGGAGATTGTGCCGGTTACTGAACTGGCTCCAGTGCAAACGCAAGGCGAAGATCATGACGATGTGATGGAAATTGATCCCATCGAACAGGCGGATCTCTACCTGACTTATGGTAAATCCGAACAGGCCATTACGGTAATGAATGAAGCGCTGGATGAGAATCCCAGACGCAAGGAGCTTTATGTCAAGCTTCTGGATATGTATGCCACTCTGGATCGTCGAGCAGATTATCTGGATTTGGCAGAACGGATGCGTGGCCGCTTTGGTCCCCACAACGCCGCCTGGCAGGAAGTGGCTGCTCAGGGGTCCCGCCTGTTTCCGGGGAATGCCTTGTTTGCTTCGGAGGATGAACGCGAGGCGGACGTAATGGTCAAGCAGGCTCCCGTAGAAACGCCTGCTGATAAAGTGCAAGAAGCTCCGGCCACTGGACATGATGCAGACGATATGCTGGATTTTGATTTTTCCCATGGGCAGGTTGCGTCTGCTGCGGACGAATCCTTTCCTGCCGATGAAAAAGACCGCTTGTTGCAGGATATTGATGAACAATTCCGGTTGATGGATGCAGAACATTTTCATGCTGAACAAGTGACTGGCGAGGGGGAATCTGCAAGTCATGAGCCCATCCCGACTCCCGAGGCGCCCAAGGCCGAAGCCCCGAGTGCGGAAGATACGCTGCCATTCTCTTTCGGGCTGTCACCTTTTGAAGAAGAGCGAGCTCCGGCTGTTCCTGCCAGGGAACCCGATCCCGAGCCTGAAGCGCTTCGCGAAATGCCCAAGCCGGCCATTGTTGAGGAGACGAGTCCTGCAGCCGAAGACTGGGATGCAGTCGGGACCAAGCTGGATCTGGCCAAAGCCTATGTCGAAATGGGAGACAGTGAATCGGCGCGCGACCTTCTCGAAGAGGTGAGCAAGGAAGGGAGTAGTGCTCAGCGCGAAGAAGCCCAGAAAATGCTCGAAGACTTGTAATTTGTCCCCTGACGTTCTGGCAGATACCCCAAGGCCCGGCATACGCTGGGCCTTGGGCGTTGAATATGATGGCAACGGTTTTTGTGGCTGGCAGCGTCAGTTGGGTCAGGCCAGCGTGCAGCAGTCTCTGGAGGAAGCCCTCAGTCGTCTGGCCGGGACGGCTATTCGGGTCACTGTGGCAGGGCGGACCGATACGGGCGTGCACGCGCTGTGCCAGGTGGTCCATTTTGATGCACCCGTGCAGCGTTCTGCAGAATCCTGGCTGCGGGCCACCAATACTTACCTTCCAGATGGCGTGGCAGTGCGCTGGGCGCAGCCGGTATCGGCGCATTTTCATGCCCGATTTTCGGCAACGGCCAGACGCTATCGCTACGTGATTTTAAATCGCCGGGAAAAATCGGCGTTATGGCGCCATCACACCGCCTGGGTGTACAGCCCGCTAGCCATTGAACCCATGCAGGTGGCGGCGGATTTGCTACTGGGTACCCATGATTTTTCTGCTTTTCGGGCTTCATCGTGTCAGGCCAATAGTCCCGTCCGCAGTTTACATCGCCTGACGGTCAGCCAGCGTGGTGACCTGATTAGTATTGATGCCGAAGCCAATGGATTTTTGCACCATATGGTGCGTAATCTGGCCGGTGTTTTGATTGCCATTGGTCGTGGTGATCAGTCTCCACAATGGGCGGCAGAGGTCCTTGCCAGCCGGGATCGTTGTCAGGCCGGAGTCACCGCCCCGCCTGGAGGCCTCTATTTTGTTGCACCGCGCTATCCGGATGAATTCGCTTTGCCCGTCGATGCAGTGGATCCCGGTTTTCTGACGGGTACTTGAAGGCCTGCCATCCAGCATCAGTAATAGCTGTGGATGTGGGTTTATCCCGATGGCAGTGTTAGAATGCGCTGATGATACGGGCGAAAATATGTGGCATAACGCATGTGGGTGATGCTCTAGCGGCGGCACGAGTTGGCGCAGATGCCATTGGCCTAGTGTTTTATGAAAAAAGCCCGCGTGCGGTATCAGTTTCCCAGGCTCGGGAGATACTTCAGGCATTACCCCCTTTTGTGAGTTCGGTCGGACTTTTTGTTAATGCTGATCCGGCTGGCATAGAAAGGATTCTGGATGATTGTCCATTGGATACTCTCCAGTTTCATGGAGATGAAACGCCTGATTTCTGTCGGCGTTTTGGCCGTCCCTATCTGAAAGCCTTGCGTGTCTCGGGAGAAGAAGACTTGCGCCGCCCGGTCGATGATTATTTTGACGCTCAGGGCTTGTTGCTGGATTGTGCGGTAGCTGGACACTGGGGTGGTTCCGGACAGAGCTTTGTCTGGTGGAAACTGCCGGACTTGGGCAAACCTCTGATTCTGGCGGGTGGTTTGCGTGCCGACAATGTGCAGGAAGCCATCCGCGTGGCTTGCCCTTATGCGGTGGATGTCAGCAGTGGCGTAGAGCAGTCGCCGGGTATCAAGGATCATGACAAAATGGTGCAGTTTATGGCCCAACTGCAAGGGTTTTGAGGAGAGAATATGGACAACTATGAACTTCCGGATGCAACGGGACATTATGGACCTTATGGCGGGCGTTTTGTGGCGGAGACGCTGATTCCGGCACTGGATGAATTAAACCAGGCTTATCAGGAAGCTCAGGCTGATCCCGAGTTTCGCGCAGAATTACACAGTGAGTTGCGGCAGTTTGTCGGGCGTCCCAACCCTCTGTATCACGCCGAGCGCATCTCCCGCAGGCTGGGTGGTGCCCAGATTTATCTGAAACGGGAAGACCTGAATCATACGGGCGCTCATAAAATCAATAATGCCGTGGGACAGGCATTATTGGCCCGGCGCATGGGCAAGAAGCGGGTCATTGCGGAAACGGGAGCCGGGCAACATGGCGTGGCTACTGCGACGGTAGCCACCCGTTACGGTATGGAATGTCTGGTGTATATGGGTGAAGAAGATATTCAGCGACAATCCAGCAATGTTTTCCGAATGCGTTTGCTGGGTGCCCAGGTGACGGCCGTAACCAGTGGCACCCGCACGCTGAAAGATGCCCTCAATGAAGCACTGCGGGACTGGGTCACCCATGTGGATAATACGTTTTATGTTATTGGTACCGTAGCAGGCCCCCATCCTTACCCTGCCATGGTCCGGGATTTCCATCGCGTTATTGGTGATGAAGCGCGGGCGCAGTGTCTGGAGCTGACCGGACGTTTGCCGGACGTGTGCGTAGCCTGTGTGGGCGGCGGCAGTAATGCCATCGGCCTGTTTTACCCCTTCATCAATGATCGGTCGGTGCGTCTGATCGGTGTGGAGGCGGGGGGGCTGGGCCTGAGTACCGGCCAGCATGCTGCGCCACTGACCACGGGACGTCCGGGGGTGTTGCATGGTAATCGCACTTATCTCATGGAAGATGAAGACGGACAGATTCTGCCCACCCACTCGATCTCGGCCGGCCTGGATTATCCGGGAGTAGGACCGGAGCACGCCTACCTCAAAGACATTGGTCGTGCTGAATATGTGGCAGCGACTGATCAGGAAGCCTTGCAGGCCTTTCACGAACTGTGCCGCACGGAAGGCATCATTCCGGCCCTGGAGACCTCTCATGCCCTGGCCCATGCCTTTGCCATCGCGCCCGGCATGCGGTCAGATCAGACCATTATCGTCAATTTATCGGGCCGGGGTGACAAGGATATTCACACAGTCGCGGCTCTGGAGGGTATTCATTTATGAGTCGGTTGACAGCAATGTTCGCGTTGTTGCAGCAGAAAAATCGAGCGGCACTTATCCCTTTTATCACCGCCGGCGATCCTTCCCTGACGGCAACTGTGCCCCTCATGCATGCCCTGGTAGAATCCGGAGCGGATGCAATTGAGCTGGGCATGCCCTTTTCCGATCCCATGGCAGATGGACCCAGTATTCAGCGGGCCAGTGAGCGCGCCCTCGGGCGTGGCGTCAAGTTGCGGATGGTACTGGAATGGGTCCGCGAATTCCGGCGCAGCAATCAACAGACACCGGTCATCCTCATGGGTTATCTGAATCCGCTGGAAGCCATGGGTATGGCCACCTTTGCGGAGCTTGCGGCAGAGGCTGGCGTGGATGGGGTTATCATTGTCGATCTCACCCCCGAAGAGGGCCGCGAGGAATCCGCCCTGCTCAAGGCCCGTGGCGTGGACCCCATTTTTCTGCTGGCTCCCACCAGTGGCGCGGCGCGGGTGCAGACGGTCCGCGAACTGGGTAGCGGTTTTGTTTACTATGTCTCCTTGCGAGGCATTACCGGAGCGGCGCAGTCCGACTGGCCCGAGGTCCTCAAACGGGTTGGTGAATTGCGCCGGGAATTGGCTTTGCCAGTAGCCATCGGCTTTGGAATTCGTGATGCCGAGACAGTGACCCGTGTTGCCCAAGGTGCGGATGCCGTAGTGGTAGGCAGTGCCCTGGTGGAACAACTGGCCGATTGCAGCACTGATCAGGCAGCCGTCCAGGTAGCCAAAAACTTTATTCAAGCGTTGGCGGGTGCCGTACAAAAACCCCGGAGTGTTCAATGAGCTGGTTTGACCGGGTATTACCCCCCAAAATCAAGAAAAACCCTAATCCAGAGCCGCAAGCGGCGGAAAACAAGCGCACGGTACCCGAAGGGCTTTGGTCCAAGTGCCCCACCTGCCAAACGGTTTTGTATCGTACCGAGCTGGAAGAAAACCTGTTTGTCTGTCCCAATTGTGGTCATCATCAGCGCATTACGGCCCGGCAGCGTCTGGATTTTTTCCTGGATGCAGAACCGCGCCTGGAAATTGCCAAGGAATATGTCCCCGTTGATCCCCTGCGTTTCAAAGATCAGAAGCGCTACAAGGAGCGTTTGCAGGAAGCCCAGACCAAGACCGGTGAAAAAGATGCTTTGGTAGTCATGCGCGGCCTGCTGCATGGGCGTCCGGTAGTTGCTGCCGCTTTTGCTTTTGAATTCATGGGGGGGAGCATGGGTTCGGTGGTCGGCGCCCGTTTTGCCCGGGCCGCAGAAACCGCCCTGGTAGATCGCTGTCCATTGGTCTGTTTTTCAGCCAGTGGGGGTGCCCGGATGCAGGAAGGTCTGCTGTCACTGATGCAGATGGCCAAAACCTCGGCAGCCGTTGAACGCCTGGCCAAGGCCGGACTTCCTTTTATTTCGGTGCTGACGGACCCCACTATGGGTGGAGTTTCTGCCAGCCTCGCGACGCTGGGCGACGTGCTGATTGCCGAGCCCAAGGCCCTCATTGGCTTTGCGGGTCCACGCGTCATCGAGCAGACGATCCGCGAAAAGCTGCCGGTGGGGTTTCAGCGTTCGGAGTATTTGCTGGAACACGGGGCTATTGATCAGATTGTGGATCGCCGCCAGTTGCGTACGGTGATCGGTGAAATACTGGGAATGCTGACCCAGTCCAGCAGCAAACCTTAGGAGCTGATTGTGCCGCAGAACAGGGCGTCGACGGATGCCCTCAGTGATCAGGTGATTCGCATGGCCGGCCCGCCGGAACGGATTGTCCTGGGTCTGGAGCGCATGCGGACGGCCATGGCTTTGCTGGATTTGCCTGCGCGTTTGCCGATGCCGGTCATTACCGTGGCCGGTACCAATGGCAAGGGTTCTACGGTGGCTTGTCTGGAGACTTTTTATCGACAGGCCGGTTACCGGGTTGCCGCCTATACCAGTCCACATATCTGGTCGTTTAACGAACGCCTGCGGCTGAATGGCATATCTGCGCCGACATCTGACTGGGAAGCTGCCCTGGATGACATTGCGGCAGTGACTGGAAACATTGCCCTGACCTTTTTTGAAATCACGACCCTGGCTGCAGTGAAAATTCTCTGTGCGGCGCAGGTGGATCTGGCCATACTGGAGGTCGGACTGGGTGGGCGACTGGACGCTGTCAACGCTTTTGATCCGGACTGCAGCGTGCTGACTACAGTAGATCTGGATCATCAGGACTGGCTGGGCCCGGATCGACTGTCCATCGGTCGGGAAAAATCCGGAATTTTTCGGCCCGATGTGCCAGCTCTCTACGGGGATGCCGCAAATCCCTGCGCATCCGTGCTGGAAACAGCAGCGCAACATCAGGTGCCGTTACAATTGCTCGGTCGTGATTTCGACTTTGATGCGCAGGCCCGCCGTTGGTGGGGATTTGGCCAGACCCTGGCAATACCGGAACCGCTCTGGCCCGCTGCTGCGCAATGGCAGAACCTGGCCCTCGCCCTGGCCGCCGTCTGGTTTTTGCAAAACAAATTACCCGTTTCCGATGCGGCATTGAGCCATTGGTCAATCCGGCCAGATTTGCCGGGCAGGGCACAGATGTTACGGCCTTGGGGAGAAAACGGTCCGCGTCTGATTGTCGATGTAGCTCACAATCCTCAGGCAGTGGCACAATTGGCAATGCTGCTGGAGGGGCAGGGCGGGCGCTGCCATACCGTAGTCGCCATGCTCGCCGATAAAGACGTTGCAGGAACACTGAAAAACTTGCTCAGGCGTGTAGAAGTCTGGCATGTTCTGGAAATAACCGATACGCCACGTGCCGCCAGTGCTGCCAGTCTGCAGAAATGTTTGTGGGAAATGGGCGCTGCTCATGTGCACATTGAGGAAAACATGCAAACCGCTCTTGATGCACTGGGTGCCGTTTTGACTGCCGATGACAGCATTGTCTGCCTTGGGTCATTTCATCTGGTCAAGCAGTTGCCCCGGCAATGGCTGGAAGGTACCAGCGCGTGAATTACTGGCTGGATATTGTCGTTGTCGGACTGGTCGTATTATCCGCCCTGTGGGGACTGTTTCGGGGCATGGTTCGCGAATTTTTTTCACTGGCGGCCTGGGTTGGTGGATTTTATGTAGCCTGGACCTGGGGGGGGAGCTGGCTGGCGCCCCAGTTATCCCATGATATTCCTGTCGGATGGCGAGTACCCTTAGCCTCTTTTATCCTGTTTTTTGCCTGTCTGGTAGTTGGAACCCTGTGCGCTTTTGTGGTGCGTAAGTTATTATACGGCATTGGCTTTGGAGCCACCGACCGGTTTCTGGGCACTTTTTTCGGATTCCTGCGGGGCTTGGTGCTGATCGCCATTCTGGTCACATTGGTACAATCTTCGGATTTGTCCCATGAGTCCTGGTGGAAAAACTCCTGGCTGGCGCAGGAGCCCATAAAACACTGGTCACAATCGTTGACGGCGCCAGCCGTGTCCTATTTGGAGTCGCAGAAAATTGCACACTGAACGTTGGGAAGAACAATTGATAGAAGATGATCATTTCCATGATGAATGTGGAGTGATCGGCGTTTTTGGGCATCCGGAAGCCGCCAATCTGACTTATCTGGGGCTTTACGCCCTGCAACATCGTGGTCAGGAATCTGCCGGTATTGTTTCGGAAGATCAGGGCAAGTTATTTGTCCAGCGCGGTATGGGACGGGTGGCGGATGTGTTTGGTCTGGAACAGATCAGCCAGCTGCCCGGCGAGCAGGCCATTGGCCATGTGCGTTATTCCACGGCGGGCGGTTCTGTGCTCAGGAATACTCAGCCGATTTTTATCAATTACCGGCACGGTGCTTTTGCCGTCGGGCATAATGGTAATCTGGTCAATGCCGATGAATTACGTCTTCGCCTGGAACAGGAAGGCGCCATTTTCCATACGGATATGGACACGGAAGTCATCGTCCACCTGCTGGCGCGAGTACCCGGAGATGACCCGGGAACACGTCTCGCTGCTGCACTGAAACAGGTTTCGGGTGCCTATTCCCTGGTCTGTCTGACCGAAACCCGCCTGATCGGCGTGCGCGACCCCATGGGTTTTCGTCCCCTGGTTCTCGGTCGTCTGATTGATTCCGGGGGGTTTGTGCTGGCTTCCGAAACCTGCGCCCTAGATTTGATGGGTGCTGAATTTGTCCGGGATATTGAGCCTGGCGAACTCATCATTATTTCCAAGGAGGGCATCGAAAGCCGCAGGCCTTTTGCCCCCGTCGAACGCAGAATGTGTGTGTTTGAATACATTTATTTTGCGCGCCCCGATAGCGTTCTGGATGGCACCCATGTGTATTCGGCGCGTAAGCAGATTGGCAGGGCCCTTGCCCATCTGCACCCGCGCGAGGCTGATTTGGTGGTGCCCGTGCCGGACTCTGGTGTTGCTGCGGCCATGGGTTATGCAGAAGCTTCCGGTCTCCCCTTTGAACTGGGCCTGATCCGTAATCATTATGTCGGCCGCACCTTTATTCAGCCCGCCCAGCGTGGCCGCGATTTTGGCGTCAAGGTCAAGCTCAATGCCCAACCCAATATTCTCCGTGGTAAACGCGTCATTCTGGTGGATGACTCGATTGTGCGCGGCACCACCAGCGCCAAAATTGTCAACCTGGTGCGCGCTGCCGGGGCCCGTGAAGTGCATTTTCTGGTCAGTTCACCACCAACGACGGGGCCCTGTTATTACGGTATTGATACTCCAGACCGCTCCCAATTGATTGCTGCCCAGCATAGTATTGAGGAAGTGCGGAAAATCATCGGGGCGGACAGTTTGGGCTATATCAGTCTGGACGCCCTCTACGAAGCGGTAGGTGCGCGCACTCAGGGATTTTGTGATGCCTGTTTCAGTGACGACTATCCGTTGCCTACCCCTGAAGGACATGGCTCCCGTCAGTTGCACCTGCTCAAGGAGGTGAAATGAGTTCAGAAAATCAGGATGCGGCTTGGACTGCGCAATTGCGTCCGGAAACCCTCGCTATTCGTTCGGGCATTCATCGAACCCAGGAACAGGAACATAGCGAAGCCATTTTCCCGACTTCCAGTTTTGTATTCGACTCCGCTGAAGAAGCGGCCGAGCGTTTCGCCGGGCGAGTCCCGGGAAATATTTACGCGCGTTTTACCAATCCGACGGTGCGCACTTTTGAAGAGCGTCTGGCAGCCCTGGAGGGTGCTGAGGCTTGTGTGGCGACCGCTTCAGGGATGGCCGCCTGCATGACGGCCTTCATGGGGTTATTGAAGGCCGGCGATCATATTGTCGCATCGCGTTCCATTTTCGGGACGACGGTACAGTTTCTCAGCAGCATTCTCGGACGTTTCGGGGTGGAAACCACCTTTGTGCCCCTGGCGGATTTAGAGGCCTGGAAAGCCGCCATTCGTCCGGAAACCCGCTTGCTGTTTCTGGAAACCCCTTCCAATCCCCTGACGGAGATTGGCGATATGGCGGCTTTGGCCGATCTGGCGCATCAACACGACGCCTGGCTGGTAGTAGATAATTGTTTCTGTACGCCGATACTTCAGCAACCCCTCCGGTTTGGGGCCGATCTGGTGTTACATTCTGCCACCAAATATCTGGACGGGCAGGGCCGGACTCTGGGTGGTGCCGTGTGCGGCAGTAACGCCCTGTTGAATAATGGGCCCCGCAATTTTGTGCGCACAGCTGGCCCCAGCCTGAGTCCGTTTAATGCCTGGGTGCAGCTTAAAGGGCTGGAAACGCTGGCTTTGCGCATGGAAAAGCATTGTCAGAACGCCCAGCAAATGGCCGAGTGGCTGGACAACCGTCCGGAAGTGGAACAGGTGTATTTCCCAGGCCTGAAAACGCATCCGCAATATGCCCTGGCCGCGCAGCAACAAAAGCGTCCAGGTGCCATCCTCTCCTTTGATCTGAAAGGTGGGCAGGCAGCAGCCTGGGCTTTCGTCAATGGCCTGCGTCTGCTTTCCCTGACCGCCAATCTGGGGGATGCCAAAACCACCATCACCCACCCGGCCAGCACAACCCATAGCCGGGTCAGTCCTGAAGCCCGGGCTGCTGCCGGCGTTGGCGATGGTTTGCTGCGCATCAGTGTCGGTCTGGAACATGTAGATGATCTACGGGATGATTTGCTACGAGGTTTTGCAGCCGCAAATAGCGCTGTCTGATTTGCGCTATGCTGTGTTTACAGAGAGTTGTTTCCCTATCATTGAACTGACGGAGAAAAAGAGATGACAAGATTCCGTGCCTTACAACGTTACGGCCTCCAGCCGGATACCCGCATTTGTCTGTTTGATAATGGTTTGCCCCTGAGTCTCAAGCCGGAAGACTCCGCACTGAATAGTATGACGGATCTGCGCCGCGTCCCGGCTGCATCCACCAAGCCGGAGTCCACTATTGATCAGGCCATGCAGCGCATGATTCATGTGGGCGTGCGCCTGTTATTTGTTCTGGATGATTTGGGGACCCTGGTCGGCTTGATTACGGCCCGGGATATCATGGGGGAAAAGCCGGTTCGGCTGGCTGCAGAAGACCATATCGCCCGTGATGACATCAAGGTCCAGAATATCATGGTGCCCCTTGGACAAATTGATGTGCTGGATTTTCCCGAGGTAGAACGCTCCACTGTAGGGGATATTGTCCTCACCTTGCGCAAGGCGGGTCGTCAGCATGCCCTGGTGCGTGAGGAAACCACGCATGGATTTGAAATACGTGGAATTTTTTCCATCAGCCAGATTGCCCGGCAGCTGGGTGTAACCCTGCAAAGTAATGATGTGGTGCAAAGTTTTGCGGGTTTGGAGCAACTCATCGCCAGTGATGACTAAACACATTCCGAGCAAAGTGCTGCAGGTGGGGGTCTGCCCCGGTGACTGAAGCAAACGGGCTGCTACTGGCAGCCCTCCTGATTTTTCTCAATGGATTCTTTGTGGCGGCCGAATTTGCCCTGGTCCGCCTGCGCAGCACCCATGCGCGTACTCTGGCCCAGGAACACGGGCTGCGTGGGCGCATTCTGGTGCGGATGCATGCGCGTCTGGATGCTTATCTTTCGGCCACGCAACTGGGCATTACCTTTGCCTCCCTGGGCATTGGCTGGATTGGTGAGCCCGCGATGGCGCATCTACTGGAGCCGGTGTTCCGGTTTTTCGGGGTTCGGGACCCGGCTCTGCTCCATTCCATCGCCCTGGCAGTGGGATTTGCACTGGTTTCATTCGTGGTTATTGTGATTGGCGAGTTGGTACCTAAATCCCTGGCCATTCGTAAAGTCGAAGCCGTTTCCCTGTGGACGGGCGCTCCGCTCTACGCCTTCTATTGGCTGATGTATCCCGCCATTTTTGTTCTCAATGGGGCAACACGCATGGTGCTGCGCCTGTTCGCCCTGCGTCTGGATCAGCATGCCGGTGATGCGCCGCATTCCCGGGATGAACTGGCGATGATTCTTGCCCTCAGCCAGGCTCAGGGAACCCTGGGTCAGCGCACCGGTGATATTCTCGACCGCACCCTGGACTTCAATGAATTGACAGCCGGTGATTTGATGCGTCCCGCAGCAGACATGATCTGCCTGATGCGCGAAGAGAGTTCCGAAGAAACCCGGGCAATGATGTTGCGCCATCGTTTTACCCGTTACCCGGTTTGCGAGGGCGACCGCCAGCATGTGATTGGTCTGCTGCATGTGAAAGACGCTTTTGCGCAGATGGCGCGCCATGATAATCTGGGCGATCTCAAAAGTCTTTTACGTCCCTTGCCTTCGGTCAATAAAGCCATGCCCGCCATGGACCTGCTGAGCCATTTTCGTTCCGGTCATCCGCATTTTGCGCTGGTGGTGGATGACCTTGGCACAATCACCGGTTTTGTGACGCTGGATCATGTTCTGGAAAGCCTCCTCGGCGTCATCCCCGACGAATTCCGCCATCAGCGCAAGGAGTGGCAGCGACGCCTGGATGGTAGCTGGGTGGGTTCAGGAAGCCTGTCCCTCTATTCCCTGGAGCGTTGTCTGGATCGGGATATTGACGAAGATGCAGCAGATACTATCGGTGGGCTGGTCATGCGCCAACTGGACAGGGTTCCGGAAGAAGGCGAAAGAGTAGCGTTTCCCGATTTTGATGTTCTGGTATTGCGCAAAAAAGGCCCGCGTATTACCCAGGTGCAAGTCATCCCGCATCCTGATAATGATGAGTCGGACTGGTTTTCCTGAAAAAGAGACAAGATGCTGAAAAGTGATTTTACCTACGATTTGCCCCCGGAACTCATTGCCCAGGAGCCACTGGCAGAGCGCAGCGCCTCGCGGATGCTGGTGATTGATGGTGATTCCGGTCAATGGCAGGATAGCTGGATTCGTGCGTTGCCCGAATGTCTCAATCCGGGTGACTTGCTGATTCTCAACGATACCCGGGTGCTACCGGCGCGGCTGCATGCCCACAAGGAAACCGGTGGCGCCGTCGAGTTGTTGCTGGATCGCCTGCTGGGGGAGGATCAAGGCTGGTTTCTGGCCAAATCTTCCAAAGCCTTGCGACCCGGCATGATGTTACAACTGGCGCAGGGCGATCGTGCGGAGGTGCTGGAAAAAGACGGGATGGATGTCCGCCTGCGCCTTCACCAGGCCTCCTGGTTGGCGGTGCTGGAATCTGAGGGCAGCATGCCGTTGCCCCCCTACATTCACCGTGCTCCCGAAGCCCGTGATCAGGAACGTTACCAGACAGTCTATGCCGATAAACCGGGGGCAGTCGCCGCACCAACGGCCGGACTGCATTTTGATCAGGGCTTACTGGAGGCGTTGGATGCCCGAGGCGTGGAGCGCCGTTTTGTGACCCTGCATGTGGGGGCGGGGACTTTTTTGCCGGTCCGCAGCGAGCAGGTTCAAGAACATCAGATGCATGCCGAAACCCTGATTGTTTCCCCGGACACCGTGGCAGCCATCACAGCTACCAAAGCCCGGGGCGGACGGGTGATTGCGGTAGGGACAACAGCCTGCCGGGCCCTGGAAACCGCCGGACAGGACGGCACCTTGCGTCCTTACGTGGGTGAAACCCGCCTGTTTTTGTATCCCGGCAAAAAATTTCAGGTGATTGATGCACTGCTGACCAATTTCCACTTGCCCGAGTCCACGCTGCTGATGCTGGTTTGTGCTTTTGCCGGTACTGAATGTATGCTCGCCGCCTATCAGCATGCGGTTGCCGCCCGCTATCGTTTTTTCAGTTATGGAGATGCCATGTTCATTACCCCTGCAGCGCTTTCGCGGTGCTTGCCCTGATGGGTATTTTTGAATGTCTGGCCAAGGATGGTGCAGCCCGGCGCGGTATTGTCCACTTGCCCCGGGGAGATATTCAAACGCCGGCATTCATGCCGGTAGGGACCTATGGCACCGTCAAGGCCATGGCCCCGGAAGAACTGAAAGCCATCGGTGCGGACATCATTCTCGGTAACACCTTTCATCTTTTTCTGCGTCCGGGGCTGGAAGTCATCACGGCCCTCGGCGGCCTGCATAAAATGATGCACTGGGACCGCCCCATCCTGACCGATTCTGGCGGCTTTCAGGTGTTCAGTCTCGGGGCCCTGCGCAAACTCCGTGAAGCCGGTGTGGAATTTCGTGCGCCTACGGATGGTCACAAGGTTTTTCTGGGACCGGAAGAGTCCATGCAGATTCAGGCCGTGCTGGGTTCGGATATCGCTATGGTTTTTGATGAATGCACGCCGCATCCGGCGACCTACGAGGAAGCACGGGTCAGCATGGAACTCTCCCTGCGCTGGGCGGCACGTTCGCGTCGGGCTTATCAGGGTCCTGGTCAGTTGTTTGGCATTGTCCAGGGTGGAATGTATGGTGATTTACGTCAGCGTTCTCTGGAAGGTTTGCAGAAACTGGATTTTCCGGGCTTGGCCGTGGGTGGACTTTCGGTGGGTGAAAGCAAGGCCGAGATGATGGAGGTGCTGGAAAATCTCATGCCGCAGATGCCCGGCGACCGACCCCGCTACCTGATGGGTGTGGGCGCGCCGGAAGATCTGGTAGAGGGGGTGTACCGGGGCGTAGATATGTTTGATTGCGTCATGCCGACCCGGAATGCCCGCAATGGCTGGTTGTTTACGCGCAACGGCATTCTCAAGCTCCGTAACGCCAGTTACGAAAAAGATCCACTTCCTCCTGATCCGGAATGCAGCTGCTATACCTGCCGCAATTACAGCCGGGCTTATTTGCGGCATCTGCAGCGTAGCCATGAAATATTGGGGGCGCGCCTGAATACCCAACATAACCTCCATTACTATCAGGAGCTCATGGCGGGGCTGCGCGAGGCTATTGTCCAGGGCCGTCTGGAGGCCTTCCGAAAGGAATTTTATCAACGTCGTACCGCGAGTTCCCTCATTGACGCCTAAAGGCTACAATGGGCGCCCGCAAACCTGATCAGGAGTGAATCATGAGTTTTTCACCGATTGCCAATGCCTATGCCGGAACTGCAGCCGGTGGTGGTTCAGACTCTGGACTGATCATGATTGTCTATATTCTGGTCTTCGGGGCAATTATCTATTTTATGATGATTCGTCCGCAGATGAGAAAATCCAAGGAACAACGCCAACTCATGGCTTCCATCTCCAAGGGGGATGAAGTGGTTACCGTCGGCGGCCTCGCCGGGCGCGTCATGCAACTGGGCGACGAATACTTGCACATTGAAGTCGCTGAAGGGGTTACCGTAAAAGTCCAGAAGGCGGCGGTCACCCTGTTGCTTCCCAAAGGGACTCTGAAAAAACTTTAAGGCCTGTTCATGACCCGTTATCCGTGGTGGAAGTACCTGATCATTCTCCTGGTTGTCATACCTGCGCTGCTTTATGCACTGCCCAATTTTTACGGTTGGCATGCTGCCGTGGAAGTCCGCGCCCCGATCGGAACGATCATTCCGCCCGTAACGACCCTGCAAGGCTGGCTCCAGGATGCCAAAATTCCGGTGAGCAGCGTCCGTAGTGATGCCCAGGGCAGCACATTCTTTTTTCCCAACGACAATGCCCAGGGGCTGGCCGAAACTTTGTTGCAGAATAAGCTTCCGGCCAACGCCCAGGTGATTCTGTCGCAAATGTCCGCCGAGCCCGACTGGCTGAAATCCGTAGGGGGCAAGCCCGTAAACCTCGGGCTGGATTTGCGCGGCGGCGTATATTTGCTCTTGCGCGTGGATACCGATGCAGTCATCAAGCACGCTCTGGAACAGGATAGTGGCAGTCTGCGCACTTTTCTGCGCCATAAAGATCTGCAATATCTGGCTGTGAATACTACGGGACCGGATGCTCTGGCCATCGAAATGGCCAGTCCGGCTTTGGCTGTGGAAGCGCAAAAAGTGATTGCCCGGCAATACCCCGATTATGCCGTCACCGTACAACCCAAGGGCATAATCGACGTCACCATCACGCCCGATGCCGCCAAGAAAATGAAAGACGACGCCTTACAGCAGGCCATTGTGGTAATTCGTAACCGTATTGACGAACTGGGCGTATCTGAGCCGGTGATTCAGCGCCAGGGCGTTGAGCATATTGCCGTGCAGCTTCCCGGTGTTCAGGATACCCAGCGTGCCAAATCGATCATTGGTTCTACGGCCCAGCTGGAATTCAAGATGGTGGATGATCAGGCCAACATGGCAGATGCCCTCAAGGGCCAACTCCCGCCGGGAACCGCCCTGTATTATGGTCTGCATAATTCACCCTATGTGCTGTATACCGATACGGTGCTGACGGGTCGTTATCTCAGTAATGCCAGTGCCGGCGTGGATAACAATAACGGCGAATCCATTATCAACGTCAGTTTCAATAATGCCGGTACCCGGATTTTTGGTGATCTGACCAGCAAAAATGTCGGCAAGCGCATGGCCATTCTGCTCGATAACAAGGTGGTTACGGCACCGGTGATTCGTGAAGCCATTACTGGCGGCAGAGCCCAGATCACCGGATTTGCCAATCTCAAAGCGGCCAGCAATGCCGCCATTGAACTGCGCGCAGGTGCCTTACCTGCGCCGGTTCACATTTCCGAGGAACGCACGGTCGGTCCTACCCTGGGGCAGGATTCCATTCATGATGGCGTCATGGCGGTGGTATTCGGCATGATTTTCGTGGTGGCCTTCATGACCATTTACTATCGGGCTTTTGGTCTGATTGCCGATCTGGCCATTCTGGTCAATATTCTCGCCATTCTGGCCGTGCTTTCCCTGATGGGCGGCACCCTGACCCTGCCGGGTATTGCGGGTATTGTTCTGAAAATCGGTCTTGCCGTCGATGCGAACGTGCTGGTATTTGAACGGATCCGCGAAGAACTGCGCCATGGCATGAGTGTCCGTGCCGCCATTGATGCCGGGTTCAAAAAAGCCTTTGCCACCATTGTGGACTCCAATATTACGGTGTTGATCGCCGCGCTGGTGCTCTTCCAGTTTGGTACCGGTGCCATCAAGGGATTTGCCCTGGTGCTGACTATCGGGGTCATTACCTCCATGTTTACTGCGACCATGATGAGTCGCGGTATTATCGAACGCGTCCTCGGTAAGCGGCGCATTCAAAAACTGTATATCTGAGGCCGCATCATGGAATTGTTCAAAGCCCGTACCCATGTGGATTTCATGTCGAGGCGCCGGATATTCCTCGGAATATCCGCCTTGTTGATTGTTGCCTCAGTAGCCGTATTTTTCGTGCGTGGGCTAAACTACAGCATTGATTTTACGGGCGGTACTTTGGTGGAGCTGGCCTTCAGCAAAACCCCGGATTTAGGCGCAGTGCGCGGTACCCTGACCACTGCCGGTTTTCATAATGTGGTGGTGCAAACCTTTGGTGGCGATCGTGATCTGTTGATTCGTCTGCGTACACAGCTGGGCGAAAGCAGCGCCGTCGGTACCAAAATTCTTCAGGTATTCCAGAAAAATCAGACGGCTTATCCTGACGTGCAATTACGTCGCACCGAATACGTGGGCCCGGAAGTCGGCAAGGAATTGCGCAATAAGGGCATCATGGCCCTGATTATTGTCACCCTGGGTATTTTGATTTATGTCGGATTTCGTTTTGAATGGCGTTTTGCTGTGGGTGGCGTATTGGCCATGCTCCATGACCCTATTCTGGTAGTAGGATTTTTTGCCATCACTCAGGAAGAGTTCTCGCTGACAGTTATTGCGGCTTTGTTGGTGATCATGGGTTACTCGCTCAATGATACCGTGGTGGTGTTTGACCGGATGCGTGAAGATCTGCGCGCCTCCCGAAGTGGCGATGTCGCGCAGGTTTTTAACGTGGCCATTAATGAAACCCTGTCGAGAACAGTCATCACCAGTTTTATCACCTTCATGGTGGCCCTCTCCCTGTTTCTGTTCGGGGGACCGGTGATTCATGGTTTTGCTACCGCCCTGGTGATTGGCGTTGTGGTCGGTACCTATTCCTCCATTTTTGTTGCCAGTCCTATTGCCTTATGGCTGGGACTGAAGCGCGAGCATGTTCTCAAACGCCAGTTCATCAGCTCCAAAGATCGCAATGATGGAGCACGTTTGTAAGTTCAGGCCGGACCTCTTGGCAAGCAGCGGCTGAAACAGGATATACAAAGACTTGCCGAAGACTGCACGAAAGCTTAATGTATGCCTCCACGGAGAGGTACCGAAGTGGCCATAACGGCGCCGACTCGAAATCGGATGAACAGAAATGTTACGTGGGTTCGAATCCCACCCTCTCCGCCAATATATACAAAGGGTTAGGTTATTTTTCCTGGCACATTTTCTTTGCTGGGTTGAATATGCAGCGTAATTGCAGCACACTGAAGTCAGTTTGAATTGGCTTTGAGGGGGTGGCAATGGCGTCGATTACACCAAGTTACGACAGGGAAGGGGAGCACATTGGATGGAAAGCGTCTGTCCGAAAGCGCGGCTACCCGCCTCAATACCGGACCTTCAGGACACGTAAGGATGCAGAAGCCTGGGCTCTAGTAATTGAGTCGGAAATGACACGAGGAGCCTGGCGCGATCGATCAGAATCTGAGGGTACAACACTTGCTGAGTGTCTTGATCGCTATCTCGCAGAGATAGTGCCAACAAAAAAGGGCGGGCGAAGGGAAGTGGATTACGTTCGGCAATGGAAAGCACGCCCTATCGCTCATCTGTACATGTCGTCTGTAATGGGCAAAGACGTTGCCCAAGCCATGAAAGATATGGAAGCGGAAGGAAAAGGGCCAAACACGATTCGGCTACACCTTGCTCTGCTATCTCATTTGTTCAAAGTGGCCCGGACCGATTGGGGCATGGAAGCCTTGGATAACCCGGTTGGGTTAGTCCGTAAGCCAAAACTGCCTCAAGGTCGCGATCGGCGGTTGGTTGGAGACGAAGAAGTTCGATTAGTGGCAACCTGCCGCGCCATAAATCCAGAAATAGCGGCTATTGTTACCTTTGCGATCGAAACAGCCATGCGTCAGGGGGAAATCCTGGGCATGACCTGGGATGACGTTGATCTGCATGGACGCACTGTGACATTGAGGCTGACTAAAAACGGTACGAAACGCGTGGTACCGCTCTCGAATGCCGCCTTCCAGTTGCTGGCTAACTTGCCTCGTCAATTAAATGGTCAAGTCTGGGAATATGGACAGGAAGGCGTCAAGTATGCATTTTCGGAGGCTAGGAAAAAGGCTGAGATAAAGGATCTGCACTTTCATGACTTGCGTCACGAAGCCACCAGTCGCCTATTTGAGAAAGGCTTCAACACTATGGAAGTATCTGCCATTACTGGTCACAAGACCTTGCAAATGCTCAAAAGGTACACTCACCTTAAGGCTGAAGATCTGGTAAAACGGCTGGGATGATCAGTAAATACCATGGCCGCCACTAATACTCCATGTTGAAGTGGAACTTTCAATATGGATTCCTAGGTGTAGGCGGTACCAAGGCTTCCTACTAATCCTGCCACTTGGTATCTACCAGCAATCATTCACCAATTAAATCTTGGTAGAGGTATACCTGATACAAATGTTTTTTCTCTGCGTGCTCTCAACGCTATTAAGTAGCCTAAAAAACCAGCAAATAAAAATCATTGTAGTGGAATGTGTGCTGTAAATTTGAACGTTTTGCCCAAATAATACCCAGGCGCACCCAGACAAGCGTAATTTGGCGACTAGTCACTAAAAATTGTGGCGAGCGTTACTCTGTCACAGTAATGGCATCAATGGCTTTCCCTATTTGCGAAAAAAACCCACGCTACAGTGGGCCAAATGTGTCGCAAAACACCCACCCGGACTATTCAGCAGGGGTCCTTTCGGGCAGGGACTTCAGTGGTTGCCACCTGAGAGAGTAGATGGTGTTTCTGCCTGTAGTTTCCCATTGTTTTGCCATGGCATGATCTCCTGTTTTCTTTCTTGGTTATGGTTGAGTGGTTTGAATCGCTGCGGGTTCCGATACCGGCGTTTCGGTTTCTCCTGTTTTTTTGGCGGTCAATTTACGCTCCGCTTCGCGCCTGGCGAGTAGGGCATCGCCGGATTGTTTCCATTCCTGAAAACGGGGGGATTCCGGTCCATCTTTCCAGGTCTTTGCTATTTCCAGCAACCCCCCGAGCAGTTGTTAACGGTCAATAGAGTATCATCCTGGATCAGCCGCATCCCATTGATTCTACGTTTTGAACAATTTCCACGTTTCACGAAGTATCATCCTGAGTAGCCCTACCGCCTTTGCCAACCCTGTGATGGTGGACAATAAAGTATCATCCTGGCACCTACTGACATCACTTGTGTTTGCGCTACACCAATGACACATAAGCAGCGGAAGCGGTCGTCCAGCGGACTGACCAGCATGCTCTCGAAACTCGTCACTATGGATGCAAACTTTAGCAGTCTTTTGAGAATGTTTTTCGAGAATTGCATGCAATCGTTTGATTTACTGTACAGCAATCACCTTCATCCGAAGTCTCTCAAAAACAGTCGGTTTTAACTAACCCTGCAAGTGGTATTTCCAGCTCAGTCGGATGATGGCAACAAAGGCGTTGGGAAGAGTCTGTCCCAGCCCATTTGCACCTGGATTAAAAATATACTGAAGGTCCGGCTGGAGGTAGAAATCTTTAAAGATCGGCTGCCGAAAATTGATCTCCACAGCGGTTTCTGCACCGCCTTCACTTCCTCCGGGGAACCGTTGCCACGCGCGATCTACGCCCAGACTGAAAGTTGAAGCAGGCGAGTTCAGAATGAAATGACGTAGGCGCAACCCGGCCGCCAAATAGGCGTGTACCGGGGACGTTTTTGCAGAATTCGGCGCCCCACTACCTTGCAAAAAAGCCCCCCAGTGAATGTGATCTACTCGCCAGCGATACTCTGCAGCGCCAAAAAAACCACCCTGGCTAGTAGAAGGCCCAATGCCAATATCTCTTGCCAGATACGTACTATCAACATGGTTGTAATATCCGCCCGCTTTGAAGGTAGCGTTACCCGAACCTATCGAGATGCGCTGATTCACTTCACCATAATAAATAACGCCGTCACCACCCCAGGGGGTCCTAAAGGGATGCACCCCGTCAGCGCCGAATGCGCCAGTAAGAATGGTCGTATTCCCCCACGTAGCCGAGACCATGGCCCCTAAACTCAATAATGTTTAGTTAGTAACGATCACGGCGCACGGGTTACAGGGAACCCTTAATGGATCGCCTCTATCCCTGATTGGATATGAACTCATTTTTCGGCGCACTCCGCGTGGGTTACGCTTACCCCGACTGGTAACAGCGCGACCGGAAGC
>NZ_MOAD01000001.1:1888665-1901165 GCF_001931655.1 Acidithiobacillus albertensis | reverse complement strand
ACCGTCTTGATCCCTCGAACCGCTTCAAGTGCGACCTTGGCTTTCTGCTGACTACTAAAAATCTTGCGCTTCCGTTCACTCACAACCTGCTCCTTATTTACAGCAGGTTACCATCTTAAATAACCGTCCGGAAATTGGGGTCCACTATATATATCAAACCCTGATTCTTCTTCCGATCGTTCTTCCGTCATTAGGATGCATAAGACAGCTTGCTGTCTGTACATCCTTTTTTCTGATTGGCATGATGGTTCTGTCAAACAGTTTTTACGACCAGTAAATATCTCCCGGCAAAGCCGGGAGCTTTAGTTCGTGAGCCGCTCAAAGCGGCTTCGGTTCGGTCAACCATATAACTCCTCGGTGTTCATTTTCTTTCAGCTGCTGAATGACAGCTTTCAGTCTTTACCAGTCATCAGATCATAGCGAATACTATGGCGTCCAGTCGTCCGTGAGCAATGGCCTCGCCGAGTACCGCCACCCCCTGACCTTGCCTGCATTATTCGCGGTAGAGTAGGGTGCGTCTGTCAAGCAGATCCAGCCCCCCCCGTAATTCAGGGGAAACGCTAGGATGATACTCTATTGTCCGTTAACAGCAGTGCGCCTTTATCACATTCCTGCAGCCCCGCCAGTTCCACAAGTCCACCGACTTTTAATAAGGTATTATTACGGGCCTTAAGCGCGATGGCCTTATCTTTGAGCTCCTGTTCTTTACGCAGTTTTATGAGTTAAAGTTTGGCATTATTGGCCTTTTCAAGAATTTCATTATACTGCTTTTCAAAGCGTTCTATTTTTGATACAATAATTTATAACATACTGTATCAAATGAGATAAAAATTTTAGAATTGTAAAGTAAAAAAGTTCCATGATAATCTATTAATTTGGTTTCCTGCTTGTTAAAGCAGGCGCGCTTTAATGTTTCTCTCCGAGAAACAAGCACGGTCTTGCAGACGGCGAAAAAAAAGATGAGGTGCCCATGGCGGAATATCATTTGCATGCTAAAACTCACAACCGAGGCGTCGGCAAAGGCGCGGGCGGGCATATGCGGTACATTCTGCGAGAAGGTCCTTACGCTCAGAAAACGGTGGAACAGGTCGACGGCAATACCGTAAAAAAGGAGCGTGTCTCCCGGGCTGATGAAGTCCTGCATGCTGAATCAGGATATCTACCCGAGTGGGCGCAAACGGCAGCGGACTACTGGGATGCAGCCGATCAGTACGAGCGCAAGAATGGGACCGTCTATCGGGAGCTCGAGTTTGCGCTGCCGCAGGAACTACCGGAAGCCGTGAACATTTTATTGGCGCACAACTTTGCAGAACGCCTGTGCGCTGTGGAAGGCGGGCATACGCCCTACACGTTGGCGATCCACCGCAGCGAAAGGGACGCCTCCCTGTTGCACTGCCATCTGATGCTCTCGGACAAAATCAACGACGGGATAGCGCGGGACCCGGCCTTATGGTTCAAACGGGCGGCGGTCTCCCCGAAGAACAAAAACCCGGTCGATCCCGCTCGAGGTGGTGCCCCGAAAACTCAGGCACGGATTGGGCAGGACTGGCTGGGTGCCGTGGTGCGGCCCTTATGGGCAGAGCTGGCCAATCAGGAACTGGCGCATGCCGGTTATGCATCGGTCCGCATCGACCACCGAAGTCTGGAAGTCCAGCGGCAGGAAGCGGAACAACAAGCCGCCCGGTTGTGGGAACAAGGGGACCATGACGCGCATCGGGCAGCCCTGGAACGGGTGATCGCCCTGGATCGTCCGCCTCAGCCGAAGCGGGGACGGGTATTGACCCATGCGGGCGCGGAGAAGGCCCCGGAGCGTGCGGCGATGGTTTTATCGTATGAAGCGCAGAAACAAGCCCGCCAGGCAGCGGCGCAGGCCGCAGCCCAGGCCCATAGGGAAGCGCTTGCGCTCGAAAAGGCCCTGCATGATGCGGAACAGATTCTGGAACGTGCCCGCTTACGGCAGGGGTACCGTAGGGACAGCTGGGAAATTCGGGAGCGCTGGGCCTTTCGCCAGCAGGAACGGGCCAGGAGACGGGAGGAAGAGCGGTTACTGGAAGAACACGCACAGCGGGAGCGGGAAGAACAGGCCCTGGATGACCGGGTGGCCGCAGAAACCGCGCCGGGTGTCCGCTATCCGCAGCGCAGCCGCTGGCGGGAATGGCGGGCACAGACCATTTCCCGGAAATACGACCCTGCGTATTCGGCAGAGATGGCAAAAAGAGATATCTATTGCCGCTGGATGCCAGAGCATGGCGGATTGTATTTGCGCCTGGGTAAGCAGGAAGTGATCGACCAGGGGCCGTTGCTTTTAGCGAAGAATGGCGCGCTGGATATTCCGTTGTTGATTGAGACCGCCCAAGGGAAAGGCTGGGAGACCCTGACGTTTACAGGCCCTGCAGAATTTCAGGAGAAGGCAGCCATAGCCGCGTTACAGGCGGGTTTGGCGGTAGCCGATGTGGAGCTTGCGCAACGGGCGCAAGCGGTCATTGATGCGCAGCGGGAGCAGGAACGGATAGAGGCCGCGCAACGGGCAGAGATTCCGGACGCTGTGGGTCTGGCCAAGAAAGTCTCTTCCGAAGTTGGCAGAAATCTGTGTGAGCTCATTGAAGAACACCAGACCCTGGAAGCGACGGCGGACGCGCTGGCTGCGCTTGGATTCGATAGCAAAGCCATTGCCGTGGGGGTCACGTACCTGGTCAATGAGCGCTATCGCGGTCAGACAAAAGACAGGCAGCAACTGACGAACGAAGCGGCTGCCCAGATCGGACGGGAAGCGGTATTACGCCATCAGCAGCAGCCGGAGGTGCTTTTTGCCGAGCCGGAGCCGACGCCCAAGGGAAAGAATCGCCCGGGCCAGAACAAGGGGCGTGGGTTGGGGGATTGAACAGATGGCATGGATGCCTCCCCTACACAGGACCGGCAGCGGTGATTTTCAGAAGCGAATTCTCGCTTGAACCGAACGGGATTAAGGTGCCAAACCGGATTATGCAGGTGAATCAGATCCGCAGCTTATTTTACGAATTCGGTGCCGATTTGCCGCAAGGTCGCCAACGGGGGCTGAAAGAGGTTCTGGACGCTTTGACCAATCTGGAAAACTCTATATCTCCCATGATGCTGGACACGATTCGCCAGCAATTAAAACGCCTCGAAGAGATGGACAAGGATATTGCAGAGATCGAAAAGCGTTTGACGCTGTGGAAGAAAGGCCAAGAGGCCGTGACGCGATTTACGGCCATCCCTGTCGTGGGGCTGTTAACGGCAACCGCCATCATCGCCACCGTGGGGGATATGAAGTCCTTCCGTTCAGGACGGGAGTTTGAAGCATTTCTGGGGCTGGTTCCCCGCCAGAGTGGGACAGGTGGCAAGGTCCGGCTGCTAGGCATCAGCAGTAAGCGTTCAGCGAATCCACCCTAGCGGGTTGGCAGGCACCAAAAAAGGAGTAATTTTGAAGCAGGTTTTAAAGATCGCGAGCGCATCAGGAAAGAAAAAGAATCAGCTGAAGAAATGGATCGGGTAAATGCTCTTGCATAGATTCCAGATGCTTTTATGGTCCAGATGATGTTGTTTATGCAGGTTTAGAAAACGACTACACCGGACACTGGCGCGATCATTATTCCACCACACCCAGAAAACCCCTTTGCTGCGAAGAAAAAGCCTGTCATTGTCAGTCTCAGGAGGCTGACTCTTCTGGGAGACGCCGCAGTGTTTCGATAATTTGCCTATGCTGCATAACGTTCGACGTAACAGGCCGGCGGGTGTCGAAAGCTGGGGTAAACCTTCAAAAACATTTATAGACGGTCCGATTAACGACGGTTGGGTTTGCCAGCACCGTCACTTTTGTTCCCAACCCACTACAATGCCGTTCTCAAGAGTGACTCGTAGGCCATACCTGTTTTTTCCGACCCTGTTGTATTTCCAGATTTCCTTTGTCTTTGTTTTTAGAACCTTTTCGTCAGTATCGAGTGGTCGGCCAAGTGAGTCACGTAGTTGTTCTTCCGTTTGACCCTGCCAGAACATTTTCTTCATGATCAACGTGACGACTTCAGCGTCCCCATATTTCTTGAGGAGTGCGTCTTTTCGCCTCTTCTTTTTGTACAAAGAGATAAGCAACCAACCTAGAAGAGCGAGGATAAGAACAGCGATTATTGCCATCATGGAGCCTCCTGTTGTGCTGTCCAACACTTGAATTCAAAGGTCTGCGCGGTTTTTTGCGCTGATTCGTTGGGATGATAGATTGGCATCATTACGTTCAAGGTTTGCCTAGCAATCTAGCCCAGAATCCGACCTTCTTCGCAGGAGTAGGACCGTGGTTCACTGCTTGTGGTTGCCGTGATGCGGGGCGAAATTCACTGGTGGTTCTTGCCTTTGGAGGCACTTTCAGCAATTGGGTGTCGGCAAAATCTCTGCGTAGTGCTTTAGATGCGATCATCCCAAGAAGAGATGTTAATTCGTGCTCGAAACCGATGGTGATGTCATTTTCGCCGCTTCGGGCATGGGCGATCTCGTGGAGCAAGGTGGAGGCATAGCTTTCGACGGAAGTGAGTTCGCTACGCTTGATGATGATTTCCGTGCCGGTCCAAAGTCCGCAGGCTTCCGAGAAGCTTCCAGTCTCGGGGCGCATCGTCTCCGAAATCTTCAACGATTGCACTTTCGAAGGAAAACCTCCGACGAGGTCGGCAAGCCTTTCGGTCATGTCGAATACAGATCTTTCGGCCTGACTGAGCTTTTCGGGCGAGACGAATTTGAACTTGAAGCAATCATTCCACTCGGAAAGGAAATTGCCCAAATCCTGGATTGTGTTGCCTTGCGTATCGACCTGTCCGGACAGCTTTTCTTTAACGGTGCTCGGGATCGTGATGATCTGCCGACCGCTCGCCCGAGCTTCCTCGACGAAACGCGGAGCATTCATAATCTCCTCATCCGTTAGGAACAGGACATTCCCCGATGCGTTGGTGATTTTCGACGCATGCACGGAGACATCCGTCCATTTCATCTCATCATGCAGCGTGCCGCTCCCGAAGTTGCCGAGGTCATCGACGAGAGCCTTGGCGACTGCTTCCGAAGAGGAAGCGAGCAGGATGGACTTCACTCGGTCGGAGTAGGCGGTCCTCCCGACATTGGTCCTTTCGCGATTGAGAGCCTTCTTGATGGTGGCCGTCAGCGAAGTGATGTTGTAGGAGAACAGGAAGTTCTCCTCTTCGGCAACGCGAATGCCGTTGATGTATATGAAGGAGACCTTGCCTGTTTTCTGCAGGACTTGTCCGTATTGGGTTTCTTCTAGGCGTTCCTCGCCGGAGAACCTCAGGAACAGACGCTTCGCCTTCTCGATATCCTCAATAGAACAACCTTTCAGGATGAATTCGGTTCCGACGAATGCAGGATCGGACGGATCGGAGATGCAGGCGTGCAGTGTGATGACATCAGAGAAATCATGCTTCTCGGATCGGTCGAAAGCAACATCGCAGAACTTGGAGCGGATACGGGTCTCAATGCCCAAGCGGTCGAATGTGGCCAGAGCGTCCTTCAAGCCCACGCCGAACTTTCCGATGAGGCCGGGATGGTCAAGCTTTTCCTGATTCTCGTTCATTGTGAAGTGCTCGTGCCGGAGACCACGGCCGAAGTCCCTGATGCGCCACTGACCGTCTCCGTCGCGGGAGATGGCAATTTCCCGCGTGCCAGTCAGTATCTGCTCGTCGAGCGCGTTGGCAATGATTTCCCTAATGGCATGGAATGCATCCCAGTTTTCAAGCATTCGGTCGATGTTCAGGTCAAATTTCTTCATTGCCACGTTCGCTTATCTTTGCATTCGTCTGGTGACCAAAACACTAAATCTAACTCTCCACCAGAGTGCAACGAGCGGAAGGATTGAGCACAATGTTAGGTATGAAATAAGCCTCATTGCATACATGCATGACGAACCAAGGCTCGTCAAATAAAAGCCTATTTGGAATCTTGCCATAGACCACTTGGCAATGCCAGAACAGAGTGCAGGCAATGCTCAGTGGACTAGGGTAAATCCCGGAGTATAACCAGCATCCAATCCAATGCCCTAAGTGCTCCCATGCAGATTAGGCCACCGGGAGGCAGGATGTATCTTACGATCCCATGTCTGGGACGGTTACAATCCTTTATAGAGTCCCCGATAGGGGATCCGTAACCCCCCCCGCCTTTAGGCGGCGGATAAGTCCGGTGGTATAACCACAGCTATGGAGTCTTATAAAAGTGGTAGTCAGACGGTTTGGGATTTTAAGTATCACCTAGCCTGGACGACGAAGTACCAATATCAGGTATTGGCCAGGGAGATAGGGCTACGATGTCGGGAATTGCTGCGAGAGATAGCGCGTAGTAAGGAAATGGTGATTTATGCGGGGTCGATTAATAGGGACCATGTACATCTATTGATAGGGATACCGCCGAATCTATCGGTATCCAAGGCGGTACAGTATTTGAAAGGGAAGAGCTCGCATCGGTTGCTGACGGAGTATGCGAAGTTACGCAAGAGATACTGGGGCCAACATTTGTGGGGGCGGGGCTATTGGGTAGCGAGTAGTGGAAATGTAACAGATGAGGTTTGGCAGGAGTACATCAAGAATCAAACCCCACCAGATCCAGACGATGACTTTCATGTCGTGTAGCGACAGCCGTCGGCCTCAGTGCCGACTGATCCGGCTTCCAGCCGTAACCTGAAGCCACCGGCTTTTAGCCGGTGGAGTATTCACATTTCTCAAGATTACCACCTTTCGTGCAGCGTAATTGCAGCACACTAAGAATGAGAAAGAGGGGGAATTTTAGGGAATGGCATTGTAGTCAACGTATTGTTTTTATATATTTTACGTGCTTATTTTGTTGATATGAAAAGTGGAAAATTCTGACTCGAAATCGGATGGGGGTTAATAGCCCCACGTGGGTTCGAATCCCACCCTCTCCGCCAATAAAAACAACGAATTACAAAAAAAACCGCGCTTTGCTTATGACCTGTTGAAACCAGTCCGCGTTCTCACTTTTTTGTGCCATATCCAACGGGCGACTTTTCACATCTCCGGAACATCGAACAACACCAAAGGTATTGCGCCCCACTGGATTTCGGCCAATCAATTTCAGCTGTGCAAAAGGATCGTTGACCCGCAACCGCCGGGAATCCGGCAGCCGCAGTGCAGGGCACCCCCAGCGGGTGCCCTGCAGGCCGCTAGAAAACTAGCCTGAAAAATGCCATTGTAACTATATGGAAGGTTAGGATAGTGATGCCCTTTGACCTGAGTTGCTGGGTTTACTGATTTGTGGAAAATGGATCAAAAGAGTCGACTACGGTCACCTTAGAGCCAGTACTCGCCAAGGACTTTCTGACGTTGCCGAAGGTGTCTTCAATAAACTGGGATGGAGAACCAAGCCCTACCGCCTTGGTAAATAATCCTCCTAATTCTGCACCCAGTACATTAGGATTTGAGGAGAAACCAGATTGGCTGGTGTATGAGCCGACGGCATCAGCCTGATATCCGCCTTTGTATGGGTAAAGGCAAAATGTGTAAGTCGCGTTTTTGCCATACTTGGAATAGCTGTTATCTGCACCCCGCGCGATCACTGATGCTCCAGGACAACTTACAATACTGGGCAGGACAGCCCCAGACATCGCTGCAATGGCAGACAATCCGCCCATGCCTGACATTTGAGACATCTGGCTATTTTGAAAACGACCGGGTTGATCGGGCAACGGATAGGGGGGTGGATTCTCCTGAACGGCAGCTCCTGACAAATATTCCTTTGTACCAGACACAAAAGCATTGACAACATCCTGATATGAAACATTAGTTGGGGTTTTCACGTCATAGACGACGTAAGCCATTTTTGTGGTAGTGGTTGGCGTCGTGGTGGCACACCCAGAAAGTAGAATAGTGGAAAACAGAGCTCCAAGGGTGATGGACAGAACAACACGTTGCTGCTTTATAAACATAAATTTTCCTTTTTAAATCTAGTCAGCAAGATAGATATGCCATGATGGTTGCGTTTACGCTATGACGGTTTATCAACGAGAACAACACGTCATGAACCACTTATATAGATGGAACTGATGGGATTTCAAGATGGTCCTGCGGACTGCTAGCCGCCAAGGTCACGGAGGTGCCCTTTTTCCGGAACCATGCGTCATATGTGTGTAAACATTCAAATGGGGGCATCATGAGCACCGTGCGCTGGAATCTTGCCGTGTCGGCAGACACGGATCAGTCCGTCCGCATGTTCCTTGCATCGCAAGGCGGCGGGCGCAAGGGCGACCTGTCGCGTTTCATCGAGCAGGCGGTACGTAGCTACCTCTTCGAGCGTACTGTTGAAGAGGCCAAGGCGGCAAACGCAAACGTGAGCGAGGCCGACTTGACCGCTATCGTGAACGAAGCTGTGCAATGCGCGCGTGAGCACTGATGCGGGTCGTCCTGGATACCAACGTGCTGCTCAGCGCATTGCTGTCGCCGCACGGTTGGCCGGACGCCATCTATCGCGCGTGGCAGAAGGATCGTTTCGATCTTACGGGCATACCGTTTCTGGCAGGCAAACTACTGATCGCGCCTCGCCAAATAACGAAGGCATTCGGCGAAGCCCGGAAACGTTCGCCTGATCCCAACAACTTGGTTGCACAAAGGTCACACTCACGCTATCCTGTCAATTCGTAGTGATAATGTTAAAAAGGAGCCTTACGCCATGTTGATCACAAAAATTCGCAAGCAAGGCGGCGCGGCGGTTGTGACACTTCCCGCAGAAGTGCTGCGACAGATGGATGCCACTATTGGTGAGGAGTTGAGTCTTGAGGTTTCCCAGCACGCGCTCATTATGCGACCAGCGCGCGGTGAGCGGCGGCGCTACAGCCTGGGGGAATTGCTCGCAGGTGTTACTATCCAGGACATGCAGGCCCTTACTGAGAACAGCGCCTGGGCCAGAGAGGGCGAGCCTGTCGGAAGAGAGTTGCTTTGATCGGCCGGAAGATACAATCACCAGGCGACGTTTACTGGATCAACCCCAACCCGACATCTGGAAACGAGATAAGGGATCGACATCGGTTTGTGGTTATTACACCGACCGAAATTAACAAACTCGGTCTGGTTACCTGCGTGCCTATCACCAGTGGCGGCAATCATGCCAGACAAAACGGTTTGACCGTGGTCATTGCGGGACACGACACGACCGGTGTTGCCGTCTGCAATCAGATGCGCACCTTCGATCTCAGCGCCAGAGCCGGTGAGGTAAAATACATTGAAACTCTGGACCAGCAAACGACGCGCGAAATCATCAACCGGGTAACCAGTATCATAGATCCTGGGTAACTGATTATTTCACAAGCATTTTTTGAACTATTGCCTGAATACTGAATGGCATCTATTATTCTTGATTCAGTGCGTTTTGCACACTCACAAGCTGCGGGATGTTTATGATTTCAAGCGAAGTTCGGCAATGGCTCAATCAGGGGCAGGCCCGCATTCGTGAAACTGTCAATGCGGCATCCGATTGTCGTATGTCTGCCGCAAAGACGCTTTTAGTCCCGGCACTCATCAAGCGCATAGGGTCAACGCGCATATGGGTATTTGGTTCTGTTGCCCGCAGAGAAGCCACAGAGAATTCTGATATTGATATTTTTGTGGAATGCGATGGAACCGTGGCGCAATTACCTTGGTCCAAACGCCAGGATGCAATTTCTGATCTGCTCAAGATGGTAAGGAAGCAAGGCTTTACATGGGGCTGCGATATTATTGTTTGGTCAACAGAAGAAGTACGCCTGGGAACCAAAATATCTGAACCCATGATAGAAACCATAAAAAAGGAAGGGGTGTTAATATATGAGCGACCAGGAAAGAATACAGCGGTCCATTCAGTGGTTTGAACTGGCGCAAGCCGATCTGGAAGCCGCCCGCATTGAACAAGCTGTGGGCTTTTCAGCCAGGGACCGCTTGAAAATCGTTGATAGCCTCTTGACCACTTATGGGCTGAGGAAGCAAGTAAGCGGCTAGCTGCTTATCGACGTGGCGAACAAGGAACCAAGGTCTATTCCTACACCTCAAACCCCAGCGCGCGCAATTTGCCCTGGGCCAGACTATGCCCCAGGGCGGCGGCGCTGCCCAGCCAGCGCAGGCCGAGACCCTGGTTTTTGTCAACGCCCTGGCCGTTGAAATAGCAGGTCGATAAAAAGTCCATGGCATCCGCGTGGCCTTTTTTGGCGGCGGCCTCAAAACAGTTGGCGGCAATGCTGTACTCGCCGGACCAGAAAAAATAAATGCCGACCTCATTCAGGGCCTGCGCATCGCCGCTGTCGGCCAGTAGCACACAATCCACAAAGGCCTGCAGCAGACAGTGGGCCTCCTTGGCGGCGAGGCTGCGCAAGTCCACCTGGCGCAGCACCCCGCTGGGCACCTGCGCACTCGGCAACTGCCGCCCGGCGATGGCGCCTGAATCCAGCCAGTTATGAATGGTCCGCACCGTTTTGCCGGTGAGCAAGGCGGCCATTTGCGGGCTGATGAAAGCACTGGACGAACCGGATGCAGCCATAAGACTCCCTTTCTGCAGGTTTTATTTCATCGATTTTAATGGAAAAGCGAAAAGCTTTCATCGGTTTTCGATGAAAGCATTGCGGAATTTCATCGGATTTGGATGAAATGTGAAGAGAGCCTTTGCAGGGAGCTTTTGTTGTGTGTCGTCATCGCCTTATCATTCGGGTAATAATATATTTAACAACAATGCGTTGAAGGTTTTGCGACGCTGTGAACACGTAACTTTTCTGATGCTGGCATGATTGGTGCTTTGGTAGACGCAGTGCAGCGCCTCTTGGCGTTGCCGAACTTCTTACCACACAAGGAGCATTCTCATGAGCATGTTAGTCAAAAAGGCGCAGGCCAGCGCCGAAGCCGGTTTCACCCTCATCGAACTGATGATCGTCATTGCCATCATCGGCATTCTGGCCGCCATCGCGATTCCGCAATATGAGCAGTATATTGAAACTTCTAAGGCATCTGTAATAGCACAAGATTTTCACCAGATGATCACACAAAGTACGGCCGCCATGGCTGCTGCATCCGCAGGGCAAACTACTAGCGTTAATCTCCCTAGCGGTGGGTCTGTGGATGGCGCGACGTTTGCGTTCACTTACCCTACCAATCTAACCAATAACGCCGTTTCAATAACACCCAGCACTGGCTATATTAACTTCAATGTTAAATATCCTTCTGGCTCTTTGGGAACAGCTGTTGCTAACGCCATCAGTGCGCTGAATATGACTGGAACTGGAACGAATGCTAACACTGGTACCGGAATAACCTGTGGCGGTGCAACATCCTGTACGGTGAGCGTTGACAATAATGGGGGCATCAAATTTAGTTAGTTTTTAATTTCGCAGCCCTTCGGGGCTGCACCTTTCGGACAGCGCTCTGCACCATAACCAGAACCCTCTCGGAAAGGTCATCCCATGCGCAGCCAAACAATTCAGAGGAACAGCGGCTTCACGCTCATCGAACTGATGATTGTCATTGCCATCATCGGGATTCTGGCAGCTGTTGCGATACCGCAATATTTTGCGTACATCACAACCGCCAAGGCGCAAGTCGTGGCCGGTGACCTGAAAATGGCGGTGGACGCAGTAGCTAATGCTTACGCAGCCAGCAACAACAATGTGAGCACGGATATTTACAGCACCCTGAACGGACCATCTGCCCATGATGTGGCCGACCCGGTGTATGGCTCAGGCACTCCGGCTTTTGTCGCAGCAAACGGTGCCCAAACAGGGAAATGCGGTCAAGTATTGATCGATGCGGCCACCATCAGTCAGGCAGGGCCACAGCAAGTAACCGTCATGGTCAGCACCACGGGCTGCAGTGGCAATCTCGCTACCGCCATTGTCCGCGCCTGCAGTGCCGAAGGATTCATTCACGCCGCAACACCCACCGGCGTCATCATCACCCAAAACGGGAAAGTCACCCCGTAAACTCTCACAGGAGAACGACCATGAACGCCCATCATCCGCAACAGCGTATCAATGAGCTCCAGCAATTGCGCCATCGCCTGCTCAGTCGCCGCGAACAGCGCGGTGCCGCCACCGCGACCATCGATATGGAATTGAATGTCGTGCGCAGTGAATTGCAGGCTCTGTATGCCCTGCAGCGCGATCAAAAACCCGCCAATCAGCGGATACCCGTCACCCACGGCCTGAAAATGGCCTGATCGTTGCGGGCTGCGGCACTTGGCGCACCGTCCTGCCTGGCAGGGCGGAGGGTCGCTGACTACCCATCCCCCGATCTAAGGCCCTCCGCGCATGTCCCGTGATGCTTCTGATCCGCGCCCCAAAAACGGCCCCTGGCGCCGGGTCTGGGCGCGTCTGGGCTGGGGTAGGGGGTTGCCTGCGGGTGCTTCGGCTGTGGCCCATACCCGCCTAGAACAATATCTGGCTTTCAGCAAGGCCGTCGGGCAGGTCATGGAGCACACCGATCAGGAACCCATCCTGCTGGAGTCCCTGTGTACACTGGCGGTGGAATGTA
>NZ_MOAD01000001.1:1837224-1888565 GCF_001931655.1 Acidithiobacillus albertensis | reverse complement strand
GCAACGATAGTGGAAAAATTCACCGCGAAAAAAGAAAATCGTCAGGAAACAGAATCAGAAGCAAAACCGGGGCAGCGCCGTGCCGCTGCGTGTGAAAGGTTACCCTCTTAAACTCGGCTGATTATTGTCTTGACAGAGGGGTCCACCATAGAGCAACTGATAGGTCATACGCCTTGGGTGCTGGTCAGCGATGCCTCCTTGCGTTTTGACCGCTATTTCCAGGATATGGGCTTCAGTGCGGTCTTAACGACGCCCATCGACAAAAAAATGCTGTTCAACCTGGTGCATACCGTGCAGAACCCCCGGGAAAACATGGGCAACAATATTGTTTCTCTGCATGATCATTATCAGCAAAGCCAGGGTAAAAAAGGCCTGTCCATACTGGTTGCCGAAGACAATATCATTAACCAGAAAGTGGTACAGGGGATTTTACGGCAGGCGGGACACCATGTGCGCGTTTCCAGCGATAGCGAAGAAACCCTGGATATTCTGGCGGAAAGCAGCTTTCCTCTGGACTTGTTGATTCTCGACCGCAACATGCCCGGCAAGGGCGGACTGGATGTCCTGAAAGCCTATCAGATGATGGAAACTGTGCATCCGGTTCCGGTCATCATGCTCACCGCCGATGCCACGCCCGAATCCATGCAGGCTTGTCTGGAAGCCGGGGCCAGTGCGTACCTCACCAAGCCGGTGGATGCCCGTATGCTTTTGGACCAGATTGCCCGATTGTGCCAACCCCGGGCGGCTTCCGCAAAAGCGCCGGTGGGGTCCACGGCTTCAGCAGCCGCTACGCGTTCCGGGGCCTTGATTGATGAGTCCGCATTGCAGGGGATTGTGGATTTGGGTGGGCCGGAATTTCTGGCGGAGATCCTGCGCGATTTTGCCCAGGATGGTGAACAGTTGCTGCGGGTCATACAGACAGCCCTGCAGCAGGAAGACTACCCCGGCTATCAGGATGCCATTCATGCCCTGAAAGGCAGCAGCGTGCAAATGGGCGCCCACGCCCTGCTGGAAAACTGCTTACAGGCGGAGGCATTGAAACCCCATGCAATGAGCGGTGCTGAAATCCTGAATATTTCCGCAGCACTCCAGCAAAATTTCCATAAAACCTGCCGGGCACTCACCGCCTATCTCGACGGCCAGCGCCAGACACGATGACCCTGCACTCGCCTGATTCAGACTGTTTCGGCATGCCGGGCCGACTGTCTGGCGATCAGCCTGTCCATCATCCGCAAGTCCTTACTGGTCAGTCGCAAGGCCGCCTCCACCCAGATTTCGACCGTCGCATACAATTCTTCGTAGGTAATGGGCGCGCAGAGGTCACGCACCCGTCGCAATGCCGCATAGCCATTGGCTGCATGCAGATGTTTTTTGATATAGGCGTAAACGGTACGCTCTCCTTCCCCGTCTTCCGCCAGAATATCGACTACGCCCATGTCATGCAGTTCTTCTGCCTGGTAAATGCGTCCGCTCAAAATCATTTTTTCTGTGGCAACCATGCCAATTTTACGCTGCAACAAACTATAAGCCCCCATGCCGGGAAACAGGTTGAACAATATTTCCGGCATGCCCATTTTGGCACTGCGTTCGGCAATGAGTACGTTACTGGACAAAGCCTTTTCAAAGCCACCGCCCAAGGCGTCCCCCTGTACCAGGGAAATAGTCGTCAAATCTGCATCGAGATGGGTGATGTTGACGTACAGCGCCTCAATGCAGGAAACCCCATAGTGCAGCAAACCGGCGCGATCTTGTTGCGCGATCAGGTGTCGAAACAAATGCAGGTCGCCGCCCAGATTGAACACACCCGGGACATCGGAACAACCTACCAGAAAACGGATCTCGCGGCCTTCAGGCGTCGTCAGTTCGGCGCGAAGCTGCGTGTAAAGGTGCTGAAGTTCTGTCAACAGGGTTGGGGTAAAACAGGGACGGGGCTGGCCATTCAGGTAATACCACAGGGTCTGATAAACGCTGTCGTAGTGCGTGCGCAGTTGCCGGTATTGCGGATCGGCTTGAGCAATCGGGTTTGGCACAAGCTGGGGCATGCTGTTCATTCTCGGCTCCAATTAAGTAATTTTATGGGGATGGACTGCGCCCCCCAATTTGACGAATTTTGGGAGGCTTAGCAATAGTGCCGTTGTCCTTGCCATAGTCCTGCCAGCATGACGGGTTTAGCGGATGTGGTCCTGCGGATATCTGGTTCACTACTCAGGATTGCGCTTAAAACGGTATGGTCAGGTTGGCCCCCACGTAACTCCGATGATAGCCTGGGCCTCCTCCGTAAGCGCTGGCTACCTGAGAATAACCACCGGTGAGGCTGAACTGTAAATATTTTGAAACTATGCCGGTAATGGTGCCGTAAAAGTCAGTGATGGGCGTGGTGACGCCATTTATGGTCTGGTCTCCATACCCGGCGTACAGGCGCATCACCGAGTATGGAGAGAATTTCTGCACATAAATAATATAACCTAATGCTTCCCTGTAGTGATGGGGGCTGAAATATGCGTTTCTTTGTCTTGGTTTCCCCAAGGAGTCAATATATGGAATTTGCAAAGGCGTTCCGCTGGTATATGCCCTGAAATATCCCTGAACTCCAAGACTGATAGGCAAACTGCTAAAACTATAAAACTCAGGAGTAACACGAACGACTACTCCGTCACGCTGGTTGCCATCGCTAAAAGCCTGATGAAAATAAGCGGCACCCACAGTACCAATATTCCTGAGACGCCCGAAGCCCCCCAAACTGACTGTATTGATGAGAATTTTGTTGTCCACGGCAGTAACCGTACGAATCGGTTGTTGATCAAAGCTGAGATTGAGGCCCCAGGAATCGCTGGGTTGATAATTCAGCTGCCCGTCCAGTCTTCCAAATGTCCAGTTTCTGGCGGTGCTGACTCCGCCAAGTATGCTGTAATTCCAGTTGGTATTGATTGGCGCAGACCAGCCACCTTCCACGGTCGAAATGCCAATCTGACCATTGCTGTCATTGATTTGCGTTTGGCGAAAGCCAGCGTACCACATGGTGGGGCTGAGGCTGTTGTCACCGGGGCCGTCGCCGGGAATGGTAACCCCGGCTTGGTATATTTGATTGATGTTGTGGTCGCTATCGCTGCTGTACTGATAGCCCACGTTAATACGATCATGCAAAGGATAGTATACAAAATCCGAAGTTTGCCTAAAAAGTTGCGCCTGCCATTGGGGTCCAGGGTAAACCCCATGGGGTGCGGCCAGGTTCAGATGTTTCTGGGCAACCGTATCCCAACTCAGTAAAGCGCTGGCAATGGCAGATTGTAATTGCGGGTCGGCACCCATGCTGCGAACCGGTTTTAAAATATCATAAGCTTCTCTGGGGCGCCCCAAATTGATCAGTGCTCTGGCGAGACCTACGCGCATGGTTTTTTGGTCTTCAGGGCTATGGGCGATGGAGATGCCCTTGGAATAAGCGCTTTCTGCTTCGTGAGAATTACCAACCCAGAGTGCGGCATAACCAAGACCAGACAGGGCGGCAAGCTGATCATCATGGTATTTGTCGGGATGGCGATTGATTTCATTTCTGGCTTTACGAAAATAAGACAAAGCCAAATCAGGATGTTCCTGGGTCAAAGCCTGACGCCCGAGTCGGATATCTTGTCCCGGGTCGGCGACCGCAACGGTGGTACCACAAAAAAACATCAGCCCACTAATGACCACCACGATTTGAATAGGGTTTTTTTTCACTTGGTACCCCATTTTTTTCTCAGGCTTAACAATTCTGAACCATATCCGGCAAGAGAGGCTGGAGACATAAGTAATTGCGAAAGAAATACATAAAGAAACATACCACGAAGATTTTTGCGAATGTGTATTCCGCGTTCTTTAAACATGGTGCTTTGTACTGAGAAAATCACGACGTTATTCAGTGCTGCCAAAGGTAAAAGCAAGAGGGTTATTGGCCCTGCAAGCAGGAAAAATCCAAAGCACGCAGCAATAATCCCCGGGATAAAAAACAAAAGGTAACTAATGTCCAGCCATGGAAATAACATATTCATAAAAACGAACTGCAGAGTTATTCTTCTTTTTAAAAAAATGCCAGGATGTGCCCGTATTGCTTCAAACATGCCGCGTGCCCAACGACGACGCTGATTAAAAAGCTGCTTGTAGGTTTCTGGTACATTGGTAAAAACAACGGCATTCTCTGCATAACCAATCCGGTAACCCTGCTTGAGCAATCCCCAGGAAAGGACAATATCTTCCCCGACGCAAGGAGCCCATCCACCCATTTCCTTGACCAAGTCGCGCTGATATAAGGAAAAAGCCCCCTGAGCGACCAGAGTGCCCTGATACAGACTTTGAACTCTTTTGACTACCGCAATGCCGTGAAAGTAATCCCATTCCTGCACCCTGGTAACCCATGATTTTCTTGAGTTACGTACCGCAATGGCGCCAGCAACTGCAGCGGTACCCTCAGGATCTCCAAGATAGCGGCCGACGATGTATTTCAAGGCATTTTTGTACAGGAAAGTATCAGCATCCACGGTAATGATGAGGTCATACGAAGCCACAGCCAAACCTGCATTCAGTGCGCTTGCTTTACCCTGATTCTTTTTCTGCTTAATAAGCTGTATTCTCGGGTCGGTAATTGTTTCGATAATATTGGTTGTTTGATCAGTGGATCCATCGTCAATAACAATGATTTCTATGCTTCCAGAATAATCTTGAGTGAGGATGGATTTGAGAGTGTCCTCAATAGCATTCTCCTCGTTGTAGGCGGCAATTAATATGCTCAATGCGGGTAGCTCTCCCGGTATTTTTACAGGAGGCCTTCGATCCAGTAGAATGCTAAATATAATTATGCCAGAAATATAGCCAGGCACGATAGCCATGCCACCAATCGCGAATATGGTCAGCACCCATCCAAATATATCAGCGAGACTATCTATCCAGGGTAGGGCGATCCAGATGCTGAATAGAACCCACAGAAGGGCACCAAGCTGTGCAATGAGAAATTTGCTGTAAACAGGAATATAAATTTTCTTATCTGTTTGGTTTCTTACGTTTATTTTTTCTTTGGTTGCTGCTTCTGGCTTCACAAAGGTTATACCCTTTTGTGGATGCAATGTGGCAGCCATATTTTGATTTGATTCTTTCTCAGTTCTTGTTTCTAGCATGTTCATTCCAGCCATTTTGTCTTGTTCACAAGGTTAAAGCAAATAGTGTGCCATTATAAATACAATATTTTTCAGTGAGATATGATTTTTTCGTATCATCGACTCATAAAAAAATACCTAAAATAATACAAAAATGATTGAATTGTGGCTATTAGTTCTTGTTTTTCAATTTGTTACAAATTTATTTTGACTGTTCCATCCGCGTTACAACATTTTTTCGTGCTTATTGGTGGCCAATGATGCGTTAGAGATTAGGTAGAGGAAACAGTTGGTCTGAATACCTTTCTCTGGGTATCCAAACAATGCTACTTGGGTTATGCTTTTCCCGATAAAGGCAAAATTTTCACTAAGGTGTGCTACAGCCGATGTGTGGCCCGAGAAATAGAAACATTAGGAGTATCTTAAATATGCGAAATCGATTTGTTCTTGGCCTTGCCCTCACAGCCTTGACTGGATTGACCTCTATAGAAGCTAATGCGGCAGATCAAACTCTCAAAGCCCCGCCAGAGTCCGCCAGCAAAAAAGCGATTCTGCAACAAAATTCAGATTTCTTTTATCCGCAACTAACGCTGCAATCCAGTGTTTCCTATGCCTACTCAGATCAAAACACGCTGAATCTCAACGGGTTTCTTGCCCTGGGTGCTATATTTCTGGGAAATATAAATATTTCGAAAGTCAATTCAAGTATTTATACATTTACTGAATCAGCCTACTATCCTATATCCAATCGTTTGCAGTTGGTGCTCAACGTGCCAATTGTCTATCGCCAGAGTGTTTACCAGATTGGCGGTGCACAATATGCCTCTAAGAGCTACAGTCAAGCGACAGTTTCCTCGGGCGGTCCGCGTCTTGGAGATATTAGTTTTGGCGGTTACTACCAGATTTTCAAGGAAAGTAAAAATCTACCCAGTTTGACAGCGAGTCTTCTACTGACTGCACCCACTGGCATAAACCCATATGGAATAAAGGTCTATCAGCCTGATGCTGGCAACTCAAATCTCATTGTTCCCACTAAGCTGCCTACAGGTAATGGCGTTTGGACCTTGAACCCGGGGCTCTCATTTGTGGCCACCTCGGATCCTGCGATTTTTTTTGGAAGTGTCAGTTATTATTATAATTTCAATAAAAATTTTCCAGATATCAGCACCACAATGGATCAGATTCAGCCTGGAGAAGTGGCATTAGGAAATGCATTTCAATACAGCTTAGGAGTGGCTTTTGCGTTGAACGATCGACTCAGTCTGAGCACTTCATTTGCGGATCGTATCCAGTCCGACACACAAATCAGGACTCCAGGTGGCCCATGGACAACTCTGGTCGGAAGTGGTGCCAATGTTGCCATCGCCAATGTTGGAATGACTTATGCCTTTAATTCGAAAACCTCATTGATTATGAATCTTGGCGCTGGCATCACAAGTAGCGCGCCGAGTTTTCAGCTTACGGCCACTATTCCGTATAATTTCTGATGTAATCTAATAAAAAACACCTTGGGAGATAACTTAAGATTAAGCTATCTCCAATTTTTGATACACAAAAATTTTATGGTGTAGCCGATAATCCACGCATCCCACCTAAAACGCTCTGTAATTGCGCGAGATTCTGAGGATTCACTTTGTTTTGATTAACGCCTAAGGTAAGTTTCATTTGATTTTGTATGATGTTTAGATTTGTACCCACCTGAGCAATTTGGAACAGGCCATTGGTTCCTATACCTTGACGAATAGAGGCCCCTCCATTATTGATTGCCATGGATAACTGTCCATTTTGTACAGTCATGGTAGTCGTATTATTTATATTGTTTACGCCTTCGGTTAGGGCCGTGCCAGAAGTAGGGGTGATCGGTGCTCCTTTAACCACATTCAATGACATTCTGTTCTGAATGGAGTTGCTATCCCCCGCAATTTGAATGGCTTGTGTTACTCCTTTGTTGTTATTTAGTCCGCTACCATCAACTTGATTGTTGGCGCTTTGGGTAGCTTGAGGTAGATTGCCATTTATAGAATAGGTAACAGTAGGTAAGAAAATATTCCCGGAACTGTTCAGTGCGACATTCATGGTGCTGTGCATGGGTGTTTTATTGTTTGCGGATGTCCAGTTGGTTTGCATTTCGACGCCAAAATAAACAATGGAACCTCCAATGACCCCACGCCCCACCATCTTGGCTAGTACCTGATTGGGTACCGGTTTGAAACTGATTGGTAGTTGCTGTTGTAGTGTTATTGCCAAAGCAGCTGGACTGAGAAGCAGCGCCGATGCAGCCATACAACAACCCGCCATGGCAGCGGTTTTATGTAGTAGGTATCCATTCATGATGAGCCTCTCTCAAGTATATTTATAACTAAAAGTAATTTGCCTGATCAAAACCGAAATGCACCGGCGATACTTTTGTATTGGGTAAAATGCCATGCAGCAGTTTAAGGGCACTGGGGGGTTCTGGTGGCGTCAGAAGCACCGAATGAGGTTCAAACCCTTTTCCAAATACAGCAAAAACAATATTGTTCCAGTCCTTGAGAAACTGTTCCTTAGGCATGATGCGATTCCCCAGTGCAGGATCTGCCAGATAAACGTGTTTTGTGCCTGTTTTTTCAAGAACGACAAAATGTTTGTATCCACCTAGATCCAATAACACAATGACTGGAATGTGAATTTTCTCAAGCTCTTCTGGGGTAACCACATACCCTTCGCCCTTTAATCCGATTTTATCTACATACTTTTTAAGATCGAGCATGGAAAACCCGACTTCTTTGACTTCTGCTGGATTGCTCACGGTGAACAGGCCTTTTATGACCTCTTCTTCGTCAACATTCTGACCGAATGCGTATTTGAGGATAGTTGCCAATGATGCCGCACCACAGGAAAAATCCGTGCGTTGCCGCACTACATGGATGAAGTGCATGCCTATCATGTTTACGACGGGCACATGAATCACGCCTGCTCCGGGAATTATGCCGCCAAAGGCTGCTGCCCTGACTTCGCTGCTTTGGGTAAAAGCAAACACCCCTGCCATGATCAGGCTGGACAAGACAAAAGGACGTATTACTTTGGATTTAAACATGACGACAGCCTCCTGATGAATTTTTGTAAAACCGCCACCCCATAGGGGTGGCGTAGTTTCATCTGGTGCTTACTGTACGCTGGCAATCGCCATGGTATTGGACTGCTGGTTGCCGTTTCCGGCGGCGACGTTTAGACCAATATTACCTGAGGCATTTTGCAGGGCATGGCCGCTAACACTGCTAGTGTAGGTCGAGCCCACGGTGCCGCCCAAATTGGCGTCAGCCATCTGGCTGACAGGTGCGCTAGCCGTTGCCATGGCCCGGTTAGAGGCGACGGAAACCAGTGCCAGACCATTCTGCTGTTGGTTCTGGACCCCAGTAGCCAAGTTGATGCCGATATTGCCGACGGCGCCCTTTGCTGCATTGCCATTGATGAAGCTGGAATCGGTGGTGTTGGTGTCTGAGGCAATGTTGCTGACCGAATATTGAGTGGTACCAGCTGTAGCCATAGCGCTGGCCGAACCTTTCTTCCCTTTGCTGACATAGCTCAGAGCTGTAGAGTTGGCCTGTTGATTGTTGGCGCCAGAAGCGAGGTTAACCCCGATGTTGCCGGCAGCATGCTTCAGAGCGTTGCTACCAATTCCGGCGGCATTGTTCTGGTTAGACAAAGACCAAGCCAAGGATCCAAAAATTACCGGAACGCCCTGAGAACTCAAGATACCACCCATAGACTGGCTGGTATCAGCAGTGGCCGTAGCAGTTTTACTCTTGTTGCCGGTGGCAATAGCCAGGGAGTTGCTTTGCTGATTGCTGATACCGGCAGCCTGATTAAGACCGATGTTGCCAGAAGCGTTGCTCAATACATGCCCATACAATCCCGTCTCGTTGCTTCCGCCGACCACAGATCCATAGTTCAGGGTGCTGAGGTTGGCCTCATTGTCCATGCTTTGGCTAGTGTTGGTGGCTGAGTCCACTTTGCCGGCTTTCTTGGCAGCACTAGCGATGGAAGTGCTGTTCTGCTGTTGGTTAAAGCTGCCCGAAGCCATGTTCACTCCGATGTTTCCAGTGGCTCCTTTCAGGGCGTTGGCGGTCAGGTCGACAGCGTTGGCGCCTCCTGCCACCTGTATTGCGAGATTTTGCTCTTGGCTCTGTGCGGTATTTGTGGAAGCACTGGACATTGAGGTTTTCTTGCTCACGGAAGCCAGCGCCAGAGAATTGCTCTGTTGGTTGCTGATACCTGCAGCCTGATTGACGCCAATGTTGCCAGAAGCCTTGCTCAAGGCATTGCCTCCGATTTGGGTGTTGTTGGCATTTCCCTGGCCGCCGTAATTGTCGGCACTAGCACTCATATTCTGACCAACATTTTGGGAGGTGCCGGTGGCTGCGGTTGAACTCTTAGCCTTCTTGGCAGAAGACACTGCTAAGTTGTTCTGCTGCTGATTGAATATGCCAGAGGCCATATTTGCACCAATATTACCTGATGCGTCTGATAGAGCATGATCGCTCATGTTGACATTGTTACTGCCGTTAACCACCTGGATGGCAAGATTGCCGCCCTGATCCTGGCTGGCAGAGGCAGAAGCAGTTGATGTGACTTTGGTTTTGCCGTTGGCGGCCAGGGAGCCGGCATTGGACTGCTGGTTCTGGTTACCGGTAGCGATATTGACGCCAACGTTACCCTTGCTGCCCGCACCAGCCTTTCCCAGCATGTTGGCATAGTTGGTCGAATTCATAACAGAAATCTGGGTGTTGCTCTGGCTCTGCTGACCGTTGTCGACATTGGCACCAGCAGCGAACGCCATGGGAGCGGCCATAAGAGCGGCGATGGCAATGGCAACTGGGCTTAACTTGATAGAGGTTTTCATGCTATTCTCCTTGAGTGGGTTTAAACACAAACAACAAAGTAGATACTGCCTAGTGAATCACCCCGGGGGCTATCCCGAGTGCGAAACTGTTGGCTGAGGTGTTGCCAGATCCTGAAACTTGGTTGATCTGTGCAATGCCTTCAGCGCCTTTGAAAGCGGTGGAACTAATTTTAACGCTATTCAAAATCTTGGGTGTTGATGATGGATCTTTTTTGGATGAATCAATATTTGTGACGCTTTGCGATAAAATGTTATTTGATACGGGTCTGATAGTACCAATAACCATCTGGACGCTGTTGGCTTGAGCATTGCCTACGCCTGCAACTTCGTTAATAGCCATAACGCCCGTACCGTTTACAAACGCATTGCCTTCAATAATGCTGCTTGAATGATTTACGGATACCTTCTGAGAAGCGGCAGCAGCGTTTAAGGAAAATCCTCCAAATATCAAGGCTAATCCTAAAAGAAATTCTGATTTCATTGCGTTCTGCCCCTTTAATCTGAAAAATCAGTTAGCGATTTGTCGACATGCTCATGGTTTGGAGATTGTTTCCTGCGCCCCATTCGATGGAGGTTTTACCGCCGCCCGAGCGGTTCTGCAGTTCATCCCAAAGAACCACGTCATTACTGTTGCGACCAATCGTAGGCAGATTAACTGGAATACCTTTGCCCGAAACTTTCGCCAACTGTTGATCAGATACCTTGCTGTCTATTCCAAATTGATGAGTTGCGTTGCGTGTTCCAGCGAGCATTTTTTGTAAATTTTTTTGTTGATGAAACAGGATTGCTTCCTTCTGAATTTGCTTGCCAGATACCAAGGTATCTGCTTGCGACAATCCAACAAAGGGTACGAAGGATACCAAGCTAAAAGCTAATATTGACCATTTATAATTTACGGCGATCCTATGAAGTGTGTTCATTTTCGTAGCACCATGAAGTTGACTGTACGTTCACCAATAGCAGTTATCGTGCCACTTATTAAATTATATATAGAACAGCATGTTAATTATTTTTGAGCGGAAGGTTCTTGAGCCTGGATCGCTTGTGTGTAACAGGATGATGACCACGCTTACACAAAGAATTCAGCTATAGTAGTAAATTGATAATAAAAACAATCATGAAGAGATCTTTGTATGATTGTAATTTTTTTGATACGGCCGATTCTGTTGTTAGTTTATATGTTGATTTAAAACGGTTTTAAGAATAAATATCTCACTGATATCTTGAAAATAACGTACTGAATGTGGAACGGTTTTTTACGCAAAAAAAAACCGGCCCCCATCAGGAGGACCGGTTTTACGATACTACAGACTGCGGGTGACGAGGCTTAGAAGCCGCCCATACCACCCATGCCGCCCATACCACCCATGTCACCACCCATATCGCCGCCTGCCTTGTCATCCTTCTTGGGCAGTTCGGTAACCATGGCTTCCGTGGTGATCATCAGGCCGGCAATGCTGGAGGCCTTCTGCAACGCGGTGCGGGTAACCTTGGTCGGGTCAATGACGCCCATTTCGAACATGTCACCATATTCGTCGGTGGCGGCGTTGTAACCATAACCATCCTTACCGTCGACCACCTTGTTCAGAATAACGCTGCCTTCACCACCGGCGTTAGCCACAATCTGCCGCAAAGGTTCTTCAATGGCGCGACGAATGATGGCCACACCCATATCCTGATCATGGTTGGCAGCCTTGAATTTCTCCAGAGCGTGACGGGCGCGGACCAGAGCCACACCACCACCGGGGACAATGCCTTCCTCGACAGCTGCACGGGTAGCGTGCAGGGCGTCTTCGACACGGGCCTTCTTTTCCTTCATTTCCATTTCGGAACCGGCACCGACCTTGATGACCGCAACGCCGCCGGCCAGTTTGGCGACCCGTTCCTGGAGTTTTTCACGGTCGTAGTCGGAGCTGGCATCTTCCATCTGACGACGGATCTGCTCGACGCGGGCCTTGATTTCGCTCTGCTGGCCAGCACCATCAATAATGGTGGTATTTTCCTTGTCAATGACGATTTTCTTGGCCTGACCGAGATCGGCAAGGGTGGTGCTTTCCAGTTTCATGCCGATTTCTTCGGAGACCACGCGGCCGCCGGTGAGAATGGCCATGTCTTCGAGCATCGCCTTGCGACGGTCACCAAAGCCGGGCGCCTTGACGGCAGCAACCTTGATGATGCCCCGCATGGTGTTGACGACCAGGGTCGCCAGGGCTTCGCCTTCCACGTCTTCAGCAATGATCAGCAACGGACGGCTGGACTTGGCGACCTGTTCGAGGACCGGCAGCATGTCGCGAATGGAAGAGATTTTCTTGTCGTGCAGGAGGATGTAGGGATTCTCCAGATCGGCAACCATCTTGTCCTGGTTGTTGACGAAGTAGGGGGACAGGTAGCCGCGATCAAACTGCATACCTTCCACGACGTCCAGTTCGTTGTCGAGGCCAGAGCCTTCTTCGACCGTGATGACGCCTTCGTTACCCACTTTTTCCATGGCTTCGGCGATGATTTTGCCGATGGAGTCATCAGAGTTGGCAGAAATGGTGCCAACCTGGGCCACTTCCTTCTGGGTTTTGCAGGGCTTGGACTGCTTCTTCAGCTCTTCGACAATAACGGCGACAGACTTATCGATGCCGCGCTTCAGGTCCATGGGGTTCATGCCGGCGATGACGGCCTTGAGGCCTTCGCGGATGATGGCCTGGGCCAGAACCGTGGCGGTGGTGGTTCCATCACCGGCTTCATCGGAAGCCTGGGAGGCGACTTCTTTCACCATCTGTGCGCCCATGTTTTCGAACTTGTCGGCCAGTTCAATTTCCTTGGCGACGGAGACACCGTCCTTGGTGATGGTGGGGGCACCGAATGACTTGTCGAGCACCACATTACGACCCTTCGGGCCCAGGGTGACCTTGACGGCATCGGCAAGTACGTTGACGCCGCGCAACATTTTTTCGCGGGCGTGTTCAGCAAAGGCAACTTGTTTGGCTGGCATAAATACTCCTCAAAATAAATGAATAAGGGTTGATATATTCAGCAACGCTTACTTTTCGATGACCGCCATGATGTCGTCTTCACGCATCACCAGCAGCTCTTCGCCTTCCACCTTAATTTCGGTGCCGGCATATTTGGCAAACAGGACGTGATCCCCTTTTTTGACATCAAGGGCACGGACTTTGCCGTCTTCCAGAATTTTGCCGTGACCAGCAGCGACGATTTCGCCACGCACGGGTTTTTCCTTGGCCGTATCGGGAATGATGATCCCACCGGCGGTCTTCTGCTCTTCTTCCAGACGACGAATAACGACGCGATCATGTAAAGGACGCAGTTTCATTGAGCATTTCCTCGTTTTTACAAGTGAATGGATGTCTTCATCCTGGGTGTTGTTAGCAGTCACACCCATCGAGTGCTAATCATAGGCGCTGAGATTTCTCTGTCAAGGGGGCACTACATGATTTTAGTGCGCTGTCCGATCATCCGGCGCTTTTTAGGTAAGCGGCGCCCAGAGTCCGGAAAGGCTCTGCAGCAATATCCGATCCGCACCTTGTAAGCGGTGATTGATACCGGGGAGGGCGCGCACGGCGAGCTGTTCACAATGAGCGTGGGCTGCGAATTGATAGGTTTGCTGCAGGGGGACAGCCTCATCGTCAGTACCATGCAGGATTTCCACCGGACAATGCAGATGCACCGGGAAGCGCAGTAAATCATAGCGCCAGCTGTCAGCCACCAGATCGAAGCGCATGCGCAATTCACCCAGGCCGTAATGATCCTGCCAACAGCGCAGGTTACTGGTTTGCCAGCGGTGTTGATCTTCTGGCGAAAGGGTTTGAAAGAGTGTCTGAATGAAGTTGTAGGCTGGCGCAATCAGCAGAAGAGCGCGCAAGCGTTCCGGCCAGCGTGTCGCGGCAAGGGTGGCCAGCCATCCGCCCATGCTGGAGCCGACCAGAATGACAGGCCGCTTTTCCAGCATTTGCAGAATCAGGCGGAGGTCTTCCAGATAACGAGAGAGGGTCAGCTGTTCAAAAAGTCCATCAGAGCGGCCGACCCCCCGGGGATCAAAGCGCACCCACGACCACCCCTGATTTTGTGCATATTCGGCCAGAAGTCGGGATTTGGAGCCATTCATGTTGGAAGCAAAGCCCGGCAGAAAAATGCCTACCGGGTCTTGATGGGTTTCGTGAATGAGTCCGGCAAGGCGCTCACCGTTGGCATGAACAAGCGTAAAGGGGCGTTCGGCAGAAGGCATCATGGCTGTGGCTCCACATAAAAAAGGGCGACACTATAGTCGCCCTAAAACCACAAAGGAGGAAAGAAACATGCGCTCGCAATCCAAACTTACTGATGCAGATCGCCTAATTATATTAGCAAATGGTGACGCTCCTTGCAAATAACATCCCGACCGGTCGGAAAAAAGAAGGGCGAAATCCGAAGACTCGCCCTAAAACCACCAAAGGAGGAAGAAACATGCGCTCGCAACCTATCACAGCCGCTTGCATAAGATTGGAGCATGGACCATTCAAAAAGTTCCTGAGCAGCAAAATTTTCTTCAAGGCCGCTTGTAATGCCTGCTCAGCAGGGCTATGGCCTGCTTGTTGCTAGTAACTGAGAAGGGTAGGCTGCAATACTTTCCTCTTTTAAGCCCCTGCAGGGGCTTTCATCTACAGGTTCGGGAGCAAAATCGGCATGGTTGTTCTGCAGGCACATAGGACCCTTTGGGCCAGGTTCATTATTTTATGTAGTGCAGTTCTGTTATTTGGGCTGAGTGCCAGTTATGCCCATGCTGATCATTTTCTCAGTCCGGATCAGGCGTTCAGCTTTTCCGCGAAGTTGTCCAGTCCCGACCATCTGCAGTTGCGCTGGGATGTGGCGCCCGGTTATCACCTATATAGAGATCGCATTCAGGTCTCGGTGCTGCCCACCAGCATTTTGTTGGGAAAGTACACGCTTCCCAAGGGGGTGATGCTGAATGATCCGGCGTTTGGAAAAATGCGGGTTCTGGAGGGCGAGAACAGCGTCATCATTCCTTTCTCGGTCAAAGGCACCCCGCCGGGCACGCTGACCGTCAAAGCCACTTATCAGGGCTGTGCCAACGCGGGGGTTTGTTATCCCGAACAAAGCAAGACGGTACAGCTGTCCTTGCTGGCCCCGGCTTCCGCACCGATACCGACCGCTTCGCTACCCAGTCCCCATTCCCGGTCTTCACCGGTAAAAAGTAGCAGTAATGCCGGAGTATTGGCGGGCGCTCTGCAGGACAGTTTCTGGCTGACTTTAGGACTGTTTTTTGTTGCCGGTCTGGGGCTGGCTTTTACACCCTGTATATTTCCGATGATTCCTATTTTGTCTGCGCTGATTGTCGGGCAGGAAGCCAAACGGGGCGCACAGAAATCCCGGGCTTTTACTTTGTCGCTGGCTTATGTTTTGGGCATGGCGTTGACTTACACCATTGCGGGCGTGTTGGCAGCAATCACGGGCGCCTACCTGCAGGCTGTTTTTCAGAATCCCTGGATTCTGGGTGCATTCGCATCGATATTTGTGTTATTGGCGCTTTCCATGTTCGGGTTTTATGAGTTGCAAATGCCCAGTAGTTTGCAAACCCGGCTTTCCGGCTTGGGAAAGGGCGGACATCTGTTCAGTAGTTTTGTCATGGGAGCCTTGTCGGCGCTCATTGTCGGTCCTTGTGTGGCGGCACCATTGGCAGGGGCCTTATTGTTCATTTCCCAGACAGGTAATGTATTTTTGGGCGGACTGTCGCTGTTTGTCCTGAGTCTGGGGATGGGCTTGCCCCTCTTGATTATCGGGACTTCGGCGGGGCGGTTGTTGCCGCGTGCCGGTGCCTGGATGGACGCAGTCAAGGCCATATTTGGCGTGCTGATGTTGGGGGTGGCCATCTGGCTGATGGCCCGGGTGCTGCCAGGAGCAGTCAGTCTGGCGCTTTGGGCAGCGCTGGCCGTGATTTCCTCTATCTACCTGGGGGCGCTGGACGCTTTGGGGGCTGAAGCCACAGGCTGGAGACGCTTCCGGAAAGGCGTGGGAATCCTCGTGCTTGCCTATGGTCTGGTGATGGGGATGGGCGCGTTGAGCGGTGCCAGTGATCCGCTACAGCCGTTCTCAAGAGTCCTGGAGGCGGGAAAAGGTGCAGACCGCTCACAGCAGGCTGCTTTGCACTTTAGCATAGTAAAAAGCCCCCAAGCCCTCGATGCTGCATTGAAGCAGGCTCATGGTAGACCCGTCCTGGTGGATTATTGGGCCAGCTGGTGCGTGGAATGCGCGCGCATGGACAAGGTGACCTTCGCGACGCCTGAGGTGGAAAATGCCCTGCGCAATCGGGTGTTGATCCGTGTTGATGTGACCCGGGATGACGCCAATAGTCGGGCTTTGTTGAAGCGCTACAATCTGGTTGGCCCGCCGGCATTTATGGCCATAGGCGCAAATGGTCAGGTGCAGGCCCAGCAGGAGGGCTATTTAGGGCCCCGGGCCTTCATGCGCTGGCTGCCCAAATCCTGACGGGCAGGCGGCCGATTCCTCCAGACCTAGTGTCCTGCCGCCTTTTTCAGCGGCCCACCCTTCAATATATAGAGCGTGCCGCAGTAGGGACACCGGGCTTCGCCCGTTTCTTCAATTTTGAGGAATACCCGGGGGTGACCGTTCCAGCGGCTCATCTCCGGCTGTGGGCAATAGAGCGGTAACTGTTGGGGCTCTACCTCGGTGAACCCCTTGTTGCAGCAGTGAATGGTGTTTTTCATGATTCAGGCGACGTGATGCAACCATTCGGGATGATCATCCCGACGCCCAGCGACCGTATCAAAATAACGGCTTTGCAGCTGGCTGGTGATGGGCCCCCGACTGCCACTACCAATGACTCTTCCGTCAATTTCGCGAATCGGCGTGACTTCGGCGGCGGTGCCCGTAAAGAAAGCTTCATCGGCAATATAAAATTCATCGCGGGTGAGTTGTTTTTCAACAATGGGAATGCCGGCATCCCGGGCAAAACGGAGAATCGTGTCGCGGGTTATGCCTTCCAGGGCACTGGTCAGGGTTGGTGTATAGAGAATTCCGTCGCGCACCATAAAGACGTTTTCTCCGGAACCTTCGGCTACATAGCCTTCACGGTCCAGCAGCAAGGCTTCATCATATCCGCAGGACGAGGCTTCGCGCTGGGCCAGCATGGAGTTCATATAATTGCCGGTAGCCTTGGCTTTGCACAGGTGGATGTTCACCTGATGACGATTGAAGGAACTGACCTTGACGCGGATGCCTTTTTCAAGCGCCTCCTGCCCCAGATAACTGCCCCAGCTCCAGGCAGCAATGAGGGCATGGACTTTCAGGCCCTTGGCAGACAGGCCCATGCCTTCGGCGCCATAGAACAGCAGTGGGCGAATGTAGGCAGACTCCAGCTGGTTTACGCGAATCACTTCCCTGGTGGCCGCATTGATTTCTGCTTCCGTGAATGGTACGTCCATCTGCAGGATTTTGGCGCTGTTGAACAGCCGTTTGGTATGCTCCGGCAAACGAAAAATGGCGGCTCCCTGGGGAGTGGCATAAGCACGCTCGCCCTCGAAACAACCCATGCCATAATGGAGGCTGTGGGTCAGTCCATGCACCGTAGCTTCTCTCCAGGGCACCATTTTGCCATCAAACCAGATAAAACCGTCACGATCCGCCATGGACATTTTTACTTCTCCTTAATCCGTATAACTGCCAATCCATTCCTGCCAGATGACTCGCACCTTTTCTGAGGCGTCCTGCAAAGCCTCCCAATGCGGGGTATCATCGGCATGAACATTGTTTTCCTGCAAGTTCAGCCAGCGTTCGTTTTCTACTTGCCGGTACAGTTTCCAGGCATGCAGCAAATCAGAGCCTTGTTGGGCATTCCAAACACCGGATTGCACCAAGGCCCTGATGGCTGCTGCGGTGCCGGTATTCTGACACAAATCCGGCTGCTCTGGGCAAGCGCCTAGCATAGCAAATTGTACAAGAAACTCGATATCTGTCAGTCCACCCGGGCTTAATTTCAGATGAAAAGCTTGTGGGGCTATGTTTTTATTGTCGAAAATACGTTTTCTCATGCTCCGCACGGCACTTTTCAAGGTCTCGGCGTCTCTTTCGGAACCCAAAATGGCATGACGCAATTGTTCGAATCGTGCTCCTAACTGTGAATCGCCGGCTACCCAGCGGGCGCGGGTCAGGGCCTGATGCTCCCAGGTCCAGGCGGATTGGTGCTGGTAGCGGCTGAACGTCTCCATACTGCTGACCAGAGGACCGGATTGGCCACTGGGGCGCAGGCGCATGTCAATTTCATACAGTATGCCTGCGCGGGTCAGCGTGCTGAGCAGGTGGATGAGCCTTTGTCCCAGGCGGGCATACCAGGTGGAGGCGGGAAGGGGGGCTGGACCGTCACTTTCCGCCTCAGGCGGGGCGTCATATAAATAAATCAGATCCAGGTCCGAGGCGAAGCCCATTTCCTGACCGCCCAGCTTGCCCAAAGCGATGACCGCAAATGACGCTGTCTGTCCATCCTGAGTGCAGATCCGGCCATGGCGGCGTTCCATTTCCAGCCGGGCCCAATCCAGCGCGGTTTGCAGGGTAAGTTGTGCCAGATCGCTGAGTTGCCGCAGTAACGACTCAATGGATAACTGCTGCGTCCAGAAGCTGGCCGCAAGGCGTACCAGTTCGGCATTTTTAAAGCGCCGCAGGGCATCCATGCGTTCTTCCTGGTCTTCCGCATACTGTAGTTGGGCGTGGAGAATTTCCGGCCATTGCCCGGGCTGATGGTTGTTGCTGAGTACATCATCGAGCAGCACGGGAAAGCGGGCGAGTTGCTGCGCTAACCAAGGACTGTGTAGCAGCGTGCTGCAATGCTGCAGATAGCGGGGGTTTTCGGCGAGGAGCGCGAGGTAATTGGCTTTGCTGAGTATGGCTTCCAGCAGGTTCAGAAAATGTTGCAGAAGCGCTTCGCTATCGGCTTCCTGTGCACAAATTTCCAGTATCTGCGGCAGCAAATTATCCAGACGCTGGCGTCCTTCCGTGGATAGCCGCAAAGAGACATCCCGACTATGGGCAAAGCGCCAGAGTCGTGACCAGCTTTCTGTCGGATTTGGAAAATGCAGTTTCTGGAAAATATTCTCAGGGAGCATGTCCAGAGTATGGTTTTGGGCATGTAGCCAGAGTTGCCGTCCCTGTTCCGGCGTATTGCTGGAATGCACAGTTTGCGGAGCCAGGGTTTGTAAAAAAATCTGATGCACTTGCCGACGCAAACCGTCCAGATCCATTCGAAAACTATCCACATCCTCATGGTGCATGGCGCAGGCCAGTCGCTGCCATTCGTTCTCATTGCGGGGAAGTTGCTGGGTTTGCTGGTCCTGGACCATTTGCAGGCAGTGCTCGGTATTACGAAAAAAACCGTAGGCCTTGCCCAATAACAGAAAATCGGATTTTGGCAGTAGATCCAGTTCGTAGAGAATATCCAACGTGCTGAGCGTGTTGGTATTGCGTAGTTGGGGGGTACGCCCCCCATGGATGATCTGGAGTGATTGACAGATAAATTCGATTTCGCGAATCCCGCCTTGTCCTTTTTTAATGTCCTGACTGCTTTCGCCCTGCTCGGCATCCATCAGGGCCTTGACCTCACGGAGTCCCTGCAGGGCGGTAAAGTCCAGATAGCGGCGGTAAACAAAAGGCCTCAGCATTTCCAGCACTTTTGCACCAAAATCCAGGTTACCCGCTACGGGTCGGGCTTTGATGAAAGCGTAACGCTCCCAGCCCCGCCCATGGACCTGATAATAGTGCTCCATGGCGGCAGCACTGATGCAGAGGGGGCCGGCATCCCCGAAAGGACGCAGACGCATGTCTACGCGAAAGCAGAAACCTTCGGCGCCGGGTTGATCCAGCGCCTGAATCAGCCAGCGCCCCAAACGGCTGAAGTATTCACTGTTTTCTAGGGAACGGGGACCATTACTGCTGCCATTTTCGCTAAAGCAGAAAATGAGGTCGATATCCGAGGACAAATTCAGCTCTTTTCCACCGAGTTTGCCCATGCCGATGACCGCGAAAGCAACTGCCTCTCCGGCATCGTTCTCGGGATATCCATAGGCTTGTTGCAATAAGGCCTGGCCGTATATGCAGGCCTGCTGTAGACAGGTTTCGGCCAACGCGCTGACAGCCGCTACGGTTTCCGGCATGTGCTCACCCGCCATGCGATCGCGCCAGATGATTTCAACCATCCGTGCATTGCGATAGCGCCGTAATGCCGTGTTGAAGGCCTCAGGGCTGTGGTCCTTCAAGTCGGGAGGCGGGGTGACTTCGCCCTTGGCCAGGCGGAGCAGGTGCTGGGGGTGATACTGCAGATGTTGGCGCAGAAAGGGGCTGGCACAGGCAACCTGCAAGCAATGCCGGAAAAAACCTGCACCCTTATCCAGCAGATTGTTGCGTTGGGTTTCCGAAAATGTTGCCCAGATGAGCTTGATCATTTCTTCTATGGCTTCCCTGTCTACAGGAATTTGCTGGAGAATTTCGGTGATCAGGGTGGGTAAGCGCGTCCCGGTTTTCGGGGGCATGGATTTTGGGCTTTCACCCATCGGATTTTCAGGCACAGGTCTCCGGGACATGGGGCTATTCCTTGGCAGGTCATGCATGTTCACAGTGTACCTGAAGATGGTTATGATACGATCCCTGTAATCCCCGTATATTTTCTTTTGCTACTCAGGAACTTCGCGTATTTCCTCGGCATTTTTACCGACATCGACCGGGCATCATGGCTGATGCCCATGCTGATGCCCCGCATCAGGCAGGACTGCGACAGTCCCTGCGCAGCCTGGCTGTTGGGTTCGCCCGGGTTTCAGCAGTGCTGGTCGCGGGTGCGATGCTGCTGATACTCGCCGCCTATCTGCTTTTCATATATAGGCCGGAATTGCTCCGGGATTATCTGCGCAACGCCCTGGTAGAGCATTTCTCGGAACCCGTGCAACTGAGTGCCATCCGGACCGAATGGAAGGGCGGACCTACTGTGCAATTTCAGCACTTGCTGATTGGGCCTGTCGCCCATCCGGATTTGTCTCTGAATGATGTGAACTTGCAGTTTTTTGTTTTGCCGCTATTCGCGGGCGACCTGATGGCCAGAAAACTGGATGTGGCCAGTGGTTCTGTAAAACTCCTCAAAAATGCCCAAGGTCAATGGCATCTGGCTGGACTGAAACCGGGTCAATCCAACGGTCATTTCAATCTCAAACTGGATCCAGCACGCTTGCAAATCCAACATTTTTTGATTGAATTGCCGGACAATACGTATTCAACAGCCTTGCATTTGCAGTGGCTCAGTACGGGCGGCTTACGACCGGACATGCAGATTCATCTTGACTGGGCAAAAGGCGGCAGTCTGCAGTACGCGGGTGCAGCAGGAAATGGGCAATGGGCGCTACATGGCCTGCCCGTGGCCTGGTTGCATGAGCTGGATGGCCGTTTCCCTGCGCTGCAGGGAGTGCTGAGTGCAAAGGGTAGTCTGGTCTGGCAGGATGGCCTGTCCAGCGCTTTGGACGGCCATTTTCAATGGCAACATCCGGGTTTTTCAGGGCCGAAAGCGACCGGGGTGCAAGGGCAGCTCCGTTGGCAAGGGTTTACTCATTCGGGGCAGCTTGAGATTTCTCAAATCAGCGGGATCAGTGCGCAGCCCTTGTCCGCCCGCTTGCGTCTCCACTGGAAGAGGCGATTGCAGGGTGATTTCAGTGCCAAGCGCTTGCCTGTTCAGCTGGTTATGGACATCGCCGGTCCTTTGTTGCCAGCGCACTGGCAAAACTGGCGCCAATCATCCTGGCACGGAAACTTGCGGGACATGCAGGTACATTTTGCAAGAATCCGGAACTCCCAAAAGCTGGGCTGGCAACTACAAACCCGGCTGGACGATCTGGATATTCCCGCTCTGGGCCAGGCCCCAGGTCTGGACGGTTTGAGCGGCCATCTTGATTTTCAACCGCAACAATTCAGTCTGCATTTGCAAAGCCGACAACTGAAGGTATTTTGGCCGCGTTATTTTGCGCATTCCTGGTTTTTACAAAAAGTATCGGGGCATATTTCCGGTCGCTGGAATGCTCAGCACTGGTCTTTGCAGGCTGCCCCTTTGCTTGTCCATGGTCCTGGAGATTTGCAGCTAGCTGCCAGCATCGGTCCACAACAATTGCATTTGCAAGCCCGAATGCAGCACCTGCCGGTACGCGACATCAACACTTTTCTGCCGAATCAGGGAATTTCACCGGCATTGCAGCGCTGGCTTTCCAGGGCCTTTCTCAGTGGCACTCTGGACAAGGCAGATTTGCGTTGGCGAGGCCCCTGGCAGCATTTGCCCCAAAACCGCAATCATGACCATCTCAATCTGCAGGCGCATTTTCACAATGTGCATTTGCTTTACGCAGCACGCTGGCCCGATGCGGAGCATCTGGATGCCCGTTTGCAGTGGACTGGAAATGCATTGACCGTTCGCAGTCACGGGGATATTTCCGGTATTCCGGTGCGGGAGGCGCAAGTTTCTATTGGCAATCTGGATACGGCACTTGCATCGCCTCTGTATGCAGAAATCCATACGCCTCTGCCCATGGCAAAACTGCTGCCCTGTTTGCGTCAGACCCCGCTTTTACGCCATGCGCAAACGCCGCCCCTGCAACTTTCCGGGGAAGGACAGTTGCATCTGGCCCTGAAGGTGCCATTTCATCATGAAAAAACCCAGGTACAGGGTGTGCTTGCTTTGCAAAAAGCCGGTGTGAAAATGGGAAACTGGCGAGCTGAATCCATTTCGGGACCCATTCATTTTCAGCGAGATGCCATCAATGCCAAAAACCTGCAGGGTCAGTTTGTGGGCGGCCCCGCAGAAGTGAGCTTACAAGCCAAAGCGCTTGACCAGCAGACTCATCTGCAGATGCAATTGCAGGGGTCGCTGCAGGCCGGGCAGTTACCGCTGCCGCAATCCTGGCAATCCAGACTGCATGGAGTGATTCCTTATCAGGTATCCGGAACTCTGGAAAATGGCAGACTGCGCTTATTGGGATCTGCCCGGTTACAGCGTAGTCGCAGTTCCTTCCCGGCACCCTTTAACTGGAGTTATGCGGATGAGACCCCCGTCAGCATCTCCGGACAGGGGCTTTGGGATCGTGCTTTTGATCTGACTGTTCACGCCGCTCAAGGCCAAGCCCGGCTGAGCTGGAAAAGCGAAGGCAGGCATTGGCAGTGGCGGGCTGCAACGCTGCGTCTGGGTGCGGGCCCTCTTCCCAAAATGCCCGGCTACGGCGTGAGGATAGATGGACAGGGTCAGGTTCTGCCTGTGGATGAATGGTTCGCTCTCTTACCGGCAGGTGGCCCGGGAGGCCGCTTGCCAACCACTCGTTTTGACCTGCATTGGCAGCAAGTGCAACTGCTGGGACAGGTTTGGCAGCATACCCGGATACTGGGAGAAGCCCGAGGCCGTAACTGGCATTTGCGCTGGCGCAGTCCTCAGTCTGCAGGCAAGCTCACTTATCAGGCGGCAAGGATTCCGGCACAAGCGGCCGCCATTCACCTGAATGTGCAGAAACTGCTACTCAGCCCTGCGCAGACCGAACCTCTGCAGTCTGCCTGGCTGACTTCAGGAATGACTTCTGCTCCGGCCTGGGCCTCAGGTGGTCCACTGGACCTGGATGCCCATATGGACCATCTGGATTGGCGGGGGCATCTTGCCCATGATGTGACCTTACAGGCGGAACGCTCGCCAAGCGGCTGGCAACTATCAGCTTTGAAAGGGGAGTGGCTCGGTAGTCACTGGGATCTCAGCGGGGCATGGCAGCCCCATGATGGCGGCATGACTACCGTGCAGGGAACGGTGCAAAGCCATAATATCGGCCCGGCGCTGGAAGCGCTGGGGATGAACAGTCTGGAATACGGGCAAGCCCGCTATACGGGGAAAATTTCCTGGCCGGGCGCACCCTGGAATTGGAATGTGCAGCATCTTCAGGGGACAATCCAGTCCCATATAAAAAACGGCCGCCTCAAAAAAATGGGGACGGATGTGTCCTGGCTGGTTTATGTGAATCCAACAACCCTGCTGAAAGACCTGCTCACTCTGGATTACCGTCCACTATTTGGAGAGGGTTTGTTTTTTCATGCGCTTTCGGCAAAGTTTGTGCTCGGGAAGGGTTTGGCACGCAGTCAGTATATTCGCCTGAACTCCAGTGCGCTGGCCATGCATGGAGCAGGAACTCTGGACATGGTTGATCAGCAAATGAACCTGAATTTGCAGGTTTACCCTTTACAGAGTTTTGATTGGCTTCTAGGAGATTTCCCGCTGCTGGGCCCGGCACTGTTTGGGCATTCGGGTAAGGTGCTAGAATTAAACTATCTCGCCCAAGGCTCTTGGGAGCACCCCATGGTTACCCGCATATCGTCGTCGTCAGCAAAGGATAAATAAGGCATGGACGCTCAGCTTGCCGTAATTCAGATGGTTTCTTCGAATATCCCTTCAGAAAATTTTGAGCAAGCCGCAGGGCTGATTCGGGAGGCCGCTCGTGAGGGAGCGAAGCTGATCCTGCTGCCCGAGAATTTTGCCTTTATGGGACGTCATGAAACAGACAAACTCGCGCTGATGGAACCTGATGGTGAAGGTGTTATTCAGTCCTGGCTGGCGGATCAGGCGCGGCAACAGGACTGCTGGCTGGTGGGCGGCAGCATCCCCATTGCGGCGCCTGACGGACGCTGCTTTGCAGCTTGTCTGGTTTACGATAATGAAGGCCATCGCCGTGCGCGTTACGACAAAATCCATCTTTTTGATGTCAACCTGGCTGGTGGGGAAAGCTATCGGGAATCCCGCAGTATCGCGCCGGGCAAGCTGCCTGTTCAGGTAGAAACCCCTTGGGGTCAACTGGGGCTCTCCATTTGTTATGATTTGCGTTTCCCGGAGTTGTATCGTCATTACGCTGGTGCCGAACTGCTGGTGGTGCCAAGCGCTTTCACCCGACAAACGGGTGCCGCCCACTGGGAAAGTTTGCTGCGCGCCAGAGCCATCGAAAATCAGGCGTACTTGCTGGCTGCCGATCAGGGTGGTCTGCATCAGAATGGTCGTCAGACTTTTGGCGGCAGCATGATTATTGACCCCTGGGGGCAGGTCCTGGCCCGCATGGAACAGGGGCCGGGATGGGTGATGGCTGGAATGGACAGGGATTACCTGCAAAGTTGCCGAAAGCAGTTACCCGCTCTGCAACATCGGCAACTGGACTGAGGGTTTCCTACCAGGCGATATAGGCATAACCTTTTTGCTGCAGGGTAATGAGATCCACCGCGCCGCTAAACACGGGCACCGCCTGTGGAATCAGATCTGCCTTGTCGATGTGGATGGTTTTCATGGTCTGTTCACAGGCGTTGAAAACCACGCCATACATGTGCAGGCTTTCTACCTGTTCCATAATGAATTTTTCGTAATGTTGATGATTTTTCGGGGCCTTGACCAGCAACCAGAGGCCGGGTCCGAAGCAGTCGATGACAATGTCGGCATCGCTGTTGAAATGGCCGAGGACGACGGCAGCACTATGCAGGATGTCCAGAATATAAGCCGGATCGGACTTGTTGAGTTGAAACACTACCTTGTTTTTGGTTGGCCCCATCATGCCCTGGGCGTTGCCCTGATTGCTGATGGCCAGGGCACCGACTCCAGCAACAGCAGCAATACCTCCGATGAACTGACGACGGGAATGGTTTTTGGATTGGGTCATGCTATTCTCCTGAGCTTTATAGATAAGACTTCCCTTGAAGCATAGCAATAATTAAGCCGGGGCCGGCGTGAAGATCGGAGGAGCGTTGAGATGTTGAAGGTTTTTATGGGTGGAGAGAGCGCATGAAGCAGTTTAACGGAGCGTTTTTTCGCGACTTGTGGCGCATCAGTAAGCCCTATTGGTGGCATTCAGAAGAGCGCTGGAGTGCACGGGGTATTTTCGCGCTGATCATTATTCTCAACCTGTTTATGGTATTTATCTCCTACCGCATTACTCAATGGTATGCCTTTTTCTGGAATGCCTTGCAGCGTTTTGCTGTCAATGCCGCCTGGCATCAGATGCTGATTTTTCTATTGCTGGCGACAGCCTACATCATAGCCGCCGTATCCCAGACTTTTTTTACCCAGATGCTGGAAATCCGCTGGCGACGTTGGCTGACCCGCCATTATCTCGACAACTGGTTGTCTAAAAGCACGTTTTACCATATGCAGGTACTGGGCGATGGTACAGATAACCCGGACCAGCGTATCAGCGAAGATCTGGCCAGTTTTACCAGCCAGACCCTGAACATCATCATTGGCCTGCTCAGTTCAGTAACGACTCTGGCGGCCTTTGTGTTCATGCTTTGGGAGTTGTCGGCCATGATTACCATCCCCTGGAAGGGGGCCCTTTACACCATTCCCGGTTATCTGGTTTGGGCTGCCCTGATATATGCCGTATTTGGAACCATTCTGACGGCGCTTATTGGCCGCCCGCTGATCAAACTCAATTTTAATCAGGAACGTTATCAGGCAGATTTCCGTTTCAGCATGATGCGTCTGCGAGAAAACAGTGAGAGCGTGGCTTTATATGGAGGTGAACATGAAGAACGCCATCATTTTCTCCGGCGTTTTGCCGAAGTGTATGCGAATTACTGGCGGATCATCTGGCGATCCATGCGTCTGAACTGGTGGGTATCGGGGTATGGTCAGGCGGCCATTATTTTCCCGCTTATTGTCAGCATGCCTGCCTATTTTGTGAATAAAGCCATTGGTATCGGTGGACTGCAGCAAATAGCTATGGCCTTTTCCCAGGTGCAAGGTGCTCTTTCTTTTATTGTCAGCAGTTACAGCAGTCTGGCCAACTGGCATGCGGTCGTCGATCGTCTGCGCTTTTTTGAACAATCCATGGATGAGGTGCGGGTTATCCGTGAAACCCACTATCAGATTGAGCGAAAAAACGCGCCCAACCTGCAGGTCAAGGATCTCAATGTGCGCTTGCCAGATGGCCGGGAACTGGTGCATGACCTGAATCTCGACGTCCGTCGTCGTGAGCGACTGTTGATCATGGGGCCTTCCGGTGGCGGGAAAAGTACGTTGATCCGCAGTCTGGCGGGTATCTGGCCTTTTGGTGACGGAGAAATCGGCCTGCCCGAAGGAGAGCGCCCCTTGTTTCTTCCCCAAAAACCTTACTTGCCTCTGGGTACCCTTCGGGATGTTCTGGTGTATCCCTTTGGCGCCAATGTGGATGATCAGCGACTGCAGCAGATTTTGCACATGGTTGATATGAGTAGTCTTGCCGACAAGCTGGATGACTCCCGGCTCTGGTCGCATGTGTTATCCTTGGGGGAACAGCAGCGTCTGGCTTTCGCGCGGGTGCTGGTGCAAAAACCGCAGTGGATATTTCTGGATGAGGCGAGTTCGGCTCTGGATGAGCCCGCCGAAAACCGCCTATATCAATTGCTGGTCGAAGCCCTTCCGGAAAGCGCAATCATCAGTGTCGGTCATCGCTCCAGTTTGCTGCAGCACCACCAGCATTGCCTGCACCTGCAGGGTAATGGTGCCTGGGTGCTGGAAGTCGTCCAACAGCAAGGCCCAGCAGATGGTTTGCACCCGGCACCTGCATGACCGGCAAACGATCAACACAAAGTCGAGCTTCGGCTCATCATCAGGAAATTTAGGAGATGCAATTATGGCAATGACCGCAAAAGATTTACCCGTTGGTGGCGCCATGCCCGCTTTTTCTTTGCCCGTCGGAGGAGAAAGTGGTCAATGGTCGAGTACTTCTGCCCGGGGCAAGCCCTTACTGGTGCTGTTCATCTGCAACCATTGTCCTTATGTACTGCATATCAGCAGGCAGCTGGGCGAGTTGGCCCGTCAGTGGCAAAATCAGGGAGTTCAGGTGGTGGCGATCAACAGTAATGATCCGGACACCTATCCTGAGGATGCCCCCGAGAAAATGCCTGCCGAAGCGCAGCGTGCCGGTTATGACTTTCCCTATCTTTTTGATGCAGATCAAGCCGTAGCGAAGGCCTTCAACGCCGTTTGTACCCCGGATATTTTCCTTTTTGATCAGGCAGGCAAGCTTTTTTACCATGGTCAGTTTGATGACAGTCGTCCCAAAAATACGCTGCCGGTTACCGGAAAAGATTTATCGGAAGCGGTAGCTGCCGTGCTGGAAAAGCGTGAGCCTCCGGCAAAAGTCCTGCCCAGTGTGGGTTGCAGCATCAAGTGGCGAGCCGGTAATGAACCGGAGGGTTGGGTATGATCTCCGTTCAGCGCTGTGCCGTGGTTACGGGGGCATCATCGGGTATTGGCGCAGAAACAGCCCGTCAGCTTGCACATCAGGGATGTAAGGTCTACGTCGGTGCCCGCCGTCTGGAAAGACTGCAGGCATTGGCAGAAGAAATTCAGGGGGTAGCCCTGACTCTGGATGTCACTGACACGGAAAGTGTCTGTCAGTTTGTCGATCAGTTGCCCGAGGCTGTTGATATTCTGGTCAATAATGCTGGTGGTGCGCTGGGCCTTGAGCCGATTGCCGAGATGGAGGAATCCCACTGGCAACGCATGTGGGACAGCAATGTGCTGGGCCTGGCGCGGATGAGTAAGGCACTTTATCCACGACTGTTGAAAGCTTCTTCGGGCGTTGGGCATCTGGTCAATATCGGCAGTATTGCCGCCCATGAAACCTATGCCGGTGGCGGCGGTTATACGGCCTGCAAACATGCGGTCAAGGCGATTACCGAGACGCTGCGTGTGGAATGGCTGGGCAAGCCCATCCGCATTACCGAAATAGATCCGGGACTGGTGGAAACCGAATTCAGTCTGGTGCGCTTTGCCGGAGATGCAGAACGTGCAGCGAGTGTATATGCAGGTATGGAGCCTTTGGTGGCAGCAGATATTGCCGACGCCATTAGCTGGGTGGTCAGCCGTCCTGCCCATGTCAATATTGATGAAATCATTATAAAACCACGTGCTCAGGCGCGGGCCGGGCTGGTCTACAGGGATTAAAGCGTCTACCGGCGCAGAAAATAATGATAAACGAACAAGAAAAGCGCCGTATTGGGCAAGTGCTGTTGCAGCGTGGATTTATTTCTCCGGAACAGCTTGAACGCGCTCTCCGCCATCAAAGGCAAGGGAGTGAACGTCTGGGGAAGTTGCTGATTGCTGAAGGACTGGTCAGTGAGCAGGATCTTGCCCTGGGTCTTACCAGGCAGGCTCGTCTTCGTCACGATGATCGTAAACTCAAAAGTGCCCGTATGTTGGCAGGCTCTACAGAAAAGCTGCGTATGGATCTCGAAAAGCAGTCCCTTGATTTATTGAAAGAATGGCAACAACGGGTGCCCCGCATACCGGATCGCGAAGCTGGGGGAGAAAGAAAAAAACGGGATGCGGCATTGCGTCAAGCGATGGACTTTCCTCGTGCCCTGGCTGTCGCCAGAGAGGCCATAGAAACGGCCAAACGCAAGGGAGATCCTGGGCGCTTGCGACGTTTACTCAGTGTTTTGAAACAGGTCGAAAAAGATCTCGAAGCTTTTCGTCAGGCGATTGCTGGAGCCTCTTTCCATCCAGTGCATGAGTGGGTGGCACGCTGGCAGTTTTTGCAGGATTGCGGAAAGGATATTCAGCGCGCCTGCGTCTAAGTTTCAGTGAAAAATATGCTGAAAAATACCGCTGGCAATTTGTTGTTGTTTGGTCACAAAGTTGGGGTGTTGCTGAACCTGTCGTTGCCGGCGCAGGCGGAGCAGGCGTTTCTGTAATTCCCGTTTGATGCGTTGTCTTTCATGTCCTGCCATGAAAGAAGAGTAACTGGGGAAGCTGCGAACCCGACGCAAAGCCGCCAATAAATTTGTGCTGTTATCCATCTGCTGTCTCCTTAGCTTTCTATTGAAAACAATAAAGCAAGGAGTGTGCCAAAATAATAAACACATATAAATCAATGCATAAAAATTATCCGAACGGTCAGTCAGCTAATTTCTGTCACGTTTTGACGACAAGGTGCCCGTTTTTACAGGGTGCCCCCTAAAACCGGCGGTGGGTCGGGAAGCTTTGCCGCGACTTTGGCCGGTGTCGCAAAAACTCCCCACTGCTCAAGGGGACGTTATTGTAACCGGAAGGCTAATGCCGGCGGAAAGCGTCCAGAACCAGAATTACCGCCCCGATGGAAATGGCGCTATCGGCAATATTGAAATAAGGCCAATATAAAGAACCCCAGTGCGCCCCAATGAAGTCCACTACATAGCCGAGGCGAATGCGATCAATCAGATTGCCTACAGCACCGCCAAGAATGAGTGCGAGAGCGATGGCGGTCCAGGTGCTGCCGGGTTTGAGGCGACGCAGGATGGCGACAATGACGACAACGACCAGCAGGGCAATACCAATGAGCAGCCAGCGCTGCCAACCGCCTGCACCTGCCAGAAAACTGAAAGCAGCCCCCGTATTATGAACGAGGCGAAAATTCAGGAGGCCGGGGATGACGACAATACCCTGTCCCACCCGCCAGATGTGACTCAGCCAGAGTTTGACGCCCTGATCTGCAAGGATGACGGCAAAAGACAGCCAAAGGTAACGTAACATCAGCAGAACTCCCGTTGTTCGCCTGGTAATTCAAGATTGCTTACACAACGACCACAAATTTCCGGATGTCCGGCATGCTGGCCGACATCATGACGGCGATGCCAGCACCGTGCACATTTGCTGGCTGTGCTCGTTTGTACCTGCAGGGCAACTCCGGGAACCAGTTCGGCGCTGTTTTCCGGTCGCTCGGAGTAGGCATGGATGCTGCAGGCGGAAGTCATCAAAAAATAGCGCAGTTCTTCTCCCAGAGGGTGCAGAAACGCCTGCCAGTCATCGTTGGCATAAATCTGCAGTTCGGCATCCAGACCCGAGCCGATTTGCTTGTCCTGACGTAGCAGTTCCAGCGCCGCATTGACCGCATCCCGTAATTGACTGAGACGCTCCCAGCGGGCGTTCAGCGCAACGGTATCTGCGGGCAAAGGGAGGTCTGGGTATTCACCAAAAAACACGCTGGGTGCTGGCCGATCGCGCATTTCCTGCCAGATTTCTTCTGCGGTAAAGCTCAGGACGGGTGCCATCCAGCGGACCATGGCTTCCAGCATCAGCCAGAGGACAGTTTGTGCGGAACGGCGGGCGCGAGAAGCAGCCGGTGAGGTATAGAGGCGATCCTTGAGTACGTCCAGATAGAGGCCGCCCAGATCAATGGAACAAAAATGATGGAGCTTTTGCTGGACCTTGAGAAATTGGTATTCAGCATAGGCCGCACGAATTTCTTCCTGCAACAGTGCGGTGCGCGCCAGCATCCAGCGATCCATTTCCAGCAACTCTGCTGCGGGCAGTGCGTCTTTTGCGAAGTCAAAATCGTGGGTGTTGCCCAGAATGTAGCGGGCCGTATTACGAATGCGCCGATAGCTATCCCCCAATTGCTTGACGATGGCATCGGAAATGGGAATTTCGCCCCGGTAATCTGCCGAAGCCACCCAGAGGCGCAGAATATCCGCACCATAACGGTCGATAATGCTCTGCGGGGCGATGACGTTACCCACTGACTTGCTCATCTTGCGGCCTTCACCATCCACCGTGAAGCCATGGGTCAAAACCGCCTTGAACGGTGCACGCCCCCGGCTCGCCACAGACTCCAGCAGCGAAGACTGAAACCAGCCACGATGTTGATCTGAACCTTCCAGATACAGGTCGGCAGGACTCTGCAGTTCCGGACGCTGCTCCAGGACAAAGGCGTGGGTCGAGCCGGAATCAAACCAGACGTCAAGAATATCCGTGCTCTTGTGAAAATGATCATATCCACAGGCTGCACAATGCGCTTCTGCAGGCAGAAAATCTTCGGCAGGCTGGTTGAACCAGGCATCAACACCGTTAGCTTCCACCGCCTGAGCAATCCGTTCGAAAGTTGCCGCGTCGCGCAGCGGTTCACCACACTGGCCGCAGAAAAACAGGGCAATGGGTACGCCCCAGGCTCTTTGCCGGGAAATACACCAGTCCGGACGCTGACGGATCATGCCGGCAATGCGCTCCTGACCCCAGTCGGGAATCCAGCGCGTTGCTTCTATGGCAGAGAGAGCCTTGTCGCGGAGCTGGTTGGCAGACATGCTGATAAACCATTGCGGTGTCGCCCGAAACAGCAGGGGCGTCTTGTGTCGCCAGCAATGGGGATAGCTATGGCGGATTTTTTCCAGATGCAGTAGGGCATCTTCCTCCTGCAGCAGTTCGATGATTTTTTCGTTGGCTTGACGAATATTCAGCCCGCCAAGACCACGGGGCAGGTCATCACGCAAGCGGCCGTTATCCTGCAAGGGGCTTTCCACCGGCAGATGATAATGACGACTGGCCTCATAGTCCTCCACGCCATGCGCAGGCGCGGTGTGCACACATCCGGTACCGGCTTCCAGGGTAACGTGTTGGCCGAGAATGACCGGAACCTGACGATCCAGAAAAGGATGCTGCAGAATCAGTCCTTCGAGCTGCGATCCGGTGCATTCTGCCAGAATGGCAGGACCATTTTCCGGGGTTTCCCCATAACGGGCGAGGGTGCTTTCGGCCAGATCGGCAGCTACCAGAATATGGCGATGCCCGCTGCGCAGGAGCACATAAGCATAATCAGGATGTACGGCGACCGCCTGATTGGCGGGTAAAGTCCATGGAGTGGTAGTCCAGATGACCACGCTGGCGGCGACAGCCTCTTTCAGCCCCAGCCGCTGCTGCAGGTCAGCCGGATTGGCAACGGCAAAAGCCACATCAATGGAGGGATCCGTGCGATCCTGATATTCGACTTCCGCTTCGGCCAGTGCACTACCACAATCCACACACCAGTGGACGGGTTTGGCACCGCGTACTACCTGACTATTGACGGTCAAGCGACCAAGTTCCCGGAGAATATTGGCTTCTGCCGCAAAATGCATGGTCAGATAGGGATGCTGCCAGTCGCCGAGGATGCCGAGTCGTTCAAAATCCTGCCGTTGTCCTACAATCTGGCCTTCTGCGTAGGTCCGGCAGGCGTTGCGAAATTCCTGGGCACTGACTTTTTCTCCGGGGCGTCCCAGTTCCTTTTCCACCTGGATTTCAATGGGTAAGCCATGACAATCCCAGCCCGGCACATAGGGGACCCGGTAACCTTCACTCAATTTGCTTTTATTGATAATGTCCTTGAGGATTTTATTGACCGCATGGCCTATGTGAATTTTGCCATTGGCGTAAGGCGGGCCGTCATGCAGGATAAATACCGGAGCGTTGCTGCGCGCCGTCTGGATGGCGGCATACAAATCATGCTCCTGCCAGCGCGCCAGTGTCGCCGGTTCGCGTTCCGGGAGTTTGCCCTGCATGGGAAAGTCCGTTTGGGGAAGGTTCAGTGTCAGCTTGTAGTCCATGAGTTTTGAAAATCCTAAGGGTGTTCGGCAAAAAAACGGCGGGTATTGATAATATCCCGGGCAATGGCTGCCTTGAGGGCATCGAGATCCGGGTACTTTTCTTCATGACGTAATTGCTGATGCAGTTCTACCTGAACGCGCTGTCCATAAAGATCAGGACTGTCGGCATCCAGGCAGTGTGCCTCCAGCACCATTTGCTTACCGCCGACGGTAGGTCGCAAGCCGATACTGATGGCGGCTATCCAGCTTCCTTGAGGGCTGTGCAGACGCCCGGCAAAAATGCCTTTGACCGGAACGGGGCGGCGATTCAGGGGAATGTTGGCGGTGGGGAAGCCCAGTTCCCGACCCAGATGATCACCGTGAACGATTTTACCACAGAGGGTATAGGGTCTGCCCAACCACTGTTGCGCCTGGTCCAGGTTGCCTGCCAGCAATGCCGCACGAATGCCGGTGCTGCTGACGCGTTGGCCGTCGAGGCTGAAGGCTGGCTGTTCCATGACGGCAAAACCATATTGGCGACCGAAGTGCTGCAGCATCTCCAGATCGCCCCGCCGCGCCGCCCCGAAACGAAAATCATGACCAACCACCAGAAAGCGGCACTGTAATTGCTGCACCAAAATGCGCGTAATGAAATCTTCAGCGGAAAGGCGGGCCAGAGCCTGATCAAAAGGCAGGCAGTAAATTTGATCCACATGGTAGTGACGCAGCGCGTCGATTTTTTCACGGAGACTGCTCAGCCGGGGTGCGGCCTGGGATGCCAGAAAAAATTCCCGGGGCAGGGGTTCAAAGGTCAAAACCGCCGTCGCTAAATCACTTTGGCGTAGGGACTGCAGCAAGGCCTGATGTCCTCTATGAACACCGTCAAAATTGCCGATACTGACCGCCAGTGCTGAGCTGGCAGGACAATGGCTGCGTCTATGGAAAAAGCCTGGGAAATTCATGCGGGATTATTTGCGATCCGTTTCACGGTAAAATGGCGACATACTAGCCTAAATTCATGGAGAACCCTAGATCATGGGTGTGCAGTCTGCCCACTCGGGTTGCTGTTCCCGGATGACCTCCTGCAAAGGGCGGCGCTGACCAAAGCCCTGCTCATGACCATGGTAGTAATCCAGCACGGGTTCCGGATGGCGCCAGCACAAATAACCATCGCCCGTATCAAAATCCACCAGCCATAATCCCGAAACAACCACGCCCAGACGCTCCATTTTATTGATCCAGCGCTGCACAATTTCTTCGTAGTGGATTTCCTGTTGCTGCAAAAGAAGATGGTTTTCCATATTGGCCCTCATCGACTCCAAAACCGGAGAGAGTTCATCAACAGCCTGGGCGGTAATGTTGCGGACCAAAGGAAAAATTTGCCGGGCTTCCAGCAGTGTGAACACGCGAATCTGACCCGGTCGCTGAATGGCAAATACCGAATCTCCATGTCCATGTAATCCGTCCGTTTCAGGCACGGTCAGTTCTCCTTCGGATAATATCGCGCAACTCGTGGATGCCCAAAGCCCAGGTGCCACCCAGATACAGAACGGCCGCTAAAAGCACCAGACCGAGGATCCGCAGGAGTCTTTCCCACAAGGGTAGGGCCAGCCACAGTGCAGTATCGCCGCGCAAGCTCAATAACACCAAGCCCATGATAATCGCCATGGCAGCGGATTTCAGCAAGAAGGGCGGCCAGCCCGCCTGCATTTGATAAACACCATCTCGATGCAGGCGGCGCCAGAGCAGAATGGCATTCACCAGTGCTGCTGTGCTGGTGGCAATGGCCAAACCCAATTGTTGCAGGGGCCAGGCGAGAATCAGGCTGATGACCATGTTGACTGCCACGCTGATCATGCCGAAACGGACGGGCGTTCGAGTATTTTGATGCGCATAAAAAGCCGGGGCAAGGACGCGTGCAGCAATGATGGGTAATATGCCAATACCATAACCCATCAGACTCAGACTGCTCTGCCAGGCATCTTCAGCGCTATAGGCACCGTAGCGAAACAGGCTGATCAGAAGTGGCTGCGCCAGAACCAGCAGACCGACCGTCGCCGGAAGGCCGATCAGCCAGGTCAGACGCAGCGCCCAGTCCAGGGTTTCTGGAAATTGCGCAGAACCCTCAGCCGCCTGCCGGGATAGCAGAGGTAATACCACGGTTCCCAAGGCGACCCCGAAAACGCCCAGAGGAAATTCCACCAACCGGTCAGAGTAATAAAGATAGGAAACCACATTCGCCCCGACCAGAGAGGCCAGGATGGTATTCAGGAATAAATTGATCTGAGCGACCGATGCGCCGAAAGCTGCTGGTCCCATCAGGCGCAAGACCTTGGCGACGCCCGGATCACGGCGGCGCAGGCGCGGCCAGCGCAAATATCCCAGTTTTTTCAGGGCTGGAAACTGAAACAGAAGCTGTACCACGCCACCAATCAACACACCCCAGGCTACGGCGACAACCGGTTGGGCAAGATGCGGTGCCCAGAATAATGCGGTGGCAATAATGCTGAGATTCAGGAAAACCGGCGTAAAAGCAGGCACCGTAAAATGGCCATGGGTATTGAGCACACCACCAGCCAGCGCCACCATTGAGATCAGAAAGAGATAGGGAAAAGTAATCCGCAGTAATTCCACGGTCAGCTGGAATTTGCCGGGGTTAGCAGCAAACCCCGGAGCTATGGCGTAAACTACGGCGCTGGCAGCGAGAATGCCGATCAGTGTGACCACGGCCAGGGTCAGGGCCAGCCAGCCACTGATATCGGCGACAAACGCCTGAGCTTCCTCCGTCGTGCGCTGGGCCCGGTATTCTCCCAGAACTGGAACGAATGATTGCGAGAAGGCGCCTTCTCCAAACAGCCGACGAAACAGGTTGGGAATCCGGAAGGCCACAAAAAAAGCATCAGCCATTTCCCCGGCCCCGAACAAATGCGCAAGAATAATGTCACGGGCGAAACCAAGCAGTCGGGAAAGCATGGTATTGCTTCCGACTTTCAATACACTGCGCAGTGGGTGTTTACTCATAAACGCACAAAAGAGGATGGAAGCATCCCGGAATAATGGCACGGCCGTTTGAAACAGCCAAGATCAATAATTACCTTCCAGCAAAAAGTCCATGAACTTTTGCGCTACGGCGGTTAAGCGTTTGTTCTTGCGATACACGGCGTGCCATTGTCTGAGAATGGGGAAACCCACGACATCCAGAATGGCAATATTTCCGGCATTGGCTTCGGCAGCAATGGTGTTGCGGGACAGGACACTCAGCCCCAGTCCCCCGGCGACCAGCTGTTTGACCGCTTCATTACTGCTCATGGTCATTCTGACTTTGAGCTGGACTCCCTGTTCCTGGAAAAAATTCTGGGCTGTCAGCCGGGTTCCGGAACCTTCTTCCCGAAGAATAAAGGCTTCATCTTTTAATCGCTCTGGAGCAATGCGGGATTGTTCAGCTAACGGGTGATCGCCGGGGGCGAGTACAACCAGCGGATTATCCATAAAGGGGCGGGCAACACCGTCAATATCATCAGGAACCTGGCCCATGATGTAAATGTCGTCGAGATTTTGCTTGAGTCGTTCAAGGATGCTATCGCGATTGGCAATTTCAAGATGGACTTCAATACCTGCGTGTTCCTTGCAGAAGGTACCAATGAGGCGCGGCGCGAAGTACTCTGCCGTCGAAATGATGGACAGGTTAAGCGTCCCTGATTCGAGGTTGCGCTGGGCGTTGAGCTCCTGATTCAGTGCATCCAGACGACGCAGAATGTCGTTTCCGGCCCTGGCAACTGCTTCTCCGGCAGCCGTGAGGTAAAGTTTTTTGCCCATTTGTTCATACAGGGGCTCGCCAGCGGTCTCGGAAAGTTGCTTGATCTGTATGGACAGTGCTGAAGGCGTCTGGTGTAATTCCGTTGCAGCGCGGGTCATGTTAAGGTGTCGCGCAAGCACCGTAAAAATACGTAATTGGTGCAGGGTCGGATGGCGGATTATCAAGGTTTTATTTTTCCAAAAGGTAATATTAATTTCTTTTTACTTTACCTTATGGAAGGCACTTTGTACATTCGTCAAGGGTTACAGCTTTGCAGGTCGAGTTAGACTGATACTTTAGGAGGAATCTTATGGCTGGTAAATATGAAGCCGGCGTCAAGGAGTACCGCCACACATATTGGGCTCCGGACTACGTGCCGCTCGAGTCGGATCTTTTGGCGTGTTTCAAGATTATCCCGCAGCCTGGTGTGGATCGGGAAGAAGCAGCGGCGGCGGTAGCCGCAGAATCATCTACCGGCACCTGGACTACGGTCTGGACTGACCTGCTTACCGACATGGACTACTACAAGGGTCGTGCGTACCGCATTGAAGACGTCCCCGGTGACGACGCAGCTTTCTATGCGTTCATCGCGTATCCGATCGACCTGTTCGAAGAAGGTTCGGTGGTTAACGTATTCACCTCGCTGGTGGGTAACGTATTCGGATTTAAAGCGGTTCGTGCCCTGCGTCTGGAAGACGTGCGCTTCCCGCTGCATTACGTCATGACCTGTAACGGTCCGTCTCATGGTATTCAGGTAGAGCGTGACTTGCTTGACAAGTATGGCCGGCCGATGCTGGGTTGTACCATCAAGCCCAAGCTGGGTCTTTCTGCCAAGAACTACGGTCGTGCCGTATATGAAGCCCTGCGTGGTGGTCTGGATTTCACCAAGGATGACGAAAACGTCAATTCCCAGCCTTTCATGCGCTGGCGTGACCGCTTCCTCTTCGTGGCTGATGCCATCCACAATGCCGAAGCCCAGACGGGTGAGCGCAAGGGTCACTATCTGAACGTGACCGCGCCTTCTCCGGAAGAAATGTACGAGCGCGCCGAGTTTGCCAAAGAACTGGGTATGCCCATCATTATGCATGACTTCCTCACGGGCGGTTTCTGTGCCAATACTGGTCTGGCCCGCTGGTGCCGCAAAAATGGCGTTCTGCTCCATATTCACCGTGCCATGCATGCGGTGATCGACCGAAATCCCAACCATGGTATTCACTTCCGGGTGTTGACCAAGGCCCTGCGTCTGTCCGGTGGTGATCATCTCCATACCGGTACCGTGGTCGGCAAGCTGGAAGGCGATCGCGCTTCTACCCTGGGTTGGATTGACCTGCTTCGCGAATCCTACATTCCTGAAGATCGCAGTCGCGGTATTTTCTTTGATCAGGATTGGGGTTCCATGCCCGGCGCCTTTGCCGTGGCTTCCGGTGGTATTCACGTGTGGCACATGCCGGCACTGGTGAGCATTTTCGGTGATGACTCCGTGCTGCAGTTTGGTGGCGGTACTCTGGGTCACCCCTGGGGTAATGCGGCAGGTGCGGCGGCTAACCGCGTGGCTCTGGAAGCATGCGTCGAAGCCCGTAACCGTGGCGTCGAGATCGAGAAGGAAGGCAAGGAAGTGTTGATGAATGCAGCTCGCCATTCGCCAGAACTCAAGATCGCTCTGGAAACCTGGAAAGAAATCAAGTTTGAGTTCGATACGGTCGACAAGCTCGACGTACAGAACCGCTAATTTCTGGTAATTCATCAGCTTATTCAGGAAGGAGGTCATCATGGCCGATGTGCAAGATTATAAGCAAGTCCGCCGGTATGAGACGTTTTCATACCTGCCACCCATGTCTGCTGAACAGATTCGGGCTCAGATTCAGTACATTGTCGCTCAGGGTTGGAACCCTGCAGTAGAGCATGTCGAGCCCAGTCGCTCGTTCACGCATTACTGGTACATGTGGAAGCTTCCGATGTTTGGCGAAAGAAGTGTTGACGCCATTCTGGCCGAGTTGGAAGCCTGCCACCGCGAATACCCGGGTCATCTGGTGAAGTTGATCGGTTACGACAACTACACCCAGAGTCAAGGTCTGGCGTTTGTGGTTTACCGGGGCTCCTGAACAGGGGCAGCAGTGACGAAGCCGCCGTGTTTTTTACGGCGGCTACATCAAGGGAGGCAATATGTCTGAATTATCCGCTTCCGGTCACTTGCGTGGTCGGGCTTTGGCGCAGAAGATGCGGCGCCAGCAGGCCGTGCGCAAGCAAACCGAAAGAACACGGTCAGTGCCAGCAGCTGCTGAGCCAAAGTCTGTACCGAATTCGATGAAGACAGAACCCACAGCAGCAGTGGTTATGTCGCCATCCGTACACATTGATAACATGTCCCAAAAAAACTCCGGAAGAGAAGCCGCATTAGCGCATCGCGCCCAAAGATGTACGGGTGCGCAGTGCTGGTCTGATCCGGAGCAGCGGCGTTTGCGCAGCCGTCGTCGGGTTGTCCCGGCAGAAAGCAGCCAGGCAGTAATGGTTGCTGAAAAGGTTGAGCAGCCGCTGATTCCCGGTGTGGAAGAATCATTTCTGGATTCCGTATGTGAAATGGTTGAATCAAGCCCTTCCGATTTTGCCTGGCGCGAAAATTCAGTGCGCCAGCTCTGCAAGGCACGGCGGCAGACGCTCTCCCAAAAGGGCAAGGTGGCGCTTACGGTGATGCGTGGTCTGAGTTCTGCCGCCGCGCGCTTGCGTTATCTGCAAAATGGTAATGGCCGCGAATTCGCCCGTTTGCATCGTCAGGAACAGGCCGAACATGGTCGGGGTCGCACGCAACCTGCCCGGGCTGCCGGTCAGTTACGTTCCAGAAAGTATCGGGCCCCACAGAAAGTTGAAGTGGATACCACTTTGGCAGGTTCGGAAGTGACCGGAACGCAAGTGACTCGTCAGGCTGCGGTTACCGGTAATGAGGCCGGATCCTGTCGGGGAATTACCGGTACAGAATATGTTGGCACTGATCAGTTCACCAGTTTTTGCAACAGTCGTCCGGCGCCAAATCCTGCCAAGGTAGGGCAGTCCAGTACCACTGCGCGGCAGTCTGTATCAGGTACGCAACTGGGCCGGTCTGCTGATGTGACAGGCGATGAAGCCGGTACGTGTACGGCAGTCACCGGTACCGAATACCTGAGCATGGAAAACTTTGGTGCATTTTGCCAGTCAGATCTGCCAGCCCGACCTCAGAAAGTGGCGATGGGTATTTCGGCGAAACAACGCCTGCCGATCAGTGGCTCAGATGAGGCAAGAGCCGTCGCTGTGACGGGTTCCGAGACGGGCGTTCAGCAGCGGATTACGGGTTCCCAGTATTCTGATGCTGGAGTGGCCCGGATGACCATTAACGGCGCACCACCCAAGGTTTCGCAAACGCACACCCTGGCAGGTGAACAGATTTCCGGAACAGCGGTAGACAGTTCCAGCAAAATTACGGGACTGGACTCCGGCGAATGTCGGCCAGTTACCGGAACGGAGTATCTGAGTCAGGAAACCTTTCAGTCTTTATGCCGTACGGCGGCACCGGAGCCGGTACCTGCCAAGGTCGGAATCAGTAATACCGATAAAGGGCTGCGGATTACCGGCAATCTGGTAGATCGTTCTGAAAAGGTCACCGGTAATGAGCCTGGTAGTTGTCAACGGGTAACCGGTACAGGCTACGCTGTGGCGAACTTGTGTGGCGGTGGTGTCGATAAGGTGGGGATGATGTCCAGTCTGTCGGGTACCGCCCTGACAGGGACAGGAGTGAGTTCACACCCAAAAATGTCTGGTGACGAGCGTGGAGAGTGCTTGCCCGTCACCGGTACGGAATATTATGGGGCAGAGCATTATGCTGCATGCGCGAGCACTCCGCATGCTGAAGCTCCCAAAGTGGGTGTAACTCGGACCGCTACTGGACAGTTGGTCAGTGGACCGTTGCTAACACCTTCAGAAAATGTAACAGGTAATGAGGCTGGGGCGTTTTCAGCCGTTTCTGGAACGCCTTACGCGGGCGATGCCCTCAGCAACCTGCCTGAATCAGCTCCTCAGGAGGCCGTGATGCAGTCAGCCATAGCTTCAAGTGCGCCTCAAGAGGAACCGGCATGCTGCAGTAACTGTGCGCTCAAAAAACAGGCAATGGCACAAATGGTACCGGCCAGCACCCGTTTTGTGGACGCGCCGGTTGCACCGCAATCTCCACAGGCCGTAGTGAGTGCGCCGCAGGACTTCAGTATTGTTCCTCCGTCCCGGCAGATGCCCGGTCGCATTACCGGCAATAGTGCGGATCAGAATGATCGTGTCACTGGCCCGGTCAATCTGGCAAGAGGGCTGGTGACCGGTACGCCAGAGTTCCGGACTCGGGAAATGCCGCAAGGTACTCCGCTTTCCGTGCAGCCAGGCATGCCTGCCAGCCCGGAAGTAGCCTCTTCGGAAACGGCTGTGCCCGAACGTGGTGCCTGGCAGATTACTGGTGACGACTGGAGTCGGAGTAAGCGCGTCACCGGCACAGAAGGACACTGGGCCCAAAAGCGTAATCCTACGCAACGCGGTGATGCGAAAATTTGTGTCATGTCTGCGGGCGTAAACAAAGGGCAGGCTTTGTCGGCAGCGTTGAGTGAATCCAAGTTGACCGGCAGCAGCGGGAGTTCTTCCCGGGGGTCATTGGTTACTTATTCCGGAGGCGCGCGAGGATGATGGGTTTTCGGCATCTGTTCCGGGATGATTCAGCTTTTCAGGTTGAGGGCTGAAGCTTGGATACACGTAAAATCAGACGCATGCGTGGTATAGGTACGCCAGATCCCATGCCCATGCCCATGGCCAGGCAGTTCTCTCAGGCTGTGCACGTTCAGGTTCCCCAGCAGGCTGACGGTAAGCCAGCTGTGCATCCAGCCTGCGCCAGCCTACCCGCCCACCAATGCCACCATGCTTTGGTGAATAAAACGGAAAATGATCGTCTTGCCCGTTTCGAATCAAGTATCAAGCGGCGTTTTGATGAAATTGTGCCGGTTCTGAAAGAAGTGGCTGCTTTGGGCGCATCGCGTGACTTTACCGAGCAGGCTAACCGTCTGGCAGAACAGCATTTAGGTCATCCCTTTCCTGAAGGTGTTTTGGAGAGGTCGTGGATTCATGGTGTGGATGTACCGACCTTGTATAGTTCCAGCATCTTTTCAGCATTGGCGGCAGGCGTTGAGCAATTCTCGCAGCGCATCCATCAGGAAGTAGCCGATGCTCAAAGTCTGGATGCCTTGCTAGTCGACTGCGGGTTTCACGCAATTAATGTTTCAGCCTGTGCTGATGGTCGTTTGAAAGGCCTGTTTACCTATATTTTAAGACTGCCTGCTTCGGATTTATTACGATACTCTACTTTTGCTGGAACTTTGTTTGATGTAGAAGACGATATTCTTGACTGGCAGGCTGCGGAATTGCGTCGCTTCCGTGAGGGGTATCCCAGTACTTCTGATAGTGGTACCCGATATCTAAAGGTGGCCGTATATCACCGCAGTTCACTGGATCCTATGCATCAGGGTTGTGCAGCGCATCAGAGCAATGAAAAATTAGCTATGGAAGCTGCTCTGGAACGCTTGCAACAGTTTCGCCATGGTATTGAAAATGCTTTTTGTTGTGGTGCCAGTACCGATATTTTGCTGATTGGCCTCGATACGGATACTGATGCGATTCGCATTCATGTGCCGGACAGTCATGGAGATTTGAGTCTATTCCGCTCTGTGGACAATGCCGAACTCTATAAAAAGACTCTGGGTATGAATGCCGATCAGGCACGCCTTGCAATTTATGAAGCCATCGCCAATGTCAGTGATGTCGGCGGATGGGGGCAGGGTGACGGCAAACCCCATGACGGGATGCGGCGCCTGATTGCCAACCTGCTTATCAATAATCTGAGCCAGATAGAATATGTCATTGAAAACTTCGGGGGCTGGTATCCCGACAGAGGCCATGGCGAACGCTTTATGAGTATTGGTGACGGTTTTCAGGAGTTGCAGGTGCGTAATCTGTCTTATTACGCGCACCTGGATACTGTGGAAGAGGGAGCTGCGGATCTGGATGTGGGGGTCAAGATTTTTCGACATCTGAATGTCGAACAGGGTTTACCCATACCCATGGCGATTAATTACAGATATGACGCCAATGTCCCTGGCCACAGAGAACGCATCATTATCAAATTACAGCGCGTGGCAGCAGCTATTCAAGCACGGTACAGTGATTTACTGTCCGAAGGTATGCTTTATTTACATGGCAGCGTCCAGAATCAGAAACTGGGCAGTCCATTGGAGGAGGTGCCACTCACATGAAGATCATGCGTGTGGAAAAAACTCTGGTATCGACCAACCGTATTGCAGAAATGGGTCATCGTCCTCTACTGGTGGTTCAGGAAAAGGAAGGTGGACCGCGCTCACTGGCGGTGGATGCTGTGGGTTGTATTCCCGGTGATTGGGTGATTTGTGTGGGATCTTCGGCAGCGCGCGAAGCTGCTGGCAGTAAGGATTATCCATCAGATCTGACGATTATTGGCATCATTGATAATTGGGACCCTCTGTAGTCGTGGAGATTATGCAGGTGGTTTCGGAGCTGGTGGTCACCCGTCGGGTTCCTGGACTGAAGCAAAGTTCGCTACGGGTGTTGTCTGATGCAACAGGGAAACTGAATGTAGCGATGGATCCCGTAGGGGTTCCGCCGGGTAAATGGGTGTTTACGGTAGCAGGTTCGGCGGCGCGTTATGCGGCGGGCGATTTTGAGATTCATACTGATTTGACCATTGGTGGAATCATTGACTTTTGGGAACCTTGAAACGTTCTCGATATTGGGTTTTGTTCTCGTAAGGAGGGGTGCAAATGGCAGATGTATCAGGTGTTGCGTTGGGTATGATTGAAACCCGTGGTTTGGTGCCGGCTATTGAAGCGGCTGATGCAATGACCAAGGCCGCTGAAGTGCGTTTGATTGGTCGCCAGTTTGTCGGTGGTGGTTATGTCACCGTGTTGGTGCGTGGCGAAACAGGTGCAGTGAATGCTGCAGTTCGTGCTGGTGCTGATGCCTGCGAACGGGTGGGTGACGGCCTGGTGGCTGCACACATCATTGCGCGTGTGCACTCTGAGGTCGAGCACATCCTGCCGAAGGCTGCCACTGCTTAATCAGCGGCAGCCAGCGGTTCTGATTTTTAGATTGTCTATTGAGGAGTTGATGAAATGGCAGAAGTGACAGGTATTGCGTTGGGTATGATTGAAACCCGTGGTTTGGTGCCAGCTATTGAAGCAGCTGATGCGATGACCAAGGCTGCTGAAGTGCGTTTGATTGGTCGCCAGTTTGTCGGTGGTGGTTATGTCACCGTATTGGTGCGTGGCGAAACAGGTGCGGTGAATGCTGCAGTTCGTGCGGGTGCTGATGCTTGCGAACGGGTCGGTGATGGTCTGGTAGCCGCCCACATTATTGCCCGTGTCCATTCTGAGGTAGAACACATTCTGCCGAAAGCACCATCAGCCTGAACCGGTTTGATTGTTGCTTGAATGAACGTGAGTGAGCGGGCGTAGTTCCTACGCCCTTCCTGGCAGAGGTAATCAATATAAAGGAGACACAGATGGCAGCACTTACGGGTATTGCTCTGGGTATGATTGAAACACGCGGTCTGGTGCCAGCTATTGAAGCAGCGGATGCGATGACCAAAGCGGCAGAAGTCCGTTTGGTTGGCCGTCAGTTTGTGGGTGGCGGTTATGTCACTGTGTTGGTGCGTGGCGAAACGGGTGCGGTAAATGCGGCTGTCCGTGCGGGTGCTGATGCCTGCGAACGGGTCGGTGATGGTCTGGTAGCCGCCCACATTATTGCCCGGGTACACACCGAGGTGGAACATATTTTACCTCAGTCTCCCAGCACTGATGGTAGTGGCCGGGATGGTGATGTTACCGGCAATCTGAGCTGAAACCCATGAATGGGGTGCGTATTCATCATCCCCGCATCATTGGTTTTTTAACGCGTGCGCTGACTCATGAGTACACGGCGGTGCAGCAGTACCGTACCCAGTCAAGTCTTTGTACGCTCTGGGGCATGGCAGATTGGGCTGAATATTTTCGTAATGAATCGCGGGAAGAACTGGATCATGCCGGTATTCTCAGTCAGCAGCTTTTGCTGATGGGAATAGCCCCGACGGGTGCGCAATTACGGCCACCGCGCCCGGGTAGGGATTTGCGCGAAATGTTGACGCACGATCAGGACCTGGAGTTTTCGGCAGTGCAATTGTATAGCGAAGCCCAGAATTTTTCCGAGCGTATGCGGGATATTCCTTCTGCTGAGGTGTTTGCCCATCTGCGCGCCGATGAAGAAGGCCATATGCGGTCGCTTGCCGAAATGTTGGAGCGTTTTCACTAAGTTTGGAGGGTGTTTGTGAACCAGGATCTCCAGGATATGCAGGCTCCCGAGGGATGGGAAATTCAGCGTCGTCCTTTGGGGTGGAGCAAACGATTTGAGTTTTCCGACTATGCACGAACTCGTCATTTTCTGGATTTGCTGACGGGACTTTCTGAGAAACTCGGCTATTATCCAAACCTGAATTTTGCGAAAACCTACGTGGTCGTCGCAATTCAATTTGAAGAAGATGCCGTGGAGCCTGAGCGGGCAGAATTTGCTGCAGCGGCTGAGCACTGCGCAGTGCAGGCACGGGAGTAACATTGATCATGACCACCGCCAAGCGGATTGCCCTTTTTAATGCCAAAGGTGGTTGTGGTAAAACCACTCTGGCCTGGAACCTGGCGATGGGCTTGTCCAAACGCGGTGCCACCTTACTGCTGGATGCCGACCCTCAGGGAAGCCTGGGCTATTGGGCGGATTGGGCTGCTGAAGCTGATGGTCATGCTTTGTCTGTACAAAGCTGGTCAGAACAAAGCGCGGGGCAATCCGCTGATTTTGCCTACTGGGTGATTGATTGTCCGCCTTCTCTGGAGAGTGCTGAAACCCGGGAGGTACTGGCGATGGCGGACTGGATATTATTACCAGTGCTGCCCTCGCCACTGGATTTATGGGCGAGCCAACGCAGTGTAGAAGTGATTTCGGCCCTGCATGCGGGAAAAGCGGCTCGAAATGCAGCATTTGTGCTGAATCAGGTGGAAAGCCACAGTGCTTTGTCTCGTGCTGCAGAATCTGCAGTTCAGGCAATGGGCCTGAAAGTGTTACCAGTGCAGGTCGCCCGCCGGGCCATATACCGGAATGCAGCCATTGAAGGGAAAAGTGTGTATCAGATGGGTAAGCGAGCCACGGCTGCCGTACAGGAATTCGAAGGAATTATTGAGGAGATCTTGAAATGAGCAATTTGGAGAACAAACTCAACGCGAGTATCCAGAGTCCCAGACGGCGTACTCCGGCTGCAGCTACAGCCAGCACACCTGCGGCAGGCACTGAAAAAACAACTACGGGCAATAAACTGGCGACGAGCAGTAAACCTGTTCAGAAAAGCACGCCCAAAGCAACGCCCGCCGTGTGCGATCTGAATGCAGGTGGTGGGCGCGAAATCAATCCCCAGCGTATTTGGCCAGACTAGCACCGTATTCTTCCTGATGAATTTTGACCGGCCTGTGTGTAGTACATGGGTAGAGGGTGCTTTGCGATAAAAATGGGGTGAGCTAGGTATGTCCATTCAGTTGGCGGATTATCCGGAAATATTGGAAGATCTGGGGCCACACGCCGCCGAAGTCCTGGAGGCCAATTGGTATGAAGCCGCCCGGGTTTTTGGTCGACGTGGTCTCGAATCCTATCTGCAGGGTGCCAGCAGCCTTAAGGCGCTGGGACGTGGGACTGATCTGGTTCTTGCTTTTATAGAAGGTGCCCCACAGGTTGCCCGTGAAATTGGCGAGCAGGCTGTTTTCGAAATGCTTTCCATGGCCATTCGCATGTTTTCCAAAACCAGCGCCGAAGTGCTGGCCTTATTTTTCACCAGTGCTCCGATTGTTGCCCGTCGTTTGGGTGAACTGGAATTGTTTCGCGGCTATCTGCTGCTACTTGATCAGTTACTCGCCCAGGCACCGCGTGGTGTTCGTCCGATGTTGGGCAAAATTGAAGTGCTCCTCGAAAAAATGACCCTGGGTGGTTTGCGGCGTTGGGCTAGTTGGGGTATTTCCGCCTATCGCAGTGATTTTGCCGCACAGGTAGAATTTTTCGGTCTGAATACGCCACAATCCCTGGCCGTGCTTCAGCAGGAACGTCGCGGTGTTCTTTTCATTGACGTACAACGCCGTTTGATCATGTATCTGCGCGCTTTGTGGGGTCGTGATTTTTTTCTGCGTCCCACTTCCGGAGATTATGAAACCAGAGAAGGTTACCAGCCCTACATAGAAAATTACTTCATTCATGTTCCCGACGCCTACGACGATGTGGAAAACGCCCAAGGGGAAAAAACAGCCGCCCTGGAGCTGTATCGTGCTGCAGCGGCACACGCCGCAGCGCATGTGGTTTTTTCCAGATACGATCCCCGTTTTGAGCTGGCAAAGCCCTTGCAACGTTTGTGGATTGGTATTCTGGAAGATGCCCGGGTTGAGCATCTTGCCATCCAGAAATTCCCGGGTCTTTTCCCTCTATGGCAACATTTAGGCCGTTTGCCGGCCTGTGTGGAACAGGCAGCAGAGCCTGAAACCGTAGCCATCATGGATCGTATCAGCCTCGCACTGCTCGATGCTGACTATGCTGATCCACATCCCTTTGTGGCCAACGCCCGAGAAGCGTTTATCCGGGTGTTGGCAGCCGAAGAAGACGTTTATGATGTGCTGATGGCGGCTGCTGAAAAACTGGCGGAAGAATGTGAAAAATCTTCCTGGAATTACTCTGTGCAGAAAGATCAGTCTGAAAGCCCCTATCGCGATGATAATCGCTATCTCTGGACGGCGCCTGCCACAGACTGGAGTGGCGATCCTCTCTCCGGCGGTCAGGCTCAGGTACGCAAATATGTCAGCATCATGGAAATGATCAACGCCGTCGATGTGGAAACAGCGGGAGATGATGCCCAGGAAGTCTGGGTGCTCGCCACAGAGTTCTATGACGACGATGGCCTGACGTTTAACGAAAAAGAGGGCAAGACGCCGGTGTCGCAACCGGTAAATTATTCCGAGTGGGATTATCAGACCCAGCTGGAACGTCCCTTGTGGGTGACCGTGTATGAAAAACATCCCAAAATGGGAGATCCCTCAGAAATTAATACCATGCTCGAACAACAAAAGCCTTTGGTGCAAAGGCTGCGAAAGCTGATTGAAGCGGTGCAGCCCCAGGGCGTGGTGCGGACGCGCAAAGTCGAAGATGGGGATGAAATTGATATTAATGCGGCCATTCTGGCGATGACGGATATCCGCATGGGGCAACAGCCGGATCCGCGTATAGGTATTCGCACCCGTCTGAATATTCGGGATCTTTCCGTCATGTTGCTGGTTGATCTTTCCGAATCGACCAATGACCTGCTGCGTACGCGTTCGGAAGGAGATGTCAGTGTGCTGCATTTGGCCAGGGAAGCCACGGCTTTGCTGGCTGAGGCCCTGGAGCGCATTGGCGACCCCTATATGCTCTGTGGTTTTGATTCCAATGGGCGCCACGACGTAGAGTTTTACAAGTTCAAGGACTTTGATGCGCCGTATGATGACAAAGTGAAAGGTCGTCTGGCAGGAATGACCGGACAGCTTTCGACCCGCATGGGTGCGGCACTGCGCCATGCCGGACATCTGCTGGATCAGCGTGCCAGCCAGAAAAAATTGATTCTGCTCCTCACCGATGGTGAACCCGCAGATAATGATGTGCGCGATCCACAATATTTGCGTTTTGATACCAAAAAAGCCGTAGAAGAACTGAACCGCAAGGGTATCCGGACATTTTGCCTGTCTCTGGACCCTTATGCCGATGAATATGTTTCCAGAATTTTCGGGCAACGTAATTATCTGGTGCTGGATCATGTGGACAAGCTTCCAGAAAAATTACCGCAGCTTTATATATCCATGACCAAATGATTTTAAATTGGAACATAATACAGGGAGTGTCGAATGGGTAATTGGGCAATTGCAATTCCATTCCTGCCAATTTTATCGGCAGTCATTATTTTTGTCTTTGCGCATTCTGCCCGCAAGGTGGCGGCGCGAATCAGCGTAATCATTACCTTGCTGACTTTTATATTGGCGCTCATTGAGCTGACCAGTTATGCCCTGGGCGGCTTTTCGCGCGTGGAGGTTATCGGCACCCTCTGGGGGAGTGTATGGCTTGATCCTCTAACCCTCATCATGTGGAGTTTTGTGAGTGGAATCAGCCTGCTGGTCCATATGTATTCTGTGCGCTACATGGTCGAAGAGGCTAATTACACCCGCTTTTTTGCGCTTCTTGACTTGATGACAGCGACTATTTTATTCATGGTTTCTGCGGCTGATCTGATTACCTTGCTGGTCGCCTGGTTTCTGGTGGGGGTGGTACTTTATTTTTTGTTGGGCCACGATACCAACCGTCCTGCAGCAGGACGTTATGCGTTCTGGACGCAAATTACTTACCGGGCCGGAGATGTGCCACTCTGGTTGGCTGCTTTTGTGCTGATCAGAAGTTACCACTCTATTTCCCTTCCGGTGATTTTTTCCCGGCTGCAAATGTATCCGCATCTGGACGCTTTCTGGGGTTTATCGGTTCCGGAGCTGGTGGGTTTTCTCCTGGCTTTCGCCGCTTTTGCGCGCTCTGCCCAGTTTTTGCTTCATGGCTGGTTACCCTACACCATGGATGGTCCGACCCCGGTGTCTGCACTTATGCATGCAGGCATAGTCAACGCGGGCGGATTTTTGTTTAACCGGTTTTTTCCGGTATTCGAACACGCCAGTATTGTTTTGCATTTTGTTTTTATCGTAGGCCTGATTACCGCTGTAGTGGGATCAGCCATGATGTTGATTCAAAATGATGTGAAACGCTCACTGGGCTATTCGACCATGGGGCAGATGGGTTTTATGGTCATGGAATGCGGGGTCGGGGCTTTTGCTCTGGCCATTTTCCATCTGATCGCCCACGGATTTTTCAAGGCATCCCTGTTTTTGGGAGCAGGAAATATCATTGGCGAGGCCCGGGAACATGATGGCGTTCCTGCGGACCCGGTGTACACCTCGATTGTCGAGCGGCGTCCGGCCAAGCCTTCACGGCTGCCCTGGCTGGCGGCGGCAGCCTTGACCATTATCGTACCAGTAGTCGTGCTCAGTGTGTCCCACTTATTTGTTTCATCCCGACTTCTGCACGAACAAGGGGTCATTATCCTGCTCTTTTTCGGCTGGGTGACCGGAGCCCAGGCCTTGTTTGCCACCCATAAAATGACCCATACCAACCCCTGGCGTTTGATGGGTGGTATTCTCGGATCATTTGTTCTGGTGGTCATTGGTTATACCCTGATCAGCCATTACTTCGGACACTTTTTATATCCGCACGACGAGGAATATCAGATATATGGTGCCGCCAGTATCAACAGCGTCTACTTTGACGTATTGGTGATCATCCTTGCGCTGCTCTTTGTCGGTGCCTGGGCTTTGACCTTTTTTGCGGATTCCAGCGGTTGGTGGGATCGCGCAGACCAGGGCCGCTGGCGTGGTGTTTATCTGGCCCTGTATGCCTTGTTGTCCAGAGAGCTGTATGTCAATGACCTGTATGCCCGCATGACTCAGATTTTGTTGAGTGGGGCGCGGCGTCTCAACGTTATGTTACGGTGGTGCTGAGATGGATATCATCATCTGGATTATCGCAGGTGCGTTGCTTCCCTGGTTCCCGTTCAGCTGGATTTTTAACCGTTTACTGGTCAGTGCACCGGGTGCCTGGGCGCGCGCTCTGACGGTTATTGTCCTGCCACAACTGGGTCTACTGTTGCTTCTGAAATCAGGGGCCTGGTATGTGCTCGGCCAGGAAATGCCCACAGCCTTGCGGGCGTTGGCATTATTTACGGCGATTTTTTACGCCTATCGCGCTGCAGGAACCCGTGATGTGCAGATTTGGGCGCGTTTTATGGCCACTTCCGGCTTGTCCCTGACCTGGCTCCTGGTCGGATTGCTGCCGCAACACTGGGATATGCAACTTTTTGTGCTCGCCTGGTCTATCCCTGCTGCCCTGATGCTGATATGGGCGGGCGTTTTGACGAAAAAAACCGGAGCTTCCTATCTGGGCCTGAGCGGCGGTTTTGCCCGGGTTTTGCCCCGTCTTTCCGTGCTGATCTCTC
>NZ_MOAD01000001.1:1763395-1837124 GCF_001931655.1 Acidithiobacillus albertensis | reverse complement strand
TTGCCCCGTCTTTCCGTGCTGATCTCTCTGACCGCACTTGCCGCCACCGCCACACCCATCTTTCCCAATTTTTTCGCCTTGTTACAGGCTATGGAAAGTTTGCCAATCATCTGGATGCCTTTGTTATTGCTGGTCCTGCTCCTTTGGGGGTGGACCGTAGGGCGGCTTTTGCAGGATTTACTTTTCGGTATATACCATGGCGATGCGGTGCATGACTTGAGTGTGGCTGGCACCTGGTTGGGTGGGCTGACTTTGGGGGTATTTGCTTTGGTCGGAATCTTCTGGGGGGGCATATGGATCATCAACTGAATTTAGGTGATCGTCTGAAAGTACGGACGATGATTTATGTGGCCAGCGAGCCCATTCCACGGTTTTGGCCAATGCGCACCTTCATTCACCATAACCCGCTGTTTGGGCTGGAACACCTTCCTTTTGAAGAGGCGGTGGAAGAAGCGGGCCGATTATTTCACGGACGCGGATATCTTTCCCGCAGTGAATATCAGGAATATTGGCAGGCCGGGAAAGTCGATGAAAATGCACTGCGCAAATATCTCCATGTTTTTCTCGAAAAACACGCCGAGACTCTGCCCGGAATTTCCATGGAGCATTGGCTCTGGTCCTTGCTGACGCGTTGCCAGAACGAGCAGATGGTCCCGAGGACGGATTGGCTCGATGGACGAATTCTGCATGCAGTTCTCCATGGACAAGCGCCAGATCAAGACGACGAAACCCAAAAATACCGCCTGCAAGACATTCTCAGCCATAAAATAGCCCTGGACGGGCCAGTTTATGCCAATGTCGATCGTCTGTTCGGGACAGACATTGGCAGTACCCTGGATGATCTGCTGGTAAAAAGCTGTCTGGACTTTTTTGATGAAGGTCAGTCAGCCTGGCAGTCGCCGGGACGCAAGCAGGGATTTTTTGCTGCATGGAAAGAAGTGGCTCAGCATAATGTGCGCTTTTTCCTGCGTGGACTGCATTTGCGCAATCTTCTGGACTCAGAAGCGACGCCTGAAGGCGTAGTGGCGCATATTCTCCGGGATCTGAAAGTTCCCGAAGCATCCTGGCAAAAATATATTACCCGGCAATTGACGCGTTTGCATGGTTGGGCGGGTTTCATCCGCTACCGGAGTACAGCCAAACACTATTACTGGGCAGAGCAGTATCCGGCGGATCTGACGGATTTTCTGGCCGTACGCATGGTTCTGGGTATGGCGTTGCTTCAGGAGGCGGTCAGGCACCATGCTTGTCCGGCTAATGCCGAAGAAATTCAGGATGTTGTCCATGCGGATCCTTTTTCTGCCTATTTGCGTCTGGAGTTGTACACGGGGTCCATTTTACCCGCCTGGGCACAACAGGTAGAAGATGTATTGGCACGGCGCAAACGCTCTGGTTTTGACAAGATGGCGCAGCAGTACATTACTGCTAAGTCGCGTTGGGAAGCGGAACGTCAGGTTAAAAATCTGCAGCGACTGGCTAAAGCCATGGGCGCAGCAGCGGAAGCGGAGCTGTTGGCGATGACGCCTGATCAGCTCGACAGGTTTTTGGAGATTATGCGGGCCTGGGAAAAGCAGGAAGGCTTTACCTGGTTGCGTTCCATGGAGTCTCACTACATCAAGGATCTGGTCAACCGGATCCATATTCCGCAGGCGCCTGCAGCAGCGGAGGAGAAACGGCCTTTTGCCCAGGCATTGCTTTGTATTGATGTGCGTTCGGAACCCATGCGCCGGCACCTGGAAGCGATTGGTGATTATCAGACTTTTGGAATTGGTGGGTTTTTTGGGGTGCCGATCAGCTTCCTGGAGTATGGTCGCGGCACTGAAGTGCACCTTTGTCCGGCGATTCAGACCCCCAAAAATCTGGTGCTGGAAATCCCCGCCGAACTGGAACTGGAAGAAGAACCGCTTTATGGTGCTCTTGAGCATGTGCTTCATGAGCTAAAAAGTTCGGTGTTGTCCCCATTTGTGGCAGTAGAAGCCGTGGGTCTCATTTTCAGTCTGGGCCTGATTGGCAAGACCGTCGCACCGCTGACTTATCATCATCTCCATCACAAGCTGCATGCTGAAAAGCCGGTAACGCGACTGCTCCTGGACAAGCTCAGTCCGGATCAGGCGGATTCCATTTTGCGGGCTGTGCAGCGGGCGATGATTGTCCGGGCGTTGATCAAGGAATGGAATGTTCCGCGCGATCAGGTGACGGACGACGATGTCAAAGAGTTGCGCGAAATTGCTTTGGAACATATCTCTGGACCCAGTGCACTGGCCCAACGCCGCAATTTGTCTGCTCAGCAGGAGTCTGAATTCATTCAGAAATTGCGTGACATATATCGGGTCGAACGGCATGAAACCAGTTTGCAGATGGAGCGACTGGGCCGCATTGGTTTCAGTCTGGATGAGCAGGTCCGCTACATTTCTCAGGCTCTGCTGCTGATTGGTATGAATCGTAATTTTTCGCGCTTTGTGCTGTTGGTTGGGCATCAAAGCGAAACCGAAAACAATCCCTATGAATCGGCTCTGGATTGTGGGGCCTGTGGAGGTGGCAAGGGGCTACCCAATGCCCGGGTATTTGCGGCTATGGCCAACAAACCCGAGGTACGCCGGCGTTTGCGCGACAAGGGAATCATCATCCCTGACGATACCTGGTTTATGCCGGCCGTGCATAACACCACTTCAGACGTGGTGGAGCTGCATGATGTGGACTTGTTGCCAGCAAGACATCTGCTCTATCTGGAGCGTTTGCAGAATGGCTTGTCAGCAGCTACCCGTCGTTCTGCTGCAGAACGCATGCCACTGCTCGGAGGAAATGCCAGGTTGGCCCAGGACCCCTACGCAGCGGCGGCCATGGCTCAGCGCCAAACCCACGACTGGTCTCAGGTCCGTCCGGAGTGGGGCTTGACCCGCAATGTCTATGCGATTGTTGGCCGACGGGAATTGACCGAGGGTCTGGATCTGGAAAGCCGGGCTTTTCTCCATTCCTACGATTACCGCCTGGATCTCAAGGGCCGTCTTCTGGAAACCATTCTTTCCAGTCCCATGGTGGTGGGTGAATGGATTAATCTGGAACATTATTTTTCCGTTGTGGATACGGAGCACTATGGTAGTGGCAGTAAGGTATATCACAACGTGGCGGGGCGCTTTGCAGTGATGACCGGCAACCAGAGTGATTTGCGTACAGGGCTGCCTACCCAGACCGTCCTCAAGGATGGTAAGCCTTACCATGAGCCGGTGCGCTTGATTGTGCTGGTCGAAGCTCCGGTCGCTTTTGCCCAGAGATCCGTGGGTAACCTGGTTAAAATCAAGGCGCTGCTGGGTGGGGGTTGGGTCCGGGTCATCATCATGGATCCGGAAGATGATTATCGCGCCTATGTCCTCGAAGATGGTGCCTTTCACTTGCAAGAACGAACCGAAACCCCTGACAGACAGACCCTCCTGGAGGAAATCGCATGAACACACTGAATTTGAGCCCTTTGAAAAAGCTGGAAATCATCATGGAGGGCGCGCACAAGGATTTTGCCACGGATCTTCTCGACAGGGCCGGGGTGAAAGGTTATACCATTGTCGGTAATTTGTCTGGAAAAGGCAGTCACGGCATTTATGAAGGACACGTCATGTTCAATGAAGATGACGTGCTGATCATGATTATAGTGGCTGTTCCCGAAGAGTTGGTGTCTCCTATTCTGGAAGGCTTCGCGCCATTTTTTGAGAAACATACCGGTGTTGTGTTTGTTACAGATATCCAGGTCAGTCGGCTGGTGAAATTCAAGAATTAATATCAAGAGGTGTTACGGTGAACAGTGATTCAAAAGAACAGTACCTGATTGAGAAAGAGCCGTATTACAAGGAAGTCCATGATGAAATTTCCCTGTATGAAGCGGCTTACGCGGCCCGTCTGCCAATGATGGTCAAGGGCCCGACCGGTTGCGGAAAGTCCCGTTTTATTGAATATATGGCGTGGCGCCTGAAGCGGCCACTGATCAGTGTGGCTTGTAACGAGGACATGACGGCTTCAGACCTGGTAGGGCGGTTTCTGCTGGACAAGGATGGTACCAAATGGCAGGACGGTCCTCTGACCACCGCTGCGCGTATAGGGGCCATCTGTTATCTGGATGAAATTGTCGAGGCTCGTCAGGATACGACGGTGGTGATTCATCCTCTTACGGATCATCGGCGCACACTTCCCCTGGATAAGAAGGGTGAGCTGATTCAGGCCCATCCTGATTTTCAGCTGGTGATTTCCTTTAACCCCGGCTACCAGTCTTCCATGAAAGATCTGAAACAATCCACCAAGCAGCGTTTTGGGGCTTTGGATTTTTCCTATCCGGAACGGACGATTGAAGTGGAAATTGTGGCTCATGAGTCGGGTGTTTCGGAAGATATGGCGGAAAAGCTGGTTTCCATTGCCGAGCGTTCGCGCAACCTCAAGGGTCACGGTCTGGATGAAGGCTTGTCCACACGTATGCTCATTTATGCCGGTGCGTTGATACAGAAAGGTGTGGCACCCATTGCGGCCTGCAGCATGGCCCTGGTGCGCCCGATTACGGATGATCCGGATATGCGTGACGCCCTGGATGCGGCCGTCGGTACTTTTTTCTAACCTGAAACGGCGCGGGCCAGAGTTGCTGCAAAGCCTCCAGGCCCGCGACCATTTTGAGGACTGAAAGCTTCATAAAAAGCTGTGGTGAATTGGGCTTCTCCCATTCGCCACGGCTTTTTAGCTTTGAACCCGGCCGAATCTAGCCCTGGTTTCTGTCCTGACGCAACCACTCCGTACTTTTGATCAGCATTCGATGGATGGAAAGTCCCTTATTGTAGGCGTGTACCTCATGCAGGGGTATCCAACGCAAGGCATGGGACTCACTGTTTCCATCCAGGGGGATACGATCATCTATTTCTACCAGAAATCGAATATCCAGATGCTGATGGGCTGGCTCGCTGCCATGCCGGCGAGTCCGGTGAATATCCACATCAAAGATGCTTGATTGCAGCAAGCGGATATCTGTCTCTGCAACCCCGGTTTCTTCGCTGCACTCCTTGAGCGCCACGGCGAGGACATTTTCATCACCATCCGCATGTCCTCCCGGCTGAAACCATTGCTCCAGTTTCCGGTGGAGCATAAACAGCGTAGCGGTACGGGCAGGGTTGAGAATCCAGGTGGAAGCGGTAATGTGCAGGCCGCTGCCTTCCCGAAAAAAGCAATCCGGATCGCTTTGCAAAAGAACGCAACCCCGACGGGCATAAGCCAGCTCTTCCATATAGTGACTACGATACTGGCAGAGCTGGGTTTGCAGGGTTTGCCGATTCATCTGCATCAAGTCCAGGAAGGGTTTTCCACAGCGTGGATGGCGGCGGCTGCGGCTTCATCCACGTCCGCTTCCTTTCCGGCAATGGTCAGGCGTCCGTAGGCACCCACGGCACGCACATCGACCAGCGTGATATTGGCAGCTTTTTCCGCCTGATTGGCGGCATATATGACGTAACCGGCCGGATCAGTTTCCAGAATGAACATGCTTTGCTCCGGAAGAATCATGGAGCCGCGCCGCCCCTGGCGGTTTATGAGTACGGTGTGATCCGGCATCATTCCACGGATGATTTCTTTCCAGGTGATTTTGCAGGCGGTACGATCCTGCTGACTGGCACCCATGCGCTGCAAAACCACTCGACCAGCCTCCCGTACATCACTCTGGTCACGATGATGAACGACCATCGCTCCAAATTCGCGTTCAATGACCTGCTGGGAAAGATGCACGCGAGTAGCTTTCAGGGCAATGTCCGTGAGACGGTGAATCGCCATGGCAGGGGAAACTTCAATCCACAAGGCCGCATCGCCGGGCACAGGAAGAAAGCCCTGGGAGACCGAGGCCATATATGCAGCGAGTTGCGGTTGTAGGGAGTCTATGTAGACGTAAGTGCGAAGTTGAATCATGAGCCATGGTTCGAATATAGTCGAACGATTATAGCGGGATTTACCGCTACGCTCCAGTCCATTTCATGTTGATCAGATGAGGTTGATAGTATTGGGAAAGCATCGCCTGCGGCGCTGGGCTCTGGATATTGTGCTGATGGTGTTGGTCGTGGCCGGAGTATATGTATGGACACAATGGCGCGGCGCAAGTGATGTTGCTACCCCTGCCACATTACCGGTTTTGACCCTGCAAAAGCTGGATGGGCAGTGGGTACAGTATCATCCCGGAGCAAATCAGGTGACCCTGATCAATTTCTGGTCTACGGATTGCCCTCCCTGCATTGCCGAAATCCCCGCTCTCAACTGGCTCCAGCAATGGTTTGGGGGTGCTGGATTCACGGTGCTGGGTGTGGCTGTTGCCGGAAACACGCCACAGGCCATCGCAGCGGCACGCGCCAGCTTTGCTATGGATTATCCTCTCTATGCGGATAAAAATGGAGTGGCCGCACAAATTCTGGGTGGCGTCACTCTGACCCCTACCTCCTTGCTGATCAACCCCAAGGGGCAGATCGTAGGCCGTTATGTAGGGGCTATTTCCCTGCCCGTTGTCGTCTGGCGATTACTTTGGATGTCCCATCATTAGCGATGTATGGCTCTTTCCCTGTGGGCGCGTTGCCGGATAGAGAGGTGCCAGAGCTTTCGCCTCTGCTGCTAATGGCTGCTCCAGCGGGCAAGCCGGCCGCCGGTGATATTGGGCATACAAACGCTCCCAATCCCGACGTGTTTCAGCAGGTTTGGCGCAGGCCAGCGCCAGCATCCCAAAACCATCATCATCCCAGCCACAATCACCCAGCACGGCTTCCGGCCAGCGTTGCATGTAGGCGTCGCGCATCAGATTTTTACCTAATTCTGCCAAATCCTCAGCAACGCCCCGGGCCAGCGCCCGCTCTTTCCATTCGTCCCATTCAAATAACATTTCCTGTGTGGCAACCATAGAACACTCTCCCGTTGTGCAATTTCATGAATGCACCCTTATTGGATGGGGTGCTTTTGGGCTACGACCCTTTGGGTATAGTTCAGCTTGGGAGTGCTGTCAATAATTATATTCATATGCTTATATGCTAAAGTTACGCTTCTCGATGCTTTTCTGTCCTTGTGCTAGGTTAAGCGGGTATTATCCTGAAGATGGCAGCGGGCCTGCAGGCTTTTTGCTCCAACGTCCCTTGTCTGTTGTTCTAAGGCTCATCCTGCTGTCAGGAGAGAACTCGCCCTTTGGGCTCAAACAGCTCTCCTGACGGGCGCAGGATTTCGCCAAGAACAACAACGGCGCGGGCCAAAGTCGCTGCAAAGCCTGCAGGCCCGCTGCCGTCTTTGGGGTTACAGTGGCATCTGGCAACGGAGTGGTACACATGATTCGTAGTATGACGGGGTTTGCCCGCAGTGAAAGGCATGGAGACTGGGGCACGCTGGTCTGGGAGTTGCGTACGGTTAACCACCGTTACCTGGATATCAGTTTACGGTTGCCGGAAGGTTTTTCCGTGTATGAAACGGCGATCCGGGCACGCTTGCAAAAATCCCTGCAGCGCGGAAGAGTTGATGTCTGGCTGCGCTTTCAGGCTGTTGAGGGTGGGGGATTGCGCCTCAATCGTGATCTGGCGGAAGAATTACAGACCATTTACAGTGAATTGCTGCAGTGCTGGAATCTGCGCGAGATGGCTTTGAATCCGCTGGACGCCTTGCGTTGGCCTGGGCTGGTGCAAAGCACCGGCACGGACAGCGCTGTTCTGGAAGAAGAAGTGTTGTCATTGCTGGACAGTACCATTGCAGAATTGCAGGCCACCCGGGAGCGTGAGGGAGCAGCTCTGGCGCAGATGCTATTGAGTCGGGTGGACGCTATTGGCGAACAGACCCGCGCTTTGCGGGCGCATCTTCCGGAACTGGAAGAGGCGGTGCGTAATCGCTTGCAGGCCCGCCTTGCTGACCTGACCATTCAGGTGGATCCGCAGCGTTGGGAGCAGGAGATTCTGTTTTATCTTCAGCGTCAGGATACGGCAGAAGAGCTGGATCGGCTGGATACGCATCTGCAGGAATTAAGACGGATACTGACCCGCCGCGAAGCGGTTGGACGGCGTCTGGATTTTTTAATGCAGGAGTTGAACCGGGAAGCCAACACCCTGGCCTCCAAGGCCGCAGACAGTCAGGTGACTTTTGCTTCTGTGGAACTGAAGGTGTTGATCGAACAGATGCGCGAGCAGGTGCAGAATGTGGAGTAGAAAATCATGACGAGCAGCGCAGAACGCGGTATCCTGTGGATTATTTCGGCACCGAGCGGGGCGGGGAAAACCAGCTTGTCGCGAGCGCTGGTAGAGGCTGTTCCGCAGTTACGCACTTCGGTTTCCTACACCACAAGGCCGGCGCGGCCCGGAGAGGTGGATGGAACAGACTATCATTTCGTGGAAATGGCGCAATTCAGCGAAATGGCGGAGCGGGGCGAGTTTCTGGAATATGCCCGGGTGCATGGTAATGGTTATGGCACCGGTGAGCCCTGGGTCAAAAGTCAGCTGTTTGCAGGTATGGATGTGTTGCTGGAGATAGACTGGCAGGGCGCGCGTCAGGTCCGTGAACGTTTACCCGGACAGGCGGTCAGTATTTTTATTCTGCCGCCTTCACTGGATACCCTGGAAACCCGTTTGCGGGCGCGCGCCCAGGATTCCGATGAAGTCATTGCGCGGCGCGTGGCGGCAGCCCGTGAAGAGTTGCTGCATTATGACGAATTTGATTATCTGGTCGTGAATGACCAGTTTGAAACAGCACTGGCCGATTTGCGCAGCATTGTCCATGCGGAACATCTGCGTTTGGGCAGCCAACAGCATGCCCAGCATCAGCGTCTAAAAGATCTTTTGGGTATGATTTATTAACTATTGAATAAGGTAAGTAAAAATGGCGAGAGTAACTGTTGAGGATTGTCTGGAAAATGTCACCAATCGTTTTGAACTGACCCTGGTGGCGGCGCGTCGTGCCCGCCAGCTGGCTTCTGGAGCTATAGCCGGAGTGGAAGTAGGACGGGACAAAAACACCGTGGTGGCCCTTCGCGAAGTGGCGGCAGGCCTGGTAACCCGGTCCATTCTGGACGAGCAGATGCCACCCCCAATGCCCAATTTTCCGGGCGCAGCGGGTCGCGATTTAGCGGGAGCAGAGGATGCCTCCGGCGTCTGAATCGGTAGAGGCGGTTTCCGTCCCCGTATTGCCTTTGGCATCCGGGGTTGGTGAAGTATTGCGGTTACCACCGGTAAAGCCGGCACTGGACGATCCCTGTGCGCCTTTGCGGGCGTTATTACAGCAGTACATGACTCCAGAAGAAGTGGCTCGGGTCCGGGAAGCCTATGAACTGGCACTGGCAGCGCATGGCGAGCAAACCCGTCGCAGTGGCGAGCCCTATATTCATCATCCGGTAGCGGTGGCCTGTATTCTGGCAGAACTACAACTGGATATATTTACCGTGCAGGCGGCTTTGCTGCATGATGTCATTGAAGATTGTGGCATTAGCAAGGAAGCACTCGGCGAGCGTTTTGGCCCGGAAGTCGCGGAAATGGTCGATGGGGTCAGCAAGCTCGGTCAGGTCCGTTTCGAAACCCGGGAAGAAGCCCAGGCCGAAAATTTCCGCAAAATGTTTCTGGCCATGTCCCGGGATATTCGGGTAGTGCTGATCAAGCTGGCCGATCGTCTGCACAACATGCGGACGATGGGGGCCATGACTCCGGAAAAAAGACGGCGCATTTCCCGTGAAACCCTCGATATTTATGCGCCTATTGCCCAGCGTCTGGGGATTCATGCCATTCGTATCGAGCTCGAAGAGCTGGCTTTTTCCCATCTTTACCCCAAGCGCTGGCATACCCTCAACGAAGCCGTCAAGGCGGCTCGCGGTCATCGCAAAGAGGCCGTCCAGAAAATCGAGCAAGCTTTGCTGGACCGTCTGCATCAAGAGGGTTTTGAAGCACAGGTCAGCGGCCGCGAGAAGCATGTTTACAGCATTTATAGCAAGATGCAAAAAAAAGGGATGGCCTTCAGTTCCATTCTGGATTTGCACGCCTTTCGGGTGATCGTGGCGGATGTGGATACCTGCTATCGTGTATTGGGCATCATTCACAGCTTATATCGGCCGATTCCCGGGCGTTTCAAAGACTATATTGCGATTCCCAAGTCCAACGGCTATCAGTCTCTGCACACGGTGTTGCTGGGACCTTTTGGGCACCCTGTAGAAGTCCAGATTCGTACGGAAGATATGCACCGGGTGGCGGAAGCCGGTGTGGCTGCCCACTGGCTTTACAAAACCGGGATGAATCATGCCCATGCCGAAACCCAGGCCCGGGCCTGGCTGCAGCGTTTGCTGGAGTTGCAGACCCAGGGCGGCGATTCGCAGGAATTCCTCGAAAGTGTCAAGCTCGATCTTTTCCCTGATGAAGTATATGTGTTTACGCCCAAAGGAAAAATTCTCAGCCTGCCGCGTGGTGCCACGGCCGTTGATTTTGCCTATGCCGTTCATACGGATATCGGGAATCAGGCGGTTGCCGCCCGCGTCAATGATATGTATGTGCCCCTGCGCAGTCCTCTGAATAATGGTGACAAGGTGGATATTGTCACTGCCACTTCGGCGCATCCGCAGCCTGGCTGGCTGGACGTGGTCGTTACTGCCAAGGCCCGCAGCAGTGTCAGGGCCTATCTCAAAACCATTCAACGCGAAGACGCAGAAACCCTCGGTCGTAATCTGCTGGAGAAGGCACTGCAGAGTCTGGGTGGAAATTATCAGCAGTTGGCTGCGGCGGATTGGCAGCGCGTTCTGGGCACTTTCAATGTTCAGGAGGAAGGCCAGTTGCTGGCGGCTGTCGGAATGGGTGAATTATTTCCGCTGGTCGTAGCCCATAAATTGTTGCCGGAAGAAGATGACCGGGGACGTTTGGCGCAAACCGCGCGGCGTCTGGGGCAGGCGGTAAGCCAACTGCTGCCCAGCCGTCTGAATCGCGAGGTGGCGGTGAAAAAACCGTTGCTGATTCGCGGCACTGAAGGTTTGCCGGTGACCCTGGCGCGTTGCTGTCGGCCAATCCCGGGCGATCCCATTTTGGGCTTTATCAGCGCAGGCAAAGGGGTGGTTGTGCATACCCACGATTGTCATAACATTCGCGAATGGCGCAAGCGTCGTGATCGTTGGGTGGATGTGCAGTGGGACCCCGATGCTCATGGCGATTTCCCGGTGACTATCCGGGTGGTGGCAGAAAGTGCCCGGGGCGTTCTGGCCCGTATTGCCACCCTCATCTCCGATGAAGATTCCAACATCGACCATGTGGATATTGAGCCTCAGGATGGACTCTATACCGGAATCACCTTTACCATATTGGCCCATGACCGGGATCATCTGGCGAAAATCATGCGCAGTTTGCGGAGTTTGCCCATGGTTTCACGGGTACAGCGGGTCAAGAACTAATCCAAGGAGAAAACATGCCGACACCAGTACACAGTGATGCAGCACCCCAGGCTATTGGCGCCTACAGTCAGGCGATGACCCATAACGGTCTGCTCTACCTGTCGGGACAAATACCCCTGGATCCCGGCACCGGACAGATGGTGGAAGGGGATTTTTCATTGCAGATACGGCGGGTGCTGGACAACCTCAAGGCGGTTTGTGCGGCTGCTGGCACAGATTTGCAACAGGCCATCAAATTGCAGGTTTTTCTTACGGATCTCAGCAATTTTGCAGCAGTGAACCAGGCTTTGGAGGCGGAGTTTGCGCTGCCCTACCCAGCCCGGGCGGTGGTGCAGGTTACGGCACTGCCCCGGGGTGCCCAGGTGGAAATTGACGGTATTGTCGCCTTGGGGAAATCGGACTGATATGGAGCGCGCCGAACTTCTGGCCCAGCCGATGCGGGTTTTGCTGCAGGAACATCCGGTGCTGGTATCATTGCTGGAAGAGCGGGGAATTCATTGCGGTGAATGCTTTATTGCTGATCGCGAAACTCTGGCCGGGGTGGCGCGGATGCATGGGGTAGATCTTAACGAAATCCTGAACGAGTGGGCCCATCGCGAGGCTCTGCCGCACAGCGACTGAGCAGGTGCCTGCCTCCTCCGCTCCTCTCTACCTGCAAAGTTCGGTTTCGGCGCTGCGGGGCGTTGGTCCGGCCCTGGTTCAGCGCCTGCAGCGCATGGATATCTGGCGGGTCCAGGATGTGCTTTTCCATCTGCCCAGCCGCTACCAGGACCGGCGCCATCTTTTGCCCATCGGGACACTGCTGCCTGAACAGGAAGCTGCGGTGCTTGGCGAGATTACCCAGGTGGAACACTTGCGTGGGCGTCGCGATCAGTGGCTGGTCACCCTCAGTGACGGTACCGGACAACTGTATATCCGCCTTTTTCACATGCTCGCGCCGATGCGTGCCCAATGGCAGGAAGGCAGGCGCTTATGGTGTTTCGGGGAAACCCGTGCGGGTTACCAGGGTCTGGAAATGGTGCATCCTGAGTGGCAGATGGCCGACCAGCCGCAATTTGAGGCGCCGACCCACCTGACCCCTTTTTATCCCAGTACCCAGGGCATTACCCAGGCACAATGGCGGCGCTGGGTTGCCCAGGCACTGACCCTGGTGGATCAGCTCCCCGATTATCTGGCGAAATATTTAGGTCCGGCGTGGCCACCCCTGGGTGAGGGCCTGCGGCTTTTGCACGAAAGTGCAGAAGAAGTGCCGACGCCTGCGCATCCCGCCTGGCAGCGTCTGGCCTTGGAAGAACTGCTCGCCAATCATCTGGCTATTCGCTCTGCCCGTACGGCCGGTGATGAAACGGGTGCTCCGGTAATTAAAGCCAGTGGGAGTCTCTGGACGGCGTTTCTGAAACAACTGCCTTTTGCACTGACTGCCGCACAGCAGCGGGTCATTGCGGAAATTAACCAGAATATGGCTCAGGCCCGGCCCATGCGGCGTTTGCTGCAAGGCGATGTGGGCTCCGGCAAAACGCTGGTAGCCGCAGCGGCAGCATTGACGGCCGTGGAGCAAAATTACCAGGTAGCCCTGATGGCACCAACGGAAATCCTTGCCGAACAATTGTATGACCGTTTTGTGGAATGGTTGACACCCCTTGGTATTCAGGTGGGTTTTCTGGTGGGCGGGCTTGGTCAGAAAGCCCGCCGCGAAGTCCTGGAAAATTTACACAATCAACGCATCCAGATTGTCGTGGGAACCCAGGCACTTTTTCAGGATGAAGTAAAATTTGCCGGACTGGGTCTGGTGATTATTGATGAACAACATCGCTTTGGCGTGGATCAGCGCCGGCAGTTGCTGGAAAAGGGAACCATTCCTCATCTTCTGGTGATGACGGCGACGCCTATCCCCCGGACTCTGGCGATGACGGTCCATGCGGACCTGGATTTGTCGATTATTGACGCACTGCCGCCGGGACGCAGTCCCGTAGAAACCCTGGTTGTTGCCGATACCCGGCGGGCAGAGTTGATGACCCGCATGCAGCACCGATTGGCTGAAGGAGATCAGATTTACTGGGTTTGTCCACTGATTGAAGAATCCGAGATCCTGGCGCTGCAGGCAGCAGAAACCAGTTATGCCGATTTGCAGGCAGCCTTGCCGGAAGTTCCAATCGCGCTGGTACATGGGCGTCTGCCTGCCGCCGAAAAAGCGCGGGTCATGGCAGACTTCAAGGCGGGGAAAACCCGGATTCTGGTGGCGACCACGGTCATTGAGGTCGGTGTGGACGTGCCCAATGCCAGTCTGATGGTGATTGAGCATGCGGAACGGATGGGCCTCGCGCAACTCCATCAGTTGCGCGGCAGGGTAGGGCGTGGTCAACGGCAAAGTAGTTGCATACTCCTTTATCATCCGCCTTTGGGGGGAAAAGCCCGGGCGCGCCTGCAGGTCATGCGTGACAGTCGCGATGGCTTTGTGATTGCCCGCAAAGACCTGGAATTACGCGGCCCTGGCGAGTATCTGGGCACGCGGCAAACCGGATTGCTGCAGATGCGGGTGGCAGACATGATGCGTGATGAAGCGCTGCTGGCCGAATTGCCACGTCTCGCCACACAATTGCTGCACGAAAATCCAGAAGTCGTGCAGGCGCTGATTCAGCGCTGGTTGGGTAATCGTCTGGATTACAGCCAGGTGGGTTAAGTGAAAACATGTCGATTATCATGGACTTTGATGATCTATCTCGGGTATATTATGAAAGCATTAAAATGAAAAAACCAAGGAAGCAGGTGCATGGGTAATTTAAGAAAATGGTGGTGGCTGCTGGGCTTAATGGTTCTGTGGGGTCTGGATGGGTGTGCCCCCCATATTTCTGCGCCGCCCGTGCATTCTGTGGCCTATTATGCGGCGCAAATCAAGGCGCCAGTCATTACTCCTGTGGCTCCGGTGGTATCGCCGACAGTTTCTGCGTTTGCGCAGCAGCAACCCGTGCGGATAGTCGTCTCAACCACTGCGCATCTGCTGCGGATTTATCGGGGAGATACGCTCCTGGCTACTTACCCTGTGGCCATTGGCTTTAACGGTTCGGCACCGCGTCGTACCCGTGGTGATGATGTCACGCCGGTTGGTCATTATCATATTGGCTGGATTCTCCATGGCACCCAGTATGGCCCTTTCATGGGACTCACCTATCCCAACAAAGAAAATGCCGAGTGGGGATTGCAGGAGGGTATTATTACCCATAGCCAGTATCGCGCGATTGTGGACGCCATTGATGCCGGTCAGACTCCACCTCAAAATACTCCGTTGGGCGGCGAAATAGGCATTCATGGGATGGGTCCGCAGTTTTCTGATGATCCGGAAAGCAAGGTGTTTCCAGGTCGCTGGACGGCGGGCTGCGTAGCCTTGTCCAACTGGAATGCGCAACAAATTGCGGCGCTGGTACAGGTCGGTACCCCGGTGGAAATTGTGGGTGAGGTGAAGGGTTATCGACGTAATTTTGACCCGAAAGCAGAATTGGCATGGTCACAGTATCAGCACCGCAAGAGGGGCAGTGTTGATAAATCCCACAGCACGGCCAAGCACTTAAGCTCCGTTAAATACGCCCGGAATCCGGGTGCAAAAAAGTCTTCCGCTTCTTCCCCTGAAACAGATATGGACGTGCTTCTGGCCAGGCTGGGAAAAAATCAGTAACGCACGGTAGCCTAAGGAACTCTAGTGTGCGAGCTTCTGGCTGAGTTGTTGGGCGGCTTCCATACAATCACCCAGGGCGACACCGTCACTCCAGTTGGCGCGGAAATACAATCCAGGAATCTGCCGGGTTATTTTGGCGATGCGTTCCAGGCGAGCCAGGTGGCCCAGTTCATATTGGGGGATGGCTTCCGGCCAGTTTTGGCAGCGACTGAAGCTGGGTTCTCCTGCTATGCCCAAAATGGGTCGGATTTCGTGTAAAACGGTCTGGAGAAGGTCGCTGTCACTGCGACCCTGCAGAGGATTCTGGCTGCCGCCAATGAAGGCCGTCATCAGCACCTGCTCTGGAGCTGCGCGATCTGGAAACAGCGTGGAGGAGAACAGGACGCCCAGGGTTTCCAGACCCATTGTGCGGGGAATCAGCATGCCGAAACCATCCAGGGGATGCGCAACGCTGCTGCGTGGGAATCCCAGAGAAAGCGTAGTGACTGCTGGATAGCTGATGGCTTTCAGTTCTGCCGCCAGGGTTGGCTGCAGCGTTGCCAGCAGAGCCGCTGCTTTATGGGCAGGCAGGGACAGAATGATTTTTTCACTCCGCCAGCTTTGCTGTTGACTGAATACTTCCCAAGTTCCGTCCTCGTGTTGTTGCAGTAGATCTACCGGCGTGTTGCACTGCAGGGGTCCCTCCAGCCGTTCCGCCATGCGCAGGGGCAAGGCCTGCAGGCCATTGTGGAAAGAAACCAGACGTGGCTTGGTGGGGTTCTTACGGCCAGCAAGTGCGGCCCTGAATAGCGAACCATGTTCCTGTTCCATTTTGACCAGGCGCGGAAAAGTGGCGGCAACTGCCAGTCGTTCCGGATCCCCGGCAAATACTCCCGAAACAAAAGGATCAACCAGCCAGGTAAGTACTTCAGGACCCAGGCGGCGGCGTACAAATCCGGCGATGCTTTCTTCCGCTGAGGACTTGCCGCGCCCGCGAAAAGCTTCGCTGAGGAGGCGCAGGCGACCCTGCAGAGAGAGTAACTTTCCGCTGAATAGTACTCCCGGTCCGAGTGGGACCAGTTGGCGTTTGCGATTGAGTATGTAGCGCCTTTTGGCCAGAGGGTTGGCTTCGACGATTTCCTGTTGCAGTTGGAGTGAATCCATCAGTGCCGGAACTACCTGACCTTTGAGCATCAGCGAATTGGGTCCGGCATCCCGCAGAAAACCATTTTCTTTGATGCTCAGAAGATTTCCCCCGACTTGGGGTGCTGCTTCCAGCAGGCGTGACTGCACGCCCTGTTGCTGCAAAAAATAGGCACTGGCGAGACCGGAAAGGCCGCCACCGATAATGATGACTTTATCCAAGGGGTTTATTCCTTGCCCAGATAGTAAGGGCTTTGCAAATACCAGCTTTGAAAATGCCGTAATAATGCCACTAATACGGCAGTGACGGGTAGGGCAAGCAACAGGCCGATAAAACCGAACAACTCTCCTCCGGCCATCACGGCAAATATGACGGCCGCAGGATGCAGGCCGATGCGGTCTCCTACCAGATAAGGGGTAAATACCATGCTTTCCAGAATCTGTCCGATGAAAAATACCAATAATACCCAGGCAACCGAAAGCAGCGAACCGGTTTGCACATACATGGCGAGACTGGCCATGAGGACGCCGCTGATGACACCCAGATAAGGGACAAAACTCAGGATGCCGGCTATCAGACCAATGAGAATGGCGGTTTTAAGGCCGATGATGCTGAGACCAATGGCGTAGCTGCAACCCAGGGCGAGCATGACCAGCAGTTGGCCACGCAGAAAGGCCATCAGCATGGTGTCGGCATCCCGGCTCAAAAGACGTATCAAGGGTGCATGCTTTTGCGGAATCCACTGATCAATCCGGACCAGCAAACGCGGCCAGTCCCGTAATAAATAAAAACCCAGAACCGGCACCAGAATGATGCTTAATGCGCTGGTCAATAGCCCTGACCCGGAGCTCAACGCCACTTGTACGCCATGTCCCAGCCATGTGGCCAGTTTCTGGGCATTACTGGTGGCATAGTGGGAAACAGCGCCGCTATCCAGTTGAATACCCGTTGCTGCGGCAATTTGCGGGATCAAACGGCTTTGTAGTAATCCTCCATATTTTTGCAGATACTCCACAAAAAGCAGGGATTGATGCTTGATGACCGGTAACAGGGCCATGATGCTACCCGCAACAATCAGCAGGACAATCACAAACACCAACGTGGTGCCCCAACTGCGGCCAATGCGATGACGCTGGAGATAAGTCACCAGAGGGTTACCCAGATAGGCCAAAATGGCTGCCAGTAAAAAGGGGGTAAGAACGGGAGACAGACGAATCGTCAACCACCCCAGCAAAATCAAAATGGCCAGGAAAAAAAAGCGTTGCATGAATTGACGTATGCTCCGTGTGGATCAAGCCGCGAATTTGCAGAGTATATCAGTCGTGTAGGGTTCGGCTATGGGCGTTCTTGTCGATGCCGAGAATATCCATGAAGGTGGAAAGTACGCGGGATCTTTGCAGACTTTTGGGGACGGCAATATAGCTTCTCCAGACCGGGCTGGGGGCGGCTATGCGGATACCATGAAGTCCCCAATCCAGGCGTTTTTCAAAAACCGTTCGGGTGATGAAGCCTACTCCGAGTCCGGCTTGAACCATGGCGCCCACCGATTCCACATCAGCTACTTCCACGAAGCGTTGTGGCTGAATATCTCTGGCGTTAAAAACGCCTTCCATGATTTTGCGCACACCCGAGGAAGGTTCCCGCCAGATGATCGGATAAACCTGAAAATCCTGAATGGGAACTTCCGCGTGAATGGCGAGGGGATGGTCATGGGGCACGATGGCGATGATTTCATCCGCACACCAGGGCAGTTTTTCGTAGTAGGCGGGGAGGTTGGGAATATCCATATCCCCCTCAAAAAAAAGAATGTCAATTTCGGAAAGCTGAATATCCTGCCAGTAGGTCACGCCACTTTTGATATGCAGATTGATATCTGGATGATTGCTCTGAAATTTTTGCAGGTAGGCCGGGAGGAGATGGTTGGCGATCAGGCTGGTCGAGGCAATGCGCAAATCGCCACTTTGCAGGGATTGGCGGCGGATGACCTGACGTTCTATGTCGCTGATTTTGTCCCGGAGCTGGCGGATATCGGGCAACAGAACCTGACCGGCTTCCGTCAGGCGGATGCTGCCCCCCTCCCGGATATAGAGGGGCTCGCCGACTTCTTCCGATATTTTATGCAGACGTTCAGAAATCGCCGGTTGACCACGATGCAGGCGGGAGGCGACTTCGCTGACACTGCCGGTTTCGGCGAGCAGTAAGAGGGTCAGCCATTGTTCTGCGCTAATATTCATCAATTAATCCGAATCAATATTCAACTAAATCGATTTGTTTGAGTTTCAAGGATAGCGTACCGTCAAAACAAAACCATTTCCAAGAGTTGGTAATGCCGGAAAATACCCCAATTGCTCCTGAAGTTTTGACCCATGTAATCGAAAGAGAAGTAGGCGGATGGCAGGGCAGGCTGCGCCGCAACCCTTTATTCCATCTGTTGCTGGCCTTTTTTGTCGGCATTATTGCCGGGCTGGGGGCGGTGGCATTTCGGCGTCTCATCGGCCTGATGCACAACCTGTTTTTCTTTGGTCAGTGGTCCTTTTCTTTTAATGCACTGCAACATTCCGATGCCAGTATCTGGGGCGCTGGAATCATTTTGGCCCCCATTATCGGTGGTCTGATTGTGGTCTGGCTGGTGCGCAACTTTGCACCCGAGGCCAAAGGTCATGGCGTGCCCGAGGTGATGGATGCCATTTACTACAAGCGCGGGGTGATTCGCCCTGCCGTGGTCCTGATCAAGGCGCTGGCTTCGGCCATTACTATTGGGAGTGGCGGCTCAGTGGGCCGGGAAGGGCCCATTATCCAGATGGGCGCAGCCTTTGGGTCCAGTCTGTCGCAATGGTTGCGCTTGCATGAGTGGCAGCGTCTGGGCTTGATTGCTGCCGGTGCCGGTGCCGGAATTGCGGCCACTTTCAATACGCCGGTTGGCGGCATTCTGTTTGCGGTGGAATTGATGCTGGTGGAAGTCAGTGCCCGTACACTGGTGCCTGTCATGATTGCCACTGGAACGGCCACCTTTGTGTCCCGCCTGTTTCTGGGAAATCATCCTTCTTTTGTGATTCCTGCCAGCATTATTGCCAGTACAGCCCATGAAACGGCTGCCGATTATGTAGCGTATGTGGTTTTTGGATTGCTGGTAGGGGGCGTAGGTTTGCTGTTCACCAATACCCTTTACTGGACTGAAGACTTGCTGGAAAAATGCTTAAAAAATGCCTATCTGCGCACAATTTTGGGAATGGCTGCGGTGGGTCTGACCATGTATATGATCCAACGCTGCACCGGACATTATTATGTGGAGGGCGTGGGTTATGCCACGGTCCAGAATGTTCTGGAAAGTACCCTGCTGAATCCCGGCTTTCTGCTGCTGCTGTTGGTATTGAAGGTGTTTTCCTTTTCAGTCACTTTGGGTTCGGGAGGATCCGGCGGGGTTTTTTCTCCTTCCCTGTTCGTGGGAGCCGTGCTGGGGGGCGCTTTCGCAGCCCTGGTGAGTCAGTGGATTCCGGACTATCAGATGGGTATGGCGGTGGGAGCAGCACTGGGTATGGCAGGGATGGTCGGGGCATCTACCGGGGCCGCCGTCACTGGCGCCGTCATGATTTTTGAGATGACCAATGACTACCACATCATTATCCCGTTGATTGTGGTATCGGGCTTGGCTTTTGGTGTGCGCAGACTGTTTACCCGCGAGAGCATCTATACGCGCAAGCTGATCCGGCGGGGACATTTTATTCCTGAAGCCCGGCACAGCAATCTTTACCTGATGCGTCCTGCGGCGCAACTTATCGAAACGCCCATGGTACGCCTGCGCGGAGACCGGACATTGGAGGATTTGCAAAAAATACTCCTGCATCGTCGTGAGCTACCCCATGTGCTGATTATTGAAGGGACCATGCCTTTGGCGGTCATTCCTGCGCATCGGGTGGCAGAAATTCTGCGTCGGGAAATCCGCCATGTGCCCTTGAGTGATCTGGCCAGTACCGACTGGGTGGCGGTGCGTGATGACAGTCAGCTGTATGATCTGGTTGCTCGTCTGCGCGCCTGTGCCTGCGAGACGGCGCTGCTCTGCAAAAAGGATCCCCCCGAACATCATGAGGATGTGGTGGCTGTGGTGACCGTGGAAGATATTCTCAGTTATGCCTCTCTGCCTCAGGTCCTGCTGCGACCGGAGCGCGGTCCGCAATGAGTCGGGATACCGTACGATGAAACAGGCATGGACAAGCCTGCGCCGCACTCTCCATGATCGGCTTTCCCCGGTGGGTGAAGGGCCCGGCTTGATCCTTCTTGGTGCCTTTGTGGGCTTGTTAGCCGGTGGTGGTGCTTTGCTTTTCCATTATCTGGTAGCGCTGCTCCACAACCTGTTTTTTCAGGGAAGCTGGAGTTTTTATTACAATGAGCATTTGCCATCCACACCGTCGCTTTGGGGGCCGTGGGTGATTCTGGTGCCGGTATTGGGTGCTTTTCTGGTTACCATTCTGGTGCAACGGGTCACCACGGAAGTTGAAGGTGCAGGCGTCAGTCAGGTTATGGAGTCGGTGCATACGGATGGCGGACGCATACGCCCCATTATTGCCGTTTTGCGGCCACTGGCGACGGCGCTGACTCTGGGTTCGGGAGGCTCTGCGGGGCGCGAGGGACCCGCCATGCAGTTTGGTGCGGCAATGGGCGCATTAATGGGCCATGTGCTGCCCATGTCCGACAGTCGCCGTATTCATCTGGTGGGTTGCGGAGTCGGTGCGGGCATCGCAGCGGTTTTTAATGCCCCTCTGGGTGGCTGGTTTTTTGCCATGGAAGTCATTGTGCCCGACTGGCGCCCCTGGACGGTGTTATCCACGCTGGTAGCAACGGTTTCCGCGACCTGGATTACGGAAACCGGTCTGGGCAATTTTCATATTCTCGCCTATGTGCCCACACCGACACTTTCCGGGAGCCTGATGCTTCCGGCTTTTGCGCTGCTGGGCATTGTGGCGGGTTTGATGAGCTTTTTGTTCATACAGTTGCTGACCTGGACAGGGCAGACCAGCAAACACTACTTGCCCAATCCTTATTTGCGACACATGAGCGCCATGTTACTGGTGGGGTTGCTCCTGTATGGAATGTTCTGGTTTACCGGCCATTATTACCTGATTGGTGGCAGTTATTTTGCTATTTCGGAAATTTTGACCGGTCACTTACACCTGCTCGGCTTTCTGATTTTACTGTTGATTCTGAAGGGCGTTGCCACCAGCCTGACCATTGGTACGGGCGGTTCTGGCGGGATTTTTTCACCTTCCCTGTTTATGGGGGCGGCCATGGGTGCAGGCGTTGGTTATCTGGCAGAGGGCTTGCTGGGTTGGCATGGCAGTATTCCACTATTTGCCATGTGCGGAATGGCGGGGATGGTTGGGGCAAGTACCGGAGCCCTGATCAGTGCGCCGGTCATGGTGGTGGAATTGACGAATAATTATCATATTCTGCTCCCGGCCATGGTCACCTCACTGACGGCTTTTGCATTGCGCCGGGTGTTTCTGGAGCAAAGTATTTATACCTACCCGCTCTTCAAAAAGGGTCTGAATATTCCAGAAAATCATTATGTTGTCCAGGAAAAAATCCACCCGGATAAATCGTCCGATAAATAGCCAGCAAGGAGCCGTACATGAAAAACCCTGAAGCCGCACTCAATCAAAAGGAACGCCGAGCCGTATTTTCCCTGGCCGGAATATTTGGCCTACGATTGTTGGGACTCTTTCTGGTTCTCCCGGTGTTTTCTGTTTATGCCCATGGTTTACGAGGTGCCATGAATCATCCGGTGTTAATAGGTATTGCTCTGGGAGCCTATGGACTGACCCAGGCCTTTTTTCAGATTCCCTTCGGCAAACTTTCTGACAAATGGGGACGCAAGCCGGTCATTGCCATAGGGCTGCTGATTTTTGCCGTTGGCAGCACCATCGCTGCTACGGCGACCAGTATTGAATGGTTGTTGATTGGCCGTATTGTGCAAGGGGCTGGCGCAGTGGCGGCCGCCATTATTGCCCTGACCGCCGACCTAGTCCGGGAAGAACGCTGGACCAAGGCTATGGCGATTATCGGCATTACCATTGGCATCAGTTTCAGTATTTCCCTGATTCTTTCTGCACCGCTTGCAGGCTGGATTGGGGTGAGTGGCATATTCTGGCTCACTGCGGTCTTGTCCCTTGCCGCCATTGGCGTTCTTTACCTGGTGATTCCGGCGGTTCCCACCCGCTTTCATCGCGATGCGGAAATGAGCCCGGCCATGTTGGGCGAGGTGTTGCGCGATCCCAGTTTGTTGCGTCTGGATTTTGGCATTTTTTCCCTGCATACCGGACTCACGGCCATATTCGTGGTGCTGCCGCTGGTGCTGATTGATCCCCGGCATCCCCTGCTCAGCCTGAATGATCAATGGATGCTGTATTTGCCGGTCATGCTGTTCTCTTTTGTAGCCATGCTGCCGATGATTATCGTGGGTGAAGCCAAGCGGAAGCTCAAGGAAGTATTCATCATCGCCATTGCGATCTTACTGGTTTCGGTCATTTTGATGGCGCTGTCAGCTCATAATATCTGGCTGATTGCCGTAGCGCTTTTCCTGTTTTTCATGGGCTTCAATGTGCTTGAAGCCAGCCTGCCTTCGTTGGTCGCCAAATTCTGTCATCCCGGTGCCAAAGGTACGGCAACGGGTGTCTACACCACGTCCGAATTTCTGGGTGCTTTTTGTGGAGGCTTGCTGGGTGGTTTGCTGTATATTCCGGGGGCGCGTAATTACAGCGATATTTTCTGGGCGGTAGCCATTATTTATGCCATCTGGCTGGTGGTTGCCCTGACCATGCAAAGGCCCCGTTACCTGGCGACGCGGGTGTTTACCTTGACGGAATCTGCCGAGCGTCAGAGTAATCTGGAGACCCGTTTGCTGGCGCTTCCGGGTGTTGCTGAGGTGGCGGTATTCAAGGATGAAGGCGCGGTGTACTGCAAGGTGGACAGCAAAGTGTATGATGAGCAGGCAGTGATGGGGGTGCTGGCGGATACCTGAGCCGGATCCGACAGTTTTTTATAGTCAGAAACGGCCTTTGGCGGGGAGGTTTTTGCTCTAACATCCCTTTTGGGCTTATGAAATTGTTTTAGCTGTTTTCAGGACGAGGCACTATTTATCAACAAGGCATTGATAGCCTGCAAATCCGCCATATTGATTTGTCCGGAGGCCGCCTTGAGCTGCACCCGGGCAATTACCTGATTGTAGAAAGCGACGTTGTAGTCCTGCTCGGCCCGCACGTAGTCGGTGGCGGTGTGCAGCAGGTCGATGATGGAGCGGGTGCCCACTTCATAACCCTTGCGCGTTCCTTCCAGGGATAGTTTGGCAGAGTCTACGGTTTCTTTGGCGGCCTTGAGCTGCGCCACACTGTTTTTCAGATTGAGAAAAGCAGTTTGGGTGTTCAGAGTGACTTCATCGCGCACATTGGCAACATGGTCGACACTGGCTACGGTTTGCGCCTGGGCTTTTTGCACGGAGGCGGAAATATTGCCGCCTTCATACAGGGGGGCCGACAAGTTCAGGCTGACGCCGGCCTGATTCATGACCAGCCCCGGAAAGGGATTCCCGAGGGCATGCTGGGCTACGCCCTGCAGGTTGACCACCGGCCAGCGCGCGCGCTGATGGTATTGGACTTCCTGCTGGGCGGTATGGAGCTGGGCCTGGGCCTGATGCATCAGCGGCTGATCCTGAACAGCACTGTGCACCCAGCTCTGCATATCATCAGGCTGCGGACCCAGAGCCTGATAATGGCCCAGAGGCTCCAGCACGCCGATGGGATGATGGGTCAAGCGCTGTAACTGTTTCTCGGCGATCGCCACCCCGTTGCTGGCTTTGATGAGATCGGCTTCGGCGGCATCAACCCGGGCTTGGGCTTCACGCACGGCGATAATGTCTCCCGTGCCAATTTTCAGGGTGGCTTGGGTTTGCCGGTAAATGCTCTCCAACAGCGATTTCTGCTTTTGCGCCACCCGTTCCTGGGCCTGGGCTTCCAGTACCCCGAAATAGGCCGTGGCGACCTGCAGGGCGAGCTGCTGTTCGGTGTAGGTCAGGCCGGCAGCGCTGGCCTGTATGCGCGAGTCTGCCTGTTTCAGCGCCGTCCAGGCCTGGCCGTTGAATACGGATTGGGTGATATTGACGCTGTAGCTGTCGGACAAATAGGCGCGATTAATGTCGATATTGCCAAAGCCGGTAATGTCGGCGGTATTGAAGCCCACCGCTGCACCAACCCCCACATGGGGCAGCAAGGCTGAACGCGCCAGGGGCTTGTCCTGCATTTGTGCGGCCAGTTCGGCGCGGGCCTGGGCCAGTACCGGGTCGGTATGGTAGGCCTGCTGATAGGCGTCAATCAGGTTTTCTGCCCAGGCAGAACTGCTGCTCAACAGCAACGCAGCGGCAAGCAACGACAAAGCAGAACGATGGGCGTGCATGGACATTTCCTGAGCCTGAAGGAGATTCCAGACAATACCGACCGATCGGTCGGTAGTCAAGAGCTCGTGGGCAAAGGGCCTTTCATCGCTTATGCTACGAAGCTCTATTTGGCGATATTTTTGGCAGGATCATGACGTTGTCTCCCTTGGTTTGCTGTGCTTTGGCCTATCCCGATCGTCTTGAGAAGGTATTTGCAAGTCTTGCCGAAACAGATTGGTCGCAGTGGCTGGATAGTAGTGTCCGGACGCCAGGGCAGGGGAGATACAGCATTATGGTGACGCAACCGCGTCGCCGTATCTGGCAGCATCAAGGACAATTGTGGGTGGCCGATGGCAATCAGCCCGCACAGCTTTCGACATCTTCATTGTGGCAGGTCTTGCGGGAAAGTCTTGCCAATCTGCCTGCAACGCAGTTGCCTCAGGGCGAAGATCTGCCCTTTACCGGCGGGGTTCTGGGTTACCTGGCTTATGATTTTGCTTTGGCGGAGCAGGGGCTTGCAATGTCCGCGACTGCGACCTGGCCCGAAGCAGCCTTTGGCGTTTACGATACGGCCTTCATGGTTGACCATTTGGAGTCTTGTTCCTGGCTGCTTGCCCCGGAAGATCAGATGGCCAGTGTACGTTTACAATGGGAAGCCCGATTGGCGGCTGTCCGGGAGCCTTGTTCACCGTCAAGGTTTCAGACGCACGGAGCGGTGCAAGCGCAATGGTCTCCCGCCCAATATCACCAGGCTTTTCGTCAGGTGGAGGCTTATATTCACGCCGGTGATTGTTATCAGATCAATTTGGCACAAAAGTTTTCTGCCGCCTTTAGTGGCTCACCCTGGTATTTGTATCAGCACTTACGCTCACTCAATCCGGCAGCTTTTTCGGCTTATCTGCGCTTTCCCTGGGGGAGTGCATTGAGCTTTTCTCCAGAGAGATTGCTGCAGGTCCGCCAGGGACAAATGCAGGTTCGGCCCATCAAAGGGACACGGCCCCGCTCTGCAGATGCTGTGCAGGATATCCGCCTGGCCGAAGACCTGCTGCATAGCCCCAAGGATCGTGCGGAAAATGTGATGATTGTGGATTTGCTGCGCAATGATCTGGGTAAGGTGGCGAAAACAGGTTCCGTGCAGGTGATCCAGCTTTGTGGTCTGGAATCCAACGCCCAGGTCCATCATCTGGTCAGTGTGGTGGAAGCCCAATTACAGGATGGATTGGACCCCCTTCACGCACTGGCTGCCTGCTTTCCGGGAGGGTCCATCACGGGTGCGCCTAAGCGCCGTGCCATGGAAATCATCCATGAACTCGAAGCCGCATCGCGCGGCCTTTATTGTGGCAGCATCGGTTATATCGACCGCAGTGGAAGAATGGATATGAATATCGCCATCCGTACCATCACGGCCAGCCAGGGAGAACTGCAGTTCTGGGGAGGTGGAGGCATTGTCTCGGACTCTGTGGCTACTGCGGAGTATCAGGAAAGCCTGGACAAGGTGGCTTTGTTCCATCGGGAACTTGCAGCACTGCGCGGTCTCGCATAGAGTCCGACCCTTGATTCACTTTTGAAAGTCAGGCATGTCCCGAAAAAAACTCCACACCCGATGGCAACTGCTGTTACAAATTGTTTTTACCATTGGCGTTCTGTTCTGGCTTTTGCATAACACCAACTGGCCGTCGCTCAGTCAACGTTTTGCAGAAATGCGGCCCTGGTGGTTTGTCGCGGCCATGGCCTCCTATGCCCTGAATTTATCGGTATCGGTTATTCGCTGGCGCATCATTCTGTTGGCTATGGAGCGCACGGCTCCCATCCTCTGGTTGTTGCGGCTGAATTGGGTTGGGGCCTATTTTAATCAGGTATTGCCCGGGGCGGTTTCCGGTGATGTGATTCGTGCCTGGTACACCCGTCAGCAAACCGGTTCCATGCCGCTCGCGCTTGCAGCGGTTTTTGGTGACCGCTTTATGGGTATGGGCGCTTTGATTGTCATTGCAGCGGTCGCCTTTGCTCTGGGTGGAGCAAGGGTGGGGCTGCTCCCGCAAATGGGCTGGACCATCGGGATTCTGCTATTTGCCTATGCACTGATTGTTCTTCTCATTTTAAGCCCGCTACTGAATTTTCTCGAAAAAATTTCGGGAAAACTCGGCGATAAGCTTCATGATATTCGTTTGGGGATGGGCGCACTGCTGCGCCATCGTCTGGCATTGAGCGCGACCATTGTTCTTTCTTTTACGATTCAGTGCATATCGGTTCTGACCTTCTGGCTACTCGCCCATGCTCTTGGCGAGGCCCCGGACGCCGTAGCACTCTGGGTAGTGTGGCCGGTAATCAGTCTGTTTCTGGCCCTGCCCATATCCTTTGCCGGTTGGGGGCTGCGTGAAGGCCTGATGGTTTTTTATCTGGGCTATTTGCACATGGGGCATGATCAGGCTTTGGCGCTCTCCTTGTTGCTCGGCTTCACCATGGTCCTGACCAGTCTGCCGGGCGCCTTGTTGTGGATAGGATTACATCGTCATCATGAAGCACCGCCTGATCTTCAGCATTAGGCCGGTGTCCACTGATAAACAATATTTTTACCGCGAGCATCTTCTTCGACCATGATCAGGTATTGCCCGTTTTTCCGGCGCAGGGCATGAATAGCGTGAATCATGTCCACCCAACCGCTTTGATTGCCCACCGCCGCTCCCGGTGAAATGTTCCCTACCTTTGCCCCATTGCCGAGGCGGAAAATAGTTACTACCGCATCCTTGCCTGCGGTGGGAAATACGGCGATGGTAAACAGATAATCACCAGCAATATCAAATGCTTTTGGTGGTAAGCCATGTCCGTCTTCGGGCATATTGGCCGCCCAGCGAAATTGCGCTTTTCCGCTTTTCCAGTGATCATAGCGCGCGACGACTGCACCTATCAGCCCCCAGCTTTTTTTGCCTTTATTGGCGGTGTAGCCACCGATATAGAGACTATCGCTGCTGCTGTCATAATGTGCACGAGTCACCCGGGTAAATAATTCGGGCACCGGATATTTTACCGGAGATTTAAAACGGGGAATGCCCGCATCAGACCAGGCAGCAAAGGCATAATGCCAGATGTTTTGATCGGGTGTTTGCCCACGCCAGATACCCCCTTCCGCGTCCACGTTCCAGGCAAATCCATCGCCCTTGAGGCTGGCCACATGATGGGCAATTTGGCTTGGGGCCGGTTCAAAGGCGTATAAATCGTATCCGCCTCCGGTTTGTCCCATGGTGTACAGCAGTCTTTTCCCCTGCAGATGGCGTAGTTCGGTGGAGCAGGCATCTTTGCCCATAATGCGTGGATCATCAGGGTAGCGCACAGCATCCAGAGTAATGGCCTCTGCCTGCCAGCCTTTGCCGGGCTCCTGGTCAGGGTCGTAGGAAAAAATGGATTCAGGACCATAAACCACTGTGCCATCACTGCGGGGGTCAAAACAGAAAGCGGTCACCCAGGCATATTTTGATAACTCCCAACGCAATTGCTGCTGGGGGTTTAAAGAACGAATAACCACCGGAGAATTGGGATTGGGTCCAAAACACATACCGACATAAAGATTACCAGCAGCATCCAGGCCGGCCCCGCGCAGGGCAAAAAACTTGTTGGCAGCCATTTTTCCCGGTGTGCCCGCCCGCAGCCCACCCTGAACCCCATAACGCTGATTGAGTTGTGGTTTAGAAGAGAGGGTATAACTCAGTACCTGTTGATCCGGACCATTATCGCAAATCAGCAGAACATCATTTTTATCGATGGAAATAGCCGTAGCTTTGGCCACATTGCCAATCCGACCAGGCAATATCTGACCATCCAAACCATAATGCAGGATTTGCCCTTTTTGTATCACCCACAAGGAGTTTTTTGAGTCGATGGCGAGGCCGGTGATATCCGATAAAGGAAGGGTGTTGCGGACGCTCATATCCTGCGGATTGCGGATCTGAATGCCGCCTCCTTTGAGGGCCAAGGCCAGGGTTTCTGCGCGTCCTGCCATGGCGAGTGCCAATCCGGATTTGCTGTGCCCCTGGTATTTAATGGCCGATTGAATATTGTGTGGATCGCTCCAATAGAATTGTAATAAGTCCCCTGCAGTATTGGTGATAAAAATCAGATGGCCGATTACGGCTACACTGGTTCCTGCGGTGCCCCAACCCCAGGCCCGTGAACGGGCTTCACCATCGGCCATGAGACATTGGACATTGGTATCATTGTCCCGATACAGGCCGGTACAACGCCCAGCCTCATCCCACAAGGATGCGGTCAGCACCGTGCCCTCATCCGTGACAGTCATGGCCACAATTTCATCCTGAACCCAGCGACCGGAACCATTTTGACCCTTTCCGGCAAAGCTGTTGCCAATCCACGAGGTGGAATATTGTCCATGCAGCAGTGACAGCTCTGAACCTGCAAAAGCCCGAGAGATCAGGTTGTGAGAGTAAAAAGCAATACCCGCAACCGGCAGCGCCACTCCACTCAGTCCGGCAAATTTCAGGAAGGTACGACGATTATGCATGTAGAACCGCCTCACTATGATTAAATGCGTCAAATGGCCCGAGAAAGCATGGTCTGGCTTCGAGTGTAACGGATTACTGTGCTCATAGCGGTATGATGCGTTGCCACAGGGCGTGGCATCAAGATATAATTCAGTATCCGAGATGCTGGCGTAGCTCAGTCGGTAGAGCTACTGATTTGTAATCAGTGGGTCAGGGGTTCGATTCCTCTCGCCAGCACCAAATAAAACAGGCACTTAGCGATTTTTGCTAGGTGCTTTCATTTTTACGGGCTAACAGGATTGTTCCAGGGCTTGCCGCAGTATGTGAAATTCGCGCCTACAATAGCGCCAAATGGATTTAAAACAACCGGTATACGATGATAAATTCAACAGAGGCCATTGATAAAGTGATATCAGTCGCACCCATGCTCGACTGGACAGACCGTCATTGTCGGCATTTTTTGCGGCTGATTTGTCCTTCCTGCGTGCTCTACACGGAAATGCTGACGACTAATGCGCTTTTGTTGGGTCGCGATCCCCAGCGTTTCCTGGAGTATTCTGCGGCCGAAAACCCTTTGATTTTGCAGGTAGGGGGGGATGATCCGGCCGCGATGCGCCGTGTTTCCAGGCTAGCCAAGGAGTATCAATACGACGGAATCAACCTGAATGTAGGTTGTCCTTCGCCACGTGTACAAAAGGGCAGTTTTGGTGCCTGCCTCATGGCGACTCCGGAATTGGTTGCCGAGCTGATGGCAGGGCTTTCGGACAGTGCCTTACCGGTGAGTGTCAAACATCGTTTGGGATTGGATCGCGAAGAGGATTTTGCGTCTTTGCATCAATTCGTGGAAATTGTGGCGCAGTCGGGATGCCAGCATTTTATTGTGCATGCCCGTAATGCCTGGTTGAAGGGCCTGAATCCCGCAGAAAATCGGGAAATACCGCCATTACGCTGGGATTGGGTACATCGTCTGAAAAGCGATTTCCCCCACTTGCGCATTGAAGTCAATGGGGGCTTCAAGACCACTGAAACGGTACTGGATCAATTCACTCACGTCGATGGGGTGATGATTGGTCGAGCGGCTTATCATAATCCAATGTTCCTGGCCGAAGTGGAAATGGCCCTGGACAGGCGCGGGCAATTACCTGATCGATCCGTCGTGCTCGAACAATTACTGGCTTATGCCGAAAACTGGGGAGAGGCATTGCCTGCGCCACGCCTGAGCCGACATCTGCATGGTCTGTATTTTGGGGTTACTGGCGCTGGAGAATGGCGTCGATTTCTGGGTACGGCGACAGTCAACGAAAACGCCGCAGAGTTTCTGCGGCGAGCCATGCAACATATTGAAAAAATGGATCAGGCAAGTACTTGATTACTGATTTCCAGCAAGCGTAAGGTGCGTTGATCGCGGATGCGGTAATAAACGCGACTGGCCACCTTTCTGACCAGGACCAGACCGGAGTCCTGAAGCAGGGCAAGATGCTGGGAAGCATTACTGTGACTGGTGTTGATGGCGGTCACCAGATTTTGCATGCTCATTTCACCGCGACCAAGTAGGCAGATGATCTTATAGCGCAATGGATGAGACATGGCCTTGATAATTTCAGAAAGCCGGGTAATTTCCCATTCGGGAATGATCGTGTTTCCTGTGCTTTTCATGGTGTCTCCTTACTTGACTATCATTAGGTAACTGACCTGGATGATTAAGCAGAAACCATGCCACTAACTATATCCACATGAAATATAAAACAAAAAATAATAATTAGTGTATTTCTATGGCGCGTTTATTAGCTTATGCTGTAGACGTTCGACTACGCTTTTTGTAAGGATAGTTTATTTCATTGAATCATATGGTATTTTTTTTGTTATCAAGGAGCGACAGTCGAGCTTTCAGGGCTGTCGCTCACGCTCAGCTTAGATTTTGTTGCGCCAATACTGATCTTCTTTGTCCATAATCCGCGCAGCCTCTTCCGGTCCCCAGGAGCCCGCCGGATAGGTGAGGATGTAGTCGGTTTCCCGGCCCCAAGCCTTGATAATCGGGTCTACTACCCGCCAGGCCCATTCCACTTCATCAAAGCGGATAAACAGGGCTTTGTCGCCTTCCATGACATCCAGCAGTAGAGCTTCATACGCATCCAGCTCCTGTTCACCCTCCTTGCGATAGGATGCATTGAGCTGCACCGGACGGACGCGCATTTCCAGGCCGGGTTCCTTGATCTGGATTTCGGTTTTCAGACTTTCGGGTTCCAAAGAAAGCAGGATCCAGTTGGGTTCGATTTTTTCGATACTGGTTTCTCGAAAAAGCTGCTGAGGCGTATGCCGAAAACGCAGGGCAACACTGGAGGTTTTGTTTTCGAGGCGTTTGCCGGTACGAAGATAAAAAGGAACCCCGCGCCAGCGCCAGTTATCAATATAAAATTTCGCGGCCACATAAGTCTCGGTAATGGAGTTGGTTTCAACCCCGGCTTCATCCTGATAGCCCGGTACATGCTTGCCATCTACTACCCCGGGACCGTATTGAGCGCGCATGGCATAGGCCGTGACGGCAGATTTGGGGATGGGTCGAATAGAGCGGAGTACCTTGACCTTTTCATCACGCAGAGCGTCCGCTTCCATGCAAGGGGGGGGCTCCATAGCTACCAGAGTCAGAATTTGCATCAGATGATTCTGCAACATATCCCGCAATGCTCCGGCCTGATCATAATAACCGGCGCGACTTTCGATACCACCACTTTCGGCTACGGTAATTTGCACATGGTCTATATAATTGCGGTTCCAGAGGGCTTCTACGGCCAGATTGGCAAAACGATAAACCATCAGGTTCTGGACGATTTCCTTGCCTAAATAGTGGTCAATGCGATAAATCTGTTCCTCGCGGAAGTGACGATGCAACTGTTCATTGAGACGCATGGCGCTTTCCAGGTCTTCACCGAAAGGCTTTTCAATAACAATACGATAGTCGCCTTCCTGATTGAAGCCGGCACTCGATAGATGCTGAACAACAGGCACAAAATCTGCCGGGCGAATGGCCAGATAAAATATGGTAGCAGCAGGTTTATCCGCACCTTCCTCAGTGAGTGCCGCGCGGAGCTTTTCATAAGACTCCTTTTCATGAATTTCTCCACGCACATACTCAAAGTGTTTGCAGAAATCATCAAAATGTTCGTCATGATAATTTCCTGCGTAGGTTTCCAATTGTTCTCGCAAGAAATCCTGCCAGCCATTATTGTCCCAGGGACGCCGCCCAAAAGCCAAAATACGCATTTCCTTGGGCATCATACCGGCACATTCCAGGTGATACAGGGCCGGGAGCAGTTTTTTACTGGCCAGATCCCCAGTAGCGCCAAAAATGACGAACTGACAAATACATTGGTTATCCACTCAGTCCTCCTTTTGTACGGCATGACCGCCGAACTGATTGCGCATCATGGCCAATAGCTTGGCCGCATAGTCGTCTTTTCCCTGGGAAGCCCAACGCATCTGCAGGGCCAGCGTGATGACCGGAGCAGGAATTTTCATGGCCAAAGCGGCTTGAGCGGTCCAGAGCCCTTCGCCCGAGTCGGCGACCACCGGCGCAATATCCGCGAGGACCTGATCTTTGTGCAGGGTGTCAGCAGTCAGATCCAAAAGCCAGGAGCGGACAACACTGCCATAGCGCCACATTTCGGCGACATTGGCGAGATCCAGATTAAACTCGGTTTTAGCCTGAAGAATGGCGAAACCTTCGGCGAGTGCCTGCATCATTCCATATTCAATACCGTTGTGAACCATTTTCACGAAATGCCCACTACCTACCGGTCCGCAATGCAGCCACCCCTGATTTTCACCGGGAGCGAGGGCTTTCAGGAAAGGCGTGACCTGAGTAACCGCCTCCTGGCTGCCGCCTACCATCAAGGCATAGCCTTCCTGCAATCCCCAAACCCCGCCGGACACACCCGCGTCGACATAATGCAAGCCAGCAGCTTCGACCTTGGCGGCCTGCGCCATGGAGTCTTCGTAGAGTGCATTGGCGCCATTGACCAGGGTGTCACCCTTGCTTAGCAAGGGAAGTAACTGGTCAATATGCTCTTGCGTGGCTTCACCGGCCGGTAGCATTAACCAGATGACTCTGGGGGCTGGCAGTTGTTTGACCAGATCTTCCAGCGAGCTGGCAGCGCGCATGCCACTTTCCTGGGCAAGGTCCTGGGCTTTTTGGATATGGCGATTGTAAGCAATGACATTCATGCCTTTCAGATGCAGACGTCGCGCCATATTGGCGCCCATGCGACCAAGACCGACCATGCCTATACTGGGTTTACTCATGTCATGCTCCTTTGCGTATGCGTATGCGTATGCGTCTGTCGGGAAAATGATACTATGTTGAGTATAGACATATTGGGCTTTTATTGTTTTTTTTGCTAAAGGAAATGCACATGAATCTGGGTACTCCGTGTTCTGCTTCTGCGACCCGGCTGATGATGCTGGGCGCCGGTGAATTAGGTAAGGAAGTGTTGATTGCTGCCCAGCGTCTGGGCGTTGAGACCATCGCCGTGGATCGTTACGCAGATGCTCCTGCCATGCAGGTCGCTCACCGCGCCTACGTGATAGATATGACCGACCCTGAAGCGATTCTGGCTCTGGTCAAGCGTGAGCGTCCGCATTTTGTGGTCCCGGAAATTGAAGCTATCGCCACCTCCGCCCTGGCAGAAATCGAAAATTCCGGCTCGGCCACGGTGGTCCCTTCGGCGCGGGCCGTGCAATTAACCATGGATCGTGAGGGTATTCGTCGTCTTGCGTCCGAACATCTGGGCCTGCCCACTTCTCCTTACCGCTTCGCCAGCAGCTTGCAGGAACTAGAGGCGGCAGCTGTCGAGCTGGGTTTCCCCTGTGTGATCAAACCGGTCATGTCTTCCAGCGGCAAAGGGCAGTCGGTCGCGCGGAGTGCGGCGGAATTGGCGCTGGCCTGGCAGGAAGCGCAGACGGCCGGGCGTGTGGGGGCGCAGAAAGTCATTGTCGAGGGCTTTGTGGACTTTGATTTTGAAATCACCGTGCTGACGGTGCGCTCTGCCTTAGGTACAGTATTTTGCCCGCCCATCGGGCATCGTCAGGAAGCAGGAGATTATGTGGAGTCCTGGCAGCCCCAGGCCATGTCCGCGCAGGCGCTTCAGGATGCACAGAGCATGGCGCAAAAAGTGACGGATAATCTCGGCGGACAGGGATTATATGGGGTGGAATTTTTTGTTCAGGGTGAAGCAGTGATTTTCAGTGAGTTGTCGCCCAGACCCCATGACACCGGTCTGGTGACCTTGGCCAGTCAACGTCAGAACGAGTTTGAATTGCATTTGCGGGCTATTCTGGGCTTGCCCGTTGATCCCGGATTCCGCAGAGCTTCCGCTTCTGCGGTTATTCGGGGTAAAAACTTGGGTTGGGGGCCCCGATATGCCGGTCTTGAAACAGCACTGGCCGTACCGGAAAGTGATTTACGTCTGTTTGGCAAGCCGACGGCCAGCAAGTTGCGGCGGCTTGGCGTAGCCGTCGCTGCCGGAGAAAGTGTGGAAGAGTCGCGGGAAAGGGCGGCCAAGGCCGCCGCCGCGATTACGGTCAGCCCCGCCTAACTCTTTACAAATTGTTCAATGCGATCCAGTGCCATTTCCAGGTTTTTGTCACTGGTCGCAAAAGAAAGGCGAATATGTCCGGGGCTTCCAAAGGCAGAACCCGGTACCACCGCAACGCCTGCTTCCAAGAGGGCTTCCGCTAGAATCAGGTCATCCTGCAGATTTTTGGCCTGCATCACTTCATGAAAGCCCGGGAAGCTGTAAAAGGTGCCATCTGATGGCAGCACGTTGACGCCCGGAAGACTATGCAGGCGACCATAAACGTAAGCATGACGGCGCCGGAAAGCATGAACCATTTCATGCACCGCACTATCGCCCCCTTCCAGAGCTGCCTGGGCAGCTACCTGGGCGATGGAGGTTGGATTGGAGGTGCTTTGCGACTGCACGGTGTTCATGGCCGTAATCAGTGTCTCGGGCCCTGCACAATAGCCTATGCGCCAGCCGGTCATGGCATAAGCCTTGGAGACGCCATTCATCACAATGCAGCGTTCTTTCAGATCGGGGCAGGCATTGGTAATGTTTACGAAAGGCTGGTCCTGAAAGAGGATTTTTTCATACATGTCATCAGTGGCAATCAAAATCCGGGGATGACGACGTAATACTTCTCCCAGTGCTTCGAGTTCACTGCGGCTATAAGCGACTCCTGAGGGGTTGGAAGGGCTGTTGAGCACTAAAAGCCGGGTGCTTTCGGTGATGGCCGCTTCCAGTTGTTCAGGCAGAATTTTGAAGTGTTGTGCGGCGTCCGTATCAATAATGACCGGACAGGCCTCGGCAAGAATGACCATATCGGGATAGGACACCCAGTAGGGCGCGGGAATGATGACTTCATCTCCTGCATCCAGCAAGGCTTGACAGAGGTTGAAAAAGCTCTGCTTGCCGCCGACGGAGACCAGCACCTCATTGGGACGGTAATCGAGATGATTGTCCCGGGCAAATTTGGCTATGATGGCGGTTTTCAGCTCCGGCGTGCCACCGACTGCGGTGTACTTGGTGAAGCCCCGATGAATGGCTTGTATGGCCGCATCCTTGATATATTCGGGTGTGTCGAAATCGGGCTCGCCAGCGCCGAGACTGACAATGTCTTTGCCTTCCCGACGGAGTTGCTGTGCCCGGGCGGTAACGGCGAGTGTCGGAGAGGGACGCACCGCAGTAACGCGGCGGGAAAGGCGAATATCCACGATGTTAAACTCCAGATATCATTTTCAGCGGGTGCGGCAAATGCGCACAAGAGGGCAAATGATAAGCATCCGTCACTTAAAATCAACTATTTTGCTATAGGCGAAAAGATCGCGGTTGCCCATGGTGATGGATTGACATTACATCTGGCTACAAGGATATGCTGCAGATTGCAATTTTCAAATAGCAATGGGCAGCGGGCAGGAAAGGGAGCGTTATGAAAAATCTGGAGATCGGGGTGGCAGGGATGACCTGTGCTTCCTGCAGCAGTCGGGTAGAACGCACGCTGAATCGCTTGCCGGGGGTACAGGCCAGCGTGAATTTGAGTACTGAGCGGGCAACCGTGGCATTCGATCCGACCCAGACCAGCCTGGAAACGCTGAGGGCTGCGATTGCTGATATAGGCTACCAACCCGTCGTGGCGCAATCTGAGCTGGAGGTTGGCGGGATGACTTGTGCCTCTTGCAGCAGTCGCGTGGAGCGCGCTCTGGGCAAGGTTTCTGGCGTCCTGTCGGCCAGTGTCAATCTGGCCACAGAACGGGCCATGGTGGAATATTTTCCGGATAGCACTAATCAGGATCAATTGATTGCGGCTGTTGTTAATGCCGGTTATGAAGCGCGGGCGGTCCGTGCTGATGCCCGGGGTGAAGATCGTAAAATCTCCCAGCTGCGGCTTATGCGAAAAGATTTGCTGACGGCAGTTGTTCTGGCTGTGCCTATTTTGTGCTTGTCTATGGGTCCCCTGCTTTTTCCGGCGTTGGGACGATGGCTGCAAGAAAATGCACTCTTTGGGCATTTTTGGGACTGGGTTCAGGCCGTACTGGCAACGCTGGTACTGGCCGGTCCGGGGCGGCGTTTTTTTCGTCCGGGTCTGATTGCCTACCGTCATTTGTCTCCGGATATGAATTCTCTGGTGGCTACCGGTACGGGAGCCGCCTGGCTGTTCAGCATGATCGTGCTGATTTTCCCGGAGCTTTTCAGCCAGGTCGGAGGGCATGTGTATTTTGATTCGGCGGCGGTGGTCATTGCCGCCATTCTGCTCGGCAAGTATCTGGAAGAGCTGGCCAAAGGCCGGGCCTCGCAGGCGATTCGGCATCTGGTTGATCTTCAGGCCAAGGACGCAACACTGCTCAAAGATGGGCAGGAACAGCGGGTGCCACTCAACCGCATCCGCACTGGAGATCATCTCCTGGTCAGACCGGGAGAGCGTCTGCCCGTGGATGGCATCGTCCTGGAAGGAGAATCCTATATAGATGCAGCCATGCTGACCGGAGAAGCGTTGCCTGAGCATAAAAAAGCAGGTGACGCCGTCGTCGGCGCGACGATCAATGGTAACGGCAGGCTGATTATCGAAGCGACTGCGGTGGGGCAAAATACAGTCATTGCCCATATTATTCAGATGGTCGAGCAGGCCCAGGCTGGAAAGCTGCCCATCCAGGGTCTTGCTGACCGGGTGGTTCGTGTATTTACGCCTTTGGTTATTGGCATTGCGCTGCTGAGTTTTATGGTGTGGTTATGGTTGGGACCCAGCCCGGCTATTACTGTGGCCCTGTTGTCCGCTGTGGCGGTGCTGGTGGTGGCCTGTCCCTGTGCCATGGGACTTGCCACCCCGGCGGCGGTCATGGTCGGTACCGGCCGGGCTGCAGAGTTAGGTGTGTTTTTTCGCAAAGGACTGGCGTTGGAAACGCTGGCCCAGGTGAAAACGGTCTGTCTGGATAAAACCGGCACGTTGACGCGGGGTACGCCAGCCGTGTGTGAAATTGTCGCAGACGATGTCCGCCAGGTTCTGACCTTGGCTGCGTCGCTGGAAGCGGCTTCTGAGCATCCTTTGGCGCGGACCATTGTTCAGGCTGCGCGTGAACGGGAAATTTCCCTGTCTCCTGTGACGGATTTTCAGGCCGTCCCTGGCCGGGGTGTTGAGGGTGTCGTAGCCGGACAGAAAATTCTGGTCGGTACGGCGGTCTGGTTGCAGGAGAATGGCGTAGAGCAGGACGCTAAATTTTGGACTGAGCCGCAGGTGGCCCAAAGCTGGGTGTATATTGCCGGGAATGGACATTTGCTGGGGAAAATCGCCATTCAGGACAGCGTAAGACCCGAATCCTTAGCGGTCGTCCGGCAACTGCAGTCCATGGGTATGCGGGTGGTCATGATTACGGGTGACAGCCAGAGCGCAGCGCGGCATCTTGCCGAACACCTTGGATTAGAAGAGTTTTATGCAGAGGTGTTGCCTCAGGATAAGGCAAATATCGTCAAGCAGTTACAAAGCCAGGGCGGCAAAGTCGCCTTTGTGGGCGATGGCATCAATGATGCTCCGGCTTTGGCTCAGGCCGATGTGGGCCTGGCCCTGGCTTCAGGCACTGACATTGCCATGGAGACGGCTGATTTGACCTTAACCCATGGGGATCTCAGTGCATTGGTGACGGCAGTGCAGGCAGCGCGAAAAACCATGGCGACCATTCGCGGTAATTTATTCTGGGCGTTTTTCTACAATATCCTGCTGATTCCGGTGGCTGCGGGGGTGCTGATTCCCTGGGGGTTTCAGCTGAATCCCATGCTGGCGGGACTGGCCATGGGAATGTCGTCAGTATTTGTGCTCAGTAACAGTTTACGTTTGAAGTGGCTGCGTCCGTGGGTGCCTGATTTAGTCTGAAAGATGTGGCTGTTGCCGCAGAGGCTTTGCCGCTCCCTTGTCCCTCGCCTGTTGTTCTAGGGCTCATCCTGCTGTCAGGAGAGAACTCGCCCTTCGGGCTCAAACAGCTCTCCTGACGGGCGCAGGATTTCACCAAGAACAACAACGGCGCGGGCCAAAAGTCGCGGCAAAGCCTCTGCGGCAACAGCCACTTTAAAGAGATCAAAGAGGTTCAGCACTGTAACGCACCATCAGCGTGTGCTTTTCACCCGGCTGCAGTTGCAGCACATTTTCGGCGGCGTTGGCGGATTCCACGCAGAGCATCTGCCGCCAGCCTTCCGGCGTGTAATCTCCCATGGCAGCGGCTTTCTCGGCCCAAGGCGTCCAGACTACTGTGGAATCGGCATGCTCCTTATGAATACGAATTCGGCGGTACATGCGCGGGTCATGGATAATGCAATCACTTTGGGTGTTGAGATAAACCCGGTCGGTCTCGGCGTTGAAGGTAATGTCACCTTCCTGCTGCTTCCGGGCGAAATCTGCGGTTTTGTCGAGATAGGTACAACCATCCAGACCTTCCAGGCGCACCGAATGAATATCGCCCACGTGGAAATACGTATGGAAGGCCTCACCCAGAGTGATTGTGTCGTTTCCGGCGTTATGGGTAGTCAGAGACATTTCCAGAGTTTCGGAAACGATAATTTCAAGGCTGACCGGAGTCTCATGAGGCCACTGTGCCCGGGTTTCGTTCGTGGGCTCCAGGGTCAGGGTAATCCGGGTGCTGTCCTTGCTGCTTGCTGAATCGCTGACGGTCCACAAGTGGGTGCGGGCAAAGCCATGGGCCGGGAACTGGCTGTTGTCGGGATGCGGACCGAACCAGGGCCAACATACCGGCACGCCGCCGCGAATGGATTTGCCGACGGCGAAGCACGATTTTTCCGAAAGCCAGATGAGTGGATCGTACTGGGACCGTGGTTGAAACGCTGTCAGATGAGCCCCTTGCAGGAAAACACTGGCACTGGCACTGCTGTTGCGAATGTCCGCAAAAATCTGCCCCCCCGGACCAAAGCGAAAAAACACATGTTCGGGAATGGCGTAGCGATTCAGTGCATCAAGGGATTGCATAGTTATTCCAGGAAGTGAGGGAATTTGGCACATTCTGCTGCTGAAGGTTGCCAGCGGTCAATTGACGGATCGCGATAATGCAGCCAAAGCCGTCGGGCAGGCGTATGCTGTGTTATTCCTGTAATTCGCTGACAAGGTGACTGAGTGGCGCAAAATCCCTGGCAACGTCCGGTCAACAAAAATCTTTGGGTATTATGGAAACTCAAGCCCTTTTTGCGTTCCCGGCTCGGGCTTCTGCTGGCTTATCTGCTGGCCATGCTCTGCAGTGCTGGCGCTTCCTTGGTTTTGCCCCAGGGAGCTCGGTTTATTCTCGACAAGGGGTTCCATAGTTACAAGGCATTACTTTGGATCAGCATTGCGCTATTCATGTTGGGTATGTTTACGGTCGCCATGCGCGGGCTGCGGGATGGTCTGGCAACCTGGCTGGGGCAGGGGGTCGTCGCCGATTTGCGCAGTGCCGTGTTCAGTCATGCGCTGCATCTTCCCGCCATATTTTATGAGACATTCCGGACCGGTGAGGTCATTTCGCGGTTAAGCAGTGATGTCACCATTTTACGTTTTGGTTTGACGGGCGTGCTCGGGCGTAGTCTGCAAAGCGGCATCACCCTGGTCGGCGCGCTGGTGTTGATGCTGGTGACCATGCCCCAGTTACTGCTCCCGGGAGTGTTGGTATTGCCGTTGCTGGTGTTTGTCAATATCCGCTCAGGACGTCTGCAGCGCGGATACAGCCGCAAGGAACAGGATTATCTGGCTGATCTCAGTGCCCATACCGAAGAGTCTATCAATGGCATTAGGGTCATCCAGGCGCTTACCCTCGAACCTCAGACTGAAACCCGATATCGCCAGGATATTCATCTGTTGCTGGGACAAGTCTGGTCGCGGGTTAAAGTCCAGTCCTGGTCCACCTTTCTGACGGGAAGCCTGGTTTTTCTGGCACTCAGCGCCATGCTCTATCTGGGCGGTCTCGCGGTTCTCGAAAAGCAGGTGGGCATGGGCGTACTGGCGGCATTTCTGCTTTATGCCCTGATGGCGGCAACGTCTTTGGCCTCGTTGGGGGAGTTATGGGGCAGCATGTCACGACTGGCGGGTGCCACTGAACGCTTGCTGGCGCTGCTGGATGAACAGCCAGAACACAGTGTCCAGGCTTTGTCAGGCGAAGTCGGCAAAGTTCCAGAACCCTCTGAGTTTTCCATCAGAAATCCGGCACGATTGACCCTGGAGCGCGTCGCCTTCCGGTATCCTTCGCGGCCGGATGTGCCTGCTATTGAAAATATTTCCCTGGATATTGAACCAGGGGAAACAGTGGCTTTTGTAGGTGCTTCCGGAGCCGGTAAAAGTACGGTGTTTTCCCTGCTCATGCGCCATTATCAACCCAGCGAAGGGCAAATTTTGCTGGATGGAACGGCCATTGATGCCATGCCCTTGCGTAGCTTGCGCCAGCAACTGGCCGTAGTCCCACAACATCCTGTCATTTTTTCCATGAGTATTGCGGATAACATTTTGATGGCGCGTCCTGATGCCAATGAGGCAGCTTTACTGGCTGCCGTTCAGGCTGCTCGGGTGGATGAATTTTCTGACCGACTGGAAGACAAACTGAAAACCCATGTTGGAGAAAAAGGCGTAACTTTATCCGGAGGGCAACGCCAACGCATTGCCATTGCCCGAGCGATTCTGAGAAACCCTCGGGTACTGATTCTGGATGAGGCCACCAGCGCCCTGGATGCGGAAAATGAGCGGCTCATTCAGGAGGCACTGGCTAATTTGACCGCACAGCGGACCACCCTGGTGGCAGCGCATCGTTTGGCCACTATTGTTCATGCTGCACGCATTGCCGTGCTCGATCAGGGCCGACTCATTGCTATTGGCAGTCATGAAGCGCTGCTGAAAAGTTGTCCCACTTACCGACAATTTGCTGAATTGCAGCGCCTGCACGAACAATCTCCGGAATTTTCCACCCTGGAAAAAATACGCGCCTGAAGAAAAACAGAACTATAGTCAAAGCTGGCGGTCTGAACTTGGGTAATTATTTTTTGAAAACCGAATGTGGCCGATAAAAGGGTGGGAGGCCCTCTATGAGCACAGATTTTGACCAAAGTACCGCCTGGATCAGGCGCGCGCAAGGCGACATGAAAGCTTTTGTTGAAGGATTGGCGGCAAGGCTGGAGGGAGATATGCCCGGCCTGGTTGAAGTCGAAAGAAAAAAAGACGGTTTTTTTGCCAAGACCAGCCATGTCCATGCCATTACTGTTCACACCAACAATAACGATTATTTACTGACTCATGAGGGTGCGCATATCAGCACGGTTCGCGCCAAAACCGTGCGTGGCGTGGTGCTTAAACATGAGGATTTACCACTCGCCACCTGGCTGGAAAGTCTGGTGAAAGACCTCGGTGATTTGTCCGGGGAAATGCAGGGAGCCAGCAATACATTGCACGATTTTCTCATGGGGTAACGGCAAGGAGGTACTATGTCCATTTGGGACAAGATCAAACACGGTATTGAGGAAGTCGCCCAGGATGCCCAGCGAGCGGCCGAAAATCTGGGTCATAACGTGAGCCAGGGCGTCCGTTCACAAACCCCTGAAGAAATGCAGCGTTATTCTGAATGGGAACAGGCCTTGCAGCAACGCCGCCTGCCCAATTTTGTCCAAAATCGCATGTTCGCGACTAGTCAGGGGCATCTTCCCTGGATCAGTACGGCCACTGCCGCAGAACTTCTTTTGCAGCGCAGTCACGGGGTTCAGCCTATCGGTATGGTAACCGGAAACTGTTGGTATCACTTTGGTTATTCCTGGACCCAGGGACACTACGATGGCTGGCACACGGCGGTAGAGCGTATGCGCCTGGAAGCCATCGCTCTGGGAGCCAATGCGATTGTCGATGTGCGCATGAAAGTGCGGCATGGGGAAGGTGAGGATATGGATTATGGGGTGACCGGCACCGCTATCCGGCTAACCGGAATTCCCCCTGCCACCGCGCCAGTTATCGCTACTGTGTCAGCCCTGGAATTTGTCCGTTTGCTGGAAGATGGCGTGGTTCCTGTAGGTATTGCCATTGGCGCCAATTTTGACTGGTACATGCCCTGGATGGGTACGGTCGCCGATCAGGCTTCTCAGCAGGCACCTTTTGCGGCACGTTACTGGAATATGGAAATTACCGACCTTTCTACTTTTCAGGAAAATGTCCGGCGCCGGGCGCTTTATGATTTGCGCGAAGATGGCCGGAAGATGGCTGCCGGAGTTCTTGGACACACCAGTTATACCCAAATGTTTCGGGTGCCTGCCGATCAGGACAACCCCGAACGCTTTCTTTGTCGCCACATCAGTATTGGTACCGCCATCAGTTATCTGCCAAAAAACCCACCGCAACATGAACTGCTTGCCATGATATCACTGGCTGATCACCCCCTGACCAGTGCTACTGACTCCAAAAAGGATTTGATATGACCGATAGTACAGAACATCTCGCTCCCCATGCTGTAGAGCGTCTGAAAGGACTGCGTTCGCAGGGCAGTCACGAAGGTATATTTACTTCGGATTTGTCCGTCAATGAGTTTGTGATGGTCCGCAAGGCCAATTTTGAGCCCTTGGGTCTGGTGGTCGGTTCGTGTATTTATCACATGGGAATCCAGTATGGAAACTGGAATCAAAACATGGAAATGGATGTACTTTCTCAGGCCATGTATCAGGCCCGTGAGCTGGCTATCAGTCGCATGGAGCAGGAATCCATTTTACTGCAGGCCGATGGTATTGTGGGTGTGCGACTGGAAGTGAAGCGTATGGAATGGGATCAGGACATTCTCGAATTCATGGCGATTGGCACGGCCATCGCCCACCGCAGTGGCGCGTCAGGCTTCAAGGGGGTGGGCGGCAAGCCCTTTACCAGTGATCTGAGTGGTCAGGACTTCTGGATGTTGTTGCAGGCGGGTTACCGCCCCATGGAAATGGTCATGGGTTCCTGTGTGTATCATGTGGCGCATCAAGGGCTGCTGAAATCTATGGGAAATGTGGGTCGCAATACGGAAATGGAACAATTTACCCAGGCCATGTATGACGCCCGGGAACTTGCCATGGAACGTATGCAACATGAGGCGCAGGAAGCCCAGGCGGACGGCATTACCGGCGTTCAGCTTCATGAAGGCAGCCATAACTGGAAACCCCATATCATCGAATTTTTTGCCGTCGGTACCGCCGTGAAAGCCATGGAAAATGCCGATGCTCTGGTTGATGGCCTGAGCCCGCAACTGGTTATTCCGGTCAACGATTAAAGCGCGATTCATTCGCAAGGAGAGTGTCAATGTCATTATTTAAGCATGCCTCAGAAATATTGCAGGGCAAGGTCAATCATTTTCTGAATAATGCGGAAGATCCTGCTGAAACTTTGGATTTATCGTATGAAAAAATGATCACCAACCTGCAGGAAACCAAACGCCATCTGGCCGATGTGGTTACTGAAAAAGTCTCGCTGGAAAGTCAGATGGCACAAGCTCAAAAAGCCGCTGACAAGGCCGACGCAGATGCCAAGATGGCTCTGGGTGCCAACCGTGAAGACCTGGCCCGTGCCGAGTTGGCCGAAAAGCAGTCCGAATTGCAAAAACTGGCCAGCCTCAAGGAAGCGCATGATGCAGTAGCGGCTCAGTCCCAGAAACTGCAGGATTATGAGCAGAAACTGCAGGATCATATCGAACAGTTCCGTACCCAGAAAGAAGTGACCAAAAGTGAAATGATGGCCGCCAAGGCTGAGGTCCAGGCTGGAGAATCATTAAGTGGTATCGGCAAGGGTATGGATGACGCCGGTGAGGCCATGCGTCGCGCCCAGGACCGCACCGCCCAAATGGAGTCCAAGGCAACTGCCATGGATGGCCTGATTGAGTCGGGTGCCCTCAGTGACCCCCTCGATACTCGCAGCCAAACCGATAAGGAACTGGATAAAGTGCGCGCCAGTAGTGGCGTTGATGATGATCTCGCCCGTCTAAAGGCAGAAATGGCCAAAGAAAAGGCCGGAGGGGCATCCGGAGACAGTTCGGGAAATTCCTGAGCATTCGTGGCTGCTGCTGGCGCAACATATTGACCCCGGCCAGTGCAGTCGCTATATTACGCCCTCGTTGCGCTCGTAGCTCAGCTGGATAGAGCAACTGGCTACGAACCAGTAGGTCGGGAGTTCGACTCTCTCCGAGCGCACCAAATAAAACAGGCACTTAGCGTAATTTGCTAGGTGCTTTTTTTTGGCCAACGCGAGGCTAACATCAGAACGGCCCCAGCCAAAGAAAACCGCCTGCATTCGGAAATCAGCGGGTTACAACATTATCTGATTAACTGAAAATTGCAAGAATCAATGGAACGGGAATTCCTGCGCGATGCCGGGCGCAAATTGGTTCTGATCGCCGCCTAATAAACTGGAACCAAAGCATACCCCTTTTCTTGGTAGGCGATGGTAGAGATGAAGCCACTTTCCACAGGCGTTACGCTCGGAATCAGCATGCTCGGAGATACGTCCATACCGTGTAGCGCCACGCCACAAGCCTGAAACTGGATGCCTTTGTGGCTGAGCTTCAGGATTTCTCCCTGAATCCCCGCAATATCCCTTTCTTCTGTATAAGGTATGCCCCGACGATCTTTGGTCAGAAATGCGACATCTGGACCGATAAAGACCACGATGAAGTGCGGTGTCACCTTTTGTTGCAGAAGTTGTTTGCGGGTCAAACCGATGACTTTGACCAGGTGATCCACAGCCGCCGGGTTGCGCATATTCACCAAAAACACGGCCTTTGCATCATGTAAGCCCGATAGCGCCGCAGTGTCATTGAGCTTTTCAGCCTGGGCATTGGGGAACAGGCAGCCAAGTGACAGAAATAGAAAGGCCAGAATAAAACGCTGCATGGGAATATCCTCCTGAATGAGCAGGCTACTGAACGACAGCCCCGGGATGTTTTTGAATTTGTGCCACGTAAGCCGGATTCATTTCCTGCTTGGAGAAAAACGCTTTCCAAGTGGTGATCGGCAATAACTGTGTTGGCGGCGGAGCAAAAACCAAGTCTTGATGGCGGACCAGTACGTGACAGGCGATACAGCTGCCCACTTTGCCATAAGCCAGGACTTTACCGGTGGGATCATAGGCAGCCATGATCCAGTTGCGGTCTGAAGGATCAAATTTAGCCGCCTTCAGCATGGCGGTAACGCCAACTAACTGCTTGTGGGCATTGTAATTCTCTTTGACCACCAAGCTTCCGTTACTATAGCGGGTCACTTTCAGTATCCCACCGGCTTTTTTTATAGTGGATATTGCCAAAGTGTTGGCCAAGTCCACAGTGTAAGGATCAACCGTCCGAGATCCCAGCTGAAAGGGTGTGCTTCCGGGCATGATGGCGTGCGTTTTTTGCAAAATTTGCACTTCTTTCCACAGAGCTTCAGGGCTGGGTCCGGCTGTATGCGCCCAAGCCATAGAAGAAAAACAACCGCTTATAGTGAGTAGTATAACAATATTAAGTTTTTGCATGACGCGGCTCCTGACTCAACCCGTAGTCTCCACGAATTGTCATGACGTGGAGAAGTTTGCTTCAAACCTAAAGCTTCTTGGAAATTATAGCGGGTATTCCGGAGGGGTGTACGGCCGATAGGGGCAGCGTGAGGCGACGCTGCTGCTTGGCAAAAATTAGAAAATAGCCTAATACCCCTTTGCTGCTTTATCTGACCAAAGGGGTTCACAATGAACAAAATAGCTGTAGCCGTCGCTCTTACTCTACTTCCGGTCTATGCCATGGGCGCAAGCATGACCGGCTCATTCGGGCAAACGCAGAATCTGATCGGCATTTATGGTCAGGTAGTCGGTACCCCTTCATCAGTTTCCGCTTCAGATCCTAGTGCATCCGCATCCGCATCTGGAGGCAATACTGTTGGCGGCGTTGGCGTCTTTGCAAACGGCGTGAACAGTGACTTGTGGTTTATGCATCTGGGGTTCAACTATGCCGCTGGTGCTGCCATCTCTGGAGGTTCCGGAACTGTCAATAACAACAACGCCAGCGGCTCTACTTCTGTAAATGGACACTCTCTGCAGTTTAACGCCAGACTGGGCAAGCTGTTTGCTGTGACGCCAGTAGTGGCGGTCGGTCCTTATCTGGCCTACCAATATGCTGACTTCAAGCTGGGGGTTAACGGCTTCGGGAATGTTACCTATGGGAATAATGCCCTGGGCGGCGGCGTTGAGCTTGTCACTAACACTGGCGGTCCTTTTGATGTGGATGCGCATATTGGCTACCTTGCGGGCGTAGACGCTACTGCCAGCGCAAATACCATTGACGGCAGTGGATCTTTTTCTAATCCGCCGTCTTCCGGTGTTGTGCAGTTGGGTGCGAAGGGCGTCTATGCCTTCACACCGCAATTCAGCGCTTTTGCTGGGATTGCGTATGATCGTTATCACACTTCCTACAACTATCCTCTTGAGGCCGTGAGCGCGTCGGCCACAATCAACGAGGTGCGCGGCATGGTGGGATTGGCTTACAACTTCGGATAAGTCCTTGCTGGTGCCCTAGTATCAATTTCGCTAGGGCTAGTCTTCACAGTACTCATAAGGCCTCCTAATCTTTCGCTCATGGTGCTCAAAACACCTACAGGCGGAACCTCCGCCGCGCCAGACTTGCGGGGGTTTTATGGCCGTTAGACTGGAAAAATAAAGGCACCTAGCAAATCTCGCTAAGGTGCCTGTTTTATTTGGTGCCGTTGAGGGGAATCGAACCTCTGACCTACTGATTACGAATCAGTTGCTCTACCGACTGAGCTACAACGGCGTGGGCGCGATTGTACCTGTCATGGGGCAGCGCGACAAGAATCCACCCCGTACCCGCCCCATCGTGAAAATTACTCCGGTTCGTCTGCAATCAATTCCCGTCGATGTATGTAAAAACCTTTCAAATAGCTGCTTTCGGGCACAGCGGGATGGATGGGATGATCCATGTCCTGGGTGCCTTCGCCGATAATGGCGTAATCGCCTCTTTGCGCCCCAAAGGCAATCTGGCCGAGCAGCGTCTCGCGGTTGAGATGATGGGAGCAGGAGGCCGTGAACAGAATTCCGCCCGGCGCGAGCAGGCGCATGGCCAGATCATTGAAGCGTCGGTAGGCAATGCTGCCTTCCTTGAAATCCTTTTTGGATTTGATCAATGCCGGGGGGTCGAGGACGATCAAATCAAACTGCTCACCACGATCCCGAAGTCGGGCCAAAGCTTCCATGGCGTCATCGTGCATGATGCGAATAGGGGCTACCGCATTGCGCCGGGCATTTTCTTCCAGCAGGGCCAGAGCGGGCGCCGAGCTGTCTACTGCGGTGACTTCAAGCGCCCCGGCCTTGGCCAAGGGGATGCTGAAAGCGCCGAGATAGGCAAAGCAATCCAGAACACGTCTACCGGGGGCATAACTCAGCAGGCGACGACGATTGGCGCGATGGTCGTAAAACCATCCGGTTTTTTGACCGCCGCGCGGGTCCATCTCAAATAAGCAATCATTCTCCCAAATCTGCAGACGCTCCGGAACCTGTCCGAATAGAACCTCTACCCGATCTTCCAAACCTTCCAGACGCCGCGCCGCGCCGCCCGCTTTTAGTAGTATGCCCGTGGGGTGTAAAAGTGCTTGCAGGGCGTTGGCAACCAGGGCGATGTCCCGATCCATACCCAGGCTGCCAGGCTGCATGACCAAGGTATCTTCATAGCGATCAATAATCAGGCCGGGCAGGCCATCTCCCTCGCCATGCACCAATCGGTAAAAAGGCGCGGAAAAAAATTTTTCACGCATGCGCAACGCCTGGTGCAAGCGTTCCTGATAAAATGCTTCATCAATCAGTAGATGGGGATCACGGCTGAGGAGGCGCCCGCAAAGGAGGGTGTGCGGATTGATATGCGCCAGGCCGATGGCTTTACCCTGGGCATCTTCTATTCTGCAGACACTGCCGGGGATCATTCCATGCAGAGGCGTTTTGGTGACGTCGATTTCGTTGCTGTAAATCCAGAGGTGACCGGCACGCAAACGGCGGTCTTCCTTGGGGCGCAGGCGCAGAACAGGGTAATGGTGGGTGGCAGACATGATCAAAACCTATAGGAAAAGGAAAGTTGCCCCGGCATTTCGGGGGCGAGTAAGGTCCTGCATTTTACAGATATTTCGTTGATCCGTATATTGAGCGCGCCGTGTATTTTATCCGGCGCTGTCCGAAGCCCGCCACTCAGGAGATTCTCTGTGCCTATAGTCGATAATATTCGTGCCATTCGTTGGGAAGACCAGCAGCTTTGCCTGCTCGATCAGCGCTTGTTACCACAACAGGAAATCTGGTTGCAGCTGGGTGACTATCGCGAGGTGGCTGTGGCCATTACGCAAATGGTAGTACGCGGGGCACCGGCTATTGGCGTGACGGCGGCTTATGCCATGGCATTGGCTGTGCAGGAAATGCGGCAATTTTCTGACTGGCAGCAGCGTTTGGCAGGAGCAGCAGCGGAAATCAAGGCGGCGCGGCCCACAGCCGTCAATTTAGCCTGGGCAACAGATCGTCAATTAAAGCTGGCGCAAGGTGAAAGGGCTGCTGACCGGGCTGCGGCATTATTGCTGCAGGCCGCCCATGACTTGCTGGAACAGGACATCGCCGACAATCAACAGATGGGTCGCCATGGCGCCGCCTTGTTGCCCGAGCAGGGCGGCATCCTCACGCACTGCAATACCGGGAGTTTGGCCACGGGGGGCTATGGTACGGCGCTGGGCGTCATCCGGGCGGGCATTTCTGCCGGAAAACAACTGCAGGTGTATGCCGACGAAACCCGGCCCTGGTTGCAAGGTGCGCGCCTGACCGCCTGGGAACTCCAGAAGGACGGCATTCCCTTTCACCTGAATACCGATAGTGCAGCGGCCTATCTCATGCAGCAGGGGCTGATTCAGGCGGTGATTGTAGGCGCTGACCGGATTGCCGCCAATGGTGATGCAGCCAATAAAATCGGAACCTATAGTCTCGCAGTATTGGCGCAATATCATCAGATTCCCTTTTATGTGGCAGCACCCTTAAGTACGGTAGATTTCGCCATGCCCGCCGGAGAAGGAATTGTTATTGAAGAGCGTCCGGACAGCGAAGTCCGGCAGTGTGCGGGTCATGATGTGGCTCCAGCGGGTGTTAAAGTGCGCAATCCGGCTTTTGATGTCACCCCGGCTGCTCTCATAACGGCGATTATTACCGAAAAAGGGGTGGCCCGGCCGGACTACCTGCACAGTCTTGCCAATCTGCGTGGCTGAAACATGCAGACAGCATCCTGTTGTGGCATAATGCCCCGTTAAAATAATCAAGGATATCCGGTCTCCAGATGATAGAGTTCGCCAAAGAAACCATTCCCGTCAGTCTCGAAAAGGAAATGCGCCAGTCCTACCTCGATTACGCGATGAGTGTAATTGTCGGGCGGGCGCTTCCTGATGCCCGCGATGGCCTGAAACCAGTACATCGTCGGGTGCTTTTTGCCATGCACGAGATGAATAACGACTGGAACAAGCCCTACAAAAAATCTGCCCGCGTGGTGGGTGATGTCATTGGTAAATATCATCCGCACGGAGATACTGCCGTATATGACACCATGGTGCGTATGGCTCAGGACTTTTCCATGCGCTATCCCCTTATTGACGGGCAGGGTAACTTTGGTTCGGTAGATGGTGATAGTCCGGCGGCCATGCGTTATACCGAAGTGCGCATGTCGCGCATTGCCCATGAAATGCTCGCCGATCTGGAAAAAGAAACGGTGGATTTTGGCCCCAATTACGACGAGAAAGAATGGGAACCGCTGGTCATGCCAGCACGGATCCCAAACCTGCTCATCAACGGTTCGGCCGGGATTGCGGTGGGTATGGCCACCAACATCCCCCCCCACAACCTGACGGAAATCATCAATGCCTGTCTGGCCTTGGTGGATGATCCGCAGATCTCTGATGAAGCTTTGTTCGATCTGGTGCCTGCACCCGATTTCCCGACTGCCGGCTACATTCTTGGCCGGGCTGGCAGTATTGAAGCATACCGCAGTGGTCGTGGCCGCGTAGTCATGCGTGCGCGTAGCGAATTTGAAACGGACAAAAAAACCAATCGGCAGAGCATTATTGTTACGGAATTGCCCTATCAGGTGAACAAGGCCCGCCTGATTGAACGCATTGCCGAAATGGTCAAGGAAAAGCGTCTGGAAGGCATCAGTGACCTGCGCGATGAGTCGGATAAGTCAGGTATGCGCATTGCCATTGAGCTAAAGCGCGATGCCAATGCCGATGTGGTGCTCAATAATCTGTTCCAGCATACGGCCATGCAAAGCGTTTTTAATATCAACATGGTGGCTTTGCTCGACGGCGCGCCCCGGACTTTGGGTTTACGTGAACTGCTTGATGCCTTCATTCAGCATCGTCGGGAAGTAGTAACCCGCCGCACCATTTTTGAACTGAAAAAAGCCCGTGATCGTGCCCATATTCTGGAAGGTCTGGCGGTGGCTCTGGTCAACCTCGATCCGCTCATCAGTCTGATTCGCGCAGCGGCCAATCCAGCCGAGGCCAAGGCCAAAATGCTGGAGCGGGTTTGGGAGCCGGGGATGGTGGCTTCCCTGCTTACCGAGCGTGGCGAACCCTCTGACGGGATGCAGGCTGATGGTTATCACCTTTCCGAAACCCAGGCACAGGCCATTCTCGACTTGCGTCTGCATCGGCTGACCGGTCTGGAGCAGGATAAAATCCGTGATGAGTACCTGGGCTTGCTGGATCGCATTAAGGAATTACTGGAGATTCTCGGGTCCCATGTGCGCTTGATGGAAGTCATTCGCGAAGAGCTGGTAGCCATTCTTGATCAGTACGGTGATGTCCGACGGAGTGAAATTGTGGCCGATACCGGCGATATTTCCAATGAAGATCTCATTGCCGAAGAAGAAATGGTGGTGACCTTCACCCATGCCGGTTACATCAAAGCCCAACCGGTCACCGTATTTAATGCCCAGCGTCGCGGTGGTAAGGGAAAAATGGCGACGACCACCAAGGAAGAAGACTTCGTGGAGCGGATGTTCTGCGCTTCTACCCATGCCTACTGCCTGTTTTTCAGTAACCTCGGCAAGGTGTTCTGGCAAAAAATTTATCAGTTACCCCAGGCGGGTCGCGGTGCCAAGGGCAAGCCGATTGTAAATCTGCTGTCGCTGGCTCCCACCGAACATATTACTGCGGTGTTGGCGGTGCGCGATTTTACGGAAGGACAATTTGTGTGCATGGTGACTGCCCATGGGGTCGTCAAAAAAACCCCGGTCATGGATTATTCCCGACCGCGCAGTCAGGGTATTAACGCCATCAATCTCGATGATGGAGATCGTCTGGTGAGCGTCTGCCTCTCCGATGGGCAACGCGAAGTCATGCTCTTTACCCGTCACGGCATGGCGGTCCGTTTCCCGGAAGAAAAGGTCCGGGCCATGGGGCGTAATACCCGGGGTGTACGGGGCATCAGTCTGGCAGAAAACGATCGGGTGATTTCTGCGGAACTGGTCGATGCGAATCAGATCGTACTGACAGCAACAGCCAATGGTTATGGCAAGCTCACCACGGTCGAAGAATATCGACGGACCAATCGCGGCGGTAAAGGGGTCATCGCCATTCAGACCAATGAACGCAACGGAAATGTGGTTGGTGCTCTGGCAGTGACGGAGCGGGACGAATTGATGTTGGTCTCCGACCACGGCACACTGATTCGAATTGCGGTGGACAGCATCCGGCGTACGGGTCGAAATGCCCAGGGGGTGCGTCTGATTAATCTGGGCGAGGGCGAGCAGCTTGCCGGTTTGGCGCTTATTGCAGAAACAGATGAAGAGGAGGGGGAGCAGTCCGAACTGCCCCAGGAATAAATCATGAATCAGCCGGTATATAATTTTGGTGCGGGTCCTGCCATGTTGCCGCCTGCAGTGCTGGAGCAAGTGCAGGCGGAACTGCTGGATTGGCATGGTCGTGGTATTTCCATCATGGAAATGAGCCATCGTGGCGCGGATTACATGCAGATTATTGCGGAAGCCGAGCAGGATCTCCGTGATCTCATGAACATCCCGGAAAATTACAAGGTCCTGTTTCTGCAAGGCGGCGCCACCCTCCAGTTTGCCATGGTTCCGATCAATTTGTTACGTGGGCATCACAAGGCCAGCTATGTGCAGACCGGCATCTGGTCAGAAAAAGCCTTGAATGAGGCGCGGCGTTTTGCTGAGGTGGAGGTTTCTGCGAGTAATGCCGATCGTCAGGCCCGTCTGGTACCGCCCCAGTCCGAATGGCAGGTCAGCAAAGACACTGCTTATGTGCATATTGCCGGCAATGAAACCATTGGTGGCGTGGAATTCGACTTTGTTCCAGAGTTGGGAGACATTCCGCTGGTCAGCGATGCTTCTTCCCATATTTTATCGCGCCCCGTGGATGCCAGCCGGTTCGGGCTGATTTATGCGGGTGCCCAGAAAAATATTGGTCCGGCTGGCTTGACCCTGGTCATTGTGCGTGAAGACTTGCTGGGACAGGCCCCGGCCAATACGCCCACCATGCTGGATTATGCCGTGCAGGCCAAAGAAGGTTCCATGCACAATACCCCGCCCACATTTGCCATTTATGTGGCCGGTCTGGTGTTCAAATGGTTAAAAAAGACCGGTGGCCTGCAGGCTATGGCCGAACGCAATGCGCGCAAGGCGCAATTGCTGTATCAGGCCATAGACGGATCAGCGGGTTTTTATACCAATCCAATTGAACCGCGTAACCGGTCCTGGATGAATGTGCCCTTTACCCTGAAAAACGCCAATCTGGACAAGGCATTCCTGCAGGAAGCCGAAGTTCAGCACCTGCTGCAGCTCAAAGGTCATCGTCTGTTGGGTGGAATGCGCGCATCCATTTATAATGCCATGCCCGAGACCGGTGTGCAGGCGTTGGTGGATTTCATGCGGGACTTTGCCCGCAAGCACAACTAGGAGCGTTGCTTTTGAAAACATCCTCGCGCAGCCTGGTGGAATTGCGTGCCGCCATTGATCAGGTTGATGGCAAAATTCTGGCGTTACTGAGCGAGCGGGGCCAACTGGCCCACGCCGTGGGTGAACTCAAGCGCGCCGAGGGCGAAAGCCGTTTTTATCATCCTGATCGTGAGGCGGAAATCCTGCGACGGATTATGCAGGAAAATCCCGGACCTTTTACAGATGCCCAGGTGGCCAGCATTTATCGGGAGATTATTTCGGCAGGACTGGCTCAGGAAGAAACTCTGCAAGTCGCTTATCTGGGGCCGGCAGGGACATTCTCGCAGATGGCCGCACAAAAACATTTCGGCCGTTCAGCATCTTTTCAACCGACGGCCAGTATCCCTGAAATTTTCCGGATGGTGGATGGCGGGCAGGCACAATTTGGCGTGGTTCCGGTGGAAAACAGCACGGAAGGTTCCGTCAACCTGACGCTGGATTTGTTACTGGATTATCCCCTGCAAATTTGCGGGGAAGTACAGTTACGCATTGTCCATAATCTGGTGGCCAATATTCCCATGGAACAAATCCGCAAGGTTTACGTGCATTACCAGACCCGCGCCCAGTGTCGACAATGGTTGGCTATGCATATGCCCCAGGTGGAACTGGTGGATGTTCCCAGTAATGGGGTAGCCGCAGAACGGGCAGTCCAGGATCCGCAAAGCGCTGCCATTTCAACCACTGTAGCTGCCGAAACTTATGCCCTGAATATCCTGCAGGCAGGCATTGAAGACAACCCGGAAAACACCACCCGTTTTCTGGTCATCGGAAAAATTTTTACGCGTCCCACTGGTCAGGATAAAACCAGCCTGGTGGTGGCGGGCATTAATCGGCCGGGAAGTCTCCACGCGCTCCTGTCGCCTCTGGCCGATGCGCATATCAGCCTGACCCGCATAGAATCCCGTCCCGCGCGTTCGGCGGTCTGGGAATACGTTTTTTATCTGGATTTGTTGGGACATTGTCAGGATTCCGACTTAACTCCGGTTCTCGATGCCCTTGCGGCACAGTCTTCTTTTTATCGTTGTCTGGGAAGTTATCCCAAGGCGGTTTTTTAATGGCACTGAATTTTCTGGAGTACGCAGCTCCGGGTGTGGCGGATTTACGTCCCTATCAACCCGGCAAACCTCTGGCTGAACTGGAACGCGAACTGGGCATTCGCGACGCCATCAAACTGGCTTCCAATGAAAATCCCCTGGGTCCCAGTCCGTTGGCGCTGGCGGCAATACGTGACGCATTGCCCGATCTGGCTCTTTATCCAGAAGGTGGCGCCCCGGAACTGCGGGCGCGCCTTGCGCAAATGCATGACCTGGATCCCCGGCAATTTATTTTTGGAAATGGTTCGGATCAGGTTATTGAAATGGCGGTCCGTGCCTTTGCCGGGCCAGGGACGGAAGTGATTGTGTCGCAATATGCTTTTGCCGCTTATGCCATTGCTGCACAGGCCAGTGGTGCGACGGTACGAACCGCGCCTGCTCGCAATTACGGACATGATCTGGATGCCATGACGGCCTTGCTCAGCGAGCGGACGCGGCTGGTATTTATCGCCAATCCCAATAATCCAACCGGCACGCAATTGTCCGGCGCAGCCCTGGAAACCTTTATTGATAGTGTTCCGGCGCATGCCCTGGTAGTTCTCGACGAGGCCTATCTGGAACTGATGGACGACGACAATTATCCCGATGGTCGCCAATGGCTGGGACGTTTCAGCAATTTGCTGGTAACCCGGACTTTTTCCAAGGCTTATGGCTTGGCCGGCCTGCGCTGTGGTTATGGAATGGGGCATCCGGACCTGATTGCCGTGCTTGAACGCGTCCGTCAGCCTTTCAATATCAACAGCCTGGCGCAGGTAGCTGCGCATGCCGCCCTGCTTGATACCCGGCATTTGGAGGCAACACGCGTCAATAATCGACAGGAAAGACAGGTTCTGGCGGAGGGGTTGGATAAATTTGGATTGACAATTCTCCCCCCTGCAGGCAATTTTACCGCCTTCGCCGTACCGGGAGGAGGGCAGCGCGTGTATGTGGCGTTGTTAGAGCGTGGTGTGATCGTGCGCCCCCTCAGCCCCTACGGCATGCCGGATCATCTGCGGGTGAGTGTGGGCCTGCCGGTGGAAAATCAACGTTTTCTGAAAATGCTGGGCGAGGTCCTGTAATCCCATGATCGTCATCGTCAAACCACAAGCAAGCGCAGAGCAGATGGAACAGCTGCTTGAGCGGATTCGCCAATTCGGCCTGCAGCCTATGGTCAGTACCGGCTCGGAACGGACCGTGGTGGGTCTGCTGGGCGACGAACGCTTGTTGCCGGAAGGCGCCCTGGAATCCTTACCCGCAGTGGAACAGGTTATGCCCATTCTCAAGCCCTATAAGTTGGTCAGTCGTGAATTCAAGTCCACCGATACCATCGTTGAGGTGCGGGGAATTCCCTTTGGTGGTAAACAAATCCAGATTATTGCCGGCCCCTGTTCCGTAGAAACGCCGGAACAGATGCGCAGTGCTGCAGAGGCCGTGAAAGCCGCTGGATGCCGTCTGATGCGCGGTGGTGCTTTCAAGCCGCGTACCAGCCCATATACCTTTCAGGGTGTTGGTGATGAGGGCCTGGACTATTTCCGGACGGCTGCTGATGCAGTGGGCCTGCCTATTGTTACCGAATTGATGGATGTCCGAAAAATCGACCTTTTTCTGGAAAAAGGTGTGGATATTATTCAGATTGGTACCCGCAACATGCAGAATTTTGATCTGCTCAAGGAAGTGGGGCGTCTGGATGTGCCGGTCATTCTCAAACGGGGCCTCAGCGCCACGGTCAAAGAATGGTTGATGGCAGCGGAATATATCGCCGCCCATGGTAATCACAAAATCATTTTTGCCGAGCGGGGCATCCGTACTTTCGAGACTTCCTACCGGAATGTGCTGGATGTCACGGCTATTCCGGTACTCAAGAAGGAAACCCACCTGCCAGTGATCGTCGATCCCAGCCACGCTGGTGGTAAGTCCTGGCTGGTTCCGGCACTTTCCAAAGCCGCCATTGCCGCTGGAGCCGATGGCTTGCTGGTGGAATCTCATCCCTGTCCGGAAGAAGCCTGGTGTGATGCCGATCAGGCACTCAGTCCTCAGCAGTTGATGACCTTGATGGATGATTTGCATAAAGTTGCAGCGGCCATAGGGCGCGAACTGTAAGATGCCGGAGATTCCCTTTCAGCGGGTGGCCATAGTGGGCCTCGGGCTGATGGGTGGCAGTGTTGCCAAGGCCTTGCGCGCTGTGGGGTATGAGGGTCAAATTAATGCCGCGTTGCCCAGTGCCGCTGCCGTAACCGCTCTGCGGTCCAGTGCAGAACCTTGGGGGATTGAACTGGGTCATCAGTTGCCGGAGGTATTGGTGGATGCCGATCTGATCCTGCTGGCCACTCCGCCCAAAGTCTTACTGTCCCAGCTGCCAGAGGTTGCGCGCTGGGCAGACCCTGCTGCGGTAATAACTGATCTGGCCAGTACCAAAAATACTATTGCCTGCCGGGCTACGGAAATTTTCGGGGCGCGCTTTGTACCGGGTCATCCGGTGGTCGGCAGTGAAATGACTGGCTTTCCGGCGGCGCGTGAAGACTTGTATCGTGCTGCACAAGTGGTTCTTACGCCACTGACAGGCCGGACGGATGAGCTGGCGCTGGACAAAGTCCGGCAGTTCTGGATGGCCTTGGGTGCCGGGGTGCAGGAAATGTCGCCCCAGGCTCACGATGCAGCGCTGGCAGCTACCAGTCACCTGCCGCATTTGTTGGCATATATCTATTTGGCCGGACTGGCGCCGCAGTTTCCCGGTCTGGAAAATCTGGCGGGTGGCGGTTTGCGAGATTTCTCGCGCATTGTCGATTCAAACCCCGCACTTTGGGCCGACATTCTGCAGGAAAACCAGCAGGCAGTCCGTCAGCAACTACAACAGTTCCAGGATAACCTGCGTCTGGTGGAACAATTGCTGACGGACGAAGCGATACCTGATCTGCAGACCTGGCTGGAGCGTGGCAAAACGGTTCGCCAACAATTTCATTTTCCACCGGTGCTTTCTGAATGATTACCCGCTACCTCGTCAAACCTGGCAATGCGCTCAAAGGCCGCTTCCCTGTTCCGGGAGATAAGTCCATTTCCCATCGCTCCGTCATTCTCGGTGCCCTTGCCGAAAACGTGACCGAAGTAGAAGGGCTCCTGGAGGGCGAAGACGTACTGGCAACCATTGCGGCATTTCGGGCCATGGGGGTCCAGATGGAAGGACCGGTAAATGGCTACCTGCGCATTCATGGAGTGGGTCTGCATGGCCTGAAAGCACCGCAAGTCCCGCTGGATTGTGGTAACTCCGGCACGGCCATGCGTCTCCTGTCCGGAGTGTTGGCCGGGCAGGCTTTTGCCAGCACCCTGGTGGGTGATTCGAGTTTGCAGAAGCGCCCCATGGGTCGGGTTTTGAAACCACTTACGGCCATGGGTGCGGATATTCAGTCGCAAGACGGTAAAGCGCCCCTGCATATTCACGGCAAGCCCTTGCAGGGATTGCATTATGAGATGCCGGTTGCCAGTGCCCAGGTGAAATCCGCTGTATTATTGGCGGGTCTATATGCCCGGGGCGAAACCTGCGTCACTGAACCGGCACCTACCCGGGATCATAGTGAACGCATGTTGAAAGGTTTCGGCTATGCGGTATCCCGACAGGAAAATCGGGCCTGCCTGGAGGGTGGCGGTCAGCTCACCGGGCAACGCATCCAGGTACCCGGCGATATTTCTTCGGCAGCTTTTTTTCTGTTGGGTGCCAGTATTACCCCGGGTTCGGACCTGCTGCTTGAAGGGGTAGGCATTAATCCCACCCGCACCGGAATCATTGAAATCCTCACCCGGATGGGCGCGCGGATAGATTTGACGGCCCTGCGCGAAATTGGTGGTGAGCAGGTGGCGGATATCCGGGTACGTTATGCCCCACTGCAAGGCATTGAGGTTCCTCCCCATTTGGTGCCTTTGGCTATTGATGAATTTCCGGCCCTGTTTATTGCTGCCGCCTGTGCAAAAACGCCCAGTATCATTTCCGGGGCTGAAGAATTGCGGGTCAAGGAAAGTGACCGCATTGCCGTGATGGCGGCCGGTTTGCGTGCTCTGGGCGTTGCGGTGGAAGAACGGCCTGACGGGGCGGTGATTACGCCTTCGACGCTCTGTGGCGGGCAGGTCGATAGCCATGGCGATCATCGCATTGCCATGGCTTTTGCCATGGCCGGGCAGGTGGCCTCCGGAGATGTTGAGATAGTGGATTGTGCCAATGTCGCCACCTCTTTTCCCGGTTTTCCGGCGCTGGCGCGTCAGGCTGGACTGAACCTGGAGGTTCTCGCCTCATGAGTCTGATTCCCGTAGTGACGCTGGATGGGCCGGGCGGCGTTGGTAAAGGGACATTGGGACGCATGCTGGCGCATGATCTCGGCTGGCACTTGCTGGATAGCGGGGCTATTTATCGTGCTCTGGCGCTGGCGGCAGATCGATCAGGAATCGCAAAAGATGATGAAGCCGGCCTGGTTCGGCTGGCGCTGGAATTGCCCTTGCGCTTCCGGGGGGATGGCAACCAGACCCTGGTGCTGTTGCACGATGAACCGGTGGACGAGGCTATTCGTACCCCACAGATCAGCGCCCTGACTTCGCAAATTGCTGTTATCCCGGCGCTGCGTGCGGCTTTGTTGCAGCGGCAAAGAGACTTTGCCCAGTCTCCGGGTCTGGTGGCCGATGGCCGGGATATGGGTACGGTGGTTTTCCCGGAAGCGGTCTTGAAAGTTTTTTTGACCGCCAGTGCCGAAGAACGTGGTAAACGACGCCTCAATCAGTTGATGGAACAGGGGATTAGTGCTAATCTCGCGAGCGTTGTGGCGGAAATTGCAGAACGGGATGCCCGGGATCAACAACGCAGTGTCGCGCCGCTCCGGCCCGCTGCGGATGCCCGAATTTTGGATACCAGTGCGCAAACAGTCGTCGAAACCTATACGGTCTTGCAGGCGTGGGTAAAAACCGCGTTGCAGGAGAATTGAAACCGCCATTGATTTGGCATTGAGCTGTAATCAAAAGGGACACCCACGGTGCTCCCGGTACATGAGGCCTATTGAAATTTATGACCACCCCTAACGCTGAAATGCTTGTTGAACCCAGTTTTGCCGAGATGTTTGAAGAAAGCCAGAGTACCCAGGGTCTGAAGCCTGGTGAGTTGCTCACCGGCATTGTCACCCGCGTGGATAATGATTTTGTCATCGTCGATGTCGGCCTTAAATCCGAAGGACCCATTCCTGCCGAGCAGTTTCGCAATGCCGAAGGTGAAATCGAAGTCAAGGTCGGTGACTCGGTGGAAGTCTGTCTGGAACTGGTCGAAGATGGTATGGGTGAAACCCGTCTTTCGCGTGAAAAAGCCCGGCGTGCCAAGACCTGGGTCGATCTCGAAAAATCCTTCAATGACAATGAAGTGGTACATGGCTTCCTGACCGGTAAGGTCAAGGGCGGTTTCACCGTCAGCATTGATGGTGTCCGCGCCTTCCTGCCAGGTTCACTGGTGGATGTCCGTCCGGTGCGTGATGTGGCTTATCTCGAAGGCAAAGATCTCGAGATGAAAATCATCAAGCTGGATCGCAAGCGTAATAACGTGGTGGTGTCCCGTCGCGCCGTGGTTGAGCAGGAACAAAGCGCTGAACGTGGGGTGTTGCTGGAAAGCATCCAGGAAGGTGCCATCCTCGACGGTGTGGTGAAGAATCTCACCGATTACGGCGCATTTATTGATCTGGGTGGAATTGATGGTCTGCTGCATATCACGGATATGGGTTGGCGTCGCGTCAAACATCCCAGCGAAGTGGTTACCGTTGGCGGCGAAGTGCGTGTCCTGGTCCTCAAGTTCGACCGCGAAAGGGGTCGTATTTCTCTGGGCATGAAGCAGTTGGGTGAAGACCCGTGGCGTGACATTGCCCGTCGTTATCCCGAATCCACCCGCATTTTCGGTAAGGTCACCAATGTCACCGATTATGGTGCCTTCGTTGAAATCGAAGAAGGCGTGGAAGGTTTGGTGCACGTTTCCGAAATCGACTGGACTAATAAGAACATTAATCCGGCCAAGGCCCTGCATGTCAGTCAGGAAGTGGAGGTGATGATTCTTGATATTGACGAAGAGCGCCGCCGTATTTCTCTGGGTATCAAACAGTGTCTGCCTAATCCATGGGATGATTTTGCCCAGAACTTCCAGAAAGGCGATCGGGTCTCCGGCCAAATCAAGAGCATCACCGACTTTGGTGTATTTGTGGGTCTGGATGGTGGAATTGACGGCCTGATTCATCTTTCCGACCTGGCCTGGGATCGTACCGGTGAAGAAGCTGTGCGTGATTTCAAGAAAGGCGATACGCTGGAAGCTGTGGTGCTCAGCATTGACCCGGAACGTGAACGTATCAGTCTTGGCATCAAGCAGATGGAAACGGATCCTTTCATTCAATTTGTCGTCGCCAATGAAAAGGGCGCGCTGGTAGAAGGTGAAGTCATTTCCGTAGACGGTCGTGGCGCGGAAATTCGCCTGGGTGAAGGGGTTGAAGGCCACCTGCCGCAGCGTGAGTTGAACAAGGGCCAGACCCTGGCTGCGGGTGACAAGATTGAGGTGGCCATTGCCGCCGTAGATCGTAAAAACCGCACCTTGACCCTGAGTACCAAGGCGCGTGATGTGGCCGTAGCTCCAAGCGCTGAAGAACAGGCGGCTGCTACCCAGCAGTATGCCCGCAGCGCGGCAACAGGTACCACCAGTCTGGGTGACCTGATTAAAGAGCAGCTCAAGCGCAAGCAGGAAGAAGAGGGTTAATCGCGAAACGGCTCTCGGGATGCCCTCTAATTGAGTATCCGGGGAGCCACTTTTTTTGGCGTCAGGCCGAGGTTCTTGCCGTCTGTCGTTTTTATGGTTTTCCAATCAGTGCTTATTTGAAGAAGCTAAAAATCATGACTAAATCTGAATTGATCAAAAACATCAGCGCCCAATACCCGCAGCTCAGTGTGCGCGATATTGAAATGGCCACCCGCCATATGCTGGATTACCTCAGTGATGCACTTGCTGAAGGTGAGCGCATTGAAATTCGTGGCTTCGGCAGTTTTTCCATGCATGTACGTCCGGCTAAACAGGGGCGTAATCCCAAGACCGGCGAATCGGTCATGGTGCCGGAAAAGCGGGTTCCACACTTCAAACCGGGTAAGGAACTGCGCGAGCAGGTCGATTATCCGGAGAATACATCCGGCAAAGCCTGATTGACCATTCTGGGCGTGGATTCTGCGGTTGTCCTCGTCCTGGGGATAGTATCAGGCTTTGCTGCCCTGCTGGGCTTCTGGCTGGGCCGTACCCAAAAAGCCCCCGCTGGCAAAGCCATCCCTCAGGTTTATATTCAGGGCCTGAATTACCTTCTGAGTGAACGTCAGGACGAAGCGGTAGAGGTTTTTCTGGAAGCCTTGCGCCAGCACCCGGAAAGTGTCGATATTCTCCTGGCCCTGGGCCGTCAGTTTCGCCGACGTGGCGAGTTGGAAAGGGCATTACGGGTACATCAGTACTTGTTGGAACAGCCAACCCTGGCTGAGGAGCTCAGGCAAAGTGTGCTGTTTGAAATTGCCCGCGATTATTTGAAAGCCGGAATTCTGGATCGGGCAGAAAGCATTCTCAAGGAATTGCTCGAAAGTCAGCCCGCGCATACCGAAGGGCTTGCCACGCTGGCGGAACTCTATGAATTGGGTAGTGAGTGGGCTTCCTCTATTGCCATTCGCAAGCGTTTACTCCAATCAGGAATGTCCGAACAGCAAAAGGTAATTGCCTTGTTGTACGGTGAGCTGGCCGAAGAAGCGTTGCGCAGTGGGGATCAGTCTCAGGCACAGAAGTATCTGAATGCTGCGCGCCGGGAGGTTCCCGACAATCCGCGCGCACTGATGATTGCCGGGCGTCTCGCCTTTGACAAAAAAGATTGGCAGGGTGCTCTCAAATACTGGGATAAATTGCTGGCACTACCGGCTGACTCGGCGATTTTACTGGTGCTGGAGCCCTTTCTGCAGGTTTTGCAGCACTTGGGGGGCCAGCAGCAGGATCATCTGCAGCGTTTGCAGGATCACTGTCGTTCGCCGCTGGCCATTAAACGCCTGGCAGAAGCTTTGCAGAAAATAGAGGGACAGGCAGCTGCCAGTAGTTTTTTGCGCAATATTCTGATCAAAAAACCTGATCTTCGGGTATTTCAGCTGTTGTTAAGCATGGACCCGAACGCTCCGGAAACGGAGCTGATCGAAAAAATGGCCCTGGCCGTGCGTCAGTGGCAACTGGAACCTGAACTGTTTCATTGTCAGTCTTGTGGTTATCAAAGTACGCAGTATTACTGGCGCTGCCCCAGTTGTCGCCAATGGGGTGTCTTTTCAGGAGAGGAAAAGCTGTGAAATCACCACTTATTGTCGCGCTGGATTATGCAGATACGGCATCAGCATTGGCTATGGCTGAACTTTTGGATCCCCGCCAATGCCGGGTCAAGGTGGGCAAGGAACTCTTTACGGCATCCGGACCCAAAGTGATTGAACAACTTCAGAATCGGGGTTTTGAGGTGTTTCTGGATCTCAAATTTCATGACATCCCGCAGACCGTGGCCAAAGCCTGTCAGGTTGCCGCCCGCTTGGGGGTGTGGATGCTCAACGTGCATGCCAGTGGGGGGAAGGCCATGCTGGAGGCCGCGCGGGAGGCTGTTGATGGGGTGACGGCTTCCGGGCCTCAGCCGCTGCTGATTGCGGTGACGGTATTGACCAGTCTGGATGCCGATGCCCTGGCGCAGCTGGGTGTGCATGACTCTGTTAAGCTACAGGTAGAAAGGTTGGCCGCGCTCAGTGCAGAGGGTGGTCTGGATGGACTGGTCTGTTCTGCGCAGGAGGCTTCCCGACTCAAACAATTGCATCCGGAGTTTTGTCTGGTGACCCCCGGTATCCGGCCCGCCCAGCATGGTGCCGATGACCAGAGGCGGACCATGACGCCTGGAGCCGCCCTGGCGGCGGGTTCAGACTATCTGGTCATTGGCCGCCCCATTACTGCAGCGTCGGATCCGGCAGAAGCTTTGTCTGCCCTGTTGGCTGCTTGCGCGGGATAATGTGTCCCATTTTATAAAATCAGACTAATGGAGAAACAAACTCAGTGACAGCAGATGAAGTAGTGGATTTATACAAAAATGATGGTGCCTTGTTACAAGGACATTTTTTATTGTCCTCTGGCTTGCACAGCGATACCTACTTGCAATCTGCAAAAGTGTTGCAGAACCCAGAACATGCAGAACGCCTCTGTGTCGCGATGGTTGCCGGTATTCCAGAAGCAGTCAGGAAGCAGATCCGTTGTGTCGTGGGGCCAGCCATGGGTGCCGTATTGGTTTCCTATGAATGTGCCAGAGCGCTGGGGGTACGCAGTCTTTTTACCGAACGTGAAAATGGTCAGATGGTCCTGCGCCGGGGCTTTGCTTTATCTCCAGGTGAAGGGATATTGGTCGTTGAAGATATTACCACGACAGGTGGATCGACCCGTGAATGCATTGCTGCGGTAGAAGCAGCGGGTGGCAAGGTACTGGTTAGTTCTGCAATTATTGATCGTAGCGCGGGCTTCCAGTATTTTGATGATATTCCGTTTTATCCACTCCTGCGTTTGCCGGTGCGGACCTGGTCCGTTGAAGATTGTCCGCTCTGCGCGGCGGGTGGTGTCCCGGTGAAACCGGGCAGTCGGGGGCTGCGTTGACCTTGAGGGGCGGCGGGCTTGTGTTTATGATGGGTGTTTAGGCTTAGACAAAATGAAAAACAAGGATCAGTTCATGCAAATTTCCACACCGGAGGCTGCGCCTCTGGAACGCCACATTCATGTGACCATTCCTGCCAGTGAGGTGGAAAGTGGTGTCACGCAACGTTTACGTAACAAGGCCCGCTCAGCGCGTTTTCCGGGATTCCGTCCGGGCAAGGCACCATTGGCTATTGTTGAACGCCATTATGGTTCAGATGCCCTCATGGAAACCTTTGACCAGCTGATTAATGAGCGCTATTCCCAGGCCGTCCGTGAACAATCCCTGCGTCCCGTAGGGCGTCCCGAAGTGCAGGTTGAAAAAGGCGGACGCGGAGAAGACTTCGTGTTCACGGCGGTTGTTGAAGTCTATCCTGAATTCGAACCGCAAATTCCCACGGCTACGGTGATTCGCAAGAGTGCCGTTGTTACGGAAAGTGATGTAGATGCCACGATTGATATCATGCGCCAGCAGCGCCGTTTTTATGTTAAAACCGAGCGTGCGGCACAAAATGAAGACCGGGTTACGGTAGATTTCCAGGGACTTATGGATGGTGAGCCCATGCCCGGTGGCGATGTGGTGGATTATCAGGTAGTCCTGGGCGCCGGACGGCTGCTCCCTGATATTGAACAGGGCCTCATCGGGCTTTCTGCCGGTGAAGAAAAAAGTGTTTCTGTACAGTTTCCTGCGGATTATCATGTGGCAGAACTGGCGGGCAAAAATGCCGAATTTCATCTCCAGGTCAAGGAAGTGGCCGAAGCACAGTTGCCTGAATTGAATGCCGAATTTGCTCTGGCGCTGGGTATCGAAGATGGTGATGTTGCCGTCCTGCGTCAGGAGGTCAAGGAGAATCTGGAACGCGAAGCCCAAAGGCTGAGTCATGCCCAGGTGAAATCGCAACTGCTGGATCTGTTGGTCGAGAGTAACCAGCCAGACCTGCCCAAACAAATGTTGGCCCGGGAACTGGAACAATTGCAGAAAGACCCCAACGCCAGTGCTGCTGGAGACCTGGAAAATATCTCCAGGCGCCGGGTAGTGCTCGGTCTGGTCCTCAGTGAAGTGGTGCGCCGGGAAAAGCTGCAGGCCAGCCCTGCCGAAGTGACGCAAGTCATTCGTGACATGGCCGAGCAATATGAGGATCCCGACCAGTTTGTGGCTTGGTATCGCAGCAAACCGGAGCAGCTGGAACAGGCAGAAGCCATGGTGCTGGAGGATAAAGTGGTGGCATGGCTTCTGGAGCGTGTTAAAGTGACCGAAGAGTCGGTGAACTTTAATCAGTTGATTGGCCGTTCTCCGGCAACCCCGGCGGCGTAAATCGAGTATTCAGACGAATGTGGCAGCGTCCCTTAATCGAGGAGCAGCAATGATGTGGAAACAAGCAGGAGAACCAGTTACGTCCGCCCCCCAGGGTTTGGGATATGTTCCGATAGTGGTGGAACAAACGGGTCGTGGTGAGCGGTCGTATGATATTTACTCCCGCTTGCTGAAAGAACGGGTTATTTTCATGGTGGGTCAGGTGGAAGACATGATGGCCAACCTGGTGGTAGCCCAGCTGCTTTTCCTGGAAGCGGAAAATCCTGACAAGGATATTGCTTTGTATATCAATAGCCCGGGCGGGTCTGTGACGGCAGGGATGGCTATTTACGATACCATGCAGTTCATTCGTCCCAAGGTGAGCACAGTCTGTATTGGCCAGGCCGCCAGTATGGGCGCCGTGTTGCTGGCCGCTGGTGCGGAAGGCAAACGCTACGCATTACCCAACGCCAGAATCATGTTGCATCAGCCTTCCGGTGGTTTCCAGGGGCAGGCGCATGATATCGAAATTCACACCAAAGAGATTCTGCGCATTCGTGAACGTCTGAATGATATTCTGGTCCACCATACTGGACAGAGTCGCGAACGCATTGAGCAGGATCTCGACCGGGATTTTTTCATGTCGGCCGAAGAGGCCCAAACCTACCATCTCGTCGATGCCGTGATTACCCATCGCGGCGATAACGAGACCGCCTGAAGCAGGCAGGAGAACAGCTATGGCTGGAAAGCATGAGGGAAGTGGCGAAAAGACCTTGTATTGTTCTTTTTGCGGAAAAAGTCAGCACGAAGTCCGGAAACTGATTGCTGGACCATCGGTATTCATCTGCGATGAATGCATAGAACTGTGCAATGATATCGTCAAGGACGAGATCCTGGATGATCTGCGCGGTGATCAGCCGGATAAGCTTCCGAAACCCATGGAAATACGCAAGACCCTGGATGATTATGTTATTGGTCAGGAAAGTGCCAAAAAAGTGCTTTCCGTGGCGGTGTACAATCATTACAAACGTCTGGAGCATGGTGGTAAGGACAATGAAGTAGAGCTTGATAAAAGTAATATTTTGTTGATTGGTCCGACCGGTTCCGGCAAGACCTTACTGGCCCAGACTTTGGCGCGCCTGTTGAACGTGCCCTTTGCCATGGCCGATGCCACGACCCTCACCGAAGCCGGCTATGTCGGTGAGGATGTGGAAAACATCATTCAAAAACTACTGCAGAAATGTGATTATGACGTCGAGAAAGCCCAGACGGGAATTGTCTATATCGATGAAATCGACAAGATCACCCGCAAATCTGAAAACCCTTCCATTACCCGCGATGTATCGGGAGAAGGCGTGCAGCAGGCTTTGTTGAAACTGATTGAAGGCACCGTTGCCTCGGTTCCTCCTCAGGGTGGTCGTAAACATCCACAGCAGGAGTTTTTGCAGGTGGATACCCGTCACATTCTGTTTATTTGCGGGGGTGCGTTTGCGGGCCTTGAAAAATCCGTTTCTTCCCGCATCGAAAAAGGCGGTATGGGCTTTAACGCGCCCCTCAAAAAACGGGACAAAGATGCTACTGCCGCCATGCTCATGCAGAATCTGGAGCCGGAAGATCTGGTGCGCTATGGGTTGATTCCCGAGTTTGTCGGACGTTTGCCCATATTGGCACTTCTGGAAGAGTTGGACGAAGAAGCGCTCATGTCCATCCTCACTGAACCCAAAAATGCCCTGATCAAGCAATATCAGAAAATGTTCTCCCTGGAGGGCGTTATCCTGGAGTTCCGTCCAGAGGCCCTCAAGGGGATTGCCAAAAAGGCCCTTGCGCGGAAAACCGGTGCTCGCGGCTTGCGCTCCATCCTTGAGCAGATTTTGCTGGACACGATGTACGAGCTGCCTTCCATGACCGGCGTCAAAAAAGTGGTGGTGGATGCTGCGGTGGTGGAAAGTGGCGGCAAGCCGCTTCTGGTTTATGACGATGCCATCAAGGTAGATATGTCTCATCCTGCCTGATACAAGCTGGGGGCGCGTTGAAAACTCGACCATGCGCCCCAATCTGCTTTCCTAATGATGGTTATCATCGAATTTCTGGAGTGAACCGTGGCGCAAATAGATAAAAGTCTCCTGGTAGAAGAAGAATCCCTGATGGTGCCCGTGCTTCCGTTACGGGACGTGGTGGTTTTCCCATATATGGTGATCCCGCTTTTTGTAGGTCGTGCGAAGTCTATCCGCGCACTGGAAGAAGCCATGTCAGGAGAAAAACAGATCCTGCTGGTTTCTCAAAAAAATGCGGCTGATGATGATCCCCAGCCGGAAAATATTTATCGTATCGGGACCTTGGCGACCATTTTGCAGTTGCTGAAACTGCCGGACGGAACGGTCAAAGTCCTGGTGGAAGGTACGGACCGGGCCAAAATCGTCTCTTTTTTGCCGGCTGACGAATCACTGCGCGCCCAGGTTCAGGTAGTGGTCAGTGGTGCTGCCAATGATCGTGAACTGGAAGCGCTGATGCGTTCAGTCAGCGCGCAGTTTGAGTCCTATGTAAAGCTCAACAAAAAAATCCCGCCAGAAATTTTGTCTACCCTGGCCAGTATGGATGATCCGGCGCGACTGGCGGATACGGTGGCTGCCCATCTCAGTCTCAAGCTGGAAGAAAAACAGGATATTCTCGAAAAAGCAGATACGCGTGTGCGGCTGGAACACCTGCTGGGCATGATGGAATCCGAAATTGATCTGCTGCAGGTAGAAAAGCGGATTCGTGGACGTGTCAAGCGGCAAATGGAAAAAAGCCAGCGCGAGTATTATCTGAATGAGCAGATGAAGGCCATCCAGAAGGAGCTCGGCGATCTTTCGGAAGAGGGTGGTAGTGAGCTGGATGAGCTCGCCCGTAAAATTGAAAAAGCCGGAATGCCCAAAGATGTGCGGGCCAAGGCGGATGCCGAATTAAAGAAGCTACGGATGATGAGCCCCATGTCTGCGGAAGCGACGGTGGTACGTAATTACATTGACTGGCTGGTTGGTGTTCCTTGGCGTAAACGCAGCAAAATTACTAAAGACCTTAAGCGTGCCAAGGCCATCCTCGATGCCGACCACTATGGTCTGGAAGATGTGAAGGAGCGGATACTGGAGTATCTCGCTGTGCAGGAACGTGTGGGTAACAGTCGTGGCCCCATTTTGTGTCTGGTTGGTCCGCCCGGTGTTGGTAAAACCAGTTTGGGCCGCTCCATTGCGGAAGCAACCAATCGCAAATTTGTGCGGATGTCTCTGGGCGGAGTACGTGATGAAGCGGAAATTCGCGGACATCGGCGGACTTATATCGGCGCATTGCCGGGAAAAATTGTCCAGAGTCTGGCCAAGGTGGCAACCCGCAACCCGCTGATGTTGCTGGATGAAGTCGACAAAATGGCGATGGATTTTAGGGGTGATCCGGCTTCGGCACTGCTTGAAGTGCTCGATCCGGAGCAGAATGCCACTTTTAATGATCATTACCTGGAAGTGGACTTCAATTTGTCCGAGGTGATGTTTGTTACTACAGCTAACACCCTGAATATTCCGGCACCTTTAATGGATCGTATGGAGGTCATCCGGATTTCCGGTTATACCGAAGATGAAAAAATCCATATTGCCACTAAGTATCTGCTCCCGAAGCAAATCGAGAAAGCCGGTCTGAAAGACGGGGAGATGCAGGTTTCGCAAACCGTAATTCGGGACATCATCCGTTACTATACACGCGAGGCGGGGGTGCGGAATCTTGAGCGGGAGCTGGCGCGCATTTGCCGTAAAGTCGTCAAGGAGCTCCTGCTGGACAAGAAGCGCACTAAAATTCAGGTATCTGATCGTAATCTGGACAAATATCTGGGTGTTCGGCGTTTTGATTTTGGCAAGGCAGAAAAAGAAAATCGTATTGGTGAAGTCACCGGCTTAGCCTGGACGGAAGTCGGGGGTGAATTGCTGAGTATTGAGGCTGTGGTTGTACCGGGTCGGGGTAAACTGCTGATTACAGGCAAACTCGGTGACGTCATGCAGGAGTCCATTCAGGCGGCTATGAGTGTGGTGCGTGCCAGATCGCGTGCGTTGGGTATTCCGGCTGACTTTTATCAGAATCGGGATGTCCATATTCACGTTCCTGAAGGTGCGACCCCCAAAGATGGCCCCAGCGCCGGCATCGGCATGGCCACGGCTTTGGTTTCTGCGCTGACCGGTATTCCGGTCAAGGCTACGGTGGCCATGACGGGTGAAATTACTCTCCGTGGTGAGGTTCTGCCTATTGGGGGCTTGAAAGAGAAACTGTTGGCAGCACATCGCGGGGGCATCAGTACGGTGATGATTCCTGCTGAAAACGAAAAGGATTTGCAGGAAATCCCCAAAAACGTGCGTGATGCACTCACGATCAAGCCGGTACGCTGGATTGACGAAGTGTTAGCGATTGCTCTGGAGACGTCACCAACACCATTGCCTGATGATGGAGAACCTCTACTGGGTGTTGTACCGCCAGTTAGTGGAGATAACGCGGAAGATAAAGCAACAGCCCACTAGATTACTGTTATCAGCCTCTGGGAATATGATTATTCTCAGAGGCAGTATTTTGTTCTGCTATCAACTTGTACTGTTATAATTTGTCATTGATTAATACGTAGACAGTCGCTAAATCACGACGAATATTGTCAGATAGATAGGGTCTAACATGTGAAATCATTTGTAGATTTTGTTGGTGATCTTGACAAGTGTTTTTTTACCCTGCTATAACCTCTACTAGCATTAGCTGATTCGTAGTTTTACAGAAGTGTCTGGGTCTATAACAGGAGAAAGAAATTATGAACAAATCCGAATTGATCGAAAAAATTGCAGAAGAAGCAGGTGTTACGCGTGCCGCCGCAGGACATACCCTGGATGCCGCTATTAAAGTGGTTACTGCTGCCTTGAAAGAGGGTGATCAGGTCACGCTGGTAGGTTTTGGTTCTTTCCTGGTTTCTGAACGCGAAGCGCGTAAGGGTCGGAATCCTGCAACAGGTGCAGAAATCATGATTGCCGCCAGTCGCACACCTAAATTTAAAGCTGGTAAAGCATTGCGTGATGCAGTAAACTAGCGCGTCTGGTTTGGGCGGTTAGCTCAGTTGGTAGAGCGTCGGCTTTACACGCCGAATGTCGGGGGTTCGAGCCCCTCACCGCCCACCACCAATTTATTGGGGTGGTAGTTCAGTTGGTTAGAATGCCGGCCTGTCACGCCGGAGGTCGCGGGTTCGAGCCCCGTCCGCCCCGCCAAATGAAGAAAGGCGCCCTCGCAAGCGGGCGCTTTTTTATTTTTAATAGCAGAAATTCTCTGCTGCGCTTTAATCGTATCCAAGTTTAATTCGTGGTAAGAGTGGCTTTCATCAACCAGTAAAGTGGTCATATATACCGGAGCACCGTTTCGCGAGGATTGTAATTATGATGGATGTATTTCGTAATTTTGGACAATCATTTATTGCCAAAATAATTATGGTACTCATTGCGTTGTCTTTTGTCCTCTGGGGCGTTAGCGGCTATTTGATGTCCGGTAGTTCCGGACCTGCGGCTGTAGCCTCTGTAAATGGCCAAAAAATTACCGAAGCGGTGTTTCATAAGCGCTTGGAAGAAGCGCAAGAACGTTATAGTCATGTTTTTGGAGCAGCAACGGCTGCTAAAATGGCACAGCAGAGCAGCTTTGCCCATGATGTACTGAATGGATTGATTGATAATATATTATTGGGTACCGAAGCCGGACGCCTGGGTTTACAAGTTTCGGATACGGCCTTGGCCAAAAAAGTAGAAGCCATTCCTGCTTTTCAGGAAAAGGGCGTTTTTTCCAAGGCAAAATACCAGAAATTATTAGCCGCCAACGGAATGACACCTGCACAATTTGAAGGTATGTTGCGCGAAAGCATGCGGCTGGAGCAACTTCAGGTTATTCCTCAAATTATTGCCAGTGCTTCTGATCAGGCAGCGACTGAAGTATGGGGTTGGTCGCAGGAATATCGGGATATCAAGACAGTGACCATCACTGATGCGCATTTTGCTGAGCAAGCCAAGCCGGATACGGCGGAAGTGCAGTCATTTTATCAGTCGCACTTATCTGAATTTCATTTGCCTGCTGAAGTTGAAGTGCACTACGTAGTTATGGGACCGCATAATTTCCTTGGCGCGAACCAGGCATCGGCGAAAGGCGTTACTGCAGCGGCTGCTTCCGGAAGTAAAAATTCAGAACAGGCTGATCAGGCTGCTGAAAATGCTTTTCAGGCCCAGGTTGAAAACTTCAAGGATCGCCTTTTCAGTAGTCCCGATGGACTTCAGTCAGTGGCGAAAGCATATCACTTAACCATTGAATCGAGCGGGCAGCTGACTGCTGGAAAACAAGCATCCAGTGGTCCCTTTTCTGATCCGAAAGCATTGGATCTGGCTTTTAGCAAAGCCGTATTGGCTGGTAAAAACAGTTCGGCCCTGACTTTGAAAAATGGAGATTTGCTGGCCGTTCATCTGCTCCATTATACCCCGGGTAGAGCCCAGACTTTAGCAGCAGTCAAAAATCAGATTGTGGCGCAATTAACGGCAGAAAAAGCCACGCAACTGGCTAAAAGCAAAGCAGAAGCCCTGCTGGCTTCGGCCAGGAAAGCCGGTAAGGTAGAGGTGTTGACTGCGGATGGTACTTATCCTGTCCAAGTCCATTTGAATGTCACCCGGAAAGATGCGCGGGGTTTGTATCCGACTTTGCTGAGCGCAGCATTTGATGCCCCAGCTCCTATAAAGCATATACCTTCCATGGGGATGGTTCGTGGACAGAATGGCTACACAATATTTGCGGTGACTCAAGTGATGGCGCCTTCTTCAGTAGCCGTCAATCCCAAGGTGACGGCAGAAATTCGTGCCTCGCTGGAAGAACAACGGGGAAGATTGTTGTCGGCAGCTTATTTGCGTGATCTGCGCGATCATGCCAAGGTAAAAATCGACGCTGCGAAGCTCGCGGCTGCTACCAGCCAATAATTATCGGTAAAGTATTGACGTTAATGATTCGCGTCTGAAACGCTCGTTTCCACCAGTTGCAGATGTACGCTAAGTGCTGTGGATTTGGCAGCGATTTCTCGATAAGCCAAATGGATGGGTTTAATGTTCAGGGGTTGTTTCAGGTATTTGCTTCCTGGCGGATCCCAGGGGCCGATCGCAGCGTGGCTGACGGTAACGGGTGTTCCATAATGGATGAGTCCGTACACTTTGTGTGCCGCGCTTTTGGGAAGCTCGACGCAGCCCGCACTTTGTGGAAAGCCGTAATTGGCCCGGGGATAAAAATGTACGGCACGGCCTCTGTCGAAATAATTGACCCAACGGATATCCGGGTCATCATAATGTTGGTATTCCACCCAGTGGTGATGATAGCGCGAATAATGCACGGACTGGAGGGCATAACCTGCCGACTTCGCGGCTTCATATAAGCGTATTTGCGCGTGGGATACTGGTATGGGAAAGCGGCCAACCATGGCGGTATGGGTATCACGGGCATAAATCGGCCAGGTCCCATCCGGAGTGGCATGCATGACGCCGGTATTGGCTTTGCTCTGGAAAATCCAGCCATGTCCGCCCATAAACAAATGAATTTCTTCCGGGCGGGGAAATTTGGTCACCAGAATCCAGGTCCAGGGATCCGGATCAGTTTTTTTTGCGTGTAACAGGGCTTTTTCTATGTTCAGGGGTAATCCACGTATGCCCATTCCGCCAGGTACTATCGGCAGATTATGCACAGCTTCGAACTGGTACAAGGCACCCAGTACCAATGGATTCCAGGGATCTTGCCAGGAATCCGATGCGGCAAGGGCCTGCAAGGCACGCGGGATTTTAAAGCGCCACTGGTAAGTTTTATGGATATGACCATGCACGCCCAGATAATCTTGGTTCCTCGTCATTTCAAGTGGGTAGCCTGAGATCCAGCTTGCCCAGGATCAGGTAGGCCATGTTGATAAAGTTCTTGTGCGTGCGGTAACCCCGAGCCTTGGCCTTGGCGGATTGAATGAGGCTGTTGAAACCTTCCAGAATTCC
>NZ_MOAD01000001.1:1750795-1763295 GCF_001931655.1 Acidithiobacillus albertensis | reverse complement strand
TGAAAGTCACATGATCCACCAACCACGGCGGAACCAATCCTAACGCGAGAGAAAACAGCTCTTCAGGGACCATCAGCTAACTCCAATTCAGGGCACGACCGCTCCACAGCATTCTACCCCCTACCCACTCAATCTGACGAAGAGCCATAATCTTCCGGAATCAGCGGGAGATAATGGAGACGGATGAGAATACGCCGAATTTCTCGGGCTTGCAGGACCGTTGAGGATGCACTGGAAATTACGGCAGCAGTGGGGGGTGCTGATACCAGCATATCGGTTTTTCCCTAAGTGTTTGCGGTGGTTGTCAGTCAAATTCTAGATGACTGTTAGTCTTAAATCAGTACTTATAAGTTCCTTGTTTCATCTCCCAGGATTTACGCAGCTCCGGTAGTGGTCGAATCAGCAGTTTTTCCAGTTGTTGGATTTCTGGTTCGTAAAAAGTCTTTAAAAAATACAGAGCTTCCGCATCCATAGGCGGTTTGTGGCTTTTCATCAGGAAAATGTGGCGCCAGATGTAATCACCCCAACGCCGGGGGAAAAAGTGTTCGCCAATGCGGCGACTGATGGGATTACTGGCGAGGATACGCGCCCAGTTTCCCCGTGGCAGGCGATAGGCATTATGGATGGATTGCAGATTGATATGATTGATAGCCTGCGGATCAATCTCCAGAAACTCGCAAATTTTTATGAGGACATCTATCGGATTTTTTTTAAGGTCTTCCAGCAGGCAGATATGGACATTTTCAGTACCAAAACGCTGCTGGTATCTGGAAATCTGTGCGGCGTATTGGCCGAGTTCCAGATATAGCTGAGACACTCCCCAACCCTTGTCAGGGCGCGTCCAGTCTTTTTTCAAAGCGTCTAAAAATGGCAAGTCAATAACGCCTTCATTATAGTCCATGAGGTATTGGGCATAAGCACGCTGCACCGGATCGCGTAAAATGACAATAATCCGGGCATCCGGCCTTACTTTATGAATACGTTCTGCAGCTTCAGGGCACCATAAATAAGAAGGGCTAGCATCTCCTATGCGTATATAATTTTCGGATCCCCGGTACAAATGTTGGTATTCACGTTCGCTGGACACCCGCTGGATTAAATGATCCTGTTCGGGACGCGGATGGGCTTGGGTGAAATAGTGCGGTTCCTTCATGTTAGGCAGAAAAACCTGAGGATGCTGCTTCAGGTAGGCATAAAGGGAAGTCGTACCGCTTTTTACCGCACCAACAATATAAAAATTCGGCCAGATGAAGTCACGCATTACCAAGCCGCTTATTGTTCCACCGGATAAAAATCATGAAAACCCATTTTTTTCATGGCGGCGACAGCCTGTACGGCAGCAACGCCATCGGGAAGGGGGCCTACCTGCACCTTGTAATATTGTTGTCCCTTAACGAGCCCGGGAACAACCAGTACATCCCGGAAACCCGCAGCATAAAGACGATTTCGCTCCAGCGTGGCGTGGTTTAATACCTTGAATGCGCCGGTTTGCAAATAGGTTTGGGTTGGCCCCTGAATTTCCTGGGTATGCATGGTTGTTGGGCTGGCTTCGGAATTATTTACCCCGGTCGGGGTTATGCTGGAGGGGGCGAGCGCGACAATCTGCACTGCCGCCGTGCCCTGGCGGGTCATCCCCAAGGCGCTGGCGGCTCCATAGGAGAGATCCATGCTGCGTCCATCCACAAAGGGTCCGCGATCATTCACCAGAACAACAATACTACGACCATTGCTCAAATTGGTGACCCGGGCACAGGTAGGGAGCGGCAAGTCACGGCTGGCCGCCGTATAAGCCCGGGGACGAAAAGGGGTTCCCATGGATGTTTTGGAACCGGATTCCCAGCCATACCAGGAAGCCAGTCCACGCACATTGTAGCCGGCGGCACTTTGCAGGGGGTGATAAAGGCTTCCATGAATCTGATAGCTGCGATTGTAAGCTGCGCGCAGGTTAGGAGTCGGCGCACTGCAGCTTGCCGCAGCCGCCTGGGCGGGGAGGTTGCCCTGAGTGGCCTTCTGGCTGACGCCGGCGCAACCACTGATCAGCAACGCAGCGATGCTCAGCACGCCATATAATAGGTGCACTACAGGCTTAATCATCCCGGCCGGATCCCAATAAATGAATCATGATTTCGCTGTAAATCCGCGACAAATCTTCCAGGTCTGCTACTGCCACACATTCATTGAGCTTGTGAATGGTGCTGTTGATGGGGCCAAGCTCAACCACCTGGCCGCCCAGTTGGGCAATGAAACGTCCATCAGAGGTTCCTCCACCCGTAGAAAGGCTGGCCGGATGACCGAGAATTTTTTTCAGGGCGTACTGGGTGGCTGCCACCAGAGTGCCGGGAGGAGTAAAAAAGGGTGGTCCCGACAATTGCCAGTCAATCTGATAATGGATTTGCGCAGCATCGAGAAGACCATTGACGCCAGCCTGTAGGGATTCCGGGGTGGATTCCGTAGAAAAACGGAAGTTGAAGTCGGCACTGAGCTGCCCCGGAATGACATTGTTGGCGCCGGTGCCTGCGTGAATATTGGAAAACTGTAAACGGGTGGGCGGAAAAAACTGGTTGCCCGTATCCCATTGTTGATCCACCAGATCGGCCAGCGGGCGAAAAGCCCGATGAATGGGATTGTCGGCCTTGTCAGGATAGGCTACATGACCCTGCACACCCTGCACGGTCAGACGTCCATTCAGGGAGCCGCGCCGCCCGTTTTTAATGACATCGCCCAGACGGTTTTCCGAAGAAGGTTCACCCACTACGCACCAGTCAATCTGGGTATTCTGATCACGCAGCCAATCCACGACGTGGCGGGTGCCATGGGTAGCAATACCCTCCTCGTCAGAGGTGATCAGAAACGCGAGACGGCCGAGGTGATCAGGATGTCGGGCAATAAACTGTTCAGCCGCCACGATCATGGCCGCCAGACTGCCTTTCATGTCGGCGGCACCGCGTCCATAGAGCATGCCGTCGCGAATGCTGGGGGTGAAGGGATCACTGTGCCAGGCTTCCAGCGGGCCGGTGGGCACCACATCCGTATGTCCGGCAAAGCAGAGGCAAGGCCCGGAAGACCCGCGTTCTGCCCAGAAATTCTCAACGCCACCGGCTGCCAGACGGGTCACCCGAAAACCCAGGGCTTCCAGCCGCGCTATCATCAGGTCCTGACAGCCGGCATCTTCCGGAGTCACCGAAGGTCGGGAGATCAGATCTTCCGCCAGGGCCAGCACGCTGCTTTTTTCCATGTACGGCTTCCTTCAGATATCTCGCAGAATCTGGTTAATGCCCACCTTGCTGAGCGTTTTGGCATCGACCTGTTTGACAATAACTGCACAGTAGAGACTGTAGCTACCATCTGGAGAGGGCAGGTTGCCGGATACCACAACCGAACCGGCAGGCACCCTTCCATAGCTGATTTCGCCGGTTGCCCGGTTGAAAATACGGGTACTGGCACCGATGAATACGCCCATGGAAATTACCGAGCTCTCTTCAACAATGACGCCTTCCACAACTTCGGAACGCGCACCAATGAAACAGTTGTCTTCAATGATGGTGGGGTTAGCCTGCAGCGGTTCCAGTACGCCGCCAATACCGACGCCTCCGGAAAGATGCACATTTTTGCCAATCTGGGCGCAGGATCCGACCGTGGCCCAGGTATCGACCATGGTGCCTTCATCCACATAGGCACCGATATTCACAAAGGAAGGCATAAGTACGCAGTTACGGCCGATGAAAGCTCCACGCCGGGCGGTGGCAGGAGGCACCACGCGAAAGCCCCCGGTGCGAAAGTCGTTGCTGTTATAGTCGGCAAATTTGCCCGGCACCTTGTCATAAAAATTGGTCTCCGCACCAGAGATACGGCTGTTATCGTGAAGTCGGAAAGACAAGAGCACGGCTTTTTTGATCCACTGATGGGTCACCCATTCGCCATGACGCTTTTCGGCAACCCGAAGCACGCCTTTATCCAGCCCTTCAATGGTCTGGTGAACGGCATCACGCAGATCGGCGGGTGCCTGTTTGGGTGAAATTTCCGCCCGATTTTCCCAGGCAGCATCAATAATGGTTTCAAGACTCTGGCTCACGAAAGCTCCTTCACAAAGTGGTTCAAATGGAAAATGAAGATAATGGATGGGTTTCCAGAAAATGCCGAATCCGCTCCAGTCCTTCGACGCAGTCTTCATGACTGCCAACCAGGGCAATGCGTACCCGATCCTGACCGGGATGACAGCCCTGCGCCTCCCGGGATAAATAAGCTCCCGGCAGACAGCGTACATGTTCTTCAGCAAACAGGGCCTTCACAAAGGCTTCACCATTTCCGACCTGCGGCCAGAGATAAAAGCCGCCAGCCGGGATTTCAATGGGTAGATATTGACCGAGAATAGTCCGGGCTGCAGCAAATTTTTGTGCATAACTGGCCCGGGTCTGGATGACATGGGTTTCATCCTGCCAGGCACTGATGGACGCTGCCTGAATAAAAGGCGGCATTGCGGCACCCAGATAGGTCCGATACAGGACAAAAGCCTTGAGTATTCTGGCATCACCTGCCACAAAGCCACTGCGCGCGCCGGGAATGCTGGAACGCTTGGAAAGACTGTGAAAAGCCAGCACATTGTCGAGGTTGCCGGTTTGTGCAGCGGCTTCAAGAATGCCAGCGGGGGCATCTGGACCAGTGTACAGCTCGCTGTAACATTCGTCTGCGGCCAGGACGAATCCATGCTGACGGGATTTCTCAATAAGCCACTGCAGGGTTTCGCAGGACAGCGTTGCTCCCGTCGGATTATGGGGTGAATTGATATAGAGCAGGGCACAGCGTGCCCAAACTGCTTCATCAATCGTTTTAAAATCGGGCTGACCATTCGTGCCACAATTGAGATAATAGGGTTCTGCTCCGGCCAGCAGAGCCGCACCCTCGTAAATCTGATAAAAAGGATTGGGCAGCAATACCAGCGGTTGCGGTTTGGCGCGGGCGGGTAACACGGCCTGGGCAATACTGAACAGTGCCTCACGACTGCCATTGGCAGGGATGACCTGAGATTCGGGATTCAAAAAACCGGGCGGCAAATGAAAGCGTTGGCTGGCCCATTGGGCAATCGCCTGACGCAACCGCAGATCACCCAACACCTTGGGATATTCCGTCAAACCATGCAGATGCTCGATAATCGCTTCACTGACGATCCCTGGTGCCGGATGGCGCGGCTCGCCAATGGAAAAATCTATCAGTTCCCGGTCGGGAGCTGTCACTCCGGCCAGTAACTGCCGCAACCGCTCAAAAGGATACGCCTGCAGGGTATCCAATAATGGATTCATGGAATGTGTTGTCATAGGTTTTGATTCTGGGGCATGGATGGCGTTTATGACAAGCCCTGATCAGTTACTGGGGAACTGAGACGCCACTCGCCAATCCCGATATAATCATAAAAATTCTTGCCGAAATTCTCCATGGGACAGGTTCTCAGCAGACTTATGCCACGTATTTTCATGCAGAACTTGCCAATCATGGCATTACTTATCGGCTCCAGCCTCTGGGGGGTTTTATGGCTGCCTTTGCGCTACTTTAATGTGGCGGGGCTGCATGGTGCCTGGTTGATTCTGGCCATCTATCTGCTGCTTGCTCTACCGGCAGGATGGTGGTCCTGGAAGCGTCGCGGGGAATTGCGGGGGCATCATTGGACCCTGATCGGGCTGCTGGTTTTTGGGGGTTGGACCAATGTGGCTTTTATGCTGGCACTGGTCCATGGAGAAGTAGTCCGCATCCTTTTGCTCTTTTATCTTTCGCCGGTCTGGGCAATTTTTGCCGCCCGGATTTTTTTGCGGGAAGCGGTGGGGTGGCGTGGTGCTTTGGCTGCCGCCCTGGCAGTAGGTGGATCGGCGCTGGTTGTCAGTCATGGTCAGGGCTTTTCTGTAAGTGATCTGAGTACCAACGATCTCTTGTCCATTTCCTCGGGTTTTGCTTTTGCCCTGAGCAACGTGGTGCTGCGCGCCGATGAGGCGCTGGGAGATATGCATCGTGCCACTTCGGTGTGGTGGGGTTGTGTCCTGTTGGCGCTGCCTTTTGTCTGGTTCCAACCCTGGCCCAGTCTTTCTCCAATGCAATACCCCTATTTACTGGGGTTTTCCTGGCTCTGGATTGCCGGCGCGACCTTGGCCATTCAGTACGGAGTGGCGCGCATGCCGGTCAGTGTGTCTGCCGTGATCATGCCCTTTGAGGTGATTGTCGGGGCACTGTCTGCCTGGTGCTTGGCAGGGGAAAAGCCCGGCTTGCTGGAAGTGCTGGGCGGCGTATTGATTCTGTCCGCCGCGCTGTTGCAAATCACTCGAAGCCAACAGCATCCGGTTTCATTGGGCGGTGTGGACATGGAAAAGGGCGGACTGCAGTAATTCACTACGGGTAATGATCTGATCAGCTTCCCAGTTTTCCGGGGGATGTTCCGCCTCCACATAACCCCAGCCAGCTGCCCAGCACTGCGTACCCGCCGCGCGGCCCGCCAGTATGTCGCGATGATCATCGCCAATCATGAGGCTTTGCGTGGCTTCGGCGTCCAGTTGCTGCAAGGCATGGCGAACTGGCAAAGGATCGGGCTTGGCACGGGCGGTGGTATCGCCACTCACGACGACGCCGGGGGCTGCTGGCAATGTCAGTGCCGTCAGTAATTGGTCTGTCAGAAACCCTGGTTTGTTGGTGACGATGCCCCAGGGGATTTGGTTTTCCTCCAGCCAGTGAAGAACTTGTGCAATGCCGGGAAACAGGGTGCTCTGTTCGCAAATCCGCGATAAATAGTCTTCCAGAAATATTTCCCGCAGGACCGGAAACTCATGGTCTTCAGGTTGCAGTCCAAACGCGACCCGCAATAATCCACGTGCGCCCTGGGAAGCTACCGGGCGCAGGTCAGCCAAGGGCAGGGCAGGGAGTCCACGACTTTCACGCAGCCGGTTGGCAGCCGCCGCCAGATCCGGTGCGGTATCTACCAGGGTACCATCGAGATCAAAAAGTACCGCAGCAGGTTGGGTCATTTTTGGGTGTGCAGGAGGTAATTCACCGTCACATCATCGTTCAGACGCGCTAAATGGCGGATAGGATCATAATGCATGCCTTTCAGTGTGCGGCTCTTTAACTGCGCCTTGCGGGTCATGGCAATGAGTTCGCTGGGACGAATGAATTTTTGATAATCGTGGGTGCCGCGTGGCAATAAACCCAGAACATACTCGGCACCCACAATAGCCAGAAGATAACTTTTGGGATTGCGATTGAGCGTCGCAAAAAAAGCATTGCCGCCGGGTTTCAGCAGTTTTGCACAGGCGGCAATAATGCCCGCAGGATCAGGGACATGCTCGAGCATTTCCATGCAGGTTACGACATCGTAGGACTCGGGCTGTTCCTCGGCCAGCCCCTCTACAGCCACTCTGCGGTACTGGACTTGCAGATGCCCGAGTTCGGCGTGGGCCTGTGCCGCCGCAATACCATCTGCTGCCAGATCAATGCCCGTAACGTGAGCACCCAGCCGGGCCATGGCTTCTGCCAGCAGACCGCCACCGGTACCCACATCGAGAATGTGCTTGCCGCGTAACCCCTGACAGCCCCGGGCGATAAAGTCTACGCGCAACGGGTTGATTTCATGCAGTGTCCGGAAAGGTCCGGCAGGGTCCCACCAGGTGCTGGCGAGAGCATCAAATTTGCTGACTTCGGCCTGATCCATGTTCATGTGTTTTGATCCTTGTCGCGAATGCGCTTAACCCATGCTTGCGCGCGGCTGAATAATGCCTGCTCTTCCCAATCCACCGCCTGACCCCGACGAATACGGATTTGGCCATTTACCCAGACGTGGGTAACCTGATCGCGTCCGGCACAGTAGGCGACCTGGGATACCGGGTCATAGACCGGGAAGGTGGCCGGGTGGTCGAGGGAAATGGCGATGCAATCCGCAGCCTTGCCGGGTTCCAGACTGCCGGTCAGGTCCCCCCAGCCGATGGCTTCGGCACCTCCCAAAGTAGCTGCTTCCAGAACTTCCCAGGCCGGGAAGGCCGTCGGATCGCCGCTGAAACCTTTGGCCAGCAAGGCCGCAGTGCGCAGTTCACCGAGCATGTCGAGATCGTTATTGCTGGCAGCACCATCCGTACCGATGGCTACAGCGATACCCTGCTCTCGAATACGGGCCACGGGGGCGATGCCGGAACCGAGTTTAAGATTGGATTCCGGGCAGTGGGCGATGTGCAGCCCGCTATCCCGACAAATCGTCAAGTCATCAGCGTCCAGTTGGGTCATATGTACCGCCAGAAAACGCGGATTCAAAAGACCCAGCTCCGCGAGCCGCGCAAGGGGACGCCGACCATGCTGAGCGAGACTTTCTTCCACCTCATGGGCGGTTTCATGGACATGCATGTGGACGGGCAGTTGTTCGGCTTCGGCCAGTTCTCTGGTACCCCGTAAACCGGCGTCAGCAACGGTATAAGGTGCATGAGGTGCGAGACTTTGGCGGATCAGCGGCATTTGCTGCAGGCGGGGGAGAAGATCAGCGGCCGCTTGCAGGCAGGCATCGGCATTTGCGGCATAAGCCGTAGGAAAATCGATGATGACATGCCCGATGTGGGCACGCATACCCATGTTCTGAGCACTTTGGGCAGCGGCTTCGGGAAAAAAATACATATCATTGAAAGTGGTGGTGCCGCCGCGCAGCATTTCAGCGATGGCCAGTTCCGTACCCATGCTGACAAATTCCGGGCTGACAAAGCGTCCTTCCACCGGCCAGATGTGTTCGTTGAGCCAGGTCATCAGGGGCAGGTCATCGGCGAGCCCGCGCATCAGGGTCATGGCCGCATGCGTATGGGCATTGACGAAACCGGGCATCAACACATGCTGGTCGAGGGTCGTGTTATCTGCTGCTGTATATGCGGCATGAATTTCGTCACGGGGACCGATAGCGACAATGCGCCCCTGCTTGATGGCCAGCGCATGATGATGCAGCAGTACGCGGGGACGCACCGGAATGACCCAGCGCGCACTGATAATTTGATCGACCACTGGTTTTGCAGCGTGTTGTGATGGCACACCTGACCTCATGACCTGATATTAGGGGTGCCTCATCTTAACACGGGGGCGCTGGCGTGAGGCAATTGTCCCGTTGCTTGGTCCTGTGTCGTTTTCAGCTTCAGCCATCCAGTGCCCGTTGAATGGCCCGGGAATATGCCCAGACCGTAGCTGAATAGTACACGCTGGGATTGTAGCCCATGATGGCGTAGAAGTTGGGGTAGGCAATAAACAGTGTAGGACCTTCGGCAGTTTGCAGGCGGAGCAGGCCAACGGGGGTGTCAGCAGGCAAGGATGAGGGTTCTTCCGGCTGAATCCCGGCGGCCAGCAGTTGCCCCAAGGGATGTTTGCCGTGCAGGAAGGCGGTAGCGTCAACCCCGCTGGAACCCACCACTCTGGCCATGACCGGTTGCCCTGGCTGCCAACCATGGCCCAGAAAGAAATTGGCCGTAGAGGCCAGCACGTCAGCGGGAGATTGCCAGAGGTTAGGCAGAGGGCCGCCCGGAGGGTCATTCCAGACAATGCCGTAACGCAAATAACTGCTGGCCAGGAATTGCGACATCCCCATGGCTCCGGCTTCGGAGCCCTTCAGGGTTGCTGGTGACACCCCCAGCTTTTGGGCCAATTTCAGGGTTTCAGCAGTTTCATGCAGAAAAAACCGGCGACGCCCCGGCAGGGCCAGAGCCAGGCTGAGATTACTGTTCAGTACCGAAAAGTTTCCCATGAAGGAACCAAAACCGGTTTCAATGTTGAGAATACCCATCAAAATCGATCCAGGAACCCCGTATTTCTGGCTGACCTGCTCAAGCAGAGCACTGTGCGCATTCCAGAACTGCAATCCCCGGTTAATCCGGTCTGGGTGCAGAAAACGGTCTCGATAGCGCCACCACGGATACGGAACGGATGGTTGGTTGCTGGGTGGCGGCGGGGTCATCAGCGTTACGGCGCGGGCATCGAAGCGGGCGTTTTGCAGGGCTGAAATGACATAATGGGCTGGCAGGCCATCGTTTATCTGTAAATGACAGGCAATTTCCTGGAGTTGCAGTTGGTATTGCCGGGGAAAATTCGGAAAATAAACATCCCGTACGCAGGAAACCGGCGGGGCAGGGAGCATGTTTTGCGCCTGTTGGACGGTTAGTGGCTGAGTTGTGAAAGTTGAAGCGCTGGAGCCCGGCATGGTCTGGACGGTAGGGTGGCTGACGGTACCAGTAGGCTCGACTTCGGTGGCACAGGCCGAAAGCAGGATAGCCATGATGCTGGTGCTGAAAATGCTTCGGATGATGGATTTGAGGTGCATGTGCTCGCTCGTTGTCTTGTTGAAATCCGGATCGGATACGTGTTCAGTTGTCGCGCATGGCCAGTAATTCTCTGGGCATGGGCCGTCGCACACCATCCAGACGTTCGGCCCAATAAGGGATTTGCAGGCTTTGCACGGCGACACCCTGGCGTCGGTTCAGTGCGCTGACAAATTGCTGCCCACCGATGTAAATCCCTACATGCGAAAATGGTTGTCCCATGGTATTGAAAAACACCAGATCACCAGGGCGGATACGACTTAAGGGCACGGAAGGCAGGGCAGCGGCCTGGGCAAAAGAAGTTCTGGGAATGTCCACACCAGCCTGCTCCAGCACATATTGAATGAGGCCGCTGCAGTCAAAGCCGGTCTGGGGAGTGTCTCCTCCCCATCGGTAGTTCTTGCCGATTTCCGAAATGGCATGGACCAGAACGGCATCCAGAGTGGTAGCTTCGGCGTGCTGCACATAATCCGAGGATTGCACCGGGGGCTGGGATGGGAGTGAGAAAGAAGAAGGACTGTTGGGGGCCATGCTGGCACAGCCACTGAGCGTCAATGTCAAAAACAGAAGAGTTATTCCCCCCCGTTTAAGGGGGCTTTTCGCAAACATAAAGTACTGCCTTGACATAGGCGTCTTCCTCATTCTTTTTTCTAAGGAAAGTAAATAGCCTAATTCTTCTGATTTGGCAAGGGAGGCTAACTATGGGAGATTAACTGCTGGTTGACCTGAATGGCCGCGATTGGTATTTTACGCGCTCTCTGGAACCATTCGGCATCCAGGGCGGTTAGCTCAGTGGTAGAGCACTGCCTTCACACGGCAGGGGTCACAGGTTCGAACCCTGTACCGCCCACCAAATAAATCAAGTAGTTATATTACCTGCCCAGGGCCGGTTTTTTGTTGAGTGCATTGTTGAGTGCATTTTCCGAAAATGCACGCTCCAAGGCGATGGATTGCGCGTCGGTTTGCAGGTGCGCGTAACGCTCTGTCATCTTGGTGGATGAGTGACCTAGGATACGGCTGATGGTGTACAGGTCTGCTCCTGATGCTAGCAGGATTGATGCACAAGAGTGCCGTAGATCGTGAAAGTGCAAGTGCGGCAATCCGGCCTTCTCGCGGGCGCGACGAAATCCAGACTTAAGCCCTTCGGCGTTGATGGGCAGAGGGATGAATGGTAGCCAGTGGCGCATCGGTCCGATGATGGGTACGGTACGCGTTTTAAGTGTTTTAGTGTTCCCAGCGCGGATGGTGATCGTCGTTTCTCCTACGTCCTCGGCCTTGAGCTTCGTGATTTCGCCGCGACGGCAGCCGGTAAATAGAGCAATCCAAATCGCGGCAGCGACCGGATCGGATGCGTGGCTGGCGAGTTCGTTGACCTGCTCCAGCGTTAGGTAGATATGCCGCTCGTTGTGCTCCGGCAGGCGCTTGATCCTGGCACCGTAGTTCTCTGGGGTCAGTTCCTGTTCCCAGGCCAGCGTGAGAGCCTTCTTGAGCGCGCCCAGACTGCGGTTGATCGTCGCGGGCGCATAGGCTCCGGTCATGTCGCGGATAATCATCGCGGCGCATTTTGGGGCCTCTGAGGCGGTGTATTGGGCGAGCCAGGGGGTGATGCGAGAAGCATGAAATCGGGCGGTCTCCGGGCTACGCAGGTGCTCCAGATGCTTGAGGTACAAGGGCATGACAGCGGCAAGCGGTGGGTCGCCGGCACGCTCCGGCAGTGGTCTTGCCGATGTCAGTTCGGCTCGAAGTCTGGCTTCGACTTGCTTGGCGTCACGCGCAGACGACCCGGCTGGCAGGATGCGATGTAGGCGTCTGCCGTCAACTTGAACTTGGACATTTCGACGATCTTTGTTGTCGATCCAGATGGACACTGCCTATTCCTTTTTGACCATTCAAGCACTTCTGCCAAATTGTATCTTTTACCACGCTTGCCTACCGGGATAAATGGCATTCCGTCATGCTCCATCCGGCGAATCGTGGACTCACTAGTCTGTAGTTTGGCGCAAAGCTGCTGTCTAGTTAGGTGCATCGATCATCCACCGTCTAGTCTGTCAAACAGCGTTTAAAAATGACCAGGTAACAGCGTATATTTTTGACCAGTTTTAGAGGGGGTGGCTGCGACGTTTTTTGAACCGGTAAGAATCGTTTCCGGTCTCCAGAATATCGCAGTGGTGGGTCAGTCGATCGAGAAGCGCC
>NZ_MOAD01000001.1:1701869-1750695 GCF_001931655.1 Acidithiobacillus albertensis | reverse complement strand
AACCGCCGTGTTGGCAATACTAGCAATAAGCAGCGTGATCCGCATGGTGGGGGTAACCACTGAGCTTCATCTGATGGCGGATCACCACCCCTCCGGTGGGGCGGGACAAGGTCACATACCGGAACTTGACCAGTTCCCCCTGCATCCAGCGGTAGCAAGTATCCTTTTCGCCCATGAACGAAAAGGTCACCGCCTGAGTGCCGGACAAGAAAGTGTCGAGTTGATCAATCGTCTTTAACTCTTCAAGTTTCATGAAGATCTTCATTCCTCCATCATGAACGGTACCCGATCACGTTGCAGCTCACTCCAGACGCATTTCATATCGGACAAGGCTCAAGTACAGAATCGGCAAAGACGCTCCCGAGCAGCCAGCCCAATGTGCCATCAATGTTTCCCCTTCGCGTATTGAGCGATTTGCGCTTTTAAATGCGCAATCAAGGCTGAAAAACCCTTGGTTTCAATGGTTTTGTCATATTCAGAACGTTTCAGGGAAAGATCACTGACCCCGTCTGCGACAACATTCACAATGCGCCACTGTCCATCCTGCTGCTGGAGCAGGTAGTCAAAACGATGGATTTTACCATTGCGCATGGTCAGTGTGCTGAACACGCCCACGGTCCCAGGTTGCATGGTTTTACTGCTGACCACGGCAAAATGCTCGCCTTCATAATTATCAAAACGCGCCGCATAAGTGGCTACAGTATATTCTGCCAGCACGCCTACAAATTCTTTTCGTTGCGCGGGAGTCAGTTTAGACCAGCGGCTTCCCAGAGTCAGGCTGGCAATTCGATCAAAATTATAAACCTTCCGGACTACAGGAGACACTATGGCATAGCGGCCACTGTAACCTATCCTGTTACCGCCCCGCATGGCTTTCAATAAGGCTGCATCGAGCGTATCAATCGTGGCTTTTGGTGTCACAGCTTTGGCCGGCGCAACGGCCGAAGATGGCGCGGCAGCGGCTACGGCCGGAATCATCGGGGACACGGACAAAGCCGCCACCACCGAAAGCAACACAGCATTTTTCATAAGCATAAATCTCCCTCCTCCTCACTTGTTGGTCCAACTTTTGACAGTCAATCGCTTACTAAGGTTCCACCCGTAACTGATGCGCAAAGGTATTATTGACGGCTGTCAGCTCAAGACCCGAAGGCGTTAATCAGCGTCATGTGTTTGCATCCTGCATTTACCGCACACTTTTATGAAATGTAGATAGTTAAAAAACAGATAAAATGAAATGATCTACGGAATTAGGAGCCAGGTCATGGACAAACCATTTTTGTGCTATTTTCTGTTAAAAAAGGCACGAGAACACATAACCCGCACAACTATTTTGATCTATGACAGCTATGATTTACGGGTTTTTGGCTTCCAGAATAGAATCCGTTTAGATAGACGAACCGTTTGCGGTATAACTCTCCATTACAAAATATACATTGCGAGTTGATATAAAAAGAAAAACTCTGCAAATATCCCCAAGTCGAGTATAACCAGCACATGCACCAGATCCCCAAAAAGCCGGGAGAAGTCGATTTGCAGGCGAATGATCTGCTTAAAATCTTTCGCCGCAGAAAAGTACAGCAAAGCACTACCAGAAACGGGATGCCAATGATACCGAGTGGCCAGATCATATATCCTCCTTTTTTAACGGACATTGCGATAATTGGCAGGCCTCAAACACCAGACCCAACCCACCGCCCCCAATCCAGCGCGAGGCTCCCACTTTTTTTTGCGAACAAACTCCAATGCTCAGGCACTTCCAATATACAAGAAACAAAAGGTGAAACAACCTCAACCCGCAAAACGTTTGACTGCCTGGGTATGCTTTTTGGTTCTATCTGGTAATTCATCTTGTTTTCGATATACTGGCCTCATTTTTTCTAAAAAAGCCCGCCCATCAGACGGGCAATACAACCACCACAGGAGATTGTGGCACCGCAAAACTAATGCACGGAAAAGGCTCCTGGCTTCGCCTGGTCTGAAGCGCAAATCACCCGACTCCAGAGATCCCAGATAGCAGGCTTTGCACACAACAGCCAGTATCCCCGGAAATACAGTTCTTCGGGCGTTGCCCAGAAGTCCACAACAGAGCCCTGGATATGCAGCTTCGTGAATCCATCCACCATATCTATTTTCAGAATCGGCAGGATGATTCCCTCGTGACGACGCACGATGCCCGCAAACTGTTTGAGTTTGTGCGCGTTGATGCTTTTAGAAATTTGCATATCCAGTTCCCCCTAAAAAAGCCCGTCCCGTAAAAAAGACGGGCAATAGCCGCAAAACAACCGCTTTACAACACTTGAAACTTAAACAATCTGGCAGATTGAATTTGCATATTTATGGAGCGATTTTGTTTCGTTACCCTGAAAAAATTCGCTCCATACACGATCCGCAACATGGGTGGGAATTGCCATAACCCGGTCACGAACAGGTGAAAAAACCTTTTCAGCCATCCACCGGATCACCCGCAAATCCCTGATGGTCGCAAAAAGTGCGATGCTTGCACGAGTGCGCTCAACGCCCTCGCTGGACTCGCCCTGCGCATGCAGGGCATCAAACAGAGCGCGGGGATGTCCGGTAAGAGCGACCGCCAGCTTAACGGTCAGTACCATCATCAAAATCATCATTTTCATAACCATAACGATCCCCCTCGCGCACCTGAAACTTCTCGCCATCCCAATGCGCTTCCCAACCCAACTCATCCGCCATGCGACGCACTACCCGGGTCACTTCCACCAGCGGAAGGTCCGCACCCACAATCTCAATGTGCATGCTGCTCCTCCCTTTCAGGCTGCGAGCCTTTCGCAGGCTGCAAGCCCTCCTGATAGACGTGCCCCGGAAAAACCCGAATCTGCCCGGGAGCCAATTTCTCACCCATCATGGGACCAATATAAAAATAGACGCGACCGAAACGGTCCTGCATCCGCTCCGGTACGGGCGTTGCCATGGATAAATGCGGACGTACTGCAGGAAAATGTTCATGAGGCAGCGGAGAGAAAGCGTGAAAGTCGTACATAGTTTGCTCCATATCTATTGCTATGGAGCATAGATTACTATAATAACCGCCTTTGTCAATAGCTGATGCTATGCTTAGGGCGCAACGGTATCCATTCAGGAATCACAAAGCGTTATTTGACTCCATATAGGAACCAATCAATTCCAAAGCGGATACTTGAATGAGGGCGACTTAATGAAATTGCTGAACAGAAAGGACCACAACGCCGACAATGGTTGAGTCCGCCAGCGGTTGAACCGGATAGCGTGCGTTTTCAGGAACCAGAAACCATTGCCCGCCATCATTTTTGAGGCGTTTGACGCTGCCTTCATCGGCGTGATTCCTGACTACGACAACATCGTTATGTTTCGGTGACCAGTCAGGGTCCACCAAAACCAGCATACCTTCCGATAACAGGGGGCTCATACTGTCACCGACCACACGAAGATAGAAAGAGTTTTCTCCATACTTCTTGGATACCGCTATATATTCAGTATCTTTGGATAGTCTGGCATTTTCTATGCACAATCGAGGTTCACCTCCTGGAACGCGCCCCAAAATAGGATAATAAACTACAATATCCGGGCCAATCGTAACAGAATCAGTCGCACCCGAACCGATTTTGTACCGTTCAATCTCAAAATCTTCCCGATCTAACGAATAAGCCTGCAAACTGGAATTTCTCTCTATTTTCCTTGCGCTTTGCTCCCCTATCCCGCGTCGGCTGGTTTTCCACTGGCTGACCTGCGCATCGGCCACTTCCCATTTTTTAGCCATATCACTATCGGAATAACCTTGCGCAGACGCTTCGCGCAACAAGATCATCAAATTTTTTCGTCTTACTTGCTTTAGTCGGCTCTTATCCATACGCATCATCATAGCAAATGCTCTCTATTTAGGTATGCACACAAGATATTTACAAACTGCATAGCCTGAGCTATTCTGATCGCATGGACCTTAAAACTTATTGCAAGCAGCATACACAACGTGCGCTGGCGCGCGAACTCAGGATGACGCCCGGCATGGTGTATCAATGGCTCACTGGCCGACGCCCAATCAGTGCTGAGCAGGCCATCAAAATAGAAAAGGCGACTCACGGCGAAGTTCCGCGTTGGGCATTGCGGCCCGATCTTTGGGATGATCCGCAACATAATAAAACGACCTCCAGGTGTGGGTGATGATGCGTGTCCCTACTGTCGGCCTCACCACAGGAAAAGGCGAGAAAAGCCCACGCCCAGGTTTTGCAGGCATTGCGGGAACCGGGACGGCAGGCAGCCCTCGCCGCCTGTCTGGGCACGTCCGAATCAACCGTCTCCCGGATCAAGAACGAGCGGCTGGAGGACGTACTGGCTTTTCTCTATGCGGCGGGCTTCGAGATATGCCCCGCCGGAAGCCTCACCATCAAGGCAGAGGCCTGGGAGTTCATCCGCAGCACCCTGGCAGAAACTTTTGCGGACCCCGACATCGCCCGAAAAATGCTGCTCGAATCATGAAACAGACCCAAAAAACAGAAAATTTATTTATTGAAAAACCAGAGGCTTACAGCGTTTTAAAAAACTTTCAAAGCAAATGGCGGCTTTCGGTGCTTCAAAAACGGCATCACTACAGTATGGAAAGCCATTTTCAAAATTCGCATTCAGTATTACGCCTGTTCCAGCAGGTCAGCGATCCATTGATTGATGCTTTTTCCGGCCAGTTGCGCGGAAGCGGAATGAAACCGATTTATCCCGCCTTAAGCAGAAAATCTACATGCACGGCATCGTATGGGAAGATGAACCCATTCTCGCGCCGGTCAATGAGCCCGGCGTTAAGCAAGGCATGGACATCCGCGTGGACGGATTTTACATCGCGTTCCACGCGCCGGGCGATCTCGCGTAGTGCCAGCGGACCGGTCCCGGTCATGGCTTTCAGAATCCCCCATCGCCTGGCAGTAAGCACCTTCCAGAGCAATTCCGGCGATTCAAAACTGATGCGGGGCGCGGACGCTTCCCCGGTTTCCCATGCCTGGGTGAAGTCAGTCAGGGAATCCGCCAGGGTACGGACATCAATCGTCACAGTGCGCATCCATCCACCTCTTTGCGTCATGAAAAAAATCCGCCACCAAGTCCTCTACTGTTCTGAATGTATAGGGCAGTTCGGACTCGCCAATATGCCGATGGTCACCTTTGCCACGCTCGTTGTCGTAACGCACTACACACCGTCCGCCAAAGACCAGTGCAAGACGGTATTTGTAAGAGTGGTCACTGGGCGGCACCGGACCATCGAGTTGCCAAAGCACCATTTCAGCGAAAGCATTGTCACCTACGGGAATCCGCCGTCGTATCAGTTCTCTGGCCTGCATGGTTCGAAGAGTAACCCCATCTGCACATGTTGGCAAATATACCAACCAACACTCTTATTTGTCAGCCATTGGCTTGACAATATCCGCCGCACGGGTCTACGCTCAATTCGTCATCGGGGTTCCGATGATCGGGTTTGAGAGCCCGGAAAGTAGGCGGATAGCCGCCATCCCCTTGCGGGAAAGCGGTATTTTTATGTCCGTGGTTCGGTACTGCTCCTATGGGCGGGCCGGACGGGGAGCCGCAAGGCTCGCCGGTGCCTACTGCCGGTCTCTCAACCCGTCCGGTTCCGCCCACCCTTGTGAGAGGGGGTTGGCGGTAATACTGCCGATCAGTAGGAGTTTGACCATGGACACCCATACCCCAGGCGCGTCCGCGCCCTTGCAGGCTGTGAAGCCCGCTGTCTTTCAATTCCACTCTACCGAAGTCCGCACCATCGACCGCGACGGGCAAATCTGGTTCATTGCTGGCGACATCGCCAAGGCGTTGAACTATGCCGACGCCGTGCAAATGACCCGCGTTCTGGATGATGACGAAGCTGCTCTGCATAGTGTGCAGATCAGGTCCGAGAACGGCACTATTCAAACCCGCGAAGTCACCATCATTTCCGAGTCCGGCCTCTATCACGCCCTCTTAAAAAGCCGCAAGCCCGAAGCCCGGGCGTTCCGCCGTTGGGTAACGCAGGAAGTCCTGCCCGCCATTCGCCGGGGTAGTCTGCGAGAGGTTGCACCCCGGCAAGGGCTTGGCACCCGGCAAGGGCTTGCACCCCGGCACGAGTCTGGGGCCCTCTCCTTCTTGCAGGGGCGGTTCCTGCTGACCTTCGACCTGGACGGCAAAGCCTGCCTGCAACCGTTACCGGAAGATGCCTGCATCCTGTCGCCCTCTGATCCGCTCAGTATGGCCACCCTGATCCGGGAAATCCTGCCCCGCGATCGCCTGGCGGATTGCCTGCAAATCGGCATTGAACGGCTCGCACAGCAAAAAATGCCAAAAAATTCTGAACCGACCCTTTCAAATCGGCACCACCCTGGTAGGGAAGCATAGGACAGGAGCAAAAAAACGATGGGTATTCTCGACAACATTCAGGCCAACAGCGGTCCCCGTGCCCTCAAGGTCGTGATTCATGGCGAAAACGGCATCGGCAAAACGACCTTCGCGGCGGGCGCGCCACGGCCCTTGATCCTGGCCGTAGAAGACGGCATCGGCGTTCTGAACGTGCCCTTTCTCCGTATCCGGAGCAGCGACGAGCTGCAAAACGCCCTCATGGAACTCCTGCAGGGGTTCCGCTCCGGGGTTGGCACCCCGCAGGGAGTGCGACCCTTTGATTCCGTGATTGTCGATTCCCTGGATGCCCTGGAAGCGATGGTCTGGAAAAAAGTCTGTGAAACCGGCCACAAGAAAAACATTGAGGATTTTGGTTACGGCAAGGGCTATATCTTCGCGCTCCAAAAATGGGCGGAAATCCGCGATCAGATTCAGGCCATCAATGATTGCGGGATTCATACCATCGCCATTGCCCAGAGCAACAACAAGACCAATAACGATCCCGTCTATGGCAGCTATAACCGCACGATCCTGCGCCTGCACGAAAAAACAGCGGGCCTCTGGCGGGATTGGGCCGACATTATGGGCTTTGCCACCCAGAGACTGACCCTGAAAGGCGACGACAAGGGCGCACCCCGCGCCATCGCCATGGGCGAGCGCGTCCTGGAAATCGGGGCCAGTCCCGCCTACTGGAGCAAAAACCGCTTCAACATGCCGGGCACCTTACCTCTGTCCTGGAACGCCCTGACGCAAAACTATCTCGCCGCCTTTCAGCAGAAACTTTCACATGCTGCAAGTCTTTCGCAGAGTGCGAATCCAGTACAAGCGGGAAACCTTCACGCGGAATCGGCACCACCCGTAAACAATTTACCTTTCCTGCGCCACTGATGGTGTCAGGAACGGACGGGGAACCGGGCACCTTTCCCGTCTGACCTCTTTCCCAGGTGTCCTGCTTTGCAAAGTAAAGGAGCAATACAATGGGTAATCTCAGTGGTTTTTATCAAAATTACGGCAACATCAAGGAAAGCAGCGGCTCTTTGCCGCCCGGTGATTACAATGTCGGGATCGAATCGGCGGAAGCGAAACCGACCAAGAACGACCCCAATCAGGGCTACCTCGAACTCAAGCTCAAGGTCCTGGACGGTCAGCATCAGGGCATGTATGCCCCAAGTATCCGCCTCAACCTCTGGAACGCTTCGGACAAGGCGCGGGAAATCGCCGAGGAATCGCTGAAAAGCATTACCCTGGCGACCAACGCCGGGGCCATTGACGACAGCTCGCAACTCGTCGGGAAAACCATGCAGGTCACCGTGCGGCCGCAGAAAAACGCCCCCGAATACAACGAGTCCGTCAACCCCAAGCAAATCGGCTCCGCACCCGCCATCCAGAACCAGTTCAACCCTCAGGGAGGGTTCAACCCCAATGGCGGCAATCAGGGCGGTTTTAATCCCAACGGGGGGAATCAGGGGGGTGGCAATCAGGGCGGCGGCGCAGTGCCCGCTTTCATGCCTTCCCAGGCAGCACCCGCTCCCCAGGAACAGCAACCGGCTTATCAGCCATCGTTCCGGCCTTGATGCGTTTGTCCTTTTTTCCCTCATGACCTTGCGGGGCTTTGCGCCCTGCAAGGGGGAAAAGCGGACAAAAAAATACCGCTCAAAAATGCCTTTTGAGCGGGTACCCAATATCGCTTAACAACCTTAACCGAGAGCATTATATGTCTATTGTTGCATTGAAATCAACCCCAAAATCTTTTAACGATGTCGCTACCGAAATTGAACCCCTGGTACAGAAATTCCGGCGGTCCGGAAATTCCAAGGCCACTTTCCTCTGTCCGAATCATGACGACAAAAATGCGTCTGCCTGGATCGCACAAACGGAAAGCGGCTGGACCCATGCCCATTGTTCCGTATGCGGAAACCTGCGCGAACATTTCAACCAGCAAGGCGTGTTTTTTTCGCAGTCCGGCTCCCGTGGGAAGCGGCGTAGCGCCCCGGATCGCAGCGGCGCATATTACGACCGCCTCAAAAGCAAGACACCGGAAAACAAGAACTACAAGCAGCGACAACTGGAAGTGCTGTATTATGGAGAACCGGAAGGCACCCTGACCCATGACGTGTATCCGCTTGATAGCGGCCTGTCGCGGGGAATAAATCCGCAACACGCCATGTTTGCAGAAAACCTCTGGCGTTATACACCGGAAGCCGTTGAACAGGCCCACAAGCTGACCCTGCATTATCTGCAATCCGAAAGAAAACTCGAAGGCCCGTTCCATGACCTGCTGTTTTCAGCCAATACCCTGGATAACCATCTGGGACAGGATAAACGCGCCCTGTTCGACAGCCGGGTAAAAGCCGTACTCATCACGCCGCTGAAAAATCCGGCGCACTTCCATGAACGCGCCTGGCAGGAAACCTGGCTGGACGCCAAAGGCCGCAAGATCGCCCGCCATTTCCCCGCAGGTGTCCCCCAGAGTGGCCACGTTTTTTACAGGAAGCAGGCCGCTGCGAAAACGCTGATCATCGGCGAAGGACTGGAAAGCACCCTGTCCGTACCCGATCACTTCGGCAAGACCGACCGGATCGCCGTCATGAGTCTGGCGAATTTTCCCCGGCTGGAACTCATCAAAAGATACGAAAACGTCCTCTTTGTGCCCGACCTGGAAGTACACGGCAAGGGACTAAAAGCTGTATTGAACCTGGCTGCCCAATGGCTCTCCACGTCACCGGCCCGTCTGTACCTGATGCGTCCCGATGGGAAACCTCTGCTGGACCCGATCACGGACAAGCTGGATGCCAATGACCTGACCCGCGAACAACTTCAAGCCTTGCGCCCGGTTTTTCTGGATGCGGATAACCTGCTCCCGAAAGACCATCCCATGCGGCATTGGAGCAAGGAATCGACAGATAAAATCTACAATGACCTAAAAAAACAACTGAAACACGATCTGAACCAGCCCGGCTCCGGCAAAAAAAACCTGATCGCCGTAGGCACCGGCGTCGGCAAAAGTCACGCCCTGGGCGAAATCCTGCCCCGTCTCGACAAAACCGCCATCGCCTGCACGACCACCCGCGAGGGACGCTGCAATCTCGCCCGCAACCTGACCCCCGAACAGGAACATCACGGTCGTGCCGAACCCCTTGCAGGGTGCGAACCCCTTGCAAATGACTCAGAAAAACCTGCCAGCCCTGAACAAATCGTGGAAAACCCGCAGACCTGGTGCAAGATGTATTTTCATCGCTTTGAAAATGCCACTTACATAGGCCGTGGGCATATCACCATCGACGCCGATACCGTACCGGCCCCTGCCATCATAAGTCCCCTGGGCTTTCCGATTGCGCCCGTCTGCAACCATGAATGTCCACATGGACTCACTACGCTCCATCACCTGACCGACGGACAGAAAGGTGCGAATACCGGCGCTGACCTCTGCCCGCACCTGCTGAAACGCCTCGAACACTGGTATCAGGAAGATCATCTGGTCAGTACCCATGCCGGACTGAATGGCGATCCCCTGCTCCTGAAAAGCGCAAACCATCTGCGCGATCAGGTCATCATCGACGAGGCCCCGGCACTGACCGACAAGTTCACCTGGGTCCGCGAAACCCTGGATCACCTTCGACATGGCGTTTTCTGCAATCACCAGACCGATCAGCGCTTTTATTCCGGCGCTGACCGCGAAGAGCGGTTGAACGCCTACCATCAAATAACGGCCTGGGTCGTTCATATCCAGAACTGTCTGCAAACAGGGTGGGAAAACGGCGATATTCCTCCCCTTTCGGGGCATGGTGACTGGCAGGAATTTTACGATCTGGTCAAAAAACACAAACACTTCGGCTTCGTCACCATTTTCGAGCGCATGTACCGGGACGCCACCGAAAGAAAAAAACCGGGCGAACCGCTCAAAAAACATTACGGCCCCGTCCTGCTGGACCGCCTTTCCCAGGCCATCCAGCAACACACCCTTTTTTATCAGCCATCCGAAGGCGCATCAGGCGCCATGACTTCCGTACTTCATACGGAAATTGGTCAACGACTCAAGACAGCAACGAGGAAACAGGACATGATGATTATGACCGCTACTCCATCCAGAGCCTTAAAAACCCTTTGTCCGAATATCATCGAAAAATATCCGGCGACGCCCAATCTTCATATCAACTGGACACGCGGACGCGCTTTTTCGGCAACCGCCCTGGCGCGTAACCCGGAGGAAACTATCCGGGATGCGGTGGACATCCTGGAAGCCCTGCCGGAAAAAGGCGCCGCGCTGATGACAAAGGCTCACGAGGAAGCCATCGGCACGGAAACCTTCCCGAATCTCATGATAGGACACTGGAACAGGGACCACGAAGGGCAAAATCGCTGGAAAGCAGCCAAACACCTGGAAATCATCGGACTGCAATACAAGTCCTGCTTTGACTTGTGGATGGAATACGAGGCGCTACGCCGACTCTACAACCTGCCCTGGCAGCCCGCGAAGCAAAATGACCCCTGGGAAAACCAGAATGTCGGTATCAGCTATCTGCCCGGCTCAGAAAATACCGTCTATCTGCCCAAGGACAATCCCGATTTTGCCTTCTTTGTACGGGAACAGTACACCATAGAGGTCGCCCAGGCCGTAGGCCGTCTGCGGGCCTCGCGCCGCCTGGACGAAACCCTGACTGTCAATCTGCGGACCAATATTCCGCTCCTGCCCCTGTTCGGCCTGGTCGTGAACAGCTTTGACGGTCACGCCCACAAGCAGCTTATCATCCACGAGCGAGCTGTCGATCATGTCGCCGAACTCGTCAAGGCCGCCCTGGACGCCGGATTAAAACCCACTTTCCGCCAGATCGACCAGCTTGCAAAAACGCAAAGCGGTAAGGGAATCCGTTACACAAACTGGAAAAAAGTTGTTGACTACTATGTAAATGGCGATAAGAGCCTGACTGTCAACGCCGTACAGGCTGATCCCGATACCTTCATAGACATTGAGCAACTCTGGCTGCTCAAATCCCAACCCTTTATCGACGCCGAGGCGCGACGACGCGGCGACCGGATACGACGCCGGGAAGCAGCCCTGCCGGGACGCGGCGACGGACCGGAAGGACAGGCCCTGCTCAATGTCATGGCCATTATGGACCGGGAACACTGCGATTCTGCAAAAGCTGCCCTGAAACTTTTGCAAAGTGGTTCGCAAAATCGGCATCACCCTGGTGATGAATACGAAAAAGCACTGGAGAGGATCATTGCACATCCCATACCGGATTATTACTGGCTCGATGAGGACAACACCCATGTTGGCTGATACGCCCAAAGGAGGGATTTTCTACTTTAGTGTAGCTCTTGTAGCCATTATCGGCCTGATAACGGCGGCGATCTGGCAGTATGTATCCCATACAGTCAATCACCACTGGCAACAGGAACTGATCCAGGACACGCATCATACCGTCACCATCCAGGGTTCGCTCCGGCACGACGGAATCGCCATTGTGCGCCTGAAAACGCCGCGAGGTCCTGAAATCGCTTATCTGGTCGACCACGGAAAATATCTGGCTATTGGTCCGCTCATGGACCTGAAAAACGGGAAAAATGTGACCCCCATCTGGGAGAGGAAATATGTTTCTTGAAAAAATGGCCCCATGCCGGGGTGCAGCCGCCCTGCTCATTGCGTTCCTGTTCGCTCCGGTCAGCGCCTGGGCAGAAGTACCCGTACCGCCGATACATCGGGTGATTATTCCCAAAGTACCGCCGGTTTCCTGGCACACAGTGACGGGCGACTTGACCGTCCGCCCATCGGACATTCCCCATGCCGAAACCGTTCCACAATCTGCCCGGGTTTCGCCCCGCGCCCTGCAAGGGGTTAGCACCCTGCAAGGGACAACTCCGTCATTGACGCCGCTGACCGCAAGGCAACAAGCCCTTCTGCAGAAAGTCCATGGTTTTCTTTGGGGAGCGCCCTCTGCCCCGGAAAAGGCGATCATCTTTTTCGATCCGAACTGCATCTGGTGTCATCGCTTTTTCGGGCAGGTCCAGGCCGGAGTCGCCCAGGGCAAGGCCCGTTATCTGATGATTCCGGTCGCCATCCTCAAAAAGAGTTCCGTACCCAAGGCCGAACGTATTTTAAGCGCCCAAAATCCACAAGCGGCTTTTTTGACGAACGAACAGCATTTCAGCGTGGTGAATGAATCCGGTGGATTGTCCGGCAAGCCTTTTCAGGCATCGAAAACCATTCAGGACATTCTGGCCATCAATACGGCGGTTTTGTCCGACCTGGAAAACCATGCCCCGGAAACCCCCACCATCATCGTCCATACCCCGGGCGGCATGGCGCTTCATGCGGGTTTTATCGGAACAGGAGCCCGTTCCAATGGGTAAGATGCAACGCGACAAAGGCGCTCGAGCCGAACGCGAATTATTTGCCTTACTCTCCGACGAATTGGGCACCATCGTCCAGCGCAATCTCGTACAGACCCGCGATTCCGGTGCCGATTCCCTGAGTATTCCGGGCTTTGCCATCGAGGTAAAACGCCATGAAACCCCGTTCCGGCAAGCCTGGTGGGATCAGGTCAATGCTACCCGCCATCAGAACGGGTTCGCACCCTGCAAGGGGCTCGCACCCTGCAAGGGGCTCGCGCCCTGCAAGGGGTTCGCACCCGGCAAGGGCGGCCTGACACCTCTGCTGTTTTATCGGCAATCGCGGCATCCCTGGACGGCGGTTTTCGATCTGGCCGACTTTCTGCCCAACGTCGATGCCGACTCACTCTGCCATACCAATTTATCCACCATCTGCCAATTGATCCGGGAGGAATTGCCCTATGTTTGGCAAAAAGAAAAAAGCGCCTGAGAAAAATGAAGCCCCAACCCGCAAGGCGGTTGAGCAGGAAATGGACGCGGCACAAGCCCATTGGGAAAGTAATGTGACCCTGTTCCGGCTGTATAGTCTGGCATCCCGGATCAACTGGACGCTGCTGGTCTATTCCGCCGTCCTGACCCTGGCGCTGGTCTGGGTCGAAACCCATCCACCGCTGCCGACCTATTTTGCGACCTCCAAGACGGGCCGGATCATCCCTCTGGTGCCTCTGGACAGGCCGTATGTCACCGATCATACCGTCATAGCCTGGGCGATGCAGAAAATCCCCGACGCCCTGAGTTTTTCGGCGCTCAACTATCGGCGCGACCTGCAACGGGCCAGGGCTTATTTCACGGAAAACGGTTATCAGGGATTCCTGGCGGGCCTGAAAGCCCACGGTGAACTGAAAGCGATCCGTAACCGGAATCTGATGGTGTCCACCATTCCCACCGGACCCGGCGTAGTCGTCTGGCAAGGGCATCTGCCCAATGGCATTTTTGCCTGGAAAGTGCAGTTTCCGGTCAAGATGATTTTCCGCTCATCCAGCGAGATCAACGAACATGCCTATGACGCCACCGTACTGATCCAGCGGGCCGTCACCCTGAAAAATCCTGCCGCCATCAGCATTCAGACTTTCTATCTGGGAGAACCCCAATGAGCATCAAAAAAACGGTTTTACTGGCCCTTGCCTTCCCCGTTCCGGCGCTTGCCGGTGTGGTCGTACCACAAGTACCGGTCCCACCCGTACGACCTGTCACCACACCCACCGTGCCGACCTTGCCACAAACGCATCAAGAGTTGCACGCGGCTCCCGCTGTCATGCCGAGCCCAGCGCAAAACGGGCAAAATACAGAGGATGCGCAAACCGAAGAGAGTTCGCCGTCCGCAGAGAATTCGCCGTCCGCAGGACTGCCGCCCTTGCCGCCGGAGAAAAGTCTGTATGCGTCAGCTGCACAATCCTTGTTGCCTTTGCAACCCCGGGACCTGATGCGCTTCCGTAAAAAGTTGCAGGCGACACAAAAAGCCTCGGAAATGCCGATGACGCCGCCGCTGGCGAAAACCGAAGTCATCACCATTCATCCCAACCGAGGCGGTATCCCGGTCATTCCCATGTCGGCGGGTTATGTTACCGATGTGTCCTTCGTGAATGAGTGGGGCCAGCCCTGGCCTGTAGCCGATGCCACGGTCGGCAATGGCGCGGCTTTCCAGGTCATGAATCCGATCGTTCCGGGCAGCATCCAGGCGCAAACAGCTCTGGGCGACAAGACGGGAAAAGCCAGCGGCGGCAATGCCCCTCTGAAAACCAGCACCCTTATCGTCGCCGCCAAGCAGAAATATCGGGATTCCAACCTGTCCGTACTACTCTACCGTCTGCCCACCCCGTTACTGTTCAGTCTGCAAACGGGCGTTAAAAAGGTGGATTACCGGATCATTGTGCGCGTCGATGCCCTGTCACCCAATGCCATGCCACCCATTGGCGGTCTGGGCAGAGCCCATGATGCCGCAGACGCCCTGCTGATGCGGGCCCTGTACGACACCATGCCGCAATCAGCCAAAAGCATCCCTTTCGGTTACGGGGAAGCCTGGACCCTGAACGGCAAAATCTGGCTGCGCACCCGGCACAGCATCCTGGCTCCCGCCTGGCTCGCTACCATGCAGTCCCCGGACGGCATCCATGCCTATGAAATTCCCGCCACGGAAAGCGTCATGCTAACCCTCAACGGCGAACCCCGGACGATTGTTTTTGAGAAGGAACACCAATCATGAGCGACGAAATCCAGAATGATTCCGAGAACCAGACTCCAGCCAATCTGCAGGGTGCAGACCCTTCGCAGAGTGCAGACCCCACCCAGGATCAGGAACCGCCTGTCCGGAAAAAGGTGACCTTCGCGGGGAATCTGAAACGGTTTTATACCAGTCCGGAAACCCGTTTCAATGCCATTTTACTCACGGCCATTGCCGGGGCGATGATCGCCTTTGGCCTGTATAGCCTGACAGGTGACAGCGGAAAAGCAGTCATAAGCCGTCCGGGGTCCGCCCATCACGTCAAAAATCTGCCCGGCGGCGATCAGGGTGGTGCGCTCTACGACCAGAACCTGAACAAGCTGAACGCAGAGCGCGCCAAAGAGGCGGCCCAAAACCATCAGACCTTCATCCCGACCCTGGGCGCTTTGCATCCCGTAGCCCCGGTACAAAGTGCTGCCGTTCCCAAACCAGCGGCAAAAAAACCCGCACCAGCGCCTGCACCGGCTGCACCCGCTGCGCCCAAGGAAACCGCCTGGCAAAAAACCGAAGCCAAAGATGCCCAACTGGAATTGATGCGTTTTGTCCATGCGCCTGTTCCTGTCCCACTGACGACCAGTTTGCGCGTTGCCCCCGCCAATACCCACTTCTCTCATGATGCACAAAATACCGGGCCCTTGCGGGGTGCCAACCCCTTGCCGGGTGCGAACCCAATCCTGGCAAATCCGGGGCATATCGCTTTCGGGGAACTGCTGACCGCGCTGAACAGTAATGAACCCGGACCCGTCGAGGCGGAAATTGTCTCTGGCCGCTTCAAGGGCGCGAAAGTGCTTGGCAATTTCAAACGCGAAAAAGACCGTCTGGTGGTCGCGTTTGATGAAATGACCTGGAATCGTCAAAGCTATCCCATATCCGCGTATGCCATCAACGCCAAAACCGCCCGTACTTATGTCGCTACCAGCGTCAATCATCATACCCTCGCCCGATGGGGATCACTCATTGCGGCATCCTTTTTAGGCGGCGTCGATAATGCCCTCGATATGGCCAATGAATCCGAAACATTTGGCAATGGTTATGCCGTAGTCGCCAATCAGATGTCCGACGGTCAAATCCCACTTTATGCAGCGGGAAATGTCGGTAATGTCCTGACGCCCATTCTTGCCAAACGCTTTAACGAACCGCCGACCGTCCGCGAGGCACAAGGCGCAGCCATTGGACTTTTGTTCATGAAACCAGTAAGATAACTGCATAAAAAGAAAGGAGACAGCGCATTGGCTAATGCACCTTTAACCTGGGCTACCATTCTCGCGGACGAAGTGATCGCAGCGCGCTCTTCGCCGGAAATACTGCAGGAATTACTGCAAAGGGCGGACCCGTTTTTATACCGTCTGGCTGAAAAACATCACCGTTATCATCCCTGGGATGAAGTCGAGGATATTTATCAGGAACATCGGGAAACTTTTATCCGGTGTATTCATAAATATGATGTTTCGCGGTCATTTGAGGGACGCGGATTTATTATTTACCTGAACTGGCAAATTCGTACGGATTATCGCAGTCATTACCGGCGCATTGATGCTGAATTTTCCCTGCGTGAACCGGATGCGGATACGGATAATACGGCGGGATTCTGTGCGGATATGGAACCCTATCTGCAAAAAGCCCTGCTCTCCCTGACCCCCGAAGATCAGGATATCTTCCTGCGCTATCTGAACGGCGAACATTATCCACTGCGCATGATGGACCGGATTCAGCGGGAAATCCGTTATTTTATGCTGGAGGAAATCGCATGAGCGTAACACCCGCTTTTGCCTGGTTGGGTGGAAAGAACCGCCTGCGTGACCGGATTGTGTCTTATACCGTCGATGCGCCCCTGTATGTGGAACCGTTTGCCGGGGCCTTGAATGTCCTGCTGGCACGGCCCGCCAAAAACCGGGAAGTCGTCAACGATCAGGACCGCCGGATCGTGAATTTTTATCGGGTGTTGCAGGATGACACCCTGCGCGGGCATTTGCTGCAAAAACTCAAATACACCCCGTATGCCCGCGCGGAGTTCGGGCGGGCGCTGCAAATCCTGCGCACATCGGACGAAAAAAACAGTGTGGACCGCGCCTGGGCTTTTTTCGTGGCCCAGAATCAGGGGCTTTCCGGTAATGGTTGCAATGCCTCCAATGAAAATAATTGGGGGATTTCCAAAGAGCGTGACATCGCGGCCCGTTTTCGCTGGCATGTGGCGGAACTGGAAAAACTCGCAGAACGGCTTTCCGGCGTGATTATTGAAAACCGGGACGCTCTGGCGCTCATCCAGACCTGGGATGCGCCCTATGCCGTTTTCTATTGTGATCCACCCTATGTGCCCGATACCCGTAAAATGGGGCACCGCTCCCGCTATCAGGCCGAAATGACGCGGGAAGCGCATCACCAGCTCATTGATATCCTGCTGAACCTGAAAGGTGAGGCCATCCTGTCCGGGTATCGGGACAAACACATCCATCAACCGCTGGAAAATGCCGGCTGGCAACGCCTGGATATGCAAGTGTCCCTGCATGCCGCCGTGCAGGACAAAACTCAGAAGCGCATAGAATGTCTCTGGCTGTCTCCGGGTATTCAGCGGCAGCAAATGGGGTTGTTTGCCTGATGGATTATCGTAAGGCTGCCTGGGAACTGGCGCAAAACGGCCAGATCGATGAGGCCATCACCGCCTGGACCCTGGCGCAACGTAATGGCGATACCAGCGCTGTTCTCCGGGAAAACCTGGAACTGGCCCAGGCCTGGTTAAGCGGCACCCCCAAAGACGGTTTTTTGCGGAAAGACGGCGATACGCGCCTGTTGGATCATTTGCTGCATCTGCAAAAAGAGATCGGCAACCAGGACGATTTGGATATTGCCATTCAGGCCGCACTCAATGAATGGCGGATCTCCCCGAACAGCAACCTGTATGACTGGACTCTGAACCAGATACGCAGCGGCGTAGGTTCTCCGGCAAAAATCCTGGTGCTTTCGGCTATCGGGGAATACCTGGAACAATCCGTCGAAAAAGCCTGTTCTGCGCAACTCGTCCTACCTTCCGCAAAAAACGGCACCACCCTCAGATCAAAGTGCTGATCGGAAAATCTGAAAGGGGGTCGCCGTGAATCTCATTACCATGTTTGCCCATCTGGGCGGCAGTCTGCCACCCGTACTGAAAATGGTATTTGGTCTGTCCTATGTCATCGGGGGCGCGTATGTGTTCATCGCACTGCGCCGTCTCTGGAAAATGGGAAGCGGTGATCCGCATATCCATACAGAAAGCATTGTTATGGGCATGGCGATTGCCGGTTGTCTGATTGCTGCACCGACCGCCGTAGGTGCGGACATCGGTACCTTTTTTGTGACCAATACCCCGTCTCCCCTGCAATACACCGGACCCGGCGGAACAGAAATGACCACAGCCGTCAAAGCCATTGTCCTGTTCATCCAGATTGTCGGCGTCATTGCCATTATTCGCGGATTCATGATCCTGCGGGCCACCGCGCACGGCAATTCCCGAAGCACAGTAAGCAAGGGGGCTATACATATTATCGGCGGCGCCTTTGCCGCCAATGTAGTCGGCGCCGCCCTGATGCTAGGCAATACGGTCGGCATCATTCTGCCTTTCTGAAAAAATATTCAGAGACAAAAAAGTATCATCCTGACGTTTGAGGGCCTACCTGTTCGCGCTACATTTCCTGTGACGACAACCGCATGTGAATAAGAGCAACTCGAACTCCTTTCCTGTCTTTCCGCTCCTCAACCGCATATGGATGAAACCCCAATTGCGTGTAAAGCAGGAGGCCGGCAACGTTTTGATTGAAGCACGACACCGTAACCTCGGTGGCCTGATGCTTTTCGAAAGCAAGTCCAATCATCTGTTCGATGAGATAGCGGCCTACGACGCGCTCACGAGTTGCAGGTGACACGATGACATTACCGATGGAACAACAACCGCCAAACTCCCAGCGGTAGAAATTTGCAAAAGCAATGACTTCACCATCAAGCTCGGCTACGGATGAATCTGAACGTTGCGCTACGGCGTCCCACAACTGCGAAAAAGACAACGGGAATTTCGCCTTGGGGAACATGAAAAATAGTTCGTCTTCACTTTGTGGAAATCCGCAAATGAAATGAATGTCTTTCTTGTCAACGGGTCGATGCGTCAGTGACATGCGCTTAAGCCCTTCACCGGGATAGCCAGTAAACAAACCCTCACCACCCCAACACCGCTGTACTCAGCCCGTAGATCATCAAACTCGGCCACTGTGGCAATTTGCTATATCGTCCGTTGATGAATCTTCCATCGTTTCATCTCCTCTTCGATAAAGTGGCTCACCAAATCACTGTATAGCCTTGCGATTGCATCCGGATTCAGGCCTTCCAATTGTGCCCATTCACGGCGCAGCTCCAGCATGGCCTTAAAGCGTTCTGGTGAACGAACCGATATTTCGGAGGTTTTGAACTTTGATGCCTCGACAACATATTTGAACCGTTTCCCGAGCATCGCAATAATTGCGCGATCAATGCGGTCTATCTCTCGGCGAATATCATCCATCCCGGAACAATCCTCTGGCTCTACTTGATTTTGAAAATCCATTCATTCAGCTCCATAGTTGTTTGGCCGATAAATCAGCTATCCTGATACCTTGTATACAGTGCATCCATTGGATCACAGATCCTACCACGGTAAATTTGTTCTCAGCCACTCCGCATACAGTCAGCACCATTGTCGCCAATCTGGAACGCGCCGGGGCCATCTTGCGCCATCCGCATCATTACCATGGTCGTATCCAGCAAATTGATCTCAGCGAGACAGGCAAGTCCTTATTGGGGATGTAAGCCCAAACCGCCGAAATTTCCGTCTGTATCGCCTTAAGGTGTTATCTACCGTAAGACAAGTCCGCAGTGTATCTGTGTTTACATCTATTTGGCACTCACACCCTGATTGTGTCTTAATGAATGTCAAAATCATACAGTAGGATTTTCATTGGGTTACGCTGTAGGCGGAAATTTCGGCGGTTTGGACTTACATCCCCTACATGCTTCAGGATGAAACTTTATTGACGGATGATACTCCATTGTCCTTTAACAGCGAGCTTGGGATATTCCTTGGCCAACGCCGATCCCGGACCCGCATTCTTCCGCCAGAAACCTTTGTTGTCGAGATTAAAACTGTAGAGCATATACTGATCATCTACGCAATAAATATGCGTTCTGGCCTGACCCCGGACTTCGTAGGCAGCCCCCCGCTGCTCGGCCCCTAACAAGGGGCCGGGCCGATAGAAGCGGTTAAACCGGCCTGGACTACGATTGGGACCCGGATCGGGATCGCCACCCGCTGTGGCGTCCACCTCGCGGCTTAATTGGGAGGTCCTCAAACGTCAGGATGATTTTTTTGTCGCTGAACAAGTTAAGTGAAATAATCTTCGACTACTCCCTTCAATTGTCTTGCAACATATTTGTCTTCCATGGCCATAAAATGGCCGCAATCGATCTCAATCTTGTCACTTTTTTCGATGTGAATGCAGGCTTCGTCAACGGAAGGAGATGACGTATACCGGTCTTTTCTGCCATTAATAAACAGCGTTTCGGTATCAATATTGGAAATCGCCCGAATAGCTTCGTCCTTGTCGATAGACAAGGTTCGCTGGAAATGCTCGTGCAAATAGGTAACCTCGCTGTCGGTCAACGCGGACAGGTATTTCTTGTTGGCTATTTTGAGTCGATCAGGCAGGAATTCCCCCAATGTTTCATTCACCAGGTCGGAAAATTCATGCATTTCGCCCGCGTTCAGGCGATGAGCCATTCTGTGGATGAGTGATTCCATGTCGTTTGAGACACCGAAAGAAAATGCTCCGACAATGGCCTTTTTGACAGCAGCCGGGCGATTCGCCAATGCGAGCAAGGTGGAGGCCCCGCCCCATGACATGGAACAAAGATATTCCGGTTGGTAGCGTTCACACAGATCCAACAGGATGTCCGACTCGGTTTGTCGTGTCGGACAATCGGCCTCAATGTTGTATTGGCGAGACCGCCCAATGCAGGGAGAGTCGAATAAAATCAGATTAAAATCGTCCAACGCGGAAATGGCCCATGAGAAAGAGGCCGTAGTCGACATGGCACCGTTCACCATCATGATGGTTTTGCGCACGACAGGAACACGTTGGACCTGGGTGACGTGAATCGTGTAGCCACAGGAAGCGAAGGTGCTGCTGGTCATCACTCGTTTTCTTTTCATCAGTATATTTACTCTTGAATTCACTTCAAAACATAGTGGCATCTTAAATCGAGTGCGGACGGTTTTTAAGCCATGCCGGTCTCGGCATCCACGACTTAAGATGCCCCTTTATTGGTACAACGATTGTAGTTTTTGGGTTCAGGATGCAGGAACAGTGGCAGGCACTTTCTTGATCAGTTTCAGAAACTCAGAAAAAGGTCCCATGTTTTCCATGGCTTCCATTTTCGGACCCTTGAAGTTGAGGCGCCCAAACATCATGGCCATTGCAGGTGAGCCCATGTGATGCCAGTCATGCGTCGTTGCCCACATTTTGTAGTCATAGTTGTAATTCAGGTCTGCAACCTTGATTGCACCACCATAGGTACACTCGGCCTTGCCATCTTTAGCAGCGATTTCTAACTGAACAGGAGGCGTACTCTTCATGCTGGAGTCATATATTTCCATGACTTTATAGCCTTTGCCACCATTGTTTTTGATCCATGAACCTGCAAGTTTTTCTGTAAGGGTTTGGTTATTGTTCCAAGCCGTACAAAGCTCCTTAGCCCAAGCCGGTGACATGAAAGCTGGTGTTGCTGTTGTGGTACTACTAGCCTTTGTGGAACCACTCGAATCTGCAGCAATAGCTAATGTAGAACCAGTGAGTCCCAATCCCAAAGCAGACACAATCATCATTTTTTTAAACATCATCTCTCCTTCTTAATAAATCATGAAATGCTTACATTGAGCATCAATTCAAGTGTATCTCTGATGTTTCATAGCCGAAACCAAGGTATTTTAATTTGGCGATAAATAATTATAAATTAATCAAATGCTGATTTATAAATGCGATGACGCGACTGGCCACACGTTTCAAAACCCGTCCTGCAGCACCTGGAATCGAGAAGCTGAATCAAGAGGAATTATCGAGAAAGACAACGGATTGATTGCCGGTGTTACCGTAACGGACACATCTGGCACCTCAAAACGGCTGTTTGGGGAAATCAGAAAGATTCCGATTCTATCCTCATGATATCTGCCGCTTTTTGCTTTTTTCTTCAAAATAAGTCTCCACTATAGCCTGTTCAAAATCCTCTACAGCTTGATCTACTGCGCTCCAGTCCGCTCCGCTTGGAGTGGCCAGCAAAAGAGCATCCATTACGGCAATGGCGCGATGGTACTCTCGATGCAGATGATCCAGTTTGTCCGAATTATCACATCCCAAGCGTTGGATATCTTTATGAAGGGGGCAGGCAGCGGCATCCGCCAGCGTTAAGTAATTTACTGCGCACGGAGATCGGCTAATGGTTTTTTTCAGTGCCTCGTGTTGCGCAAGGCGTGCAGCATATAGTCCAAGCAAGCTGAGCGGTCGATGTCGGTGCGGAAAAATGGTGTTTTTGAGGAATGCCTGCAATTCCGCGAACGGCATAGGCTTGGCAATGGCGTAACCCTGCATAAGCGTGCTTCCCATAACGGTGACTGCATCCAAAACATCTTCAGTCTCTACACCCTCTACCACGAGATCTACCTTCATGCCAGTGGCCAGGTCCTGAATGGCGCCTAAAAAATGAAGATCCTGCGGGCGCTGTTCAAGGGTGCGAACAAAACCCTGGTCGAGCTTGATTTCGTCAATAGGCAGGTCTTTCATGCGGAGCAGAGAGCTGTAGGCGCTTCCCACATCATCGAGCGCCAGGCGAAAGCCTAGTGCTTTTATTTCCAGGAGCAGATCCAACACGGTCTGGTGTTCCAGAAAATCCTCTCCCTCCAGAATTTCCAGCGTGATGCGCGATGCATCTACCGTGCTCTCGCCGAGTATTTCACGTAAGTAAGAGATGCAGTATCCCGACAGAGAGCGTGGATTGAGGTTGACAGACACCCATAAAGGCCATCCTTGGGCATCCAGCATCGAAATATCCTTCAATGCTTGGGTTAATACCAGTTTGTTGAGTTCAGAAAAGTCTTCACCGTGTAATTCCGGCAAAAACCGGGCTGGAGGCCAAACAGCCCCGTCTTTATCCCGCAGGCGTGCCAAAGCTTCGATGCCGACTATCTTGCCAGTGCGGCTATCCAGGATGGGTTGATACCAGACCGCCAATGCGCCCTGATCCAACAGAATCTGTGCGGGATTACGCCGATCTGCAAGGATTTCCTCGCCGAAAAGTGCCCAGCAACTTTTTCGCTCCGCTTTGTGGGCTTTGATTGCGTAGAGCGCCTGATCAGACCAGCGCAGCAGCTGATCCGCTTGGTCCGCGTCGGCAAAAGGATAAAGCGTTACACCCATGCTTGTCCCAATCTGAACGCTTTCACCATTACTCAAGAGGATGGGTGCGGGGATAATTTTTTCGATCTTTTGCAGGACGCGCGTGAGGTCGGCATGATCTGCCAAATCTTCCAGCAGGAGCACGAATTCATCGCCTCCGTAACGGGCAATAAAATCGGATTGACGTAACACGTTGGACAAACGTCTTCCCAGGATCACCAACACTTCATCGCCTATCTCATGACCGTAGGTATCATTGATGAGCTTAAAATCGTCCAGATCCAGCATGCAGACCGCCAGCAGACGATTGTGACGAATGGCGCGGAGCATGGCTTGCTCCATTTGCGTTTCCAGCGCCCGCCGATTGGGAAGATCGGTTAAAGCATCAGTATGCGCCAGACTTTTGAGAGTTTCCCGATACTGCTGTTCATTCCGACGTGTTTCCAGATGTTCCATGGCGTCAGCCATGAACACAGCCATCTTTTCCGCACTTTCAATCATGAGTTCTGGCGGTTCATGTTGTAAGCCGCTCAGAATAAATACCCCCCAGACAGAGGCATGTCGATGGATCGGCGTAGCCAAAAGCCACTGGATACCAGCGGTTTCAATCATCTGTCGCCATTCAGTCTGATTGGGATGTTGCAAATATTCGCTATGCGCATAATCAGCTACGAGCAAGGTGCGATTCTCAATCTGAGCACGGGTCGTAATGCTGCGCGCATGCGGATGGTCTGGCGGAAATAGGATTGCCACATTCTGTAGAACTATTTGTTGCAATGGACCGGAAACCGCCAAAGGCCGCAACATGTGATCGGCATCGGCCCGAGCGATGGCACAAGTATGAAACAGCCCGCTTTGATCCAGGCTGGCCAAAATCTGATCCAGAAGTACCTTTTGGGCTTGGTTCCAGGGCAGGTTTATACTCACTGTTAATGGGGCCTTGCTCATGCTGGAAAAAATATCCAACCAGATTTTTAGGGGGGATTGATTATCCATCTACTCAGGCCCTCTGCGAGTTTCTCAAGAATGTTACCCACTATATTCGTAAAAACGCTGCAAACAACAAAACTTCTCTTTAGGACGGGTTCACGCAGAACTAGGCACCTGCACTTTATTTCGTTTTCTAAAGGCGCCCTTATATTACGATTATGCCTCAATTTAATCAGTAAAAATACCTGACTATGAATTTTGCTGTCAGGGGGCAGAAATTTGTCTCGTGGATGCTACCGGTCAGGTCCGTCGGGTTTTGATTGGACTCGACCCTACTGCTGGATAAATGGGGCCTTTATAAGACAAAAAGCCGGGGCCGCACATTTTGTACTTGCCCAGGACAATTTCAAGCGCCATCGCCGCATGCATTGCCAAGGAACCGTCACGAAGCTCACATCAACGATTTGCCCGACCCTGGCCGCGTAGCCCGCTTCCCGCAGAAACGTATGAAAGGTCGTGAACAAGCGCTCTGTCAGTCGGGTCTCGGCGAGGGATTCACGGAATAGGCATAAGCCCGTGTGATCGGGGACCGCTACTTCTAACCCAATCCCCAGAAAAGGTTGAAAGCTGAGACGATCCCGAATCTGGTAGTCAGTCTGCTCATCACTGAGATTATGCAGCTGCTGCAGAACCATCATCTTGAAGAACCGTATCCGGTCATAGGGCTTCCTGCCACCCAGCCCTTTGGTCTTTGCCTTCGGCATGATCTCCAGAGTCGAGCGGAAGCGTTCCCGGGAAATCAGTCGATTCAGCAAGGGCAGACCATCACCCTATAAATCCCGTTCTCTCAACCGGCGATCTCCGGAGAAGATCCTGTTTGCCCAACCAATCCTGCCATGGCCGCTCTCCAGTTCAATCAACCACCTATATTTTACCAGTAAAAGTTTTTCGAGCTGCCCTATTTTGTCTGTTAACAAAAAAACTGAAAAAAAATTTCAGACCGTTTGTGAAAATCGGCACCACCCGGGTGGTTCAATCCCACAAGGAAGGTGTTCTATGAAGAAAATCGCAGCAAACAAATCGCGTCTCGTTACGCTCGCGGTCGGTACGGTCGCCCTGGCGTCTCCCTTACTGGCTTTTGCGGGCAACCAGGACCTTGCAACGGTTGTCAACCACGTCTCCAGCAACTATTCGGCCACATCGAAATTCATAACTGGCGGCGCTTATGTGATTGGCGCGGGTGCCATCCTGCATGGTATCCATCGCTGGTGGCAGAAGGCGCACGATAATAACGGCCAGATCAAGATGCACAGCATCGCTGTTCCCATTCTGGCCGGGGGTGCAGCCATTGCCATTGCTTATACAGCGGGCGTCCCGGTCGCTACCCTGTTCGGATCGGGAGCATCCAACGGGTCCGATTCGGGTACGACCAGCTATTAAGGCCCACACCACGATCCTGTTCAGGCTCTACCGGGTCTGGACAGGTTTTTTTGTCCGACAACCGGAATCGGCATCACCCGGATAGGTGAACCCGATAGAGGAAAAAATCATGAGTCTTGCCAAAGGTCTTTTCCGGGCGCTGAATCTGCCCCTTGAATCTCTGAGTGATCTCCATGCCCCCGATTATGCAGGGGCACAGAATCTCCAGAACGTGCCGCTGGATGCGGTTCTGGACAGTGGCGGACTGATCCGCTTCGGCATCATTCAGGGGGATTATTCCACCCCCGATCCCGAATTGTATCAGGCCATGCTCCACAAACTGCAAATCGGTCTGGTCACCCTGTTCCGTCAGCCGGGGCATACCCTGGACATCAGCTTTCATGTGGACCCTTCCCGATCCGCCGAATTTCTGGAAAGTCATCTGGCACCCTATCGCCAACAGGCAGAAAAGCATGGGTTGGATTTTGGCGCCATTTTTGACGCCCGCGTTCGGGACTTTCCCCGACACATCGCCCCGGAAGCCGTCATAGTCGCTTTGCGCACCGATCCATCCATACTGCTCCCGAATGAACAGAAACGCGCCAATGCCGCCCGCACCAGGCGCCGTGCACAGGCCCGGATGGGCGACTGGATACGCAACGGACAGGATGTGACTGCCGTTCTGCCGGAACTCCGGCATATCCATGACCAGGCGTGGAATACCCTCCTGAAAAGTCTGGATACCTGCGGCAATGTGATTATGGATGAGAAAAGCCGGAATAACGGGCTGCGCCTGGATACCCTGAGCATCGACCAGGCTATCGACTGGATGCGCAATGTCCAGCGCTCCGGTTTTCCCACCCTACCCGTTCAGGCACCCCTCTGGAAAAGCGCACTGGCGCGGCCCTCTCTGGGCAGCAATGGCACCCTGACCGCTACCGCGCCTCGTCTCGGCCTTTCCGCCATCCCTGAAGAACTGGAAATCCGCAAAGACGGCATCGTCCAGTCGGCACAAGGCATGTGCTTTGCGCCGGTCGTCATGAACCTGGGACCCGTCCATTCCTTGCCTTTTGCAGACCTGCTGGAAAATCTGGTCAAGGCGAATATTCCGGCGCGCCTCAATTTCCGGCTCATGCCCGGCAACTCCGGTGGTCTGGGTCTCAAAAAACTCGGTGCTGAAATGCTTTTTTTGACCACCAAGGTCACCGACAACGGGAACAGCCTGATCAAAGAGGCGATCCACGAAATGCAGCGTCACGCCAATCATGATCCGGTGGTTTTAATGCGCTCGGTAGCCGTCACCTGGGCATCAGGCACCAATGCAAAAGGTGAAAGTGCCGAAGAACAGGCGCAAATGCAGCAACAGACCCTGTTGCGCATGATCGAAACCTGGGGCAACCAGGAAGCCACTACCCGTTGTGGCGATCCGGTACATACCGTGCTGTCCAGCATACCGGGCCTTGTGGAAAAAATGGCCGCACCCGTCTGGCCCGCCAACCTGTCTGATGTATTGCCCCTGATGCCCCTGGATCGCCCGGCTTCACCCTGGAACCATGGCCCGTTTTTCCTGCGCGATCCCTTGCGGAAAATGCTGTCGGTCGGACACGACCTGAAAACCCCGATTATCAGTTTTACCGGAGCACCCGGGAACGGTAAATCCATGAGTATGGGCCTTCAACTTCTGAGTTTTTTATGGGATGCGGGCCAGGCGGAATTACCGTATATCTCTATCATCGACGTGGGTTATTCCAGTATCGAGTTCATCAAGGCCGTGCGGCAGGCTTTGGGCGAAAAGGCTTATCTGGCCCAGGGTTTTACCCTGTCTCTGCATGGCAGGACCATCAATCCTTTCGATACGCCTCTGGGCTTCCGCTTCCCAACCGCCAATCATCTGTCCTTCCTGAAAAACCTGATCAGCATAGTTTGTGGCGAAACCAGAGAGCGGCCCATCCTGAAACTGGCTGAGGCGATTACGGCGGCGGTCAACGCCTGTTATCTGTCCGTGGCAGATATGGGCCAGGGAAAACCCAAATTGTATCAGCCTGGCGTGGATGATCAGGTGGATGAAGCGATTGCCGCCTACAGAATCGGTATCGACAAGGCGACATCCTGGTGGGAGATCACCGACGCCCTGTTTGCGAAAGGCGATCTGACCATGGCCGGACGTGCCCAACGCTACGCAGTACCCGTTTTTCTGGATTTCATCAGCACCTGCACATCTGACAAGGATTTGTTTGCCAAGTACGGCGACCTGAAAGTCGAAAACCAGATGTCGCTGATTCCTTTTATCAACCTCAGCGTCAATGAAGCCGTCAGGAACTGGCCGGTCATGGCGGCGCCATCCACATTCGATTTCGGACAGGCCCGCATTATTTCCCTGGACCTCGCGGAAGTGACCCAGGGGCAGGATGACGCCTCCATTCGTCAGGCGACTGCCATGTATCTGCTGGCCCGCTTCAAAACATCCCAGAGTTTCCTTTTTACGAAAGAGGACGTGGAAACGGCCATCCTGACGCCTGAATACCGGACGTATCATGAAAAACGCGCCGAACAAATCAAAAGGGATGTCAAAATCAGCGTATGGGATGAATTGCACCGGACTGGCGGTTTACCGCAAATCCCGGATCAGATTGAACGGGATGGCCGCGAAGGCCGCAAAAGTGGACTGCGTATTCTTCTGGGCTCCCAATCTTTCCGGGATATCCCCCCTACCATTCAGGACATTCTCGGAGCCGCCTATATTATGGGGCTTGATGGAAAAGAAATTCAGACCGTGGTGGAGCGTACCGGCGTGGATCCGATTCTGGCGGCAAAAGCCGTCGATCACTGTATCGGGCCCGGCGAAAAAGGCGCGGGTGCACTGGTGTACTGGAAACGCGAAGATCGCCGCTATACCAGCCTGTCTTATGTGATTGCCGGTTCGGTCGAGCTTTGGGCGCTGACCACCCATCCGGAATCCCGCACCGTCAAGGAAATGATCCTCAAGGAAGTCCCCTATAGCGATACCCTCAACCTGCTTTCTGCCCGTTATCCTTCGGGCACTATCAAAAAAGAACTGGCCCGCCGCAAAGGGCTGGCAACGGGCGGAGAAGATTTTCTGACCGAAATCGCACAGGAGATCATCCGCATGTACCAGACATCCTTGTTGGAAAGGCGCTGAAAAAATCGGCATCACCCTGGTGTCAGTTACTCATCAGGAGATTTTTTTACCATGCCCCATCAGACCATCGGAACCTTGTTGCCTCTGCACACCCGTCAAATAGACGACAACGCGATCCAGACCGTCAATGCCCGCGACCTGCATACCTTTCTGGAAGTGGGCAAGGACTTCTCCACCTGGATCAAGGACCGTATCGATAAGTACGATTTCATTGAAAACGTAGACTATGTTCCCCACTCCCCAAAATTGGGGAGTGGGGAAAATCAACAAGTTACAGGATTTACTCCCGGCATTCTGCGCAAAGACTATTACCTTTCTCTGGATATGGCGAAAGAACTGGCCATGATCGAGCGTACCCCCAAGGGCAAGGAAGCCCGGCGCTATTTCATCGCTTGCGAGAAGCAGCTACGGGCACAATCTCTGGCCGGTGAGCAAGGCTCTGGCCTTGGCACGGTGCAGTCCGGCGGCATCCCCTTCCATGAACAAGCAGACCAGAATCGGTTAAAGGCAAACTGGAACCGTTCGGTAGCGGAACTTGCGAAATCCTATTCGGCCATCTATGTGGCTCTGGGTATTCGTGGCCCGCAGCGTCTTTTGGCTGTTGAAAACGCCATGCGCGAAAAGGAAAACATCGAAATCGGCCAGATCGCGCCGCTTCCCGGCCCCGCCCAGACCAGCAACAACAGTTATGCCGCTATCGTCGAGGATCGGTTAATTTCCCCTACACAAATTGGGCAGGCCATCGGCAAGAATGCCCGTCAGGTCAATCTGCTGCTGGAAGATTTGGGCTTGCAGGTCCGCGAGGGCAAGGACTGGATACCGACACCGGACGCGAAAGGTTTTTATGAGTGGGTGGAAACCGGTAAGCGCCACCATTCCGGCGCACCCGTTACCTGCCTGCGCTGGCGCGAAACCGCCATCCTGGAAAAATTCCCGCATTAGAAAAAGCACCATCGAAAAACGGCATCACCCTTACAGATGCTGAGCTTTTTCGGGCTGAAAGCCCTATGCAGGCTGCAGGCCCTTTCAGGCTAAAAGCTCTTCAAGGGACATGGTAAAAAAACGGAAAAAGGGAAAAAAGATGGACTATAAACAGCATATCCGGGAGAACTTCCCCCAAGGGGCTTTTCTGCCCGAAGAACGCATCGACGCTTTTTTGAGTTATGCCAAAGACAGCGCCGCGCAGGAACTGGAACGGCTGGCCGAAGCCATTCAACGGCAACCCTGGCTGGCCCAATGGTATCATCCCAGAGACGATATACAGTTTCAGATCGACCACATGCTCCGCATTACCGGCTCCCAGGCCATCACCCTTACTTCGGAACAGGGGATGTGGGAAAAATCCCGGCAAATGCTCCTGCTGGAAGCACCGGGAACCGGCAGCGATGATACGGTACGGGGTACGTTGTACGAGGGCTGGATTCTGGCCCAGGCCGACCAGATGCTGCGTTCAGCAGAGCTGGCCATAACGGCACTCCCCAATATCATGGAAAAAATGGGTGAGCCGATCAATGGCCTCTCAGCGGCCCCGGATAACCTCTATTGGGCGAAAGACCATTTTGTCATCCTGGACGCCAAATGTCCCCGTACTCCGCACGTCTCACCGCCCGACGCCTATGTCGCCCAACTACATTTTTATGAGGCCGCCTTGCGTGATCTCATGAAGAAAAACTATCCGGAATGGGCGGATGCACCCATTCACAAGGTGCTGGCACAAGGCAATATACTCAATGGCAGAGTCACTTTTCTGGACATCCCGACCGTACCCGGCATGAGCAACACCCTCTGGAACAATGCCCAGGTCCTGTTCCAGCATGTCATCCAGAACCAGGCACTTTGGCCCATGCCGCCGCAACCCGTTTTCGACGCACAAAAGATGCCGGAAGTGGAAAGTCTGACGCAGCAACTCCTGGAAATCCGCGATCGCAAGAACGATCTGGACGTCCAGGAAAGCGCCCTGAAAGAACGCCTGCAGGCCTGTCTGGGGAATGATCCCGAACAATGGCCCAAACTGCCCAAAGCCATAGGCGGCGCGATGCGCCCCAACTGGCCGCGCACAGCAGACGACAAACTGCTGAACGCTTTACGGGAAAACGGTATCTCCATACCGGAAAAGACCGTGTATGACGTGGACGGCATGGCCTTGGCCTTGGGCGAACGCGCTACACCCTTTATCCGGGATCGCATTGTGGACGTGTCCACCGCAGTCAAGGCACTGGAAATCGCCGGGGTTCCCCGTTCCGAATTTCAGACGCCGACCATCACACTGCTGGATAAACGGCCTGCCAAACCGAAACCCGCTCTTGACGCACCCCTTGCAGAGTGCGAGCCCCTTGCCGGGTGCGAACCCGCTCCAGTACAGGCGAGGGCGCGGCCATGATGAACAAGCAGGATATGCTGGATATAGCTAAAAAAGCCTTTCCGGTTGAAATTACACGCGGAGAAGCCTTGCTGGATGCGGCCATCTGGACGCTCAGCGAGCGGTTCATTCGCTGCATGGACCCATCCTTTCCTTTACCGGACCCTGCAAACGTCCCGGAAGACCCCTGGTTTACGGTGGTCATGGCCGTGACGGAAATGCTGTTAAAAAACCGCCATGGCCGTCTGTATTTCACCCAAAACAGTTTTCCTTTTTTGAGGGATTAAGCATGGGCCTTTGGAAATGGATCAAAAAAGATGTGGGCTATTTCAAGACAATTGTTCACACAGAAAGACAGTTTCATCAATTTTTATGGCTGTTGGTGCACGATCATGCGTACTGGCAGGATACCAAAGCGAGACGCCGCCCCTTGTCGCAACTGACGGATGCCGTCAAATCCAGACGAAAAAAACAGGAAGAAAAAATCCTTACGGTTTTGCTGCTCATGTGGCTCGCGCTGACAGTCTGGCTGATACAAACGGAAAACTGGCAAGGGTTTGCCGTCTGGCTGCTTTTCGCGGTGCTGGTCCTGCGCTCCATTGTCATTATCCGGGGGTTAGCACCCGGCAAGGGGTTAGCACCCGGCTTGTCCTCTGATTCGCCATTCACCGGGGAGAAATAAAAAATGCATTGTTACGATGCGGCTGCGCAATATTATCAGGTGCCCGCGATTATTCTGAAAGCCATTCATCGCGTGGAAGGTGGTAAACGCGGAGATCGCATAGCGGACGCCAATGGGACTTTCGATCACGGATTCATGCAGATCAACACCTGCTGGAAACCGCTTTTGCATCAGGAAGGCTGGACCATGCGCTTTATCACTCAAAACGATTGCGCGAACATTTTTGCCGCCGCCTGGATACTCAGACAACACTGGAACCAGACCCATAATCTCTGGCTGAGCGTGGCCGACTATCACTCGGAAAATGCGGCGTATGGGTATCCTTATGCCCAAAAAGTCTATCAACAGGCGCTTTCCATCGCACAGAAAAAAGTCGGGTCAGCGCAATTTTCAGGGCGCAAGGGGTTATTACCAACGGCTCCATTGAAAAAGAACGTATTGGCTCCACAAAACGTGAGGTTCGTCCCATGAGTAGTCAAGGAAACGGTGGGGATGACGCGTCAGGTGTCATCACTATGGTCATTCTAGCCGGATTGCTGGTCTATTTTTACAAGTACGCCATATTTTTTATCTGGATACCGACCAAAATCGTGGAACTCTGGATATGGTCCCAATTCCATCCCCATTACACACAAAATTTGCGGCATTTCGTCGATACGGTCACCGTCCTGAACCTGCACTGGCGCGATGCCGAGTATATCAATGGGCAGGTTTTATCCATCGGCGGCAAGGGCTGGATGAAACCGGTCGCCTTTCTGCAAACCGGCCTGTCGCTTCTGCTGGCCGGGCTGGTCTGGCACAAGGTCCGGCAACATGGCATGAAACGGGTAGCGAACGTGCCCGAACTGGTGGCTTTGCAAAAACAGCAATTCCCCTGGGGCTGGTACTGGCTGCAAAAACCCCGAAACCGGGACACCATGCGCCGTCCCCATGAGGTATTCGGAAGCAATCCCGCTTTTGGAAAAACTTTTGAAGTCCTGAAAAAACAGTGTGGCCGACGCCATATTGATTTTCACGATCTCCCCTCCAGGCTGCAAGCCCTGTATGGCGCTTTTGTCCTGCAGAACCAGGGAAAAATCGAGGAAGCCCAGGCCCTGCTTCGCGCACTGGCTTTAGGCAAAGCCCAGACCAGCGTTCCTGCAAGCGCGGAAAAGGATTGGGAAACCCGGCAGAAAAAATTTCATTTTGAGCGAAGCATCTTTGCGGATGCCCTGTTTCATGCCCGCGCCCAGAATCTTCTGCCCTCTTCCTGGTTTACCTGGCTCAAGATCGAGGACCGCGCCTTGTGGATGACGCTGAACAGTACGCCGCCCTACCGGAAAGTCATCAAACCCTTCCGGGTAGCGGCAGAAGCCATGGGGCCGCTGTCCTGGTGGGTTTATACGCAATATCGCAGGGTTGACCCGGACCGCCTGGATACCACCCTGGAAACCGCATTTGGCAGCATTACGACGCTCGAAGAAACCTTAAAGGAGGTCGATTATGCGGGGTAACCTGAAAAAGGAACACCGCCTGTTCCCTATTGTGGAATTTCACGCACCCGACACCCTGATCCTCAAGGGCAGTCTGGTCCTGTTTGAGACTTCCCTGAAAAAAAGCTACGACAATGGTTACCTTCTGGAAAACTGTGATGATTCAGAATTGCTCCACATCTGGAAATCCCTGGAGGAAAACCGTCATGACCGATAATGTCGCCATGGAACGGGACAGCCAGTTTGTCTCCCAGAATACCGGCTTTTTTGCTTCCCTCAGCCATTCGTGGACGCGCCCCAGTTTGTACACCTTTCTGGTATTCGGGATCATTCCGGTCATCACCAGTCTGCTGATTCCGCAATGGGATGATATGATGGTCTGGTTATCCTGGCTGCTGGCCATCCCGATCTTTTTTCAAAAACCGCTGTGGCCCGCCTGCAAGCCCGCTTATCTGGGGGGACTGGATTACAATATGACCGATACCAACGACCAGCCGACGCCAGCCAAGGGTATTTTTTATCTGGGCTATCTGCGTTCCCCGTTCAACCAGTTTGGTCGCCCCGTCTGGCTCAGTGACACCATGGCCCGGTCCCATTTTTACTTCATGGGGACCACCGGCGCGGGAAAAACCACCGCCCTACTCTCTACCATCGTCGTCAATGCCCTCACCCAGGGGTCCGGGCTGGTGTATATTGACGGCAAGGCCGATATCAAGACCTTTCATGAACTTTATACGTTTGCGGCCCTGTATGGCCGGGAAGATGACATCCGGATCATCAACTATGTGACCGGCAACCGGGACGTGTTTGATGCACCGACCTTCAAGATTTCCAGTACCTACAATCCCTTTGCCCAGGAATCGGCAGGCACCATTCAGGAAATGCTCAAGAGCATGATTGATTCCGGCGAACGCGGAGACAAGATGTGGGAAGGTCAGGCGGGCGCCCTGGTTTCCGGTGCGACCCCGGTTTTTGTCTATATGCGCGACAAATTCAATTTCCCCTTGTCGCCCCGGACCTATCGGCGCGGACTGGATTTGAATGTGCTGTTTGATCTGGCCTTTCGCGGCAAGGTGTTCAACAGCGAAGGCAATCTGGTCGATGGCACCATTCCCGCGTCCATTCTCGGCCCCCTGCGCGGTTTCCTGTCCCTGATACCGGGCTTCATTGATGAAAGCATGGACTTGAAAAAATTGCCGCCCGGCAATGATTACGTCAATCAGTACGGCTATCGCGTCATGCAGTTGACGGATGTTTTAGGACTGCTGGCAGATCAGTTCGGTTATATCTCCGGGGCGGATGTCGGAGAAATCGACTGGCAGGACGTGATGATGAATCGCCGCATTGTCTGGGTCGCCCTACCCGCCCTGGAAAAATCCGAGGCATCCATCCAAAGCTTAGGAAAAATCGTGACCGCCAATATCAAGGGCATGATCGCGGGCATTCTGGGGTCCAGCATCGAGCGCGACAGTGGTGCCCAGGAAGAACGGCGCCCTACTGAAGCCGATCACCCGTTTTATCTGGTCATGGATGAAAAAGCCTCCTATATCGTCTCCGGCGAGGACGCCATCCTTTCCCAGGCGCGATCTCTTGGTATCTGTACCAGTATCGCCACCCAGGATCATGACCGGATCGAATATTCCGACCAGAAATATGCGGCTGCTGTGGAATCCAACACGACAAATAAAATCGGCATGTTCCTGGAGTCCAAAAAAACCATCGACCTGCTCATCAACCGGGCGGGCAAGGCGTTTTTTCAGCGGCCATCCAGCTTCCGCAAATCCGAAGGCGGCAGTGCCATCGACAGCATGATGGATGGCAATACCCCCTATACCGATTCCTGGACCAATGAATATCTGGATAAGGTCGATATTTCCGACTTTACCCGTCTGAAAGAAGGTCAGGCGGTCGTTCTGATTAAACACCATGTGCTGAAACTGAATCTGTTTTACGCACAAATTCCCAAAAAACAGAAACCCGTCCTGAAACATCTGGGACGACGCATACCGCATGGTGTGCCCCTGCTGATTCCCGCCGCGCAAAGTGCCGCCATGCCAGCCATGCCGGACGATGGCCGCCTGCAACCCTTGCAGGCGCCTGCGTACCAGCCGCCGCCACCAACCCCGCTCAGTATGGCCGATCTCAAAAAGCTGTTTGACAGCCTGGACGAAACCCGTAATGCGGCATAGCATCGACTTATATGGACAGAATGCATCCCCTAATGGGGATAGCAGGAACTACCAAAGGGGTTTATCCCTCAATAGGGACGTTTCTGCGTTCCTTGAGTTTCGGGCTGAACTTAAACGTCACCACCCGTCTGGCCGTGATGACATGGGGTACGCCGGTCTTGGGGTTCCGGCCCTCTCTGGCAACTTTATCCCGTAACGTGAAATTCCCGAAGCCGGACAACTTCACGTCTTCACCGGACGCCAGCGTTTCCCGTATCGTATCAAATAGACCGTTTACCAGTTCCAAACTGGTTAGACGAGTCAGACCCATTTCATCCATCAAAAAATAAGCTATTTCTGCTTTTGTAACGGTCATAGTTCTTTCATCACCTTATTCATTGCGCGTTGTGCCGAGGCCAGTTCTTTACAACAGATAGTCGTGGGCGTTTATGTGTATTTGGCAATCCTGAATCACTTCCCGATAGGCATCCCGAAAGTCGATCATCATCGTTTTGCGCCGGTCCTTCTTGGTCTGAATGAAATTTTCGTCATAGTAAACCAGAAGGTCTTCCGCAAAATAACTGACCACCAGCATGGCGGCATTGGTGGCATATTCCGCCATGAAGTCTGGTCCATAACTATTTGAAGAAAGAATAAATTCATCCGTTGGAAGCATTTCATCCAGCTTACGCATCACCTTGTGCGTGGACTTGGCTCGTTGAACCAGCCAGTTTACCTTTTCCTGATCCGTTAATTCCGGATATCTCTGGGCTTCATAGATCAGCACATTGGCCGCTTCCGTCAGGGCATTCATGCCTTGAATGGTCCGCAGGAACTGGGCACAGGGAGAAGCTAATTCATCCGCAGTAGGTTCCTGACCGTCCTGTGCAAGGTACAGGCTACCCGCCTGAATAATGGCGTCGAGCACATCTACTGGTTGGCTATCAATGTCTTGCAGCAACAGAGCCGGACCATAGGCGGTCAGGCGTTTACGTTTCTTGCGCGAGGGTCTGGCGGATTTACCGCCTGCGGGGAATGGGTGAACATTGCTCATTGCCGGAATTTAGCATATTGAGGGCACCCAGAAAATAAGTGCTTTGGGTTGCCATCACGGATTAACAGATTTCGTCATATATCTTTTTTAAGGTAAAGTACGGGCCATAGATGAGTGCGCCATCATTATCTTTTTTCACTTCGACGATTCCCGTTGTGCCAGAAAATAACGTTACTTTTTCAATCATGCTTTTATAAAAGCTGTCATCTGTCCCATACAGTTTCCCAACAGGGATGAATGATACGCTACTATCCCCATTTTCGACTTTTTTATAGCCGTGGGAAAAACCGTAAAAATTTCTTTCCTGTCCAATAATGACGGGTAATCCTTCAATAACAGATTCTACATTCCTGACGACATAAAAATAATTATGGGGGGTGAATAGATATTCTGGTAGGCTTGTATCTCTGCAATATCCAAAATCCGCCTACAAAAGAACTCATGGTGACCCATGTCACCCACAATGTTGGGCGATTGTCCGCGTAATGGAATGCTAAGACCTCAAAGATCAGGATAATTAAAGCGATAGAACCGTAAGCATAGAAAAATCTAAAGGTTATATTTGGCGAATAAAACGCTTTGATATCACTGCCTGCCATTGATTCGCACCAGAATAAGCAGTTTTAAAATAAATTTAATTTGTTTTTTTATGAAAATCGGTATAGTTTTCTTCATCTTTTGTCTTTATGCGGGTTGCGTGCTGAGACAGTAATATCACTATGCTAAGAAGTAAAAATAATCCATATGCAGATACTTGCATAATGGTTTTCATTGAAAATAGCGCGACAAGAGCGATTGTATCCACTGTTATAAATTGAATAATTTTACTCAATTGGTATTCATAATTTGGACCAAACAACGCTGGAAGCACGATTTTTCTTTTTTTTGAATAACAGAGAGAACGGCGATATCAGCAAGCCAGCAGAGACCACATAAAACAAAGGGGTTACTGAACCGTAAACAATGCCAATAGCAAGAACCACCAATGATACCATGAACAATAGCCCTGCCGTAAATGTCGCAGAAAGAAAAAATTCTCGTGTAGTCATGTTTTGCCGTCTCACATTTTGAAGGATTCACAAGGTCTTTTATGCAAGGCTACAACTGATTGAGTTCTAGTCCAACCCTGCACCTAATTCCAGTCATGACCACTCACCCCATCCCATCTTTTTATGATATAACAACACAAAAGTAAAAGAGACACCAGCAGCTCTGGGCCACCGCCGACTACAAGCATGCGGTACTGGGTCAGACAATGATTCCGCCGTATAGGGAATGGGCAACGAAGCCCTTAAAATAATAGCCAGGAAATTAGCCAATATCGTGTGCCAAAACACATGCATCGACTGATCTATCCGTACAAGTCTTACAGAAACGCGGTTATACGCCCGACATGCAGGAAGTGTTAACGGACAATAGAGTATCATCCTAGCGTCTCCCCTAAATTGCGGGGGGCTGGATCTGCTTGACAGACGCACCCGGCTCTACCGCGAATAATGCAGGCATAGTCAGGGGGGGGTGGTACTCGGCGAGGCCATTGCTCACGGACGACTTGTTGCCATAGTATTCTCTATGATCTGATGACTGATAAAGACTGATAGCGGTCATTCATTCCCGGATATCCGCAAAGAAGCCATCACCAGTCGCCCATTGCTGTTGTCCGCCATCGGCCGGAGCACCAAACACGCGGGACAGACCCATCTGTATTTGATCCCGATGCACGCCGCACAAAAAAGATCGAACGCGGAATCGAAAATATTTGCAATGGGTTAATGACCATCCAGCAGACTGCGGAGCGGTTGCTGGGAGCAAATCCTTGGGACCTTCTTGTCAGCTACATCTTCGCCCAAATTACCCAAAAACCATGGGTGCCACCCGGGGCTTTCCCAGCCCTTGTCGGGACCGTAACTGCTTTTTCTAGGTTGATGGCTTTGCCCGCCTAATGCCCGGCGGCCCAACACTGCAGGGCACGTGGATCGGGAATATCCAGCACGCGGCGATTGACTGTAATCAGCCCGGCTTTGCGCATGCGCGATAGCAAGCGGGACAAGGTTTCCGGGGTCAAGCCCAGACGGGCAGCTACTGCTGACTTTTTGGCGGGAAGCTCCACAACGGCTGCAGCATCCAGAGCAGGACACAAATCCAGCAGATAACTCACCAGACGTTGCTCTGCCGACTCAACACTGAGCTGGCGGAGCTCCTTGACCAGAAAATGCAAGCGCATACTCAGTCGTGCCAGCATCTGCCGCATCGACTGGGGCCTTTGCTCCAGAATTTCCAGAAACAAGGCGAGGGGTATTTCCAGAACCGTTGTGGAACCTTCAGCAGCAGCCGTTACTGGATAACATCCCCCCAGAAAAGCAACGGCTTCGGCAAATAGATCGTTTTCCCGAATAATTTCAACGATTTTTTCCTGACCAGTGGCGGCAGCAGCAATCAGATGAATACGACCGGAGAGGACCAGATAAAAAGCATTTGCGGTCGCCTTTTCGACAAACAGAATATCGCCTGATCCCAAATGGACTGTTTTGCTGTGCTTCAGCAAGGAATCCAGCAACGCTTCGGGCCAGGCCGAAAAAAGCGATGTTTCGCGCAGGAGTGAGAATACATTATCCGCGATGGCTTCCATCAAAATAGATGCTCACTGGAGAAAAAGGCAGGATAGCCATCGCAAGACAGTACCGCAAGCACAAAACCACCCCAGCAAGTATGATCCACCCTGGTCGGACCAAAAGCTGGCCCATGAATTGCTTTATGAAATGGCAGTCTGGACAATGAAGTCCTCGCGCACCCACTATGGGGCGCGAGGTTTTTTTGTAATGGGGTCGGGTAGTGGGAGGAAAAATGAGCGGTGAAAATCTCAACATTGGTTTTGTTGCACTAACAGATAGCGCACCCTTGATTGTGGCGCGTGAGTTGGGTTTTTTTGCGGCTGAAGGGCTCGCTGTCACCCTGCAAAAGGAGCCTTCCTGGGCCAGCTTGCGCGATCACCTGCTCTTTGGGGATCTGGTAGCTGCCCATGCCCTGGCGCCACTACCCATGGCCGCAACGCTGGGAATTGCTTCCCCGAAAATACCGGTGAGCACTGCGCTGACACTTTCCCTGAACGGGAATGCCATTACAGTCAGTCATGCTTTACACCAACGGCTCCGCGATACCGGATTTACAGGAGCGGAACCTGCCATCGCCACCGCCCAGGCATTGCGCCGCATTATCGAGACAGAATCTGCCAAAAAATTGCGTTTTGCCGTCGTTTCTCCCGTATCCAACCATCATTATCAACTGCGACACTGGCTGCGTGCAGCTAGTATTGATCCGGATCAGGATATTCAAATCACCGTGGTTCCACCTCGCCATATGGTTGCCGCATTGCGCGCAGGAGAAATAGATGGTTATTGCGTAGGAGAGCCCTGGGGTAGTCTGGCGGCTGCAGAAAACGTCGGCATTCCGATTATCAGTAGTTACGAACTCTGGAACAACCTGATGGAAAAGGTATTAGCCGTACGGAATGACTGGTCACAGCGCGAACCCGACTTATATCTGGCGATGATTCGCGCCATCCTGACAGCCAGTCAATGGCTGGATAACCCTCAACACCGTTTAGAAGCAGCCCCCTGGGTTGCCGCCGCCATTGGGGTTCCTCGGGAAGTTGTGGCCATGGCATTAACGGGTAACGTCCCCGGTCTGGCTCAGCAGGAGGATTTTCATGTATTTGCCCGTTACTCGGCCAATTTTCCCTGGCATTCCCATGCGTTGTGGCTGGCTCGCCAAATGCAGACGGCGGGTCAATGGCCCCAAGGCGTGTACAGCGAGACATTGATTCCACAGGTATATCGTTGCGATATCTATCGGCAGGCGGCAAAGGCGCTGCGCCTTCCCGTTCCCAATACGGATTTTGTCGACTGGGGAAATCACACCCAATCCTGGCAGGTTCAGAGTGATGATGGGCATCCTGTTACCATGGGACCCAACCTGATTTTTGATGGAAGCACTGTCACCCGCTGAGCGGTGATGCACCATCATTGGGCCCCGTCTCGGGGAATATGCACCAGCTTAGTACAACCCGTGCCCGCAGAATGCCCGGTAAAATCCTCGTGTACGGCCTAAAAACAACGATTCAGAGCAACTTCGCAATCATGGCATGGAAAATGCTGTAGCTTGCTCAGCACTGTTCACCGATGAACAGCGTTTTGGGACGAAGGCGTTCCTGGCTCATACGGGCCGGGAGCGCCTTTTTCTTTGGCTTTTATCCGCTTTAGAGGGACGCTCCATGAAAGAACTTTTAACCATGCTCCGAAGTGGAAACTGGCGCGCTTTGGTCGCCAGCTTCCTCTATTTCGACACGGGGTTTACCGTCTGGTTGCTGTATGGCCCGCTGGCCCCCTACATGATTCACTCTTTACATCTGAGCGATGCGAAACAAGGCTTTTTAGTCGCAGTACCGATCCTCTCTGCGGCAATTTTACGCGTGGGCATGGGCAACCTTTACCAAAGCATGAATGGCCGCTGGCTGGCGCTGGGTGGTGTCGCACTATCCGCTATTCCGCCGCTTTTCCTGCTACTTTATCCGGGTGTACCCGGCTACTCACTGCTCATCGTGCTCGGTGTGCTACTGGGTGTTGGCGGAGCCAGTTTTGCGGTTGCCCTGCCCATGGCCGGAAGTAATTATCCTGCCCAAGTGCAGGGAACCGTCTTGGGCATAGCCGCTGCTGGAAACATTGGAGCGGTACTGGATGGTTTTCTCTTTCCACCCCTGGCCGCCCATTTTGGCTGGGCGCACGCAACCGCTGCCGCCCTGCCCTTGCTGGCTCTGGCCGGTGTGAGCCTGTTTTTCTGGGGCAAGGATAGCGCCCCCAAAAGCGGTCGGGTAAAACCCGCATTACTGGGCTTTGTGGTAACTCTGGCCGGTTTGGCAGTTCTGGCTGTAGCAACACCCATGGGTTGGTTGGGATTGCAGGGTAAATCAGCCCTCCTGATGCTACCCGTATACGGCGTCCTGCTGACAGGGATTTTTCTCCCGCAACGCTATCGACTGGCCCTCCGAGAACGCGATACCTGGGTGATTATTCTGATATACGCCATCACCTTCGGCGGCTTTGTCGGCATGTCTGCCTATGTCAGCCTGCTCATGGTTACTCTATACCATTTGCCCAAAGTGGACGCTGGCATGCTGATGGCACTGTTTGCTTTTACCGGAGCCATGTTGCGACCTTTGGGCGGTATGATTGCTGACCGGATCTCGGGTGCTGCCGCACTACGCTGGTTTTTAGGTGGTATCGCGCTGATGGATATGTTGTTTGCAACCTGGACCCCGCCTCTGGATCTGGCCATTGGCTTTTTACTTATTCTGTATGCCTGCTTCGGTCTGGGAAATGGTGCCACGTTTCAACTGGTTCCCCTGCGTTGGCCTGAAAAAACCGGCATCATGACCGGTATTATTGGTGCTGCAGGTGGAATAGGCGGCTTTTATCTGCCCGTTATTCTGGGCATCACCAAGCAGGAAACCGGCACCTATCATCTAGGCTTTGCCTTCTTCGCCGTACTGACGAGCATCGCACTGGGGCTGGTACTTGTCCTGCGCCAGCAGTGGTTAAGCTGGTCTCATCATGGAACGATGGCTGTAGCCATGGAGGAAGCACCCTCCCCTCTATCCAAAGCCAGCGCCGTTACTGACTGAGTTTTCACTAAAATCCCACCTCACAACTTGCGGTTCTTCCAGATGCGTTTGCTGACGCATCGGGAGTTCTGCGCTCTTTATCCATGATTTGATGGCTAAATATTCTGGAGACCCAATCATGCCTTCTCTGAAAAAAACTGCTGCGCATCTCGCCGTTATGAACGCTCTACTGGTCACTTTGGCAGGAACTTGGGCCAATGCAGACACTCTGAGCGATGCCATTACCCAGGGACAGGTTCATCTGGATTTTCGTCCTCGCTATGAATTCATGTCGCAAGACGGAAAAAAAGATGCAAATGCCTTTACCGTACAAACGCTGCTGGGCCTCAACAGTAAACCCATTTCCGGTTTCAGTGCTGATCTGCAATTCATCAACGTAGCGGGCATCATCAACCAGTACAACAGCTTACGCAATGGCAAAACGGCGTACTCTGTTATTCCCGATCCGGATGAAAGCAACGTCAATCAGGCCTATCTGCAGTTTGCTGGCATTCCCGGATGGAAACTGCGTGCGGGCCGGCAGGAAATCAATCTGGATGATGAACGTTTTGTGGGTGCTGTGGGTTTCCGCCAGACCCCGCAGACTTTTGATTCCGTATCCATCTCCGGAAAACCGCTGAAGGATCTATCCATTTATGGCGCCTATATATGGCGCATCAAGAATATACTGAATGAAAATGTACCCTCACAAACCATACTCAGCGAAATCAACTGGTCACCGTCTTCATTCATTCATGCTCAGGGCTTTGGCTATTGGTATGGCAACCAGGCACATAGCGCCATACCCGGTGCCGCCGCCTGTTTTTTGTCGGGAAACGCCCAGGTCTGCAACAGCCAGACGCTGGGACTGCGTGTCGGGGGAGTTATTCCCCTCACCCATACACTGAAACTGCCCTACGATCTGAGTTATGCCCGCCAACTGCCCTATGACGGCGGCAGCGCGGCCATCAATGCCTCCTACTACCACCTGAGTGCTGGACTGGCGCTGCCATCTGTTGCGCTCCATGCCAATTACATGGTGATGGGGGCCAACAATCAGGGAAGCTACGGCTTTCAGACCCCATTGGCTACCAAGCATGCCTTTAACGGTTGGGCAGAAGTGTTTCTTACCACCCCCCCAAAGGGGCTGCGTAGCCTTTACTTTACGGCTACTGGAAAAATCATGAAAACCCAACTGATGGCTACCTATTACGATTTTCAGGCTGATCATGGCGCTGCCCATTATGGGAATGAGCTGGATCTATCCGTAACCCATGGTTTCTCCAGACATTGGAGTGCCGGGGTGCAATATGCGGACTACCGGCGGAGCAGCTATGGGGTCAATACCGAAGGGGCCTGGGTGTTTGTCGATGCAAAATTCTAGTCAGGTAGCGGGAATTTTTTGCACCATTTTGATGCGGTTGCACCAGGCCTTGCACTGATTTCTGACAATCCGATCGGGGCATAAAATTTACCCTTCTGTTTTTATTACGATCCATCTCAGGCACATCTATTGCTTAATATATTGTGAAGCGATTCGCGAGGATCGCCGGTATGCAAAACGGCAAAGGCGTCGTCAGCAATTCAGCTGACTGACGCCTTTTTTCTATTTTGGGAGCCCAGCAATGCACATTACAGTTCCACAAAAACCCCGTCTGGTCGTTGTCGGCAATGGCATGGCAGGGATCCGTGCGGTCGAAGAACTTTTGAAAATGGAACCGGATCTTTATGAGATCAGCGTATTCGGTGCCGAACCCCATCCCAACTACAACCGGATCCTCCTGACTCCAGTGCTGGCCGGCGAAATGGCTCTGGAAGAAACCATTCTCAACCCCCTGGAGTGGTATGCCGAGCATGGAATCCAGTTATTTACCGGCAATTCAGTGACACGCATTGATCGGGTCAAACGCCAGGTTATTACCGCCGACGGCAAAGCAACCCCCTATGACCGCTTGCTACTGGCAACTGGCGCAGCCGCCGCTATGGCGCCCGTACCGGGCAATCATTTGCCGGGCGTTCTGAGTTATCGGGATATGGCGGATGTGGAAGCACTGACCAAAAGCAGCGCGCTCGGCGGTCAGGCTGTGGTCATCGGTGGCGGCCTGTTGGGACTGGAAGTTGCCCATGGTCTGCGGGCCAGGGGAATGGAGGTCACGGTCATTCATCGTCGGGCCTGGCCCTTGGACAAGCAACTGGATCAACGGGGTGGTGTGCTTTTGCAAAAAGCCATGGAAGCCCGGGGTGTCCGGTTTTTGCTGGGTAAGGAAACCGCAGAAATTCTCGGTACGACGCATGTCACCGGACTGCGTTTCAGCGATGGCACGGAAATTCCGGCGGATGTGCTGGTTATGACCATTGGTATCAAACCGCGCATCGAACTGGCCCAGGCTGCAGGCTTACAGTGTGAAACCGGCATTCTGGTCAATGATACCCTGCAAACCTACGATCCACGCATTTATGCCGTCGGAGAATGTGTCCAGCATCGCGGTCAGACCTATGGTCTGGTAGCCCCTCTGTTTGAGCAGGCCAAAGTAGCCGCCAATCACCTGGCAGAATATGGACGGATGCGCTATCAGGGTTCCGTCACCAGCACCAAGCTCAAGGTTACCGGCATCGAACTGTTTTCCGCCGGGAATTTCATGGGCGGAGAAGAATGCGAAGAAGTCACTCTGCTGGACGGCAGCCAAGGAGTTTACAAAAAAGTCATCCTCCAGGAAAACAAGGTAGTGGGTGGCCTACTCTACGGCGATACCAGCATCGGTCCGTGGCTGTTTCAACTCATGCGTGACGGCACCGACGTATCGGCCTTTCGGGATAATATTGTTTTTGGTGAAACCCATCTGGGGGATGCTGGTCATTCCGGAGAAAATCAGGCGGCGCGCCTGCCGGACAACGCCGAAATTTGTGGCTGCAATGGCGTGGCCAAAGGCAGTATTGTCAAAGCTATCCGCGAACAGGGCTTGTTCACTCTGGACGATGTCCGCAAATGTACCAAGGCCAGTGCTTCCTGCGGTTCCTGTACCGGTTTGGTGGAGCAGTTATTGTCCAGCACCCTCGGCGGATTTTATGACAGCACCCCGAAGAAAAAGGCCCTGTGTGGCTGTACTGAGCTCAGTCATCAGGAAGTTCGTAACGCCATCATCAAGGAAAAGCTCCTCTCGGTTCACCAGGTCTTTGCTTTTCTGGAATGGCGCCATCCCGCCGGCTGCGCCACCTGCCGTCCGGCCGTCAATTACTATGTGCGGACCGCCTGGCCCATGGAAGGTCTGGACGATCCGCAATCCCGCTTCATCAATGAACGGGCCCATGCCAATATTCAGAAAGACGGCACCTATTCGGTCATTCCCCGCATTTATGGAGGGGTCACCAGTCCTGCGGAACTGAAACGTATTGCGGAAGTCGCCGAGCGCCATCACGTCCCCATGGTGAAATTTACCGGCGGACAGCGTCTCGATCTGCTTGGGGTAAAAAAAGTGGATCTGCCCAAAATCTGGGCGGAGCTGGATATGCCCTCGGGTCACGCTTACGGAAAAGCTTTACGTACCGTCAAATCCTGTGTGGGTAGCGAATTTTGTCGTTTTGGTGTGCAGGATAGTACCCGCCTTGCCATTGAACTGGAAAAAAATCTTGAACGCATGTGGGCACCCCATAAGGTCAAGCTCGCCGCATCGGGTTGTCCACGTAACTGCGCCGAAAGCACCATCAAGGATGTGGGGATTATTGGCGTGGATTCGGGCTGGGAAATCTATGTGGGTGGAAATGGCGGCATGAAAGTGCGCGCTGCTGATCTACTTTGCAAGGTAAAAACCCACGAGGAAGTTCTGGAAATGGCCAAGGCATTTTTGCAGATGTATCGCGAAGATGCCCAATATCTGGAGCGCACCGCGCCCTGGGTAGAACGGATCGGACTGGAAAAAATCAGGGCCACGATAGTCGACGACGCCAACACCCGAAAAACCCTGGCAGAACGCATGGATTTTGCCCTGGCTCAGGAAAAGGATCCCTGGAAGGAAGCTGTATCCGGCCGGCTGGATATTCACGCAGCCCCCATACGCCGTATTCCGGCCTGAGGAGAACAACATGGAATGGATGGCATTAGGTACTCTTGAAGAAATTCCCGCTCGGGGTGGTCGTTATGTAGAGACACCATTTGGCGAAATTGCCGTTCTGCGCAATGAAAATGATGAAGTTTTCGCAGTCAGTAACCATTGTCCCCATCGCGGCGGGCCTCTATCCGAGGGGTTTGTTTCCGGCAAACTCGTTTTTTGCCCCTTGCACAACTGGCAAATTGATCTGGAAAAAGGCGAAGCTATGGCACCGGACTCCGGCTGCGTCAAAAGATTTCCCATCCGGATGGAGGGCGGGCAGATCTGGCTGGGCTTGCAGGAAATAGCGCCATGAGCCTGCTTCGCACCCAACAATCCGTCCCCTTGCAACGTCTGGAAAGCAAATCAGTTTGCCCTTACTGCGGAACCGGCTGCGGCGTCATCATCGAACATGATGGTCAGCAGATTACCGGCGTACGCGGCGATCCCGATCATCCGGCCAATTTTGGTCAGCTCTGCAGCAAGGGCAGCACCCTGCATCTCAGTTGTCATGGCAGTGATCGGGCCAGTGAACCGCTTCGGCGTGACCGCAGCAGTGGCGACTGGACAGCGCTCAACTGGACTGCGGCACTCACCCAAATGGCGGAGAGCTGGGCGGAAATCATCCACCGGCAGGGACCCCAGGCCGTTGCCCTCTATGTTTCCGGGCAACTCCCCACAGAAGACTATTATGTGGCCAACAAACTGGCCAAAGGCTTTATTGGCACCAATCATATTGATACCAATTCGCGGCTCTGCATGGCTTCTGCTGTCACCGGTTACAAACGCAGCCTAGGGATGGATTCCGTCCCCTGTGCTTATGAAGATCTGGAAGAAACCGATTGTCTGTTTATTGTCGGTGCCAATGTGGCCTATGCCCACCCCATTCTGTTTCGGCGCATTGAAGCCGCCAAACTGCGCCGCCCGGAACTCAAAATTATCGTTGCTGATCCACGTCGCACCCCCACAGCATCCATCGCTGACATTTTTTTACCCCTGCAACCCGGTACGGATGTCGCGCTGTTCCACGGCATGCTCCATATCCTGATCTGGGAAGATCTCATTGATCGGGAATATATCGTAACTCATACCGAAGGCTGGGATGAACTCAAGGCGCGGGTTCAGAATTATACCCCGCAGCGGGTCGCCGAAATCTGCCATATTCCCGAAGCGGAGCTCCGCGCTGCTGCCCAGACCTTTGGAACGGCGCCCAGCGTTCTTTCCCTTTGGTGTCAGGGGCTCAACCAGTCCAGTCACGGCACCGACAAAAATAGCAGCCTCATCAATTTGCATCTGGCGACCGGGCAAATTGGCCGTCCCGGGGCCGGGCCTTTCAGTCTCACCGGACAACCCAACGCCATGGGTGGCCGGGAAACCGGAGGCATGCCCGCCCTGCTTCCCGGTCATCGGGAAGTTGCCAATCCCGAGCACCGTTCTGAAATGGCTGCCCTTTGGGAGATTTCCAACATTCATCCCCAACCCGGATATACGGCGGTCCCCCTGTTTCAGGCAGTGGAGCGGGGCGAAATTGAAAGTATCTGGATCAGCTGTACCAATCCGGTATTATCCATGCCCGATCAACAGCAGGTTCAAAGAGCGCTTAACCGGTCCCGGCTGGTCGTTTTGCAGGACAGTTACCTCGGCACCGAAACCGCCGACTACAGTGACCTGCTCCTGCCCGCAGCCAGCTGGGGAGAACGGGAAGCATTGGTCACCAATTCCGAACGGCGCATCAGTCATCTGCACAAAGCCGTACCCGCACCCGGAGAAGCGCGTCCTGACTGGATGATTTATCGGGATTTTGCTTTTGCCCTGGGAGCAGCGTTGGATCAACTCCAGCATCCCCTCCCCGATCATCGGGATAGCAGTTGGCATGATCGGGCACAGCGTCTGTTCAATTTTCCGGACTCTGCCAGTATTTTCCGCGAATATCAGCTCTGTACCCGGGGGCGGGATCTGGACATCAGCGGTCTGGACTTTGCGCTTCTGGATAACCAGGGACCACAGCAATGGCCCTTCCCGACGGGAGCCAGGAGCGGGCAAAAACGCCTTTATAGTGATGGCATTTTCCCTACGCCCAGCGGTCGTGCCCGGTTTCATGCGCCAGAATTTCAGGGGGTCGCCGAAGAAATTGATGCCCGTTATCCCCTCCGGCTGACTACCGGCCGCTTGCGCGATCAATGGCACTCCATGAGTCGTACCGGCAAAGTCCCTGCACTGTTTGCCAGCGACGAGGAGGCTTTTCTGGAAATACATCCCGAAGATGCACATCGCCTGAAACTCAAAAACGAGGATCTGGCCCGGGTCATCAGTCGGCGTGGCGAAAATATATTTCGCGTGCGCATTCAAAAAGACCTGCAGCCAGGGCTGGTATTTGCTCCCATGCATTTTGGCCGGCGCTTTGC
>NZ_MOAD01000001.1:1698567-1701769 GCF_001931655.1 Acidithiobacillus albertensis | reverse complement strand
TGGGACCAGGCTCTCGGCATGGATGGTCTGGAAGTGCTGGATTATGACGATGCCCGCCGCCATGTGCGCAAACGCCTTTGTATGCAGGGCAAGCAACTGCTGGCTGTGCGCCTGTTTGGTGAAGACGGAACCCGCGACTGGCTCCGCGAACTACTGCTCAGTGGTACCGATGTTGATGCTTACCGTCATGCCCTCTTGGCGCCCAAAGTACCCCCGGATATGGCCGCCTGGTCACGTTCACGGGGCATTTGTGCCTGCACGGGCGTCAATGAAGAACAACTGCGGCACAGTATTGCGGCGGGCAACATCACCTTGAGCCAAATCGCCCAGGATTGCGGTGCCGGAGGTGAATGTGGTTCCTGCAAACCGGAAATCATGGCGATGATTCGCCTGATCCATCAGGAGGCATCATGACGGCGAAATCGAATATGACCAGCCTCATCGGCCGTGTCGCCCGAGGCCGTGAACATGCAGAAGACCTGGACTATGTAGAAGCCAAAAAACTGTTTACGGACTGGCTGCACGGCGATTTACCGGAACTGGCCATGGGTGCCCTATGGACGGCCTACCGCATCAAGGGCGAAAGCGTCGAGGAATTACGCGCTTTTGCCCATGCTCTGGAAGAAAATATCGAACCCATCGCTTTCCAGCACAGCTGCCGGCCGGTCATTTTCCCCAGTTACAACGGCACCCGGCGTGGGGCCAATCTCTTGCCGCTGCTGGCTATGACCCTTACGCGTTGTGGCGTGCCGGTGCTGATGCACGGATTCTCTGCGCAGCACGACGCCCCTGATCTCCTCTGGGCCGATCATGATCCATCCGGGCGGGTATACAGTGCCGACATTCTCCGTGAATTTGGACTGGCCAGTGCGGAAAACAGCCAGCAGGCCAACACCCTTCTGCATCTTCAGGGTCTCAGTTATCTGCCGGTGGATACCCTTCATCCCGGTCTGGGCAAAATGCTGGCCTTGCGACAACAGCTCGGGGTGCGATCCAGCGTACATACTATCGTCAAGCTTTTTAATCCTTTCCAGAACCCCGCCGTACATTGTGCCGGCGTCACCCATCCGCCCTATTTGCTGCGCCTGCAGGAATATTTCCAGCGGGAACAAAGTACGGCACTCATTTTGCGGGGAAGCGAAGGAGAATGTTTTGCCAACCCCAAACGCCGTCCGGATTTGCATGTTTGTCAGCAGGGTGAATCGGTTCTCTGGATGGAAAAAGACACGCAGCCCCTGCAGCAAATGCCTGCACTACCTGAAAATCCAGACATTTTGGCCACCTGTCGCCATATGGAGGCCGTACTGAATGGACGCTTGCCGCTACCTTCGCCTCTGGTCGATCAAGCCTTATGCCTGCTTTGCCTGAGTGGGCGCTGCGCGGACATGGACAGTGCACGTCATCATCTTGCCCATCACTTTTCTCGTTACGCAGCCTGAACTGGAGTCTTCCCATGCAAACCTGCACAACCCCATTTCCTGTTTCCATTGTCGGTGCCGGCCCCGGCGACCCGGAACTCCTTACCCTCAAAGCCGCAAAGCGCATTGCGGCTGCTGATATCATTTTTTATGATGCCCTCGCCAATCCCGGTTTACTCGACATGGCACCGGCTGGATGTAAAAAAGTGGAAGTTGGCAAGCGCGGCGGGCAGGACTCCACCCCACAGATACGCATTCATGAACACCTGATCCGTTCGGCCCAACAAGGTTTGAAGGTGGTCCGTCTGAAGGGGGGAGATCCATTTCTCTTTGGGCGCGGAGGCGAAGAATGTCTGGCCCTGCGTGCCGCCCATATCGATTACGAAATCATCCCTGGCATCAGCAGCGGAATGGCAGCAGCGGCTTATGCTGGCGTACCGCTCACCCATCGCCATCGCAGTCAGTCGGTCATTTTCCTGACGGGGCACGAAGCCAGAGGAAGCCATCCTCCAGACTGGTCACGCTATGCCAAGGCGGCAGACACTCTGGTCATTTACATGGGCATCGAACGCATATCCGATATCTGTCAGGGCCTGATGGCGGGCGGTCTGGCTGCTGAAACGCCCTGTCTTGCCGTACAATGGGCGACCATCACGCAAAAACAGGTGCAGGCGCCCTTGCAGCAATTCAGTACAGCCATCCAGGCGGCAGAGCTAGGCAGTCCGGCGATTCTGGTTATTGGTTCCGTCGTGGAATTGGCCGATATTTGTGCGTGGTTTCCCGGTGAAGCCGTTTTACCTGCACAACGCCTGCAACATCCATAAGGAAAAGCGCATGACCGAAGTGCAATTTCTGCTGGCACATGGTTCCCGCAACCCTCAGTGGCGAAAACCTTTTGAGCAGATCGCCGAAAAATTACAGTCAGCCCATCCCGAGCGACAGATTGTTTTATGTTATCTGGAGATGTGGGAGCCGTCTCTGGAGCAGGCCCTGCACTCAGCCTATGCATCGGGTTTACGCCACTTTCGCATATCCCCATTATTTTGGAGCAGCGGTCGTCATTTACAGGAGGATCTGCCTGCACTTCTTGAGCAGGTGCAGGTAACCTTACCCGATTGCCTCATAAAGGTAGAAGGACCCATCGGCGAATCGGAAATCATCATCCAGGCCGCTCTGCAAGCGCTACAATGAGCCCATGCATCGCATCGTCCTGATCGACAATAATGTGGAGCGTGCAGAAATCCTCCGGGAAGCCCTCGCCAGCGAGGGGCAGACTGTCGTGGATATTTTTGGCTGGTCAGCACTTTCCTGGCAACGTCTGGAGAATCTGCAACCCGATGTCATCATCGCTGAAGCGGGCAGTCCTGAACGGGACGTGCTCGAACACATCGTCTTCCTCAGCGAAACCTTGGAACTACCGGTCGTGGTGCTGGGCGCCCCTGAAGATGAAGACACCATGCGCCGGGCTATTCGTGCCGGCGTGGCCGCCTATGTTGCCCACGGCATTTCCGCCCAGGATATTGCCCCCATTCTCAAGGTAGCGGCGCTCCGCTATGCCGAATATCGGCAATTACGCAAAGAACTCAAAGACACCCAAAATGCCCTCTCCGAGCGCAAGCAAATTGAAAAAGCCAAGGGCATCCTCATGCGCGACTTGCAGATTGACGAAGCCGAAGCCTACCGGCGCATGCGGCGGCTCGCCATGGACAAAGGAAAAAAACTGGGAGAAATTGCCGAAATGATCATTACGGTGGGCGAAGCAGGCAGCTCCTGATCTCCTGGCC
>NZ_MOAD01000001.1:1655123-1698467 GCF_001931655.1 Acidithiobacillus albertensis | reverse complement strand
GGAAGTCCATCTCATCCATTCATTCTGGAACAGAACCTGGTACGAATTATTTAATTGCTTTAATCGGTGCATCACTTTGGTATAAAATCTCTATTCCAGATTAATAGCTTCTGGGTATTCCAGCCTGTAGTGACATTGTGAATACCCTTTTGTCCTTATTTCCAGGCTTTTCGCTTTGATCTAAGGATGGCGTTAATCCTATCAAGAACTTTTGACAGACTGGGTAGACAAGCTGATTTGCCACCTTGCTAACAGTTTCATGAGAGAGAAAATAAGGAACGTCAATGAACACAGCTGTCTTCAACCGCACTTCCGGAAATGCACCCCTCCTGAAGGTACCTAAAATTACCGCCTATTTTTGGATAGCGAAACTCCTGACTACTGCCATGGGAGAGGCCACGTCAGATTTTCTCGTATTTCACACGAACCCCTATCTGGCTGTTATTGGTTGCGGGTTATTATTCCTGATTGCTCTCTGGCTGCAGATGCGTAGCAATCAATATAAGGCACACTATTACTGGTTTGCTGTTATCATGGTAAGCATTTTCGGGACTCAAATAGCGGACGTTACCCATGTCGTACTGGGTGTCCCCTATGATATCTCGACATCCGTTTTTCTGATGGCATTGATCGGGATTCTGGGAATCTGGAAGCTCAAAGAAAAGACGCTTTCCATTCACAGTGTACATACACCTCGGCGCGAGGCTTTTTATTGGGCAACCATTGTAGCCACCTTTGCGTTGGGCACCGCCGCTGGTGACATGACTGCATCGAGCCTGGATTTAGGCTACCTTGAATCGGGGATCTTGTTTGTCATAATGTTTGGCATTCCCGTGATTGCATATTTCATGTTCGATCTTAATGAAATAGCTGCCTTCTGGATTGCCTATATTTTGACCAGACCATTGGGGGCCTCTTTCGCAGATTGGACAGACAAACCCATTCAGTTCGGTGGCCTTGGTCTGGGTACGGGCCCGGTGAGCATATCGCTAACACTGGTCATTCTGATGCTGCTCACCTACTTGATAATTTACAGAGTGGACGATCCCAACTAAAATTTAATGCGAAAGAGAGGGGTTTATGGTCACAGAAACCCCCGGCCTGTGAATGCCATTTTACGGGATATGAAAACATCTATGCCGGATCGGGCAGGAATCCTAACCTGATCGGCTTTTTTATCCAGCGTACGGCATTGCTCTGGACACACGAGGCTTCATAATCGGTGGCGGCATCCCTGTATTATGTGTGTGCCACGAACCAAGGGAATAACGCAGTACCTGACGATATATGAGGCCGCGTCGCCTTCTTTGGGCGCATTGCATAGGGTAGGGGGGTACTCTATACTGACTCTATGGCACATACCATTAAAGAGAAGCAACAGCTGCTTGCCCGCCTGCGCAGAATACGGGGGCAGATTGAAGCCATGGAACATGCATTAGAGGAAGAAAGAGGCTGCGAAGTGATTATGCAGCAAATCGCCAGTGTGCGTGGTGCCATTGCTGGATTTATGGCAGAGGTCGTTGAAGATCATGTCCGCACCCATCTGGTAGATACAACCAGTTTTCCAAAGGCTCTGAATCAGGAAGCGACAGAACAGCTTATAGCAGTAATTCGTACCTACTTGAAGTGAGGCAATATATGGCCGTTCAATCTGCCAATCTACGGCATGGACACATTTTTCTGCGAACCGACCACGAACATAATGAACGAAGAACCTGGTGGGTGGTCTGGATATGTATTGTAATGATGTTGGTAGAAATTGTCGGTGGCTTTTTATCTGGATCTATTGCCCTGATAGCCGATGGCGTACACATGAGCACGCATGCAGGTGCCTTATTGCTAACAGCATTAGCCTATCGCTATGCACGCAAACATGTTCATGACCCACGTTTCAGCTTTGGGACTGGGAAAATCGGTGATCTTGCTGGTTTTAGTAGTGCCATTGTCATGGCAATGATTGCAGTGGTGATAGGGTTTGAGGCTGTGAGACAATTTTTTGCTCCAATGCCGGTCAATTATACTGAGGCGTTGCCTATTGCTGGCCTGGCCTTATTGGTTAATGTGATTACCGGATGGATTCTTATCGGTGGCCACTCTCACCATCATGAGCACCACTCCATGCACACACATCCGCATATAACTGACCATGAAGATGAGCGAAAATCCTTGTTCCTTAACAATAAAATTATTCATCTAGAAATTTATGAGCGGGGTGTGCCGCCAAGATTTCGCATCTATAGTGACCATGCCACCGATCTAGCCAACTTGCCTGTATCCGTCGAGACCGTACGCCCCAATGGCCAGCGCCATGTATTCCTCATGGCGACTCAAAAAGGTTATCTGGAATCTGTTGAAGAAATTCCCGAACCACATGAATTTTCGGCCATAGTTGACTGCAATGGAACAAGCAGTTTGGTCCAATTTTCTGAACACGAGCACACACATGAGTCGATCGGGCGGGATAACAATATGCGTGCGGCGATTGCTCATATTGTAACAGATTCAGCGGTATCCGCTCTTGTTGTTGTTGGGCTATGGCTGGGATTTACTTTTAATTGGCTCTGGATGAACCCATTGGCCGCTATTGTTGGGGCAATTGTTATCGGAAATTGGGCATATGGATTAGTCCGGGACACCGCCAAAATTCTTTTGGATATGACCCCTGATCAAAGTCTAGCCCAGCAGATACAGGAGAAAATTGAAATGGATGGTGACACAGTGTCAGATTTGCATCTCTGGCGCCTTGGTCCGGGTCATCTTGGTGCAATTCTTTCTGTGCAGACATCCACGCAATCTAGTATTAAAGAATATCAGCAGAAATTATCATGTTTTAGGTCCATATCCCACTTAACTATTGAGATCTATAGAACTGAACCTCCAAATTGAGTGAGTGGGTGATCGAGGTGATTTATCGACTGCCTTGGTCGGTATTCTTCGGTTGGATGTGAATCTGGTACATCTGGCCACTGGAAATGCTTTGTGAGATGGATGAATAGAGGGCGTAAGCCAGATGAGCATGCGCCATCCCTACTCACCCGTTGTCGGTAAATATTACCTTTTTGGGACTACTACTTGTTGATTTTCCTACGAGGCCAAAGCTTTGTGCAAAGCAACGGCACCTAAAACCAGGAAAAGCACAGCCGCTATTGCATGTACCCAACGAGTTGGAAGACGGTCAGCAAAACGGTGCCCAAAAAACACAGCGGGACCATTGGCGAGCATCATGCCAATGGTGGTCCCAGCCACAACCGGTAACCAGACTTGAAAATGTGCTGCCAGGGCAATGGTCGCCACTTCGGTTTTATCCCCAATTTCGGCGACAAAAAAAGTGATAAGAGTAACCATGAATACCCCCCAGTGTTTACGCATGGCGAGATTCATATCGCTCTCCTTATCAGGAATAAGGATCCAAATACCCATCCCTAAAAATGAGAAGACTATGGCCCAATTCAATATCGTTGGTGTCAGCCACTGGGAAAGCCAGTCTCCAAGCCAAGCCGTGATGCCATGGTTTGCTATGGTTGCGACCAGCACACCCAACAGAATGGGAACAGGTCTGCGATAGCGCGCAGCAAGGGTAAGGGAAAGAAGCTGGGTTTTGTCGCCCATTTCGGCTAATGCCACAACAGTGGCCGATGTAAACAGTGCTTGCATAGAAAGTGCTCCTGACGGCTGCGGCTCTATGACGATGAACTCCGTCGCCGCAGCCTGCGGAACGAAATTCATCGGTCTGGCCAGGCAGGTGCTGCTTACGCCATGAATGCCTCAAAGAGGCCTCCAAGAATGTTGACGTAAGCCCCAATATCACTACTGAATACTGGGCGGCTACTCCCCAATGTGTTACCGATTTTAATCACTTCTCAGGGTTAAGGCAATGCGATCCTTCAAGAGTGTGGTAAACTTGCTATAATTTTAACCAATTGATTTTATATGCCAGAATACGAGTCGGACCACTAACAAGCTGCTGCTATTGCCTGTGCGCCCTTTTCACACAAATATTATGGCCAACATTTCGTTTTTACTTGAAAATATATTTAGGGTGAATTCGATAACGAATGAAGATATTCCCGGGTCGTTTTCGAAAGTCTTCAGATAGTGGTGAATGCTGCGCCGTAAACCAAATGGTTAGAATTCTTGAAATTCGTTCTCAAAAGACTGCCACGATTTACAGTAATACTGATGAGTTTCAAGAAGATGATGGTCTGTCCGCTGAACGACCGCTTCCGCTGCTTATGTATATATATACATAAGCAGCGTTATGTATACCTCGTGATTATGTATAGCAGTAAAGACGCGAGCCTTGCTACGATTGGTTTGTGTGGCTGAGGTAGGCTCGCGAGTTCTACATAATCAAAGCCCTTTTAGAAATTCCATCAGAGAGTCTGGTGCGTGATAACGGCTTGTGCTTGCACCTGGTTCTTGCAGATGTGCGAGCGCCCGATCCTTCATCGCCAAATCAGCTTCCACGTAGTGATGGGTGGTCGCGGGATTTTCGTGCCCGAGCCAGAGCGCGATTACATCAATTCCAACTCCTGACTGCAGGAGGTGCATGGCTGTGGTATGCCGGATCGTGTGCGGCGTGATGTGCAGTTTGACCAGATCAGGATTGGCCATAGTGGCTGTCTGAACGGCCAACTCCAAGCGTTTTGCTACGTTGTTCCTGGTCATTTCCTCCCCATCACGGTTGGGTAACAGCGCCGATGCAGGTCCAAGATAGGGATTTCGCTTCAACCACGCCCGGACTTCTTTGACGGTGGTCCGCCAGAGTGGAACCGAGCGCTGTTTACGGCCCTTGCCATGCAAATGCACAAATGAGGATTTATCAAGGACGACGTCGGATACGCGCACACCGATAATCTCGGACACTCTCGCCCCTGTGTTGTATAGTAATCCCAGCAGCAGATGATCACGCTGACTGGTCCAGCCGCTGCCTGGTGCACCAATCACCGCCAGCATCTCATCGCGAGATAAGTATCCCAGCGTGGGCCTTTCGAAGCGTTTCATCGGGATGCCCAGGGCTTTTTCGATGACATGTAACGAAGTGACATCACGATGCGCGGCGAATTTGAGAAACGACCTCAGCGCAGCAAGACGGGCATTGTGGCTCCGTATAGTGTTGTGACGTTCTTGTTCAAGATGATCAAGGAACGCCAGGATTAATTCTGGCGTAATATCGGTCATTTTCATCGTTGCGGGCGACTGCACGCAGCGGACACTCGCAAAGTTAAGGAACAGCATGAATGTATCCCTGTACGCAGCCACCGTGCACGGGCTCAACGCTTTTTGCTGCATCATATATTCAGCAAAGAATCCTTGCAGTAATGCCGACAATGTCGGTGGCGCAGTTGGTTTTATTTCACGCATCATCCACCTCCATCTCCATAAATTGCATGAACTTGGCGCCTGCCAGCGCCATTAATTCGGGCACACCCGTGAGGTACCAGTAGGTGTCCGTAATCCTCGCATGGCCAAGATAGGTCGACAGTGAGAGCATCGCTTGATCAATGTTGATACCCTGTTCATGCCAGAGCATTACTCGGCGAACGGCGAAGCTGTGTCTTAAATCGTGGATACGTGGTCCTCCGTGGCACCCGCGATCCAGCCAGCCAAGTTGATCGCGCAACTGGATGAACACACGATGTACCTGACGATCGCTCAGTGCTTGGCCCAATCGCTTGCCGCGAGTGCCCACAAAAAATGTGGTTTCCTCGGTAGTAGATATCTCCCGGGCACGTATCCGTCGGTAACGAGCCAGGGCATCCACAGTGCTGGGATGCAATGGTAATAGCCGCGTTTTCGCAAATTTACTCAATCGCACAGTCAGAGTGCCTGCGTGCAGGTCGACATCAGAATCGAGTAATTTTAATGCCTCAGATATCCTCAAGCCAGCAGAGGCAAGCAGGCCAAACAATGTCTCGTAAGTTGCTGCGCGCAGACCATTTTGGACATCAAGTCCACGCGCAGCAGTCAGCAATTCAACGATCTCGTAATCGTGGTAGATATGTGGAGCCACCCTGCCTGGTATAGGGCCAAAAACCGATTCGTCAGGTATTTCTGTGAGGGCCTCGAATTGACGTAGCCACTGGGTAAATGGGCGTAAAATGGCAAGGCGGCGCGCTTGAGTACCCAGAGAAAGAATCGCTGTTGTATCGTGGCGTGCCCAATCAGCCATGAGAGTGGTGGTTAGCGGACCCTGATGAGATCTGTTGACTGAAAATCTGGCAAAATTTGCCAGGGCCGCGCCCATATTGTCCAATTTGAAGCCCATGCTGCGCCGTTCGGCGAGATAATCATTAATCTTTGCCTGGAGATCTATGGTGTTGTTCATAGCATGATGCTCCCCGGCCACGGTAAGGCGACAGCGGCCAGACTCGTGATATCCAGCTTGGCATAAATGAGTGAGGTATTCAGCGAGCGATGCCGCAGAAGATCGGCTACTTCCTTGAGTGAGCTACCATGATTGACCAGTTGGCATGCCAGCGTGTGGCGCAATGCATGAGAGCGCCCATGCGTCAGGCCGATGCGGTGGTAGGCATCACGTATCACCCGGTGGACTGTGTCAACACTAATTGACTGATCGTGGGGCGCATAAACACGAACAAAGACCCCCTGATTGGTGGTTTTGGGGCGTTCATAGCGGATGTAGTCCGCCAGCGCCTCTCCGGTAATAGTTGGCAGTGGCAAGATGTCCTGGCGCAGCGCCTTTGTCCGATTGAGCGTGACGGTGCCGGAACGCCAGTCGATATCAGACAGCTGAAGACTGGCTATTTCACTACAGCGCAAGCCTATGTCTAGGGCGCAGCGCACCATGGCGTAGCCGCGTTTTGGAGATGGAAGCGCGGCATTGAATGATTCGAGAAGACGGTCAACATCTGCGGGTGCGAGCGCACGCGGCAAAGAAGCCAGACTCCAGTTAGCGGGCAAGGATATCACGCCAAGCATGCTATCCACGTGGTCACCGCAGGTCGCTCTATAGCCTAAATAATCGCGCAATGCAGCAGCCAACGCCTTCGCATTAGAAATTGTATCTACTTGCTTGAGCTGATTGGTAACAAATTGACGAATATCATTGGGTTGTAACGTTTCCATCTCGACGGGACGGCCTTCAAATTTGTGTAGTAGGAGCCGTTGTATGGTGCGTAGCCGCCCACGGCATGTCATTACACTGAGTCCTCGCACATTTTGCATGTATGCGTGATACCGACTTAGTTCGTCAGCAATATCGCCCGTAGGTGCGGGCTGCTCGGCGATTACTCCTTGTTCGCGCAATACCTTCAGCAGATTACCGAGTGTTGCCCGCAAGGTGAAGAAGTCACGATTAACTGGGGATGGACAGTCACAGTGGGGGATGTGATCATTTAGGAATCGATGAATAACCATCTCATTCAGTAAGTTGATGGAAATATTATCTTTAGCCATCCAGTGTGCAAAATGCACAAGACCCAAAATGTAGCCCCGGATTGTGCTAGTAGCATAACGGCCAAGCTGTAGATGGGCTGTGTATGCGTCCATGTGCGGCGCAAGCACACTGGCGAGGAGGAATGCCTCAGGAGAGGAGTAAAGTGGATTGGTACGTTTCATGATGATGACCTCCAGTAGAAGAATCATCACTTCAACGTATCACTCAGATTATGTATATCATCCGGGCGCAACATCTACAGCAAGATCAATATTTATAGGGTATTCAGCCACACCGCCGTAGATGCTATACATAATCGCGAGGTATACATAACGCTGCTTATGTGTCATTGGGTGTAGCGCAAGCGCAAGGGATGTCAGTAGGCGTCAGGATGAAACTTTATTGTCCACCATCACCGGGTCGGCAAAGGCGGTAGGGCTACTCAGGATGATGCTTCGTGAAACGTGGAAATTTTTTAAAGCGTAGAATCAATTGGATACGGCTGATCCAGGATAATACTTTTATGCCCGTTAACAAAAAATTCTCATCGCTCTCTTGCTTCAATCAAAATTTGCCAGCATGACCGTCTAGCTCAAAGATAACCGCAGTACATGGCAGCCGTGTCCATCTCCTCTTCGAATGCCAGCAGCGCACAACTCAGAATGCATTATAAGGTGACCGATGCAGATCTATCCCGATATTTACCGCACACCCTGGGTGCCATGGGAAAGCAAGCGGCGCAACACAGTTCCGGCGTTGTGTCGGGTGGCAATCCCTGGCGGTCTGGAACCATTCTGCCGGTTTCTTCCACCCGCGCCTGTCGGTTTTTAGTGAGTGCGCAAAAACCCAGGCCACCCGGAGTGGACCCTGGTTCAAAATGCTGGCAACCCTCACAATATACCTTGCCGGTTTTGCGGAGTTCTTCTTTGGTCGGAAACTGTTGCATGATTCTAATCCTTGCTGCTTGTAGTGAGAAAGTTTCGATGGACAAGATATACGTCCGTTTTGTCGTGTCCTTTGGTGAAAACCACATATATGTCCACTTATAACGTCAGACCTTCCGTAGCCGCGACTGCCACAAGCCAGTCCGGACGCTCTGGAACCGTGTCCGGAACCGGTTCACCGTCATGCCGCTGGCGTTCGGCAATCGCCAATCTCCAGGCGCATTCATATCCATATTTCCGCACTGAGTAAGAGCGCACCCGCTGCTTACCATTCACCATGAATTTAGCCTCCCAGTAGACCCGGGAAATTCTGCCCGCTTTGTAATCATGGCATAACCGCACCCCAATTTTTCCTGATCGGTTGCGGCTATACATCGTAAAATGACCGTTTCCATCCCACTTTCTGGGCTGAATGTCCAGTTCTGCCATTTTTTCATCCCGCCATTTTCGAGCAGCGATGCGCGCTGCTTCGTAACCATTATGCGCGGAGTCTGAAAAGAGTTTGCTGGCATCAGGTTTTTTTGATCCAGGGCGATAAAGCCTCACCCACCAGCCTTTCGATTTCGCATAATCCAGCCGGGTTATTCCATAATCTGTTTCGGCATTGGAGTCTCTGGCAGTTTCCTGTGGCATTTTTCCCCGTTCTAACGACATGTCCAATTCTTTACGCTGAAAATAGATAACCGTTTTTAGTCAGAGGTATACCCTTCTGCATCCAGCAGATTCAGATAATGCGCCTGACTTTGGATGGTCTGCAGTTCATGGCGAATTTGTTCGCCACCGACGCCCTTATTTCTGGACAGAAGAACAAACAGGCTTTCCGGCGCAAAATACTGGATGACAACCTCCTTAACACCCAATGCGTTGAGTGTCTGAAGATCCCGGCAGAATTGAGCATCATCCAAATTTTTGCCGTCCAATATGATCACGGAGTGATGCAGGGCTGCTTTCACCGTGTTGAGCCATTGTGTTTGGTTCCTGTCAGGTGTTTCGGGCGTTTGAATGATCGCCATATCCAGTGTGCTGTACTTTTTCTGCATCTGCTGCGCCCAGGTGCTTTTCCCGGAAGCCGTGACCCCGATCGTGATAATCACCAAAGGGCTTTGCAAAGATGTCTCAGAGGACAGAAGACGTTTTTTTAACGATGTCACGGTCATGCAGGTTGCAACTTTTTCATGAATGGAGGTTTTTCGCATCGTAGCATAAAGTCGCCTCTTTTTTACGAACCATAGGATGTCCTCATCACCTTGCAAACAAAGAGATCAGGCCCATGATCTGCGCCCAAGAATTCTCAATGGACTGAAGGAATACCGATTAGTTTATGCGCTTGCCACCCACAATTACGGACCAATGAAACATAATACCATCCAAGAATGGTGCGGCACTGAAAAAAGCCATATTACGCCACTTGTCGAGAGGTAAAATGCCATCAGCCTATCGCAGGTCACGCATAATCACCTCTGTTGGGTGAATACGCACCCTCCGGACTGCTCACAGGCTGACCCATTCCATTAGTGCTGCACTCGGGATATTTCACCCGCCTCATAGTCCTGAAACATGAGGCCCATGACCCCCGATTCTCTGAGTAAATCGAATATCCGCTCAATGACATCCGCACGAGCCTGATCCAACTGTTTCCAGGGGATATAGAGTGCCCCATACTCCTGGGTGGCATCATAAAGTTCCAGCGTGAGACCTTCCATAATCGGGTGATCCTGCAGACGGGCGAGAATCTGGCCCGACTTTTCCCCGACCACTCGGGTCACGAATTCCTCCAGAACGATATCCTGATATTCCTGTGCCCCTTCGCGAACCGCAAACACCATTCGACCCGGATATCCCAGCACGTTTTGCTGCCTATTCAGACCCAACACGGCCAAATCCGATTGTTCCGTCCAGTTTTGAATGCGGCGTACAAAGTCATCCGAAGGTAACTCCCAAGCCACGCAATGCCCTGGCATTTGTGCGGAGTAGCTGACAATCCCGATGAAGCAAATATAGGGATGCGTGCCTTCGGCATAGGCTTGTGTACTGAGCAAGGTAGCGGCTTCCCGATAGCCCTGGCCCAGTGCCGTATGGAGGCGAAACACTTCTACCGGAGACATATTCAGCAGTTGCCCGCCATCTACCGGGGCGGGATAAAAGGTAACCTTGGCATTTGCGCAGACAAGTCCGTGCGTAAAAAAGGAAGCCGCAGCCCGTTCTGCCGAAAAACCCTGAATGGATTCTGGATGGCGTACCGGTACGGCAAACAGGGTGCTGACCTGCCCTTCTTCGGTCAGGAACATTTCTGCCCGTTCCCGCGCATAATCCCGGAAATCCTCAGAGGCTTCCGGATCCTTTTCATACAGCAGCAGGGAAATGGTTTGCAGGGTTTCTTCATCCTCTTCGACGAGTAATGCGTCTACGGCTTCCCCCAATTGGGGTTCCACAGAAAATTCATTGTCCAGCAGATAGCGCGTTGCCAGTGCGGTGATAGTGAGCGCTTGCGGAGAGGCCACGTTACTGCCAGTAGAGGCTTTCATCAATTCAACCCGCCGCTGTTTTGCAGGCTTGTTGGGCTTCTTCACTCAACGCCTTGAACCAGGCAGGTTTGGGTCCTGCTCCTTTCCAGACCAGATTGGGATCCGTTGGATGCTGATACCAAAAGGCTGGGGACTTGCGCACGCGATGCATTTTCTGCGGTTCAGAAGGAACCAGTTTCAGGAGATCTTTGGCGGTCAATCCCAAGTCCTCGACGATCCGGCGTATTTCTGCCAATCCTTCTTCCTTGGCTTGTTTGAGAAGCTCCTCCACCCGTTTATCAGCGGCTTCTTTGGCTTTCTTGGCGGCTTCCAATTCTTGCAAGATGCTCATGGTTTTGTTCTCTCTGGGTAGGCGTTAACGGGACTGCTTCCGTTCCCATCGGGGATGCAGCAGTTCGGTGACTATTTCAACATCATTGAGGGCGGTGGCCACGACAAGGGTGACGACGCAGTTTTTCTTCATGTCGTTTTCTCTATTCATCGGAGTAGATTATCCCCTCGATAATAAACATCTTCTTGGCTGTTTTGCCGATCATCCGCGTCGTCACCGAGTCGAAAGCCCCACTAATTGCTCCACCAAGGAAGGGCACAAGTTTCCCCATATTGATGAGGCCTGTACTTCCCGCTTTTGTGACCAGCCGAAACCCTACCGCTTGGTTAATTTTTATCAAAATCGTCCCAGGGATTTTTTTAATGGCGGATTCGGCGACTTTCACGCCGAACTTTATGCCAAAATCTTTGGCGATGTCGGCGATCGAATTACCGGTCAAAGCCATATATACAAATGTTTTCACCTGATCCTGTTGCAGGTTATAGCCGCCCATATGCGCAATGGTCGCTGACATTCGTATTTGTATGAACACTACAGCGGCAATATTTGCCGGTATGGCCACGGGCAGCGTAATCAATCCACCCATCCCCGATAAAAAACCGGCAGTGCCCGCTTTGGCTATCTGCCAACTGATGAGGCTCTCAGCCGCTTTCTCGGGATCTCCGTCATTTTTCTGAAGATAATCTTCTGCAAGTTCTATGGCTGTTTCCAAACCCAATCCGCCAGTTGTGGCTTTTTCATAGGCGTAATCCAGCACTTTCATCATGTTGGATTTTTCGTCTTGATTATCGGTACGTGTCACCATGTTGAACATTGCATGCTCTCTATTCATAAAAAAAGAACCCATCTGAATGACTACCTGGTGAGCCGTGGAAACGGTTTGCCCTATAGATTCAGTGATGTCTGCCCAGAAGCGGCAACCCCAATTCCTGCAAAAAGGCATTATGCCGCTGGGTAGCCTCGGCGATCTGGTCTTCCAGTGTCGCCAGTTGCTGATGGACGGCTTGCAAATCAATTTCCTCTTCCGGTGTTGCTGTGCTGATATACCGGCTGATATTGAGGTTGTAGTCATTGTCCGCAATCTCGGTCATGGGCACGCGACGGGCATAACGCTCTTCTTCCCGGCGAAATTGGTAGGTCTCAATGATCTTGTCGATATCTTCAGGGCGTAAGCGATTCTGGCGTTTGCCTTTCTCAAAGTGTTCGGCGGCGTTGATGAAGAGCACGTCATCGGGTTTTTTGCATTTTTTCAGGACAAATAGCGCGAAGGGGACTGATCTGCAGGGTTTTGAGCTCGATCTGGACGACCGGTACGCCATTGATAAGCAGCATCACGTCATAGCGATGATGGCTATAATCGGTGTTGATGCGCAGCTGATGGATCACTTCAAAGGTGTTTTTGCACCAGTCCTTGATATTAACCAGAGTATAATGGAGGGCCGTACCGACATCGCGCTCGAAATGGTTGCGTTCCTGCAGGATGCGAGATGCTGCATACACATCGGGGGTCACAATCGTCTCCAGCAATCGGGCAAATTCACTATCGCTCAGAGAAACATGATTCAGAGCTTCAAAATGATGGCGGAAGTTGGCTTCCAGTGCGGCCCGATCATGAATATCCGGACGATAGCTGTACTTCAGATCGCCCAGTTTTTGGATGAGGGCTTCTTCAATTTCTTGTTCGGTCATGTTGCGGGATGCGGCTTCCTGATAACACTCCCGCCCATGGTGCGAGGTTCAGGGGCTTTCGTCAATTTTTGTAGGGAATAGAACTGGTTCAGAGGGAGGGTTTGTGCCGGGAGGGACCATCCTCATCAAAGGTGCCACCGTTACCCGAAGCCATGGCCCAGATTAAAGCGGCGATCCAGCCCAGTACCGTCCATCCCAGAAAGATGTCCAGGAGCGTGATGGCGGTGAAGTATGGACTTCCCATGGTCCAGGCCAGAAAAATTGGAAGCGCATAGACCAGTGCAGCGATTACAAAGGCCGCTATCAGCAAAAACAGAAAACCTGCGCGACTATCCATCATCCAGTGCATCATGAGCGGCATCCTTTTTTCTATGAACAGGCCAACACAATTAAGCCTGCGAAAGCAGCAGAAGTCTTTCCTTACCGGTGATCTTACAAACCTGAGACGTGGGCGTAAATAAGGTTTTACTGTTATCCCGATCATCAGAGCGAACTGCGATTGTGAAAGGCCTGTGGTTTCACGGATGGCTTTCACATCGGGATCCGGAATTTGGATAGTCCGTCCATCCGCTTCCTCACCGCGCATATAGCGACCCATCCAGCGCAAACTCTTCATGAGTTCCACAAATCCTTGATCATTCATGATCCAACTCCTGCTCAATGAGCTTTCCTAACTGACGAATTTGATCCTGCGTCAAATCGGTCTGAGTGTTTTTCTGGTAGGCAGCGCTGTATTCTAATAGAGGATGACAGGACGGCTTTATCGGTGCGTATCTTTCAGATAGACGATGCGCTTTTCAATTTTCAGTCGAAGGTTATCGGCAAGGCCAGGTGCTTCCATCCATTTTTGCAGCACACCCATAGCCTCCGGATCGTCGCGTCGCATCTCTTGCAGCAATGAGCTCAGGCGATAGCATTCATTCACGGATTCCAGCAACTCCAGTTTGTCGTACTCCTTAACCATGCCCGCCTTAAGAACACGAAAATACCATCCCGTTATGAAGGTTTCGGCGATATAGGCTGCCACACCTTGGCAATCCAGTTTCTCATCAATTTTCCAACAGGGACTGCGAGGTTGCGATATTTGCAAGAGCCCTTCACCTAATCGCCAGATATCGCCGATATGCACATCATGTTCATCCAGATCAGGGCATGAAATATTTTCGCCAATAGCACCAGGAAACAATTTTTCATGCATTGTCGGAAAGCGCTCTGCCAATGCTTCATAATGTTTAACGGGATATAACTGAACAGCTTTATCTGGGCCACCATGAACCCGTAGGTCTGCCTGATGATCCCCTTCAAAACCGTTTATTTCCAATTTCACCGGCATTTTCGTCGGGATTTTGTATATACCGCTGGGTCGAGCTGATTGGGGTAACAACTGGATAGTACCCACAAAAATCTGCACGGCTACGGATTTTTTGATGGGTGTCATTGGATCAGTACCTGTAATGAAAAAATGGCTGATACGCGATCAATTTGTATCCTGAGCACTGTATATTCTGGTAGTTTAGTGCCTGACCGAAAATATAATTGCCTTTAATAAACAGCGTGTTATAATGCGTTCTGCCGTTTGATGTTGCCGATTTTGCGATGCGACGATTCTCTTTTTATGCCTTTTTTCGGCTTCTGAGGCGGCTATCCATTGAAAGTATGGGTGTTTTTTAACGCAATATCCAGACTTACGGAAAATCTTCGTCATGAGAAAAGTGATTAACGCGCAAATGGTTTTTGGAGAAACCGATATTTCTGCTATCCAGATTGATCCCAAGTCGCGGGATGATATTCCGCGACTCTTGCGTGGCCTTCAACACATTTATATGCAGCCGGAACTCCGGGAACGGGTATTTACCATCCTGGAGGATATGCGCCCCGTACAAGCCGATGGCAAAACCCTGGTCAGCGCCGAAAAAGGCCGTCCTGGAATGGCCCTCTGGAAAATATTGGTGTTGGGTACGATGCGGCTGGGTCTTAACGCAGATTACGATCGCATCCATGATTTAGCCAACCATCATCTGGTCATCCGGGAAATGCTGGGACATGGAGAATGGGGAGAAAACACCGATCAACGGTACCATCTGCAAACCATCAAAGATAACCTGAGATTGTTTACCCCGGAAATATTGGATCGGATCAATCAGGAAGTGGTGCAGGCGGGGCATGTTCTGCTCAAAAAAAAAAGCCGAAGAAGGGCTCAGCGTTCGCTGTGATTCTTTCGTCGTAGAAACGCGGGTGCATTATCCGACCGATATTAACCTGCTGCTGGATGCGATTCGAAAAGCCATAGAAACGGCAAGCCAGGCAGACCAATTACTCGGCTCGACGACGTGGCGACAATGGCGCTATCAACTGAACCGCTTCAAAAAAAGCTACCGGACTCTCCAGAAAATAAAACACTCAACGGCGCAAGACCCGCAGAAGCGTGCGGCACATGATACGCGGATGCGGGAAGCCTATGCGGATTATCTGGCTCTGGCTGAGCAGCATGTCGCACGGGCCACAGAGACCGCTCATGCTTTGCAAGCAGAAGGCCTCTCCGATGCCGCACAAGCCCTCGAGGGTTACCTCAAACATGCCCGTCGACAGATCGACCAAATCCGTCGCCGGGTATTACGCGGCGAAAAAATTCCACACAGCGAAAAGGTTTTTTCGATCTTTGAACCCCACACGGAATGGATCAGCAAAGGAAAAGCAGGGGTTCCCGTAGAATTGGGTTTGCGGGTGTGTATCGTCGAAGATCAGCACCGTTTTATTCTGCACCATGCGGTGATGGAGCAGACGACCGATGACCAGTTGGCGGTCCCGATGACCCAAGCAACGCAGTCCCGTTTTAGTGACGTACATTCCATAAGTTTTGATAAAGGATTTCATAGTCTAGCCAATCAGGCTGCGCTCAGAGAAATACTACCCATGGTCGTTTTACCGAAAAAAGGGCGTCCATCTGCGGAAGAAAAAAGGCGAGAGTCGGATCCTGAATTCGTCCGTCTACGCCACCAGCATTCGGCGGTTGAGTCGGCGATTAACGCCTTAGAACAGCATGGCCTGGATCAATGTCCGGATCATGGTATTACCGGTTTCAAGCGCTATGTGGCATTGGCTGTGCTGGCCCGGAACATTCATCGATTGGGGGCTGTTTTAATAGCCCAGGAGGCGGAGCAACGATGTATCTATCGAAAAACAGCTTAAAGTATAGGATTTTTGAAGTGTTACCGAACTTCCCAAGGAAACGGCTGTCGAAAAACAGCTGAAATCATTAAAAATGGGCATAATATCTTCCGGAGTTGCGAAAACGGGTATTAAAATTCTACCCATTCATCATTTCGCTCAGATTTTACCCGACTGAATTTTGAAAAAACGCCCTTTTTCTGTCAGGCACTAGTTTAGTTTCTGGTGCCGGATCACCCTGACAGGCGCAACCGGGTATGGTGCTGGCATAACTGACGCCTAAATCCATGCAGAGTAACTGGTTATTTTCGCGGCGATTCAGCTCCATGAGCGTGACATCATCCAGTAGTGCATAGCTGCCATGCTCTAAAGCACTTTGTAAGGGCGCAAACAGAACGTCCTGTGCCAGTAAATCGGCGCGCAACAGGTACAGAAATTCAGGCTGTCCCCAAGCTCTGAGTGTAGAGCTGGAAAGCATGGTGTTCAAAATTGATTCCAACTATCAGCGTATGGGTTATTCATGGTCATCTTCGATATTCTCATTAAACGCAGCGGATCAATCACAACGCAGTCCTCCGCGTTGGATTGTGTCAGCGGGTTGATCAGATTAAAAATAAAGGCCCTCCCGCTTCCACAGAAAACCCTTGACCGGCCAGAACTGGCTCGATCTTGTTCATAAGTGTTGGTCGATGGGTACAGACAGCGACGTACTGAGCATTATCGTATGGCCATTTTCTTTGCTTTCAATCATCCCTTATATGGGTTGATTCTTAGCTTTGGTCAATCTTTCTCACCGCTCTTGGAGAACAGCGACACGTCAGGCATAGCCTCGAAATGGGCATCACAGGTGAGCAAAGTGGCCCCCTTACGTCTCGCCGTTGCGTAAACGATGGCGTCAGCCGTGGCGAGTTTATATTCACGGTGCAAATCAGCTGCCAGTAGCGCAATGACAGTATCCAGCGGCACAACGATACATTTTTGCGTATAGGCAATTACCTGGTCGGCCTGGTCCTCGCCAACTTCACGCACTAACCACTTCGATAGTTCCAGCTGCACAATCGTGGGGACGATACAATGTGATTTTTCTGGAAACTGTTTTCCCAGACGCCTACCGGTGGGCGTGTCAGCAAGCCATTCAATCCATGCTGAGGTATCGACCACGAAAGGCACTAAATCCATCAGAATCGATCCTGGCGATCACGCCAATCGTCAATGTGAGCCCCTTTGGCAATGCCGACTAACTGTTCCTTCTCGGGCACGGGTAGCACCAGGACACCCTTACCTTTGGGGATGAAGACAAACTCTTGTCCGGCTTTCCAATGTTGTTCATCACGCAAAGCCTTGGGAATGGAAATCTGGAACTTGCTCGATAAAGTGGCTGTGGTATTCATGGCTCGTACTCCATACTGATCGATCGGCTTTTAGTAAGATTATCTGATATCCATTCGCAATACCACGAGAATTCATAGATCAAGCAGGGTCAAACTTCAATCCTGCCGATTGTACCGCTCTTTTGTCGATTGAAAACTCAGTAATAGTATCAGCAGGTTGTCATTCTTAAACTGCTCCGAACTGATCCTTTCCCTCATACCTACAGGCAATGAGTCCATCCCCGTTATTCTGGAAAAACTATTTTGGAAGATGGTCTGCAGTTCCTGTTTTTATATGACGCATATTGTCGCAGCATGGTGTTACCGTATCTCCATCGCCCAACCGCAGCAAGGAGAACGCCATGCGTCTTGAATCCATCATTCAGCAACAACAGGAAACGCTACAGGGCTGGCACCAACAATCTCAGCGGGATACCGAGGATCTCGTCGAATTACTCATTGAAAGCTTCCAGGTGCGTTCTCCTGTGTGGCGAAGGAGAGCAGAAATGCGGAGTACCGCATACGTGCGAAACAGGGCTGGTTCAAGCGCACGCGGTATGTCAAAAGGATACGCACAAGTTGCCATCAGAAAAGTGATTCGGCAGTGATCCTTGACCGGGTCTGGCTGGAGAATTTCACGGCCATACGCCGTAGTCATGGATGATGTACAAAAAGCCTGGAAGGCTGATTCACTCAATACCGCACAAAAGCCGGTATCGTCCCCGGCTTCGGCTTTTCATCGCCAATCTGGACCATCCCCACGCCGTTCCGCTCCAAAGCCTCCCATACCATCATCAAACATTCTTCCCAGGTCCGCTTGTGCATGTCCGGGGTCACATACAGCCAGTTTTTGATGCCATTGCCCAATATCCATCCCCGCATCAGCCCCGTCTCCATGCGGGTCAGCCGGAATGGGCCCTTGCTTTGCGTGATAAAATCATCTACCTCGCGCTGCTTCGCTATCCAGCCTCCCTGATATTGCGCCCGACGCATAAAATCCAGTTCACCCACCACAAAAGGATTCTTGTTCAGCCAATAATCCATATCTTGTGAGGCTTCGTTATCTTGCGAAGCGCCCTGTAGAAAAACGGTTGTCTGGCGGGTCGGCGCAATGACTTCCTGCAAATGCTTGCGTACCGTCTGGATCGCTTCCGAGGTCCAGCGACCTTCTATGCTGCCCATCACCACCAGAAAATCCCAATCCCATTTTTCATCATCTGTCCGGTAGTGAAAACGATCCGCCCGTCGCCGGGCGTCAAAACGCAGTTCTTCTATCCGCGATTCCGGCAAGCGGTCATAAAACAGTTCATCATGCACCTTGAGCCATTCCACGACATGTAATTCCGCAACCGGGTAATCATCGACCAGCCCCGGAAACCAGTGACCGCTCACGCCATGATCCTTGCGCAGTCGCTCATTCAACGCTTCCAGATGCAAATTTATCCCTTCATCTAGTATGGCCCGAATCGGAAACGCAATAGGGATGGCGACCAGATTGCGTTCTCCAGCAATCGACTGGCGGTTTTTCAGCGTCACGACCTTGGATGGCATGGTCATTTCCTGTTCATCCAGCGAGATACGCTGCGCCAGGTCATAACACAAATCCCAGTATTGGGTGCTGGCCTGATTCCGAATCACAAACTGCATGGCTTTTTCTTCTTCGGACAGACCCAGACGTTCTATATAGCTGTTCAGTGCCTTCAACAATTTGTCTCCGTCACCTTCGCGCATAGCCGCCAGCAATGCCTCGCGCAAAAGATCCCGGAATTGTTCCTTTTGCTCCGTAAACAAGGCATAAGCCCAATCCGCCATCTTTTGTGTCGATACGGTCATTTTTTAATGTGTCTCCTTTTGTTAACCATTACCCAGACCAGAGCGCATGGGAAATGATAAGGGTACCCGGATATGCTGCCTGACTAGCGCCGTCAATGCACTGGATACTTCCGGTGCGGTAATCCCTTTTCCCGTTTTCCCCAATGCGCCCCGGCCATAATGGGTTCTTTGGGTCTGGTCCGAACTATGCCCCATCATCGCCGCTATCGCTACCGGCGGTGTACCACGCGCCCGCAGGTTCGCCGCAAACTGGTGCCGCGCCGTATACAGCGTAATCCGGGGACGCAATGACCGGAACTCCTGATCCCAGGCCCATCTTAACCGCTTCGCCATTTTTTTTAACAGGGACAGGCGCTGCTCCGGTGTTTCCCGCAAAGCGATCCAGGCCGTTATCAGGTCTTTCTCGGCCTTCGGCCAATGCGACAAATCCAGTGTGCGCGTCCGGGTTAATCCCCTGATCCGGTTCCCCTGATCGTCAAAAGCGCCTTTTGCGCAGGGTATCGCTAATGTTCCGCCATTCCAGGATACCCCCCGTACCCATTCTATCGGTCGAACGCCTGTGCGCATGACCGCTTCCATCCACAAGACGGTTTCCCATTCCTCAATCGACATAAGACGCTGACGGACCTGTTTCCATCGCGCCCGACCGAAGGATCGCATCCTTTTCCCCGGGGGGGTTTTTTGCTCCGGGAGCGTCAGGCTTTCTCCGGCCCAGGGTAAGCGGATCGCGCTAAGAATCGCTTCCCGATGGTCCGGCGCTATCCAGAACGGGCTTTGCGGGAATGTATCCATACTCTCCATGAACCAGAGCAGGGCCGCGCGATAACGTCTGACCGTGACCTCGGACCAGGGCTGTACCCGTAAGCGTTCGAGCCAGACGATCCAGCACTCCGTACCGCGCAAGCTCTGCGCTTCCGGTACAAAACGTCGCGCCAGACGACGTACCAGATCGGTGTAATCCTCTACCGTCTCCGGCGAGCGGGTCCAATGGGGCAAGGTGTCCATACCCGTATTCTGCCTTCCGAAAGGGGGCCGATTCAAGGTTGTCGCTTCCGTTACTGTTCCGCTTCTCGCTCGTTTTCCAATCCGAAAATGTATCTATACGGTGTCCTTCCAGCATCCGCACGGTGTCCATACGGTAACTTTTCAGCAGGCTCCAATAAAAAGTATCCGTACGGTGTCTATGCGGTGTCCTTCTAGCATCCGTGCGGTGTCCGCACGGTGTCATCCAAATAAGAGTATCCATACGGTGTCCTTATAGCCTCCGTACGGTGTCCCTACGGATACATTTATTTTTCATACCTGATCGGAAAATCGGCATCACCCCTGTAGAAAGCCGAATCCTGAAAGGAGAAATACCCCATGCAGCATGTTGAACCCGTCAGTATTGTTCGCAGCATTGAGCAGTTAAGCGCCTCAGATCGTCCTGCTGTAGTTCGCAAGCTGGCAGGCTTGCAGGAACGGTCCATGCGCAAGGAAGCCCTGTCATTAGGGGCGCAGGCCGGATTGTATGTGCAGGGCAAAAAGCTGGATGCCTGGCTTGTGACGCGGGCGGCGCAGTTGGACAAGACCTATGACTTTCGCCGGCTGGTCTATCCGGCTTCCCTGCATGTGCAGGATCGTTTGACCGGAACCAGTCTCTTGCCGCCGATTGTCGAGTTTTCCCACGATTTTACCCGGCTCGAAGGCCCGGATACCTTGCATGTATCCCGCAGTTTTTACCGGATTTCGCAACAGGCCCGCTTTTCCACCGTGGTCCCAAACTGGCGGGAATATCTCATACAGGGTTGGCCCAGGCCGGATATTCAGGCGGTTCCGCGTGTTTTACTGCCGGACGATGCGGCGGAGAGAAAAGTCTGGATAGAGGCCGTCCAGCGCGGGTTTATGTTAGGCAAGGCGCAGGCCATCACCAATTTTCGTACCAGTCTGGCACGGTTGCAGCGGGATTTTCTCGGTATGGTGTTGTACCGCAAGCTGGAAATGCAGGGAAAGATCAGTGCGCCCATTCTGGCGCATGCCAATCAGGGCAACGTGGTTTCGGCTCAGGGTCGGGATTTGCGGATACACAGTGAAGATTTGCGGATTACCCGTCTTCCTGCCTGGCACCCGAACCAGTATTGGCCGGGTACGGCCTGGAAATCGCCGGAATACCGGACGCGGGCTGATCTGAAAGGTCATCCTGAAAGGACCAGGGCTGCGCAATGAGTGATTTGCGCATAGAGCGCCAGTTGGATGAATGGCTGGATGAGGCGGTAGAGAAAAAAGCCTCGGACATGGATTTTCTGATTGGCAAACCGCCCATTCTCAAGGTCGGAGCCAGACGTTTGTTCATGGACGCGCAACCTTTGACCGATCATTTCATGTTGGGGCTGGTCAACGTGCTGTATCCCAATGCGGCGGAAGAAATGGCGCGATCCAGAACGGGCGTAGCGGCGGCGTATCGGCGCATCTTTCGCAATTTGCCTGTCGGTCATCCTGACCGGGGCAAAGCAAACCGGTTTCGAGTCAATATTGTACCGGGATTGTCCGTAGAGGGCGGCTTCGGGATGCACATTACCATGCGCGTGATTCCGGGGAAGGTGCCTTTGCCGCATGAAATTGGCTTGCCGGAAGAAATCATCCCGTATTTCCGGCATAGAAACGGCCTGGTCCTGGTCACAGGTCCGACGAACTGCCATACCCCGGGGCATTTGATCAGAATGGCGGATGGGACGCACAAAGCGATAGAGCAGATCAATCCTCTCACTGATCTGGTCATGGGATGGGACTATCTGCCGCGCCGGGTACGCAACATACACCGTGGAGAATCGGACATGGTGCGGATACGCGGGATCGGAGACGATCTGGGGCGTCCGCTGGAAGCGTTTTCTGTTACCGCAGACCATCTTTTGCCGGTAGCGCTGCAAAGTGTGGACCTGTTGCGCTGCGATCTTTCTACGCATTTGGTTCATGCCCGCGATTTGCCGGAGGATCGGCCCTTTTATCTGGTTCAACGCGCCCGCGACCAGTTTTTGTTGCGCCGTTGCGTGCGGGAGCCGGGCGTACAGAAAGGTTTTTTTGCGGGCGTGGAACTGGCGCAGGTAACGGACAAACTGTATCAGGATGCGACGGGCATCATTCATCATAATTCGGGTAAAAGTACGGCACTGGCTTCGGTCATCCGGTTCCAGGCGGAGCGGGAGGCAATCAAGTTCTTGACGCTGGAAAATCCCATTGAGTTTCCGCTGTCCGAAATAGAGAACATCAAATCCACCATTTATCAGGTGGAAGTCCCCACACACGTCAAGAGTTTCAAGCGGGGCATTGAGGAATACATGCGGCATTCACCAGACGTGATTCTGGTCGGTGAAATGCGCGACGCGGAAACCATGAGCGCGGGGATTCTGGCCTCAGTGACCGGGCATCAGGTGATGGGCACGCTGCACAGTATCGGCTTTGCCAACACGATCAACCGGATTGTGAATAATTTGCCGCCGGAAGATGCAGCGGCCATGCGGCATGACCTGATTGACAGTTTGCGTTTTGTGTTCACCCAACAGTTATTGCCCACCCAGGAAGGGGAACGGACGGCGGTGCGGGAATGGCTGGTTTGCGACGCCTATGTGCGGAAGAAACTGCATGAGGCCGCAGAGAAAAACACTTTGCAGAAAACGGGGCATGAACTGGTCTGGCGTTTTGGTCGGCCCATCATGGATGACGTGGAACGATCTCATCGAGAAGGACGTATTCTGGATGTGGATTATGAAAATTTCAGGAGGGATTTCGGTGGAAAATGACGTGGTTTATTCCTGGCGGGATGCCGGGCGACGTTTGAAGTTTTTTATGTTTCCGGCTTTTACGGCGCTCCCGGCATTCTGGGTGATTTTCCACCTGTTTCACTGGACGGCCTGGGGGCTTTGGCTGCTGTTTTGTCTTTTGGGCTGGTTCATGGCGCGGCGGGAATTGTGGCCGGACGAGTTCTGGCGGGCTATCCGGGTTTTTCTGGCTGGCAAGCGGCGGCTACGGAGTGTGTTCTGATGGCGAGGATCGGGCATCGTAGGATATTGCTGCGATTCTACGATGATACACCGCAGCACCAGGAGATTTTGCGCTGGATAGACGGCTATTCGGGTCGGGGTTTGCAGGACATATTGCGTGGAGCCTTGCTCATTGGGTTGCCGCAACTATTGGGGAATCCCCTGCAGGGCGCAGGCCCATTGCAGGGTGCTGATTCATCGGATTCCGGTTTCGACGTGAAGCCGTCTGTTCCCCAGGCGATGCCGGATAAAACCTCTATGACAACAGCACACCGGAAAGAATCCGCGCAAGTCGTACCAGATTTTGTGGCCTCGCAGGTCGCCAAGTCTATGCAGGCTGCAAGCCCTGTGCAGGGGGCTAACCCTGTGCAGGGAGCAAGCCCTTTGCAGAATGCCAAATTATCGCAGGATGTGAAAAAGCAGGTTGGTTCAAGTAGTCCGGCAGTTCGGACAGAGCAGGAAAAAGAGGCGCATCAGGAAGTGGTGCGTAGTGCCTTACAGCAAATCTTGGAGGATGACTGATGGAAGCATGGGGATTGGATGATGGTTTTGGAGAAATCAAAGTGGCCTGGGCAAATGGAAAAGGGGCGATTCCTTCTCTGGTGCGTCCGGGGGCACGTCTGGAATTGGGCAAGGATGGTCAGGAAAACGCCATTTATCACACGGAAGGGCAATCTTTCACGATGGGGGGTGGCGTCGATACGCTGAACACCCGTTTTGACGGATATGAGCGGAGTGCGATGAACCGGGTCATGAGTTTTCATGCGCTCTTGTCTCATGGTTTTGCAGAAGGCGATACCATTGTGACGGGCTTGCCGGTCCGCCTGTATTTTCGGTCTGACGGCAGCATCAACAAGGAAGCGGTAGCTGCGCGAAAAATTTCTTTGCAGGTAGAAGTGCTTGACGCGGATAAAAAGCCCTTGCCCAAACCCGGCAAGATCAAGGTGGTAGCACAAGGGCTGGCGGCATTGATGGCACTGGATTGCGGGAGTGCGGCGATTCTGGATATCGGCGCACGGACCATGGACGCGACGGTCTTTCAGGATGGACGTATTCTCATGGACCGGACGGGCGGGCGCAATCTGGGGGTTATGGACATGCAGGCCCGTTTTGCCGAGCGCATTGCCGGACAGTTTGCCTATCCGCTGGAAAGCCATCTGGTGTACCGGGCCTTCCGGGATGGCCGGATCAAGGTCATGGGCAAGGAATATGATCTGGCGGCGGATCGTCAGGCGGCGATTCAGGACGTATCTCTGAATATCTGGCAGGAAGCCGCGAGTGTTTTCAAGACGGTGCAGGACGTGGATACGGTCGTGCTGATTGGCGGTGGGGCCTCTTTTCTGATGGAAAGCAGTCCCTGGCCGCATGTGCAGGTAGCGGATGATCCGGTATTCGCCAATGCACAGGGGATGTTGGCTTATGGTCTCTGAAAATTCCCTTGGCCGGGCGCATTCCCTTGGCAGGGCGCAATCCCCCTTTCAGGATGTGCCTGCTGAAACGCTGGTGGAAACGATTCTGCGTTCGCACAAGATATTGTCCCGCGTTCATGAGGAGGAATTGCAGGAGGCGCGGGATCGCAGCGTAGAAATGATCGCGGCCCTTCGCGCTCTGGAAGAATATCGGACAGGTATTGAAAAGGCCATTGCAGAAGTCAGGACCGTCACGGCGGAACAGGCCAAACTGGTCAATGCCTGGAACGGGCGTCATCAGGATTTTCTGGAGAACTTCGACAAAAAGAGCGCGGCCATCATGGAGCAGGTGGCCGGAAAACATCTGGCGTTGCTGGATAAGAAAAGTGCAGAGGTCAATCAGAAAGCGACAGAGCAGTTCAAGGCCATTATTAGCCAGCTGGCCGCTTCCTTGCAGTTGGAAATAGATGCTTTGGACAAAAAGGTCAAAGATATGAGCAATAATGCCATACACGATCTGAACGATTTCAGTAGTGCGGTCCGCAAAGCGACCAACAGCCTGCAGGAACAGAGTCTGAAACTGTATGGACGGGTATTGGTGCTCTCGGTATTCGGGGCCTTTACGGGCACCGTAGTCGCTCTGATCGCTATGCACTTCTGGAAAAAATAAAAGGCTTGCGGAATGGCAAGCCTTTATTCAGGAAGCCCTTCTGCAAAAACTTATTACTGGTAGGCTTTCCAGACGCCGCCCACATGAATGAGCCGGATTTCTGCGGTTTCATGCGGTCCGTTTGTGTCCTGCACATAAACCGCGCAGGTCCATTGTCCGGGTGACGCATTCTTGGCGCAGCGAGCAACGCGCAGGCGATGCCAGGCATGTTTCCAGGGCGTCGGAAGGGTGGCCTTGGTCAGATGATAGCCGCCCATGATGTTTTCGATGTAGGCGATCTTTGCGGCTCGCGCAGGCGGGCCATCATGGGTAGCAGAGCAGCCCGCCAGGATCAATATACTGGCGGCAAACCATCCAATTTTCGATAGCTGGTTCATAAATTCTCCTTTTTCTGTTGTGGAAATCAGGGCCGATACAACATGCCGCCTGCCGCCATCCACTGTTGCGCGATCTGATCTTCGGCGGACGTGGGATGCCAGGGCATGAGTAATTTCCAGTGATGGGCAAGGGCTTTCTGCAAGGGGATATTCGGGCCATGCGGCCCTTCCGGCAAGGGATGCAGGGAGCCGTGCTTACCGACCGTCAGCAGGTGGCTGGACGCCCCCTGCTTTCCTAACGTGGCTGGTACGGATGTTTTCTTGTCAGGATGGCAGGCGGGAACCATCGGGCCAAAGTAAACGGGCTTTTTGTGGGTCAGGACGGGATGCTCTGGCAACCATTGGGCCTGATAGGGTTCCAGGACCAGGGTGCGACCGAGGGGCAATAATCGCAGGGTGGCCACATGAACCATTTGCTGATTGATTTCATGCACAATGACAGGAAGTGGGGCGTTCTGGTTCCAGATCGCCACGTCCGGCATGGGGTGTGGGTGGATCGTCAGGGCATACCGCCAGCCGATATGTTGAGCGAGTTGCGCCATTAAGCGGTTGACGGGACCGGACCAGTGCAGATGCAGGTGATCGGTCAGGCCGGACACGCGGGAGACATGGGTCACGCGCACAGCGGGATTGGTGAGATGCACTTCGGTAATCTGATCCAGGTTTTTCAGTGAATGGGCCGCGACTGCCGCCGAGTGATTCAGCCACAAGGATGCCTGGGTCAGGGGGGCGGGTTCTTGTGTCTGCATGGTGGGGTGTGCAGCACAACCACTGGCAGCCAGGGCAATCAGCACGGAAAGAGTGATACGCTTTTTCATGTTTGCATCCTTTTCATCAAAAAATAACGGACTCCTACCTGGGTGATGCCGATTTTGACGGTGCTTTTTGCTGCAGGATGTTATTCCAGTCCGCGCCGGGTTGCGGCGGCATTAAAATATCGGTAGCGGCGTCCGGACGATACTGGTGCAGACGCGCCTGCAGCTTTTGGGCGGCATGCATGCCGGCACTGTCGTTATCGGCCAGGATCGCAATTTGTCGGGCGGAAATGGGCGGCACCCAATCGGCCAGCAGGGAAGTGTTCAGTGCGGCCATAACGGGCAGAATACCGCCTTTCTGACGGGTGATGGTGTGCATGGAAAGGACCGTTTCAATGCCTTCGCCAATGCCGATCATGCCGCTTTGCGGGTCGGGCGGATGAATCCTGACCGCGCCGCCATTCAGCCGTTCGACACATTTCTTGAGAAATTTACTGTTACCGCCGGGCACGTTAGCCTTGCCGGAGCCGTCCGGCTGGATAAAGGTTTTGTGAATACCGAGAATTTCCTCATGGACATTGGTCACGAGAGCGACCATGGCTGGGCCCTCATGGATGATGTTGAAGCCGCCCTGGCCGTCTGCCTGGTATTGTGTCAGCCAGCGATGAAAGCGCAGATGCGCGTCTATGGGGATACTGTCGGTCAGGATGCCGCGACTGGCGAGATATTTATCGGCAATCGTCCCTCTGATGGATACAGCCTGGTTCCATAAGGTCTTGACGCGGGACAGTTCCTTGCGCATATCCATTTTGGAGGGGGATTGCTCCCTGCCAGGGGCGGGTTTGCTGTCTGCAAAAGATGCTGGAAAAGAAGCCGTACGTTCGATTTTGGAACCCATGCCCAAAGCCGCTTTGACGGCCTGAAAGCTTTCTGGGCGGGTCCAGCCGTGAACGTGTTCCAGCAGGATGAATCCGTCTCCGGCCAGGGTATCCCCGTTGCCCTGGGAGCAGACAAAGGTCCCGTTGCCGTCCCTGTCATCGAAACGAGAACGGTCTTTACCACCGCAGCCGGGGCAGGCGCCGTGTTTGCCATTCAGGGCATGTGTATCGACACCCAGAGAGGGCAGAAGGGTTTTCCAGTGGCCCCTTGCTGCCGCAGCAACTTCCGGGAAACCTACGGGTTCCTTGCCGATCTCGTGATAGCGTCTGGCAAAATCACTCAGGTTCCCCATGATGTGCTCCTTCTTTATTCGGTGTGATCTGGACAGCCAGTTCCTTGATGCCTTCTTTCAATAGTTTCTGCTGTTTTTCTATCTCATGGAGGCTACGCGCCATTTGATCCAGCCGATCCACCAGTTTTCCCAGAGTGGCGTCCAGGCGATTGATGAGATGGTCGGGGTCTTTAAACATTTGCTGTTGCAGGGCCAGCCCTACGTTCATGGCGTCGATGACGGGTGCAAAGACGGCACGGACTTCTTCTGCCAGGGCTTCCAGGCTTTTGGGATGGCTGGCGATAATGCGTTTTTCGATTTCGGTAGTCATGAGACATTTCTCCGTTCGGACGATCCGGGATAAAGGCCGCGTATGCGGTATTTCGCGCCGATTGCCTGATAGCGTTTCAGCAGTTGATGACGCAGGGCGGGCGGGTAATAGACATTGCCGTACAATTGTTCATGCAGGGCTTCGGCTTCGCTGTTCAGGTGTTTTTCTTCGGCGGCCCTCTCCAGAACATGTGGGGCATAGGCGGGGGATTCCAGGATGGCCAGAAGGCCCGCCGGAATATCCTGCAAGCCGACCAATTCCCAGAAGGGCTCCTGGTCTGCAGGCCGAAAATCGCCGCCATGCGCAAAAATTTCCCAGATCTTTTCAGGCAGATCGGCGGGTCTTTCGCGTCCTGCAAGGGGCTTGCTCTCTGCAAGGGGCATCATTGGACATGCCTTGCGGAAGGGGCAAAGCGCAACAAAAAGCGTTCTGCAGCCTGTTGATGTTTCGGGTTGCGGCGATCCCGCAGAGCAGAAAGTACCAGGGTCCAATAGGCTTTTTGAGCCAAATCTTTTTTTCGTGTCATTACGGGAAAAGCTCCTCTTTTGATCTTCTGTACCACCGGGGTGGTGCCGATTTTTCAGATCAAAATAAAGAAATTTGTGCCGACGCGGTTTTTTTGAACAGGGGTGCGGGGTTAGGGGCTTGGACCCCTGCATTGGGTTTGCGGTTGGCTAAAGTTTTTTCGCTTCCTGCCAGAGGGGTGTCGCGCATCTTGTGCATGGCGAGCTGCACGATTTCCTGTTGGTCATCGCGCAGATAAAAATGGAGCAGGGTGTTTTCGGTCATTTCCTGTGCCCATTTTTCAGCAAGCCGACCGGTAACGGGCTGCATGGCGAGAAAATGCTGATACCACGCAGCATAGGCCGCGATCCATGTGTCGCGGTCCTCGAATGCAGCAATCTGGCGGTTCAGCAATTCATGCGTCATGGTGCAGTATTTTGATCTGGTAGGTATCGGGGCCAGTTTGCGTCACCTGTGCCCGACCGTGAATAATTTTGGTCAGGACCCGTAATATAGGAGGCGGGGGTAAATTCTTTGCTTGCGCCCCTTTGATGAACGCCGCTTGTTGACGCTTTTCTTTGGCAATCTGCGCCGCTGTCAGCGGAATAGGCATTTCAAAGAGTACCGGCGTTCCCCGCACGAAATGCACTGTTTTCACTATTGGTTTGGAGTCCCCGATAGGGGATCCGTAAACCCCCCGCCTTTAGGCGGCGGATAAGTCCGGTGGTATAACCACAGCTATGGAATCTTATAAAAGTGGTACTCACACGGTTTGGGATTGTAAGTATCACCTAGTCTGGACGACGAAGTACCGATATCAGGTATTGGCCGGGGATGTAGGGCTACGATGTCGGGAATTGCTGCGAGAGATGGCGCGTAGTAAGGAAATGGTGATTTATGCGGGGTCGATTAATAGGGACCATGTACATCTATTGATAGGGATACCGCCGAATCTATCGGTATCCAAGGCGGTACAGTATTTGAAAGGGAAGAGCTCGCATCGGTTGCTGACGGAGTATGCGAAGTTACGCAAGAGATACTGGGGCCAACATTTGTGGGGGCGAGGCTATTGGGTCGCGAGTAGTGGGAATGTAACAGATGAGGTTTGGCAGGAGTACATCAAGAATCAAACCCCACCAGATCCAGACGATGACTTTCATGTCGTGTAGCGACAGCCGTCGGCCTCAGTGCCGACCGATCCGGCTTCCAGCCGTAACCTGAAGCCACCGGCTTTTAGCCGGTGGAGTATTCACAAGCATTAACAGAAACAGGCATGGGCGGCATCAGCGCAAACATGAATCCTAAAACAGGCACGACCCCGGCAAGCAGTAAAATGATCCCCTTTTTCTTGTCACTGTAACGCTCCCAATAGGGTCGCACCACATTTTCTACCATGAACAGCATCAGATAGCCCACTACAAAAAACAATCCGACAGCGAGCAGGATTATCCAGAAGATATACAGCGAAAAAGGGTGCAGGGCGAAAAACCGCGTCACGCCGTCCAGATTGGCAGAAAAACGGAAGCCGGAGAACGCACAAAAGGTCAGAAAAAGCCCAAGAGTTATCATCCAGGGCATAAAAAACAATGCCATTAATCTCTTGAGCATGTTGGTTCTCCTTTATTATTGGGGCACACAGGTATATCCCGCAGGGCATACCGGATTATTGGCTGGCGGCGCGTAGTAGCCGGGCGGCACATTGTTCCGGGCGCTATGGGCTACGCCATACCCGGCCAATCCACCGAGTCCCGCGCCGATGGCCGCACCGGCCAGAGGACTTCCGGTCTGGTTGCCGATCACGGCACCGGCAACTGCGCCCAACAAGGCTCCGCCGCTGGCATCTGCCGTAGTGCCATTGCTGGCATAGGGATTGTTGGCGCAGCCAGCAAGGCTGCCTGCTATCAGAAACAAGATGATTGAGCGTTTCATGAAAACGTGTCCTCTGATATGGTCAATGACACCAGGGTGATGCCGATTTCCAGAATTGAAATACTGTTGACAGTTGGGTTTGTGGCATTAAGAACCTAACAGTCAACAATATGTGCGGATAGATTTTCAGGCTTCCAGCGTCAGAAGGTTCGACACGCTTTCCAGTTGTTTCAGGATGGCGTTTTCCCGCCAGCGCAAGAAAGGGGCGCGGTGCATGGCGACCTTGACCCATTCCCAGAGTCCTTGCGCCTTGCTGGTCGGTTTCCAGCTTTTCCCATCGCGCACCTGCAACCCCTGGGCTTCCAGGATGAGGTTGACCTGATGGCCGGTTTTTCCGCCTAGCATCTGACCGATTTCCGTGGGGGACACCAGACGGTCCTCGATGGTGGTATTTTTGACGGAATGTTGGACCGGGCAGGGCATGGGCGCGATCCGGTCCAGCTCGATACCATGCCGCGCCCGCAAAACGGTTTCGACAGCCGTTTGCCGCGCAGCTCCGCGTAGCCCCATGACGCGATACAGCGCGGAATAGGATTGTGCCAGATCAGCAATCTCCCGGTTTTTCCGGGCGACTTCGCGCAGAGGCACTTTGTCCGGCCTCTTGCCGAGGAGGGCATAACTGCCCGTCTTGCGGATGGACGGCAACACGTCATGCACGATCCAGCGTTTGAACGCATTCGCTTCGGATTTGCGACTGGTGAAGATCAGTCGGTACAAACCCGGTTCGTTGACCACGTTCAGTAAGTTATTGATTCCAGTACTGTCGGTTTTACCGACGGTAGCAGGATCAATAACTTGCGTTTTCTCGTCATCATCCAGTTTGGTCAGTGCATCGCGGGCATTGGCGATTTCCAACACTTTGCACACGTCCACGGCGACAAACCACGGCTCGCCGTTCTCATTGTTGCGAATCACCCGGATAGCATGGTTCCGGTACGCGAAAGGCATCAGATTTTGCATCGTACTTCTCCTGTTTTGGACAATCTCAGAAGGGTGATGCCGATTTGGTGAAGCCCTCTGCCGATGACCGGGATATTTTGCTAGACTACATGGATGAATCTCTATCTGATCGTATCGTCTGGACGGCAAGGTGGATAACCTTGCAGAGCGCATGGACGCTCGCCTGAGTGCATAGCCGACGCTTTGAGCGTCCCGTCGTGATGACGCATCATGCAAGAAAGAGGATGCAGGAACGCGGGATCAGTGAGGCTGAAATCATGGAAATCGTCGAGACAGGGACTATTCGCGCCAAGGATGAGCGCCGCGCATGGATTTACCGTGAGTTCCCGGATCGGCAAGACAATTTGTTGTGTGTGGCAGCTCTGCTGGATGATGTCATTATCATTAAAACCATCATGACCTTTTGGGAGGTGTCCCCATGAAAACCGACTATGACGCAGACGATGACATTCTGGTACTGCGTTTCACGGACAAGCCCGTCACTCGTGAGGTGTCACAAGACTGGAACCTGAATATTGCCTATGCCGATGACGGAAGCATTGTGGAGATCGTGATCCTGGACGCAAAGGCTTCCGGCGCATGGCCGATCCCACAGCACGCGGCGTGATGATTTGTGGCCCCGGATCACCTTCAACACATTGTTTGCTGGTGTGCTGCCCATAATCTCCTCCGTTTCTCAAGGATAAGGAGGCCAAGTCATGAGTGATTACTGGATTCCATTCATTATTGTGATGGGCATCTCCAACCTGATGGGGTCGACGTGATCCTGTACCTCAAGCGTGACCAGAAGGGGCGTAATCATCAGCACAGGCATGGATGACGGACGGAAGGACTGAAAACGTTCCTGCAGAAATCCCACGATTCCCGCCTTTCAAGAACGCAAATCCTTTTGTGAACAGGTCGTTGTGCGACTTGCAGTCGATGTCGCACAGACCAACCCCGTTTTTCTCACGGCCACAAGTAAAACAGACGCTTGTGTTCCCGGTCCGCCCCGAAAACTTGACACCTCACCATCCGGGGTGCTAGAACGCAGACGTTAGCCCAAGCATGGGTGCTGAGAGATGTCAAGGGGGTGGGGTTATGGGTCAATATGACAAGTATGACATTCTTGGCGCGCATGAACCAGATAATTACCACAATCCAAACAACCCAAATAACCCAAAGAATCGCTCGGGAGTTTACATTTCTCAGGATGCATATAGTCGAGCAACGCCACTACTCATCAGTCGGAAAACCCTTTTGTGGATTTTCGCTATCATTGCTTTGGCCAATCTTTTTCTTTGGATGTTTTAGTTGCTCACCAGAAATAACGAGCGACCATTTTTACCTTTATTTTTCTCCAGGTGGTTTTGGCTTTCCGCTAAGAACAGCGTTGGGAGCATTCTGTGCATGTTTTCTTGCTGCCTCATGCGAACCCTTCTGACTTTCCAAGGTTCTGTCCTCGTTGTAATTCGCAATGCCAGCACTGGCCCAATTCATGACCCGTTCGGGTAGTACAAAGACCAGCTTGAAGCACTCATAGGCGATGATGGTGACCAGGGTGACGTAGATACCGACCATGCCGATCATGTCCAGAGGGCCGGTAAAACCGCCCCCGGTATTCTGGCTGGACGTGACGGCTTTCAGGATCATCGGCGAAATCAGGGCCGTAAAACCCATGAACAGGGCATATCCGCCGACCAGTCCCAGGATCATCAGAAAGGGTCGGGTCATGATGGCAAAAGCCATCTTATAGCCGTTTGCGCCCATGCCGACGACCTCATGGCCTTCGGGGTGCATGTGCATGACCGCCCAGAGGGGCGCGGCCACGATCATTTCAAAGGCCATGAATAAAAATCCCAACAAGGCCGAAATCCAGACCATGAAAGGAATCAGGGGCACGATAAAGCTCAGGAAAAAACCTTCGATGAACAAGGCGCCGGCGAGGGCCAGCAAGACCGGACTCACGTCATAATAAACGATCTTGGCGGCGGCATTGGTCCCATTGCCGACGAGAGGCACGTCTTTATCAATACCGCCGTTAGCGGCTCCCGCGCCGCCTGTCAGAAGCAGATCACCGGCATAGACGATGCCACCCGCTGTTTCCATGGAGGCGCCGATATTGCGGACAGTAATGAGCGGATTGCTGCTGACGATGCCGAGCCCGCCCCCATAAATGGCGGTATCCGCTTCGGCCACCACCGAGTCAATCATGGATTGCCCGTTGGAAGAGGGCTGGATATGCCCGACCAGACTGCCGTTTTCCTTGATGAAACTCTGGATTCGGGCTTGCGCATCCTTGACGTGGGAAGAACCGATCTTGCCCAGGAAACTGCCGAAATTCATGCCGGTGGCATCTCCCAGGTTATCCGCCGCTTTCTGGGCGACACTGTTCCAGCGCACGAGATCCCAGAACCATTCTCCCGCCGTCGCGAAACCGTCCACTCTGGCGGCAGCTTCATATTTCTGGACCTGACCACGAACCGCTGTAGCCGTAGCGTTCTGGATATCGGTCTGCATGGTGGTGTCATAGGCGTTGATGGCTTTTACGAAGTCATGATCGCTCCGTCCAGTTTTGATTTCTGCATAGAGATTTTGGGAGATCGGCGCCAAAGAACCGATCAGCATACCAATGGCCGTTCCGTTGTCCGTACCGATGGTTTTCATCATGGTAACCGATGGGCTGTTGTGCCCGTTGCTGACCACGCCGGATATAAAGGCAGTCTTGCCGCAGGCCGAGGGTAAAATTTCCATGCTGGACAGATCACCCAACAAGCCGCTGCTGTCTGCGGTCCATTGGTAGAGGCTGTATTGCGTGGCATAGGCATGACCGCCTGGCAAGGGTTGCACGGCCTCGTCGTAGCCCTCGACCAGATGGGTCACGCCGCCGATGGGGTTCAGGGTGTGTTCGACGGTCGGTCCACTCCGGCTGATAGGGTTACTGTTCGGGAAATAGTTGTCTGCGGTTTGATTGATGGCCCTTTCGCAGACCTGGGAATCCATGATGCCCGCTGCCAGTTGCCCGGTATGGATGGGATTGACGACGACCGAGCCTACGGGGTCAGTGGCGATGTAGGAAACGGCCTGATCCCAGGCAGCGTCACCTGCGCCGATGCTGAACGTCAGTAGCCAGATAACGATGCCTTGCGCTGCAGACAGTCCGCCCAGACTCGGCACAGGCAGGATCAGCGCCGCGCCCGCCGCCGCTTTCATGGGAATCCACATGGATGACCATTTCTGGCCCATGGGCTCCCCTTCATGCGCGGTTTTCAGGACGCTGGCCCCGATCACATAAGTCAGCAACAGACCGCCGACAATCAGCACCAGGGAATTGATGTCCATGAGCAGCCGGGTAATGTCGGACAACGTACCCGTTCCCACACCGCTGATCTGGTGAATGGACGGTCCGATGGTTTTTGCCAGGATGTCGAGGAGCATATCGTCGCTGGCAGGTTTGGGATTAAAGGTGCTGGCAAACCCTGGCAGTGACCAGCCCAAAAGCAGCAGGCCAAAAGCCAGAAGGCTGCGGTTTTTTGTGTTTCGATAGGACATGAGCGCGTTCCTTGACTGAGGCGTATCACCCATGGTGGTGCCGATTTTCGGAATGGGTCTGGAATTTTTTTGGAGCCTGACAGTAGTTAAACTCTGCAAAAGTCGTAAATGTATGTATCCGCAAGTTCCAGCACCTTGCATACATCCACAGCGCCGAACCATGGTTTGTCGTCCTCACCACGCATCACCCGAATCGACTGATTCTCGTATTCAAAAGACATGATATGTTGCATTGCACCCTCCTGTTTTCTGGAACATCAGAAGGGTGATGCCGATTTTTCAGTTCAGATTACGGACGCGGCACGGGCCGGGGTTCGGGTGCGGGTGTACTCAGTACATCCAGCAGGTCCATGAAGTGCATGATGTGGTCCAGGGATGGATCGACAAACTCCACGCCTTCATCCAGACTTTCATCGTCTATTTCGTCGCCGGGCTCGCTTGCGGATTGTCGGGCCAGTGCTTCCGCTTGTGCGGCCTGCAGGTTGGCGATAGCCTCATTCACGTCCATTGCTTTTATCCTCTTTCATTGAAAAACATTCAGCGCACCGCGTTCGTACCTTGATTTTCCACGACCTTGCGCATGGCCTGTTGGGTCTGTTGCGCGAGCAGGGTAGCAAGTGCCGCTTCCTCATTGGTGCGTTCCCGAAAGGCGATATAGTCCTTCTGCAATTTTTCAGCGACCATGAGCAGCTGTTGTTTTTCTATGGAAGCCTCATGCAATGCTTGCAGCTTGACGTACCATTTCGGGTTGCCATAAGTGGCCTTGTCCTGCCAGGCCATCGCCTGATTCAGTGAGGCATTTTTGGCAATGTCCGGCACGTTACCCAAAGACTTGTTCAGGGTCTTTTTCATTTGCGGCCCCAATCCCTGAACCGGTGCTTGCATGGCGGCAGCTTGTGCAAGGATGGTCTGGGCGAGATTCATGCGGGCCTGCATGGACATTTGCAATCCGGCCTGGGTTTGCCCCTGGACCGTCTGATAATCCGGTTTTTTGAGCCTGGCTGTCGGCATGGTGTTGGTCAGATTATGGATCAGGGCCGCCCGCGCCTGGGTATCCCGTTTGGGGTGCGCCGGATCATGATTTATCGCCGGAGTATCCAGTAAGGTTGAACCGCTTAAGTCGGCATTAGGTTTGCTGCTTACAGCAGCGCCGGGACAAACACCGGCTTTGATTTCCGCTTGTGAAGCAAAGCGGTCACAATGGGCCTGATAAGTGACCAGACCCCCGAACGCGCTTTCTGGCGTGGTCAAGGCGGTATTGCTGCGTATTGCCTGGGCGGCTGCGCCGCTGATAGGATTGGCCGTACCCATAACGCCACGACTGCCCGCAATGACCGAAGAGAAAACCTGTTGCCCGGTACAGCCGTCCGAGCCGCAAGGCATCCCGGGCGGCGTTTGTTCATCGGCATAGGTCTTTTGCCGGACATGGGCCTGCAGGACTTTTTGCGAGGCGGTATTGAGATCGAGGGCCAGCCCCTGCGTCAAATCCTTGCGCACCGCATTGTTTTTGGCCTGGGCCGCTTCATACAGAGGCACCCAATGGTTGAAATACAGGTTATTGATCCCGGTCGTAAACCCGGCGGCGCAAGCGGCAGTCGGAAAACCCAATGCCAGGATGAAAACCTTCCTTTTAAGACGCAACATAAGCATCCCCTTATTGCACCGTGTTGGTGCCCTGATTTTCGACGGTCTTGCGCATGACCTGTTGCGTCTGTTGGGCCAGCAGGGTGGCCAGAAGTGATTCGATATTGGTGCGCTCCCGGAAGGCCAGATATTGATACTGCAGGGCTTGCGCCTGCATCAGGACCATTTGTTTCTGTACGGCAGCCTTGTGTAAATCCTGCAATTTGACGTACCACCTGGGATTGCCGTAAGTGGCTTTATCTTCCCAGGCCAGGGCCTGATCCAGTGAGGCATTGCTGGCGATAGGCGGCGTACCTCCCAAAGACTGGTTCAGAGTCTTTTTGATTTGTGGCCCGAACCCCTGGATGGGCGCTTTCATGGCTTCCACCTGGGAAAGTACCGTCCGTGCCAGATTCATGCGGGCCTGCATGGACATTTGCAGCCCGGCCTTCGTCTGACCTTCTACCGTCTTGTAATTGGGCTTTTGGTTTTTTGCCGTGGGCATGGTATCGGTCAGATTATGGACCAGAGCCGTTCTTGCCTGGGCATCCAGTTTGGGATGTGCTTCATTATTGGCGGTACTCGGCACGGAAAGCAGGGTGGTTCCGTCCAGATCGGCATTGGGCTTGGGGCTGACGGTGGCCCCGGGGCAAACTCCGGCACTGATTTCCGCTTGCGAGGCGAATTTGCCGCAATGCGCCTGATAAGTGACCAGACCGCCATCGGCGCTTTCCGGTGTCGTCAGGGAGGTGTTCACGGACTGGACTTGTGCAGCGGCACCACTGACCGGATTGGCGGACCCCATGACGCCATGACTGCCCGCAATGACGGCGCTCATCATTTGCTGTCCCGTACAGCCATCGGAGCCGCAGGGCATCCCCGGTGGGGTCTGTTCATCGGCATAGGTTTTGGCGCGTACCTTGGCCTGTTCTATTTTCTGCATGGCCGTGTTCACATCCAGTGCCAGTCCTTGCGTCAAATCCTTGCGGATGGCGTTGTTTTTGGATTGCGCCGCTTCAAACAGTGGCACCCAATTATCAAAATAGATGATATTGAGGGCGTTCACGATACCGCTTTCAGCGGTATTGATGTTGCCGGGCGTGGCTACCTGCCCCTGGGAATAACCGCCACTACAATATCCGGTAACGGGAACCACATTGGTTCCGGCTCCGATGGGCTGCGAGGTCGGCTCCTGGCCCAAAGCCCAGGCGGGCGTACTGATGGCCAGGGCTACGGCCAGCAAAAGGCTTTTTTTCAACATGATAATCCCCTTATGGCAAGACATTGTTGTACCAGTTACTGACCTGATTACTGGCCTCACCCGTGGCGGTACTGGTGGCATTACTGGCGATATGGTTCCAGAGATTACCATTGTTGCTGTTCTGGAAGTTCACACTGGAACGGCTGGCCGGAGCACTGGAAATGGTAACGGGTGTAAAACTGCTCATGCCTGTCAGTTGGGTAAATTCACTGGATGGCAAATTGAAATTGAGCAGGCTGTTTCCGTCAGAAACGGTCTGACTGATGGCATTTTGCGCCGCCGAACAAGCCGCCTGATAAATCTGATGCTCCAGTTGTTGAATCAGTCCCGACACGTTGGAAGAAAACATGCTGCTCAGGGAGAAATTGAGCGCGGTGCCCAGACAGGTATCGCTATTGATGGCATTTTGTGGATTCGGTGGCTTGGCTACGGCCAGCGTCTGTTGCGCCTGTTCCTGAAAGGTGTTGATGGCATGTTGACAGGTGCTACAGCCCGGATCGCAGGGGGCCGTTGCCGAAGTAGTGGCCCAGGCGGGACTTGCGGCGATCCAGGTGGCGTTTAAGGCCAGGGCCAGTATCCAGATTTTTTTCTTCATGGTTTTGTCATCCTGGTGGAAAAACTCAGATTGGATGGTGGTATATCCGGTGGTGCCGAAAAGGTTTGCCTACTGATAAAGGATTGCTCCCTGCCAAGGGGGTGCTCCATGTTCAGGGCGGCCAGATCAAAGGGTGCGTAGGAACGGCAGGTGGCTTGCCGATCAATGTCGTGGGTGATGGCGATCTTTCTCCACAGCGCGTTTTCATCCAGTCCGTAGCGTTTCGCGTAGGCGGCTACGAAGCGGGGCGCATCGACATCTTCTTCCAGGTAGGCTTTGCCGCCTCTCGGAGACAGATAGGAGTAAGGGGTAATGTCCTGAGCGATCCCCAGAAGGGCAATATCCCGGGTCGGAACGACCAGCCAGCCGTGCCCCGGATCGGCAGTAAAGGTGTACCGCTTTCCCGCTTTCAGATCGGCGGGAGTAATGGACAGGTCCACAGCAGCATCCTGTAAATGCAGGGTAAAGTCCTGGTTCACGGCCGGCTGGATGGTTTCGTTGCGCCGTTCCTGCAAGGCCAGCATGAACTCCGGCGTACAGACAATATCGACGGCATTCTGGGCATAGTTGGCCGCCTGTAAAATCATCTTTTTGTGATTGTCGGCAAAATGCCGCAAGCCCCATCCTTCGATATAGGATGCGGTACTGGTGGTTTCCATGGGCAGGCCCATGGTTTGCGCGAGCAATAATGATCCCAGTTCTGCCCGCAATTCGCAGTAAGCATTTTCATCCTTGCCCGTCAGCTTGTTGTCCCGGATGGACTTCTGGAACGCCTCATCCATTTTTTCCGTGGCATGGGTCAGCTCATGGAGTACGGTGGCATAAAACTGACCAGCGCTTTCAAACTGTCCGGGTTTGGGCATAAAGATTTCGTGTGTATTGGGGTCATAGCAGGCCTGGTTGGAAGCTACTATGGTGAGCTTGGCGATGTCCTCTACACGGCTTTTCAAGGTCGGCCAGATCGTGTCTGTATCCCATTGGGGCGGGGGCAGATTGCCATACTGTCGCTCAAAGAAGGCTTCTCCTTCCTGGGTCTGGAAAATGTGAAAGCCAAAAGCCAGCTTGGTACCTACCAGTCGTTTTTGGGGTTCGCCCCCTGCAAGGGGTTCGTTGTTTTCATCCAGGCGATCTTCATCTTTTTTGAAAATGGGAATCAGGATGGGGGTACTTTTTTCCCCTTTTTTGACAAACAGGTTCAGAGATTCCCGTTCTCCAATCGCTTTCCATTGATTGAACGTGGCAAACAGGGAGGGTTGCCCCTCGAACCGGCCCAGAGCCATGACGATGGCATTACCGCCCCGGTAGGGTTTTTCGGTCAGGGCATTGATCGGTGCGCGAGGGCCGGGTGGTGGCGTCCAGGGCTTGCGCCAGGAGGGAACCCCGGAAGGATCGTGAATCATGGAGATGATCTGATCCGCGACGATTTCCGCCGCCGTCTGTTTTTCAGCGGCCATCGTCTTCATGCCCGATAATGTTGCCGTCGGGGTCCAGCAGATTGCCGTGCATGTCCACGGCCGCTACAGGTGGCGATTCCTGGTCATCCTGCACGGCGGCATCCAGCCGAAAGCCAGCGTCGTCAAACTCTCCGGTGAGAAACGGGGTGTGATAATCCATGATGTACTACTCCTTTATCGTGCGATCTGACAGGGTGGTGCCGATTTACACAACAGGTCTGAAAATTTCTTATCCATTTTTCTTCCCCAGATGTAGCACCTTGGTCCAGATCAAGGCCTGGATACGGGTTTGCAGGACGTTGCGCTCACGGTCATTCAGTTTGGGAAAGGTTTCGGGCAGGGGCGGGTGCTTCTCCATCATGGGCAAGGCGTCCATGACCGGCAGATAGATCAGGGTTCGAGCCCAGGAAAGTGCGTCATGCGGTGGCGATGATTGATTGAGCAGGTCTTGCAGGATACGAAAGCCGTTGACCTGTTCCAGTTCGGCGTCCTGTATGGTCCAGGACTCGGTGTGTTGCGGAAGCGGGCGGGATTCCCACCATTGCGTCCGCCAGGGGGCGATAACAGCCATCTTTTTTTCTCCTTTCAGGGTTTCTCACCCGGGTGATGCCGAAAATCGGCACCACCCGGGTGATTCAATCGAAATGGAGAAAGACAATGGCTTTGGAATATACGGTAGAACCCAGAAAACTCAGCGATCAGGAAGTGCTACCCGCTGAACCGGGTGAGGCGGAGTTTTACGGCGTTTATGTAAAAGGGATTGCGTCTTTTTGGGGCGTGGGCAAAGGGGAACCCGATGCGGAACATCTGTCCAATCATCTTTGGGATTTTCCCGATCAGGCAAGCGCACAGGCTTTTGTGGATCGTCTGCAGGCCAACGCGCCGCAGATTGCCGCTCTGGACAACAAGGAACCGGTAACGGTTGCCGGGGTGCGTTATTTTAACTCTCAGGATGGGACGCATTATACCGCTGAGGGCGGATTATCCGCTGGTTACACCACGCCCGCCGTCAGCACCTGGGAAATCGATCGGTATCTGAAAACGGGCGAATTGTCGCCGGAACTGGCTGCGAACACGATAGCGCACCTGGAAAATCTTGCGGGGCGCGAGCCCATGGCAAGCCTGGATGATTTTGAAAAACAGGCTTTGCGCAATTTTGCGGCCAGCACACAGCAGGACCCTTCTTTCCGCGCTTTTCGTGAACTGGAATCGGAAGCCTATCGGCGTCAGGGCGCCCATATCCCCGAAGGAGTGAATTTTCGCACCTTCATTATCGACGATATGCCGAAATCCTTACAGGATTTTGTCTGGCACCCGGAGTTCCCGCAGGAAAAGATGACCGTTGAGCAGAGATCGTCTGGTGAACAGCGCGGCATAGCGAGTCCGATGGGCGGGCTGGACATGGCGGGTATGGCCGAGGGTACTACCTTGCTGTATAGCCGGGCCGATGCCCCGGACACTTTGCGTACGGGGGTGTTGATGCACAATCAGGAGACCCGGAATGGCCAACGTCTGGACATTCTGAACGACCAGGGCTTGCGGGAACGCCTTTACACCGGACCGGATCAGGGCAGCGAAGCGGCACATAATCGGCTGGCTGCTGTAGTGGGTTATGTTCTGCCCACTACGGAACCGCTGTTTGTGGCAGGCGTAGGTGCAGACGGCAAGATTGTGGAGAAACCGCAGGACGCGCAGAGTTTCGGCGTGTTTCATCATAACGAAAACGGCGAAGCGGTTCCGGTAGGGCAGGCGGTCACGGCGGACCTGGCCGAACAGTTGAAAGGGCAGATCGCGCAGGGACGGACCCCCGCTCCGGTAGAAAACCTCAAAACGGTTTCCACGCTGGGCCAGTTGCGGGATTTGCTGGATCTGCCGGAAGCAAAACCGGATTTGGCTCAGCCCGTTGAACCAAAAGAAAACCCGGACAAACCGAAAGAAGAGAAACCGAAGGAGCCCAAGCCGGAACAACCGCAAGTGGTACATCAGCATATCGGGCTGCTTTCGAGCTTGCTGATGCACACGGCCAACATGGGGCGCGGAGTGGCGCGGGCCATACGCGGGCCGGATGCGGAGGAATGGCAGCACCGGGCACATGCGCACATGGATCGGGCACAAGCCCATCTGGATGCGATTGCGCAGCACCCCGCCGTACAGGAATATCAGAAGATGGAAAGGTTGCAGGGGATGCCGGACCGGGCCAAGGCCATTTATGCGGACACTCTGTTACGGAACAATCCTGATCTGTCCGCCCATTATGTCCAGGCCAGCTACAATGTAGAAAAGGCTCAGGATGCCATGTTCTTTATGAACAAGAAAAATGGTCATGCAGACCCGTCCATCCTCGAAAAAGCTGGCAAGATACATCAGACGGCGAGCAAGCTGCCGGACATGGAGGGCGGTGTCAGTGGTGGACTGTTCAGCAAGCTCACATCTTTTTTTACGGCGCAGCAAAGCCAGGCCACCTTGCGCAGGGCCTGATGTTAAAATAGGCCTCGCCGTTCAGGATGGGGCTTTGGTGCGCAATTAGTCAAAAAGTCGCCCCTGTTTATCGGGGGCGATTTGTTTACCTGTTTATGTGCAAATCATAGCCTGCACCAATGGCAGGCAATGCCGCTGTTTAACAGCCTGTGCAATAACCATATTCACCAACCCTTCCTGTTAATAAACGGTCAATAGAGTATCATCCTGGATCAGCCGTATCCCATTGATGCTACGTTTTGAACAATTTCCACGTTTCACGAAGTATCATCCTGAGTAGCCCCACCGCCTTTGCCGACCCGGTGATGGTGGACAATAAAGTTTCATCCTGCCGCCTACTGACATCCCTTGTGCTTGCGCTACACCCAATGACACATAAGCAGCGATAGCAGACATTCACAGATAGCCCGGGAAGGGCTATTTTTGACCAGAAGGAGACGTCCGTCAGACTCTTCTAGATTGGCGAAAATTAGTGTTTGGTGAGTCAACAGTTAGCTCGAAGTCGGACACTATCCAGAAAGCCCTCGAAAATCTCCGTAATGGTCCCTTGGCCGAGCGCGAAAATCTGTTGCTGGATTATGTGGTCCGTGCGGTGAGAAATCCTCATGCTGTCAAAGATGCTGAGGTTGACCAACTGCGCCAGGAAGGCTGGACGGATCAGGACATTTTCGAAGCTGTTGCCCACGGTGCCCAGCATACTGCCGTAGATATTCTCTTTGAAACGTTTCGGGTGGCGCCTTTATAGTCTCCTGAGCATCTTTATGGCAGGCAAGATGGATAAATCCGCCCTGATTAATGCCGGATTGGCGTGAAGTATGATCCGGCGGAGACTGGCCAGGAGATCAGGAGCTGCCTGCTTCGCCCACCGTAATGATCATTTCGGCAATTTCTCCCAGTTTTTTTCCTTTGTCCATGGCGAGCCGCCGCATGCGCCGGTAGGCTTCGGCTTCGTCAATCTGCAAGTCGCGCATGAGGATGCCCT
>NZ_MOAD01000001.1:1649731-1655023 GCF_001931655.1 Acidithiobacillus albertensis | reverse complement strand
ATGGAATTCTGGAAGGTTTCAACAGCCTCATTCAATCCGCCAAGGCCAAGGCTCGGGGTTACCGCACGCACAAGAACTTTATCAACATGGCCTACCTGATCCTGGGCAAGCTGGATCTCAGGCTACCCACTTGAAATGACGAGGAACCACCGAGAATATATTGGACTGCAGCAGTATCCATGGAGAAGACATAATCAATAACCAGCACTGACAGCACCACACCTAAAATACTGACCCAGCCAAACTGCGCAGCTGATTCACTCCATGTGAGATGTCGGTCATCGCGAACCTGTTCTCCCCAGTGCAGTTTTTTTCCACGAGCCCAATACAAAATTATGAGGGTAAATTGAGCCATATAGATCGGCGCCATCATGATGCTCAGAATGAAGTAAAGAAGATAGGACCAAATCATCTTTACGATACCGCCGAAAAGATGTGCTGTACCATTCTTGACGTTGTATAATATGGGAAGCAACATTTTCATGAAAATTGAAAATGCCAAGAATCCCAAAGAGAAAAGAAAAAAAATACGGTATTTGTACATCACAAGGACACTGATCATTGGATGCTTAAAAATATAGATCAAACCGAATAATGCCATTGAGAAGAAAATCCATCCAAGAATTGGATTTACGTAGTTAATAGCACTGGTAAAAAGTCTTGCCTTATACAGCGTATTGATACGCGTAGACATAAAGAATCGAAAGTACAACATACTTCCGTACATCCAGCGAGTTTCACGTTTCATATCATCAATCAGGTTTGTCGGCAGCTCCTCGTAGCCCTCAATCTGCGGTAGTGACCATATTTCATAACCAGAACCAGCCATCAGTGCCGCTTCTATATAATCGTGTGAAATAGGTTTTCCACTAGCGAATGGCCCTTTGGCACGCAAGGATGGAAGCATGCAGTTGTCCATAAAAGCTTTTGTGCGGATAATGGCATTATGACCATAATAATAGCCATGCCCCATGTAAAAATAGTTTTGTCCATAAAATCCTATTTTTAGTGTCAACGCCGAGATGAATCGACTAATCCTGGCGTGCAATGTTTTACGTAGAACCATTGAAAGATAGCATTGAACAATACCAATTCTTGGATTCCCGTCCATGATTCGAGTAAGTTTAACCAACGATTCACCGGGCATAATACTATCAGCATCTAGCATTATCATGTAATTATAATTATGACCCCATCTCCGGCAAAAGTCAGTCACATTACCAGACTTTGAATTACTATTCACACGGCGATGGCGGTATACAAATCGTCCCCCTGGATATTTTTCGATAAGTTTATGAACAACCCACTCTTCTTGAATAAAGCTTTCAACTTTTTTACTATCGGACAATATGAAGAAATCAAATCGTGATGACTCTTCAGGAAATTGAGCGCACAAATCCGTCCAGCTGGCTGCAATTGCCGCCCCGACTCGCCTAGGATCTTCGTTATAAATAGGACATATAATTGCTACGTGAGTGCTCGGATTAATGATTTTTACCGCACTATGTAACGGATGATAAGGATCTTTATCGATGCCCCGTAGAGACACAACAAAACCGAAAAACATGCCAACGAAATAGGTCATACCCAGATAACCAAGACTGAAATAAGCCAGCAGAAATGGTCCATATATCCATGGTGAGAAGTGGTACATGAGCATGAACAGATAAGTAATATAAGTCATAATTGAAATCAGGGCGAAAGACAACAACCGACTGATTGTTACCCGTTTTTTTGATGCCCGTTCCCATTCTGGATGATTACTTTCAGGATAGTGCATGACGCAACACCATGTGTGCTATTGAGTCTCTGGGAAATGGCGTACTGATTAGCAGATTATGGTGGGCCGTCTTCTGGACTATTATTTCGATGGAACAACTCGCAGTTGCAAATTCATCGATTATATTGTACAAATCTGACCATGATTTTATTTTTCCGGCGATGAACCATAGCGTCTCATTATCAGACACACCAGGTATTCTCATCTGTTGCAGATAATTTGCTTTTTCTTCCTGTGTCATTTTCATAAATTATAACCCCTTCGCTATGCCAATAGGATAAGCAGCACTGAACAAAATAGAAGTAATCTGTTGGAGACGAACGCTAGGCGCATTAGCTACATAAATGACGCTTCCGTTTTGGATGGGAAACTGTTGTGCTGCCCGCAGACCCGATACATGATCCCAGGCGAATCGGTAGATTACTTTGTGAGACGGCGAGAGCACATAAACAGAGCGGCCTTGAGCCGTAGGGCCAATACCGCCCGCTTTGGCCAGAGTTTGTGCCAAGGTGGGTGTGAAGCCAAAGGAAAGTAGACCACTCTGAGTGAGACCCGGTCCAAGGCAGTTCGCCCGTACCAGTGTGCGATGTGTCAGTATCACCCGATCCCCAGGGGCGAGCGGCACGTGGTGCATCAGCGAGGCTCTTATGGAAAGTGTGTGGGGCTCCCCATTTTGCACTACAACAACTTCGTTAGCCTGCAAACTATGACCATAATTCCGTCCGGTGCTTCTGTATCCACCTGCGCGGGTGATAGCTTCTGCCAATGTAATTCCAGCATTCTGCCAATTCAGAATAGTTGGTTTTGCGGCTGAACCTGTCACGACGACATGCTGACCACGATTTTTTATCATATGCACACGTATTTCTGGTGACTGAAAACGGCGTAACCGTTCCACCAGATAATCCAAACGGTTATCCGCATCAGTAGTCGACAAGCCCCCGATTTCTGCCTCGCCGATATAAGGTAGGTTCACGAACCCGGTCTCATTAAGCGTGTACTGTCCCATATCTTCTTTACGTGGATTATGGTCACTTCCACCGCCTGAACCCAATCCTGTTTGAACGGGCATAGTCCAAAACGTGACACGCACTACATCGCCCGGCATAAGCCGTACCGCCACAGTTTCTAATCTCTTTTTTAGGGGATCTATTTCACGGATGGCCTTCAATTTTCTGTCTTCCAACTCTTTTCGCCAGAGTGTACGGGCGAACTTCGGGCTGACTGTGATTAGACGTACATTGGTATGTTTGGTCTGCGCGTGTATCTGGCTATCTGATGGACCTCCACTAGGGAGGTAGGCACAGCCGCTGAGCGCAGAAACAGCTACCAGAATGGCTGAGGCCGGCTTTTTAGTGGATTCCAACAGGTCCTTAATCATTTGATCACCAGGAAAAGAATAGAGGTAATAAGCAAAGTCCACCCGATCCATTCAATGCGATGAGGTAAGGTGGGATCCGGTGGCAAGGAAGGGCCGCTAATGTTTTCGATGTAATACTGGTGCTGAATAGCTGATTGTTGTGCTACCGCCAGCTGGCTGTATGCAGCCTTGACCAAATTTTCTGCTACTTGTACTGCGTTTTGTTTGTAAGTATAGGTGCCGTATCCTTTCGTCAGACCAGACACTCCATCAGTTGAAGCTTGAATATGGCTAATCTCTGACTGAATAGCCTCAGCGCTCGCCTGTAGGTTAACAATCTGATGGCTGCGTGGGGCTGCCCCTTCGATTACCTGCATGCGCGCCAGAATGATAGCTTTTTTGACCATCAAGCTATTCAATAAAGACATTTTTGACGTGTAGGCAATGTCTGGGCTTACGATGTGGTGCTGTACCTGATAACCAGATAGAGCGTCGATAGTCTGATGAAGGCGGTGTTTTGCGGCCTCTACAACTTTTTCATCAAAAGCTTCCGCTTTATGAAGCGCTTGCGTATTGAGCGCATTAATGGCCGACTGCCCTGCCTGCAAAACTGAACGATTTAATCTGTAGGACCCTTCTGGCGAGTAACTTATTGTAGATAACTCCATAATACCGCTCTTTTTATCAATTGTTATTCGTACCTGATGCCTATAATACTTCCAGAGGACAGTCTGTTTTGTAGAGAAGCCGTTCATTAAACCACCAAATCTTGATACAAAATCGCCATGTGAGAAAATATCTGCAAGATGCTTTTCATTTTGCGCCTGAAATCCCGTCCAGGAATGAATGTAGTGACTCAGGATGTAGTCGCCCTCGAGAGACTCACTGCCTGACTGTGACAATTGCAATGTCATGGTAGCCCTGTGCTGATGAGGCTGGTACACCACAATAGATGAACGGCTGACATACTCCGGCGCCGCAATTCCTGCAAAATATACTATCGAAAAAACATTTGGTACTGCGACTATCCAGAAAAATAATGGTCTTTTATAAAACGGCTTTTTCATTTTTAAGAGTATCCTTTGAGCTTTAAATTATGTGTCTGATCAAAGGAAATCATGGGTTTATCCATCTCATATATTGCATTTCCGTTTCCCATGGTGCGCCCCTGTAATGTGTTTATGCTTATTACTCCGTGACTATAATAAGCAAACGTCGCATACTTACAATCTTGGTAAGATGTGAAACAACGCCTAATTTCAAGTGCCGCTTGCCTTAGATTGCATCCGTCGGCTGGCCGTTTTTTTGCTGCTCTGTTTTTAGCGCGCAAAAATGTTGCGTCAAGGTTTCCTGTTAATATTTGTCGCTCAGCAAGTTATGTGCCACTTGTTGCAATGGCTTAGTTTGACAGCCTTTTCCAGAATGATTGCTCATTTTCTCAAGAGGTAGTGGAGGAAATATCCGGTCAATTTGTAACTAAATTTATACATAATACCTAGTTAAGTTAATTCACCATGAAAATAGCAGTTAAGTTTCATGTAGATATAATGCCAGAGAGATTTTTGCTTAATTTGTAATTAAACCCACACAAGGCGCCTGATTAAATCGGCTCGCCGCAAAATAAACAATTATTTATCATACAGGTACAATCTCAGAGGAATCTTTCGATTAATTTGTAAGGAAACTCATACACGAACTCTAATTTAATTGACTTAATACAATAATTATGGTTATTAATCATGCAGATACAACGTAATTTATGGCTGATCAGTATTGTGTCTCTGGTTTTTCTGGTGTGTTGAATAGTCCTTCTGGATGTGGACCGAGCAGACCATAAGAAATGCACTTGGAAATGCGAAGGAATATCGGCGGACTGCGGAAATGTGGCGCAACTTACTGGATTATATTTGGTATTTCGATATGCCCTACATCAGATAACTTTTATTTCATCGAGATAATCGGTCTTGGATTGTGCCACGGCGATCATAACGTACAAAAAAATGACGTGAGAAAATAATGGCATGACTCATGAAACAGCCTAATGGGGCCCAAATAGGGGCGTCCCTTCATCTGCCCGAGTCACATATGTGCCCTACCGCACAGACGACTCACCATAAACTTCATATGATTGATCATTAGTTGGCCTATCACC
>NZ_MOAD01000001.1:1627788-1649631 GCF_001931655.1 Acidithiobacillus albertensis | reverse complement strand
TTGTCCAGATGATACAGACGGCGCACTTTGGCTATGGTTTCCATGCAAATCACTCCAGTTTCCTCCCGGCAAATCCGGCAGGATATCAGGTGGTCAATTTACACGCTGTTTTCCACCCAATTCTGGCAACTTTTGCACGCTGTTTAACAGCTCAGGGCTACCGGACCATCTGCATCCACCCCTATCCCTCCAGCTTTTACGCCCGCAATACCATTTATCCGCTGCTCGGCTTTGATGATTTTCTGGATGTTGCAGAATTTACGCCGGAAGACCGCAGTGGCCCCTATACCGGCGACCGGGCAGTTGCCGACAAGACCCTGCAAATACTGCAGGGGGCCACCCAGCCGACCTTCATCTTCATTATTACCATGGAAAACCACGGCCCTCTGCATCTGGAATCGGTCAGTGCCGCCGAAAAGAAAACCCTGCTCTTGCAGGAGCCTCCCGTCAGCGCCGATGACCTGGCCATTTACCTGCGCCACGTCCGCAATGCCGGTGCCATGCTGCAGCAGTTCATGAGCACACTGCCCAGGCTGTCCCTACCCAGTGTGCTGGGATTTTATGGTGATCATGTTCCCATCATGGAAAAACTCTATGAGGCCCGTCATTTTGCAGATGGCCGCACCGACTACTGGCTCTGGTCCTCCCGCCACCCGGCCCCCGGCAGCCCGCAGCACCCGGAAATTGCTGTCGCAGAACTGGGCGTCCGCGCGTTGGATTTAATGGAAATTTAGACAGATACGTTACAAAAGGCGCGTCGATTGCCCTTGAGTCTTGAGCAGCGCCACCGCCTTTTTGTCGAAGGAAATGAAAACTTCCCCGCCAAGCCAGTTGCCTTCGTATGCAATCACGCCATCGGCAAAGTCTCCGCCCGCGTCGAGCATCTGCAGGCCCGCCTCTACAGCGGGTCGATTTACTTCTACTTTCGCATCGGCAATTAGTGCCCGGATCGCTCGGGCTGCGTCGGCTTGCTGGAAGCCATAGATCCGAATCAGCACCCAAACCAGTTCGCACAGGCAGGGTAACGCCACCGCGATCAACTCGGCTTCGATCAATAACGTGGCAGCAACGTCCGCTTGTGCGAGGTCATCGCGCACAACAGCCCGCACCAGGACATTGGTATCTACGGAGACTTTCATTTTATGCTGGCCCATCCCCGGGCTGCCGCCTCATTGATTTCTTCGAGGGTGGCGACCTTCTGCGCTCTGCCAGCGAGTAAACCGACAAAGTCGGATATCTTCCCATCGGACCGCGCAGCCTTGATTACGCCCCGACCATCCGGTAGTAAGTCCAGCTCAATTTTATCGCCTGGTCTGATACCAAGGTGTTGCAGTACATCTTTTCGAAATGTCACCTGTCCACGCGCAGTAACCGTCAATGTACTCATGGTCTTGTGCCTCGCAATCACATTAGGTTGATGGTCTGTACTATAATGCGTAAATACATTACTTGCCATCTCCGTAAAGCGATAAACGATTAACCGAAATGGAGAGCATTTCCGGTGCCGCTTTGGTGTTGGTTTAATGCAGTACGTCTACCGCGAGCCCATGGGCGACTTTCTGCAAGCGCATGTCTGCTGTCGACAACGCCTCACAGCGGTGCGTAAGCGCCACAGCCAGATGTAACGCATCCGGGGTTTTCAGGCCAAAACGGGCACATAGCATTGCACCTTGCGTGAACACCTCATCAGACATATCCAGCAAGGTGAACCGCGACATTCCATCCTCATAGTAACGTTGCAGTGCAACATTACCATCGCGCATGGGTGCGACCAGGCACTCAAATTTCACCAAGGATGAAATGGCATAACTCGAAGCAGGTTTCTGCTTCAACGCAGATTTGACGCGAGCACCCCAAACCGGATGATCCTCGAAAGCATAGACCAATAAACGGGTGTCCAGATAAATTAATCCCATCCCTGTCGCTCCTGGGCCAGTGCGTCATCTATTTCCTGTCCGGAGCGTCGAAGAACTTGCGGGAGCGGGTGTTTGTCCAGCCAGGCAAGTATGTCAAGCTGATCTGTATCGGATGCAGGACTGACCGGTACCAACTTCACGGCCGGTATTCCCCGATTAGCAATGATGACTTCCTCACCTTGCTGGGCAAGACGCACCAGTTGGGATAAACGATTTTTAGACTCCAGTATATTGATTTGCATTTCTAAATTCTCGCAGTATTCGCACCAAGGTCAACCTAGCCAGAATATGAGTCTTTCTAGCAGCCCGTCGGTTGATGCGTGTGGTTTCCAATAGATCGGACATAAAAATCAGCTCCCTCTTACAATAAATCAATATCAAAAGTTCTCCCGGAAATTTTCGGCAATCTTTTCCAGCGCATTCATAAGCGTGAAATCTCTGTCTGTTCCATCGATGTCATCAGGTTTGATTTGATTCCAGTGTTTTATAATTGCAATCAATAAATAAATGTTGCGGTCAGTAAAACCGGAGCAGTAAACCAGGACGTAACCGCTGGTTCGCCTGAATTGTACTTGCTTGAATGGAAAACCATTTGCATTAAAATGCAGGTGCTGCAACTCAAGGTAAGAACGATTATGTGTGAAATTATAGGGAACATCGCGCCCAAAGGTGATAGGTAAACCTTTTCCTTCTTTGTAAGCACGGAAATCTTCAACCAACTCTTTAGTTTTTTGCTTACCGAAAGAGTCTTTCAGAGCACGATGAGCGAAAATCCTGATCATCGCTAATATTACGGCTAGGTTATAAACACTCGTCGTAGTCGTCAGGTTGCCCGTTTTTTATTTTTACAGCCATCCCGGTAGTGATTTTGTCCATATCCACTCCCTCAGCGGTGAAATGGGCTGGAATACTTTGTAAAGCTGCCCTTCCACGTTGGGCAAATTCACAAAAGGCTGTCATTTCTTCAAAAAGTTCGGCCGGGACGACGTAGAACTGCACCCGATTGTTAGACGAAACGGCAATAGCATCTCCCTGGGCTTCCAGAAGTGCTGCATTGGGATTGTTTTTAAACTTGCTGACAGGGGTGGTATAACCACACATCACTTTCTGCAGGATGGACATGTTGAGTGCTCCAGTGAAGTTGATCGCCCAAAGATCTAAATTTGAGGACAAGTATAGACTTGCATTTGGGTAGATTCTAGTAGTGATTCGTCTGAAGCGGGTCTATAGCCCCCCATAAACTTGCACTATCGGTCCAGCTTGAGGCATTATGACTGAAAACAATACCAGAAAGCAGTAAAGCAGGGGTAACCCTCAGTTTTTGAATGATTAACCGCAAAAGAGGGATTTCTTAAAATGGCATTAGTACCCGTCATTCTCTCCGGAGGCACCGGCTCGCGTTTATGGCCTTTGTCCCGCAAGGCTTTCCCCAAACCCTTCGTGGCCCTGCCCGACGGCGAAAGCCTCATCCAGAAAACCCTGCGCCGGGTCATCGACATCAAAGAAGATGCCCCGTTGCTGACGGTCACCAATCGCGATTACTACTTCCTGACCCGCGACACCTTTGCTGAATGTGCCCGCATCTATGGCCAAACCGTGCGCAATGTGCACTATCTGCTTGAACCCACTGGACGCAATACTACCCCGGCCATGGCCGCCGCCGCGCTCTGGGCGCAGGAAGTCGCCGGACCGGAAAGCATCCTGCTGGTGTTGCCCTCGGACCATCTCATTCATGACCAGAAAGCCTTTGCCGAAGCCGTACACAAAGCGCAGCAGCTTGCCGAACAAGGTTATCTGGTGACTTTTGGCGTCACGCCGACGGGTCCCGAAACCGGCTACGGCTATATACAGAAAGGCAATGCCCTGGACAGCGGCTATCAGGTCGCCTGTTTCGTCGAAAAGCCCAACCAGAGCAAAGCCCGGGATTACCTCGATAGCGGTGATTATCTTTGGAACTCCGGTATGTTCTGCATGCGCGCCGACAGTCTGCTCAAAGCCTTGCAAACCGACGCCCCGGAAGTGCTGGAAGCCGTGCAGGCGGCCATCGCCTCCGCTACCCGCAACGGCGACACCTGGGAACTGGGTCAGGAATTTTCCCTGGCCCCGGACATTTCCATTGACTACGCCGTCATGGAAAAAGCCCCCAACGTCGCCGTGGTGCAGGCAGGTTTTGACTGGAACGACCTGGGTGCCTGGAGTGGCTATGGTTCTTTGATGGCCAAAGATGCCCAAGGGAATCAGGTACACGCCCCGGACTGTGTGCTGGTGGACAGCCAGAATTGCGTCGTCCAGAGTCCTGATCGGCTCACGGCCATTCTCGGTTTGCAGGATATTCTGATTGTGGACACCCCTGACGCCCTGCTGGTGGCCGACCGCCGCCGCGATCAGGAAGTCAAAACCATTGTCGAAAAGCTCAAGGCCCGCAAACACAGCACCGTCGATCTCCACGCCACCGTCCATCGTCCCTGGGGCACCTACACCACGCTGGAAGAAGGCGATCATTTCAAAATCAAGCGGATTGTCGTCAAAAAAGGCGAGAAGCTCTCCCTGCAAATGCATCACCACCGCAGCGAGCACTGGATTGTGGTATCCGGCACGGCCCGCATCGTCAATGGCCATGAAGAAAAACTCATCATGACCAATCAGTCCACCTACATTCCCGCAGGTTGCCCGCATCGTCTGGAAAATCCCGGCATGATGGATCTGGTACTCATCGAAGTGCAAAGCGGTGCCTATCTGGCTGAGGATGACATCGTCCGCTTTGATGACATCTACGGACGTGCTGAAGCTGCAGTAACTACTGCCTAAAGCCAAAAACCAACAGGAAACGACTGCGTGCTCAAGGCCGTCTGGACCCGAATCAAAAATCTGAGCAAACCCTTTATCTGGATCGTGCTGGTCCCGACAGACTTATCCATCCTCTATTTTGGACTGATTGGTCGCGGTAGAGACAAAGGAAGTCACTGACGTTTGATTTATCGTACCGCCTCCCATGGATTGATGACGTTCAGCCCGGCAGCCTCAAAAGGGGTGGTGTCACGGGTGGCGACGGCAAAGCCGTTGGCAAGGGCGACGGCGGCAATGAAGGCATCGGCCGTTTCGACCGCCAAACCGGCAGCGCGGGACTTGGCCAGCAGCTCGGCGTAGGCTTTCGTGCAAGCCATATCGAACGACAGCATCCGATTGGCGAACATCGGCAGCAGGCGTTTTTCCAGGTTCTCATGCAGGCTGATCCGGCGCTTTCCGACCGGCATCAGCGCGACGCCCGCACGCAGCTCGGCTACCGTGATCGCTGACAGGTAGAGCGTTTCCAGCGCTTGCGCGTCGAGCCAGTCAATGACATGCGCATGAGGCTCCTGCCGCTGCGTCTCCGAAATCACGTTCGTATCGAGCAGGATCATTCGAAGCGCGCTGCGCGGGCTGGAGACTGGATGCGCGCGTTCTCGAAGACGGCGACTTCTTCATCCGTCAGACCACCCGTCTCGCGAGCCATAGCGGCCAGAAACGAGCCAAGTTTCAAGCGCCCCTCCGGCTTGGCTGCCCGCTCCAGAATGTCGCGGATTTCCGCCTCGGTGCTGCGGCCATGATGGGCGGCTTGGATGCGGATAGCCCGATGCACCTCATCGGGCAGATTTCTTACGTTCACGTTGGCCATTTGATATATCTCCATCAAAGTCTATCAATGCACTCATTGTATAGATATGATATCAAGGAGTCCATATATTTGAGCGAGGTCAGCATGGAACCCCGAAACGGGAGTTGTTGGGTCAGAAAGGCTTTTTTTGCTGCTGAGTTCCCGCTCCGGTATGGCGTCAAATCGCCTTTCTTGATACGAATATTTTGACAAAAACAACACTTCTGTTAAGCTTTGTCTATGAACTCAAAGCAGATGAAAAAGTGGTTAGAGCAGCAGGGCGCGATTTTTCAGCCCGGTAAAGGCTCTCATCTGAAAGTTTTTTTGAATGGCAGACAGTCTACCTTACCCATGCACGGAACAGCCGAGTTGGGTAAAGGGCTGGAAGCCACGATCAAACGGCAGCTTGGTTTGTCGAAGTGAGGTGAAAATGATGTTCGATTACCCCGTAAGCTTGACCCCTGATGACAGTTCGGTGTTGGTCACCTTTGCTGATGTACCCGAAGCGATTACCTTCGGTGCCGATGAAGAGGAAGCCCTGCTGAATGCCATTGATGCTTTGGAAACCGGCTTGTCGTTCTATGTGGATGCCCGCAAACCACTGCCGGTCGCCAGTCTGCCGGCAAACGGACAAAAAACGGTCCGGCCATCGGCATTGGAATGTGCCAAGCTGGGTGTTTATCAGGCGATGACTGATCAAGGCATCAAAAAGGCCGAACTCGCCCGTCGCCTGGGATGGCACATGCCGCAAGTGGATCGCCTGTTTGACCTACGGCACGCCTCAAGGCTTGACCAGATCGAGGCGGCTGCGAATGTGCTCGGCAAACACGTTTATGTGCAGGTTGGCTGACAATGGTGGCCATAACGGGCGTTTGCGGGTCATTGAGGATATCTAGGTTTGAGGCGCCATGAACGCGACACAATTGCGAGCACTTTCACTTTGCGGGCGAGGAAGGTTCTTACGCATTCATCAACGTGGATCAATCGCTTGAGGATGTTATTTGCAGAGGTGGAACGATGGAAACGCGAACACTGAAAAAATCCTGCCCTAACGGCAGGGCCTGCTCTGGCGGATCGGGGTCCAGCCCGGCAGGCCAGACCATTCTGGTCAGTGGCCTGCGCGGTTTTACGGGGCATTATCTGGCCAGCAGTCTGCGAGCCCGTGGTGCCCAGGTCATCGGACTGGTACAGGGTGACGCACAGAACGCAGACGAAATCAGCGCCGATCTGACCGATGCCGCTTCCGTAAAAGCCGCTGTTACACAAGTCCAACCCACCCATGTAGTCCATCTCGCCGGGCTGGCCTTTGTCGGTCATGGCGACGCCCAGGCTTTTATGCCGTCAATCTTTTCGGCACCCTCCATCTGCTGGAAGCCTTGAACACCCTCAAAACACCGCCGCGACGTATTCTGCTGGCCAGTTCCGCCAATGTGTATGGCACCCCCGCTGTGGAAGTCATCGACGAAAGCATCTGTCCGGCTCCAGTCAATCACTATGCCTGTAGCAAGTTAGCCATGGAGCACATGGCCCATAACTGGATGGATAAACTGCCCATCGTCATCACCCGTCCCTTCAACTACACCGGCATCGGTCAGGACGACAAGTTTCTCATTCCTAAAATTGTCAGCCATTACCAACGCCGTGCGCCTTTCATTGAACTGGGTAATCTTGATGTCAGTCGGGATTTCTCCGATGTCCGGGACGTGGTGGAGCGCTATGTTCATTTACTCCTGGATGCCGAAGATGTAGCCGGGCAAACCTTCAATGTCTGCTCCGGACAAGCCCACTCTCTCCGCGAGATCATGGCCCTGACCGAACAGCTCAGCGGTCACTCTCTGGACATACGGGTGAACCCGGCCTTTGTTCGCGCCAATGAAGTCCCCCGCCTGCTGGGCTCTGCGGCCAGACTGCAACAATACCTCGGTCCATTCTCCCCCATCCCCATGAAACAGACCTTGCGCTGGATGCTTGATGGCCGATCCCGACTTTTACCGCGCTTTTGAAGACCGTTACCGGGGTTCCCGAGCCCTCATCAAATCGCGGGTCAAAGTCTATCTGCCTTTCTTGTATCCACTGAAAGCCATTTGCGCAATAAAATATTGCGTTTGCAGGAATCTCCGGAGCTTGCCGCTGGGGATGCCCTCGTATCACTGATACAGGTGCTGGCCGGGGTAAGTCCCGACTATGCCGTGGTCGCGCAAAAAACAGCCACAGCCAAAAAACTGAAAAGTTTTGATGCACCCTTTGATCAGCAGTATGGATTGACGCTGGCAGACCTCGCCATGCGTTATGAAGCCAGCCTGCGCGCGGAAATCATCTGCGAGCTGAAGCCCAAGCGGAGAAAACCCAAGGCACAAGCTGCCAGCGATGTCCGGGACGCACCTAAAAAGTAGCAGGAATATCACTTATACGCCGGAAAGTGGCATTGAAGGGGTCCATATACTTGAGCAAGGTCAGCATGGAGCCCCGAAACTGGAGTTGTTGGGTCAGAAAGACTTTTTTGCCGCTCAGTTCTCTCTGGTGAATGCGCATCCAGGTTTCCTGGCTGGCATGCACGCGCAATTGGGCAATGATAGACAGGATGCTATGCTTTAATCGTAATGATCATATTGATCGCGATAGGAGAGCTTGGATGATTACTGAGATCAGCGCTGTGCATTTCAGGCAGAATCTTGGTGAAATGCTTAATCAGGTTCAATACCGTAACGATAGCATCGTCATCAACAAAGATGGCAAGCCTGTTGCGGCCTTGGTGGATGCGGAGTTGTTTGCACGCATCCGACGCATGCGCGAGCGTTTTGAGACACTGAGTAGCCGGATAGCTTCCTGCTATTCTGAGGTGCCCGTTGAGCAAGGCATGGCCGAAATTGAAGCTGCGGTGAGTGCCGAACGCGTCAAACGCTAATGTCCAGGCTTCGTGTGGTCCTGGATACCAATGTACTGGTGTCGGGTATAGCTTATCCTGCCAGCGTACCGGGGAGTATTGTCTTAACCTGGCGTCATGGTGGGAAGGATCTGCTGGCTCTGGGAGATCAGTATCGTATTATAACGCCAGCCCAGTTCTGGTCAGCTCATGGGCGATGATGATGAGTAATTATCCGTGTATGAAAGTGGTGACGGTGTGCCCCAGCGTGTGGTATGTACAAGGCTAAACGTAGTCATGAGTCCCTATTCTAGCTATGATGGCTAAGTTTGCTTTTTAAATTTGGAGCGCAACCATGATTACGGTGACCTCAGTTGAAGCACAGAACAAATTTGGACAGTTGCTGGATATGGTACAAAGGGAGCCGGTAATTATCACCCGGCATGGGCGGGCTACAGCCTACATGGTGTCGCCCAAAGATATGCAGGAGCTTCAGGATTTACAGGCTGCTCGACGCAAACGCAGAGAAGCGGTTGCCGAATTCGAGGCGCATTTCGCCAGCGCTGATACCCGTCTGACACCGGCTGCAAGGAAACTGAAGGATGAGGATGTGCTGCGACAGGCTTAGCTGCCAGCGATACCACTGGCAGACCGAATGCCTCGGCGGAACGACATTGGCTTGAAGTTAAAGTGCCTCGGCGCAGAAGGTGACTGGTGTGACGATGCGCGTGCGGCCGATGTTACCGCGTCGGAGCAGACCGGCGCGATGGTCACCAGTCACGAGGTAATCAGCATTACCAGCCAGAGACATTGCTAACAAAAAGGTATCATCCGGATCGTCGGCCTCGATACCTTTCGGTAGCGGCGGCAGCGTGTTGAGCACAATGGCGCGCTGAATGTTGTTTATCATGGTGCCAATGCGATGTGCAGGCAGGATGGTCTTGATCTTCGGGTAACGGCTCACCCGGCGCAGTTCATCGAGCTGCGCTGCACCTGTCACCAGTTCAAAACGTGCCGCAAGCCAAGCGTGATAAATGATGTCTGGAGTGCTGTGCGACGAGATCAGTGCGGCCAGCAGCACGTTGGTGTCGAGGACGACCCGCATCAGTGTTTACGCGCCCACTGTACCGCCTCGTCGATAAGGGAATTCAATTCTGTCTCGTCCATACTCGCCGTGGCAGCTTTGGCTTGCTCGACAGCCCGCTCAAAAAGATAGGCACGCACTGCCTCCTCAATGAAACGCGATAGGTCGCCCTTGCGACCGCCGCCCTGCGCGGCAATAAACATACGCACGGACTGATCTATTTCCGGCGATACGGCGATATTCCAGCGTACGGTATTCATAAAGCCCTCCCAAAAGTGTTTATGTACATAAGTGTTTATACGCTCAGGTCGGCGTGTCTGCAATGCAATCAAAACCGCCTGGGCTTGTGCACTATCTCAAAACTTTTCCGGGTGATTCGCCCATATTATTCAAACCCGAGCAGTGCCAGAGTATTAGCGAGGTTTCTCAAATGCGAACGACCGTTAATCTGGATGATGACCTCCTTGTGCAGGCCAAAAATCTTTCTGGTGTGGAAGACCGGGGCGCGTTGCTGAAAGAAGCTTTGCGTGCCTTGATTGAGCGCGAAAGCGCCCGACGCCTGGCGCGACTGGGTGGAACGGAATCGCAATTACAGGATATTCCGCGTAGACGAGAGCCAGCTGCTTGATTCTGGACCTGCGGAAATCTCAAAAACTGGCAACAGACCCTCTATCTCTTATCTTGCTTGCCCCGATCCACAAACAGCTCGGCTGAGGAGACGCTTTTTTTCATTGAGCGGCATCATTTAATGAGGCGCGTAATCGGGTATGTAGATGCCAGTATTCTGGCCTCTGCCGCGCTCACTCAAAGCGATTTATGGTCCCGCGATAAACGCCTCATGCAACTGGCCAGTGATCTAGGTTGTGCTTATGTTTCTGGTTGATCGGCATAAACAGGATTCGTGCCACAGTGGCCGACAAAGGGATTCATTGAGGGCGTTTGTATATTATCGCTTGCGGGTGTACAGTTTTTGCTTATGTATGTACATGTTGGAGGCGTTATGAATGCGACACAATTGCGCGCAAATCTTTTTTTGGTACTCCGTCGCGTGCTGGCTACGGGTAAGCCGGAAGATGTGGAGTGGAAAGGTCAGCATTTACAGATTGTTCCCAAAGAGAGTTTATCGTCCATGGCGAAGCTGGCGCGTCTCCGCCCTCATCCTGGAGTGATTCAGGGGGATCCGGAAACCATTGTGCATCTGGACTGGTCTTCGGAATGGCAGGTTGAAGATGTCCATCGTTTATCTTGATACACACGTTCTGGTTTGGCTTTATGCGGGCATGCTGGATAAATTCACAGCGGAAGGTCAGCAGGTGATGGAGACGCGTGAACTCAGGGTGTCTCCTATGGCTTTGCTGGAAATTGAATATCTCAACGAAAAAGGCGTGGTGACAGTGACTCCGGACACATTATTTGCAGAGTTGGCGCAGACCATCGGCCTTGCAGTGTGCACCATCCCCTTTGCGATGGTGAGTCGTGCGGCCTTTTCTTTGGCCTGGACGCGTGATCCATTCGACCGGTTGATTGTGGCCCAGGCAAGGGTGAATGAAGAGCCTCTGTTAAGTAAGGATCTTTTGATTCGACAGAATTATCTGCATGCAGTTTGGTAATAATGAATCCATCACCAAAAAATCTTATCCAAAGGGCCGCCCAGGATAGAGCAGGCCAGTCTGTTTTTGCTCCATAGTGTGCCTGCCGAAGCCCTGCGCTTGTTATTCCGGCAGGCGGTGGTGACGCTGTGCCCCAGCGTGGGGGAGGGCTTTGATTTTTCCGGGGTGGAAGCCATGCGCTACGGAGGCGTGGTAGCGGCTTCGGATATTCCGGATGGGTATGGCGCTGTTGACACTGTCCGATGACCTGACCATCCAGCACGTTGAGTGCGGCAACAAGGTCGTAGTGCCATTACGTTTGTAGTCGTGGGTCATCGTTTCTGCGTGGTCAATTCTACCAGACGGGCCACATCCACTTTCACCTCGCAAGGCTCGACTCCATTCATACCCTCAACATGGAGCTATTTTATCCTCATTAACCTTAAGTTTCATCAAGAATGCAACACTACACCAGGTAAAGCGATGCGCCTCTTATCCGAACTGGTTTTTGCGCATGGCCCAACTCATGATCAGCATGCCTAATCCAAAGGCGGCCGAGAAACCGATGATGATCCAACTGTATATGGACGAACCGGCTTGTGGAGCCAGTGCGAACAGAAACTGGAGGGCTACCGCCAGGGCCAGATAAGCGCCAGAGCCTATAATCAGCACGAGTTCCTTGTTTTTAATGTTGCGGATCACCCAGACCCCTTCGAGGACTCCCGACAAGGCCACCCAGACGAATACGGTCAGAAGAATGTAAAGCGTAGGCCCCGCACTCAGATCCCAGTAGATGACGATGATGCCTGCGGCAATGCCTAACAGACCTTTAAAAATCACGGCCAGACGGGTCCATAGCCCATCAATTTGCTGACCGGCGGCCACCCGGAGGGCGTAAGCACCATCAAACAGAACGTAAATGGCAAAAAACCAGACCAGTAATGGAATGGTTGCCTTGAAATCGGCCAGGGCCACCAGCGCATACACCAATGCGGCTACTCCGCGAATGGCCAGCAGTGGCCAGGAATAAAAACCGCCACTTTTTTTGATAATCTGTACTGAAGAAGTTGCTGTAGTCATATTTCACCTCCGTGATGTAACTTTTTAAATTAAAATGAAAACTGGCAGACCTAATCCTCGCTGGAATGAATATGGTCACCCACCCAAAGGGCCGCCATCAGTACAATGACGGCGATACTCATGGTCAATACGGACATTGCTTTGAGATGATCGACATCCACCACCAGATAGCGGGCGATGGCCGTCACGGCGACGTAGATCAGAAAGCGCACGGGCAGTTTTCCGGTTTTGAAATAAATGCCGGTCATGGCCCCGATTTCCAGATACACAAAAAGCAGCAGTAAATCCTGCAAGGTCGCATAGCCACGATGAATCAGGTGCACATAAAAATGCGTAGCCGACCAGATGATGCTGGCACCAATGATGAACAAGGACAGTGATTTGAAAATCTCGACCATGGTGCCACCCGTGCGATGTGCCCGTTTGAACATTTCCAGTATGCCGACATTGCGAGTCATCAGCCGGCCATCTTTTTTTTACCGGATGCATTCATGGTTTTGAGGACCCGGTAAGCGATGGAGATGACATTGCGGAGTACATAGATCGTTTTTCCGGACAGCACGAGGCGTATTAGGGCAAAAATCCCGCCACTGCCTGACCCGCCTTTCTGCTCCGCATCGTCCAGACCATCACGGATGGAGCAGACCAGTGCCCGCGCACCTGATGCCATGTTGCCTCCCCCACAGCGGGCAACCATCGTCCGGGCTTCAATGGCGACCGAGGCCCAGACACCAATCGCTTTTTGCAAATCATTCAGGTTGTTGTGGAGTATCTCATCCTGCATGACTTCCGGCAGGGTGGCAGCCAGGGTTTCCCAGGCGACTACCAGTTCTCCCGACCAGCGGCTGGCATCGTCTACCAGTCCTGAAACGCGTGCCGTCAGGGAAGGTGAGGCACCCTGGATAAGGCCGGTTATCCGTTTCAGGATATCGGTCCATTCTACGGTGGCCATGCCCAGTTGCTGCATGGTGCCGGATTTGGCCAGATCGCCGAGCACTTCCGGCAGGGTTTCCATCAGCGTACTCATGGCGACCAGCAGCGGTTCCAGCATGCGGACACCGGATTCGACCCGCGCCTCCAGGTCGGCGGCAGAATGCACGCCGGTGACCTGAGCCAGTTTTTGGGTGGCCGACCAGAGGTGGCCTGCTTCACAGGCGATATGCAGGGCAGCACTGCGGACATCGGTATCGGCAGTTACCTCGTCCAGCATGGCGTACAGTAAACGTAACTGATCCTCGATGGCATGACTGAGGTCCAGCACCTGCGACCAATCCGGCGTTTCCGTCGGGTTATTGACGGCTTGACTCATTTCGGCAGCACTCATCACATTTGTCCTCCTTTGAAAAGATAACGGCCCCTGGCGCAGATCTGCAGACAATCTGCGCCAGGGGAGTGCCCTCAGCCCACTTTGCGGAGATGGGCGGGTTCGTCACTTTTCAGACGGGAAATGCCGAGCATCTGGAAGACCAGCTTTTCATAAAAAGGCTCAGAAACCCCGGCTTTCATCTTGGCGAGGAAGTATTTTTCAAAGGCAATCTTGGACCAATGCACCCAGGGCCCTTCTCCGAACCAGTCAACACGCCGGGGTTTGAATTGGGGTAAGGCCACAAAAGCGGCGCCGCTCGTGCCCATGTCGGCCAGACAGATGGCGTTCCAGGTGCCCATTTCGGCAGTGGGTGCCTTGCCCTGAATTTCTGCCTGAATGTTGTGGACGAGGGCGGTGACCATGGATTCGATCATATAGCCGGTTTTGGGCGCACCGGTGGGTACCGGAGTCTGTTCTACCGGAGGAATGGCAATACAAACGCCCGCCGAGTAAATGTTGGGATATTTGGGGCTGCGTTGATGTTCGTCGACGATGACAAAGCCCTTGGGATTACAGAGCTCCGGCACCTTGGCTACGGCATCTACGCCCTTGAAAGAAGGCAGCATCATCGAAAAACCGAAGTCATGGGTGCCGACGCCGATTTTTTCGCCTTTTGCATTCAGGTGCTCGCAGAACATTTTGCCATCATCCACTTTGGTGGTGTTCATGTTGGTGTGTACCTGAACCCCCATTTCCCCAAGGCCCCGGGTCAGAATTTCCTGGGAGTCCCCGACGCCACCCAGACCCAGATGGCCGACATAAGGCTCGGAAGTGATGAAGTGGAATTCCTTGATTTTGCTGCGTGCTCCGCGTTTTTCCAGATCACTGAGGACAATCATGGCGTATTCATAGGCGGGTCCAAAGCAGCTGGCACCGGGCATGGCGCCGATGATAATCGGGTCGGGATTGTTGGAGTCCAGCAGGTTCATGTAAGCCGCATAGGCTTTCTCGGCATGATCGACGGTGCAAATGGAATGGGTCGACTTCTGATGTCCGGCATGGGGACCGGATCCGGGAACGGCATCGAAAGCCAGAGCGGGTCCCGTGGTGATGATCAGATAGTCATAATGGACACTGGAACCATTGGCGAGATCAATGGTGTTGCGTTCCGGATCAATGCGGTCTGCGCGCTGGGCAATAAAATTGATGCGCTTGCGACTGGTATGCGGCTCAATATCAAACACGATTTGCTCCCGCTGCCGCCAGCCCACACCGACCCAGGGATTGGAGGGAACGAACTGAAAATAAGGATTTTCGCTGATCAGCGTCACCTCATGTTTGGGGCCGAGCAGATCCCGCATTTCATAGGCGGCGGGCATGCCGCCGGTTCCTGCGCCTAAAATCACTACATGTGCCATGGTCAATACTCCTTATTCAAAGCGAAAACAAACAGCTGACGAACGACGGATCAACATCCGCTAAAGATGGATTTTCAATGCCCACCGTATGCGGCTTTTTTGCTTAACCTCCCCCGAAAGACCCAAATCTGATACCAGTTGTACATGATCATGACCGGCACAAATCCCGTCATGAACAAGGTGAAGACCGCCAGGGAGTTGGCTGGATTGCCGGATAGGGCGATGGGCCAGGTTTCTGGCACCACATAGGGATACATGGTGGCGAACATGGCCATCCAGAGGAATGCCACCACCCCCTCGCCCCAGAGCAGGGCGGCAATATCCCGCTGCAGGGAATGATTGATCATCGATTTGTAGGCAAAGAACAGCACAATGACCAGCCAGATCGCCCAGATCCACCAATGGGCCCCACTCCATTTGGCCGCTGCCCAGGGGAAAATGGCGTAGGACCAGATTAAGGTAACGAGAATGGCGATCAGCGCCAGAAAAGAAAATACGGTAGTCCACTTGCGGGCGCGTTCATGAATGGGGTCTCCCGGTATGAAGCGGGCACATAAATACAGTCCACCGGCAAGGCCCGCCGCAATGACGGCCCCGCAACCGACCCATATACTGAAAGGACTTAAGAAGGTGAAGGCCTGGCCGGAATAATGGAGTACCGGATCTGTGGAAGCAGGGAGACCGTGTCCCTGTATTTCCAGGGCGCGCCCGGCTTTCAGGGGGAAACCCTGCAAGGTGGCACCCAGAGATACGCCAGCAAAAAAGGGAGCGATCAGACTGCCGAGAGCAAAGGCCCAGCCCCAGAATCGTTTGCTGCTGCGCGCATGAATATGAAATTCAAAAGCGACAGCGCGGGAAATAATCCCCCACAAGGCCAGCATCAACGGGATCATGAGATAGTTCAAAGCAGAGCCGTAGACCACCGGGAAAGCCCCGAAGAGGACCCCGCCGGCAACCACCAGCCAGGTTTCGTTTCCGTCCCAGAATCCGGCCATGGAAGCCATGACCGCCCCGCGTTCTTCCTCGTCGTGCGAAAACAGGGTGTAAATGCCAGCCCCCAGATCGGCTCCATCCAGCATCACGTAAAGCATAAAAAACAAGGCGAGAATCAACCACCACCAGGTGGACAGGGACACGGCAATTCTACCCATGAGATCGGTCATGATGGGTTCTCCTCAATCTCGGTGTGGCAATGCTTTGGTAAAATGGGGGGACACATGGCCACCTCCACTGTCGATGGTTTCCGGTTTGTCCCAGAGATGGGTGGAATCCGGAATGTCATTCACGCCTTTTTGGATGACGCGGCTGAAGAAGTACCAGGCGCCCGACCAGACGGCCAACTCAAAAATGATGTAGCCCACGAACCAGACCACTTCCTGGCCTAGCGACATGTGGCTGACTCCTTCGTAGGTGCGCATCATGCCAAAGACTACCCAGGGTTGCCGACCGATTTCGCGCACCCACCAGCCCGTCCAGATCGCCAGATAGGGTAAAAATGCCGAGAAAACGACGGCCCGGAGAAACCACGGGTGTTGGCGTAGAGCCGTCGCATTCAGCTTGCCCCGCAGGCGTAGCCAGTTACCCCAAAGAGCGACGAGGAACAGGAAAAAGCCAATGGCGACCATGATCCGGAACGCATAGAAAGGCACCCAGACATCCGGACGATCACGGGCAGGGAAGCTGTCCATACCCGTCACCTTGCCGGTCAAGGTATGGGTTTCCAGCAGGCTCAGGACGTAAGGAATGGTAATCGCAAATCGGGTACCGTCATTCTGGCTGTTGGGTATGGCAATCAGGTGCCAGCCGGTATTGACCTGCCCATTGGGGAGATACGTATGGTAATGCCCTTCCATGGCGGCCAGAGAGGTGGGCTGTGTCTGGGCGACGTCCCGCCCCAGCGTATCCCCCAGATAAATCTGCAAAGGGGTCACAATCAGCAGTGCCAGGAGCGCTGGTTTGAGCAGCTTTACAAAAAGTTCGGCGTTGCGGTTCTTGAGGATGAACCAGGCACTGACGCCGGCAAAAACAAAAAGAGCCAGCTCTACGCAGGCGATCCACATATGCGGAAATCCCCAATGAAAATTGTCGTTATAAATGGCGCTCCACCAGTTGCTGACCTGAAACAGCCCATTTTTAAAGACGACTCCGTCGGGCGTTTGCATCCAGGAATTCGCCACCAGAATCCAGCCGGCCGATAAAGTGGAAGAAATGCCGACATTGAAGGTGGCAAAAAGATGCATGGTTTTACTGATTTTTCCCCAGCCGAAAACCATCAGACCAATAAATCCCGCTTCATACATGAATGCGGTGATGGTTTCAAAGCCGAGAATGTTGCCGAAAAAGGGGCCGACTGCCTGAGAAAATGGCCCATACAGAATCCCGAAGGCCATTTCCATGGTGACACCCGTCGCCACCCCGGCACCGAAATTGATAATGAATATTTTTTCAAAAAAACGATTGAGTTTGTACCAGCGCTCATCCCCGGTGCGGAGCCAGAGGACTTCTATTCCGAAAAGCAGCCACGACATGCCAATCGTCATGGGCGTCCAGAGAATATGCAGCGAGGTAATCCAGGCAAAATCGAGACGGCTGAGTAAAACGGGTAACGTATTTTCGATCAACATAAGGTTGACTCCTGGTTGTTAGTTATTCCGTATAAAGTGAAGAAGTATGAAAACCTGCTCATAAAAATTTGAGAGTACATAAGCATTTTATGTGCCAAAATCGAGTTCTCTGATTTTTAAATGATTTTTAATTTATGGAAATGCGCTGTGAAACGGTTGATGATAATGAAATGATTTATCCATTTGTTATTTAACAATTTTTTAATGCAACAATACCGGTGAGCGCGTGCAACCCTAGAATAATAAGATATTTATTTAATAATAATAATCTGAAAATGTTGGAATTGTTGTGGCTTCATGCGTTGCTGATGCAACATGTTGATGCATTATTCATCCTATTGTTTTTATTGAATATGAAATAAAAAGCGTTGCATTGACAGAAAGTATCATTACGGTGATTTCATTGTAATCAACCAATTACAAATTGGCATGATTTATGCCCACCTAGATGGTTATCGGATTCACTTTTTTGAAGGAGATAGTCCTCATGGATAGTTATTTTCTCGATGAAGCACGGGAGTTACCTTCAAAGGTGCACGCATCCCGGTCTGGAAAATCTGGTATGACCCCCACGGAGCGGGTCGTTGCCTGGTCAGTTTTTCGGACCCGCGCGGAAGCGGAGCATCTGGTTGCCCATGTGCATTTGGCCCCCGGCCAGCATCTGGTCGGTGGACATGGCCAGGATAGCGTGGCCCCTTTCTGGTGGGTCGGAGTACAAGTGAGTGATCTGGGGGAATGGGGACATAGTGCTGCCATCAATAAGCGAGGGCGGCATGGAGACTGATCTGCGTACACCTTTGGCGGATGTTCTCGAAAAATATCGCCACTGGAATTGTCAATCCTGCCAGGACTTGAAGTCACAATTTTTGACGAGGGACCCGACATCCTGAGAACCGCTTTTTGGTGCGGGCGTGCGCCCGCAAATTTTTGTTCACCTGTATTAGGAGGTATTACCCGTGGCAGATTTATTTTCACCCGCCTGGATGGCTCGTTTTGTTGAGGAATGGAACAAGGATCCCGAGCTTTCTGACGCTCTTGCCCAGATTGGCTTTAATTCGGTCATTGCTTATGGTTATCCGGAAGAAGAAAAACCCCGTGCTTTTCTGGTGGTACAAAACGGCAAGGCAACGGCTTCCGGTGTTTATACGGACCAGCCTTTAAACTGGGATATTCGCGCCCAGCATCCGCAGTGGCTGAAGTGGATAGAGAAGTCTCCGGGTATGACGGGCCTGGGCATGGCGTTTACCACCGGAAAAATCAAATTCAAGGTAGGAGACTACGCGAGTATGCTCAAAGATCCACGGATGGCAGGACCTTTTGTCAAAAGTTTTTCTGCGATGTCAAAAATCTAGTCCGCAAGGTAACGACGCTGGGGCTTCTGGGTTATTCAGAAGCCCTGTGTCCGTCAATGCCCGAGATGACTGCTACCCTCTTTTCCGGAAATGCCCAGACGCGACAAATGCCGCCACAGGGTCACGCGATCAATCCCCAATTCACGAGCGGCGGCGGCACGGTTGCCCCCGTGTTTATCCAATAACTGCAAAAGACTTTCCCGATCATAAATGGCTTCCGGATCGTTTTCTGATCGGCTGGAAGTAACGGCCGACCCCAAGTGCATTCTGTCCAGGAAGTCTTTGGGAAAATCACTGTCACTGATTTCCGGTCCGGCACTGCAGATGGCCACATATTCCATCACGTTGCGGAGTTCACGCACATTTCCCGGCCAGGGGTAATCCAGGAGCAGATGTTTGGCCGCCGAGCCCAGCCTTTTCTTGTGTCCTCCTGTAGTAATTTTCAAAAAATGTTCGGCCAGGAGCATGATGTCCGAAGGCCGTTCACGCAGTGCCGGAATGCGGATAGGGATCACATTCAACCGATAAAACAAGTCACTGCGAAAATCTCCATTTTCTACCAGTTCCTTGAGATTGCGATTGCTGGCAGCAACCACGCGCACATCGACCTGATGGGTTTTGGTGCTGCCGACCGGTTCATAGCGCATGTCTTCCAGCACCTTCAGCAGTTTGGCCTGATGATGTTTGGGCAGTTCGCTGACTTCATCGAGGAAGAGTGTGCCACCATCTGCTGCCGCAAAACGGCCAATGCGATCTGTCACTGCTCCCGTAAATGCTCCCCTTACTGAACCGAAAAACTCGGCTTCAAATAAATTATCGGGAATAGCGGCACAATTCACTTCCACCAGGGATTTTTTGGAGCGGTTACTTTGTTGATGCAGCAGGCGGACCATCAAGCCTTTGCCAGACCCCGATTCGCCTTGAAAAATGACGCTGGCATCGGTGGCCGCGACCTGCTCAATCAATTCGAGGGCATCGCGCATGTGCGGATCATCCGTAATAAAACCCACACTGCGGGTGCCACCGAGAATCCGCTCGGCATGACGCAATTCGGAGACATCTTCGATGAAAAAAATGCGGCGTTTATGTTGTTTGCGCTCTACCAGTCGGGTTCTGATCTGCAGGACCTTGTGCTCGCCTTCGGCAACGGGAAGCAGATGATCCCAGCGGACGCAGCCGGTTTGCGGGCGACTCACCGCATCTTCCTGACCGGCAGCAATGGCCGCTCGCACCAGTTCTTTCTGGACGCTACCTCCAGGTATGCTGCGCAGGTGCTCCAGTGGATGCGTGTTCAACAGGATTTTGGCGGCGGCGTTGCAGAATTCAATTTTTCCCTGAATGTCGGTCAGCAGAATGCCGGCGTCCATGGAATCCAGTAATTCTGGCAAAACCTCGCAGAGGGTTTCCAGTTCAGTGCTCAGCGATGCCATTTTTTTCTCCTTGGCCAGCACCTCGACATCAGCCTCAGTGGTTGCCATAAGCATTCCCCTGATACGGATAGCCACTTTGATATTGCGGATTATATCCCGGTGGAACTCCATCATAGGCTTCTTGGCGGGGAGGGGGTAGAGGGGCTTTGGGCCCATAGTCCGGATCATTGTGATTGAAGGGCAACATGCCACTCAGAAAAGAAAAGGGTGGGGTGATGTTACGGTTCAGGCTCCAGAATTCAGCCTGCATTTGTCCGGTGGCCCGGGCCATGTAGTTGGTCGAATGGGTCATCTCTGCCATGTTTTGTGACATGCTGTTCATGTTGCGTTGAATGTTGGGACTCATTTTCTGGAACTGTTTGGTCATTTCATGAAGGTCATGAGACATTTCCACGGCCAGATAAAACTCATAAGCGGCGAGGACCAGAAATGCGACGAGGGCCGCGTAGACGATCAGTCTGAGTTGGCGGTCAGAAAGGCCGGCGATATGATGCTGAGACTGCGAGTGTGTTTGCGTAGTCGGTTGTTCCGCCATGATGGTTTGTCTCCTGATGATTTAATTGGATCGTCAGCTGATAGGCTGCATTTGGATTGATTTGTGCGACGATGGGAATCAGTGTGCGGGCACCACGCAAGTTTTTCTCCCGGATCAGATTTCTAACACTATGAATGTAATCATTTCCCGCCGCGTAAAATGCGCCTATCCGGTAATAAACGTTGCCCTGTTCTCCATAGAGATCTGCCAGATACCGCTGGGGGGCATGATGAATTAATTGCGCATATTCCTGAATGGCGCGCAATGGGTTGCCTTGCCAGTAGGCTTGGCGTGCCTGCATCAGCTGCTGAATGTAGTGATGGTTCCATCCGGATTTTGGACGCGACAAAGCGGATGTAACCCCGGCTTGTGCAGCCGCCATGCAGACTGTAAACCCGACAGATAGCAGTGTTACTGTCCATCGGGTGGGTTTTGTGCAGCTTACCATCAGGCCGGTGGCATCCCGGTTTCGGCTTCGGGTGAATGGGACAGCGCCTCCTGCACTTTTTGTGCTTCCGCAGGATCCAGACGTCCAAGAATAGGAATCAGCGCGGCACCATCGGCATAACGTCCGGCATGAATCAGTTGCATGGCTGCCTGGCCATAAGCGTTGCCCGCCTGGTGATAGTGACCGGTCATGTACAACACATTACCCATTTCGCCATAGGCAGCAGGGGAGTCAGGCGCTTCCTGAATCAAATGATGATAATCCGCAATAGCACCGGCATAGTCGTGATGCCAGAAAGCTCCGCGTGCCTGCATGAGCAACCTGGTCTGATCGGCGGTCAACGGTTTGCTGTTTTGGGTGATGGCCGCAATGCTGGGGGCACTGGTGACATGCAGGACTTTTTGCGCGGGTTTGGCGGCAACTGTTACGTGGGTATTATCGGGCTGATTGGCGGTGATGGCCCAAATAAACAAAATTACAATGATGATCAGCAAGATCAAAATGATCAGTGGGTATCCCCAAAAGCGGCTCAAAAATCCCTCTTTTTGTGCAGGAGGGGGAGGG